>NZ_CALFHZ010000013.1 GCF_937876535.1 uncultured Thiothrix sp.
TTAAGCGCTTGACCCGCCACTCCATCGGTTGATCGCGCCACAGCATTTCCGCACAGGCGGCTAGTTGAAATTGACTCATGTTAAATCGTTCCTCCCAGTGAAGCAGATAAATCCGCTAGCTCACGCCCGCCTGCCATTAAGTCTTGTAATTCATCGGCTTGAATTTCGCCCTTTAAGGCCGTACCTAAAGTACGTCCACGATTCAAGACGGTGAAACGATCACCCACTGCTAAGGCGTGCCGGACATTGTGGGTGATGAAGACCACACCGATACCGGATTTACGCACTTTGTCGATGGTGGCTAACACATTCGAGGTTTGGCGCACGCCCAAAGCAGAAGTGGGTTCATCGAGAATCAACACTTTAGCCCCGAAGTACACCGCACGCGCAATCGCCACGGTTTGACGCTCACCACCAGAGAGTGTCCCAACCGCTTGATTCGGCTCGCGTAAATTAATGCCCATTTTGGCCATTTCAGTCATAGTGACTTCATTGGCCATTTTGAAATCGAGACTTTTAAACGGCCAGACACCCACGGTCGGCTCGCGCCCCATCCAAAAATTGCGGGTCACTGACATTAACGGGATCATGGCCAAGTCTTGATACACCGTGGCAATACCGGCTTCCATTGCATCGCGCGGGCTTTGGAACACCACTTCTTTGCCGCCAACTAGCATTTTACCTTTGGTGGGTTTATGCACGCCGGACATAGTTTTAATGAAGGTGGATTTGCCCGCACCATTGTCGCCTAATAAGCAGTGACATTCGCCCGGATAGACCGCTATCGACACGCCCGCTAGTGCAATCACTGCGCCGAAGTGCTTTTCGATGTCGACCATTTCTAAAATTGCTTGATTGCTACTCATGCTGCACTCCTTAGCGTGATGACATGGCTTTGCGGCGTACCCAATTATTGAGTAGTACGGCGATTAACAAGATTGCGCCCATAAAGACTTGGAACCAGTCTTGGTTAATATTGGTGTAGGTAATGCCGATCTGTACCATGCCAAAAATCACTGCTCCAATCAGTGCACCAATCGCCGAGCCATAGCCGCCTGTGAGTAAGCAGCCACCAATCACTGCGGCAATAATCGCATGAAATTCTTTTAATAAACCGCGACTTGCATCCGCCGTACCAAATTGCAAGACAGTAATCGTAGCTACTAAAGTGGCTGCCATTGCAGTAAAAATAAACAGAATAATTTTGACCCGTGCCACTGGAACACCGACATTGCGCGCCGCATTCGGATCACCACCAGCAGCAAAAATCCAGTTACCAAAACGGGTTTTATTCAAAAGCCACGAAGCCGCCAACGCCAAGAGTACGAACCAAATAATTTCCACTGGAATGCCTTGCACTTTAGGCGTGCCATTTTGGAAGGTTTCAATCCAGCCCATTTTCGCTAGCCACGAGAACAAACCTTCAAAAGCATTACCGGAAAACACTTGCATCAACCAACTATCACCGGCTGCTTCTGGGATACCCCGTAATTGCGTAGTCCCCGTCGCGACTTTCAAACCCACTAAAGTTAAACCGCGCAAGATAAATAAGAAGGCTAAAGTAACAATGAAAGACGGCAAACCGGAGCGCAGCACAATAAAGCCATTCATAGCACCAAATACAATCGACACCGCAAAAGCAAATAAGATACTGACACCCAAAGGCCAACCCCATAATACCAGCGGAATGCCCAGCGCAATCCCCGCAAAGGCAATCATCGAGCCGATGGATAAATCAAATTCGCCACCCACCATTAATAGGGCGGCAGCCACCGCTAAAATACCGAGCTGAGCCGCCGGCTGCATAAAGTTCATTAGGCCGGCTAAGGAAAACATGCGCGAATCGGCATAAATCGCAAAAAACAGCACAATCGCAATCAAACCAACAATCGCCCCCACCTCCGGACGCTGGAGCAAAGATTTAAGTAAGCTGACTTTGGCAATGCGTTCATCAGGCGCTGTCGTAGGCGGCGAAGAAGCTGGGGATGTACTCATGGGGTCTGACCTCGCAGCACCCTGCTCACGCAAGTAAACAGAGTGACGTGTTTAAGAGAGTTACAGCAAGCGCTAGACTTAGCGAATACCTTTAGCTGACAATTCAACTACTTGCGCGGCTTTTTCCTTGGTAATCAAATTCGGACCCGATGCCACATTGCCACCAGGCATTAAGCCATATTTTTTATAATTAGCGAGAAAGACCACCGGCAGATAACCTTGTAGATATTGCTGCTGGTCAATGCAGAACGCTGCTTTACCATCCGCCACCGCTTTTAAGAAATTGGCGGACATATCAAAAGTCCCAACATGGATTTTGCCGGTTTTACCGACTTCTTCCACCGCCGCTAAAGTCGGCTCACCGGCCGTACTAGCCCCTAAAGCGAGGATGGTGTCGACCGCAGGATCTTTTTCTAGCGCGGCACGTACTTTAGCTTTCACATCGGCAGGGTCATTGCTTGTCGGTAAGACTTCCACTGCACCAAAACCTGCTTTAAAGCCTTCACAGCGTTGATCCAAGGCGACATTGCCGACCTCTTGATTGACGCATAAGCCTTTTTTGCCGCCCATTTCTTTGAGCTTTTCACCCGCTTTAGTACCTGCGGAAATTTCTTCCTGCCCCACATGCAATAAAGCTCCTAGTTTAGCGGAAGCATCCACACCTGAGTTCATCGAAATCACCGGAATGCCTGCTTTGACTGCTTTTTCAATCGCAGGGCCTAAGGCTTTGGCATCAGGAATGGACACAATTAAACCCGCAGGCTCTTGATTCACAGCCGCGTCAATCAACGCCGACATAGCGACCATATCAAAGGTTTCAGGGGCGCGATAATCGACTTTCATCCCCATATCTTTGCCGCCAGCTTCCACTCCATTCTTCACTACTGTCCAGAATGGGTCATTCGCTTGACCGTGTGACACGACAATAATGGTATCGTCCGCAGCCATTGCTATAGGGGATGCAACAGCCAGTACTAATGCCATAGATTTCAACAACTTTCTCATAATTCTCCTCCAGATTTAGAGCGGTCGCCTCAGATTAAGCACTACAAGACCTTGCTTGCGGTGCATCTGAAATCAGAATATGTTTTCTATATTTTTATGTCAATGAAATATTTATTCCAAATCTTAGGAAAATGACACAATCCTATCAAAAAAGTATGGCATAAAAACTCAATAAAAAAATATGATAGTTTTATCGCTTTTTTCGCTAGTTTTACAGCAAATTTGCTAGCCTATAAAATAAAAAGCTAAGGCAAAAATCCTCTAAAACTCAAGCCATTCGTTAATGTCACTAGGGATAAACTAGGCTCATTTCAGTCAATTGTTGTACCAAGTAATGACAAAAATTAGCTGAAATTACAGTAAAAAGCCCAAAGTATAGCTAGGACATGCTTCTAACATTTATCTGCAAATAATCACAACACTTATTAGTGTTTATCACCATTAGTTAAGCTCATTTAACATTAAGCTACAGTCCTTGGCTAAGGCGAAGCACTCGAGTTAATTTGATGTTATTTCTATCAAAATTTGCTAGCTAAATATTTTAAATGAGGTGACTTGAAGTATTGACAAGCATGCTTTGCATGGGCAGTATGGAATAAATATTCCGAAACTTAAAAAATTAGAATTTTTCTTTTGAAAGGTTCTGGAAGTTTAAGCTGGAGTATGGGGGAGAGTTCTTGCTGTAAACACCACACTTCACTCTCTCTCAACACTTTTGGTGTATAGCACTACACTTGAGTTACAAACCGGAGGAGAACCCATGAAGAAATTAGCTTTGACCGTTATGCTGTCAGCCGTTTTATCTAGCACTGCATTCGCCGCTGACCCTGTAAAAATCGGCGTTTCAATGGCGCTATTTGATGATAACTTCCTGACCACTTTACGTAATAGCATTGAAGCCAGCGCCAAAGAGCAAGGCGTAGAAGTACAAATCGAAGATGCTAAAAATGAAGTAGGTACTCAGCTTAATCAAATCCAAAACTTCGTTGCCTCCGGCGTAAAAGCCATCATTGTGAATCCGGTAGACACTGATGCCACTGTGGGCATGAGTGAGGCCGCTGAAAAAGCCAAAATCCCTCTAATCTATGTGAATCGCCAGCCAGTCAATGTTGACAAGCTTCCTGATAACCAAGCTTTCGTAGCCTCTGATGAAGCCGTTTCTGGCACTTTACAGATGCAGGAAGTCTGCAAGCTGATGGGCGGCAAAGGCAAGATTGTGGTGATGATGGGTGAATTGTCTAATCAAGCCGCTGTACAACGCACGAAAGACATCGAAGAGGTGATTGCTAAAGACGGTTGCAAAGATATTAAGATTGTTGAAAAGCAAACCGCTGAATGGTCACGCACTAAAGGCAATGACTTAATGACCAACTGGCTATCTGCCGGTACTGAGTTTGATGCCGTGGTTTCTAACAATGACGAAATGGCTTTAGGTGCGATTCAAGCCCTCAAAGCAGCAGGTCGCCCGATGGATAAAGTCATTGTCGCCGGTATTGATGCAACTGCTGATGCTTTAGCCGCCATGAAAGCGGGTGATCTGGATGTGTCTGTGTTCCAAAGTGCTGCTGGTCAAGGTAAAGGTGCTTTAGAAGCTGCGGTGAAATTGGCTAAAGGTGAGGCTGTGGATCAAAAGGTATGGATTCCTTTTGAGTTAGTAACGCCTGCAAACTTGGACAAGTACATGCCGAAGTAAGACCGCCTTCCCCGAAGGTAAGTCAACTTGGCTTACCTTTTAGACGTGCCAACCACAGGAGGAGCAGTGCACCATGTCTAACCCCAATGTCTCTACCGAGCCTGTTGCCAAGGCACGTAATTATCAGTACGTACTTGAAGTCGAAAATGTCCGCAAAGAATTCCCTGGTGTTGTCGCTTTAGATAATGTGCAACTGAAAATTCGCCCCGGTACTGTCCATGCACTCATGGGCGAAAATGGTGCGGGCAAATCCACTTTAATGAAGATTATTGCTGGGATCTATCAACCCGATTCAGGCACAGTCAAACTACGCGATCAAGTCGTTAAACTACCCACGCCCTTATCTGCCCAAGAAGCGGGTATTGCGATGATTCATCAAGAATTATTACTGATGAACTCCATGACAGTCGCAGAAAACATCTGGATTCGCCGCGAACCCAAAAACTCGCTGGGTTTGATTGATCACAATAAGATGCTGCAAATGACGCAAGATTTATTTAAGCGTCTGAATATCAATCTCGATCCGCGTGCTGAAATCAGTGAACTGACCGTGGGGAATCGCCAATTAGTCGAAATTGCCAAAGCAGTCTCGTTTAATTCGGATGTGCTGATTATGGATGAACCGACTTCAGCAATTACCGAAAAAGATGTCGCGCATTTATTTTCCATTATTCGTGACCTGCGCGCCCAAGGCATTGGAATTGTATATATCACGCATAAAATGAACGAGTTATTTGAGATTGCGGATGAATTCTCAGTATTCCGTGATGGCAAATATATCGGCACACATTTATCCAGTGATGTAACCCGTGATGACATTATTCGCATGATGGTGGGGCGCGAAATCTCGCAAATGTTTCCTAAAGAGGAAGTGGAAATCGGCGAAGTGGTACTCTCAGCACATAATCTCTGCCGTGGTAAAGACTTCCAGAATATTTCTTTTGAGGTACGGGCTGGAGAAATCTTAGGCTTCGCTGGCTTAGTGGGTTCGGGGCGTTCGCATGTAGTAGAAACTATCTTTGGTGTCAAACCACCTGATAGTGGGCATATTGAGATTAAAGGCCAGCGCGTTAATATTAAAAGCCCGCAAGATGCGATTCGCAATGGGATGGCTTTGCTCACCGAAGATCGCAAAGAAACCGGCTGTTTCTTACCCTTGTCAATTCAAGAAAATATCCAACCCGCGGTATTGCATGAGCGCTATGTGAAGCGCGGTTTTGTCGAGCAAAAAACTTTGGATCAGCAGAGTAATGACATCTGCGCCAAAATGCGCGTCAAAACGCCCAGCATGTTTGAAATCATTGAAAATCTCTCCGGCGGTAATCAACAGAAAGTGCTGATTGGGCGCTGGTTACTCACCGATCCAAAAATCTTGATTATGGATGAACCCACTCGTGGCATTGATGTGGGCGCTAAGGCAGAAATTCACCGCTTAGTTACACAACTCGCGCATCGAGGTGTGGCCGTTATTATGGTCTCCTCCGAGATGCCGGAAGTCTTAGGCATGAGTGATCGGATTGTAGTCATGCACGAAGGCCGCATTACGGGGATTTTGCATCGCAATGAAGCTGATCAAGTCAAAATTATGGATTTAGCCGCCAATTAGTCGCTAGTTGTTTTAAGGAGGAGCCATCATGGCAGCTGTTTTATCCGAAGGGGAGTTATCCCCAAGTACGCCACCCGCCACTAAAGCGAAACGGCGTTTACCGCAAGAATTTAGTATTTTTCTGGTCTTAATCGGCATTGCCGCCCTGTTTGAAATTTTAGGCTGGATCTTCGTTGGGCAAAGCTTCTTAGCCAACCCCAGCCGCTTACAGATCATTATTTTACAAGTCTCTGTTATTGGCATTATTGCCGTGGGTGTCACCCAAGTGATTATTACCGGTGGGATTGATTTATCCTCCGGCTCGGTGGTCGCCATGTCAGCAATGATTGCCGCAACCTTTGCTCAATCCAGCGACTGGCCGAAATTGATTCACCCTGCTCTCACTGACTTACCGTTTATTGTACCTTTAGCCGTCGGTTTAACGATTGGTGCCGCTGCAGGTTTTGTGAATGGCTGGTTGATCACTAAAACCAAAATTCCACCCTTTATTGCAACATTAGGAATGATGGTGTCCGCACGTGGTATAGCGCGTTGGTACACTGATGCTTCTCCGGTTTCAGGCTTCACCGAAAGCTTTGCCATGATTGGCAATGGCCTAGACCGCTGGATGCCTGTAGTGATTTTCTTAGCGGTCGCGGTGTTCTTCCATATCGTGATGCGCTACACCCGCTTCGGTAAATTCACTTATGCAATCGGCGCAAATCCACAAGCAGCGCGCGTGTCTGGGATCAATATCGAAAGCCATTTAATCAAGGTTTATATGATCGCAGGGTTATTAGCAGGTTTAGCCGCAATGGTGGCAATTGCGCGCATCAAAACCGCTCAATCTGGCATTGGTATGATGTACGAATTGGATGCGATTGCTGCAGCCGTTATCGGCGGGGTTTCACTCTCTGGTGGGCGCGGCAAAATCTTAGGTACAGTCATCGGTGCTTTGATCTTAGGCGTAGTCTTATCCGGTTTCACCTTCCTAAAAATCGACGCATATTATCAAGACATTATCAAAGGCGGCATTATCGTTCTTGCAGTAGTTATCGACCAACAGCGCCAAAATAAAATGCGCAAGAGTCGCTGACGTATCAACTTTTCGAGTAGACTAAACTCCTCCATTTCCCGCTCTTTTGTTAGCAAAAGGCGGGATTTTCATTTTCACCACCAGAGGAATCCCCATGATCCAACGTCTCCACAGTGGCAAACGTATGAGCCAAATCGTTATCCACAATCAAACCGTTTATCTAGCTGGGCAAGTCGATGAAACCGATAGTCGTGGCTCGGTCGATCACCAAACTCGGGTTATTCTGAGCCAAATTGATCAGCTCTTGGCGGAGGCAGGCACAGATAAATCTAAGCTCTTAACCGCAACCATTTATCTGACGGATATGAGCCAGTTTGATTTGATGAATCAGGCTTGGGAAGCATGGGTAAGCCCGGGCAATGCACCCACCCGTGCGACGGTCGGTGTCACTGCCTTAGCGGGTGATGCGTATCAGGTGGAGATTGTAGTTTCCGCAGCGCTCTAAACTAGAGTCAAGGATGCGCTTAAGTTTAAGCGCCCTTATCCTGATCAAATTTATAAAAATACTCCCAGTAGCAATAAACCGCTGCACCTGTGGCAATCATCGCCCAGAAGGAGTTTTGCCCATACCATTCAAATACAGCCCACAATACACAGAAGCCGGTAATAGCAACACGTCGCCATTTGGGTTGAAAAAAAGCACGATCACGCTCGTTAATCATCTGAGTTTCCAAGAGTTGGGGTCACTCAGTCTAGTAGAAACACCTAGCCGTTCCTAGTAAACCCTAGTTAATCAGCTGCCTTTTCTTAACTAAGCCAACTCTTTAAAAATCCAATTTACGCTCACTCATCCACTTCACCATCGCCGGATCACGATGTGAAAAGAAACTGCTGGTTTTACTATCCAATGCCGCAATTTGTGCTTGATCATCGGCATCTAATTCAAAATCGAAAATTGCCATATTCTCGACCATGCGTTCTTTACGGACTGATTTTGCTAAAGCCACAATGCCGCGTTGAATCACCCAACGCAGTACTACTTGCCCAATGGTTTTATGATGTTTAGTGGCAATGGCTTGCAGTACTTCATGGTGAAATAGATTATTGCGCCCTTCGGCAAAGGGTGCCCAAGCCTCGGTTTGTACACCCTGTTCCAGCATAAATTGAGCACTCTCGATTTGTTGCTGGAAGGGGTTGACCTCAACTTGATTAACCATTGGTTTGATTTGATTAAAAACAATCATATCCATTAGACGATCTGGCTCAAAATTACTCACGCCAATGGCACGCAATTTACCCGCTCGATAAGCCTCTTCCATTGCCCGCCATGAACCATGCACATCGCTATAGGGTTGATGAATCAGATACAAATCCAAATAATCCATTTGCAAACGACGTAATGAGTCATCAATCGCTTGTTGCGTACGCTCATAGCCCGTGTGTTGCACCCATAATTTGCTGGTCACAAATAAATCAGCGCGTGCTATCCCACTGTTTCTAATACCCTGCCCCACGGCCTCTTCATTCTTATAACTAGCAGCGGTATCAATCAGACGATACCCCACCTCAATCGCATCACTGACCGCACGCGCACAGTCTTGTGGATCAGGAATTTGAAACACCCCAAAACCCAATAGGGGCATAGTGATACCATTATTTAAAGTTACGGTTTGCATGATAAGTTCTCGGCTGAAATTAGAATGAAGCTACTGTAAGACAAGCATTAGCAACTGAATAGCTAACAATTGCTTGATGGATTATCATGAATTACTTGCTAATTGAATTGAGTTTATGGCTATTAATGAATTACGTGCGCTGTCCATTTTCATCAAAACCGCTGAATTAGGTAGTTTGCGCAAAGCGGCGTTCGCCTTAAACCTAAGCCCCCAAGCCGCAAGCCAAGCGTTAGCGCAATTGGAACAACATTTGGATGTACGCTTATTTCATCGCACCACACGGGTGATGTCCTTGACCGATGAAGGTCAGCGTTTAGTCAATGAGGCACAACCCGCCTTATTAAGCCTAGAGCGTGCGATTGCTCACACTAAAGAAGGTAAAAATGAAATGTCAGGGCCACTGCGTATTGTGGGGCCACGCACTACGTTTATCCCGATTTTGTGGCGCTTGCTGGATGAGTTCTGCACGCAATATCCGTCTATTCAACCCGATGTGCAACTTGAAGATGCGGTAGGCAATTGGGTGGAAGATCGTGTAGATGTGGGCTTTCGTCTAGGGCCATCTGCTGAAGAAGGCGTGATTGCACGTGCTTTATTTCCCTCACAACTCATTCTGTGCGCTGCGCCTAAGTATCTTTCACGCTATGGTGTACCTCATACTTTAGCTGAGCTTACTCAACACCGTTGCAGTGCATTTCGCAACTCTGGATTGATGCCGTGGTTTTTTAAAGTCGATCAAACAGTGATTAACTACCCACTGCCCATCGCCTTCTATAGCAATGACGAAAATCTCGAACTACAAGCTATTTTGGCAGGACAATGTATGGGTCAATTATCAGGTGCTACGGCAGCACCTTACTTGCGCTCTGGCCAACTATTACCTTTACTTGTGCAGTACATGCCCGATATTGCCAGTTACTTTGTCTATTACGGCAGCCGCCGCTCCCAACCCGCACGAGTACGTGCATTTGTAGAGCTGGCTATTCAGCGCTTAGTGGGCAATACGGAATATGTACTTAGTACTGAAGAATTAATAACAGGCGAACAATATGCCAAGACTCTGGTTAAGTAGTAATACCCTTAGTTTTCTACTCAAACACTGCTTGGTAAATTTCAGCATTCTAACTAAGAGTTAGTGCCTAGAAATAAAGACCAGCTAGCTTAATGGGCTTAAGATATTGACAGACCTATAAAGACACGCGAAAAGTACAAAAACACCCCCATTTTATCCATGCCCTTCTGCCAAAAAAGTACCTACACTACGAGCATACAATGAGTTCTATTAGGAGGAGACATGATCACTCACACCGTTCAAGGCGTTGCGGTTAAACACATTGACCGTGCTGACGCTGCCACTATCGACGGCCTCGCCAAACTTGGCGCTGCGACCGTACATGAAGCCCAAGGTCGGATTGGCAATCTCAACCCGAATATTCGCCCAATTTATTCCGGCGCACGCATTGCGGGCAGTGCGGTAACCGTACTTGCGCAACCCGGCGATAATTGGATGATTCATGTCGCGATTGAGTTATGTCAGCCCGGCGATATTTTAGTGGTGGGCACAACCACTCCTTGTACGGATGGTTATTTCGGTGATCTGCTTGCCACCTCTGCTCAAGCACGTGGTGTACGTGGTTTGATTATTGATGCCGGTGTGCGCGATGTGCGTGATTTGACCGAAATGAACTTTCCGGTATGGTCGAAAGCCATTTCGATTAAAGGCACCGTGAAGAACACCCTTGGTTCGGTGAATGTGCCGATTGTATGCGCAGGTCAACACATTATGCCCGGTGATGTGATCGTGGCGGATGATGATGGCGTATGTGTTGTGCCGCGTTTGAATGCTGGCAAAACCCTAGCCGCTGCCCAAAAGCGTGAGTCGTTTGAAGGTGAAAAACGCGCCAAACTCGCTTCAGGTGTTTTAGGTTTGGATATGTACAACATGCGCCCTGGCTTAGAGGCGGCGGGTTTTAAATATGTCGATAAATTAGAAGATCTAAGCTAGCTTTCTTTAAGCAATCATCAAATGAGCCTCTAAGCCCCGCAGCGCTTAGAGGCAGCAAATTCACTCTCCCGCCTAGTTATCTCAGCAAACTATTAAGCCCCATAAAACCTAAGTCATTCCCCTAACTCGCGCTTTGATGTGCTATATCCACTTAATATGTCTATCTATTTACCACGACAGTTAGTCTAGGAAGGTTTTATGAAACTCATGATCAATGGTCAAGAGCAAGAGCTAGATCTTGCTCCCGATATGCCGCTCCTGTGGGCTTTGCGTGATCACGCGCATCTGACTGGCACTAAATTCGGCTGTGGCATGGCACAATGCGGTGCTTGTACCGTCCATATAGATGGTCAAGCGACACGCGCTTGTATTACCCCTGTATCCAGTGTCGAAGGTAAATCGATTACTACTATCGAAGGTGCTTCAAAGGACTCCAAAGTCACTCAGGCGCTACAAGCGGCTTGGTTAGCGAATAATGTCCCGCAATGTGGTTATTGTCAGTCGGGTCAACTCATGTCTGCCACTGCACTACTCACCCAAAAGCCCAAGCCTAGCGATGAAGAGATTAATAGCTTCATGTCAGGGAATATTTGCCGCTGTGCGACTTATCAAAGTATTAAAACAGCCATTAAACAAGCCGCTGCTAGCCTCGCTTAAGGAGATATGAGATGGATACTATTAATCTAAGCCGTCGTCATTTTTTCAAAGTGGCTGCAGCGGTAGCAGGCAGTTTGACTTTAGGCGTGTATTGGACTGCCGCTCAGGCAAAAACGACTCCTGAGAAACCAGTAGCAGGCCCCGGCGAAGCGGGTAGCCCTGAAGTAGCGCCTGCGGTAATTGACCCGCATGCTTTTATTCGTATTGACCCTGACAGCACCGTGCATGTAATTGTCAAACATATGGAAATGGGTCAAGGCAGCCACACGGGTTTAGCAACTTTGATCGCCGATGAAATGGATGCAGATTGGGCGCAAGTTCGTGCTGAAAACTCACCTGCAGATGCTTCACGCTATGGCAATATGGCCTTTGGTGGCATGCAAGGCACTGGCGGCAGCACAAGTATGGCTAACTCCTATCTACAAATGCGTCAAGCGGGTGCAGCCGCGAAAGTTATGCTAGTTGGCGCTGCTGCGGCTTGGTGGAGTGTCCCTGCTAATGAAATTACCGTGAAAGCGGGTGTGGTGAGCCATCCTTCTGGCAAAACCGCTAAATTTGGTGAATTGACCGAAGCTGCACAAAAGCAGCCGGTTCCCAGTATCGAACAACTTAAGCTTAAAACCCCAGAGCAGTTCATTTATATCGGTAAGCCTGAACTACAACGCGTCGATATTATGGGCAAAGTGAATGGCACGGCGCAGTTTACTCAAGATGTCCAATTACCCGACATGCTCACAGCAGTCGTCGCACATGCTCCTTTGTTCGGTGCAACAGTTCAATCGGTGGATGATGCCGCTGCCAAAGCCATTAAAGGCGTTAAAGCGGTAGTAAGCTTGCCCAATGCGGTTGCCGTATTAGCCACTGATTTTTGGTCAGCGAAACAAGGGCGCGATGTACTGAAAATCACTTGGGATGAGAGCAAAGCCTATAAAGTCAGTAGTGCTGATCAATTGGCACGCTACCAAAAATTGGCGGAAACTGCTGGTAAAGAAACGACTAAAACCGGTAATCCTGCAGAGGCTTTGACCAGTGCAGCCAAACTAATCAAAGCCAATTATAGCTTTCCCTATTTAGCCCATGCTGCGATGGAGCCGATGAATTGTGTGGTGCAAATCACAGATAAAGGCTGCGAGCTTTGGTACGGTGCACAACTGCAAACCATAGATCAGACCAAAGTGAGCGAGCTGCTCGGTCTTGAGTCTGCGCAAGTTAAAATTAATAGCCTCTATGCAGGCGGTTCGTTTGGGCGACGTGGCAATCCGATGTCGGATTATGTGCTGGAAGCGGCGATGATTGCTAAAGGCAGCAAGTTAGCCGTGCCGATTAAAATGGTGTGGACACGTGAAGACGATATGCGCCGTGGGCATTATCGACCGATGTTTTTCCATAGCATCCAAGCCGGTTTGGATAAGGATAATCAGCTCACGGTCTGGCAACAGCGCTTAGTGGGTCAATCGATTATGGCTGGTACACCAATGGCGATGATGATGACCGATGGCTACGACCCAGTCTCAGTTGAAGGTGCAGGTGAGCCTTATGCGATTCCTAATAAATTAATTGAACTACATACGCCCGAAGATATTCCCGTCACGGTGCAATGGTGGCGTTCCGTGGGCCATACCCATACGGCCTATGCCACTGAATGCTTTATGGATGAAATGGCGAGTGCAGCGGGGAAAGATCCGGTCGAATTCCGGCGCGCCCTTTTAAAAGACTCTCCCCGTCATCTGGCTGTACTGAATCTAGCTGCTGAAAAAGCGGGCTGGGGTAGCGAATTACCGAACGGTCGTGGACGTGGTATTGCGGTTGTTGAGTCTTTTAATAGCTATGTGGCTGAAGTGGCTGAAGTGACGGTGAAGGAAGATGGCAGCTTTACAGTAGATAAAGTCGTAGTCGCTGTTGACTGCGGTCTTGCAGTCAATCCGAGCGTGATTCAAGCGCAAATGGTGGGTGGGGTAGGCTTTGCTTTATCTGCTGCTTTAGGTGAAAAGATCACGCTAAAAGATGGCAAGGTGGAACAGTCCAATTTCCATGACTATACCCCACTGCGGATAGGTCAGATGCCGGTAGTTGAAGTGCATATTCTACCTTCACAAGAAGACCCAAGTGGTGTCGGTGAACCTGGTGTGCCGCCCTTAGCACCTGCGGTAGCGAATGCCTTATTCGCAGCCACTGGCAAGCGTCGTTATGAGCTACCTTTAGGAACTAAAGCTTAATGTCTACGCTTTTGGGTGCTGATTTGGAAGTACTCTGCCAAGCCTTACAATATCACCAGCAAGGTTTAAATCCTTTGCTGGTGACTGTACTGAAAACTTGGGGTTCTGCACCCCGCCCTGCTGGATCTTTATTAGTAATAACCGCAGCAGGCCGCCATGCAGGGTCGGTATCCGGTGGCTGTGTTGAAGCAGATTTATTTCAACGCTGCCAACAGGGAGAATGGCAAGCGTTAAAAGCCCCCGCGCTCATTCGTTATGGAGTAAGCCAAGATGAAGCGGCACGGTTTGGCTTACCCTGTGGGGGACAATTAGAGTTACTGCTAGAGCCGCTGCACGATATAGCTCATTGGCAAGATTTATACAGATGTTTACAAGCAGGCCAAGTGTTAGAACGCAGCTTAAATCTAGCTACGGGTCGAGCCAGCTTAGCAGCTCCTAATCATTCACAAGCCGATGCCTTTAATGCCAGCGATACTGTCGTGCGTAAAGTATTCGGCCCGCAATGGCGAATGCTCTTGATTGGAGCCAATCATTTAGCACGCTATGTCAGCCAATTTGCACTGGCTTTGGATTATCAAGTACAAGTCTGTGATCCACGTGAAGACTATTGGGCAGAATGGGATATACCACAAGCAGCCTTCACTAAAATCATGCCTGATGACGCAGTATTAGCACTTAAGCATTATCAACGCACGATTATTCTCACGCTCACGCATGATCCTAAGCTAGACGATATGGCGCTAATGGAAGCCTTGAACACTGATGCTTTTTATATTGGTGCACTTGGCTCTAAGCTTTCTAGCGATAAACGTCGTGAGCGTATGCTTTATTTAGGGATTTCTGAAGCGAATATTGCGCGGTTACATGCACCTGTGGGCATGGATATTGGTAGTCGCACGCCCGCTGAAATTGCCATTGCCATCATGGCTGATATTACTAAACGACGCAATCGCAGTGACTAAAGTTTATGGCAAAGAACTGACGGCTGTTTTATTAGCGGCAGGTCAAAGTCGGCGCTTCGGTTCAGCAAAACTATTACATAAGCTTGCTAATCGCATGCCCCTAGGCTTATTAGCCGCACAGAAACTTCAAGCCGTTTTTGAACAAGTGTTAGTAGTAGTTAATCACGAATCAGCAGAACTCAACCAGCTCTATCAAAACTTAGGTGTGGAAGTAGTAGTGAATTTACAAGCTGATCAAGGGCTTGGCGCTAGTTTAGCCACCGGTATTGCCCATAGTGCTGATAGTGAAGGCTGGCTCATTAGTCTAGCGGATATGCCCTTTATCCAAACCGAAACGCTGCAGACGCTAGCCACTGCTCTAAAACATGGCGCCTTAATAGCAGCTCCGACTTATGAAGGAAAGCGCGGCCATCCAGTTGGTTTTGCTCAAGCACTCAAAGCTGAATTGCTGCAGCTGAATCAAGACATAGGCGCGAGCCAGTTACTCAAGCGCTATGCTGATCAGCTACTGCTACTCCCCACTCAAGATGCAGGTATTTTGCAAGATATCGATACCCCCGAAGACTTAACTAGGCTAGCAAGCCTCATATAGCCAAAAAGTACAAGTACAAGCTCGTTTTAAACATGGGTATCCCTTAAAAAAACACCTAAAATGCTAGCATAATCGATAGGGAGGAGAACTCTGGTTATGCAAGCTGCACCGAATTTCGAATCCTCATTCTTAATGCTTTTGAGTTGGAGGATAACATGAGCAAGACCTTAGTCATTGACTGTCACGGTCACTACACCACCGCCCCCGATGAGTTGGGTGATTATCGCGAGCAGCAGAAAAAAGACGTTAAAGCCGATCCGCTATTTGAGCATGTCAAAGGCATGGTCGATATTAGCGATGATCAGATTCGCGATAGCCTTGAAGGCGCACAACTTAAACTGCAACGTGAGCGCGGTACGGATGTAGCGATTTTCTCGCCGCGTGCTAGTTGGATGGGGCATCACATTGGCAATCAATCCACTAGTAGGTTTTGGACTGAGCATTGCAATGACCTGATTTATCGCATTACCAACCTCTATCCGCAGAACTTTATTGGCGCGGCACAACTCCCGCAATCGCCGAAAGCCGATATGCAAGCCAGTGCAAAAGAATTAGAACGTTGTGTCACAGAACTCGGTTTTGTCGGTTGCAATTTAAGTCCTGATCCATCGGGTGGGCATTGGACTGCGCCGCGCTTGGATGATCCTTATTGGTATCCGATTTACGAGAAAATGTGCGAGTTAGATGTGCCTGCGATGATTCACGTCAGTGCCTCTTGCCATCAGTGTTTTGATACCACCGGCTCGCATTATTTGGGGGCGGATACGACCGCTTTCCAGCATTACATGATGGCGAAAACCCTATTTAAAGACTTCCCGAATCTGAAGCTGATTATTCCGCATGGTGGTGGTGCCGTACCGTATCACTGGGGGCGGTTCCGTGGTTTGGCGGATATGATGAAACTGCCGCATCTGAATGAAATTATTAAAGATCACCTCTATTTCGATACCTGTGTATATCATCAGGAAGGTATTGATTTACTGTTTGAAGTGGTACCCACCGACAATATTCTATTTGCCTCGGAAATGATTGGCGCAGTGCGTGGCATTGACCCACAAACTGGGCATTATTTTGATGACACCAAACGCTATATTGACGGCAGCAAATTAAGTGCCGAAGACAAACGCAAAGTGTTTGAACTGAATACGCGCCATGTGTTCCCACGCTTAGATGCGCGCTTACAGGAGGTGGGTTTGCTATGAGTAAAAAACCTTATCACGATATTCCAGGCACGACCATTTTCGACCCCGCGATGGCCTTGATGGGTTATCACCTCAATCAGTTCGCGATTTCCTTAATGAAGGCAGAAAATCGCGACAAATTCAAAGCCAATGAACGCGCCTATTTAGACGAATGGGAGATGAGCGAAGAGCAAAAGCAGGCGGTGTTAGCACGTGATTATAACTGGATGATGAGCCTCGGCGGCAATGTCTATTTCCTCGCGAAAATCTTCTCTACCGATGGTTTAAGCTTCCAAGTGGCTGCCGCTTCTATGACTGGCATGACGCAGGAAGAATACGCGCAAATGATGCTCGATGGTGGGCGCAAACCCGAAGGTAATCTGTATAAGCAGGAGCAACATAATGGCTAAAATTACGGCGGGTGTGGCAACTTCACATGTGCCTGCAATTGGTGCGGCGATTGATTTGGGCAAAACCGAACAGCCTTATTGGCAACCTGTTTTCAAAGGTTATGAATACGTTAAACAGTGGATTAAAGAGCAAAAACCCGACGTGATTTTTCTGGTGTACAACGATCACGCCACCGCCTTTGATATGAATTTTATCCCGACTTTTGCGATTGGTTGCGCCCCTGAATTTAAACCAGCGGATGAAGGTTGGGGTGCGCGTCCTGTGCCAACGGTGAAAGGTCATCCACCGCTTGCCGCGCACATTACCCAAAGCCTGATTCAGGATAATTTTGACCTCACTGTGATTAATAAAATGGATGTGGATCATGGCTTGACTGTGCCGCTGTCTTTGGTATTCGGGCAAGTGGAAGAATGGCCGTGCTTGATTATTCCGTTTGCGGTGAATGTGGTGCTCTACCCACCGCCATCCGGTCAACGTTGTTATGATTTAGGCAAAGCCTTACGCAAAGCGATTGAAAGCTTCCCCGAAGATTTGAATGTGCAAGTTTGGGGTACCGGTGGCATGAGCCATCAACTACAAGGGCCGCGTGCTGGCTTAATTAATCAAGCATTCGACAATGACTTCTTAGAGCGGATTGTGGATAAAGCGGACGAATTAGCCCAAGTTCCGCATATTAACTATGTGCGTGAAGCGGGTTCAGAAGGTATAGAGCTAGTAATGTGGCTGATTATGCGTGGCGCTTTGAATGATGACGTGGAATTGAAACACCGCTTTTATCATGTGCCAGCCTCGAATACCGCGGTGGGGCATTTGGTGTTGGAGAATAAGGGGGATTAGCAGGTTACTTGAAGAGCTAGCCTTTTAGGCTGTCTCTTCATCATGCTTTTTCTGCCAAAATGAAAGCTGATAGTCATACAAACTATCTTTGTCTTCCGGCTGATAAAATTCCACAACACAAGGTTTATTAGGAAATTGAAACTTTAGTTTAGCTTCATAAATTTCTTTTAAAATATTTCCCAGGAAAATCAGCTTATCAGATGATATGTCTACACAACCATAATGCTGGATATCCGCAATATGCAGATGATTTAGAGTCCATTCAACAGACTTAGGTGTACATCCTGATACCTCCTCAAATTGCCTAACACTTGATGCCTGCACACCCTCAATAAAAATATAATCCTCAAACTCAATAAAGTTAGGCCAAAATAACGTAGCGTACCCTATCGCTAAACGAAAATTACCTTCACATCCAATCCAAGATTCTAAATCAATACCCTCACTATTATTCCAAGCGCCTAACTGCGCTTGCATGCTTGAAGGAATTGCATGACCCATAGTTATTCTCTTTCTTCGTGTTTGCTTAAAAATTGATGATTTCGCACTGCCCCCGCCAAACCACCTTGAGTCAAAACCTTACCCAAGATAACTACCTCATAAGCTGCTCGCATTTGGCGTGCGCATTGCTCAGCACTCATTTTACCCTCACCTGTGCCTAAACCTGAACATGCTAAAGAATTAATCCGTTGTCCTTGTGCATTGAATTTTTTCACTTCCGCCAAAACAGCTTTAAAAGCTAGAAAGGCATTCGCCGTCTTCGAAACATCCATAGGCACACGCATCGTAGGCGCTGATACTAGATAGGAAAATTGCTTAAGGCCAGTTTCTACAATTAAGGCATTCCCAACAGGCAACTCACCATAAAAATCATCTAGTAAGCGTTGTCGAACTTTCTTCTCAATATCCCACCCCAGCTTTTGTGAGATTTTTAAATCTAAACCACCGTCCATATAGCCAAAACTATTGGCAGGACTGACTAAAGCATCAGCTTCCTGCTCCAAAATATCGCCATCTATAATTTCCACATCAGCACAATCCGCAAAATATTTTTGCCAGGCGTAGAATAAATCTAAGTGAAAAGCGACGAATTTAATAACCACAAGCTAGACTCCTAGGAATGACTAACTAGTTTATCCTCTTTCTAGGTTACTTGGCATTTGTACTTTTCCCACAAAAAACTAGCCATTTCTCTCATTCCCGTTTGCCTCTATAGCTTCTACCTGCACAATTAGTACAATCAAACTCTCAAAGAGGATACAAGAGCTTAGGAGGTATGATGAAAATTTGTATGGTAGGCCAAGGTGCGTTTGGTCAAAAGCATTTAGATGCTTTGAAAAATATCCCAGATGTTGAGGTTGTTAGCTTAGTGGGTGGCACTGAAGACAGCACACGGGAAATTGCCGAAAAATATAACATTCCTTTCTGGACACTCGATTTAGCTGAAGGTCTAGCCCAACCTGGCGTAGAAGCCGCGATCATCACTTCCCCCACGCCGATTCATGCTCAACAAGCTTTACAAGTCATGGATGCAGGCAAGCATGTCATGATTGAAATCCCTATGACAGATAGCCTTGCTGATGCTGAAGCGGTTTGTGCTAAACAAAAACAAACGGGCTTAGTTGCAATGGCAGGCCACACGCGCCGCTTTAATCCTAGCCATCAATGGATACACAAAAAGATCGTTGCAGGTGAGCTGAAAATCCAACAAATGGATGTGCAAACCTATTTCTTCCGCCGCCAAAACCTAAATGCTTTAGGTCAACCACGTTCATGGACGGATCATCTACTATGGCATCATGCTTGCCACACGGTGGATTTATTCGCTTATCAAACTGGCGAAAAGATTGTACAAGTGCAAGGTATCCAAGGGCCGAAACATCCTGAATTAGGCATTGCGATGGATATGAGCATTGGCCTCAAATCTGAATCCGGTGCGATTTGTACCTTATCGCTGTCCTTCAATAACGATGGTCCGCTCGGCTCATTCTTCCGTTATATCTGCGACAATGGCACTTATCTAGCGCGCTATGATGATTTATTTGACGGTCATGAAAAGCAAATTGATGTGAGCCAGGTCGATGTCTCCATGAATGGGATTGAGCTACAAGATCGGGAATTTATTGCGGCCATTCGCGAAAAGCGTGAACCCAATGCCAGTGTGCAACAAGCTTTGGCAGCAATGAAAATATTGGATTTATTGGAACAGCAATTAGAAAGATAACAGTTGTTCACTTCTTAGGCATGGAGAGAACTGATGGCGAGTTTTTGGGTAACTATCCAATGTACTTCAAGAATAGCTAATTCAGAGTCTACTAACAAAACCAAAGTCATCGCGGGAACAGCTACGTGCCAATAGGTAACACGTAGCTTTAAAGCCAAAAGTGCCTTATAGGACGATTGCTGTTCCTGATCTATTGCTGAAAAATACAGATGTAAAATTTAAAGCATGAGTTAAGCAGAAATCTCTAGTTAAGCCACCGCAAACTCATCCACATCAATACGCACAGTCGAACGCTTCAACAAAGTCGCCACGGCTTTGACGAACTGTTGTGCCCATTCAGTGCGCTCTTTGAAACGCTCTTCACCCGCATATTTCGCAACATTTAACAGCATATCGACTAGCAAAATCTTGCCCACTGGACTACTAGGGGAGCACTCTAAGTCTTCAAACTCTTGGGCTAGCCAATCCTGAGCTTCATCTTTACTTAGATTTTGAATATCCTCAGGATGAACAATAAAGCTGTATTCACGCTCTGTTCCAAAATCAACAATAATAGTATTAGTCATAAATTATACTCTTCCAGAAATGGCTTTAGGCAAATAACTGATTTTAATCTAAATGAACAGTAGGGGGGAAGGAATGGGACGAGAAAACTATTTATCAGACTACCAGTAAGCTGGTTGTAAAACTTTGGGAGGAACTAGGAAATTGTTACTTATAAGAAGGACTGAGGTTTGGAGTTGCAGAGTTTTCCATAAATTAAAAAGGCACTTCTACTAAGCACCTTTTAATAAACTAGAACTTATTAAGCTTATGCCATTCATGTTGAACGATTTCGCTGAAAGCTACCAACATAGCAAATAACACCACTAAGCTAGCGACTAACTCAGCATGGAAGAAGCTAGCCGTTTGGGCAACTTCACTGATTAAGGCGGAATCAGCCAAAGCATGATTAACGGCACGCATCAATAGAAAAGTACCCAAAGTCACACATAACATCACTACAACTGCAGCTTGAGCCTTCCATGAGTGACGTAACACGATGGTTAAACGATCATTAAAACTGAATTTCATATTAGCCCCCTAGTTGAATTAGTTAAGATAATAATTATGTCTTTTTATCAGCCTAAAAAGTTCACATGATTTATAGAAAAACTTGGTAACCCAATGATTTCAAATAAATAAATTAAAGTGAATTAATCCAGTGCTAATACTTGCATTTTATCAGAAAAAATTGAGTAATGGTTGTTAACTGGTTACGCTTCCTCTACGTAAATGAACTTTGCAACTCGAATAGTGGATCGCTATTCATACAGCTAGCCGAGCAAAGCATCATTAGCCTGCTCTTTACTAAAGCGCGGTCTCACTACCATCACGTTTTGCATGTGGTTTCTAGGAAACCAACAACGCGATGGTAGTGGCCCGCGCAACGAGTGTAGCAAGCTAATTTTCTGAATGAACGACTGTCATTTACGTGATACAGCATAGCCGGCCTAAAGTCGGCTATTTTTTTATAAAAAATATTAAATACTATCGAGTCGCTTGCCATGACTAAGTTAACCCGTCAGCAAATCTACGATCAGATTAAAGCTACCTCGAAAGAACAATTTATTCTTAGCGAAATGCAGCGCTTAGGTTATTGGCCGAACGACCAAGCTCCCAGTCTGAACGCTGATTTAAGCAAACGTAAAGCCTATCTTCACCAACGCATTCGCACTCTCACTCAACAAGTCACTGATCCCACAGCAGCACTCAAAAAACTCCACAAAACAAGGATGAGCGAAGCGCTTGCTAAGCGTACTGAAACCAAGATTCAGCGCGAAGTGAAACGTTATCAACAAGCACTCGCTTGGCATGAAAGGCAACAGACGCAGCTTGATTATTTAGGCGATGCTGCAGGCTATCGACCTGACCCGCAAGCTTTACCCTCAAACTCACAAAGCCTTGAGCATTATGGTTTACCGATCTGTTCAACCGGCTTAGAACTGGCTAGCCTGATGGGGATTAGTTTAAACGAATTACGCTTCCTGACTTATAGCAATCAAGTCTCGCAGGTTCATCATTATCAACAATTTGCCATTCCTAAAAAAAGCGGTGGTACACGTTTAATCTCCGCGCCTATGCCACGCTTAAAACGTGCGCATTATTGGATTTTAGAGAACGTCCTACAGCCCCTAGCGCTCACAGAACAAGCTCATGGTTTCATTACTGGGCGTAGTATTGTCACCAATGCTCAACCACATCTAGGGCAACAGATTGTTATCAATTTGGATTTGAAAGACTTCTTTCCAACGATTACCTATGCACGCATTAAAGGCGTATTTGCCCAGCTTGGCTATAACCACGAACTTGCCACCCTCTTCGCTTTACTCTGCTCTGAACCTCTCACTCAAACCGTGGAGCTAGATGGGCAACGTTATTATCTGAATCAAAATCCGCGCCGCTTACCGCAAGGTGCACCGACTAGCCCTTACATAAGCAATTTAGTCGCCCGGCAATTGGATAAGCGCTTGCAGGGTTTAGCGACTAAATATGGTTTTATCTACACACGCTATGCGGATGATTTAACCTTTTCTACTCATAAGGCTGACGCTCCGATTCGCGGTTTATTGCATTGGGTGCATGCAATTGTCAAAGAAGAAGGCTTTCAGGTACACCCTAATAAGACGCGAATTATGCACCGTGGACGTCGCCAAGAAGTCACTGGTTTGACTGTTAATCAAGCACTGAATATTGAGCGGCACACTTTAAAACAATTTCGGGCCTTATTATTCCAAATTCAAAAAGATGGCTATGCAGGTAAAACTTGGGGCAAGAACCGTAATCTACTCGCAAGTATTAAAAGCTATGCACATTATGTGCGCATGATTAATCCAGTTAAAGGCGAGCAGTTTTTACAGCAAATTGCCTTGATTCAACAAACCCACGGTGTACCAGCGCAAACCTTAATACGTAGTACAGTAGAGTTTAGAAAGCGCTCGGCTCAAGGCGAATTACCTTTACCCAACATGCAAGTAGCGCAAACAGCACCCAAGCCACAACTGAGTGAACTTATTCATTACAGTGAAGTTTTAGCGCAAGTTGAACAGGCTCTCGGCTTAACACCCCAAACTGTTAAAACTGATCAGCCTCTGCCCACAGGCCCTGCTGAACCCCCAAAGCCTTCACTAGCTAATAATGTCTTTTCCCTATTTGCAGGGATATTCCGAGGCAAACCATGAAACTGCTCCGCCGCACCACACTCCATTTTCAACAAAGCAGTTCGGATAAAATCTACGAAGTGGATATTATTGCCTTGGATAGTAGTCAACACTTAGTCAACTTCCGTTATGGCCGCGCCGGCAAGACACTGACCGAAGGCAGTAAAACCCCTGCCGCTGTTAGCCTCGCTCAAGCTGAAACGCTTGCTAATAGCCTACTAGTCAGTAAGATCAATGGTGGCTATCAAGTTATTCAAGGCTATGACCCAATTAGTAAGACCGCTTTAGGCGCGGCTATTCAGCCGATACCCAATACGCTTACACCTACGCGCGCCAAACCGCATAATCGTGATGAAAAAATCCTTGCCCGCTTACAGCAATTTGCTTTAGGGCAGCGGGCGTTTACTAGCTTTAACGCAAATAAAACCATGGGTTATATTGATGGTTACTCACTAACCCGTACTATTTGGAAAGCGGGTGAATTGCGGATTGCAGGTTTGGTAGAAGCACTCCAAGCCATCTTAGCAAGCAAACCTCACTATTACGGCGAAGCTAAGGTTTTTTATTACTCTATCGCCTGGGCTGTGGCGCGTAGTCGTGATCCACTGGCTTTCAACTTATTAACGAGCATTCGTGAGCATCTGCCGGAGCATTTATATCAGTTTGCCCTACTACAAACCTCGCCTAATCCACAACTGTATTTGCCTACTTGGAAGGTGGTAGATTTAAAGGCTTTGCATGCTTGCATACAGACTTACGATCAAGCACAGCGCTGTTATCTACCAGCGTTTGAGCCATCTCAGCTAGAGTATTTTAAATTAGTCATTCAGCATCATGGTTTAAGTGAGGAATTAAATCAGCTCATAACACAACTCACTTTAGAAGATCTTAATCGTAATTATTTAAAACGTTATTTAAGCCCTGAAGTTCAGCTAAAACTCAAACTACAACGTGCGGCTTTTCCTGAATTGGAACCAGCGATTGACGATGTATTGCTGCATCGAAAAAATCAAGTCGTTGACCGAGCACTCCAAGCTCTACAAGCTAATTTTGAGCGCTATCAAAAGGCCTTACAAGGCATGCAGTGGCCACAGACTAATGCTTCGTTACGTGAAGCGGCACTCAGTGGGCGTTTAAATTCTATTTGGAATCATGATCTTGAAACCCGTATTAGGCGAGTCATGAATGCGAATGGGATTTCACGCAGCGATATTATTAAATATGCAGACATTTATGCCCAGCGCGGCAAAGCTATTTCTTCAACCCGTTTAGAGCAATGTCAACAGATCTTACAGGCACATGGCGCTTATCAGACCATCATGGCTTTATTGCCGCAAATCAATAGCTATCGCTTCTACTTACCTTACCTAAAAAGTGGCTTGAACTTTGAGATTAAAAGTCGTATCGATAAAGACCTACACCATGCCTTCACTCAACTGAGCGCCCAGCGCTTAATTCAGTTACGTAACGAGGCAGAGCAACAGATACAGCACCAACTGCAAAGTTTTCAACAGCATATTTTAGGCCTCTATGCCTGCACTCAAATTGATACCAGCAAACGCGTAGAGTTTTTAACCGCTCTGCCTTATTTAGAAGTTGAAGATTCGTTCCAGCCTAGCTTCCGCCAAGTTTATAAATTGGCTGAGCTATTGGATGATTATGAAGTATTAGCGCAGCTGAATCAGCGTTTAGAATGTGGGCACTCCTTTATTACAAGCGGTAGATATGGGCAAAAACCCTTTAGTCAAAATACCCAAAACTATTTCAAACGACGCATTGTACGTTTGCTCAATAAGCTCGCTAAATTTGCACCACAAAACTATACACAACTAGCGCAGCAAATTTTATTGCAAGCTGATGATCAAGCTGAATCTGCCCAAATTGTGCAAGGAATTACACATAAAGTCTTCCCAAAACTGCATGCAGTGAATTTTATTTTGCATACTCACAGCAAGCATTATCGTCCCAGCTACAAAAATGAATGGCGCTTGTTACAGGGAAAAGTTGCTGATTTGATCAATGTAGAAGCCTATCCAAAATTATGGAAGCAATCACCTGCTGACCTATTAGTGCTGTTACTGCACTGTAAAGCGCAAGTAGTGAATGATTTTGCCTATCGTCACTTGCAAAAACACAGTGGTTTTTTAAGCGAGCAACCCCTATCTGTGTGGCTAGATCTGGTTGTGCGACCTTATGAAAATACCGCAACTTTAGCCGCACAACAGCTGTTAACCCATTTACATGAATCTGTCGTTTGGGAGGCTTTATTAAGTGCACAGTTCGCAAGTATTCGCCAACTTGCTTTAAAACAATTAAGCGCACAACACTTCCAAAACTCCCAGGCTTTATTAGTGAGTCTATTATGTTCGCCCTATCAGGATGTCTATCAAGTCGCGAAGGACTATTTGTATACTGCACAACAAGATTATCCGAGTTTGACTACCGTACTGCTGGAACGTCTTAGTCTAACCGCAGAAACTACCCAAACGATCTTAATTCCCCGTCTTCAGTGGCTACTCACGCATCCTTTAGCAGGGCAAACACCACTCTCGGCACTACAAAATTTGTTAGTACAAGATCGGCTTGAGCTACAACGTTTAGCTGCAATCTTGATGGCTGAGTCTACTTATAGCTTTACCGCACTAGCCGCTTGCTTTGAGCACTTAGCGCAATCCACTGACCTTGAATTACAAGCAGCGGCAGTCGCTTTACTGGCTAAGCTTAACGATGCTGAGAAAGCGCAATATTTAGCGGTGATTGCAGCAGCTCTAGTTGATGAACAGGCAAGTTTACGCGCTCAAGCGGTACGGGTGATTGCCAGTATTCAGGATTTAAATCTACAGCACCAAGTTTGGCAATTATTAGTACCGGCATTGTTCAAAGCTGAACCCGTAGAAGGATTCAACGCTGACATTCTTCAAGCAGTACAAAGTCTTAATGCACTTTATCCGAGCATTGATGAAGATTTATTATGGCGTTTAATGACTGCCCAAAGCGCCCTGGCCCAACAAACTGGCGCTTTAATCTTACCAACTCGCAGCATCAAGCAATTCTCCATTAAGCAGCTGGCGATACTCACGAAAAATCCGAGCTTGAGCATCCGTGCTTGGGCTTTGCAGGCTTTAATACAGCAGCCCGAACAGGTTATGCGCGAATTTAGTGAGGCAGTACGCATCCTAGATAATCGCTGGGATGATACCCGCCAAGCGGCAATTTATTATTTGCAGCAATTGCCCAATGAATTCTGGACACCTGAAACAGTAGTGATGGTCTGTGATCAGGTCTATGCCGATGTACAACAATTAGGGCGTGAGTTAATGCTCAAGGCTTATAAAATGGGCGAAGGGGCTGTGTACTTACTACATTTAAGCCAGCATCCCTCTTTAGTGGTGCAACAATTTGTCTCCGATTTTTTGGTGCAAGCTACCCAACAGCAGCCCGAAGTGATTGTTCAATTAGAACCTTACTTTAAAACCGTGCTGATGCAGCTTAATCGTGCACGTTTAGTGAAAGATCGGGTTATTGCCTTCTTATTCCAGCAAGCACAATTGGATGAACAGGTAGGAAAAATGGTAGCGCAATTGTTTGCTGAACAATCACTGACGCGGGTACTTGCTGATCGTTCACAGTATCTAAAAACCTTGGTCGAATTACAAACACATCATGCTATTAGCTCCAGCGTTATCAAAATCATTCAACCTGAATTGAGGGTTTATTAATGGAATTTACCCGTCAGTATTTTGGTGCATCCCAAGTCAAACATGATGCCCAGCACAGCTCGATGAATTTTGTGCCCGATGCTTTGCGGCAACCCACTTTCTTTCGCGGTGAACTAGCCCACCACTTGCCTTTCCGTGAAGCTATGTCGGCCTTAAATGAAGTGGTCATTTCGGATACGCGCTATAAGCCGCGCGATAAAATTGATTACAAAACTTGGCTAAAAGCGCAAGAAGAGGTGTTTTTAACCCAAGCACTCGGCCAGCAAGCGGCGCTTGCAGAAGAACTGAGCAGTCTACGCTATGAATTAAAGTATTTACAAAGACAAGAACAGAAAATCAAACGACCTTATCTACAAGCCAAAAGCAACTACTTTCAATACCTCTATGAATTCGCGCGTGATACTTGGATTGTGCTTGATCCTGTGATTAGCGTGCATCCTGACTGCATTTTTTTTGAATGCTTTTCCGAAGATGAATCCAGCTATGGCAAATTAAGTTGTAGCTATGCGGTCTTTAAAAATATCCAAGAACAGGCTTTTGGCACTACCAATATTGATTATTCGCCCGCTTTATACCAAGAATTCCAAAAAATTCGTGATTATAAAACCACGCAATTTGTGATTGATCCGAGTGGTTTTGCGGTGAAAACCAGCTTAAGCGAAGATTTCAAAGAAGAAAAAATCGACTTACCGGATAGTTGGGTACGTGGTTTTTTACAAGTTAGTTCTGCTATGAGTTTGCCGCAAACTGAGCTTAGCCTGCACCCAATGGATTTATATAATGTGCTGCTGTTTTTAAAGCGCCATCAGGAAAAAGCCAGCCCACGCTCTTTGCGCTTTATTCTAAAGCCTGACCAACCCATTGAAATTCAACTCGATCCTTGGGGTGAGCTTATTTCTTGTCCACGTAGTTTCTATACTGGCAATACCGCACAAACGATTAGGATTTGGGGGCGGCGGCGTTTATTTATTTTAGAGCGTCTGATACCTATCGCTACACGCTTTAAAATTAATTTATTAGGCTCAGGCTTACCTAGCTTTTGGATAGCCGAAATGGAGGGAATGAACTTTACTTTGGGTTTATCGGGTTGGAGTGCAAATGATTTTTCGCGCTTAGGCAACTTTGATTTAATGGCTCCGCGCGGTGAAGTGGATAGTGCGACCGCTGAATTAGTTTTTAAGGCTCTCAATCAAACTTGGTGCGAAACTGCTGAGTCACTTGCCAAGCGCTTGCAGCTAGAGATTAATACGGTCACTAGCGCTTTAGGCATTTATGCTCAATATGGGCGCGTACTCTATGATTTGGACACTGGCCTGTATCGCCTACGTGAACTCAGCAAAGATTCTTTACCCATGCAGCAATTACGCTTTACGAATGAGCGGGAACAAAAAGCACAGCACTTTATTAGCGCAAACTTAGTAAACCTCAGTCAACGTGAACTATCTGAGCAACGCACCTGTTTAGCCGGTGAAGTCACTGATAATGCTAAGGTTTATAAACCAAACTTGACAATTGATGCAGACCTACGTTTAGTAGCTGGTGAATGCCAATGTCATTTTTATATTCAGCATAAACTACGGCAAGGCCCTTGTGAGCATCTACTAGCCTTACGTTTATTCAACCAACACTAAGGAATTGTGTGTCATTTAAAACTCTGGCAGAACTTACCTTAAAAATTCTTGAGCAAGGTTCTTATCAAACACCTACTGGAAAAATCGTAAGCTTCGACTTAACACCAGCAGTCGCTGGAACACGTCTATATACACCACAACAAGCGAAAGCTTTATTAGAATTAGAGCAAAGTAAGACTAGCTCCACCAACAACACACAGATTACGGTTACCTCAGAAAAGACTCAAGCAGCTGCTAAGCGTTTAGTACAAGATGAGGGATTAGACAATTTAGTGCTTCTTAACTTCGCTTCAGCACGTAATCCAGGTGGTGGTTTCATTGGCGGTGCACGCGCACAGGAAGAAGACTTGTGTCGTTGTTCTGGCCTATATTCGTGTTTAATGCCCCAAACTGCTTATTATGCAGCTAATCGTGCTCAAGACTCCTTACTCTATACCGATCACCTCATTTACTCCCCGCAAGTACCTTGGTTTCGGCAAGACAATAACGATTTATTAGAGCAAGCTTATTACGCCTCCGTAATTACTGCTCCTGCCCCCAATGCCGGCCAAGTACTATTAAAAAATCAAGCATCTGTTCAAGCGATTTATCAGACTTTGCATTATCGTGCAGGTTTAGTCTTAGCAATAGCTAAAGCCCATCAGCATGAAAATTTGTTATTAGGTGCTTGGGGTTGTGGCGTTTTTAAAAATGATCCACAACAAGTAGCGCAGGCTTTTGCCGATTGGTTAGCACAGCCACAGTTTAAAACTTGTTTTAAAAAAATTTGTTTTGCGGTTTATACCGTGGGTAAGAACAATGCTAATCTGCTAGCTTTTCAGCGTCAGTTCATAGCTTAACCCTAGTTATTTGCTGACATTAAAACTTGCCTTGGCAGCTGCATAAGTCACCGTAAAACCTGCAGCGACATTGATAAATGCCATTAAGGTTAAGAGCATAAAATAGCTATTGGCTGCCCAAGGCTTGATCAGCCAAATAATCAAATACACGATTAAGACCAGCGTAGAAATCACCCGCTCAATAATCGATAAATCATTAATACGGGTTGCTTTAAAAATCTCAAAATTTAACGCTATCAAGCCGGCCACCACCAACCAATCACCATAAGTCGGGCGCATGACCCCGTGTGAAGGCATCGGAATCGCTAATGGAATAGCCTCTAAACGTGCAGGAAAGAAGCCCAGCCAATGCAACAGGAGATAGAATACTAAAACTAGAGCAAATAAAGGGGTAACCGACATAGACACACTTCCTAAGGTTTGCTTTGAATATAGCTTTTCTCAAACCAATAGCAAGTACAGGCCAAAAGCTTAGCTATAAAACAGCTTTCTAGACCGAGTACTGGTTAAAACTAAGTTAAGACCTATTTGCCCTTTTCCTGCTCCAGCTTCGATATAGCGATCTCACCATTAATAGCGTTTTTTTAAACTAGCTTAGGGCTTGGGTTGGTAAAAAGTTGGTTTACAAAGAAAATCTATCTTTTAACAATTAAGCGTTGGTTGTTTTGAAATAAACTTTTTAAAATCGCGATAGGAGTTCCTAGTTATGTACAAATATATTTTAGCTGCAGCCCTTAGTCTCCCTACCCTTGCCTTTGCGGGTGAATGTGATCTTGAGATCACCGGGAGTGACATGATGCAATACGACAAAACGGAATTAACTGTACCAGCCACTTGTGAGGAAGTTAGCCTTACCTTAAAACATAGCGGTACGATGGCTAAGCAAGTGATGGGACACAACTGGGTACTTGCTAAAACAGCAGATATGGCGGGCATCACTGAAGATGGTATGAAAGCCGGTTTAGAGGCAAACTATTTAAAAGCCGATGACACTCGGATTATTGCTAAGACGAAAGTAATTGGCCCGACAGAAACTGATACCGTTAAATTCAAAATTAAAGATATTGCTGCAGATAGCGATTTAACTTACTTCTGCTCTTTCCCGGGTCATTCCAGCATTATGAAAGGCAAATTTATTATTAAGAAATAAATGGTTTTGTTTAGGTTCTGCTTTCAGGGTAGAGCCTAAACGACTTAGCTTTCCTAAGGTTTTTTAAACCATTCCCATACTCAGCCGAAACCCCATAAAGACAGGTGAAAAATACCAGAGCACACGTATTTTTTGCATGTTCAATCCCGTTGCATCCCCCTAAACTGTTAAGCATTGGCAAAGCATGAGGAGAGCTTTTAGCGCCACTGATGCCTTGCCCCCTTTATTCGGCTAGGCAGGAAAGACCCATGCAACTCGCAATTCCCTTTATGCAATTTCGTGGTGGCAGCTCGAAAGGTTTGTACTTTTTAGCCAGTGACTTGCCGTCTGAACCTGCCGAGCGTGATCAACTTATTTTGGCTGCAGTCGGACGAGAGGCGCGGCAAATTGATGGTTTAGGCGGGGCGCATCCTCTAACCAGTAAAGTCGCAGTAGTAAGTCGCTCAAGCCGCCCTGATGCCGATGTGGATTTCTTATTTGTGCAAGTGGTCGTGGGTGAAAATCGCGTCGATACCACGCCCAATTGCGGCAATATTTTAGCCGGTGTTGGTCCATTTGCGCTTGAAGCGGGTTTGATTCCCGTGCAAGGTGACACAACCACCGTGCGCGTGTATATGCTGAATAGCGCGAATCTCTGCGAACTTACGATTCAAACCCCGAATGGCAAAATCACTTATGAAGGTAACGCCAAAATTGATGGTGCCCCCGGCACATCTGCACCCGTCATTTGTAATTATCTTGATGTAGCAGGCTCGATTTGTGGCGCACTACTGCCTACAGGCAATACCAAAGACATTATCGACGGCATTCCCGTCACTTGTATTGATAATGGTATGCCGGTGGTCGTGATCAATGCCCAAGACCTAGGCAAAACCGGCTATGAAAGCTGTGCCGAACTGACTAACGATGCAGAATTTCGCGCCAAGCTGGAGGCTGTTCGTTTGAAAGTAGGGCCTTTAATGAATTTGGGCGATGTAACTAAAAAAGTCGTGCCGAAAATGACGTTAATCGCGCCCCCACAAAACGGTGGTCACATTAGCACCCGTACTTTTATTCCGCATACCTGCCATGATGCAATTGGTGTCTTGGGTGCGGTGTCGGTCGCAACCGCTTGTATTCTGCCCAACTCAGTGACTGAAGGTATTGCCGTTATTCCTGAGGGCAACCCGAAAAATCTATCCGTTGAACATCCTTCCGGCGAATTTTCCGTCGAGCTGGAACAGGATGCCAACGGCCATGTGATCAAAGCTGGACTCTTGCGTACTGCGCGACTTTTGAGTCGCGGCGAAGTGTATGTGATTGTCTAAACCATTCATTTTATTGGAGGAGAGCGTATGAGCAAACCCAGCTGCATGCCACCGGATAATAATACCCGCACCCCCTTGTATAAAGCGCCGGCGAAAGCTTGTGATGCGCATTGCCACGTGTTTGGCCCACATGCGCTTTTCCCCTATTCGGAAAAAGCGTCGTACTGGCCGCCCGATGCGGATAAACATGCGCTCAAACGCTTACACGATAAGCTCGGCATTGAACGTGCGGTATTAGTGCAAGCCAGTTGCCACGGTACGGACAATCGCGGCATGTTGGATGCGATTAAATCCAGTAATGGCGCGTATCGTGGCGTGTGTATCGCCAATGACAGCTTCACTGAAAACGATTTCCAAGACTTACACGATGGTGGTGTGCGCGGTGTGCGCTTTAACTTCGTCAAGCATTTAGGGGGTGCCCCTAATCTGGATAGCATGAAAACCGTACTGGAGCGCGTCAAACCCTTGGGTTGGCATTTAGTCATCCATGTGAATGCGGAAGATGTGATTACTTACGCCGAATTTTTCGATGCGATTAAGATGGATATTATCGTCGATCATATGGGGCGTGTACCAACCACGGAAGGCGTCGGGCAGCAAGCTTATAAAATCCTACTCGAGCGCATGCAGCGCGATAATTGGTGGATGAAAGTCTGCGGTTCGGAGCGTATCTCGATGGGGCCACCCTTTTATGATGCAGTCCCCTTCGCTCAAGGCTTTATAGAAATTGCCCCCGATCGGATTTTGTGGGGTACGGATTATCCACATCCGAATATTAAAAAGCATATGCCGAATGATGCCGATTTATTGGATTTAGTGCCCTTGATTGCGCGCGATGAAGCCATTCAGAAAAAGATATTGGTGGATAATCCGGCTCGCTTATACGGATTTCCAAATTAATTCTTATACTGGCATTAATAATATTTAAAAAATATTAATTCTTTGTTAATAGGCGTGAGCTTAAATTACTTAAAACTTCTCTAAAGCTCAATTATTAATAGTTGAGCTTTTTCCTGAGCCACAGTGAATTAATTAATCAATAGTCTTACACTAACTTTGATTAATTCAAACTAAGTTGCTTAGTAGCATTATGATACTAAACGAGTAGGGATAGTAATTTATGAAAAAAAGACGCATAATTTTAATCATTATTGCTCTAAATCTATTTAGCTTTCATCCACTTACAGCTTATGCTGGAACTGTTGAAACCCCTAGCGAAATTTTACCCAACTTTGATTTACTTACTGAGCAGCAAAGAGCAGAAGGTTTTGAACGCCTTGAATTAGAAAGCCTGTTAACTGCCACGACCCTCACTACTGAACGTCAACAACAAGCTGCTGATTACTTCAAAGCTAAAGAAGATGACAAAGCTCGGGCTGCTTTAGATAGTAATATACTTACTCAAGAGCAACACCAGCTACTAATTCAAATCACTAAACAACCTGAACTACAAATCCGCTTAGCTCAAAATGCAGATGAGTTTTTCTTATTAGCCCAGTTAACTGCAATTGATTATAAACTAGGTGATGATCGAATTAACAAAGCTAATAGTTATTTTGCACAAGCGTTGAAATCAGGACGAAATCCAGAGCATTTAGAGGCTTATGCACTGTTTTCACAAAAAAACCAATTACTCGAGCAAGCTGAACAACTTTATACAGAAGCCTTAAGTCAACGCAAAAAAAACACCCATCAAATCAAGGACAAATATTTTTTAATTCGATCACTCAATGAATTAGGCACGATTAAAAAAGACCGCAAGCAATTAGATGCAGCTTTTAGTTTATATACAGAAGCACTCGCTCTCAACCAAAGTCTGCTTGCTGAAGACTCTGAAGCTGTCATAGGCATTTCAGTAGTGCTGAGTAGCTTGTCTGAATTAGCCATATTGGATAGTAAACGTAATGTTGAAGTTGCCAAGCTTTATGCAGAAACTATTACTCGTTTACGCCCCTTAGCCAAAAACTCCCCCACTGAATATTTACCAATATTAGCCCAATTAGAAAATACACTAGCGGGGTTACTCAATACGATGCAACCCACTACTAAACAACTACAAGAAATAGAGCAAAACTACACTGAAGCATTAAGTAGTTATCGTCAATTAGCTGAAACAGATGCAAATAGCCATCTCCCAAGCGTGGCCATGGTATTAAATAATTTAGCGGGATTTTTGTTAGAGAAAAGCGCTAGTACACGCCGCCCTGAGATTGAAAAATACTTAGCTGAATCTCTGAAAATTAGCCAGCAAACCAGCACTACCCATCCCGATCCTTATCTAAGAACAGTTTATCAAGCAGATGTGATAAGAACACTAGAACTATTAGGGCGTGCACATCTGACATGGAAAGAATCAGGCAAAGCGCAAACTTATCTACAAGAAGCATTACAGATAGCGGGTGATAAACCAGAATATCAATATCAGGTAAGCAGTATTAAACAGACTTTAAATACAGCTCAGTAATTAAGGCTTGCTTTAACTCATAGCATCCTTTGAAAATATGCGTACTATTTAAAGTAATTTTTCCAGAGACCCTAGCTGTATGATTTTCAGTAATGAAAAAGCTTTCAGAGGACTATTAGGCAACCCCACTGCCAATCGGTGGGGTTTACATATTGCACGGATCCTACTCAGCGACCTCATACTTTTTCTCAGACGCGCCCCGTTGAGTTGGCTAGCGTTTAAACACTACCGAGCTTTCGCTAAAAACGGGATCGTCATTATTGAAAATTTTGCTGATGCAAATGCACTACCTGCCATCTACCAAGAAGTACAAACCGCCCTGAATACGCAAGCCATTACACCTGACTCAGGCGTAGTGGGTTTTGGGCAAAAGCATTTGCATGCACATGGCTTTGATCGTTATGACGGCAGTAGCTTAAATCGACTGGTGGAAATAGATCAGTATCCACAGTTAAAGGCTTTATTTAGCTCTAGCAAGATGCATAAGCTAACGCTAGCTCTGTTTGGAATGCTAAATAGAAAACAATATTATGTGTATGAATTAAAGCATGGTGATCATGCAAAAAATCATGATAAACAAAAAGATACGCATAAAGACACTTTTCACTCGACCTATAAACTTTGGTATTTCGTTGAAGACGTGACCCTAGAGGCTGGCCCCTTTGAATACGCTTATCAAAGTAACCGTTCAACTTGGAAACGAATCAAATGGGAATATCAAATGAGTTGTGCAGCAAGTCGGGCACAAGGTCACCCTAATCGCGGAGGAGCCTTTCGCATCTCTCAGCAAGACTTAGCACAAATTGCCCAACCGCTTACTAAAGTGCTGGTTAAAGCTAACTCACTCGTGATTGCAGATACGCGCGGGTTTCATCGCCGAGGTGAGGCACCAAGCGGTAGTAGCCGGATTAGTGTTTATGCGAACTTTCGCCCCCTAGCTTTTCTACCTTTTTTACACTAAATAAAAAGCCCTGTCTCTTGATTGAGGATGCAGGGCTTTTGTCTCACTAAATCGTTAACACTTAACTCTTATTCGCCTTAGGCTCACGCTCCCAGAAGCGTAATTTGCCACAAGCTTGAATAAAGGCTTTGGCATCGTCTGCTTTAGTAAGTTTAATACAGCCTTCGTCTAAATCGCCGTCGATACTGACTGCTTTAAAGAGTGGCATGGCATCGTCGTTATAAGCGATGAATTTGCAGTGAGCGAAAGCATCAGCGACGAAATCTTTGCTCGAGCCATCGGCCTTCAGTAAATCAGCACCCGCTTTCGATGGAATCACTGCGACTGCATCAAATACTACTGAGGGACCTCCGCCAATTTTTTCATCGACTGGATGGAGTTTACCGTCACTCAATTTCACACCAGAAATTTTTGGCGCAATGATGGCACAAGCAGCACCTGCGGCTTCGGCTGCGTCCTTTAAGCCTTTGACTAAACTCGCATCTGAGCCTTCAGTGACGAACATACCCAGTTTACGGCCTTTGAAGGAATTTGGGCCATTTTTGATAATGCTAAGAGCACTGGACTCCGGCATATCATGCGGAGTAACAGCAGCTTTTGCGGCTGCCGGGAGCTTTTCTAAACCTAAACCATCCGCAACCTTTTGCGCTAAGCCTTTGTCAACATTAATTAAATGACTCACTACGCGCTCACGAATATCAGCACGCTTTACTTTACTCAGCTCAAACACTAAAGCATGAACAATATGGGTTTGCTCAGTAGGGGTTTGACTGGTAAAGAATAGGCGGGCTTGGCTGTAGTGGTCGGCAAAGCTTTCGGGGCGAATACGGATTTTTGTGCCTTCAGTGGTTGAGCTAGCTGATTGGAAACCTGTTTCAGGATTTTCACGCGGTCCACCCCAACTATTTGGCTCATAATTCACGCGACCTTGTGGTTGACGTAGTGGAATAAAGCCATCCTGTGCAAAATTATGAATCGGGCAACGTGGTGCATTAATGGGCAAATTATTGAAGTTGGCACTGCCTAAACGATGCTGCTGGGTATCGAAATAGGAGAAAGTACGCCCTTGCAATAACGGATCTTCGCTAAAGTCAATCCCGGGAATAATATTCTGTGGGCTGAAAGCCACTACTTCAGTTTCCGCAAAGGCATTATCCATCAATTTATCTAGCACTAAACGTCCTACAATTTTCACTGGCACCAGTTCTTCAGGCACAATTTTAGTTGGGTCAAGTACATCAAAATCGAAGTTGGCCGCCTGCTCCTCAGTGAAGATTTGCATGCCCATCTCCCACTCAATCACCTCACCTTTTTGCAAGGTTTCGATGATGTCGCGCCGATGGAAATCGGGGTCAGCCCCATTAATTTTCACTGCCTCATTCCACAGTACCGACTGCAAACCAAGTTTGGGTTTGAAGTGGAATTTGACGAACTGTGCTTCACCTTTGGCATTCACCAAGCGAAAAGTGTGTACCCCAAAACCTTCAATAAAGCGTAAGGAACGCGGAATGGTTCGATCCGACATAATCCATATCAGCATATGAGTGGATTCGGGGGTTAAGGAGACGAAATCCCAGAAATTATCATGTGCGGATTGCGCTTGTGGAATTTCAGTATCTGGCTCCGGTTTGACCGCGTGCACGAGGTCAGGGAATTTGATCGCATCTTGAATGAAGAACACTGGAATATTGTTGCCCACAATATCCCAGTTGCCTTCTTCGGTATAAAACTTGACCGAAAAACCACGTACATCCCGCGCTAAATCGGGTGAACCCTTGCTCCCCGCAACAGTAGAAATTCGCATGAATACAGGCGTTTTTTTGCCTTTGCTGTTAAACGGTACGGCACGGGTATATGCAGTTAAATCTTCAGTTGCCTCAAAATAACCATGTGCTGAATAGCCACGCGCATGCACCAAACGTTCTGGAATACGCTCACGGTCAAAGCGCGCGAGTTTGTCACGTAAAATAAAATCTTCCAGTAAAGTAGGGCCCCGTTTGCCAGCAGTCAGGCTATTTTGGTTGTCCGCAATGGGAGTACCCACATCAGTGGTCAAGGTCGGGCTATTAGCGCCTGCTTGCTGATGAGTTTCACCACCATGACCAGCGTTTGTTTTTGGCTTATAGGGATCTTGCATGTTTGACTCCTAAGTTGATGTTGCTCTCAAAGGGTTTGAAGCAAGTTTTAGCATAGGACGCTTACTGGGAAAATGCCAAGTGGGTTAGGTAGAGTAGGGTTATTGGATGATTCTATCTAATCTGATTTGTAAGTCATAAGGGTGGATAAACCTAGTGGCCTAGGGTGGGCGCGCATAGGGCAAACCAAACACCTAATCCATTTCTGGTGTACTTAAAGGATATGTGGCGGATTGATCCATACATCTTGATTGCCATGTTTTTGCACTAAAGCACAGGCATTGCTCGGATTGGTTTCGAGGTGCAAAACGCGATTAGCGTGTGCGTATAGCACTTTATCTTTGCTGACTTTTTCAAACGACAGCAGGCGCACGACCGTTAATCGTGATAATTATTTCATGCCCGCCAATCTGCTTCACTAACCCAGTGATTAGTGCTTGAAGTAGCATCCCAATAAATACTAGCCCACCGATGGATACTGTCGAGCAGGAATTAAGTGCGCTATGCATGGGTTTGTGTGAGGGAACTGTGGCATTACTGATGTAGCGAATCCCCCAGTGCTGATTTAGCAGAAGCCATTCGCCGCTTGCCGGATGTTCACCATCTGCTGTTTGTCTGTAATACTCGTACATCATCATATCCATATCAAAGTGACGATAGTGTAGGCGAGCCAGTGCAAAACAGAAGTAAATGAACCCTAATATCAAAATAAGTGCAAAAATAGGATGATTGTTCTGATATTTCCAAGCAAGTCCAGCCACTACAGCAATACCGAACCATAAAATGGGCATTACACCCAAAAGTACACTAATTATTCTCGCACTATATGAATTAAATAATGCAAGGAGAGGAATATGTATTAGGATAAATATGATTAGCACTACAGTAACGATATTTATTTCCCATAAAGAAAACTCCCTAATTGTATCAGAAACAAGAAGCCAAGCGGTTATTGGAAGCCACGTCGTCGTAGCCAAAAGAAATAGAACAAATATCCTATTAGGAGCTTTCCAGCCCCTAGGATCGACCTTCATCCTGAAAATTGATCCTGAACTATATAGCATATCTATGTCCCATAAGTGTTTAGTTGGTTAACTCGTGGAGGTAGCCTTTAAATTGGTCTTTCCATGTAACCCACTATCAATGACCGCTTACATAATTATTACTCTTTCGGGGTAAGCTTCCTAGTAAACAAATACTCTTCTGCAATTTCTTTGGTCATCTTTTTGTCGCCATTGAAGTATCCATTTTTATCTTTTCCAATGGTAAATTCAGCAGGGTGATCTTTTAGGGGGCTGGCTTCAGTGGTAAAAGTGCTACTATCTGCACCTATTACTTCATAGCCTCGCCAATAAACTTTTCCTCCTATACGTAGATAGGGACCTCCGAGAAGCTCATAGTTTTTAATTGAGCCAGCAATGAAGAATCTTTGCGAAAAAGAATAATTTTCTTGTCTTGATTGGTAAATATACTCGGGATAAATATATACATATTTATCATCTTTTAAGTATGCGTAAGTATCACCATCACGCAATTCCTGATTTCCGTTATTAATTTTTATCTTATCTTCTTCAAAATTAATGATAAAATCCAGTTGACTAAGGTTTATAACACTGGAGACGCTAGTGGGTTTCTCTTGGTTGTCATATACCTTGTCAATACATAAGTTGGTACGAGGGGTCTGATTATGCAATGTTTTTTCAAGGTTAATGCATATACCACCATTGATCATTTCTCTTACCAGATTTGGGTTCTTAGGTACGGCAGAACTTACGTTGTATGTATTATACCCCCATAACAGGGCAAACAATGTAATGCCAACTAATGCTGCGTAGACTACTTTCTTTTGATTTTCCATAATCTTGTCACTGTATTTGAATAAAGATCAGGATTAAATCCAGCATTCATGTATTGATTGAGAAATGTCCAGCTTGTTTGTTTTGTAATTCCTTCTTGAATGCTGGTCAAACTACCGGATGATGAAGTTTGACCATGTTGATCGTATATTTTATACATTGGATCACAAGGATCAGAGTTGTTGATAACTAGTATTAGCGTATGAAAATCATCTGATACTGACATATAATAAACGTGATAACCAATACTACCCTTTATTCCCGTACTAAAGTAATTAAACAACTTGTTGTTTTCTGATGGCAGCTTTATAGCCAGATATTTATTGCTCTGGTAATCAGAAAGACTTTTGGTGGCTAATAGGATTGAATGATCTATTTCATAGTCATTGAACAAGTAATCTGATGATGTAAAATCAGAAATTCTGAAGTATTCTCCTCTGTCTTTGGCTCCCTTTCCACTAAATCCTATATTGTTAAGCCCGTTATGATTTTCGTCTACACTGTAAAAATGATAAATATCATTTAGCAGCTTTGATAACATTCGCTCAGCAGAGGCCATGCAATAGTTCCCTGAGTATTCAGGAAATTCCACGGGTTTCTTGTTTACCTGCAATGATATTGAATTATTTTCTTTTTCTAGGCTTTCTATTTCTTGTGTTGTAAAAACATCCTTCTCAATAACAACACAATTTAATTTTCCTGAAATAACTTCTTTGTTTGAGAAAAAAGCATCATCTGGATTATCTTTTGATTTTATATCAATGGTAAAGACATCACCCCATGATAAGGAATGATTTATGGATATGCTAAAAATATCCGCATATGAGGTGAGATATGTTTGTGGTGTTATAGCTACTTTAGGATTTGAGCAAATAAACTCCACAATACCATTTTGGTCACTAAACCAATTTTCCGTATAACCCTCTAACACAGATATAGTAAGTTTCGATGGATTATCTTTATTCACGACAATTATAGGTATAACATACTGTCGTTTATCTTCATCAAAGCTATCGCCAAGATTGATAGCTTGCTTTTCGTCAGCAAGACAGGTCTTAGTGGAAGAGAAGACATTATCAGTTGACGCATTTTCATCTATTTTAATAATTGGTGTAAAAGATGTTCTTCTAACTAGGATTTCTGTAGCTATTTCACTAGTAGTTTTGCAATTTACAGTACATGACTCACTCATAAATTATCTCCATGTGCTTTTCACTTTGTGATGATTTTCAGTTTCGGATTTTCAAAACGTAAACTATAGTCACCCAACGGTATATCTTTCACTGAAATGCTGCCATCAGCCCCCGTTGTGCCGGAATAGCTCTTGGTTGGATCAGCATTCAGTGTCAGGCGGTATTGTTCCCCTGCAATCGGCTGCTGGGTATCAATGTCCATAACAACTACGTTGATAGTACCTGTTGTTGGCAGTGCTGCTGTCACCCCAAACGTCGCCACCCCGCCTTGTGATGTCTTCGTCGTACTGCCGTCTGCCTGACGGTATAAAGTCACTTTCACCGTGTGGCTGTTGCCGGGAGCAAGCGTATCGGTCTTGATGGTGTAGGTGGCTGCCTGCCCTGCCGGATTGCCAGAATTGAGTGGTGCTGTCCAGTAATACGTCAGTTTTGCCCCTTGTTGCTGTTGGGCAAGGTAGGTGGGGTCAATGGAGAATGTGATGGTCTTACCTTGTGGGACACTGGTTTCGCTGACCCGCAAATACATCCCCAATGCGCCACTGGCTGTCAGGGGTTTGGGTAATACGGGTGCTGGTGGTGGTTCTTGCACTGTTGGTGGCGTGGGTGCTGCTGCTTTCGCCGTCACGTTGAACATGGCACTGCCAGCAATAGCGGTGCGTTGGGTTGTCCCAGCCGGGGTTACGTAAAGCGTTGCCTTGACGCTGTACTCACCCACGGCAAGCCCCGTGGTGTCGAGCGTGAAGGTGGCAGTGCTGGCAGTCTTACCGTTTGCCGACCAGTACCAAGCGAGTTTGTCTCCGGATGCTGAGTGCAAACTGGCATCTGCTGAGAAAGTAATGCTGTCGCCTTGCTGGACTGTCAGCGGTTGGGCAAGGATTTTAAGTGTGCCATAGTTTTTGGGCAGGACGGTTGCGGTGGGGGTTGTGGTTGTCCCACCAGTTGTTCCGGTAGTCCCGGACGTTGCCCCTTGCTGGAGTGTTGGGTCTGGCAATGGGTTGGCAACGGTATCCGTCAATTGTGTTGCATCCAGCAAATACTTGAGGGTTGCCTGCCTACGTTTTTCCATGTCTTGCGCGGTCAGGCTGGGAAGGTCGGTGCGCACCATCCCATTCAATGCCACCAGTTTCCTGAGATTGCCGTGTTTGAGTGCAAGCTGTTTGGCAACAAACACCTTGACCGGGGTTTCGGGGAAGTTGGAGATGCTGACGTGATCGTAGGTGCTGCTGTTGACCGCGTTTGTCAGTGCCTTTTGCAGGGTTGGCAGTACTTGGGTGTGGCGTTCGTCAGTCTGGATGTTGGCGATGTCCAGCAGGTAGCCCTGCATCTTGCGGATACCGTTGGTGTATTCGGCAATCCGGTCTTCCAGCCATGCCTTTAGTTGGGTGTAATATTTTCCGCCGTCAAGGGTGCGGTATTGCCCGAAGGTCAGGTTGCTGAACTCGTCACGGAAGGCGTAGTAGCGGAAGTTTTCCAGCCCGAAACTGTTCCAGCGGTAGTTTTCCGGCATATCGGAACGTGCGTCAATCAGTTCGGCTTGGGTTTTGCCTGCTACCCCGACCAAAGGATTATTGCCCAATACAGGGTTACTGTATTGCAACACTGGGTTGCTGCCACCTTCGTTGGCAAAACTGAGAATCCAAGCCACACCTTCCTCGGCTTGGTTGCCACCAATGCGGGTCGGATAGAGGCGGATGGCTGGAGTCTTACCAGCAACGGCTTGCAAGGTGTTGCCGGAGATTTCCCCGCTCAGGAAGCCGTTGATGGTGATAGCATGCTCACCTGTAGTTTGTATAGTGTTGTTGAGGACTTCCAGGTTAGAAAACAGCCCATCACTGCTGAATATTCCCTGCAAGGGGCCACCCGGGGCTTTGACTGTGCAAGCCTCAACGGTGACATTTTCAAGGATGGCAGCAGACATCTGGTCACACAGTATCCAGTCTTGCTCCTGCTCAAACCCATCCTTCAACATTTTGACATTGCGGGTTTTGTCGGTCATTTTTGGTGGGATTAGTTGGATACCAACTTCATGTAGGATCAAAGATGATTCGTCAAATTATACTTTCAATTTCTTTAATAATGACTAGTGTTTGTTTTGCCTTTGTAGCTGATGCTTTCAAACCTGTTGAAGCTAGAGAAGCAGTAACTCCCACTAAAGCACAAAAAATACCTCAAGCTGAATTTGCTAAACTAGCCAAACATACCTTAATTGTGCCTTTAGCTGAGGGGAATGCACGAGCGGTAGGAGGAGAACTTAAACCAGAAACTTCTTTACCCCTAAAAATAACTGCCTTACCAAAAAATATTATTTCAATAATACCTGCTGCCCAACGAGTATGTCAGTTAGTAGGTTTGATGGTTGAAACTGATAATCGAATTGAAACTCGTGAATGGTTAGTCATGTCAGAAAAAAAATGCCTGACAAAACTACCCAATGGGTGGCGGTTTTTTTGGGTAGTACAACAAGGTGTTGATGGTAAAACTCGTTTATTGCTCAGTGATAAGGCTGACTCTATAAAACTGAATGAATGGACTACAGAAACCAAGGCGGATAGTCCAACTCAACGCGCAATTAGTGTTATTCGTGCGGGGCGTACTTGTGCAAATTGCGGTTCAATCCATTGTGAAGGTAGTTGGGTAAATAAACGGGGCGCCTATCAACGCCCTAGCCAGTTTTTAGTTGAGCACACAGTCTATGATCCCATGTCAGGTTTGGAGCAATCTTTGGATGTATCCGCTAAATGCCCATTAGATTAACCCTAGGTTTTATTAGAAGGCTGGTACTTGGTAGCAGGTTTTCCCTTGTTGCCAAGACCTGCTCGCGGCGGCAACCCCGTATGCTGCGTCAACACAGTCCCCTTCTTCGGCTGATTCCCCTGCGTCTTCTTTCCAGCATTTACATTTTGAGTCTGAGTCACCTTAGGCTTACCCCCTGCCTTTTGCTCAGTGCGTTTCTGATGCGCTTTATCGCTATTTTTGCGGCGGTGCGCTTCATAAACCAAATCTTCCTCGCCTTTTTTATAGTGCGGAATCAGTTGATTGTCGCCGTCGCCAATCAATTCTTGCCGCCCCATATCGGCAATCGCTTTGCGCAAAAGTGGCCAGTTTTTTGGGTCGTGCCAGCGTAGGAAGGCTTTATGTAGTTTGCGTTGTTCGGGTGATTTCGCGGTTTGGACTTTTTCGCTTTTGTAAGTGACTTGGTGCAGGGGGTTTTTCTCGCTGTAGTACATAGTGGTCGCGGAGGCCATCGGCGACGGGTAAAAGGCTTGCACTTGATCAGCGCGGAATCCATTTTTCTTCAGCCACAGTGCTAGATTGAGCATGTCTTCATCCGATGTGCCGGGGTGGGCGGCAATAAAATACGGGATTAAATACTGCTCTTTGCCTGCTTCTTTGGTGTATTTCTCGAACAGGCGTTTGAATTCGTCATACGCACCAATCCCCGGTTTCATCATTTTGGACAGCGGTGAGTCTTCGGTGTGTTCCGGCGCGATTTTCAAATAGCCACCAACATGGTGGGTGACTAATTCTTTAATATATTCAGGGTCTTTTACCGCCAAGTCATAGCGCAAACCGGAGCCAATCAAGACTTTTTTAATTCCAGGTAGGCTACGGGTTTCGCGGTATAAGGCTTTCAATTCAGCGTGGTCGGTATTGAGATTTTGACAAATCCCCGGATATACGCAACTTGGTTTGCGGCAGGAGGCTTCGATTTTCGGGTCTTTGCAGGCGAGGCGATACATATTGGCAGTGGGGCCGCCTAAATCAGAAATCACACCGGTGAACCCTGGTACTTTATCGCGGATTTCTTCCACTTCGCGCACGATGGATTCACGCGAACGGTTTTGAATAATCCGCCCTTCATGCTCGGTAATCGAACAGAAGGTACAGCCGCCAAAGCAGCCGCGCATAATATTCACCGAGAAACGAATCATCTCATAGGCGGGAATTTTCGCGCCTTGATAGACGGGATGCGGCTGGCGTGCGTAAGGTAAACCAAACACATAATCCATTTCCGGCGTGCTTAAAGGAAAGGGTGGCGGATTAATCCATACATCTTGATTGCCGTGTTTTTGCACTAAAGCGCGGGCATTACCCGGATTGGTTTCAAGGTGCAACACACGATTGGCATGCGCATATAACACTTTGTCTTTACTGACTTTTTCAAACGAAGGTAAGCGCACCACCGTTTTAGCACGCTCTAAACGTGCACGCGGATGGAAAGTAAGTTTATGCTCGTCGGGGCGTTTACTGCGCGGGTCTTCGTATTCAAACCACTGCACATTGCGCCTCTCAATCTCGCACTCATCCATCTCGGTTGTGTTGAGATAAGGATTGATAATGCGGTCAATTTTGCCTGGCTGATCCACGCGGGTAGAGTCAATTTCCATCCAAGCTTCGGGCGAACCACGGCGAATAAAGGCCGTACCGCGCACATCGGTCATCTCGACAATTTTTTCACCTGCTGCCAAGCGATGCGCCACCTCAATCACTGCACGCTCGGCATTACCGTAGAGCAATAAATCAGCCGAGGCATCTACCAAAATTGAGCGGCGCACTTGCTCCTGCCAATAATCAAAATGCGCAATCCGGCGCAAGGACGCTTCAATTCCGCCCAACACAATCGGCACATCCGCGTAGGCTTCTTTGCAGCGCTGTGAATAAACCAAAGACGCACGGTCAGGGCGCTTGCCACCCACATTATTTGGCGTGTAGGCATCGTCAGAGCGAATCTTGCGGTCAGCCGTGTAGCGGTTAATCATCGAGTCCATATTGCCTGCCGCAATCCCAAAAAACAGGTTCGGCTTGCCCAAAGCCATAAACGCGTCTTTCGACTGCCAAGCAGGTTGCGCAATAATCCCCACACGAAAGCCTTGCGCTTCCAACACTCGCCCAATCACCGCCATGCCAAAGGACGGATGATCCACATAGGCATCGCCCGTAACAATAATAATGTCGCAGGAATCCCAACCGAGCTTGTCCATTTCCGCGCGCGACATCGGCAAAAACGGCGCTGTACCAAAGCATTCAGCCCAGTATTTGTCGTAGTCGAACAAAGGTTTAACGGTATTTGAGGTATTGGGAGTTTGAGCTAAGGCGAACATGGTACTGATACTGACTGAAAAGGTGGGGTATTGTAACGCAGTTTGTGCTGGGTGTGTGGATTGCTTAATTTAACTAGGGAGTAACATTAATACTGAGCAAATAAACTGTCATTTCCATTACCTTTCTGCAGATGCGTCACTGTTCCGCAATAAAAACCAAAGCCCAACGCTAGCAGCTATTAAACTGACCACTACACTGGCTGAAAAGACTGGTAATAACGCTGATTTAAGCAGGATAGGCGCGGTAAGCTCTTCTGAAAGACCATTAAAGCTTGCTATAGCGCCCACCAGACCAGCGCCGACCGCGTTAGCAATGGTTTGTATAACCGGTACTTGGGAAGCCGCAAGATCCTGTTCTTTGTCGTTAGCTGATTTTACGATTTTTTGCGTGATAAAAGCCCAGCAAGCGCCTAAAGCAGAGCCAATCATAAATAGGCCAATGACTATAGCCAAAAGCCAATCAAAATAAACCCCTGCAAAAAGCAGCGTAAAGCCTAAAAATTGGCTCAATGTCCCCAAGAATATCAAGAAAGACTTTAATTTTTCCGCTGTAATATTCCCTGTCATGATGGCTGTAAAAGACCACGAGAAGCTTATGATGGTGGAGATATACCCCGCCACGGTTATGGAGACTCCATAAAAAACTTGGGTATATAAAGGTATGAAAATATAAGCACTTGCCATAGGAAGGGTGATCAGAAATAGGCTCCAAAAACCAAGCCCAAGCGTTGAGCTAAACCAAAATATCTGTGATGGAAATAGCTTGTTTTCTTGCTTGTGATCAAGCTTAAAACAAAGAAAAAATAAGATAAAAGCGCAGAGAATCAACCAACCAGCGATCCATACTGACTTTACGCTGCTTGTCAGTCCAATCAGTAGAATGGCTGCCCCAATCAGGGTTAGCCTGAGCAAAGGAGCTTTAGTTGCAGTCTCACTATGGTTAAATTTTTTATTAGGAATAGACTGTCGCAGCAGCAGAATGTAAAGCAGGGCAAAGGCAATATTAACGGAAAATGCAAGGCGCCAAGAAAGCAGTTCGGTCAGTGTTCCAGAAAATACAGGTCCGACGGCCGCCGAAAAAGCATAAACAAAAGCAAATAAGCCGAATAATTTAGGCGTCGCTTCGCCGGAAAAGAGATCTTGAGCCACGCCATAGGAAAGCGACAAGATCAAGCCTTCTCCAATCCCCTGCAAGGCACGTCCTAGCAGAACCGTTTCCATATTAGGGGCAATCGATACCATCAACGATCCAAGAGCAAAGATCATGGCAAAGAGAAGTAGGGCAGTTCTTGCGCCAATCTGCCTTTTTATGTAGCCAGCATAGGAGCCAAACACAACCGAGGTCGCTAGGTAAATCAAGCTTATCCAACTGATAAGTTGGACCTTACCTAACTCACTCACCATGGTGGGTGCAATGGTAGAGACCATATACCAATTCAAGGCGTGCAAACCAACCCCTAAACACAGGGTCCAGACCGCTAAGCCTTGTTGGCCAAATAAAAAACTTAAATAGCCCTCTTGCTTTTCTACGGTCTGCACTTTTTATTAGCTCTCTGGCTTATTAACCTCTAACTTCCAAACATTCAGCGAATTCAGGCTACCACGGCACTCCGGCATGCTGAAATAACTGCTTAACACAAAGCTTTGGCCATTCCATACCCACTCGGCAGTACCACCACAATCACCCATCTCACTTTTACGATAATAGTTAAGCAAGATCCCTTCGCTGGCACTATAGCCATTAAACTCACCATTAACCTTGGCGTTCTCAACACCTTGGTCGAACTTAGCCAGCTCCGCCTGCTCAGGTTTATCTTTGGGGGCAACTAACACTAAGGTCTGACGATTTAGCTCGTCAGCCGCACAGGTAATCCCAAAAAGATAATGATCCTTATCCAGAAGCTCAATCACATCTTCATAGGGTTCTTCTTTATTTGCCGTGGCTAGACAATCCTTAACTACAGCTAGCGCATGAACCTGCTTTTGCAGCTTAATACGCTCCTCATCAGAAATCAGCTCCTCATCGTTCGACACGACGGGTGTGATACTGGCCAGCTGTGGAGGAGTTGCAGTAAAAGGTTTTTCACCTTTTTTCACTAAAGCCGTAGGCGTATCCACCCTTTGCTGTTGCTCATCGAAATATTGTAAGGCTTCATTAAAACCTTGCAGATTGAACTGCAGCTTTTCATCATCTAAGTTGAGTTCAGCTTGAGTGCCTTTTTGTAGCGCGGTCAAAATCTCAGCCGTTTGCTGCCTAGGTACCTGAAACGAGGTGTTATTCGCAGCTTCTGCACTGACTTTACCTAGATCAAAATTTTGTTGATCAACCTTCAAACGGATACTTTGCCCTTCTTCTAAAATCCCTCCTTCTTCATCCCAGTCAGTGATATTTAATACCAGTGCACTATCCGCTGCAGCTTTGCGGCTAGCATTTAAATAAACCAGACTTGAATCATCCTCTGCATTTGCATCCGCCTTAGAGGCTTGTGCCGATTGTGGGGGTAAGGAATTAACAAAACATTCGCGCTGATTATTACAGGCCACTGCCCAATCATTAAAATACTTAACTTGTTGATCTAAAGCCGAGAAATCTGCAACACTGGCTTGGCTTAAAACTGCTAAAACTACAGAATATAAATAGTTAATTTTCATTTTCAATTATCCAACTGTTCGCTACAGAAATAGATTGTATATACACTATTGATACTCATTAAGGTAAGTTACTTGCCCAAGTCCAAGTAAGATTCATCCCGCAATCAACTAGTCCGTGCTCTTTATCTACATTACATAACAGGCTTTCGGTATTATTATACAACGAATAAACCTAAGCTAATGACACTGATGAAATCATCGCCTACAACCTTACTTATTGTTTTACTAACTTTAGGGATCAGCCTGAGTGGGATCAGCTACTGGTGGCTAAAACAAACTTATACATATCCAGAGGCTCAACAAGTAGCCCACCAGTTTTTTACTCATCTACGCGCCCAAGAATACGAACAAGCGTTTGCTTTAAGTGCCAAACCAAATCTGATGGCTAAATCCCCACAGGAGCTAGCCGAACTAGCACAAAGAGAATGTTTAGATGATCAAAACTTTGCTTGGAGTGCACCACCACAAACCCAAGGTAATCGCTTGCGCCGTTGGATAAATGGGCAAGCTTTAGATATGGACAAAGTAAGCTTAGAGTTTGAAAACTCTTGCTTACTAGGTGTACAACTTAGTAAAACCTCTCAAGGTCAATGGCGTGTTTTATATTTTGGAGCTCACGCTGGTTAAGCTGAGTTTATGAAGACTCTATTCCCAGCCAAACTGATTAAATCTAGCTCTCTTCGCCTTCAACTGCTAACTTCCAAACACTGAGAAAGTTAAAAACTCCGCGACACTCTGGCATGGCATAATAACTACTTAATTTAAATTCATTACCTGTCCACACCCAATCACTAGAGCTACCGCAATCACCCAAAGTATTGCTACGGTAAGAGCTAAATAACTGACCAAAGGTGCTGTCATAACCATTCATTTCACCTACAATTAGCGCTTTCTCTTTTAAATGATCAAACTTAGCAAATTGGGCAGCTTCAGGTTTGCCTTTGGGTGCAACTATAACCACATCTACCTTATTTTTCTAAAGATATTTATTCAGTTTTAGGCGATGCTAAATTCAAGCGCCACGTATTAAGAAAGTTCAAATTACCACGACAATCCGCCATATCGTTAGAGCTTACCAACACAAACTCCTCACCTGTCCAAGCCCAAGCCCCAACAGAACCACAGTCACCAAGCCCACGCCCCTTAGAACTATAATTTAGGAGTCCAGTACGGTTGTCATACTCTGCGTATCCAACCACTGTAGAATCATCAGCACCTTGATCAAATTTAGCCAATTTGGTTTGCTTAAGATCGTTTTTAGGAGCAACTAAAAATAAAGTATTAAAATTATAAGCCCCACCACCGCAGTTCAAGCTGATTAGATAATGTTGATTATCGAGAACATCGACTGTATCAAGCTCCTCTCTATTTGTAGCCTTCTCTTCATTACAGGTTTTGAGTGCAGTTAGATTAAGCTTACGAGTTGTGTCCAGAATTTCACTATACTTGCTATCCGTAACTTGGGTTTCAGCACTGGGAATCTTTGGTGTAACCGTAGGGACGTCTGGGCGGATAGTAGTAAATGTTTTAGTGCCTTTTTTAAAGAGCGCAGTAGATGTATCTAACCGCTGCTGTTGCTCATCCATATACAATAAGACCGCTGATAAACCACTCAGGCTAATATCATTCATAATATTGCCAACTAACACCGATAAGCTTGGTGATTTTTGCGCGGCTGCCAACATTACAGTAGCTTGCTCATGAGTAAGCTCTACTTTCAAATCAGCAACTTGCTGTTTCGTCAACTTTCCTAAATCAAAAGTTTGCTCATCAATACTTATACTAATATCCTCACCAACTAGTTTTTCGTTCCATTCATCCTCACTAGTATTTAAAAAACCTAATTTAATTAAGCTATCAACCGCTGCTCCACGTTCTAAAGTTAAAACCAAATCACCACCGACTGGGGTTGGATCAGATGCAACCTCACTAGGTGCTACAAACGAAGTAGCGCTACACTCACGTAGATTATTACAAGCAACTGCCCAATCCTTGAAGTCTTTAACAGGATAATCAGTAGCTTTATCAGCGCCATAGCTTAAAGGGACACCTAAACTTAATACACCCAGCAAAATAAATTTACTCTTCATTTTCAAAGCACCTTATTTTTATAAAAATAACTCAGCTTTATTAGTCTAATTCAGCCAGAACTACAAACCGACGCTGCTCAATGGCTTTAAGCTAGTTAATCACCTACACTAAGTTAACGACTAAAACGCTATTAAGCTTATGACTATCTATTCGATTTTCAGCGCACGCCAAAAACAATCCTTGCATCAAGTCCCCATTTTAAGCCCTACCCTGATTGTAGTCCGACAGGGCGAAAAGCGAATGTATAACGGAGAGGAGCAGCTGATTTTAAGCACGAACCAAGCTGCCATTTTGCCAGCAGGGATTACGCCCTTTATGGAAAATATTCCTTCTCAAGGGCAGTATCTGGCTGATTTATTTGTGCCTCCACGCAGGTGGTTAGTGCGCTTTCAGGAACAATATGGACAGCTGCTAGCAGGCCTACCGAATCAATATCCTAGCTTTAAACTGGACACAGTAATTGAACAAGCTTTACTCCCGTGTAAGGCTCAAACACCTAAGGATGATCCTTGGCAAACTGCCCATATAGAAATAGCGTGGTCACAAGTTCTATTAGAGTTAATACGCTTAAAGGTAGCTGCACCTTTCTTCATAGCCTCGAATCAACCCTTAGGCGATCATCTACGTGATTTAATCAGCCTTGCTCCTAGTCAAGATTGGCAAGCAGAAAAACTAGCCCTGCAATTAGGCATGAGCTCTGCGACTTTGCGCCGCCGCTTACAAGCTGAAAACACTAGTTTCAGCGGCCTTTTACAAGAGGTACGCATGGCGCGCGCTTTAGGCTTAGTGATCACCACCCAACAAACCATTAGTGAGATTGCAGCGCAATGTGGTTATGAGTCACTGGCTAGTTTTAGCCAAGCCTTCAAACGTCACTTTGAAACCAGTCCTAGTGAATTACGCGCCACTTTGTGAGCGATTTGGATAAATCCTTGAGCAGTTCAAACTAACGCTAGAATTGCAAGCTTCTGCATACTAAACCTAGCATTCAATCAAGGAGATTTTAAATGCGGCTTAGTTTAATAGCTTTATTCACCTACATCTTGGCTAATAACTGTATGGCAGAAAGTTTCACGCTTACTAGCCCTAACTTCAAAACTGACCAGCCTATGTCTAAAGAACAAGAATTCAATGGCTTTGGTTGCTCAGGTGGCAATCACTCGCCTGCTTTAGCATGGTCAGGTATTCCTGATGGCACTAAAAGCTTGGCACTCACTGTTTATGATCCTGATGCACCCACCGGTAGTGGCTGGTGGCATTGGTTGGTATTTAATATACCCGCAGACACAAAAAGCTTAATAGCTAATATTAATGCTGACGGTAAGGGTTTACCTACTGGTGCAATACAAAGTCGAACTGATTTTGGTGAGGCTGGCTTTGGGGGCGCTTGCCCACCTCAAGGAGATAAGCCACATCATTATCAATTCACCCTCTATGCACTTAAAACCAATAAGTTAGAGCTAACTGCTGATGCTATGCCGGCAATGGTTGGTTATATGCTGAATACAAATAGCTTAGGTAAGGCAACATTGGTCACTACTTATCAACGTTAACGAGTCTCAAATAAGAGACTAAACCATTCTTGGAAGAAAAACTCAGACTACCAAACCTAACCACAAATTTTTGTGGTTAGGTTTTCTTATGAAAAGGGCGTATAAAAAATTGACTAAAGATTATACGTAGATAAAAATCCATGCGCTTTTTATGAGCAGAAAAATCAAGACAGCATGGATTTCATAACACCATCTTTCAGTTTGAAGTGGTGATATAAAGCTGCTACAGCATGAAAACCAGCCAACCAAATAATCACATCGCCCAAAAACTTATGTACTTCGCCCCAATCCGCAAGACCTGCAATGGAAGAACCCGCAAGCATCGGCCATTCATTGATACGAAACCCACCCAATAAGGTCAAAGGATGACCTTCACTGCCTAGAGCTAATATGGCAGTAATCGGTAACAGCAATAACAAAGCCCACAAGATTAAATGCACCAGTTTAGAGAACGCAGTCATCCATGCTGGCATTGGAAAGCGTGGAGCAGCGGGACGCATAGCAACCCAGATTAAGCGTAGTAAAGTAAGCACAAAGACTACTACACCGAGTGTTTCATGCCACACAATATCGCTGCGCGTAGCAGGATCGATACCTTCATGCATCAAGCGCCCAAAGCCTTCTGGCCCCAAAATGAAGGCGATCAGCACCACCAGCGCCGTCAACCAATGGAAAGCTTTACTTAAACGATCATACTGACCAGAACTAGTTTGACTCATTGATGACTCTCATAAAAAAATACATAACAGTCTAAGATAGCAGAGTTTTTAATAGCCTGCTTTGTAAGACTGCTCTATAACTAGTTTTGCATTGGTCTTCCTAGATTTATTCTTTTGTTGTCTGTATAAACCGAAAATCCCCCCTTCCGAACCCAGCCCACCAGCGTCAATCCCGCCTCCTCTGCATGCCTCAAGGCCAAGGAAGTGGGTGCTGAAACCGCTGCAATCAATTCAATCCCCGCAAAGGCAGCTTTATAAATCAATTCATGGCTGGCACGGCTGGTTAATAATAAAAATCCTGCATCCGGCGAAAAGCCACGTTTAAATAAAGCCCCCAAGAGCTTATCCAAGGCATTATGTCGCCCTACATCTTCGCGCAGGGCTTGGATATTGCCCTCAACATCCACCCAAGCCGCCGCATGCACGCCACCGGTAGTTTGGTGCAAAGTCTGCCAGTCGGGGAGTTGGTTTAAGGCGCGCTCAAAGGCTTGGGGATCGAGTTTCAGGGTATTGCTAAGTTTCGGAATCGGGCGAATCGCTTGTTGCAGGGTTTCTTGCCCGCATAAGCCGCAGCCCGTGCGCCCTGCCATTTGACGGCGTGAGGCTTTGAAACCTTGGAAAGCATCGGGGGTAATGTCGATATACAATTCTAAGCCTAAATCGGACACCAAAACCTCCATTGCACGGAAGTGTTTAGCATCGTCAATTAAGCCTTCAGTGAGACTAAACCCGAGGGCAAAATCCTCTAAATCGGCGGGAGTGCCTAGCATCACCGCATGGGCAACCCCGTTATAGATTAAGGCCAGAGGTACTTCTTCCGCGATTTGGTCAGAGTGCTCACGCCATTCGCCGTGCTGGAAGCGTTGCGCCACGACCGCTTGAGTCGTGGTTAAACTTGCGGTGTCGAATTCCGACTTAAACTTCATGGCAATAAGGCTTGTTGTTCCGCCTCCATCTGCGCAAATTCCTGCTGCCACACGCTTGCATCTTCGCAGCGCGACACTTGCACTGCCGTCACCTTATATTCAGGACAATTAGTCGCCCAATCAGAATTATCCGTGGTGACCACATTCGCGCCCGATTCAGGGAAGTGGAAGGTGGTATACACCACGCCCGGCTGTACGCGATTGGAGATTTCCACCCGCATCCGCGTTTCACCCGCACGACTGGCGATCAGCACCCAATCCCCCTCATTAATACCCCGATCTTCTGCATCCTGCATATGCATTTCGAGCTTATCTTCTGAGTGCCACACTACATTCTGAGTACGGCGGGTTTGCGCCCCTACGTTGTACTGACTCAAAATCCGCCCCGTAGTCAAAATCAACGGGAAGCGAGCCGTGATTTTCTCAGTCGTTGGCACATATTCAGTGAGAATAAACTGCCCCAAACCACGAGTGAAAGTCTCAGTGTGCATGATCTTATACCCTTGCGGATGTTCGTCATTACACGGCCATTGTAAGCTACCAAATTGATCCAGTTTCTCGTAACTGACCCCTGTGAAACTCGGGGTAAGTGCAGCTATCTCTGCCATGATTTCCGAAGGATGGCTGTAATTCATCGGCACACCTAAGGCATTTGCCAGCATGACTGTGCCTTCCCAATCGGCTTTGCCACCGAGCGGTTCCATCACTTTACGAATGCGTGAAATGCGCCGCTCGGCATTGGTGAAAGTGCCATCTTTTTCCAAGAAGGACGCACCGGGCAAAAATACATGCGCATACTTGGCGGTTTCATTGAAGAAAATATCTTGAATCACCAAGCATTCCAGATTTTCCAGCGCGGCTTGAATGTGCTTCGTATTCGGGTCGGATTGGGCGATATCCTCGCCTTGGATATACATCCCCTTAAACGTACCCGCCACCGCCGCATTCATCATATTCGGAATACGATAACCGGGTTCAGGATCAAGCTCCACATTCCAATAAGCCGCAAATTGATTACGCACCGCATCAATGCTCACGTGGCGATAGCCAGGCAACTCATGCGGGAAAGAACCCATATCACAAGAACCTTGCACATTATTCTGTCCACGCAGTGGATTTACACCCACACCCGCACGCCCAATATTGCCGGTCAACATGGCAAGGTTAGCAATCCCCATGACTGTGGTAGAACCTTGGCTATGTTCAGTCACTCCTAAACCATAGTAAATCGCCCCATTCGGCGCAGACGCATATAAACGCGCTGCACCGCGAATATCCTCTGCGGGTACACCGGTAATCTCCGCAACCGTTTCAGGGCTATTTTCAGGGCGCAAAATAAACTCACGCCATTGGGCAAAGGCAGGCTGTTCGCAGCGATTGCGCACAAAATCCTCATCCAGCAAACCTTCCGTAACCACCACATGCGCCAATGCATTAATCATGGCCACATTGGTACCAGGTTTAAGTGGTAAGTGATAAGCCGCATCGATATGCGGGGCGCGTACAATCTCAATTTCACGCGGATCAATCACGATGAGTTTGGCACCTTGCCGCAAACGCTTCTTGAGAAGCGAGCCAAACACCGGATGCCCTTCGGTCGGATTCGCACCCATCACAATAATCACATCGGCGTGCATGACTGATTCAAAGTCTTGCGTTCCTGCTGACTCGCCCAAAGTTTGTTTTAAGCCATAACCGGTTGGTGAGTGGCAAACCCGTGCACAAGTATCGACATTATTATTGCCAAATGCAGTACGCACTAGCTTTTGCACCAGCCACGTTTCTTCATTCGAGCAGCGTGAAGAAGTAATCCCACCGACTGACTTGCGTCCGTAGTTAGCTTGAATGCGCTTAAATTCGCTGGCCGCATAATTCACCGCTTCATCCCAACTCACTTCCTGCCAAGCGTCATGAATCGATTTACGAATCATCGGTTTGGTCACGCGATCAGGATGGGTTGCATAGCCCCATGCAAAGCGCCCTTTCACACAAGCATGTCCGGCGTTCGCACCACCATTTTTATCCGGCACCATGCGCACTACTTGCTGACCTTTGACCTCGGCATTGAAGGAGCAACCAACTCCGCAATAAGCGCAAGTCGTGGTTACAGAACGCTCAGCCTGCCCCATTTGAATCAAAGTTTTTTCGCTTAAAGTCGCGGTTGGACAAGCATTCACGCACGCACCACAGGATACGCATTCTGAGCCTAAGAAATTTTCATTCGCGCCTGCCACCACTTTGGAATCGAAGCCGCGCCCGCCAATGGTTAGGGCAAACGTACCTTGCACTTCTTCACAAGCACGCACGCAACGCGAGCAGACAATGCACTTGCTAGGCTCGAAGGTGAAATAGGGGTTGGATTCGTCTTTCGGTTCAGCATGTTGAGCATCAAAATGATTCTCGCCCGCCATGCCATAACGCACTTCACGTAAGCCCACCACACCTGCCATATCCTGCAATTCACAGTTGCCGTTCGCAGTGCAAGTGAGGCAATCGAGCGGATGATCGGAGATATATAACTCCATCACGCCTTTGCGAATATCGGCGAGTTTTTGCGATTGGGTAACGATTTTCATACCCGCTTCCACCGGCGTGGTGCAAGAGGCGGGATAACCGCGTCGCCCTTCGACTTGCACTAAGCACAGCCGACACGAACCAAAGGAATTGAGCTGTTCCGTAGCACAGAGTTTGGGGATTTTGATCCCTGCCTCGGCGGCTGCGCGAATAATGGTAGTGCCGGCGGGGGCGCTCACGCTTTGACCGTCAATCGTAAAGCTTACGCGCTCAGTGGAGGTACTCGCAGGCGTACCCAAATCAAGACTGGATTGGCAATTGCAAGACATAGTTATTCCTCACACCTTAGGCGCGGCATTCAAGCCGAAATCAGTCGGAAAATATTTTAACGCGCTTAACACAGGGAATGGTGTCATCCCCCCCATGGCGCACAGCGAGCCATTGATCATGGTGTCGCATAAATCTTTGAGTAATTCGACATTGGCCGCACGGTTTTCACCTTGACGAATCCGCTCGATTACTTCGACGCCGCGTACTGAACCAATTCGACACGGGGTACATTTACCACAGGATTCCTCGACACAAAACTCCATCGCAAACTGCGCCATCTGCGCCATATTTACGCTGTCATCGAAAGCCACTACGCCGCCGTGCCCAATCATAAACTCCTCTTTGGCAAAGGCTTCATAATCGAGTGGCAAATGGAACTGTTCAGCAGGCACATACGCACCCAAAGGTCCGCCCACTTGCACGGTACGAATCGGTTTACCCGATCTGCTGCCGCCGCCGAAGTCGTTTAATAGTGCCTGCAAGCTCAAGCCAAAGGCTTTTTCCACTAAACCGCCGTGTTTAATATTACCTGCTAATTGGAAGGCTAAGGTGCCGCGTGAACGCCCCATACCGTAATTAGCATAAAACGCTGCACCTTTAGCCAAAATCACTGGCACGCTCGCCAAGGTGATTACATTATTCACCACCGTGGGCTTGCCGAATAAACCTTGAATCGCCGGAAGTGGCGGTTTGGCTCGCACTTGCCCGCGCTTACCTTCTAAACTTTCCAGCAAGGAAGTCTCTTCACCGCAGATATACGCACCTGCACCGAGGCGTACTTCTAACTCAAAGGCTTTGCCGGAATTAAGAATATTCGCACCTAAAAAGCCTGCTGCTTTGGCATTGGCAATGGCAGTTTTGAGTGTGGTGAACGCACGCGGATATTCGGAGCGCAAGTAGATATAGCCTTGGGTCGCACCCACTGCGACGCCAGCAATAATCATCCCTTCGATTAAACAGAAGGGATCGCCTTCCATCAACATGCGGTCAGAGAAAGTACCCGAATCGCCTTCGTCGGCATTACAAACAATATACTTCTGCTCGCCTTGCGCTGTTAAAACGGTTTGCCACTTAATGCCAGCGGGAAAAGCCGCCCCACCACGTCCACGCAAGCCAGATACGGTAACGGCTGAAACAATATCAGCTTGGGTCAGTGTTAAAGCATTACGCAAACCAGCCCAACCGCCATGCGCTGCATAATCAGACACTGAAAGCGGATCAATCACACCCACACGCGCAAAAGTCAGGCGCTCTTGCTGCTTTAAGAATGGGATTTCCTCAGTTAAGCCAAGCTTTAAGGGATGATCCCCCGCTTCTAGGAATTGTGCTTCAAATAAACTGGCGACATCACTCATACGCACGGGGCCATAAGCTACGCGACCTTGCGCAGTTTCAACTTCCACCATCGGTTCCAGCCAAAAGAGGCCGCGTGAGCCATTGCGCACCAACTCTATTGCTAAGCCTTGCGCTTGAGCTTGTTGGCTAATCGCAGTGGCGACTTTATCCGCGCCAATCGACACCGCCGTTGTGTCACACGGCACATAAATCTTATAACTCATGCGACACCTCCTTGACGCAATTCAGCAATCAACGCATCCAAGTGCGCAGCATCCATCCGCCCTTGCACTTCATCACCCACACGCACTGCAGGCGAACAAGCACAATTGCCTAAGCAATACACTGGCTCCAAACTAATCGCGCCATCGGTAGTGGTTTGGTGGTAATCAATGCCTAAAGCGGCTTTGGCATGAGCTTCTAAATCGCGGCTACCCATTGACTGACAGGATTCGGCGCGACAGATTTGCAAGGTATGTTTGCCGGGTGGCGTAGTGCGAAAATGATGATAAAAACTAATCACGCCATGTACTTCGGCACGGGAGAGATTCAGGCTTTTGGCAATAAGTGGCGTGGCCTCAGCAGGCACATAACCGAGTTGATTTTGAATCGCATGTAATATGGGTAATAAAGCGCCCGCTTGATCGCGGTGAGCTTGAATAAGCGCTTCTAAGGTGGTGTTCATATGAGCATCCTGATTATTTTACAACCGAGGTCGCAACCAAGCGCATTTTGTTAGTGTGCTTCTCCTCATCCTCTCAGCATAAGGCAAGTAGTTTGTTTGAGAAAGCAGAAAATTCAGAAGAACTGTTCGGATTTGGTGAATGAGCTAGTGGCTATCGGTTACTACTTCAAGCCACTGAAAATAGCACTACACTAAAATGATAATTTTGTTCATCGAGGCTAGCCCAACATGCTAGACATTCCACAACTGCGCAAAAAAAGACAGCTTAATGTGCAAGAGCAAAACGCATTACGAAAGCACTCAATTTTAAATACTGCTCTAGCCTTCCAAGCCAACAAAGAACCTTGGATAAATACGGCATTAAAACTACATCAGTTAAACCCAGACGAGGGGATTCTAGTTGAATCATCCTCAGTAATTTGTGGTACTGGCATCGAAATAGCTTAGGATAACTGATTCACCGCTATTCGTGAGCTTTCAAAGACAATAACCTAACCCACTTTCAGGTATTTTGTTTCAGTCACTTGCCGACCAAATGAGATGACTATGCACCCTAATTAAAAATTAACTGAATTAAGCTAAATCTTGGTTAATAGTGCGAATGACAGCTAGAGGATCCTTTGCTTGAGTAATAGGTCTACCCACTACCACATAATCTATCTTCAACTTCCTTGCAGTTAGCGGTGTGACAACTCGACTTTGATCGTCCTGCTGACTACCCACTGGGCGAACCCCTGGAGTCACTAATAAAAACTCTGAACCACAAACCTGTTTTAGGATTTCCGCTTCTTGAGCCGAACATACCACGCCATCTAAACCACATTGTTTAGTTAAAACTGCTAGATGACTGACTTGCTCAACCGGCGATTGGGTAATATTGATCTTTTCTAACTGTACTTTGTCCATTGAAGTTAGCACGGTTACAGCAATCAATTTCGGTGGCTGTTGAAAACCTACTAAAGCCTCACGAGCTGCCAGCATCATTTTATCGCCACCCGCAGCATGCACATTGATCATCCAAACCCCAAGATTAGCCGCAGACTTGCAAGCAGCAGCCACTGTATTAGGAATATCGTGAAATTTTAAATCCAGAAAGACATCAAAGCCTTGTGCTACGAGTTGGCGCACAAAATCCGGACCGGCTGCTACAAATAATTCAAAGCCCACTTTTAATTTACAATCTTGCGGAGATAACTGTTTGACTAACTGGAGTGCTGGCTCAGCAGCAGGAAAATCTAAAGCAATAATTAAGCGAGTTGTCACAGTAGGTTCCTAATTTGAGAAGTTAGACTTTATTGACTCTGTACCGAGTCCCAATGATGACAGGCTGGGCAACGCCAAACATACTCATGCAATTTATAACCACAATTAGCACACTGAAACCGTGGTAATGTGTTCGCTAAACGCCCCAAAGCTAAACTGAGTTCGTTTAAGGTAGTCTTAGTATCAGACTCCTTACTTAAATAACGTGCCGCACAAGTGAGGGTTTGTAAATTTCCCAACTCATGCTGTAAATGCTGATGCAACACAGGCACCAAACTACCACCCTGCCCTATTTCCTGCTCAATAGCTGCTAAAGCAGGCAACATTTTAGCATCTGGGTTGCGACGATACTCAGTGCTTACTACCTCATATAACTGTTGTAATTCAGTAGGTTGAGTGAATACACTCAATAAGCGCTTAACTAATGAACTCAATAAATGCTGATCATAGACTAAGGCTTGGCGAAAGTATTTTAAAGCCACTGCTCGCTCACCACGCGCTAAAGCTAATTCAGCTAATAAGGTTTGCACCCGAGCCGATTGCGGATAAATACTTAAAGCTTTTTTTAGTTTTTCATCTGCTTGGAATAATTGATTTTTAGCTAATAACTCTTCTACTTGCTCACACAGATAATGAGTCATTAAATGCGTACGTTCAGTTTTATCAGTGACTGAACATTCGGTTAAAGTAAATGCTTTTTCCCACTCATGGAGCTGCTCATAAATTCGCCTAAGCGGAATACAAGCTGTGGTATTTTTTGGATAGCTTTTAATTAACTCATTAAAAACACCTTCGGCGCGATCTAATAAACCAGCTGAAAAAAAATCCTCACCTAAAGCTAGCATTGCTAACTGGCGTTGAGTATTCGTTAAATCTGGACGTGCCACTAAATGCTGATGCAAACGTAGAGCACGATTTACCTCGCCACGATTACGAAACATTTTTCCTAAAGCTAGAAAAGTTTCTGCCGCTTGAGCATCTAAACTAGGAGCTTCTAGAAAAACATCTAAAGCTTTATCTGGTTCTTCATTTAATAGAAAGTTAATACCTTGAACAAAACGGGTAGAGACTTCAGTAGCTCCCGTTTGGCTAGAACGATTTTTTTTATGCGCAGTACGCCAGCCGGAATAGAAGGCTAAAGGCAGTAAAAGAAATAAAATCTCTAGCATATTAAATAAGGAAGGAGGCTAAAAAGCCTCCTAGGGAGTAAAGAAAAGTAGGAATGACAAAAAAGAAAAAATCAGTCTTGAATAGCATAATGCTGCCGTGAACTATTAACGCGCTCACGCAATTCTTTACCTGGTTTAAAATGCGGTACAAACTTAGGTGGTAAACTCACTTGGTCACCTGTTTTTGGATTACGCCCTTTCCGTGCAGTCCGATGATGCAGCGAAAAACTACCAAAGCCGCGAATTTCAATACGCCCACCTGATGATAAAGTCTCACTCATCGATTCTAATAATAACTTAATCGACAGTTCAACATCTTTACTACTCAGATGACTTTGTTTACGGGTTAGAATATCAATGATTTCAGACTTGGTCATCCGTTACGCTCCTGAAGCTTATTTATCTGAATTTGAGTTTTATAATTCTAGCGGGGAATGCAGGTAATTGCACTGGTATTAAAACCAAATTTACAATTACCTAACATCAGGAATAAAGGCCATCCTTGGCCAAACTGATTTTATTCCATTTTAAGGAGCAAAAAGATTAATTATTATTAATCACTCATTTGCTCTTTAAAGATATCACCTAATGAAGTGGAAGCAGAACCCTTAGTGTATTCCTTCATGGTACGAGCTTCTTCTTCATTCTCTTTTGCTTTAATTGACAGGTTAATCGCGCGAGTCTTGCGATCGACACCCATAAATTTAGCTTCGATTTCATCGCCTTCGTTTAATAAGGTACGCGCATCTTCTACACGATCACGTGATAACTCAGAAGCACGTAAAATACCTTCGATGCCTTCGCCTAAATCAATGCGTGCTGACTTAGCAGTGACTTCAACAACCTTACCTTTCACGAAGCTACCTTTGGCATGAGCAGCAACAAAATTAGAGAATGGATCTTGTTCCATTTGTTTGATGCCCAGAGAAATACGCTCACGCTCTGGATCAACAGCAAGAACAACCGCCTCTACTTCATCACCTTTCTTATAGCTACGTACTGCTTCTTCGCCTGGAGCATTCCAAGAAATATCAGACAGATGCACTAAACCATCAATACCACCATCTAAACCGATGAAGATACCAAAATCAGTGATTGACTTGATCTTACCAGATACTTTGTCGCCTTTATTATGTGAAGTCGCAAACTCATCCCAAGGATTGGCTTGGCATTGCTTCATACCTAAAGAAATACGACGACGATCGGCATCAATGTCGAGGATCATGACTTCAACTTCGTCACCCAAAGTTACAACCTTAGCTGGGTTAACGTTCTTGTTCGTCCAATCCATTTCAGAGACGTGCACTAAGCCTTCAACGCCATCTTCAATCTCAACGAAACAGCCATAGTCAGTTAAGTTACTAACTTTACCGAACAGGCGGGTTTCGCGTGGGTAACGACGAACTAAATCTTGCCATGGATCTTCGCCTAATTGTTTCAGACCCAAAGATACGCGGTTTTTGTCTTTGTCGAATTTAAGAACCTTAACTTCAATTTCGTCACCGATATTAACCACTTCAGAAGGATGCTTAACACGCTTCCAAGCCATATCAGTAATGTGTAACAGGCCATCAATACCACCCAAGTCAAGGAAGGCACCGTAGTCCGTGAGGTTTTTAACCACGCCTTTAACCGCTTGACCTTCTTGGAGGTTATCCAATAAGGCTTCACGCTCTGCACTGTACTCTTCTTCAACCACAGCACGGCGAGAAACAACCACATTATTACGTTTCTGATCCAATTTGATCAGTTTGAATTCAAGTTCTTTACCTTCTAAATAGGCAGTGTCACGTACTGGACGCACATCGACTAAAGAACCTGGTAAGAATGCACGGATGTCGCTTAATTCAACCGTGAAGCCACCTTTAACTTTGCCCGTGATGATACCAGTAACGATTTCATCATTTTTGAAGGCTTCGTCAAGGATTTCCCAAGCACGCATGCGACGTGCTTTTTCACGAGATAAACGAGTCTCACCAAAACCATCTTCAACTGTGTCTAAGGCAACTTCAACTAAGTCACCCACTTGAACAGTGATTTCACCACGTTCGTTTTTGAACTGCTCAGCCGGAATTACCCCTTCCGACTTTAGGCCAGCGCTGACAATAATGAAATCAGGGCGTACATCAATAACCGTCGCGTTAACCAAGGAGCCTGGTTTCATCTGGGTGTAAGATAGGCTCTCTTCAAACAGTTCTGCAAAACTTTCAGTCATGAATCAATTTACCTGTAGATTTTAAATGTTCACCATAACATCCTGTTATGATGGGCAAAAATAAAAAGCCCGGACAATCCTTGTCTGGGCCTCTGCATAGTTTTCCAGCGCTTTTTATTGATTCTGCAAAATCAAGTGAAGCACTTGTTCAGGATTTAACTGGCTGCTGTCAATCATCAATGCATCAGCGGCTGGACGCAAGGGTGCTATGGATCGATTACTATCACGTTCATCACGCTCTTTAATCTCTCCGATAAGGGCGGTGATACTAGCATAAATTCCTTGTTCACTCAACTGCTTATGCCGTCTTTCAGCACGAATCTCGGGGCTGGCAGTTAAAAAAACCTTAAGCTTAGCGTCAGGAAAAATCACCGTTCCCATATCCCGTCCATCAGCCACTAAACCCGGTAATTGCCGAAATGCGCGTTGGCGATCCATTAAGGCAATACGTACGGCAGGCAAGGCTGAAATACGTGAAGTTGCGTCAGCAGTTTCAGGAGTACGAATCGCTAAACTGACCTCTTGACCATTGCGCCAAACTTTACCATCGGCAAAATGCATCTCTAAGCTTTGAATCAGCTCAACTAAAGCAGTGGCATCCTCTAAGGGAATACCAGCTTCTAAAGCAGCTTGCGCCGCTACTCGATAAATCGCACCACTGTCTAATAACTGCCAGCCTAGGTGTTGCGCTAGCAATGTTGCAATTGTGCCCTTACCAGAACCTGCTGGGCCATCAATGGTAATGACGGGTGCTTGTTTATTCTCCATCCGTACTAATCTCTAAACCAGCGCGTTGGGCTAATTGCACAAAGCCCGGAAATGAAGTATTCACCGTTGCACAATCATTAATCAGCATAGGGCTACTCGCACGTAAACCAGCAATTGAAAATGACATCGCAATTCGATGATCGTTATGGCTGGTAATTACCCCTCCAGTCAGCTTACCGCCTTGAATGATAATGCCATCTGGTGTGGGCTGAGCATTAATCCCACAAGCGACTAAACCATCTGCCATCACCTGAATACGGTCACTTTCTTTTACCCGCAACTCCTCAGCGCCAGTTAAAACTGTTTCGCCTTCGGCACAAGACGCAGCCACAAAAAGCACCGGAAATTCATCAATCGCTAGCGGCACTAACTCTTCAGGAATACGAATCCCTTTTAATTTAGCTGAGCGCACCCAAACATCCGCAACTGGCTCACCGCCGACTTCACGTGGATTTAACAACTCTAAATTCGCACCCATTAAACGCAAAATATCAATCACACCAGTACGAGTTGGGTTCATACCCACATGCTCAATAATCAAATCTGAGCCTTCTGCAATACTTGCTCCCACCATGAAGAAAGCAGCTGAAGATATATCTGAGGGTACATCAATGGCTGTAGCGGTAAGCTTACCGCCCCCTTGTAAACTAATCTGATTGCCTTCAGTTTTGACCGCATAACCAAACCCACGCAACATGCGCTCAGTATGATCACGGGTAGGTGCTGGCTCAGTAACAGAAGTCTCACCTTCCGCATATAAACCAGCTAATAATAGGGCTGATTTAACTTGTGCACTCGCCATTGGCATTGCATAGTGAATACCTTTGAGCCGACTACCACCGTGTACATTTAAGGGTGGAGTCCCTTGCTCAGTCGCGTCAATGCGCGCGCCCATTTGCGCTAAAGGTACCGTCACACGCTTCATCGGACGCTTTGACAAAGAACTATCCCCTGTCATGCGCACATCAAAGGCTTGACCACTCATAAGCCCAGACATTAAGCGCATGGAAGTCCCTGAATTACCCATATCTAAGTCAGTACTAGGTGCTTTTAAACCATGTAAACCCACGCCGTGAATGGTAACTTTGCCATCTTCAGTCGGCCCATCGATTTGCACGCCCATGTTGCGAAAGGCTTGCAAAGTGCATAAGCAATCTTCCCCTTGTAGGAAACCGCTCACCTGAGTTATGCCCTCTGCTAACGAACCCAACATAATCGAGCGGTGCGAAATGGACTTATCCCCAGGGACGCGAATCCGTCCTGTTAGCTTGCCACTGGGTTGCACAATAAAACGAAGATTTTGATGACTCACTTTAATGTTGTCCTACTGATTTAGGGGGTTCAAAACGAGCTATATAGTTATCGCGGGCTTGTTTGGCTTTAGTCATACGTTGATGCAGTGCATTGCCATTATGCTCACGAATGAGGGTGGCAAACTCAGCCAAATTAGTTTGCAAAGCTTGGATCATATCGAGAATAGCTTGGTCGTTATACAGACAAATATCGCGCCACATCACTGGATCACTGGAGGCAATCCGCGTGAAATCACGGAAACCGCCCGCTGCATAGCGCAAAATATCTTCCTGTTGCGGCATATTGAGCAAAGTATCAACCAAAGAAAAAGCCAATACATGCGGTAAATGGCTAGTAGCTGCTAATACTTGATCATGCATCGCTACTGGCATTTGCTCCACTAATGCTCCGGTTACTTCCCACATCCCTGCAACAGTGGCTAAAGCTTGGCGATTAGTGTGTTCGGTAGGGGTTAGAATCACTCGCCGTCCTTGGTACAGATCAGCCACCGCTGCTTCTACACCACTTTTCTCCCGACCCGCCACTGGGTGACCGGGCACAAACTGTTGGTAGTCAGCGCCCATAATGGCAGTCACTTGATCAACAATCGAACCTTTCGTACTACCCGCATCGGTGAGAATACAGTTGGCAGGTAAAGCTTCTTTAATTTGCTCTAAAACCGCAGGCATCGCGCCCATCGGCACTGCTAGCAGTACTACATCTGCATCTTGCACCGCAATTGTCGCATCCAAGCTAAAACTATCAATCGCGCCGAGATCAACTGCTTTTTGCAATTGCTCCGCATTCCGCCCACAGCCCACAATCTGCTTACAATAGTTCGCTTGGCGTAAGGCTAAACCTAACGAACCACCGATTAGCCCTACCCCAAAAATCACTAATTTATTAATCACGCCGCCAGCACCTTTTTCAATGCCGTGATACAGCGTTGATTCTGCGCCTCAGTACCAATCGTGATGCGTAGATGCTCAGGTAAACCATAACCACCAATGGGGCGCACAATCACACCTTCACGCAATAAGGCATCATAAATAGGTGCAGCCGGACGCTTTAAATGGATAGTAATGAAATTACCAACGGTTGGAATATAATCCCAGTTTTCTGCAGCACAAGCGGCAAACCATTGCTGCAAACCTTTACTATTTACCGCTTTACTTTGCTCTAAAAAGGCATCATCGACTAAAGCAGCCGTCGCGGCCGCTAAGGCTAAGGAATTGACATTAAAGGGCTGGCGCACGCGATTTAAAATATCCGCAATTTCTGGGCTAGAGGCAGCATAGCCCACACGCAAACCGGCTAAACCATAAATTTTTGAGAAAGTGCGGGTGACAATTAGATTAGGGAATTGTGCTAACCATGCTAAAGCATTCGGAAACTCAGGATCTTCAACATATTCCGTATAGGCTTCATCAATAACTACAATTACTTGCTGAGGTACTTGCTGTAGGAAATTGAGCAATTCAGCTTTGCCTAACCAAGTACCTGTTGGGTTATTCGGATTAGCAATAAAAACTAACTGCGTTGTAGCAGAGATTTTCTCTAATAGGTTTTGCAGATTATGCCCATAGGGCATTTCAGCATGCTCAGGTGGATTGGCTTTAGCAATGCGTAATTCCGCACCTGTGGCCTGAGTCACAATCGGATAAACTGCAAAGGCAAACTCTGAACACACAGCTGCTCGACCTTGCGTTAAAAAAGCCCGCGCAATTAACTCCAAAACATCATTCGAGCCATTACCTAAAGTAATTTGCTTCGCGTGTAAACCCAGTTTGTTTGCAAGCGCATCTTTTAGTAAATAACCACTACCATCTGGATACAATTCCAAGGCTTTTAAAGGCTTAGCTAAAGCAGCCAAAGCTTTAGGACTTGCACCTAAAGGATTTTCATTCGAGGCCAATTTCAGAATATCGGTGATACCTAATTCACGCTCTAATTCTTCGATAGGTTTACCGGGCTGATAAGGGGATAAAGCCTGTACACCAGCTAAGGCAAGGCTTTGATAATTAACTGTTGATGGCATGATGCTCGCGCTCTGCATTGATTAGGCCAGCATTCAATCATATTAAAAGCGACTTTGCCAGACTCAAACCGTACTGGCAAAGCGCTTTGGAGGAGGATTTTATTTAAAGACGACCGTTTTATTCCCGTCTAAGAATACGCGATGCTCCACATGCAATTTGACTGCTTTAGACAAGGCTATTGTTTCGGTATCCCGCCCAACTGCAACTAAAGCATCGGGTGAATAAGAATGATCGACTACTTGAACGGCTTGTTCAATGATCGGGCCTTCATCAAGATCAGCCGTCACATAGTGTGCAGTCGCGCCAATCAACTTTACACCGCGCTCATAGGCTTGATGATAAGGTTTCGCACCTTTGAAACCAGGCAAGAAAGAATGGTGAATATTAATCGCACGTCCACGCAGCTGTTTACACAAATTGTCTGAGAGGATTTGCATGTAGCGCGCTAACACCACTAATTCAGTGCCTGTTTCTTCAACAATTTCCATCAGGCGTACTTCTTGTTCGCGTTTATTTTCTTTAGTCACTGGCAAATAAATAAAGCGCAAACCTTCACGTTCTGCCATCGGGCGCAGGTCACGGTGATTCGAGACTACCGCCGTAATCTCCATCGGTAACTCACCCTTATGATGCCGATAGAGCAAATCATCAAAGCAATGGTCAAACTTACTGACCATGAGTAAGACTTTAACCGGGGTATCCGCATTATGAATCGACCAGTCAATCCCGAAGCGCTCAGCCACTGGAATTAAAGCCTCACGAATCTCATCAAGCGTACTAGCACCCACTTGTACTTGAGCATGAGCACGCATGAAAAAACGTCCACTTTCGCGATCGTCAAACTGCGACATCTCATTTAAGTAACAACCTTTTTCAAATAAGACTGAAGTTACTGCCGCGACAATACCACGAGCAGCTACGCAGCTCGCGCGAAGAATAAAAGAAGTCCCGACGGCGTCTGGCTGATTTTTATCAATACTCATGCTCTGATAACTCTGCTGTTGTGCTGTGATTAAACTTAGTTTCATTAATATTGACTGACTAGTCAATCAATATTTGAAGTTTTCCAAACCATAGCAGCAGCCTAGCAAGTTCTTCATCTAGTGCAAACAAAGCTGACAAAATCTCTTTCTTTATCTGCAAGTTTTTTAGCATAAATTTGCGAGAAACTTGCTAGCTAAACACAACAGTCAGTATTTAGGATCGCTTACTGCATTTTTTTGAAATCAATTCCCTCAGCATAAGCTTTCATGTCTTCCGCACTGACTTGCTCGCCTTTCACTGTCACCATGTATTTATTCGCCACCGCAAACTGGTAGTCACCTGCTTTGGACGCTGGATCATAGGTAGAAATTACTTTTTGCCCAGCTATCTTCTCTAATTTTCCGCCAGAAGAGGTAGCAAACATTGGATTACTAAACAAAGTCATTAGCCCTTGCAGCATGGGTGAATCGGTAACGATTTGTACACTGACTGAACTTTTATCTTTGCTATAACGCTTTTCAACCGTAATTCCACCGCCGAACATTGCAGCACCTACCGCAGTTGATTCCGCTTTTTCAGCGGTCCAACCGGACAGCGGTTGAGGCAATAAAGCCTCCAAGCCTTGAGCTTTGGCTTGTTGCATCAGTTGTACGGCATAATTGAGACTTTCTAGGGCTTTAGCGGTATCACCTTTAGCATAGGCGTCACTCGCTTCTTGAATAGAATCTGTCACATCGTCCGCTTGCCCAGAAGTCATAGCAGCCACTAGACTAAAGAAAACCAAGGGTATTAATTGGCGTTTTAACATAGTAAGCTCCTCGCATAGCTTATTGATTATTAATGAACGCTCATGATTTTACTGGTATCTCTAAGCATAGTGTGCCAGTTTCAGACTTGCTTCAACTAATTCCAGACTAAGCTGATTTATGCTATAAGGCCTTACAACTAATCCACATAGATCTTAAGGCTTTGCTGCACTATGTATTTCGATGCCATCCTAACCCGCTCTGCTACTATGCAAGCTCTTTTGTGTGCCGCACGTTTAGTAGCCAGCACCCAAGTCACAGTCTTAATCACAGGGGAATCAGGTACAGGTAAAGAACTCGTGGCTAAAGCCATTCACCACAGCAGCACGCGCAAAACGCAAGCTTTCATTACTGTCAATTGCGCAGCTTTACCTGAAACCCTTGCCGAATCTTTATTATTCGGGCATCGCAAAGGTAGTTTCACGGGTGCTGAGCAAGCACAAATCGGACTGATTGCAGCTGCTGAAGGTGGAACTTTATTTTTAGATGAAATCGGTGAATTACCACTCACCCTACAAGCCAAGTTATTACGCTTTCTCGAATCAGGCGAAATTCTACCTTTGGGTGAATTACGCGCCCGTCAAGTAGATGTACGTGTTTTAGCCGCTACGCATCGCAATCTCGAACAGGAAAGCCGTGCAGGTCAATTTCGCAGTGACCTTTTCTACCGTTTGAATGTGATGCCGCTTGAGCTACTGCCTTTGCGTGAGCGACCTGAAGATATTGAAGTGTTGAGTCAGCATTTTTTAAGTCATTTTGCTGAGCAGCATGGTCTCGCTAAAACCAGTTTAGCGCGGGATGCTTTAAAAACTTTGCAGCGTTATGCTTGGCCGGGCAATGTGCGCGAGTTGAAAAATACCTGTGAACGCTTAAGCATTTTGCTAGCAGGACAAAGAATTACCTCAGCCAATTTACCAACACAAATCCAGCAAACTAAACCCACTAGCTTAAGTGCTTTTGTTTTACCCGCCGACGGTGTGAACCTAGAAGCGCTAGAACGTGACTTGCTCCAACAAGCACTGGATAAAGCTCAACACAACAAAACACAAGCCGCGCGGCTGTTAGGAATTAGCCGCGATGCTTTAAATTATCGCTTGAAGAAATATTGGCTGGCTTGATTACTCATTGTCTTCAAGCACCCGCCCCCCCGTAATTTTTTCACAGGTACCTTTCGGTAAATTGATCCACTCTTCAGGATCCTTATCAACTTTCGCCTTACCGCCACAAGCATGCTCATGTGCACTACAGTCATTCATCCCAGCTTTAACAATCCCTGCACAGCGCTCAGTTTCAGTATCATAAGTCTCTTTATGCGCACTCGCCGCACCTGTGGTCATCAATAAAGCGCTTGTTAGCGCGGCTGCTATCCAATAACGATTGTCTTTCATTGCATTTATCTCTAAAAATTAAAAAAGGCGATTAGCTTAGGTTTTGGTTTCGGTTGAGATCCGCTAACCGCCTAGGAAACTTAGTATTCCAGTAAAATTGATCGACGCATGGTTTACTCACTCTACCCACGGATTCGCAAAGCGTGGATTATTAATAAAGCTTTCATCGGTCAAGCTTTCTAAAAATTCACGTAAATCCCCAATCTCTTGCTCAGTGAGTTGAAAGGGGCGTACAAAGCCGCTTTTATAAGGATTAGCGCGCCCATCCCCAGCATTCGCCCCTGAACTAATCTGGCGTCCACCCGCGGCATAATGACGAATAACCGCATCTAAGCTCTCAATACTGCCATCATGCATATAGGGCGCGGTTAAAGCGATATTACGCAAAGTCGGTGGACGAAAACGTCCCATATCTTCAGGCTTGCCTGTAATTTCGAAAATACCTTCACCGCCATCCGGATACTTACCTTTGCCATCGAGATTATACAAGCCATTATTGAAAAACTCGGTATCTGCAAAGCTTTGACTACGATCAAAAGAAGACAAGGTAAAATTCATCCCACCATGACAATGAAAACATTCAGTCTTTTCATTAAAAAACAAATTCATCCCACGCTTAGCGGCGGGTGTAATCGCAAACTGATTGCCTGCCTCATAGTGGTCAAATGGACTATTAAAGCTATTTAGACCGCGCTCAAAACTAGCTAGCGCTTTGGCGATATTCGCAAAATGTATGGGCTGAGTTTCATTCGGAAAGGCATCTTTAAACATACTTTGATAGCGGGGTTCAGCCTGTAAGCGCGCTAACACTTGTCCTTGATTGCTATCATTTACCCCCATTTCCACTGGAAACTCATTAAATAAAGGAATGGGCGCTTGCTGCTCTAAAGTCACTGTGCTGGGATTGCCCCAATTCACGCTCGCATTATACGCAATATTCACCAAAGCTTGGGCACTGCGAGGATGCTTTTCCCCGGTTGCACCGATGGCTTGAGCTAAACCATCGGTGAAAGCGAGTTCTTGACGATGACAGGAAGCACAAGAGAAGTTGGCTGGCCCTGATAAACGCGGGTCATAAAAAAGATGCCGCCCTAACTGAAACTTTTCCTCCGAAATCGGATTATCGGCATGCACGACAGGCAAAGGATAATTCGCCGGAATATTCCAGTTGAAACTGCGATCACTCTCCGAGCCTCCCGTATTAATCAAGGTTTGGTTATCTTGCTCAACACACGCACTCAAAACTAAACCCAAAGCTAGTATTGCCAACCGCCTTCTATCCAGCATTCTATCAGCCTCTTAGTTCGCTACACTAAAGGCTTTTTGCAAACCAGTGGCAGTGTGTGCACCATGACTCAAACCTAAATTATTGAAAATATGCATACATTCAATATCAGTCGCACCCGACATGCAGCCGGGCGGCATCACCGCATCGTTATTTAGATTCAGATCAGCCATTAACTTCGCATAATCAAAAACAACGGTGCTAGTAGTCAGATTGCTGACTTTGAAATTAGCAGTGAGCGTTACAGTAGGGCGATTCGGTGCTGTACAGTTCACTACGGCTCCTGTGATCGGATCACCTGAGCAGCCGGTAGAGCCTAAATGGAAGAAATAGGTATTGGAGATATTCGCACCACTAGCAGTATAAGCTAGCTGGACTTTATTTCTCGGATTCACATCCAGGCGCATAAATTTATGCCCAGTTTGCCATGACCAGAATAAACCTGAACGGTTATAAGGTGCGATGGCAGTACTGGCATTGTGATGATTCACGACTGCAGGTACGCCAACTTTAAACTCAAGCCCGATAATATCCGCTGAGCTTAAATTGTTCACACTGGCATAAACGACTTTATTGGTAGGCTTAGCTGCGCCATTACAAGCATCGGTTTTATCTTGGAAGTCTAAGAGGGCTACACCGTATTCTGAGTCTTGGAAATCATTTTTCTCCAAACTAGCACTAACCATTTGCCCAGCTTTAGTTTTGAATTTGATGTCGTGAATATAGAAAGCAAAATCAGCAAGCGTGCCTTGGTCTGCACTCAGACCTAAATTGGTCAATGGTGTACCGCAAGCAATGTCCGTAGCGCCCGCTTTGGCCTGAAAAGGAATAGTGAGATTGGTAGTTTTGCTATTATCATCACCGCCCCCACAAGCGACTAAGCTCAAGGCTAGCACTACAGGGCTGAAAGCATAGATTTTTTGCATGGTCTATTACTCTTAATTTAAAAATAGCAGAGTATTAGCAAGACCAATGCCAAGTATTTTTACTAATTACTTCAATCACTTAAAAAACGAGCCATCAAAAAACCGTGTGTTTTCACACAGTGCGGTAGGTGAAAACACATAAGTTTGCTGAACTCATTAAAACAGCAACGCACATTGCAAGCTCAGCCAGCTTTTGAGCACAAATATCAAAAAATAGTCATTCCATCTCTAAGCAGGCTTTTGCTTTAATAAAAGTTCACTTATTCTTGATTCATGGAATCTATTAATTTTGAGTTTTTGCGCCAGCATAATCCTAACTTAGCCGAAATTGCAGCTTTAGCGGAGGCCGTATTATTTATTGATCCAGGTAGTGCCTTAACACGCTTGCGCGGTTTTGCTGAGGAAGTCACAAAAACGATTTATCATTTAGATAAATTACCACGTCTGCCTCAATCAAGTTTCTCTGACTTAATTCATAATCCGGCCTTTCAGAGTTCCGCTAGCAAAGCCTTGATTTATCAGATCGACTTTTTGCGTATTGCAGGCAATGAAACTGCGCATGGTGGTTTAGGGGATAAACGCAAAGCACAAACAGCTTTAGGGATAGCCTATCAGCTCGCCTGCTATATGGCGGTCAATTACTACGGTAAAAGCAAAACTACTTTACCCACCTTCGTTGACCTACAAGACCCGCAGTCAGAAACTCAAAAGCTAAAAAAATCCTTATCCGCCACTGAAAAACAACTAAAAGAACAGCAGGAACAGTTACAACAAACTATTGAATTATTAGAGCGTGAACGCAGTAAACAGGCAGAGCGTTTACCGGCATTAAATTCTCAAGAATCTTTACAGCGTAAAACACAAAGCCAAACAGTGGCTGATTCTCTGCAATGGGATGAAGCCAAAACTCGCGCTTTATTAATTGATGCCCTGCTCGCGCAAGCAGGCTGGGATATTCACAACACGCAACAAGTAAGCCTTGAATTTTCAGTCGCTTATCCTGAAAACATCTCAGGCAAAGGCCGCGCTGATTATGTGCTGTGGGGGGAAAACGGCCAGCCTTTAGCCGTGATTGAGGCAAAAAAATCTGGCAATACCAGCTTACAAGCAGGACGTGAGCAAGCACGACTCTATGCCGATGCTTTACAGCAGATGGGTTATCAGCGCCCAGTGATTTTCTATACCAATGGTTACGAAACCTTTATCTGGGATGATCAGCAATATAATAGCTATCGCCCCGTTTACGGTTTTTATAGCAAAGACAGCCTCGACTATTTGATTTATCAGCGTACTTATCGCAGCAAAACTTTAGAGCAGCATAATCCTGATTTAAAAATCGCAGATCGCCCCTATCAAATTGAAGCCATTAAAACGGTTGCGGAACGTTTTCAGCAGCAGCGCCGCAAAGCCTTAATCATTCAAGCCACAGGCACAGGCAAAACGCGGGTTGCGATTGCTTTAGCTGAATTACTCCTACGTACTGCTTGGGCTAAGCGCGTGTTATTTCTATGTGATCGACGCGAATTGCGTAGTCAAGCCGATGAAGCTTTTAAACATAATTTGCCCTCTGAACCGCGCTGCGTGATTGGTGAAACCAATGACATTGACCAAAGTGCACGGATTTATATTGCAACTTATCCGGGGATGATGTCACGCTTTGCTCAATTGGATGTGGGATTTTTCGACTTGATTATTGCGGATGAATCACATCGGAGTATTTATAATAAATACCGTGATTTATTTGATTATTTCGATGCACTGCAATTAGGTTTAACCGCCACTCCAGTCAAATTTATTAGTCGCAATACCTTTGCTATGTTTGATTGCGATAAAACCGATCCAACTTATGAGTTTGGTTTAGAGGCCGCCATTAATAATGAGCCGCCCTATTTAGCCTCGTTTCGAGTGAAGGATTTAACCACCGAATTTCTACGCGATGGCATTCACTACAAAGATCTAAATCCTGAGCAACAACATCAATTAGAGGAGGATTTAGGCGAGGAGCAAGCAAAAAACACGAGGCTTGCCGGAAAAGACCTTGGGCGCAAAATTTTCAGTGAAGCCACAGATCGAGTGATTCTGGAAAATTTAATGAATCATGGCCTTAAGGATGAAACCGGCTCACTGGTCGGTAAAACCATTATTTTTGCCCAGCGCCAAGAGCATGCTGAACATTTGGAAAAACTATTCTGCAAACTCTATCCGCAATATGGCAGCAAGGTTTGCAAAGTCATTCATAATGCCATTCCCAAAGTCGACATTCTGATTAAAGAATTCAAAAAACGCGATAATGAATTTCGCATTGCTATTTCGGTGGATATGCTCGATACAGGTATTGATGTGCCGGAAGTAGTGAATTTGGTATTTGCTAAAAAAGCCATGTCGTGGGTGAAGTTTTGGCAGATGATTGGGCGAGGCACGCGTTTAAAACCCAATCTATTTGGGCAAGGCAAACATAAAACCGAATTTTATATCTTTGATCATTATGGCAATTTCGATTACTTCGATGAAGTGTATCAAGAGCCAGAAGATGTAGGCAGCAAATCCTTATTGCAGACCCTATTTGAAACCCGCCTTGAATTAGCCAAAGCCGCGCTGAAAGCTAATCATGCTCCCGCGTTTGATACAGCTATACAATCGATTCGTGAGGATTTAAACGATTTACCGCATGAGAGTATTGCGGTCAAACGTGAGTTGCGCAGCGTGCATGAATTGCAGCAATCTGAGCCGCTCCTCAAGGCATTTTCGCCTGCTACCCAACATATTTTAAGCAGCAAAATCGCCCCGCTCATGGCAGCGCGCATCTTGCAAGATAAACATGCCACGCAATTCGATAAGCTCATGGCGAGCTTGCAAATTTGCTGGGTGGAAAAAGCCAGTTGTTTAGCTGATAAGCGCGCAGAGTTATTAGCACAACTTGATAAATTAGCCATCAATATTCAGGCGGTACGGCAAAAAGATGTGCTCATTGCAGAAGTACGCAGTGCGGCATTTTGGCAAAATTTGAGCATGCCAGCTTTGGAGCGGGTGCGCTTGGAATTGCGTGGGATTATGAAATACCGCCAAGCAGAAAATGGAATGAGTTATGCTATCCCCATAACCTCTACCACGGATAATCATATTCGTGATCAAGAGCGTGTGGTCAAAATCGCCGGTGCTGATGAGGCTCTACTGTATCGTCGGCGCTTGAAAACGATTTTGGATAGCATGATTGCCCATAATCCCGTATTACAAAAAATCCGCCAGCATCAAGCGATTGCAGAAAATGAATTAAAAACCCTCACTTCAACGATTTTAACCACGCATCCGAGCGTGAGTTTGGAGGTTTTAAATAGTTTCTATGGGCGCACCGCTGAGCAATTAGACGAGACTTTGCGCGAATTAATTGGCTTGGATGTGCAAGCGGTTGAAGCGCATTTTATGGAATTTTTGCACACTCATCCCCAGCTCACCGCCAAGCAAGTGCAGTTTATGAATCTACTGAAAAACTATATTGCACAGCATGGCAGTATTTTGGTCGATCAATTATATGAAGCACCGTTCACGAGCGTGTCGCATGAGGGGATTGATGGGGTGTTTAACAAGGATTATGCAGATGACTTGTTTCGGGTGTTGAAACCGTTTTTGCGCAGGGAACAGGAGAAGGTCTCTCCCCTTAGATAATAAGACTACAACCAATCCACCAAACGCAAATTCGCTACTCGTTGAAATTCAGCCGTATTATTCGTCACCAGAATCGCGTCATGTGCACGAGTAATGGCGGCAATCATTAAATCATTCGGGCCGATCAGTTTACCTTGGCGAGTTAAGTCGGCACGGATTTGGGCATATTCTTCGGCACAACGATCATCGAAAGGCAAACTGGCTAAGGGTGCGAAAAACTGCTTGAGTCGTTGTAAATTCACTTCGACTTTTTGGCTATAGCGCGCACCATAAAGTAATTCCGCTTTTACGACACTGCATAAAGTAATCTCGCTTGGCGCATGATTTTGTAGTTGCTGTTTGACTTTGATTGAGTTGCCATTTAAGAAATGAATACAAGTGTTGGTATCGAGCAAGTACATTTAGAACAAAACCTCGCGTTGCTCATAGGTAGCCTGTTCGGGGCGCTCAAATCCCCCCTCCCACGAACCAAATAATTCAAAATAGTCATCTGGCCATTGATTGCCAATGTCTTTTCGAATCAACAGTGCTAGGTATTTGGACATGGATAAATGCAGGCGCTCAGCTTTTTGTTGAAGCTGCGCGGCTATTTCCTCAGGCACATAACAATGTAATTGTGGCATTTATTTCTCCAAATATATGTGTACTATGTGGATAGTATGGCACAACTTGCAAAAGCTGCTCAAGCTCGCCACACTACCGCCCTTCTTCGCACAAGGACTCAGCTCATGCTCACCGGACAAGCACGTAATGACATCGATAAACTCTGGGAAAAATTCTGGACGGGTGGAATTACTAACCCGTTGACGGTGATTGAGCAGATTAGTTATTTGATGTTTGCGCGCCTGTTGGATGTGCAGGAAGAATTGGCAGAGCGGAAAGCCGCACGGACTCAAAAACCCTTTGAACGGATTTTTCCTCTTGGTGAAGCCGGCCAGTTATTACGCTGGAAAAATTTTAAGAATCTTGATGGCAGAAAACTGCATAAGCATTTGAAGGATGAGGTTTATCCTTTCTTTGCCAAGCTCGGCGAGCAGCCCAATGAGGACTTGAGTGCGGAGGGTAAAGCGCTCAAAGGCTTGATTAATATGGGCGAGTATATGCAGGATGCGGACTTAGCAATTAAGAATGAATCCGTCTTGGTGGCAGCGGTTGATATGGTGGATAAGCTCGACCTGCAAAGCAGCGATACTAAAGGCGATATTTATGAATATTTGCTAAGCAAACTCACCACGGCTGGCATTAATGGGCAATTTCGTACTCCGCGCCATATTATTGATTGCATGGTGGAATTGCTTGACCCGCAGCCGACTGAAACGGTTTGCGACCCTGCTTGTGGCACAGCGGGTTTTTTGGCGCGCACCCGTGAATATTTGAACCGCAAGCATTCCAGTCCTGACGGGATTATTCCTGATGAAGATGGCAATTTGAGTTATAGCGGCGATTTGCTGAATGAACATGAGCGCGAGCATATTAATCGGCGCATGTTTTGGGGCTTTGATTTCGACACTACCATGCTGCGCGTGTCCAGTATGAATATGCTGCTGCATGGCGTGAGTGGCGCGCAAATTCATTATCAAGATAGTTTAAATAAGTCGATTAAAGACCATTTCGCCGCACAGGAAGAAAACTTTTTCGATGTGGTACTGGCGAATCCACCGTTTAAAGGCAGCCTTGACGAGAGCAATACCAATCCTGATGTATTGAGTTTGGTGAAAACCAAGAAGACCGAATTGCTGTTTGTGGCACATATTCTGCGTGCCTTGAAATTGGGAGGGCGCGCAGCGGTCATTGTGCCCGATGGGGTTTTGTTTGGTTCAAGTAATGCGCATCAGCAATTACGCCAAACTTTATTGGAAAACAACCAATTAGAAGGAATTGTTAGCCTACCGAGCGGGGTGTTTAAGCCTTATGCGGGTGTATCGACGGCGATCCTGATTTTTACCAAAGGCGGGCAAACCGAGCGCGTGTGGTTTTATGATGTGCAGGCAGATGGTTATTCGCTGGATGATAAGCGCAGCAAAATTGAGGCGAATGATTTGCCGAACGTATTGGCGCAGTGGCAGCGTTATCGTGCTTTAGTATTGAGCAATGCGGATGCTACAACGATTGAGCAAGCCTTTGGCGATAAGACACAAGTGGCGTTTGTGGTGAAGGCGGCGGATATTGCAGCAAATAAATTTGATCTGTCGATTAATCGCTATAAAGAAGTGGTGTATGCGCAGGAGGAATATGAAGCGCCTAAGGTGATTTTGGAGAAATTGAAGGCGCTGGAATTGGAGATTTTGGCGGATTTGGGGGAATTGGAGGGGATGTTGTGAGTTATCCGTTGGTTAAACTTGGTGATATAGGTGAGTTTAAAGCTGGCTTTGGATTTCCTCACGAATTTCAAGGCAAGGCAACTGGACAATACCCATTTGCTAAAGTCGGTGATATTTCTTCTGTAGGTCGTTCAGGGAAAAAATACATTAAATCTGCTGGGAACTACGTTGATAACGATGATCTTCCAAAACTTAAAGCAAAGCCAGTTCCAATTGGCACAATAGTTTTCGCAAAGATAGGCGAGGCTATTAGTCAGAATTTTAGAGCTATTACCTCAACTGAGATGCTCATAGATAATAACTCGATGGGCTTAATACCTAATACAGCCAAAATCGATGTTGATTATTTATATCATTTCATGTGTAGCTTGAATTTATATCCTTATGCTGGAGCTACAACTGTTCCTGCGCTTAGAAAGTCCGTTCTTGAAGAAATTACCATCCCCCTCCCACCCCTTGCCGAACAAAAACGCATTGCCGCTATTCTCGATAAAGCCGATGCGATCCGCCGTAAACGCCAGCAAGCGATTCAATTAGCCGATGACTTTCTGCGTTCGGTGTTTTTGGATATGTTTGGTGATCCGGTGACGAATCCGAAGGGGTGGGAGGAGGTTTTACTAAAGGATATAGCTGATATTCGCTCTGGTGTAACAAAAGGTAAAAAAGTGGACTTGGATACCGCGGTTACCATGCCTTACATGCGCGTAGCTAATGTGCAAGATGGTTACTTGGACTTATCCGATATTCAAGAAATTACTGTTTCACAAGTTGATGCTGAAAAATACCAATTAGCAAAGGGTGATCTTCTTTTAACAGAGGGTGGAGATCCTGATAAATTAGGTCGTGGCTATATTTGGAACTGTGAAATACCTAATTGCATTCATCAAAATCATATTTTCTCAGTACGCCTGCATGAAAAAAATCTGATTAAACCAGAGTTTTTAAGTGCCTTGATTAGCTCACAACGAGGCAAGCAATACTTCTTGAAAGTTGGAAAGCAGACAACTGGAATTGCAACTATCAATAAAACAGTCTTGAGTGAGTTCAAGCCTTTTATTCCTTCTGTGGAAAAGCAAGAAAGCTATTTAAGCATTACCCAGAAACATAAAGCTATCTTGAATAAATATAAAAGCAGCGACTCATCTCTATTCAATTCCCTCTCCCAAAAAGCCTTCTCCGGTCAACTCTAAAACCCTCACCCCCCGCCCCTCTCCCAAAGGTAGAGGGGAGCAAAAAATACGCCTTATCTTAAGCCCCTCGCCCTCAGGGAGAGGGGTTGGGGTGAGGGTGGCAACCATCTCACACATCATCCAAATCAAACAAACTTTCCATTAAATCCTGCGGTGGAGCAAAGAAATAATTCCCGCCCACTGCCGTGGTAAAATCCAGCAAGCTATCCACCAAACCATCCTCAGCCAAGCCATACATACGCTGCAACATCAAATCCAGTACCGCTAAGTTATTGGTATAGCCTAAAAAAATCGTTCCCTTTTCCCCACCCACACTTGCATACGGCAAATTATGGCGCACGATGTCGATGTCTACATTCGAGCGTACATTGTGAGCCGTCGCTGGTTTAATAGCGTCATCTAGTTCCGCGCCATCCCATTTGCTGCGCCCAACTACTTTTTCCTGCGCATCCACACTCAAGGCTTGCCATTTGTTCAAATGGTGTACAAAACGTTGCGCCAATAAGAAACTACCACCCGCACAATCACCGGCTGACTCATCCAATAAAGTCGCGGCCATGCGCTCATCCAGTGCTACCGGATTTTCAATACCATCAATAAAGCCAATCAAATCGCGCCGATCACGAAACACAAAACCTTGACGCTCATCCAACACCTTCGCGCCTTCCCAGCCATTCATCAAAGCATCCGCCAACTCATAACACCCATCAATGCGTTGGCTGGTAATGTGCACAAACACATTGGCAGGCGATAAAGGTAGCGGATAGTTGCCCTCAATCACTGGCATCGGGAGAAAATTCGCGGGGCCACTCGGATGCAGCTTGTTCCACAACTCTTTAGCAAATGCGATGGCGGTCGTGATCTGAGCTTCAGGCGCAGTACGGGTTAATACATGACGCTTGGCATAAAACGCCGCAATTTGTGCTTGCAGATGCGCTTCCCCTGCCTTACTCACCCGAATAAATAAAAATAAAGCAGCCGGATTAGCTTGCCCATTAATGGCAGATTGTGCAGACATGACCAAGGCAGACTCCTTCCTGATAAGCAACCGAATCTTTGGATTATAGAGGAAATGAGGCTGAGACCAGATGAGGTTTATGCAGAAAATACAGGCGCTTTTTCAAAAATACCGTGCTACTTATAACTATCCAGTGCTTTTTGCATTCTCTCAGGGGCAAAAGTAACAACATGCTCAAAGGTATCTAATGTAAAAGTCTTATCAACACACTCATCCCAAAAAGCACCATGCAATTTATCTATTTCATGCTCAGAAGACTCAACCGACTCAGCATTATCACCTTGGATCGAAAACCAAGATAAATATAAGCGCCCATGCTTTTCAGTCATAAATATAGTTTCTAAAACCATTTTTTCACGCTCAAGGGTCTGAATGCACTCAGCTTTTCGGTCACGTAATACTTGCATCCATTCTCTAGCACGGGTTTCCTTGCCAAGTTTTATACGAAAAGTGTCAAATTCGGTTTTCATAAGCCTTAGAGTTGTCCTCTGAACCTACCGCCCACCTTACAAACTTTCCACTGTCAGTGGAAACATTAGAATCTATCGCCAGTCAAACTCATTAAGTCGAACTATCCATCAGTGAGGAGTTGTAATGCGAGCCATAATGGTTGCCAGTTTACTATTTTTGAGTCCACTAGCAAACGCCACACCTTTTTTTGAATCAGTGATTGCCGCTATGGCTATTCCTAACTCTGCCAGTCATACCAATAATAGCTGGGAAGATGCAGACAAAATCAAAGGGGTAAAATGGCAGTGGCCTTATTATAAGTCCGGTGCACATGACAGCACGATGCAAGGTAGGCTGAAACTAGGTAAAGATAAAAATCCCAATATAGGCACTACTACCATCACTATTAATGGCGCACGCAGTTTTATCACCGACATTGAAATTTCGATTGCGAATGAATCTGCTGAAATTAAAGATTTTGGTAAGGGTAAAGTTACCGCGCTCAAAACTAGTTGTGACGACGACTCAGCAACCTATCAAGTGGCGTTTTATGAGTTTGAGAAACCTAACTATAAACCTTTATTCATTAGCCAAGTATCCAGTTGGGGCGCAAGCGGTAGTGGCACTGTAGATTTTAAAGTGGCCTACGATTTGAATGATTTATTAAACCTCAATCCTATTACCTGCCAAGTTTTAAAAAGATGACTCCAAGGAAATGATTATGAAAAAATTAACCTTAGCCGTTTTGGTATTAGCCAGCCTAGCGTCTGTGGCACAAGCTGAAACTAAATACGAAGCTGAATATGGTCAATGCACTAAGGCAGCAGGTACGATGAATAATGGCGTGATGAGTGCTTGTTCGGAAACCGTCTCGGAAATGGCTAAAAAGGACATTAATACTTATTACAAAGCAATTGAAACTAAATTAAAAGATTATGATCATAAAGCCGACTTACTTAATAAACTCGAAGCCAGTCAAAAAGCTTGGATTCAATACCGCAATATGCATTGTGCTCTAAGTGAAATGATTGCTGCACATGAGGTATTTTGTTTGATGCAGGTCAATGCGCAACGTGCGGAAGAACTCAAAGTCTTAGCAGAATAAGTTCAAGCACTAAAAAATTTTAGGTCTTTGTCTCCAAATAGCTTACATAAGAATGGAGGCAAAGACTGACGGATCGCTATTCTCTATCGGTTTTTGCCATCCCTCTCAACTGTTTCAAAATAAACTTAGCGTCTATTATCAATCTATTTTTTTAGAGTGAATTAAGTAGTAGAACTAAGATATGTTTCTAACTCTTCTGCAGTTTTAATCAAGGCACTTATCAGCGGCGACCACGGCTCGCGCCCAGCCACTACCAAGCCTGTCTGCGAACTAAAACTTGGCTCAGTGAGCGCTAAGACTTTCACTCCCGCCGGTACACCAATTAACTCCAAGACATTCTGTGGCAAAATTGCAGACCAACCACCCGCCGACACATGTGCCAGCATACTGATAATCGAATTGGTTTCCAGACTCGGTTCGGCGCTATAACCCAATTGACTAAAAATCGCGTCAATCATTTTGCGGTTTTGCATATCGGAGGTAAGCAGGCAGAGTGGTGTATGGGTGGCTTCATACCACGTAATCGTTTCACGATTGGCTAACTCACTATCGAGTGGGCACAAAAATACATGATGCTCATCCCAGAGCGGCACAGTCAATAACTGCTGCTGCACCCCCGATTCGACATACATAATCCCTGCATCAATATCGAATTGCTGCATGCGCTTGAGAATTTCACCAGTGCCGAGTGAACGTACTTCCAGATTCACTTGCGGGTGCTGACGTGCAAACGCGGCCGTTAAACTAGCGACCACCGTTAACGCAGTTGGAATCACTCCCAAGGTCAAATGCCCCGTCAGCTCCTCACGCAAAGAACGCAATTCTTGGCGCAATCCTTCAGCAGTAGCTGCCAAGCGAATCGCATGCTCGACGACACACTGCCCTTCGCGCGTTAAACCCGCAAAACTACGCCCACGATTGACCACTGCCACGCCCAACTCCAACTCAATTTCACGGATGGCAGCCGAGAGTGTCGAAGGTGAAATATGAGAAGCCGCCGCCGCGCGACCGAAGTGCTTTTCACGGGCAAGGGCAATGAGATAGAGATATTTGCGGGAGATCATGTAGTCATTGTGCCAGCTCTGTGCTAGCAAGGCTAATCGGCCTAAAGCAGTTCAAGATTAACTTACCAGCCATTACAGACTTAATAAATCTAGCTCCATTGATAATTAACAAAATTACCTACATTTAAACTAGTATCCCCCAGCTAGAGCTGTTATGAATAAGAAATGCAGGCTTTGGTACGAATTATGCAGTTATTTTTACACTGTAATTCTGTACCCTAGCGGCGAACGACCACCACAGACAGGCACCACTTAAGACTATTCGGGTTACGAATGGGCTAGCTAGGGTGCATAGGAGCTAACTAATGTTGAGTTTTAAAGATTTCACCGATTACTGTGACCTGAGCGAAGACGGCTTGAGATCGCTACACAATGGCTTGCCCGTCAATGGTTTGGATACCAGTAACTCAGCACAGCCTACTAAGCACAAACCGCAAACGCCTCAGCAGACTTTGCAATATTTGCGCAAATATTTGGACTATCTGGAAAAAAAACAGCGTGTTTAATAGGCTGAAGAATTACTCCAAATACCGCAAGCGCGATAAATGTTTATTCAGCGAAAACTCCAGCTTCTCCGACCAATGCAATGCGGCTTCTCTCAAGACATTATTTGCATCATAATTTGCGATTTTTCCCGCCAGAATCACCCAGTTTTTACTGCCGGTTAAAACATAACGCAGGTCAGCAAAATGCTCGCGTAATGCACTGCGTAAATAAGGATCGTCTTGTTGCTCTTGCCAGCAATTCAGCACCAGCCAGCCCTGCTCTTTTAATAAGTCGGCACAGCGGTGAATAAAATCAGCACGCAACTGCACTTCCGCCGTACCGCTCGCATCATATAAATCCGCAAAAATTACATCGACTTTGCGCAACTGATGATTGAATAGAAAATCATCGGCATTCTGCTGAATAACCTCGAGGCGTTTGGCACGTGGGAGTTGAAAATAACGGTGTGCAACCTCAATCACATTTGCACGTAACTCGACAGCGGTAATGTGGATATTTTTCACCGCATGATGCAAGGCTGTAGCTAAACTGCCGCCGCCCAAACCTAGCAATAAAACACGTTTGGGTTGGCAGAATAGCAACACCAATAACATGGCTTGGGTGTAGTCATATTGCAGAATATGGGGCGCAGCTTTCAGGCAGCGGCTTTGTTCATCATTGGTGGCAAAGGATAAAATAGAACAATCACCGTCGTCATACACAGTGACCATGCCATACTCATCTTGGGCTTGATAGCTGATTTTGCTCATGGCGGCGAGCTTAGCGCAAATCAATGCGCCTTGTCTCAATCAGCAATAACTTAGTTTAAACAACTGGTGTTGGGGCTTCGACTAAATCCCAACGATTACCATAGAGATCCAGAAAAACTACCACCATTCCATAAGGTTCTTTGCGTGGCACTTCTACAAACCGAATCCCATTATCTTGTAAGGAATCGTAATACTCCCAAAAATTATCGGTATGTAGGAAGAAAGCAACTCGTCCACCGGCTTGTTTCCCCACCTGCGCCTGTTGTTCTGGAGTAGCAGCCCGTGCCAATAATAAAGCATTGCCACCTTGCCCTTGTGGTGCGACCCGAACCCAACGCTTTTCAGGGCTTAAGTGCTTATCTTCAAGCACCTCAAATTGCAGACGCTTAAAAAAAGCGATGGCCTCATCATAATCGTGCACCAGAAAACTGGTGAGTGCTAAAGATTGAGCCATGATTTACCTCCTGAAACCACCAGACTAAATGAACTGTCAGCGCTGCCTTGTAGTTGTGAGCCTTCTAGGCTACGACTACTTAAATTTATTGTTAATTTATGACATTTTCACGACGAAGGACGAGCAACTTAACGACCGAACAATGATTATGTTGCAAAGATTATACCGTTCAATATGTGAACTTCAGCCTTAAGTATAGCTGCTCCGTGTTATCCAGTAAGATAGCTTAAAATTTTTAATTTAAGGAGATGAATGAATGCAAAAAACAGCCGTAATTACTGGAGCCAATCGTGGCCTTGGTTTTGGAGCAGCCCAAGCACTTGCAGCTCAAGGCTATCAAGTCTTTATGCTCGGGCGTAATCCAGAGCAAATTGCCCAAGCTGCAAGCCAAGTACCGCAGGCCATTGGGCTAGCTGTAGATGTAGCCAAGACTGAGCAGGTTAAAGCAGCAGCTAAGCAGATCAGCCAACAGATTGACCATCTAGACGTTTTGATCAATAACGCCGGCGTAATTTTGGAACGTGATCATCCGAATCTCACCACTGCTGACCCTGAAATTATGTTGGCGACTTTTAATATCAATACGGTCGGTGCTTTACGTATGACGCAAGCTTTTATGCCGCTTTTAGAAAAATCATCTGCTCCACGGATTGTTAATGTATCTTCCGGCATGGGCGGCTTAACTGAGATGGGGGCGGGTTACCCAGCCTATCGGCTGTCTAAAACTGCCTTAAATGCTCTCACTACCTTTACCGTCGCGGAGGTGCATAATCCAAAATTTAAGGTGAATAGTGTTTGTCCCGGTTGGGTGCGCACGGCTATGGGAGGTAGCCAAGCGGATCGGAGTATTGAGGAAGCGATTCCGGGGATTCTTTGGGCTGCACAATTGCCAGAAGATGGGCCAACGGGGGGATTTTTTCGGGATGGGCAGCGTTTAGATTGGTAGAGCATTACTATAGTATTTGTATTTACCCTCATGCTAGGTATGAGGGTAAATTTTAGTTGTACTTTGCATAAAACTTGTTAAATGATGTCTAGCTACTGCAATTCGATTGATGTTGTTAAAAGTCCCCATAGTTTATTTAATAGCAAACTTAGTTATTTATGAATAAAGTCCATGTACCACTACTTAGCTACCCTCTGCAGCATCTGCAAACCTTAACTACCGTTAGCTCTAAACGGATTCTAATCGGCCTAGCTGGCCTGCCCGGTTCAGGTAAAACCACCTTAGCTCAGCAATTACAAAACGAATTTCTAACAGCCAATCCAACTGGCTCAATGCAAGTACTTAGCATGGATGGTTTTCATTTAAGTAAAGCGCAGTTACAGGCGATGCCGAACCCAGAGCGTGCCTTTGCACGAAGAGGAGCGCCTTGGACCTTTGATGCAGTTGGTTTTGTGGCAAAGATTCGTGACCTGAAACTCGGGCAGGGAAGAAAGGTAACTTGGCCGATCTTTGAACATAGTGTAGGTGACCCCGTAGCGGATGCGATTAGCGTCGAGCCTAGTTGCCAAATTGTGCTGGTCGAGGGTTTATATATTCTTTATCGTGAGCAGGAGTGGGCTGGTTTAGAAGGCTTATGGGATGAAACTTGGTATTTAGATACCCCGCTGGAATTAGCCCAAGCCCGCTTAGTGCAGCGGCATCAGCAAGCTTGGGGTATTAGCCAGGAGGTTGCTTTAGAACGAGTGTTATCCAGTGATGCTAAAAATGCCACTTTAGTAGCCAGTTTGCGCGCAAAGGCGGACTATTTAATTGCAATTTAGACTATGGGCTTAAAGCACTCCGAGCATTTTGGTGTGTGTACTTGCTGTGGACGTAACACCGCTCTCACTTTTCATCATTTAATTCCCCGCAAGCTACATCGCCGCACAGCTTTTAAGAAAAAATATGGTCGCGACGAATTAAACCAAGGTATTGCAGTCTGTCGGCTTTGCCATAATGGGATTCACGATCTTTACACTGAAATGCAGCTAGCAAAGGCGTTCATAAGTTTACAAGCTTTGCTGGCTGATCCGGCTTTGCAGCTGCATTTTGCGTGGGTGGCTAAACAGAAGTAACCACTAAAATTTATTGCTTATAACCGACATAAGCCACCGAGCCATCGGGTGAATAATCTAAGCGCACGGGGCGTTGTTTGCCATCCCAAAGGAAGGTTGATTTACCTGAAGCTGCTAAAATAATCCGATTAGGTAAAGCCTCCAAAGGCACAACAACACTCCCTAAACGTGCATAATCTGAAGTGACTAAGACACTAGTTGGGCTTTTTTTGGTCACTGTTAGATTCACATCCGTTTTTGAACTACCACGAGAGTCTGAGGTGACTTCGCCATGATATTGACCGATCACTAAATCAGCAAGGTCTGGTCTATTATCCCTAGCAACCAGACTCGTGCTACCCACTAAGAAACTAGCAGCTAAACCCCAGGTGAGATAAGAGTGTTTCATAGTTTTAGGCTCCTTTTCAGCATAACTTAAAATACCATTTAGAGTCCATATTAAAGCAATCAGGGCTAAAGTCTATAGGCGCTTTGAAAAAGGAGGAAGCTAAACACTCTGAAGCTTGGATGAGGCTTCAGAGTGAGTGCAGATAAGTTATTTTTTGAGCTGCTCAATCCAGAGACGTAAGGCCGCTAACTGTTCTTTAATTAAACCTTGAATGCTGGCATCAGTCAGCTTGCCGTCTTGATCAAAGGTATTAGCAAAAGCATTACAGAAAACTTCCGGTTTATTCAAAGGATGCAGGTTTAAATACACACAAACTTGGCGCAAATGGTATTGAGCGCGGGCGCTACCCATCCCTGCTGCAGAACCCACGATAGCAACTGGCTTACCGGATAACAAAGCATTATTGGGTTCACGTGAGGCCCAATCCAAAGCGTTTTTCAAAGCAGGCGCAATAGAATAGTTATATTCAGGACAAGCTAATAATAAAGCATCTGCCTCCGCTAATTGGGCTAATAGGGTGTGCACGGCGGCAGGTTTTTCAGTGAGATCAGCGTTATAAAAGGGTAAGTTTTTAATGTCAGCAATGGTAATTTCCATCCCCTCTGGTGCCTGCGCTTGGGCATAGTGCAGTAAGCCAGTATTGGTTGATTTCGCCCGCAGACTGCCGCTAATAGCCACGACTTTGATTGATTTGCTCATGAAGTTCTTCTCATAGTGCTTATAAAAAATTTGAGCCTATTGCGCTTTTCAGGAACACAACAGGATATTATTTGCTCGATTAAGGGCGCGAGCTAGTATGGCAAGTTAGCCGCTAGAAAGCCAAGCGCTTAGGGTTATAACAATTTTAACTCCAGTTTGAGAGTCTTTAAGCACCATGCAAGCATCTGAATTAGGGCAGCTACGCCGCTTTATTATTAAGCTTGGTACTAGCTTACATACTTATGGTGCTCCAGCGCATCGCTTAGAAAATCTATTGGAAGAAGTCACCACTGCTTTAGGGATTGAGGGAGTATTTTTAGTCACACCGACCACGATGCATTTCCTATTTCGGGAAAAAGACTCGGATGAGGAACACAACCATATCGAGCGAGTGCAACCGAACTTATTTGATTTGAATCGACTCGCCCGCACGCATGAATTGGTGGATGCCGTGCTGGCTAAACAAATCGATCTAAAACAAGCACGTACTCAACTGGAACAGATTAAAACCATGCCAGACCCTTATCCACGCTGGTTAATGCTCTTAGCTTGGGGTGTGCTCTCGGCAAGTTTTGCTTTGGTTTGTGGAGCACAATGGCCAGAAATCGTTGCGGCCAGTACTGCTGGCTGCTTTGCCTATTTACTAGTAGTGTTATCTGAACGCTCTAAACGTTTGGAGGAAATGTTAGAGCCACTTACTGCTTTATTAATCGCTTTTGGGATTAGTGGTGCTACCGCATTAGGCGCTAAGTTAAATGTGCCTATTGTGATTTTGGCAGGAGTTATTGCTTATATTCCGGGGCTGGTGATGACGATTGGTTTGCGTGAATTAGCCGCACGGCATGTTTTATCGGGTACGGTGCGGATTATGGATGCGGGGATGACAGTGTTTAAGCTCTATTTTGGTGCGATGTTTGGCCTCGCCTTAGCCGGTATTTGGTGGACTACTCCACAAATTCCTTTGCAGGCAGCTACCGTAAGTATTTGGAGTTACCTAGCAGTGCTCGGTTTGAGTCTGTCACTCTTAATTATTTTTAAAATTAGCTGGCGAGATGCGCCTTGGGGCTTATTGGCAGGCACGATTGCTTATGTGAGTGCGAGTTTAGGGGCAATCGTATTTGAGTCGAGCTTAGCCGGTTTGATGGGTGCTTTAGTGGTAGGCATTTATGCGAATGCCTATTCAGTACTCAAGAATCGACCGACTTCAATTGTGCTGCTACCAGGCATTGTGCTCTTAGTGCCGGGGAGCAAGATGTACATTGGTTTAAATAATTTCGTGACCGGCGAGTCAATCCTTGCTAATACTATGAATAGTGCACAAGTCTTGTTGGCGTTTATGGCGATTGTGGCAGGTTTAATGTTTGCTAATCTGATTTTGCCACCGAAACGTCGGCATTGAGTCGGCTCGTTAGCTGAAATTAACTGAAAAAGGAGTGAGTCATGCCTAATCAAGCGATTGTTAAAGAGTATTCGAATGGTGAAGTGACGATTGTTTGGCAACCGGCTAAATGTATTCACTCAACCTTGTGTTTCCGTAGTTTGCCGCAGGTGTTTAATCCTCAACAGCGTCCGTGGGTGAAGGTGGATGCGGCCACCACAGAGCGCTTAATTGAGCAAGTGAAAAGCTGTCCTTCTGGTGCCTTATCTTACAAAATGGATCAAGCGAGCATACCCGCAGCCACTACCAAAACAGAAGTGGTTAAAGTCAAAGTAACGCCAAATGGCCCGTTAATTGTGCAAGGTGCGATTGAAGTACAAGATAAAACGGGTGCGACTACTACCCACACTATGACCGCTTTATGCCGCTGCGGAGCTTCAGCGAATAAGCCTTATTGTGATGGCTCCCATCAACGGGTAGGCTTTACAGATCAGTAACTAAGCTCTAGTTGACTACTGATAAACTAACCAGCTGTTCATGCTCAGCTGGTTTTTTAGAGTGTCATTAGTCGTATTTCCATCACCAGCTATGCGGGTGCTGCTAGCTTCTTCAGCCTAGTTTAGCGAGGGTTAGGGGGAGTTTGGCAGGGATAGTGTCCAGTGGAATTAAGCTTAAAAGAACTACAAATCCTCAAAGACCTAGATGATGGCTCCTTATATGCTTCACCGATGCTGGTGCAGCAGCTTTTGCGTTATCCGGGAATGCGTAATCCGCGCTTATTTTTAAGCTTTGATTATCACGGCAAAGCGGATGGCTATTTGCCAGTAGGGCAATGCTATAACAATGATACTTATACTTATATCGCGGCTATGCCGAATTCGCCAGCGATTAGCCCAACTTACACCCCAGGTGCTTTACAGGTTTTAAAGCGTTTACGTTTGCCTTATTTTGATACCGATGTTGTGAGTTATGATCCGCAGGTAAAGCAAGAACCTACCGCCAGCGCTTATGGCTTACCACTTGAAAAATATCTGCAGTTACTTTCTCCGAGCCGCCGTACCGATATTCGCCGTAAGCTTAAAAAACTCGCTAGTTTCAGCATTGTCCCAGGGAAGTTAATCAATATTGTTGAGGCTCGACCTTGGCTTCTGCAGGTTTGGGCTGAGCGCTTCACGGCGGCTGAATTAAAAGACCAGGATGCTTATGCGCATGTGACTTTAGCGTGGTTGGCAGCGGTACAACATTCAGGGCGCGCTATTCTCAAAATCGACCGCTATCAATGGCAAGGCAAGATGGTCGGCATTAATTGCTGTGTGTTGCATCATTATCGTGGCCGGTTGCACTGTGATGACTATCTGACTTGGTATGATCCAAAATTAGCTTCTGGCTTAGGGATTATCAGTGTAGTACGGAATTTGACTGATCCTTATCTGTTAGGTAGTCGGTATAATTTGGGTAGTCCAGGGGTGGGCGGAACTCATCCGCGGCATGTGTATAAACTTAATTTACTACCTCCAAGCTTGCGCTTAACCCAATCGGTGTTTGATACTCGTCAATATTATCGAATCAAGCAGGCAGCGACCCTGTAAAAATTAAACCTACTGACAAAACCTAAAGCAAGCTTATGAAAATTGGAGCTAAGCTGCATTTTATAAGCTAAGCCAGTGAGAAACTTGCGGTGCAGATTGATTAAATTTCTGAACAGGGATGATTGACAGAAATGAACATTCATTCTATGTTGACTTTAATCGTCATTAAAAACAGAAGGAGAGTGCTATGAAATGCCGTGCAGCCGTGGCGTGGGAGCCGCAAAAACCCTTAGTCATTGAAGAAGTAGAAGTAGAAAAGCCACGTGAAGGCGAGGTCTTATTAAAGGTCGTTGCGACGGGTGTCTGTCATACTGATGCCTTTACCCTTTCCGGTGATGATCCTGAAGGTGCTTTCCCCTGTATCCTAGGTCACGAAGGTGGCTGTATTGTGGAAGAATGCGGCCCTGGGGTGAAAAACCTCAAGCCTGGCGATCATGTTATTCCTTTATACATCCCAGAGTGTGGTGTTTGTGAATACTGCCAATCGCCAAAAACCAACCTTTGCCAATCGATTGCAGCTACGGTTTGGACGGGATATATGCCTGACCATACGCGCCGCTTTAAAGTCGGTGGTAAAGAAATTTACCACTATATGGGCTGTTCAACCTTCTCCGAATACACGGTTGTTCCAGAAATCGCCCTCGCCAAAATCAATCCTGCTGCCCCTTTAGATAAAGTTTGCTTACTCGGCTGCGGCGTTACCACGGGGATTGGCGCGGTGTTAAATACCGCCAAAGTTGAGCCAGGTTCTACGGTTGCGGTATTTGGTTTAGGCGGTATCGGTTTATCGGTTATTCAAGGTGCAGTGATGGCTCAAGCCGGACGCATTATTGCGGTGGACTTGAATCCTGCCAAATGGGAAATCGCCAAAGCCTTAGGGGCAACTGATTTCGTCAATCCGAAAGAAGTGAATGGTTCAGTCGTTGAGTACATTAAAGACTTGACCAATGGTGGCGTGGATTACTCATTTGAATGTATCGGCAATGTCAGAGTCATGCGCGATGCGCTGGAATGTACTCACATGGGCTGGGGTGTTTCTACCATTATCGGGGTAGCTGGTGCAGGCCAAGAAATTGCTACTCGTCCTTTCCAACTCGTAACAGGTCGTACTTGGAAAGGTACTGCCTTCGGTGGGGTAAAAGGCCGCACGCAATTGCCGGGGTATGTAGAAGACTATATGAATGGCAAGATTGAACTGGATAGTATGGTCACGCACACCATGCCGCTGGAAGACATTAATAAAGCCTTTGATTTAATGCATCATGGTGAGAGCATTCGCTCAGTGATTATTTTCTGAGGTGAGTATGCAGCAAATCGAAAGCATTAAAGAATGGGGCGGTTATCTCAATCGCTATACGCACGAGTCGGAAGCTTGCGCTTGCACCATGACCTTTTCGGTGTACTTGCCGCCACAAGCGGAGACGCAGAAAGTACCAGCGTTGTATTGGCTATCTGGCTTGACCTGTACCGATGATAACTTTCGTGTCAAAGCGGGAGCACAACGGTATGCAGCGGAACATGGTATCGCCTTGATTATCCCTGATACTAGCCCACGCGGTGATGATGTGCCGGATGTGCCAGAGCGTTATGATTTGGGCAAAGGTGCAGGTTTTTATGTCAATGCCACTGAAGCACCTTGGGATAAAAACTATCATATGTATGCCTATGTGACTGAGGAATTGGTCTCGTTGGTTGAAGCCAATTTCCCCGTTATTGCGGGTGTGAAGTCGATTTCTGGGCATTCGATGGGAGGGCATGGTGCGCTGATTGTGGCACTGAAAAATCCGCAAGCTTATCGTTCAGTCTCGGCGTTTTCACCCATTTGTAATCCCGTAAATGGTGCGTGGGGACAAGGCTGCTTTACCGCTTATATCGGCTCGAATCAAGCGGATTGGCAAACCTACGATGCGACTTGTTTAGTACAAGCCGGTGCGCGGGTGCCGGATATTTTGATTGATCAAGGCACAGCGGATGAGTTCTTAACTGAGGGGCAATTGCTGCCGGAGAACTTTAAAGCGGCCTGCGAACAAGGTGGACAAAAGCTCACTCTGCGTATGCAAGATGGCTATGACCACGGCTATCATTTCATTGGTACATTTATTGGCGAGCATATTGCTTGGCATGCTAAGGCCTTGAAAGCTTAAATGAATCAGGGCGTTTAAACACTTAAACGCCCTTGATGTTACTAGGCTTGTAAGGTTTTCATATCCACCACGACTGAAACTTTCCAATAATCATGCCTCAAAATAGCCTGAATTTCTTGTAGAGCTTGATTTGTGAAAAACTCATCTACTTTCATAGCATTTGAGTTTTCGACAAAGTAACTTAATACCGATTTGCAAACCTGCTTTTGCGTATTCGTGAATTTTGAAAATTTACTGCAAAAATAACTATACATTTCTTGAAAATGCTCTTCATCCTCACTGTTTTCACGTTTCCAAGGTGTCATCCAAAAAATCAAGGTCATCAAAGCTGAATACTTTAAGGTATTTAAGGCATTATTTAGATACGCAGGTATATAAAACAACATACCATCAGGTTCTAAATAGCACATAGCATCATATGCGTAGGTTTCTAGCTCTATTGCGGGTATTTCCCACCATTCGCCATGTATATCGGTTTCTAGTGTAATCTTGGTTAATACATCTTCATCGGTGATCCAATCATCTAGTGCTCTGGCTGCTTTTAAACCAAATCTTGGAAAAGGAATTGAGCCGAAGGCTGTAAAAATTGAGTTTTGTAGGCGTTCTAATTCTGAAGAATTAGTCATAGAAAAAGGCAAGTATCGATGCGTGCAAAGCTTTAGAATAGATATTGATAGTAGAACACAAGAATCATACAAGCTACCTACTGTCGATAGCTTGTTTGAGGAGTGAGATGAGCTGTTTAAAGGGCTTCAGGGCGCATATGCGGAAAAAGTATCACATCCCGAATCGACGGCGAGTCAGTAAACAACATCACCAAGCGGTCAATTCCTATCCCTTCGCCTGCTGTGGGTGGCATGCCATATTCCAGTGCACGCACAAAATCAGCATCATAGAACATGGCTTCATCATCACCGGCTTCTTTCTCGCGCACTTGCTGGAGGAAGCGCTCGGCTTGATCTTCCGCGTCATTTAACTCAGAAAAACCATTACCAATCTCGCGCCCACCAATATAGAACTCGAAGCGATCAGTGACAAACGGATTCTCGTCATTCAAGCGTGCTAAAGGCGATACTTCTGCCGGATGTTGCATGACAAAAGTAGGTTGTTGCAATAAATGCTCAACGGTTTCTTCAAAAATTGCGACTTGTACTTTACCCAAACCATCGCTGTCTTTAATCGGTGCATGCACTTTCTTGGCAATTAAGCGTGCTGCATCTAAGTTGTCGATTTGTTCAGGTGTAACCTCAGGATTATATTTCAAAATTGCATCACGAATGGTAATCCGCTCGAAAGGCTTAGCAAAATCAAACACCTGACCTTGATAAGGGACTTCCGTGCTACCTAATAAATCAGCTGCTAAGCCTTTAAATAAAGCCTCAGTTAGATCCATCATATCTACATAAGTGGCATAGGCTTGGTAGAATTCAATCATGGTGAATTCAGGGTTATGCCGTACCGACACGCCCTCATTGCGGAAATTGCGATTGATTTCAAACACACGCTCAAAACCACCGACCACCAAACGCTTCAGATAAAGCTCAGGCGCAATCCGCAAGTACATAGATAAATCGAGTGCATTATGATGAGTAATAAACGGACGCGCACTCGCCCCACCCGGAATCACTTGCAGCATCGGTGTTTCGACTTCCATGTAATCGCGCTGGGTGAAGAAATTGCGGATATAGCTAATGATTTTCGAGCGCATCCGGAAAGTATTACGGCTTTCCTCATTCATAATCAGATCAATATACCGCTGACGATAACGCTGCTCTTGATCGGTTAAGCCGTGGAATTTTTCCGGCAAAGGGCGCAGTGACTTAGTTAATAAGCGTACTGCTGAAGCCTTTACGGAAAGCTCCCCCGTTTGAGTCTTAAACAGCACACCTTCGACCGCAATAATATCGCCAATGTCTTGATGCTTATAAGCCTCAAATACCGCTTCACCCACTCGCTGTAATTGTACATAGACTTGAATACGCCCCGAGGTATCCGAAAGGGTAGCAAAGCTCGCCTTACCCATCATCCGGCGCAGCATTACCCGCCCTGCTACCGATACTTTAACCTCATTAGCTTCAAACCATTCTTTATCATACTGCTCGTAGTTTGCATGTAAGTCGGCTGCTTTGTGCTCACGTACAAAATCATTGGGAAAGGCATTACCCTGCTCACGCAAGCCTGCTAGTTTTTCGCGGCGTTGCTGAATTAATTGGTTATCGTCTTGATGAGCGTGTTGCTGATTATCTTGTTCACTCATGGAATCTGTCCGCTTTATAGTCCACTTTTTAGGCTCGCCTCAATAAAGCGGTCGAGTCCACCATCTAATACTGCTTGGGTATTGGAGGTTTCCACTCCAGTACGTAAATCTTTAATCCGCGATTGATCTAAAACATAAGAGCGAATCTGACTACCCCAACCTACATCGGATTTAGTTTGCTCTAAAGCCTGCTTTTCTTCGCTACGCTTGAGCAATTCAAGCTCATATAACTTAGCGCGCAGTTGCTTCATCGCAGTGTCTTTATTCTGATGCTGTGAGCGCCCGTTTTGGCATTGCACCACGGTATTAGTGGGCAAGTGCGTAATCCGTACCGCTGATTCCGTCCGGTTAACGTGCTGACCACCTGCACCTGAGGCACGATACACATCAATCCGCAAATCGGCTGGATTAATATCAATCTCAATATTGTCATCAATCTCAGGGGAGACAAACACGGCAGCAAACGAGGTATGCCGCATCCCATTCGCACTGAATGGCGATTTACGTACCAAGCGATGTACGCCTGTTTCAGTCCGCAACCAGCCGAAAGCATATTCACCTTCAAAGCTAATGGTGGCACTTTTGATACCTGCCACATCACCGGCAGAGGCTTCAATCAACTCAGTTTTAAAGCCTTTAGCCTCGCCCCAGCGCAGGTACATGCGCAAGATCATTTCTGCCCAATCTTGTGCTTCTGTTCCACCCGCACCAGACTGAATATCAAGGAAAGCATTATTTCGGTCCAATTCGCCAGAAAACATCCGTTGGAATTCAAGCTTTTCCACATCTTGTTCTAGAGAGTCGACTTCGGCAATGACCTCATTGGCACTACTTTCATCGCCTTCGGCCTCGGCCATCTCTAATAAATCATTGGCATCATTAAAGCCATTGGTTAAACGGTCGATGCCACCGACGACGTTTTCTAAGAAGGCACGCTCTTTGCCTAATTGTTGAGCATAATCAGGATTATCCCAAATTTTCGGGTCTTCTAATTCACGATTAACTTCTTCGAGGCGTTCATGCTTGGTTTCGTAGTCAAAGATACCCCCTAAGCGCCTCTAAACGCGCTTGCAGGTCTTTGATTTTGGTATAAACAAGATTCAGTTCCATGCTGCAGCTAACACTCTGTCTATAAAAAGAAAAGCGCGGATGATAACAATTTCACAATCCCCTGCCTAGACTTAGCTACTGAGATCGCTGCGCACTAAATATCAATTTAAACTTACCTAAACATCCTACTCAAACTCTGTATTGACGGCTGCTAATTCGTACTTACGCAGTAAACGATAGACATTACGTTCACTAATCCCTAAAGCGCGGGCTACTTTGCCACGATGCCCACTATATTTGCTCAACAGTAGATGCACATAAGACTTTTCTACTTCGTCTAAGGTTGGAACTTCTTCAAAACTTAAGCTCACTGCTTTGCGAGTTGTACTCGCGTTAGGATGTGCAGAGTGCTCAGAATTTAAAGTGAAATGCTCAGGTAAAATTTCGGCGGAATCGGCTGAAAGGATAATCGCCCGCTCCACCATATTCTTTAACTCACGGATATTTCCCGGCCAAGCATAGTGCAGAAGCTTATGCAAAGCCGCTTCGGTCAAATGCTTATTCACCCGCCGCGAAAAATCATGATTACGAATAAAATGCTCCACTAAAGCTGGAATATCTTTAGTACGCTCACGTAAAGGGGGTACATAAATAGTAAAGGCATTAAGGCGATAGAACAAATCGGCGCGAAATTGTCCTTCCTGTGACATCGCCAGTAAGTCCCGATTAGTAGCAGCTACCACCCGTACATTAGCACTTAAATCGCGATTCCCCCCTAAACGCCGAAAACGACCAGTTTCTAGTACTCTCAATAACTTAGCTTGAATAGTTGGAGTAATTTCTCCAATTTCGTCTAAGAATAAACTCCCCCCCTCAGCACTTTCGATTAAGCCTTTCTTCTGCCGATCAGCTCCTGTGAATGCACCTTTTTCATGGCCAAATAATTCTGACTCAAATAAATTTTCTTGCATTGTGCAGCAATCCAGAGCTACATAACCTGATTTAGCAACCTGACTACGCTCATGGATTTCGCGGGCGACTAATTCTTTGCCAACACCACTTTCACCTTGAATTAATACGGTCATACTGCTAGGGGCAACCGCATCAATCATTTTCTCGACATTTTTTAATTCTTTACTGGTGCCAATCATAAAAGAGCGACGTTTTTTGGCATTTTCTTTGAGATAGAGAAACTCCTTTTTCATATTATGGGTATCCAGTGTTTTCCGGATGATCAGTTCTAGTTCATCCATATTCACTGGTTTCAATAAATACTCAGCCGCACCATCACGCATGGCTTTGACTGCATCTTTTACATTTCCATAAGCAGTCAACATAATGACTGGATAATCAAGCGCTAGAGAAGGCAAAACTTCAGAACCGCGTGCATCAGGGAGCTGACAGTCTAAAATAATTAATTGGGGATCATGCTGCTGTAGATAGTGTTGAGCATCTGCCCATGAATAAACGCCAGTTGCTGCATAGCCTAAACGATTGAGTTGCCCAACAATCAAACGGTTTAGTGTCATATCATCATCAATCACTAACAATAAAGGCAGCATACCAATCCCTAATCCTTATCTATTGGTGCATCCACATCAGGAAAAGTGACTCTGAACAAGGTTTTTCCTGCCTGGTGAACAGGTACCTCAATCTTTCCTTGATGTTGTTTCACTAAGCTACGGGCAATCGTTAAACCCAAACCTGACCCTGACTTTCCTTGGCGACGACTAAAAAAGGGGTCAAAAATACGTACAATGATCGCCTCATCAATACCAACCCCTGTATCTTCGATCTCGATAATGACTTGGCCGACCTGCTTCAAACTACGCACTTTTAGAGTTCCACCTTGAGGCATCGCATGAAATGCATTTTGAACTAAGTTCAGAATAATCATACGTAAGTCATTGTCAGCTGCCAAAATTCTCGGATTACTATCTGCAAGCTCTAATTGCTCTTGGATAGCTTGCTGTTCACGCTCAAACCGTAACAAGGATAAGGTTTCCTTGATCACGATATTCACCTCGACTAATTCAGGGTGATTGCTTGCTAAACTGCCTAATTTCATTAAGCGATGTGTTACATCCAAACACTGTTCAACCTGCTCACCCACTAGATGCAAATAATCACGTAATTCATGCACTGCTTCAGGCTCAGACACCGCATCTACTACTTGATCACTGGCTTGTAGGGCAATTTGCACGGAAGCCAATGGATTATGGATTTCGTGAGCGACACCGGCTGCTAACTCGCCTAAAGCAGCTAGCTTTTGTTCATGTGAATAATGCACTGCTTGATCTAAATCACGGATAGCTTCGACAATCCAATATTCTGTCCCCTGCAAGGTAGCTACCACTAAACGGGCGGCATAGACCTCGGTTGACAAATAACTACCATCAGCACGGCGCAGGGTTTCCATAAAGCGCAAACTAGTTTGCTCAGCATGCAAGCAATCTAAAGGGCAAGTCCGTAGCGAAGGAGGACAGGCTTGGTTTAACTGATGCGTAACTTGATAGCACGGTTGTTGCTGAAGTTGCGCAAAACTTTCTAAACCTAATTGCTGCAGATAGGCACGATTGGCCATCACAATCCGATAGTTGCGATCAATCACCCGCACCCCGTCAGGTACAGCATCTAGCAAATCCTGTAAGAAACGCTCACGCTCTTTTAATTCTAAATGATTGGCCTGCAAATGCTCAGCCATTAGATTAAAAGTACGGCCTAAATTATTGATTTCATCAGTCATTGGTTTGATAGGTACGCGTCGATCTAACTTACCTTCTGCTAAAGCTAAACTAGCCTGATGGAGTTGCTGAATCGGTTGAAGAACATAAGCCTGCATAAACCACCATGCTGCCCAAGCACTAAACAGCAAAGCCACACTACCCGCTAGCAGCAGCATACCAATATTGAGCAAACCTTTTTGCCGAATTGGCGAAGCATCGTAATCGACAACTAAAATACCGTTGACAGGATGTTCGCGACTATCACCATGACAAGCTAAACAAGCCGGTTTATTGCGCACTGGATGGAAAGTACGTAAACGCTCTTGTCCATTTGGCATGGTAAAGAATCGGGAAGTCGGCTCTAGTGGTAAATCATTAATGGCACAATTGGGGCAAAACTCCTGCATGATACTTAAGCCAGAACTGCCTAATTGCATGGGATTGGCAGCAAAGCGTACCTCTCCAGCTGGGTTTAAAATCAAGACCTCCTCTACCCCTGACTGTTGGCCTAGGTCGGTAATAATTTCCTGCAATCCCACTAAATCGCGCCGCAACATGGCTCGCTCTAAAGAAGATTGTAGTAAGAGGCTGACCGCTTGCGAGGTCTTAGTCCGTTCCTCGCTGATTTGTGCATGATAAAAAGCATAAAAAAACACTAAAAAACTTGCAGATACTAAAGCTAATACACCGAATAGAAATATTAAAAAACGTCTTTCTAACGGCTGTTGTTGGAAAAGCTTTTTAAGGTTCATAACACTGCAAATAGGACTTAATAAGTTTGCGAATCACTTAGAAGTGTAAACCCTTCCTGACATTTTGTCTTTACTCTTGCTGATTCTGACATTTAGTCAGAAATTTTATGACATTTTGTCATTTAAAATCTTTAGCTAGCTCTGAACATAAAAAATAAATACTCATCAATTCAAGGCATTAAATAGATACACCAGTCATGGCACAGCAAATGCTTATTCACTTAAGGAATAAGTACAGAACCTGCCGGAGGAACCCTAATGCGTAGCTTCAGCTTAGTCATTGGTTTAATTAGTTTAATTATTACAAGTACCCCTAGCTCTGCTGATGAGCTGCTTTATGTTGCTGGCACGAATCCAGCTCAACGTCCGCACAGTGCTCCTGTTCTTAGCACTGATAATAAAGATGCACAGTGGTATGCCCACGCTTTAACTGGTGTTGAGCAACCTTATCCTGCGTCTTTAGGTTTTCTAGAAGATCAAGGTTCTTGGTTCAATCCGTTTACGCATGCAGGTATGAACGACCGCTATGACCTTCGCGGTTGGCACAGGCAATCCATTAACAAGTAAGACCCACACCATTACACACAATTCGTAGGAGATTTTTATGAAACATATTTACAAAAAAGCTTTGTCATTGGTTGTCGCTACTTTGTTATGCAGTGGTGTAGCACTGGCTGAGACACAACAAGGTATGAGTGGCATGTCGGGTATGGGTGGCATGAGCGGTATGGGCGGCATGAGTGGCATGTCGGGTATGAGCGGTATGTCGGGTATGCCAGGCATGGTTTGTGCTAGATGGGTACCAGCTCAAGAAGGCATGTCCGGTATGGGCGGTATGTCTGGAATGGGCGGCATGTCCGGTATGGGCGGCATGTCGGGTATGAGCGGAATGTCTGGAATGGGCGGCATGAGTGGCATGTCGGGTATGGGCGGCATGTCCGGTATGGGCGGAATGTCCGGTATGGGCGGAATGTCCGGTATGGGCGGCATGTCCGGTATGGGCGGCATGTCCGGTATGGGTGGCATGTCCGGTATGGGTGGCATGTCTGGTATGGGTGGTATGTCTGGTATGGGTGGCATGTCTGGAATGGGCGGCATGAGCGGCATGCCCGGTCAGCAACAAGGTATGAGTGGCATGAGCGGCATGTCTGGAATGGGTGGCATGAGCGGCATGTCTGGAATGGGTGGCATGAGCGGCATGTCCGGTATGGGTGGCATGTCTGGAATGGGCGGAATGAGCGGCATGTCCGGTCAGCAACAAGGTATGAGTGGCATGAGTGGCATGAGCGGCATGTCCGGTATGGGTGGCATGAGCGGCATGTCCGGTATGGGTGGCATGAGCGGAATGTCCGGTATGGGTGGCATGAGCGGAATGTCTGGAATGGGCGGCATGAGCGGCATGTCCGGTCAGCCAGGGCCAGGCTGGGTATGTGCTGAATGGGTTCCGGCTCAAACTGGTATGAGCGGCATGTCCGGTATGGGTGGCATGTCCGGTATGGGTGGCATGTCCGGTATGGGCGGCATGTCCGGTATGGGTGGCATGTCCGGTATGGGCGGCATGTCCGGTATGGGCGGCATGTCCGGTCAAACTTGGACACCTCCTAAGCAATAACCACTAGAACGATTTATCGTTAACTAGCCAAAGCCATAGATACAATTTGTATCTATGGCTCAGTCATAAGGAGTTCTAAGATGAGTTTTATTAGGGAGAGGTGGCCACAACTAGCTTTGGCTCTCGCTTTCTTTTTAGGGGTTGCTGGTGTGCTTGCTGTGTTTGTAGGCTTACTTTTTGGTCAACCCAACCGTGCAGATGAATTACTCGCAGTACAAAAAATGTTGGCTCCTGCACCAGCGCCCAAACCTGTTGAGTACATTGTTTATAATACCGCTCCCTCAGTTGCCGCAGCTCCAGCAACTAATACAACACCTACTACGCAAGTTAGCTCGACAGCTCCAGCTCCAGAGGCAATGACTATTACTCCGGTATCTAATGAAGAAATTGCAAAACAAACTATTGCTAATATTCAAGCTACCTTAAGTCAAGTTCCTCAGCAAACGGCTACTAACAATTATGAACAAGCCCGTTGGAACCCAATTCATTTCAAGCCAGCGATTGATAAAGCCACTGATGCACAATGCTTAGCCTGTCACCAAGAAGTTCTCACCACCAATACGCGTGACACCACCCCTGCTGGCCTCAATAAGAATCAAACTATCGCTTGGTATCAAACCTTAGATACTTACCAAGGTGAGCAAATGACTTTCCATCAGCGCCATTTAGTGGCCCCTTTTATTAAAAAGGTTGCTACGATGAGCTGTACAACTTGCCATCAAGGCAATGATCCACGCGAAGAAACCGGCACAGGCAGTGCTGATGCTCAAGCCAATTTAACTCTACGCAAGATGGTCAACCCACAAGTGTGCTTGATGTGTCATGGTCAGTTTCCTTATAAAAATATGGGTTTAACTGGTCCTTGGCATGAAAGTGGACAAATGTTCCAAAATAACTGTTTGTTATGTCATGCAGCCATTCGCACCACTCGTCACCAAGTTAACTTTTTAAAAGCAGCTGATATAGAAAAAGAAGGTGCAGCTAACAGTGACACCTGTTATGGCTGTCATGGTGGACGCTCTTGGTATCGCACCAGTTTTCCTTATCCACGTCACCCTTGGCCCGGATCAAGCCCTGCTCCCGATTGGGCTAAAGATCGCCCAACTGAATCTGACTTGCGCTTCCTCATTCAGGGCGCACCGGCTCAACAATAAACCAAGGAGCACGCCATGACTGGAACTGATTGGAAACAGAAATTAAAAACTGCGCTCCAAATGGATCGCCGTACTTTCTTGCAAACCACTGCGGTCGGCTCGGCAGCGCTTGCAGCCGGTGGTTTAACCGTAAAACCGAAAGAAGCCAAAGCGTTTGCTTACGAACCGTATCCTCGTGATGACGATTTAACCACGGTTGTAACCAGTTGTGCACACAACTGCGGTTCACGTCATATGTTGGTGGCTCACAAAAAAGGGGATGTGATTGTACGTCTATCCACTGATGATGGACGTTATCAAGCCGAAGGCGAGTTTGGTAAAGATACCTTTGAAGAACCGCAATTACGTGCTTGCTTACGGGGACGTTCTTATCGTGCACGTCTGTACTCACAAGAACGTTTACTCTATCCCATGATTCGTGTGGGTGAGCGTGGTGAAGGTAAATTCAAACGCGCGTCTTGGAATGAAGCTTTAGATTTAGTCGCAGGCAAGATGCAAGAGCTAAAGCAAAAATATGGTCCTACTGCATTACTCGACCAATCCTATGCAGGTGCGTCATATGGGGTACTCCATAAGTCTGACCAAGTAGAAGGTCTATTAGGGCGTTTCTTGGGCATGTATGGTTGCCGTACTAGCTCATGGTCGATTCCCTCTTATGAAGGTACTAAATTTAGCTCGCGTATTACCTTCGGAACGATTCAAGACGGTAACGAAGACGATGCTTTTGCGCATTCCAAACTGATCATTATGTGGGGTTGGAACCCTGCTTACACCTTCCATGGCGGTAATACGTTTTATTACATGCGTATGGCTAAACAAAAAGGTTGTAAGTTTGTGCTAGTCGATCCGCAATACACTGACTCTGCGGCAGCGTATGATGCATGGTGGATTCCAATTCGCCCCAATACCGATGCTGCGATGATGGCAGGTATGGCGCATTATATCTTTAGCAAAAATTGGCACGATCAGGAGTACATTAATAAGTTCGTTCAAGGTATGGACGAAGGTACTATGCCAGACTGGGCTAAGGGTCAGGAAAACTTTAAGGATTACATTTTAGGTAAGTACGACAATACTCCTAAAACCCCAGAGTGGGCAGCCAATATTTGTGGCGTTTCTGCGGATGATATTAAGAAATTAGCAGAAATGTACGCCACGACTAAACCTGCTGCTTTAAAAGCGTCCTGGGCGCCTGGACGTAATGCTTACGGTGAGCAATACAATCGTATGGCAGCGGCATTACAAGCCATGACAGGTAATATAGGGGTACTTGGTGGTTGTGCGGAAGGGATTGGTAAAGGCTGGCACTCTGAAGCAGTCGCTTATCCTTATGACGAATATGCCAATGTGTTCTATGAGTCTATTAAGTCTGATCGCTGGGCACATTGCGTACTCAATTATCCTAATGTTAAACGTGAAGAGATTGGTTTATGGCCAGGTGGTCAAGCGGGTGATGGGGTTATTCCTAATATTCGCGGGATTTTCTGGCAAGGCTCAGATTGGTTTAACCAATTAACCAATATTAATAAAGAAATTCAGGCGATTAAGAAGCTCGATCTGGTGGTTTGTAATGACTCTACCATTACGCCTTCCGGTTTATGGGCTGATGTACTGTTACCCGTTGCTACTCACTTTGAACGTCACGATGTCGCATTACCCTGGTATAAAGGTCACTACTACATTCATCGTCCTAAGGTGATTCAACCGATGGGTGAGAGTAAGACTGACTTCCAAATTTACACCGAATTGGCGTATCGTTTAGGGGGTGATGAGTTTGGTAAGAAGTACAATCCTCGTGCAACGCGTGAGTACTTTAATCACGATGATGATGTAGATGAAGCTTATCTCATGGCTTGGTGGGAACGTGTGCAACACCATCAAGGTGTGGAAATGTCATGGGAAGATTTCAAAAAACATGGCGTTTACAAATTTAAATTAGATCGTCCCCACGTTGCGTTCCAAGACAATATTGAGAAAGGTGTGAAGTGGGAAACTCCATCCGGCAAGATTGAGATTTTCTCGACTACCTTAGCTCAATACACCGATTGGACTAAGACCGCTTATGGTTACTACATTCCTGCGATTCCCAAATGGATTGAGCCTTGGGAATCCTTAAATGCAGCGGAAAAGACCACTAAACATCCGTTCCATTTGATTTCGCCCCATCCACGTTGGCGTACTCACTCAATCTTTAACAATATCGCGTGGTTACGTGAGACCTACTCACAAGAAGTAACTATTAATGCCTCTGACGCTAAGAAGTTAGGCATTAAAACAGGTGATACGGTTGAGGTATTTAATGATCGCGGTAAGGTCGTAGTACCTGCTTATGTAACCGAGCGTTGCATGCCTGGGGTGATGGTACTGCACGAAGGTGCATGGATGGATTTGGATGAGAACGGTATTGACCGTGCGGGTAATCCAGACTTCTTAACCCTCGATGAGCCAAGTCCTGCGGGAGCCTTTGCGTACAATACGGTACTGGTGAATGTACAAAAAACTGATTTAGCGCATAAGCCGGGTTGGGATCAATTAGCTACTTCACGTAGCCACGTCTTCCGGCGTGATCTTTAAGGGAGAAGCATCATGGCAAATGAAGTAGTTAAAGATCAAAGTGCAATTAAAGAAGCGATTGTACGACGCAAAAAAGAAGTCTATACACCCGTAAAACCTGCGCAACAATTTGGTTTTATTCACAATAATGTGGATTGTATCGGTTGTCGTGCCTGTGAAATTGCCTGTAAAGACAAAAATGGTTTACCTCCAGGCCCACGTTTCCGTCGTGTGATGTACGTAGAAGGGGGTACTTACCCTCAGGTCTATGCTTACAAGGTCAATATGTCTTGTAACCATTGTGCTGAACCTGCGTGTTTACCGACTTGTCCCACCGGTGCGATTTTCAAACGCGAAAAAGATGGTATTGTCGATATTGACTCTACCCTTTGCATTGGTTGCCGTCGTTGTGAGGCTGCGTGTCCGTTTGGTGCGCCCCAATTTATTCCAGAGCAAAATATTGTGTCCAAATGCAATATGTGCGTGGATGAAATTGATGCGGGACGTAAACCTTATTGTGTACAAGCGTGCATGATGCGGGTACTCGATATTGGCCCGATTGACCAATTACGTGCAGGTACTTATGAAACTAAAGCACGTGCACCGCATGAAACTGTAGTAGGTCAAGTCAAAGGTATGGCTGATCCTGAGTTGACCCATCCTTCGATTGTGTTTATCGCGCATAGTCAAGGGGCGGTGGGTGCACCACTCAATCAAGCAGCGCCAGCTCCTACACAAGCAGTCCCAGTTGCTCCCGTGCCTACACCAACTGCACCGGTTCAAACGGTTCCTGCTACTCCAGCAGCAACTGGGGTAAAAACCAATGGCTAGCATCAACTTAGATGACTCTTTACTGCTAACGCAGTTCTGTCGTTTGCTAGCCACTGACTTACGTTTATTGGCTGACTTACATGCCACTGAATTGACTAAAGAACGTTTGCAAGCCTTGCGTGAAATGGGCTTTCCGGAACTTTTAGCCTTGAATGCTAATACGGAAGTATTGCAATTAGCCTCGCAGGAATTAATGACTTGCCTACAAGGCTTTCCTGCTGAACTACCTGCTAGTTTATTAGATGAGTTAGCTTGTGACTTTGCTGATATTTATTTGAATGGCAAATTTCATGGCTCACCTAATGAATCAGTCTGGATTGATGATGAGGAGTTGACCTGTCAGCAGCCCATGTTTCAAGTACGCGAATGGTATGCCAAACATGAGTTAGTCGTTCCTAATTGGCGCAAGCTCATGGACGATCATCTAGTGAATGAGCTGCTCTTTGTCGCTTATTTACTGGAGAAAACGGCTAATGAACAAAACTCACTACAACTGACCGAAGCTGCTCGGTTCATGGATGAACATTTATTACGGTGGCTATTACCGTTTGCACAGCGGGTTTCCGCCCGTTGTACAACGGAATTTTACGGAGCGCTGGCTTTATTGACGGCTTTATATGTTGATGAGTTACGTGATTTATTAGCGAGCATTACGGGGGAATTACGCCCTAGTCAGGAGGAAATCGAAGCACGCATGAAGGCAAAAACCTTAGCGGCGGTACAACCGCAAACCATGCGTTATTTCCCTGGTAGTTCACTGAGTTGGTAGATCTTAAACCATGTTGCAGTGGTTTAAACAGCTAAAACAGGAATGGGTTTTACCTGAAATCCATCCTGAACGTTGTGTACACAGTCAGTGTGAAATTGCTAGTTGTACTAACTGCGTAGAGGCCTGCCCGCATGCAGCTTGGCTCTTAGATGCGGGTAGCTTGGCCATAGACACCAGCCGCTGCGATGGCTGCGGCTTATGTGTGGCTGCTTGCACTGAAACTGCCTTAACTCAAGAACTGGATTTATTAAGTGGGGAATTAGCGGGTAAACAAACTTTACTCGTAGCTTGTGAATACACCGACCAGAAACTCAAGGGTAAGGGGCTTATCCCTTGCTTGTATTTAATCTCCCCTGCCCGCCTTACTGAAGCCTATAAGTTAGGGTATCAGCAGCTTAAGTTTGCGTGTGGTGATTGTCAGCATTGTCCACGCCAACAGACCAGTTCCTTTACTAAACATTTAGAGGAGTTTAATCGACTGCTAGCAAGTCGTGCCGCTCCCCTCATCCAGTTTCAACACTTAGATCCACAAACTTGGAATCAGCAACGAACCAGCCTTAAACCCTCTAGTTCTCCTGAGACCGCACAAACTCGACGCCAATTCTTAAAGCAAGCAGTGAATTTAGCAGTAGAAAAAGGTTTAGAGGCTAAAGAATTGAGCCTTGAACCTGAACTAAAACCAGCGCAAGCTTGGGCCGCTTCTTTGCCAATTAATCCCAATTCAGAGAGTGCATTATACCCCTTTGCAGCACAGATTAATCCGCTACGCTGTAATGCCTGTGATGCTTGTATACAGCTCTGTCCCCATCAAGCCTTGAGCATAGTCAAACTATCGGCAAAGGAAATGGCCTATGAAACTAGCCCAGAGCAATGTACTGGCTGCAAACTGTGTGTTGATAGCTGCGACCAACAAGCCTTAACACTGAAAACCTATAGCCCACAACCAGAGCCTGTTCTTTTAAAGCAAACACGCTGCCAAACTTGTGGCAGTCCTTTTCACTATCCAGCAATGCAAACAGCTCAAACCCAATGTCGTATTTGTAGCAAAGCCAACCATCATCGCCAGCTATTTCAAGTATATTCCTAACAATCCTGCAGTTAACTCATAAAATCCGAACCTTCACGCCCCAACAATGTTTTAATATCCGCAAAATGCCGTTCGGCTTGGCTCGGATAATTATCTAATTCATTCGCGGTTCTCGCCGCCACTTCATGCGATAACACTCTTAATGGCTTGCCGGTTTGCAAAGCGCGAATATAAGTTTCTGCCGCCCGCTCAAAGTAATACAAACGATTAAACGTATCTGCCACCGTGTCACCCAACACTAGCAAGCCATGATTACCCATAATCATCACTTTCTTTTTCGGATCACTGAGTAAGGCAGCACAGCGCTCACCTTCTTCAGTAAAAGCTAAGCCACCGAATTGCTCATCAATTACATAGCGCTCATAGAAAGTCGCGGTATTCTGATCAATCGGCGGCAGATTACTATCCGCTAAACAGGCAAGGACGGTGGAATAAATCGAATGCACATGCATCACACAGCGCGCTTGTGGGCATAAGCGGTGAATTGAGCCATGCAAACCCCACGCAGTCGGGTCGGGTGCATCAGGCCGATCCATGGTGCTTGGATCATTCGCATCCAGCAGCAATAAATCACTGGCTTTGATCAAGGCAAAATGACGCTGATTCGGATTAATTAAAAACTGCGTGCTGCTAGGATTCACCGCTAAAGAAAAATGATTCGCTACCGCTTCATGCAGATTTAAGCGTGCTGTCCACTGAAAAGCAGCAGCTAAATCAACCCGCTCCTGCCAATAATGAAGTGAATCACTCATTTAATCCTCCTTAACACTGGGATATTTGGCACGTAAACTGCGGTAAGTGCTGCGCATTTCATTCCGATCCACATAGCAACCACGCAAATGCCGTGCACCGCTTCCGGCCACAAACGAAGTCCGCCCATGCACCACGCGATGATTATCAAACACAATGCACTCGCCCGCATTCAGGCGAAACCGCATAAGATATTTGGGGTCTTGTAACATTTGCCCAAACTTACGGAAAGCCGGATAAAACTCGTCCATCACATCAGGCGGAAAATCAAATACATCGGCGAGATGCTGGCTGAAATGAATGCCACTCACTTCACCACTATGCGGATCCAGCTCAATAATCACTTGACGCGCACGTACATCTTGAAAATTAGTGGTATAGCGGAACGGAACTTTTAGCTCGGTGAGGAGATTAAAATAATCGGGATATTGCGCCTGAAACGCTTGCGCCACGCTGCAAGCATCAACGAATAAACTTTCGCCACCGATGGCATCATTTACTCGGCAATGTAGAAATTGGATTCCGGGTGCTAATTCTTCCGGCGGCAAATCGGTATGCAGTTCCAAGGCTTTATTGGTATAGGCCAAATTCACCGGATTAGCTTCGGTACGCACATCAAAGGTATAACCAGAAAACGAAGCGCGTACTACCCCAATCAGTTCACAAGCTTGCTGCAAACCTTCATTGCTATTCGGCATTTCGGTTAATAGCGCAATACCCTCATCCAACAGCGCTTCCGTCCAATCAGCCACTTTAGCAGGCTGTTCAACTAGCTCTGGAAAGCTAAAGCGCTGTACTTGCGGATAATGATCCGCATACCAAGGCTGGCGCTGGCGTTGGGCAAGGTCACCATGCCCCAAACAAGGTCGATTATCGTTGGTGTGCCAACGCGCTAACCACGCTAAGTCATATTTGCTTTGGTGTCCGTCTGGCCATTCAAGTGCAAGGACTGAGCCTTCAATGTAAGCCGTTGTCGGCTTTAAATGATCGGGTTCTTCAAGAATATCGTAGATGCGTTCTTGCGTCTCAGCATCCCAAGAGCTGGCGCAATTATCACGCAGCCAATAATAATTAAAATAGGCTTGCTCGCCATTAGCGAGGCCTAATTCTAAGCCTTTCTCTCCCAAAACTAACATCGTAGTGTTGCTCCAAATTAACTTTTAGAACCCGCCGTGTTTGAGTTCATTTTACGACAAAATGCTTTAGGCAATTCAAGCAAAGATACTTCACTCTGTAGCGGGTATGCCATTGATTTAGCCTAATCGCACGAGTTAATTGCTATTCCATTATTTTTACCCCTAGATTTTTTAGTTAGCCTAGAAAAAACCTACCATACTTAAAACAACCGCTAGAACGAGTTTGTATAAAAATTTTGGAGTGTATGCATGCTTAAATTAACCCCAGAGGGTCAAGCATTAGTTGAGCAGTTAGCGCAACGCTATAACTTATCGCCTGAAGCTGTCAAAACGATGTTAGACGCAATTTATAAGGGTCAAGGGACGATGGCGCAATTCAACCATCCTGAATTGGGTGGTTTTGGTCAGTGGATGCTCAATGGTATGAGTATGATTGGTGATATGTTCAATCAGAACTTAAAATCTACCGTCGATAATCTTGGTAATGATTTATCCAGCGCTTTAGCCAGTGGTTCAAAACTCATTGAAACTTCTGTAGAGCCGGACGCAACTAAAGCAGGTGATACTAGTTCAAACCATTCAGCCAAGCTATCTGGTCAATGGTGGCCGAGCCATTTGGGTAGCCCCAGTACGAGTGGAGCACAGAACAACACTCGTTATGCTTGGTTCCCTTCGATAGCGCGCTTAGCCATTGAGCAAGATGGCAAAGTCACTCTTTATGACACCCAAGACCATCAAATTGGTGGTGTATCCCAACAACAAGATGGCTCGGGCTACAAATTAAGCTTTACTAGTCAGCACGGTACGATCAAAGTTGAAAGCTTGCCTGTAGTGAAGTAATCGGTCTGGCACTCAGTGGGGGGATCGGGTTCAGATAAGCTTGTAAGCGCTGACTCTGCTCACGTAAACTTGCCATTGAGTGCCGCAGGTTTTGCAACTGCTCCCGCGCTTGCTCTAATTCTTCTTCACCCCAGAGGAAGTTTAATAAACTACCCTCTTCCTCCTCGCTCTCGTCCGCATACGCCTCCGGCATTAAGATACTGTTTTGTACATGTAACTGCATCAGCTTATCGGCATTGCGGCGTCTTTGCCAAAATCCGATCAAGAGTAAAAACAGGGTACTCGCCGTCATTGATTGCCACACTAAAGGTGAAGCTAACACATCCCCCCAAGTATTATTGGTGACTAATGCTTCCGGACTAGTAGTGCTAGCTGATGCCTCTAAATCAGCTTTACCTTCTGGCCCTGCCGCGCCTACTGTCATTAAAGCTTGAGCTTGTGTTTTTTGCTGAGCAACTTCAGTTTGCAAACCAGCCAGTTCCTCCTCACGGCGAGTGAGTAAGCGATTCTTCTCTTGGACTAGCTCTTTAAGTTGATTATTTTCTTGTGCCCGTGTTTCTAGTAATTGCTGAGTTTGGCTCAAGCGCTCTTGCAAATCACTTAGTTTAAGTTGTGAGGCTTGTTGGAGTTCATGGACTGCTTGTAACAATGGTGGATCGATAGTAGCCGGTGCACTCGCTAAGATAGTTCCGGCTGTAGAAATAGGTGCGGGTGCAGTTTTAGGTTTAACAGCTGGGGCTTGAGCTGGACGCTCAATAGGCTTGGCTTGTCTAACCACCTGAGTTGGAGCAGGTATAGACTCAACAACACGCCTTTTTCCAACGGCATTAGGGGTACGCAGTACAGAGCCAGGCTTCAGTTGATTAATATCGCCATTCACAAAAGCTTTAGGATTACGTGCATATAGAGCTAAGACTGTCTCGTCTAGACTCAGCTTTCCTACTTTCAAACGCTCAGCAATACTGAAAATAGTTTCGCCTTTACGCACCCGATACTTATATTTGAAAGCAAGTTTAGGCAATGGAATCGCTACTTTAGCAGGACTGGGTCTGACCCGCGTTGAACGCTCAACGGGTATACTGACTGGTACTAAAGCAGCCGCATCAGGCTCATTAACTGCTGCTATGACTTGAACCGGCTCAGCCTCTAACTCAGGAGTTGGCGCTGCATTGGCGCTTAGCTCCTCGGTATCCACCGCTAAATTCAAAGCAGCCGATGCTTCACCTGCACTTGTTGGCTCAAACCTTGAAGATTCCGCACCTTGTTCACTGCTAATAGCCTCGGGGTTTTGAGCTAAATCTAAACTAGCTTGGCTTTCTTGATTATCTGCAGGTGGAGTAGCTGATATTGTTTCGGCTAGCGCTCCACTGGACTCAGAATTTGCAGGCTCTGCAATGGGCGCTTGTACAGTTTGAACTTTAGAGTTTGCCCCAGCTCCACCTTTTAAAGCCACTGAATAGCGCTTGAGTAAGTCACCTTTAGGGCTAGTCACTTCTAACAGCAGATTAAACTCGGTTTCAGCGACACGTTGAGGAGAGCTAATAATGAGATAGTGTTTCCCGTGCTTAACGGAGCGTGCAAACTTTAAGCTATCGATGAATTGAGGGCGCTGCAACTGTGCTTGAGCAAAAATACTTGGTGGGGCAACATGAACTTGCAATTTATCTAGTTCTTGTTGAGTCGCATTCAATAATTCGATACGCGCTTTAAAGGGTTCATTAAGGCGCGAATTAAACTGGATGTCTCCTAAGCTCAAAGCCTGAGTTAAGGATGGATAACCACTTGCTAAAACTAGCACTAAACCAAGCGTTTGCTTCTTCACTAATCTTACCCCCATCGCCCTTATTTCTTATTTATATATAATAAATTTTAATTATTACAGAGAATAACATTGAAAAGGTTAACTCCACATGATTAGTAACTAAATAGTTATTTATTTAGAAAATAGAATCCTATCTTTAAAAAGAAGCTAAAAGCAGGCCAAAAAAAACAAGCCTGCTTACACACAAGAATTTGTACCTCATAAGAGAACTATTTTCGTTCTTGCGCTTTAGCAAAAGCAGCTGCAAAGGCACTATTACCTGTTGGTACGGTCTGTGGTGGGCGCACAGGTTTATTTGCAATTTCTACTTTAGAATTTGTCTTCTGTGTTGCTTGAGGCTGGGCAATCCGTTTAGTTTGCGGACTAGCAGTCGATTCACCTAAACGCATACTTAAAGCAATCCGTTTACGTTCTTGATCGACTTCAAGCACCTTAACTTTTACGATGTCGCCAGCCTTCACTACAGAATGAGGGTCTTTAACAAAGTGATTGGCTAGCATCGAAATATGCACTAAGCCATCTTGATGCACACCAATGTCCACAAAAGCACCAAAGTTTGTAACATTAGTAACTGTACCTTCCAGCAGCATATCCACTTTTAAATCAGTGAGGGACTCGACCCCTTCTTTAAAGCTAGCTGTTTTGAATGCTGGGCGTGGATCGCGTCCCGGTTTATCTAATTCTGCGAGAATATCAGTAATGGTCGGCAAACCGAATTTTTCACTCGTAAAATCGACAGGATTTAAAGATTTAATAAGTGGTGAATTGCCAATCAAGCTTTGCAAATTCGTCTTGGTTTTAGCAGCAATCGCTTCTACTACAGAATAGGCCTCCGGGTGAACCGCTGAGCTATCTAAAGGGTTTTCACCGCCATGAATCCGTAAGAACCCAGCAGCTTGCTCAAAAGTTTTCGCGCCTAAACGAGGCACATTTAATAAATTTTCCCGACTGGTAAAACGGCCATTTTTATTCCGAAATTCAACGATATTATCTGCAATTGTTTGATTTAACCCAGCGACTCGTCGCAATAAAGCCGCCGAAGCTGTATTTACCTCTACCCCGACACTATTGACGCAATCCTCTACCACTGCATCCAGATTTTTGGCCAACTGGACTTGACTGACATCATGTTGATACTGCCCTACGCCAATCGACTTGGGTTCGATTTTAACTAACTCAGCGAGCGGGTCTTGTAAACGACGCGCAATCGACACAGCCCCCCGAATCGTTACATCTAAATCGGGAAATTCTTTCGCTGCAGTTTCAGAAGCTGAGTACACCGAAGCACCTGCTTCACTCACTACTACTTTTTGCAGATTGAGTTCAGGGTGTTTTTTCAGTAGCTCAGCAACTAATTTATCGGTTTCTCGTGAAGCTGTGCCATTACCAATCGCCACCAGTTCTAACTGATATTTTGCAACTAATTTAGCTAAAGTCGCAATTGACTCCTCCCACTGATTGCGCGGGGCATGCGGGTAGATAGTGGTGTGATCAATAAATTGCCCCGTGCTATCAATCACTGCCACCTTCACACCTGTCCGCAACCCCGGATCAAGGCCTAAAGTCGCGCGCTGACCTGCGGGGGCGGCTAACAGCAAATCCTTTAAGTTATGCGCAAACACGCGAATTGCTTCAGTTTCGGCAGCTTGGCGCAAATCGCTGAGTAAATCGGTTTCAAGTTTAGTGTGGAGTTTCACTTTCCAAGTCCAATGCACGACTTCAGCTAAGAAAGCATCAGCAGGACGTTGTTTATTTTGAATACCAAGGCGCTTAGCAGTCAAAACCTCGCACGGATGCAAGAGAGCCTCATCAGGTTTATCAACATCAATGCTCAATTGTAAAATGCCTTCATTACGCCCCCGCAGCATGGCTAAAACTCGATGTGAAGGCGCAGTTTTTAAAGCATCTGCATTGTCGAAATAATCACGGAATTTCGCACCTTCGGCTTCCTTGCCTTTGACCACGCCAGATTTTAGTTTTGCTTCAGACTGTAAATAAGTACGTAGTTCACCTACTAACTCTGGGTCTTCGGCGAAACGCTCCATTAGAATATATTTCGCGCCTTCCAATACCCCTTTGGTGTCGACAAAGGCCTCTTTAAACTCTTCTGCTGTATTGAAGTATTTTTGCGCCTCAAGGTTGGGATCAAGCTGCGGATTGGCTAATAAAGCATCTGCTAAAGGCTGGATACCTGCCTCAATGGCAATATGCCCTTTTGTACGGCGTTTTTGTTTAAAGGGTAGATATAAATCTTCCAAACGTGTTTTCGTATCAGCCTCTTGAAGCGCAGCGGCTAAACTGGGTGTCAGCTTCCCCTGCTCTTCGATAGTTTTTAGTACTGCGGTACGACGCTCTTCTAGTTCACGCAAATAGCCTAACCGCTCTTCCAAACCTCGCAACTGAGTATCATCTAAACCACCCGTGACCTCCTTACGGTAACGAGAAATGAATGGCACTGTAGAGCCTTCATCCAATAGTTGAATAGCAGCAGTAACTTGGCGTGGAGCAACAGCTAGCTCCTGCGCAATACGTTCAGCAATTTTGAGCATAGAGTTTAATCTTGTTGGAATAAATGCCCTGTATTATCAGTAAAAGTAACTTGAGGGTAAATTTTTTCTCTAATGTTACCGCTGGCTATGAGTAGTTTTTTCTGAAAATACGGGACAGTGATCATATATAAAGATTAGAAAGAACGAATTTTAAGCATTTTTTAATTTAACTTCGGTTAAACTAAAACAAACATAGAACACATCTAACAAGCATTTAAGCGAGGCAAGGATGCAAACTCAGCAAATGCACTTGGAGCCAACTCCAGACAGTGCTCCAAAGGATTTGGGTAAACAAGTATGTCCTCATTGCTCCAGTGAGTTATGGGTACGAGTACCACGCTCTTTCTTCCAAAAAATCATTCACTTTAAAAAAATCTTGTGTTTTTGCAGAAACTGTCGAAAGAAATTTTGGCGCCCTGATGAGATATAATACTTAACTCCCACAGCTATGAATCAAAAACTGGCGCATAGCCTCGGCAGGTTTGGCTAGCTCAATACCTTTTTGCCAAATCATGCCGCTTTCCAAATGTGGCACTACGCCTAGTACTGGTAAAGTTTCAATTTTCCCACCCTCCAAAGACCACGGTCGATACACCATGTCCGCCAGGATGGTAACGCCAAAGCCATGGGCAACTAAACCACGCACCGCTTCCATCGATTTGGTACGAAAAGCGATATTGGCTTTTAAACCTTGTGACTGCCAATAACGTTGAGTTGCAGGTTCGCCTTCATCCATCGTTAGTTGAATGTAAGGGTATTGCGCCACATCTGCTAAAGAAGCAAAGGGCTGAGCTAATAAAGGATGGTTCGCCGAAGTCCATAATTGGCGACGTGAACGCAAGAGAACATGATGGTTAAAGCGTTCGCGCTGACTGGTATTGGAAATTAACACTAAACCTAGCTCTAGTTCACCACCTAGAACGGCCTGCTCAATGTCAGGACGCTCCATATCATGCAAATCCAGATCTATATCTGGATAATGTTGCCGAAAACGTGCGAGTAATGGCGGCAGAAAATACCCAAGCAAGGCATAAGAGGCTCCCATGCGCACAGCACCAGTTAAATGATGTCGCTGGAAATGAGGCTCACTGAGCGCAATATCAAGGTTTTCTTGAATCTGTTTGGCGCGATGATAAAAGTTATAGCCTTCAGCAGTCAGAGTAACGCCTTGGGGATGGCGCTCAAATAGCTTCACCCCCATAGAATCCTCCAAATGCAAAATTGCATTCGTCACCGTCGATTGAGCGACATGCACCTGTTTAGCGGCCATCGAAAGCTGCCCTGTTTCAGCCGCAGCAATAAAATATCTGAGTTGACGTAGGCTAATGTCTTTGCTCATAAGCTTTATTGGAGGATGATTTTCACCTCATCTTTGGCGGCCTCCTCAGCCGCTGCCGCTTCAACCGCAGCAGCAACAGCCGCTGCTTTGGAAGCTTCTGCAGCCGCAGCTAGTTCACGCATTTTTAGTACAAAAATATTCAAAATCATTAGTAAAGGTACGGCCATAAACATCCCTGCTACCCCCCAAAGCCAGCCCCAGAAAGCGACTGAGATAAACACATAGACTGGATTGATAGTGAACATCTTGCCTACGAACAGAGGTTGTACCATTTGACCCTCAATAATATTCAGCACCAGAATAATTAAAGCAGGCAACATCGCTGTTGATAAATTATCAAAGGTTACCAAACCCACAAAAGTCACGAGGATCATATTAATTAGTGGGCCAATATAAGGGATATAATTCAGAATGGTTGCTGAGAACCCCCAGAGTAAAGGCGTTGGCATGCCAATCAGCCACATCCCTAAAGCGGTCACAATCCCTAAGCCAATATTGATGATAGTGATCAGTAATAAGTAGTAGCTGATTTGATATTGCGATTCTTGCGTAATTCTTAAGAAAGTAATGCGATGCGCTCGATCTTTCCAAGTCATCATCAACCCCTTAATCAGGGATTCCCCAAAAGCCATGAGAAAATAGAGCAATAATAGAAATGACATGAAACCCACAATAAAAGCTTGTGTGTTATCCATCAGGGTATATAAGCGGCTGCCCGACTTCACAACCACCTCTTGAGTGTCTGAGCCTTTGGTAGTTGAGCCTGTCAAGTCGGTAATCTTTTGGTCAATTTGTTCGGTAGTTTTTTGTACATCATTCAGCGAATGACGCAGTTCTGCTACTTTGGTTTCAATCTTCTGAATTTCTGTGGGGAAACGCTCGACCCAAACTTTACCTGGCTCGTACATGTAATAAGTTAAAACAGTTAAGGCTCCCAAAGTCACTAATAAGACAATCAAAGCGCCAAAGGCTTGGGGAATGCGCAACTTTTCCAAAAGCTTAACTGGAATCATTAAGACAAATGAAAAGATAATCGCTAAAAATATCGGGATAAACACCGCTTTGGCAAAATACAGCACACCTAATACCGCCATAATGAACAAACCCCACAAGGGAATTTGCAAGCCCTTGATGCCAGTCATCTGGACGACTAGGTCTTCTTGTAAATTAACTAGATTTGAATTGGGCATGTCACTCTCAGTCCTTATTAAGTAATTGCAAACATTAGGTTTAATAACGAACGATAAGCTAAGAATTAATGTAACAAGTTTCTGCTGATTAGCTAATTTATAGCTGATTAGTAAGGCTTAGCTTGCTAGCAAAGTAGATTTTTACAAAATTTTAAGTTATGCGTTTTTCGCATACCTCAAGTCATTTTAAATAATTTTACGATACAAACGGAATTCCTTAGCATTCTACTCATATATAAAAGAGAAGAGTTGAGGAGCACCCCATGACCGCTAAATTACCGAGCAATCTGGTTCTAGACGACAAATATACCCTGCAACAAGGTCGTGCCTATATGAGTGGGCAACAAGCCTTAGTGCGTTTACCCATGTTGCAAAAAGCCAATGATCGACGCATGGGCTTGAATACCAGCGGTTTTATTTCCGGCTATCGCGGCTCACCTTTAGCGGGTTTTGACCAGCAACTTTGGCAAGCCCGCAAGCATCTCACTGAGCATGATATTGTTTTCCAACCTGGCTTAAATGAAGACTTAGCCGCTACCGCAGTATGGGGTTCACAACAACTTAATCTCTATCCGAATGCGAAATTCGATGGCGTGTTTAGCATGTGGTATGGCAAAGGCCCTGGCGCTGACCGCTCCACTGATGCACTGAAACATGCCAACTATGCAGGTACTTCCAAACATGGCGGGGTACTCATGGTGGTTGGTGATGACCATGCCGCTAAATCCTCCTCTATCGCCCATCAATCTGAGCACTTACTGGCGGCTGCTGGTATCCCCGTTTTATATCCTGCTGATGTACAAGAAATTCTTGATTTTGGTTTACACGGTTGGGCGATGAGTCGTTTTTCTGGTTTATGGACGGGTTTAAAATGCGTAACTCAAGTCATTGAAACCTCCTCATCAGTGGAGCTTGATCCTGATCGAGTACGCATTATTCTGCCGACTGATGAAGAGTTCCAAATGCCTGAAGGTGGCCTCAATATTCGCTGGCCTGATCCTCCTTTAGTGCAAGAAGCGCGCATTATGGATTACAAGTGGTATGCCGCTTTAGCCTATGTACGTGCTAATAATCTGAATCGTATCGTGATTGACTCACCCCAAGCACGCTTTGGGATTATCACTGGCGGTAAAGCCTATCAAGATGTACGCCAAGCTTTAAATGATTTGGGTTTAGATACCGAGGCTTGTCGGCGGATTGGTTTAAGAGTGATGAAAGTTGGCTGTGTTTGGCCTTTGAATGCACATGATGCCCGCCATTTTGCTGAAGGTTTGGACGAGATTTTGGTGGTAGAAGAAAAGCGCCAAATCCTTGAATATGCACTCAAAGAAGAACTGTATAACTGGCGCGCCGATGTACGCCCCAATATTTATGGAAAATTTGCCTCACGTGACCAAGATGGTGGCGAATGGTCAGTACCACGCAGCGATTGGTTGTTACCAGCCATGTCGGAACTTAATCCCGCCATTGTCGCTAAAGCCATTGCTAAACGTTTGGTAACGATGGACTTACCCGAAGATCTTCGCACCCATGTCAATGAACGTATTCGCATTATTGAAGCCAAAGAACGCGAAACGGCGCGCCCACGGGTCACCGCCGAACGGAAACCTTGGTTCTGTTCCGGTTGTCCACACAATACCTCGACGCGTGTACCAGAAGGCTCACGCGCTTTAGCCGGTATTGGTTGCCACTATATGACCATTTGGATGGATCGTAATACCGAGACCTTCAGCCAAATGGGGGGCGAAGGCGTGGCATGGCTCGGGCAAATGCATTTCACTAATGATAAGCATGTATTTACCAACCTAGGTGATGGTACTTATTTCCATTCTGGCTTATTAGCTATTCGTGCCGCCGTTGCCGCCAAAGCCAATATCACCTACAAAATCCTCTTTAATGACGCGGTAGCGATGACGGGTGGGCAACCGATTGATGGCACCTTGACCCTGCCGATGTTGGTTAATCAGGTCGAAGCGGAAGGGGTGGCCAAAACCATTGTCGTCACCGATGATCCTGAAAAATATCAAATCGCGGAAAATCGCCTACCTGCTTCAATTGAAATTGTGCATCGTGATGAATTAGATGCGGTGCAGAAGCGTCTACGTGATACCACAGGCACTACGATTTTGGTGTACGAACAAATGTGTGCGACCGAAAAGCGGCGGCGGCGTAAACGTGGAATTATGCCGGAGCTGAAAAAGCGCACCTTTATTAATACCGAAGTGTGTGAAGGCTGTGGTGATTGCTCCAAAACTTCCAATTGCTTATCGATTGAACCAGTGGAAACCCCTAAAGGTACTAAGCGGCAAATCAATCAATCAACCTGTAACCAAGACTTTTCCTGTGTGAAAGGCTTTTGCCCGAGTTTTGTGACTTTAGAAGGTGCAAGTTTACGTAAGCCCGCACCGGCTAAAATCGAGCAACCTAGCCACGAAGATTTACCGCCTCCAGTCTTACCTGCTTTGGAGACACCCCATCGGATTCTAATTACTGGAGTAGGCGGAACGGGCATTGTCACCATTGGCGCTTTATTAGGCATGGCGGCGCACTTAGAACAAAAGGGCGTTACTGTGCTCGACATGGCCGGTTTAGCCCAAAAAGGTGGCGCGGTCTTATCCCATGTGCAGATTGCTCAACTCCCCAGTCAACTCAATGCTAGCAAAATTGCCACCGGTGAAGCCGATCTACTCTTAGGCTGTGATGCGATTGTTTCCGCCTCGCAAGAAGCTTTGTCCATGACCTTAAACGGGCAAACTCAGGCGATTGTAAACACCAGCGAAACCCCAACTGCCGAATTTATTACTAACCGCAACTGGATGTTCCCCGGACAATCGATTGCTTATGATTTACAAAACAGTATCGGTAGCAATTGTGCATTCTTAAATGCTAATGACCTAGCGCAAAAACTCTTAGGCGATACCCTATTCGCTAATATGATGGTCTTGGGCTTTGCTTGGCAAAAAGGTTGGATTCCACTACAACGCGAAAGCTTGATGCAAGCAGTCGAATTGAATGGCACACAAGTTGAGAAAAATAAAGCGGCCTTTTTATGGGGTTGTCACTTCGCCCACTTTGGCAATGCTCAAGAACTACTCCAAACTAAACCGTTGGCACCTAAACCTGAAGCTGATTTAGCCAGTATTTTAAGCTTTAATAAGCAATGGCTGACTGATTATCAAAATACTGCTTACGCTAAGCGTTATGAGCAAACTTTAGAGCCTTTACGCCAAGCAGAATTGCAATTAGGTGCAGATACATCACTGCCTTTGACCCGAATTGCCGCGCAAAATCTCGCACGCCTGATGGCTTATAAAGATGAATATGAAGTAGCACGCCTGTACTCTAAACCTGAATTTCTCGAGCAACTACACAAAAACTTTGAAGGTGAACCCGGTCAAGATTACAGCATTAAACTGAATCTATCCCCACCGCTCTTTGCTAAGCATGACAGCCAAGGCAATCCAATTAAAACTGAATATGGACAATGGATGTTTAAACTCATGCCGCAATTGGCAAAGCTAAAAGGCCTGCGTGGAACTTTATTAGATGTGTTTGGCTATACCACTGAGCGTAAACAAGAGCGTGAGCTAATTAAAGACTATACGGGTTTAATTAAAGAAGTCGCACAAGGTCTGAAACTTGAGAACTTAGCGCAAACTCAAGCGCGTTTAGAAACAGTTAGCGGTATTAAAGGCTTTGGGCATGTGAAAACAGCCGCCATTGCACATATCTACAAACCCGCTAAAACCTAGAAACTCCCGCCAACGACAGGTACAGAAATCAGTACCTGTCGTCTTGTTGATACTCTCAGTGCTTCGAATAAAGGTTCAAAAAACTTTAGGCATTAAAAACCGCTTTCTTCCTAACCAGCTGATTTAGCTGATAATCATTCATCGCTTGGCCAATTTCTTCGCGGGTATTCATTACAAAGGGGCCGTATTGAACAATCGGTTCACCAATAGGTTTACCCGTGACTAAAATAAAGCGCGCACCGGTTTCACCTGCAGTCACAGCGACTTCATCCCCTTGCCCTAAAACTGCCAAACTATGTTGAGGCAAAGCTTGATTTTGGCTAGTGGCACTACCTTCAAACACATAAATAAACCCTTGATGCTCTTTAGGCACGGCTAAATTGAAATTCGCCTGCGCATCTAAACCTACATCCAAATAACAGACTTGAGTATTCGGATCCTTAATTACACCCGCTTGGCCTTGATATTCACCGGCTAAAACACGTACAGACTGACCTGCTGTCTGTACTTCAGGAATTTTACTCGCCGGAAATTCTTGATAAGCAGGGTCAGACATTTTCTCGGCAGCGGGTAAATTAATCCATAGCTGAAACCCACGTAATAAGCCATCCACTTGGCGCGGCATTTCGGAGTGAATGACACCACTCGCGGCCTTCATCCATTGCACACCACCCGAATCTAATTCACCACGATTCCCCATACTATCGCGATGCTCCATTTGCCCATCCAGCATATAAGTAAAAGTGATAAAACCACAGTGCGGATGAGATGGAAAGCCCGCAATGTATTCATTGGGATTGTCACTCCCAAAATGATCCAACATTAAAAAAGGATCAAGGTGGCGTAAAGACTGCGTGCCAATACTACGATGCACGGTGACACCTGCCCCCTCACGTACTGCTTGTGCTCTAATTAACTGCTGAATAGGACGAATAGTCATAAAAAAACCTCTTAGATTTGCTCGCTTTAGCCTCAAGAAGAGCGAGGGTTAGACTAAATAAAATGGGGGCAAGTCTGTAAATAACAAGAACGATCTAAGGCAGGGCTTAGAACGCAAACTTGCATTCGCTATCTTTCGTGCCCTCGGTCTCAAGCCGAATGTAAAGCTTGGGAAGCGCATGATCCTTTGCTGTACTCAGCCAACCTGTTGATTCAGAAGAATTTATTGAGTGACACTAAAATTGCAGAAAGGGTTTTGCGTAAACGACACAGCATTGAACTACGGATGATTGATTGACGTTGGTTAGTGCCCTTGCCAGAGGCCGCTTTAAAAATAGCTTTGCAAAGTGTGAGCAAAGTTTTAGTCGTGGATGAATGCCGCCGTAGTGGTAATCTATCCGAAGGTTTAATGACTTGGCTCGAGGAAAATTTACCTATGCCTAAAGCATGGCTCACGGCAGAAGATAGTTTCATCGCCACCTGCCCCGCTTATGCAGCCACGCTAACGACCAAGGACGGTATTATTGCTGCTGTGCTGGATTTGGCTAAACAAAAAACTTAGCCAAGTAAATCCTTGAGGCTAGAAATATACGCACTCGCGGTAGCCTGACGCTCTTCAGGTGTGCTGACTTTCCGATCTTCCCAAAGTAAATGCTCTTCGGGAAGCTCCGCTAAAAATCGACTGGGGTCACAGGCCATTTTCTCCCCATAGCGCGAGCGGGTTTTCGCATAACTAATCGTCAAGTGCTTTTGTGCACGGGTAATCCCCACATAAGCCAAGCGTCGTTCTTCTTGGATACCAGCTTCATCCATACTATTCAAATGCGGCAAAATTTCTTCTTCTGCACCAATCAAAAACACATAAGGAAATTCCAAACCTTTCGCACCGTGCAGAGTCATTAAAGTCACCGCATTTTGTTCGGCTTCTTCGCTATTGCGCTCCAGCAAATCGACCAAGCTCATGTGTGCCACGATTTCCGCTAGTGTTTCTTTGCCCACCCCATCGTCATAGAGTTTATTCACCCAATCGACCACTTCATGCACATTCGCCATACGCTTTTCGGCCATAGTTGGCGAACTGGAATTTTGCAAGAGCCAATCTTCGTAGTGAATATCAGTGATAATGCGCTTCACCACATGCGCCGGATGCTCGGTTTTATTCTGCTCCATTAAGTCATTTAGCCAAGACGTGAAATGCTCTAAACGATGCCGTGATTTGGTGCTAATCCGCTCAGCAAAACCCATTTCTTGCGCCACAATAAATAAACTATTTTTACGCTCGTGGGCATAATCACCCAGTTTTTCTAAAGTGCTGGTACCAATTTCACGGCGCGGGGTATTAATCACGCGCAGAAACGCAGCATCGTCATTTGGATTACTGATTAAACGCAAATAAGCCAAAATATCTTTAACTTCCGTGCGCTCGAAAAACGAAGTGCCGCCAGTAATTTGATAAGGAATATTTTGCTGGCGTAACAAGGTTTCAAATACACGACTTTGGTGATTGCCACGGTATAAAATTGCAAAATCTTTATATTCAGCACGCTCGCGAAAATGGCGTTTCATAATCTCGCCAACCACTTTTTCCGCCTCATGTTCCACCGAGCGGCAAGGCATGACGAGAATGGGATCGCCCTCGCCTAAAGTGCTCCACAATTTCTTTTCAAACATATGCGGATTATGTGCAATTAAATAATTCGCACTGTCCAAAATACGTTTGGTGGAGCGATAATTCTGCTCCAGCTTAATCACTTTTAAAGTCGGATAATCGTGCTGTAATTGCACAATATTTTCCGGACGCGCCCCACGCCACGCATAAATCGACTGATCATCATCGCCTACGGTCGTTAATGCACCGCGTACCCCTGCTAATTGGCGAATCAATTGATATTGGCAAGCATTGGTGTCTTGATATTCATCCACCAATAAATAACGTAAGCGCTTCTGCCAATTTTCTAAAACTTCGGGATATTGTTGGAATAATTGCACCGGCAGCACAATTAAATCATCGAAATCGACTGCATTATACGCTTTGATTTGGCGCTGATATTGTTCATATAAACGGGCGGCGCGCTGGCCTAATTCATCGGTGGCTTGCTGCATGACTTGCTCAGGGCTTAGGAAATCATTTTTCCAACGCGAAATCTGCCAACGAATATCATCCGCCTCGCCAATATCTTCTTTAATGGCTAATTCTCGCAGCACTAAATCACTATCTTGCGCATCCAGAATCGAAAAACCGGGTTTATAGCCAAGTTTTTTCACTTCTTGCTTGAGAATAGTTAAGCCTAAAGTGTGAAAAGTGGAAACCGTTAAGCCTTTAGATTCTTCTTTGCTCAGCAATTGTCCTGCGCGCTCACGCATTTCACGCGCTGCTTTATTAGTGAAGGTAATCGCTGCAATGGTTTTAGCTTCGTGCTCAGCCTTGCGAATCAACCATGCAATTTTTTGGGTGATTACACGGGTTTTTCCGCTGCCAGCACCCGCTAATACCAATAAAGGTGAGCCAAGATGCACGACCGCAGCTTGTTGTTGAGGATTTAAACCTTGCATAGTGAATGGTGTGCTAGAGGAGAATATGGAGGGGTTGGATGCCGATCCGTGACCGGCATCAGTTGCCCAACTTAGAGTTGGCCGCAATCGTCGATTTTGATGGCTGCTTTGGTGCTGCCGCTACGAGTGCCATTCGATTCAATCGCTTTCAGCACATCCATGCCTTCCGTGACTTGGCCAAAGACCACATGCTTGCCGTCTAACCAAGGTGTTACCACCGTGGTGATGAAGAACTGTGAACCATTGGTGTTCGGGCCAGCATTCGCCATTGACAGTAAGCCAGCGCGATCATGCTTCAACTTAAAGTTTTCATCGGCAAATTTATTGCCATAAATCGACTTGCCGCCAGTGCCATTATGATTGGTGAAATCACCGCCTTGTACCATGAACTCAGGAATCACACGGTGGAAGCTAGAACCCTTATAACCAAAACCTTGCTCACCAGTGCAAAGTGCACGGAAGTTCTCAGCAGTTTTTGGCACTACATCTGCGAATAATTCAAATACGATACGTCCAGCTGGCTGACCGCCGATGGACACGTCAAAAAATACACTTGGGTTTGCCATGAGGGGATACTCTCAGATCAAAGAAAGGCGGTAATGTAGCAAAAGCGCGGGGGGGATACTAGATTAGGGCTTATGCACAGGGATATAGGCTATACCATCAAGACACACTCGCAGCTTTACTTGCTTCTGCATTTCCAGCTAAAGCTAAGCGCTTCAAGGCATTAGTTAATAACACTGTACCGTATACATCTGAATGCTAGTCACTTTACCCCAGCGAATTTGAATCCGATTCACACCCGTATTTTCTGTGCGCACCCCATCTGTACCGTGATTCATTTCAGCCCAAAAGACCAGTGCTAGGGTATTCCAAGGCAGATCACTGTTTTTTATTTAACTGAGTAACCGAAATAACTTGAGCGGCACGTGGTTCGTCAGTAAAGCGCGGCAGCTCCTTTGTATTTAGGCCAGCTTGCGCCGCCAATTCACGCTCGCGTGCTGCAATCAAATCAAAGCAGGCTTTCATATCCTCAACCGTAGCGGTGCTCAAGGGATAAGGCTGATGCGGGTCTTTAGGCGTCAAATCGCGTACAATACTGGCTAAAGTCTTGCGCAGTGCCATTAAAATACGCCGCTCTTGCGACAAGGTTTGCTCCACCATAATCACTCCTCGCTTAGAAGAAAGTTTTAAGCTTAAATCCTTCCAACGGCCGCGCCTATCCTCCTAATGGGCAGACTTGAGGCTTTGCATCGTGGCAGCTAAAGTCAGTGCATCAGCTACTTGGTTGGGTTTGGCTTAAACCGTCAATCATCCCCTGATATTCAGGGCTAGCTTTATTCTGGCTCAGTTTCCATTTGCCTTCCCAAGGTACATTTGCATTACCTTGCATTAAATGACTGCTAGCAACGGATTGTAAAACCTGTGAGAAATCCTCAGCTAGTGGTGCTTGCAAATTTAAGATCGCTTTACTACTTGGATGATGCACTTGCAATGCCTGCGCATGCAGCAATAAACGCTCACAACCAAACTGCTCCCGAAATAACTTATTTTGCTTGCCATCGCCGTGGGTGGTATCGCCCACAATGGGATGAAAAATATGCTTTAAGTGGCGACGTAATTGGTGCTTGCGCCCCGTTTTTGGCTGCAATGCTAGGAGTGAATAGCGGCTGGTTGGATGCTTATTTGACGGAAATGGAAGTTCAAATTGTTCCAGTGTTCGGTAATGGGTAATGGCGTTTTGAGCTGGTTTATTAGGATCAGCTTTGGCATCGGCAAGCTCATCCAATTCCTCTTTCAACGCATAATCAATTACACCTACTGGCTCACAAAAGCCGCGCACCAAAGCGAGATACGTTTTTTGTACCAAGCCTTGGGTGAATTGCTCAGTTAAAGCACGTGCGCTATTCGCATCCAAAGCAAATAGCAACACGCCGGAGGTAGGTCGATCTAAACGATGCACTGGATAAACTTTCTGACCCATTTGATCGCGCAGCAATTGCACCGCAAATTGGGTTTCGTGCTTATCAATTAAACTGCGATGCACTAATAAACCCGAAGGTTTATTGATGGCAACTAAATACTCATCTTGATAAAGAATCGGAAGCTTCAAACCGCCTGCATATCCATGCTACCTGCTTCACGCTCCACCGCAACGACACGCCCGCGCAAGGAGTTTGGTAAGGCCTCCGTAATTTGCAGATCGACAAAACGCCCAATTAAGCGCGCATTACCATCAAAATTCACCACACGATTATTCTCAGTACGCCCCGCTAATTGATTCGGGTCTTTCTTCGCAGGACGCTCGACTAATACGCGCTGCACCGTACCGACCATACTTTGACTAATCGCATGGGCGCTTTCCAAAATGCGGCTTTGCAAGGTTTGCAAACGCTGCTTTTTTACCTCCATCGGCGTGTCGTCTTGCAAACTTGCAGCAGGCGTGCCGGGGCGTGCGCTATAGATAAAGCTAAAACTATGATCAAAGCCGATTTCGTCAATCAGCTTCATGGTATCAGCAAAATCTTTATCGGTTTCACCAGGGAAGCCGACAATAAAATCGGACGACATGCTAATCGTTGGGCGCAATTGGCGTATTTTGCGAATCTTGGACTTGTACTCAATCGCCATATGATTGCGCTTCATGGCCGCTAAAATGCGATCTGAACCACTTTGTACTGGTAAGTGTAGGTGGCTCACCAATTCAGGCACTTGCGCATACACATTAATCAAACTCTCGCTAAACTCATTTGGGTGCGAAGTGGTAAAACGAATCCGGTCAATCCCCTCCACAGCAGCAACATATTGAATCAACAGCGCTAAATCGGCGATTTCGCCATCGTGCATTTGTCCGCGATAGGCATTGACGTTTTGCCCCAATAGATTAACTTCACGCACACCTTGCGCCGCTAATTGCGCTACTTCCGCGATCACATCATCGAAAGGGCGCGAGATTTCTTCACCACGGGTATAAGGCACAACGCAGAACGTGCAGTATTTATTGCAGCCTTCCATGATTGACACAAACGCGGTTGGGCCTTCTGCACGGGGTTCGGGCAGATAATCGAACTTCTCAATTTCAGGAAAACTAATATCGACGACCGGTTTATGCTCGGTGCGCACTTGCTTAATCATCTCGGGCAAGCGATGCAAGGTTTGCGGACCAAACACCACATCCACCAAAGGGGCACGTTCACGCAAAGCCTCGCCTTCTTGACTGGCGACACAACCACCCACACCAATAATCACATGTGGATTTTTTTCTTTAATTGCGCGCCAACGTCCAACTTGTGAGAAAACTTTCTCTTGCGCCTTCTCACGAATCGAACAAGTATTCAGCAACAACACATCAGCTTCTTCAGGATTCGTGGTTAACTCCAAGCCCTCATGTGCATGCAGCACGTCCAGCATCTTCGCCGAATCATACTCATTCATTTGACAGCCGTGGGTTTCGATGAAAATTTTACCTGCCATCTAAGCATTACCTATTTATATTGCTGAACGCTAAAAAGAGCCGGCTATTATCCCCATCTAGCTAGCTGCGGACAACTGGAAATTTTGTAGGGGAAATCAGTACCTTTCATAAAAATTTATCGCAGACTTGACCAAATTTGCTAACAATGCTTATATCGACGCTAGGTGTCGTTAATTTAAGATTCAGCCGAAAACTAAAACTTTTAATAAGAAATCTTGTGAGGTTGGCGTATGTGGAAATTTTTTCCAAGACTCAGAAGCAACTTAAGTTGTTTCACTTTTCTACTCTTGGTGTTACTCGCTCAACAAGCTCATGCAGAAAATTTGGATTGCACTAAACCCTATACTGTCGCTAAGGGTGATAATTTAAGCATTATCGCTCAACGTGCTTATGGTAGTGCTGGCAAATACAGCATGATTTATTATGCAAATACAAAAACCCTCACTAGCGGCCCTGCTATATTACAAGTTGGGCAAGAGTTACGTATTCCCTGTTTAGACGAACAAAGCACCAGTGCTGCTACCAGCCCTACCCAAGAAAATGCCTCGACCACCACGACAACTAATTCAACCGCAGCCGCAAGCGCTACGCAAACACAGACTACTGAACCTACTGCAGTGACTCCCGAAAATAAAATTGAAGTTCAGCTACTAACGGCTGGGGATTACCAACCTTTTACTGATCCCTCCTTACCCAATGGTGGTTTAATTACTGAATTGGTCGAGGCCGCTCTTAAACAGCAACACGTTGGTTATAAAGTTACCTGGATTAATGACTGGGCTTCTCATCTTGATCCTTTATTAAAAGAGAAAAAATATGATATGGGATTTCCTTGGTTAAATCCTGGTTGCCCTAATGTTGAGCATTTTCGCTGCCAATTTTTATTCTCAACCCCCATTTTTCAGATGCTTGAAGTTCTTTATACCCGCAATGATAAACCTCTAGTCTTTGAAAAAGATGATGACATGATTGGGCATACTTTATGCCGTCCAAGTGGTTATTTTACCCATGACCTAGAACGCCCTGGCCGTGAATGGCTGAAGAAAAACCTGATCAAACTGGAGCAACCTCAATCGGTTAAAGAGTGTTTTGAAATGCTCATGGCGGGCAAAGTAGATGCCGTCGCTATGAATGACTTCACAGGTCGGGAAACGGTCGCAAAAATGGGCTTACAAGATAAAGTCGCAGCACTGCCTCGTGAACTATCTGTTGAGGGTTTACATGTGCTCGTCCACAAAACTCATCCGCGTGCCACTATCTTGTTGAATTATGTAAATAAAGGCTTAAAAGCTATTCAAGACTCTGGTGAGTATGATGCGATTATGGATAAGCATCTCGCTAATCATTGGAAAACTGTCGAATCATTGCAAAAACAATGAATCTAGCTGAGAAGCAAGGTAGGGACTTATGGAAAGTGTGCTACATAAACACTACAAGGCCGGCGAGCGTTTATTTTCCAATACGCTTGGTGAGCTTTTTCTTGGGCGCGATTTACAAGCCACTACCAATCAGCGCTTCTTAATTCACTATCTGCCTAGACAGTTATTAAGCAATACTGCTTTAAAGCAAAGTCTCAGTAGTTTACAAAACCTAGGCCACAAGGCGAATACTTCAGTATTAAAAGTTCTAGATGGCGCTTGGTCAGAGACTGAAGTATTTTTTGTCATGGAAGTACCTAAAGCTTGGTCCTTAACTGTCTTACCTGCACTACAGGGGCAACCCACGAATTTACATCAAAAAGCCTTAGATATTACCCAACAATTAATTGAACAAGGCTTAGTAACTAAAGGGCTGGACTCCTCGCTCTTTCTGGTCGCGCCCACGGGGGATTTACATTTACTGGGTACTAGCTTTCTAACTGAACTCCAAACCTTAGCCGACAAATCACCTAACTTACTCCAACCACAAGCACCTGTGCCCATCAATAAAAGGCCTAGTGTCTTGCCCTTGATCTTATTAGGTGGTGCTGGTTTAGTGGCTGCCAGTAGTTTAGGTTTATATCAATTCGCCAATCTTAGTAAACCAGTGCCAGTGACTGTGGCCTCTCCAGTTATGATAAGTGAACTAGATAAACCGCTAGTCCCTAATGAACTAAACACCCATTTAGAGACCGCCATCGAACCGACAAAGCCTATTGAACCTATTAACTTAGCGGTCGCAGCCAAACTAGAACCAATGATTGCCCCCGTTGAGACTACAAAAACACAGGAAACCTTGAAGCCTGTTAGCATCAGCGCAACAAAGATAAAAGAGCCTGATTTAGTAGAACCAACAACTCAAGTAGATAAGACTAAACCGTTAGCCAGCTCAGTTGTAATACTATCCTCCTCTATAACTCAAGTACCAACCACCCCTCCCAGCCCGCAAGCAGGCATGCATTTAGAGCGCGCTAGTGAAGCAATTAAGAATGGTCACTTACAAACAGGATTGTACTATTTGCGTTTAGCAAAAAAGTTGAATGCTAGCCAAGAACAGTTAAAAAACATGGCTAAACAATTAATTGAACAAGCCCGATTAACTGGTGCTGCTAGTGAAATGTTAAGCCCACAAATGCAAACCAGTATCAAACAAGAGTTTGGTTTGGAATAAGCGGAGAACTTAAAATAGTGAGCCAGCTACCTTATGAGCTGGCTCTGATAAGACTCATTGCCCAGCAATCGTCATGCGATCTACTAGAATAGAGCCAGTTTGAATGCTGCCACGCTGATCAATATCAGTACCAACACCTTGAATACCGAGATACATATCTTTCAAGTTGCTAGCAATAGTGATTTCTTCGACTGGATATTGCAACTCGCCATTTTCCACCCAGAAGCCAGCGGCGCCCCGAGAATAATCACCTGTAATCATATTAATGCCGCTGCCAATCAACTCAGTCACTAATAAACCACGTCCCATTTGTTTGAGCAAATCTTGGAAAGAGGCCTCAGTGTGGCTCAGAAGTAAATTAGAGCTACCACCTGCACTACCGGTGGTACGTAGACCTAATTTACGCGCTGAATAGCTGCCCAAGAAATAGCCCTGCACTTGACCATTCAGAATAATATCCCGCTCATACGTTGCTACTCCTTCAGCATCCCAAGCACGGCTACCGGGTGCACGTGGAATATGTGGGCTTTCACGTAACTGTAAAAACTCAGGGAAAATTTGCTTACCAACTGAATCCAAGAGGAAGCTCGCTTTACGATATTGTGAAGCGCCACTTAAAGCAGACACCAAATGCCCAATCAAGCCACGTGCCAATTCAGGCGCATATAAGACTGGCACCTCACAGGTTGGAATGGATTTACCACCTAAACGGCGTACCGTGCGCAGTGCAGCTTCTTTGCCAACAGACTCAGCAGAGTCTAATGCTTCCGCCACACAGGAAGTTGTGTACCAATAATCGCGTTGCATAGCCTCATTTTCTTGAGCAACAACCGAGCAACTTAAGGAATGGCGCGTACTGCTATTCAGACCATTGAAACCATTTGAATTCGCATAGACACCTAAACCTGCATAGCTATCAACACTAGCACCATCGCTATTGGAAATACGTGCATCGTACGCACGTGCAGCGCCTTCGGCTTGTAGGGCTAATTCAATCGCGCGATCTGCATCAATGTCCCAAGGATGATATAAATCTAAATCCATTGGGTCTTTCGCCATCAGTTCTGGATCAGCTAAACCATTAAACTCATCTTCTGCCGTATAACGCGCAATCCGGCACGCTGCATCTAGGGTATCTTCCAGTGCTTTACGTGAGAAATCACCGCTTGAGGCAAAACCTTTTTTATGCCCAAAGTAGACCGTTAGGCTGGCACCTTGGTCACGGTGATATTGGAGTTTATCGACTTTACCCATCCGCACTTCCACCGATAAACCCGTGCCCTTATCAATGCCGACTTCAGCAGCACTCGCACCACGTTCTTTGGCTGCTTTCAGGACAAACTCTGCAAGCTCTTGAAATTCACACCCTAAAGCTTGTCGATTTTCTAATTCGATCATAATTTTTTATTCCCTACAGGCTTAAGCAGCAGTACCGCCTACAGTGAGTCCATCAACGCGCAAAGTGGGTTGGCCGACACCAACTGGCACACTTTGCCCATCTTTACCACACACACCGATTCCTGTATCTAAAGCTAAATCATTCCCAACCATACTGACTCTTGTCAGTACATCTGGGCCATTGCCGATTAAAGTAGCATTTTTCAGTGGGCGTGTCGCTTTGCCATTTTCAATCAAATAAGCTTCAGAGGCTGAGAAAACAAACTTACCTGAAGTAATGTCTACCTGCCCCCCAGAAAAGTTCACTGCATAGACACCTCTGTCTACCGAAGCAATAATCTCTTCTGGATCATATTCACCTGCCTGCATATAAGTATTAGTCATGCGCGGCATGGTTAAATGAGCATAGGATTGACGCCGACCATTGCCAGTGGAGTGTGTACCCATCAATGCTGCATTCTGTCGATCCATCATATAGCCTTTAAGAATGCCATCCTCAATCAGGGTAGTACATTGAGTTTCAGTACCCTCATCATCCACTGTTAAAGAGCCACGGCGCTGTTCTAAAGTACCATCATCGACCACAGTAATCCCTTTGCTAGCCACTTGCTCACCAATCCGCCCCGAGAAAGCAGAAGTCCCTTTGCGATTAAAGTCACCTTCTAGGCCATGCCCAATTGCCTCATGCAAGAGCACACCTGGCCAACCTGAACCGAGCACAACTGTCATCGTACCTGCAGGAGCTGCTTGTGCATCCAAATTCACTAAAGCTTGACGCACGGCCTCTTCAGCGAATTCATCAGCACGATTATTATTCATAAAATAATCAAGATCAAAGCGGCCACCGCCACCCGATGACGCACTCTCTGTTTGGCCATTACGCTCCACAATCACAGATACATTAGTACGGACTAAAGGTCGCACATCTGCAGTCATCCGTCCTTGTTCATCGACTACCAAAATAATTTCATGTACCGCGACTAGGCTCGCCATCACTTGCTTAACATACGGACTTACGGCTCGCGCTTTAGTATCCATGCGCTGCAATAAATCGATTTTGTCAGACTCACTTAAAGAAGCGAGTGGGTCGCTAAGTCCATATAAATGGCGAGCCGGGATTTGTGCTTTCCAAGCTTGAATTTTACCCGTTTGCCCGGCACGACTAATCGCACGCGCAGCACGAGCTGATTCTAAGAGCGCTTGCAGGCTGATTTCATCGCTGTATGCAAAGCCCGTTTGTTCACCACAGACCGAGCGCACCCCGACACCACGCTCAATGCTATAGCTGCCGCTTTTGACAATCCCCTCTTCTAAGCCCCAAGACTCATAACGCGCTGCTTGAAAATATAAATCAGCAATAGTGGTATCGGTGCTGATTAGCTCAGTAAATACTTTATCTAAAGCAGATTGATTTAGCCCGCCTGGAGTCAGAAACTCAGCGCGAGCATAAGCCATGGCATCTTGCATGTTTTAGTCCTTATTCAATTTCACATCAGCAAGCGGCGATGTGATAACACGGGAAAGCGTTGGCGTAATGCACGTTGAGCTTCTAAATCTGGCTCAATCAGTACTACACCAGAACCTTTATTAAGTTGACCACGAATTCGCCCCCAATAGTCAATAACCATAGAATGCCCATAGGTAGTGCGCCCACTCACAACAGAGATTTTCAATAGCACGCGCCCGCAACAAGACTTCCCAATGAGCTTGCCCAGTCACATCCGTAAAGGCAGAAGGCACTACTAGAATCTCAGCCCCTTGGCGGGCTAATTCGCGATATAATTCAGGAAAACGTAAATCATAACAAACACTCATCCCAATCTTGCCGAAAGGTGTATCAGCAACTACCAGTTGAGCACCCGGCGTATTCGTATCGCTTTCAGTATAAACCTCAGCACTTTCGCCTACCGTTACATCAAATAAATGAATTTTGTCATAGCGCGCCACCACTCGACCTTGATCGTCATACAGCAAGGAAGCTGCATAGGGCCGTCCCTCATCGGCTGAGCGCAATGGGATTGTCCCTGCTAGAATCCACATTTTATGCTGACAGGCTAGGCGAGCTAAGGCTTCTTGCATCGGGCCTGAACCATCCGTTTCGGTCACTTGTACCCGCGCTTGGTCGTTTTGCCCCATGATCACAAACATTTCGGGCAGTACCGCTAAACCTGCACCCGCAGCTTTAGCTTCAGCAATTAAGCGCCCTGCTTCCATTAAATTGGCTTGTACTTGTGGGCCTGATGCCATTTGTAAAGCAGCAATTGCTTTCATTCTCCGCTCCCATCCGACTGATTGCTTGAGTATACGTTGATTTTTATAACGACTCTAATTGCAAACGGCAGACGCTACTGACTTAGATCTTAAACGGCATCACAGCAAAACTACATCAAACTGCTCTTGATTATACAAAGCCTCTACCTGTAAACGTACTCCAACCGCTACAAACTCTTGCAACTCGGCTAAACTATCCGACTCTTCATCCAGCAAGCGATCAATTACTTCTTGCGAGGCTAAAACTAGCAATTCTTTAGCATCGAACTGGCGCACCGCACGCAAAATTTCACGAAAAATCTCATAGCACACTGTTTCCGCTGTCTTGATATAGCCCCGCCCATTACAGGTGGAACAAGACTCACACAGAATATGCTCTAAGCTTTCGCGGGTGCGCTTGCGAGTCATCTCGACTAAGCCAAGCGGTGATACTTCACTGATATAGGTTTTGGCATAGTCTTTTTCAAGGGCTTTCTCTAAAGTTTTTATGACTTGCTGCTTATGATCACTCTGCATCATGTCAATAAAATCGAGGATAATAATCCCACCTAAATTGCGTAACCGTAATTGGCGAGCAATAGCCTGCGCTGCTTCAAGATTAGTCCGGAAAATGGTTTCCTCTAGGTTACGACTGCCTACAAAACCGCCCGTATTCACATCAATCGTCGTCATGGCTTCGGTTTGATCGACAATCAGATACCCGCCTGACTTTAAGGGCACTTTGCGTTGCAAGGATTTTTGGATCTCTTCTTCTACCCCATGTAAATCAAAGATTGGGCGCTCTCCCGGATAATGCTCAATATGTGAAGCTAAATCGGGAATATATTTTTCACTAAACTCACGTACTTTTGCTGCTGTTTCGCGCGAATCAATCAATACTTTTTGAATGGGTTCACCCACCATATCACGCAAGACCCTTAACACTAAAGGCAAATCCGAATAGACCAATTTTGCCTGTGAAGTTGCCGTAGCACTTTGCTCAATACTGCTCCACAAGCGCAGCAAAAACTGCATATCTTGACGTAGGCTTTCTTCGTTGATCCCATCAGCGGCCGTGCGCACAATAAAGCCAAATTGCTCACTAAATTCAGCACGGACTTTTAACACTAGAGTACGTAAACGCTCACGCTCTTCAGCGGATTCAATTTTTCCTGAAATCCCCACAGTCTGATTATCAGGCATCAACACCAAAAAACGTGAAGGTAACGTAATATACGTGGTGAGGCGTGCACCTTTACTGCCCAAAGGATCTTTGATCACTTGTACCAGTAGCTGCTTGCCCTCATACAAAACCTCATGAATTTGGGGTGGAGGTTGTTTTTTGGGAAGCTCCTCAGTATGTAAATCTTCCATCGGGGGTGCTGTTAGGTCGGAAGCATGCAAGAATGCTGATTTATCGAGACCAATATCAATAAACGCAGCTTCCATTCCTGGTAAAACCCGCGACACGCGACCTTTATAGATATTGCCCACGATCCCCCGACGTGACAGACGCTCAATTAAGACTTCTTGTAGCACGCCATTTTCCAACAGGGCGACACGCGACTCCTGCGGGGTAATATTAATTAGCAGCTCTGCACTCATGCGTTCCTCTCTAATGGCGCAAGTGGTTAGATTTATTTTAATAAGCGCTAGCTTATAATACGCGTATTCCAGCCTTGGCTAATAGCTGAGCCGTTTCAAATAGAGGTAGACCCATTACCCCTGAATACGAGCCTTCTAGACGCTCAACAAAAATAGCGCCTAACCCCTGAATGGCATAAGCCCCCGCTTTATCATGCGGTTCGCCGTGTTGCCAATAAGCCTCGACTTCAGCTTCAGTCATCATACGAAACCAGACTTTACTTTCGCTGACTGCGAGCTCATAAGCATTTTGATGATAGAGAGCAACCGCACTGTAAATCGTATGCGCACGCCCTGACATGGATAATAACATTTGCCGTGCTGATACAAAATCATCCGGTTTTACTAATAATTGCCCCTCTAGAACCCCTAAGGTATCAGCACCTAAGACAGGTAAGCTTTTATCACTCACCTCCCAAATAGCTTGAGCTTTTTCTTTAGCCAAACGCTGCACTAAAGTGCAAGGGTCTTCATCCGGCCAAGGATTTTCATCAATATCGGCCGTTTGAACTCGGTAGCTAATGCCAATTTGCTCAAGCAATTCACGTCGCCGTGGTGAGGCTGAAGCCAAAATCAATTGTGGTTTAGACATTCAACCTCCACGGTGATAAGGGTGATTAGAAAGAATGCTCCAAGCGCGGAATAATTGTTCAGCCACAATAATTCGCACTAACGGATGCGGAAAAGTTAAGGCGGATAAAGACCACTTTAAATCTGCACGTTGTAAGCAAGCTTTCGATAAGCCTTCTGGCCCACCGACTAATAAGGCAACATCCTGCCCAGAGGCGAGCCATTGATCGACTTGACCCGCTAATTGCTCGGTCGACCAGGCTTTCCCCAAAACATCTAGAGCAATCACCAAACTCCCAGTAGGAATAGCCGCTAATAGCTTCTCACCTTCAAGCTCACAAATTCGATGCAAATCAGAGCTTTTGGTACGCTTTTCTGCGGCTAATTCACGTACTAGCACTTGGCAATGGGCTGGCATCCGCGCCAGATAGTCTTCTGTTGCCGTCACCACCCAAGCCGGCATTTTCGTGCCGACTGCTAATAGGTGGATACGCAACTAGGCAGCTCCTAGGCGTAACTCATTGCGAGCTTCACTGGCCGTACCCCACAATTTCTCTAAATTGTAGAAATCACGCGCCGTTGGCAACATCACATGTAGAATAATTTGATCCAGATCGACCAAGACCCAATCCGAATCGCGTTCACCTTCCACGCCTAAGGGTTGGTGGCCAGCTTCTTTGGCTTTGGCAGCAACACTATCTGCAAGGGATTTGACATGGCGGGAGGAGGTGCCCGAAGCAATGATCATAACATCCGTAATAGTTGATTTGCCGCGTACATCTAAAACAGTTACATCGCGGGCTTTCATATCGTCAAGACTAGCGAGCACTAAAGTTTGCAGTTGTTCGAGTTCCATTCATACCTTCGTCGGTTGTTAAAAAAGCGATATTCTCTTGCCTTTAGAATAGCATGGCTTGCAAACCGTCTGGAATCTTTCCAAAGAGATTGGTATAAACCTGCCCACTAATCACCACAGGCAACAAGTATAGGCGTTAGCTTTTTGCCCTTAATTTTAAGGCAGTTCCACTATGACTAAATGGGAAGCGATGCGCTTTGGCGCACTAGTTTCAGTACCAATGATGCTCGGCAATCTACCCTTTGGAATGATCTTTGGCTCTCTAGCTGTGAGTCAAGGCTTAGATCCTTGGGTGCCAATTGCGATGTCTTTAATTGTGTTTGCAGGCTCAGCACAATTCGTGGCCTTAGGTTTATTTGCAGTGAGTACACCGATTTTAATTATTATTTTTACGACTTTTATCGTCAATTTACGCCATCTGTTGTATTCCGCCGATTACATGAAATATGTCAAACACTTACCTATGGCATGGCGTGCGGTGTTAGCCTTTGGTCTCACCGATGAAACCTATGCAGCCACTAAACCCTATTTTGTGAATGGTAAATTAGATGAAACGACGGGGCATTGGGCTTATTTAGGCTCAGTAGTAGCCTTTTATACCATGTGGAATCTCACCACGATTATTGGCGTAGTCGCAGGTGAACTGATTCCGGGCATGAGCGAATGGGGTTTGGAATTTGCGATGGTCGCTACCTTTCTAGGTATTATTACCACCTACTTACGCAATAGTGCTTATTGGATTAGCTTCGTTGTGGCGGGAACTGCAGCCCTCTTTCTATATAAACTACCGAATAATCTAGGCATGCTACTGGCAGCCTTATTAGGTGTACTGGCTGGAGTCGCTGTGCAACATTTACAAGCACATTTAACTAAAACCAAGGATGATCAACATGCCTGATACTTTAAGCCTTATTTTGACTATCTTCGGCATGTTTGTGGTCACTTTTAGCATTCGCTTTGTACTGTATGCGCGTGCTCATCGAATACAACTACCGGTTTGGCTTGAGGAAGCGTTGGCTTATGTACCCGTAGCTGTTTTAACCGCGATTATTATGCCAATGATGCTGATGCCAAATAAGCAAGTCGATTTGAGCTGGCATAATCCGTGGCTATTGGGAGGTTTAGCCGCTTTTATCATTGGTTTAAGCTTTAAAAAGCCCTTATTAACGATTGCGGTAGGCGTTGCCGTTTTCTTTGCCAGTCAGTTTTTACTCGCTTAAGGCTTTAATGCTAAGCCACGTGCTAAGCGCGATTGCCGAAAGCGTAAGCCCATACTTTGTTGAGTCAGGAGCTTACGCAGCGGTGCAATCCGATCCACTGCTAATAAACCGCCTGCACGCGCATGGCCTAAGGGCGTAAAATCATTAGAAAATAAGCGCACTAACGAATCGGTATAACCGACTACACTCTTATAATCGGCTTGGCGCGCTGTTTGATAAGCGTCCAATAACTCTGCTGAGCCACAATCACTTTGCTGCTGTGCTTGAGTCGCTAAAAGATCACTTAAAGTCGCTACATCTCGCAAGGCTAGATTTAAACCTTGGCCTGCGACCGGATGTAAAGTATGCGAAGCATTGCCAATCAAGACTGCACGACCTTGCACCTCAGCCACCGATTTCACTAAGCTCAAAGGATAGCTTGAACGCTTACCGACTTTAATAAAGCGTCCTTGCCGATACCCAAAAGCCTCCTGTAGCTTTTGTAAGAATTCAGCATCCGTCAAACTTAAAGTCGCTTCCACTTCACTGGTTTTATGTGTCCAGACCAATGAATAACGCTCTTGAGTCATCGGCAATAAAGCTAAAGGCCCTGAACTCGTAAAACGCTCATAAGCCACCCCTTGCACGGGCTGATCGGTGCTGACATTAGCGATAATAGCGGTTTGTTGGTAGTTGCGTTCTTTAACCTCAATCCCCAATTGCTCGCGTAAGGGGGATTTAGCACCATCAGCAATCACCAGTAACTTTGACTGCAAGCTATCAACGACACCCTGCCGTTCAAGTTTGACTTCGACATAATCAGCCTGTTGCTCAAACTCATAAACGGTCGCAGGGCTAATAATCTCTAGGAAGCTGCTGGTTAAAGCATTGAACAAAACCTGCCCCAATACACGGCTTTCAACTACATAGCCAAGAGCAGGTACGTTTTCTTGCTCCGCACGAATACGCGTCGCGCCAAAATAACCTCGATCCGAGACATGAATTTGTTTAATTAGAGCCACTTGCGCTTGCAGCTCCCTCCAGATACCCATGCCTTGATAAATGCGACTAGAACCATAAGAAAGAGCGACTGAACGATCATCATAAGCAGGTTGTGAACTACTGCCAAAAGCGACTGCTTCAATCAGCGCGACTTTTAACTGCAAAGGTTGTAGTGCAAGTGCTAAGCTTGCCCCAACCATCCCACCACCCACAATCACGACATCCCACATACTTTAATCCAATCGCTCTTAAGCCAACTATTGCACCATTAAGGCTTCAATATCCGCAATTTCTTTTACTACTCCAGCCGTGAGCACTTCACAGCCTTCAGCAGTAACTAGCACATCGTCTTCAATGCGAATCCCAATATTCCACCATTTCGGATCAACATTGTCCGCAGGTGAAACATATAAACCTGGCTCTACGGTTAGCACCATCCCTGGCTCTAAAGTCCGCCATTCACCATTCACCTTATAATCGCCGACATCGTGCACATCTAGCCCTAACCAATGTCCGGTTTTATGCATATAAAATTGTCGATATGGCGCTTCTTGTGGGGCAGTGCCATCTGCGGGTTTAGGTGGGTCTTTGATAAGTTCATCCACCTCCCCTTGCAATAAACCTAAGTTAACTAAGCCTGCAGTTAAACTGCGCACAGCAGCTTGATGGGGGGCATCCCAATTATTCCCCGGTTTGACAACTGCAATTGCCGCTTTCTGCGCATCTAATACCACTTGATAAAGCTGTGCTTGCTCCTTAGTAAAGCGGCCACTCACCGGAAAACTACGGGTAATATCACTCGCATAGCCCTGATGTTCGCTACCGGCATCAATCAGCAGCAAATCACCAGACTTTAGTTCGGAACGATTCTCGACATAATGCAGAATACAGGCATTTTCCCCGCCACCCACAATCGAGGTATAGGATGGCTCCATCCCATCTTTACGAAACTCGCGCTCAATCTCAGCCTGTACTTCAAACTCAAATAAGCCCGAACGGCAAGTTTGCATCGCTTTAGTGTGTGCTCGGGCTGCGGTTTGTGCGGCATAACGCATCATGGCGATTTCAGCCGGCGATTTAAACAAACGCATTTCATGCACTAAGGTATCCAGTAGTTTAAAGGTATGAGGAGCAGCTACACCATTACGTGCTTGACGGCGTAATACATTCAGCCAACTCAATACTTGCAAATCAAACTCGGTTTCAAAGCCAATCCGATAATGAACTTCACTACGCCCTGCTAAGAGCTTGATAATTTGCTGATCCAGCTCTTCAATTTTGAAGGCTTGATCTGCACCATAGTCCTTAACGACACCCTCGACACCGGCGCGTTTACCTGTCCAACGCTCCATAGCAGGGTCTTTAGCTTGGCAAAATAAGACATACTCGCCTTCCGCCCGCCCTGGAATAAACACTGCCACCGCATTAGGTTCATTAAACCCTGTCAAATACAAAAAATCGCTATCTTGGCGAAAAGGAAAATCAGCATCCCGATTACGAATCACGACACTAGAGGATTGAATAATCGCAATAGCATTTTCACCTAGAGCTGTTAATAACCGCTGACGACGCTCAGCAAATTCACTAGCAGGAATGGTAGGGGCAGTTTTCATTATTCTATCAGCTCCTGTGAAGTCTCAGTTAATTGTGGTCTACCGCGCACGGGTTGTAATTCTTCATTCATCAGTAATACGCCGACGCGTACAAACTCAGCGAGCTCGAAAAATGCTGTTTCAGACTCATCTTCATCATGCACATCCATTTCACCGGCAGCACCAATTTTGACCACATCTTGTACCCAATCACGAGTATCTTCGGGTAAATCTTGCATGGTTTTCAAACCAGACAGCGCCAAACCAAAGGCGAAGCCTTGGCACCACTTCTGTAAAGCAGCAACTTGTGCTTCTAGGCTGTCTTGTTCGGGGGGTAATAATAATTCAAAATCTAAATCACCTGAGTTTAATTGGGCAAGAGTGGCCTTAAACAGTTGCTTTAATAATCGCCGTGCTTCTTGAATATAAAAATCCTGCGCATCACCTTTTAAAACTTGAACCTGCCAAGCTTTTTCGGCGTATTGATTATTAAATGCTAACACGGCGCAAGCGATTCCATGCACTTCTGAAGCGGTAAAATCAGCTTCAACCCGTAATAAACTATCTTCTATTGTATAAAATTCAGGCAATTGTGTATCCAATACATGCGTCTCCTATACTTATGCGTGTATTATGAGCCGAAGAGGAGCATTTCGCATCCATCGCCCCGAAAACAACGAGCATGCATGATCCCTTATGGCTTTGCAAAATCAACTTAAAACCCTAGAACAAGATCTACAACAATTGTTAGTCGTAGTCGCACAATTAGCTGCGGATAAACAGCGTTTAGTAGAACGTGAATTAGTACTCATGGCTGATTGTGAGCGTCTACAACATAAGAATCGGCTTGCCAGCCAGCAAATTGAGGAAATCCTAGCTGCCCTGAAACGCCCTGCATCCGCTAAATCCATCGAGGACTAATGCAATGGAAGAGTGTCTAATTGTCCCGGTAGTGGTCAAAATATTTGATAAAGAATACACCGTGGCTTGTCCGGAAGGTCAAGAGCAAGCACTAATCTTATCAGCCAAACGGGTTGATCAAGAAATGCGGCAGGTGCGCGAGGCAGGTAAGGTGTTAGGCACGGATCGAATTGCAGTGATGGTCGCATTAAACTTGGCGCATGAGCTAATCAACCATCAATATTTAGGGAGTGATCAAGCCTTATACGCTGACACAATGGCAAAGGTGGAGCAGATTCAAACCCAAGTTACTGCTGCTTTAGAGCAATACCAGAAGTATGCATCAGGCTAATCCTCGATTAGTTAATCTTGCTAGGACTTCCCAGCGCTGCATAATTGTAATAGTATGTATTTAAGGACGGTCATCTGGGATACTCGTGATGAAGTGGATAAATCCTTGAGCCTATTTTGTTATCCCGGGAGCGACCTTTTAGTTTTGTGTGCATGACTGCTTCGGCGGTAAGCCTTATAAACTAAAACAAGCACCCACTTGAACCTTTGGTTCAAGGCTGAAGTTTCACACGACTTCTTGGAGCCGTCCCACTTTTCAAGCTTCCCTCTATATTTTCCTTGCTAACCTTATTAATTCCTGAATAATCAAACCTTTTGCTCAAAGCTTTTGAGCAGTACAGGTTATTCATGGCTCAATTCACCTCCGCTCATTTTATTTTAGTGTTGATTTCCGCTATTTGGGGTAGTGGCTTCGTTGCCCAACGCTTAGGCTTAGCCAGTTTAGAACCCTTCAGCTTTAATGCAGGACGTTTTATTTTAGCGACCCTCTCCTTATTACCGGTCTGGTGGTTTATGCGTCAACGCCAAGCTAAGCCACCAGCAAGTGAAACTAAATTATTTTGGCTTGGTAGTTTCTTAGCTGGCACTGTCATGTCAATTGGTTTTGCCTTTCAACAAACTGGCCTTCTTTATACCACTGCGGGTAATGCTGGTTTTATTACTAGCATGTATATCGTGATCGTACCTTTATTGGGTTTATTAGTTGGGCAAACTACCCGCCTCCTCACTTGGGTAGGAATTATTCTAGCGGTTGTAGGCTTATATGCTTTGTCGGTAGGGCCGGACTTTCATATCAACCGAGGTGATTGGCTAGAATTTATGGGTGCTTTTTTCTGGGCTGGGCATGTGATTACATTGGGTTGGATTTCACGGCGAGTCAGCGACCTAGTTGGTGTATCAGTAGTGCAATTTGCGGTGGCTGCCCTCTGGTCAAGTCTACTAGCAGTAACCATTGAGCAACCCACTTGGGTGAATTATCAAATGGCTTTATGGCCTTTAATATATTCAGGTCTGATCGCGAGTAGTTTATGCTTTACCTTACAAATTATTGCCCAACGTACTGTCGATGCGAGTGTGGCGGCTTTAATTCTTTCTTGTGAATCGGTATTTGCTTTATTAGTGGGTTGGCTGTTCTTAGAAGAAGCTGTGAATGCTAAACAACTTTTCGGTTGTAGTTTAATGTTAGCCGGTATCTTGATCAGTCAATGGCCAGAGCGTAAGTTAGATACACTGACTAACTGAGGAGTAGCAAATGTCAGAACCTATTTTTGCCAGTGGGCATTGTTTGTGCGGTGCTGTGCAATTTACGGTAAGTAGTGCACCAATTTTAACCGGGCAATGCCACTGTGATCATTGTCAACGTGCCTCTGGGACAGGGCATATGTCCTTAGCCTTTTTTCCAGAAACTAAGGTGCAAATTACAGGTAATCCACAAAGCTATGCATCTCCCACAGATACAGGTGGCACGAATACCCGTTATTTCTGCCCTAGCTGTGGAAGTCGCTTATTTGGCAAAACCACTATGCGTCCCAGAGTTTTGGGCGTAGCAGTCGGAGCCTTTGCTAAACACGATTGGTTTAAACCTGATCGAATTGTTTATAATCGAAATAAACCGGCTTGGGATTTTATGGATCCTAATGTACCCACGTTTGAAGAAGGTTCACCACCACCAAGCCCTAAAGCTTAAAGCTGAAGTTTGGAAGCTTATTTCGGAAGGGCTGCTAAAACGGCAGCAACTTCTGCCTGAATACTGTCAGTTCCTGAGACTAAAATATCTGTTTTTGTTTTGTGAATTTCGACATATTGCTCATGCATCGGGCGCACAGTATTGAGGTATTGAGCTAATACATCATCTAAAGTACGACCACGCTCACGTACATCTCGTAACAAGCGGCGGGCTAAACGAATATCTGCAGGAGTATCCACAAATACGGATAAGTCCACTAATTTAGCTACTTGCTGTAAAGCAAACAACAAAATCCCATCAATAATAATAAAGGGTGTAGGGTAAACCCGTTCAGAAAAGCGGGCGCGATTATGTACGGTAAAATCATAACAAGGCTTATGGATCATCTCGCCAGCTTTGAGTTTAAGCAGATCTTCGACTAAACGAGGCTCGTCCAAGGATAAAGGATGGTCATAGTTACCTTTGATTTTGGTAGGGAAATTAATGGCCGCATGATAATAAGAATCTAGCTCGACCAGTACGGACTGGTCCTCAGGTAAAGCAGCCACCAAAGCCCGTGCTAACTCGCTCTTACCACTCCCACTGCCCCCGCAAATCCCAATAAAAAAAGGTGTGCTTGCTTGCATGTTGAAATCTAAGACACTCAAATCGAAAGCGACATTATAGCAGGTCTTGCGCCGAAAAAAGGGAGCTAGTTCGATTAACCAGCCCCAAATACCAGCTTCCCAGAAAAACTAGTTAGAACAAGGTCACAGGGCCAACAAAACGGGTTGCTTCATCATAAATCACTTTTTCCCGTGCTTCTAAAATTACAATGCGATCATCTTGCTGAATCATCGGGTCTAAACTGGTACCGCGATAAATCGCATCCAGATTCACTGCATAACGTTGCTCGCGCCCATCTAAACCACGCCGAAAGATCATCGCTTTATACTTATTCGCTAAACGTGTCATACCACCCGCAGTAGCCACTGCTTGCATTACAGTCATCCCCTCTTTAAGTGGGTAGACACCAGGTTGCCCCACTGCACCACTGACTGTAAAGCGGTTATAAATCGCGTCTTGTACGACAATACGATCATCTTGTAGCAGAGTAAAATCTTGTAAGCGACCTTGACGAATTGCAGCAATATCAATCGGCTGCTGACTGACTTGCCCATTAGAGCCTTTACGTAATAAGACAGCACGCCGACTGTCAGCTTGCTCGGTTAAACCGCCTGCTTTCGCTAAAGCTTGCAACACAGTCATACTTCCCACTACTGGAAACACGCCCGGTAAACGTACTGCACCTTCAACCGTAATCCGATTCTGTGTTGACTCCTTCACGAGGACTGTCACTTGTGGATTCTGCATGTAAGATTGCTCAAGTAGCTTCGCTAATTGAGCTTCTAATTGTGCAGGCCGTAAGCCCTTAGCACGCAATTTGCCTACTAAGGGATAAGTAATATAGCCTTGTCCATCCACCCTTACGCTGCGTGTTAAATCGGGCACTTTGAAAACTGTAATATCTAATAAATCCTGTTCACCGATTAAATCACTACCCACTTCTTGTAAACCTGTAGGAATGACCATTGGAGCCACTGGTACAGGTCTAGCACTCGGAGCTAAGGGTACTACACTTGGATTATAAGCAGTTACCGTTGAAGCAAATAAAGGTGGAGCTGGGTAGTTGGGTGTTTTGGCAGCACAAGCGCTTAGGGTAAGACAGATACTGATGAAAGCTAAATTCTGGGCTGGACGATGCATAGTTAACTCCGTAAAGGATTTTGTTATGCATTGCAGACTAAGAGGGCATCACGCTTAAAGCGAATGCCATCTGGGGTAATGGAATTGTTTAACCGATAAGAGGATTTTATTAAAGACAGTCTTAATAATTATGGGAGCTTAATGCCATATCTCTAATGAGCCGATTAAATGTTCGTGTTAGCGATAACCCTTAGGATTTTGCTGTTGCCAGCGCCAAACATCTGCACACATCTCAACTAATGATTTTTCTGCCTGCCAAGCTAGCAGCTCTTTAGCTAATTGTGGGTCGGCAAAACAAGCGGCCACATCCCCCGCACGACGCTCCACGATCTGATACGCAATCTTACATTCACTTGCTTGCTCAAAGGCCTTAATCATTTCAAGAACTGAATAACCTTGTCCCGTGCCTAAATTGACTGCTAATAAATGGGGCACTTGAGGATTGTGGAATGCGTGTAAAGCAGCCACATGCCCTTTGGCTAGATCAACCACATGAATATAATCGCGTACTCCAGTGCCATCAGGTGTTGGATAATCATTACCAAACACAGATAATTGTGGATAAGTACCGACCGCCACCCGTGCAATATAAGGCATTAAATTATTCGGCACACCGCGCGGGTCTTCACCAATTTGTCCACTGCTATGTGCGCCGACTGGATTAAAATAACGCAATAAGGCTATTTGCCATTCGGGTGCTGACTGTTGTAAGTCCATGAGAATATCTTCAATAATCAGCTTGCTACGCCCATAAGGATTAGTGGCAGAACGCGGAAAATGCTCTTGGATAGGTACCGTCTGTGGGTCGCCATATACTGTTGCGGATGAGCTAAACACTAACTGCTTAACGGCATATTTCTGCATGACTTTTAATAAAGTCACTGTACCGCTTACATTATTATCGTAATAAGCAACGGGCTGCTGTACTGACTCGCCTACTGCTTTTAAACCAGCAAAATGGATCACACTATCAATAGCATGCTCGCTAAACACCTGCTCTAAACCCTGTTGATCACGAATATCGACCGAATAAAAAACTACAGGCTCACAACCCACAATCGTAGCAACTCTTTTAAGGGATTCTTGTGAGCTATTAGATAAATTATCGACCACTATAACTTGATAGCCAGCTTGAATTAGTTCAATACAGGTATGTGAGCCAATGTAACCAGCTCCACCAGTGACCAAGATGGTTTGTTTCTTTGTCATCATTTTAACTCTTGATTAGCAGAGGTGTACTTTACCTAGCTCTACTAATCAAGACTATAGGTTTAAAAGCTTAAATACCGCCTATTCGACTTTATCAGTTGCTTTGCTAGCTGAAGGTTTAGCTTCTTTAGCCGCTTTATCTTCACTTTTAGCCACCTTTTCTTCTGATTTTTTCTCAGTAGTTGCTTTGCCTTCAGCACCAGCAGCACCTTCAACACTTAAACCTTGATCTAAAGAAATATCGGCTTTGATTTTTTCAAATAAGGCATCACCAATGCCTTTAACCTCTTTAATATCTTCGAGCTTTTTAAACTCACCATGCTCAGTGCGATAACTAATAATCGCCTCAGCCTTTTTAACTCCAATACCTTTTAGATTCTTTTGCATCACCTCAGCACTCGCTTTATTAATATTGACCATTTCTGCAAAGGCGTTAGTAGTAAATAAGGAGCTGGCAACTAAAATAATAGAAAGTAGGCGTTTCATTGTTTTTCCTTGTGATTATTTTTAATTGGGGTTTTAAATTACTTTGCAAACTTTGCCATAATTAAAATTAATAATCTAAACTCAACTGATAACCGGCCTGCAATCAGTAGTAATAGCTTTTTATGGCTAGTTTCTTTAACCTTTATCTATCCGAAGTTTAGGAACTAGTCATGCAACATTACATTAAAAAAATTCTCTCTTATTCGATGGTGGGTAGCTTAGGGCTGACCTTTGTAGCAGGCTTACAAGGTTGTGACAGTGGCACACCTACCAACAATGCTAATACTACGAATAACGCAATTGCAGATGCAGCTGGGCAAGGCTTGTTTATGGTCATTCAGCAAACAGGCGCTAATCCTGATACTTATGAACTTAAGGAAAAATACCCCTCTTCAGAAGGTACTCGAGCCATCTTAAAAGGCTTAGATGGCAGCGAGAAAATTCTTAATGAAGAAGAGTTGAAGAAAATAGCTGAAGCTGAGGCTAAGCGTTTTGAAGAGGGTAGTTCACAATTATCTCAACCAACCGCCCAGAACCAAGGCTTGAGCTTAGGTGAGACTATCTTAGCCTCTGCGGCAGGTGCTTTAATTGGTGGAATGATCGCGAATAAACTCATGAGTAATTCAAACTATCAGCAACATCAACAACAACAAAACCAACGTGCTCAAAGCACAATGAGCAGCACCCGTAATCCTGCACAAACTAACAATACCAGCCAAAATAAATCTCAACCACGCTCTGGTTTCTTTGGTGGAAATCAAGGTAATCCGAGTAATAGTAGTAAGAGTGGCGGTAGTAGCTTTGGGGGCTAAGGCATGATTCAAACAGAAAGCGTTAAACCCATCAGTAATGCTTTGATGGAAGAAGTTGGCATGACTTGGCATACCGACTCTGACGGCACACCCTATATCATGAATGAGATTATTGCCGTCACCCAAGCTGAAGCTGAGGCTTATTATACTGCTGCCAATGAGCTTTATGAGATGTATGTGCAAGCTGCTCAGCACGTCATTGACAATGAGCTATTTCTAGAGCTCGACATTCCGTTTAATTTGGTTTCACAAATTAAGCGTAGTTGGGAGCAGGATGAATTGCATCTCTATGGCCGCTTTGACTTAGCTGGTGGAATTGATGGCTTACCGATTAAGTTGATCGAATTCAATGCTGATACGCCGACTAGCTTGTTCGAGACTGCAGTAGTGCAATGGGCCTTACTCAAAGCCAATGGCATGGATGAAGAAAGTCAGTTTAATAATGTCTATGAAGCGATTCAGAAGAACTTCCAGCGCTTGCTAACCGGCAATGATGCTCCCGAAAATTTTGCTAACTATTACCAATACCAGAATATTTTATTCTCTAGCATTGGTGGCTTACCAGAGGACGAACGCACTACCCGTTTCTTGCAGCAGATGGCCTCTGATGCTGGTTTTCAAACTGACTACTGTTATATGAATGAAGCAGCCTTCTCAGATGAAGGTGTGTTTAATCAAAGCAATACCCGTTTTGACTACTGGTTCAAACTATATCCTTGGGAAGACATTGCGCTACAAACAGATGGTATTACAGGACTTTTAGAAGATATTAGCCGTAATCAGGCTTGTATCCTTCTCAATCCTGCCTATACCTTACTGTTCCAAAGCAAAGGTATTATGAAAGTTCTCTACGAATTATTTCCAAACTCACCTTACTTGCTTGAAACCCGCACGCAACCCTTGCAAGGGAAAAAGCAAGTCGCTAAAACCATGTTTGGCCGTGAAGGTGCTAATACCACTATTCTAGATGCGGCTGGCCGAATCATTAAGTCCTTAGGCGGTGAATACGATAACTATCGTAAAGTTTATCAAGAATTTGCAGAGTTCCCACAAGATCGAGAAGGCCGGAGTTATCAGGCTGGAGTATTCTATGCATGGGAGGGTTGTGGTTTAGGTTTCCGGCGTGGCTGGGAAATTCTCGATGACATGAGCAAATTCGTGAGCCACCGAATTGTGTAAAAACTCACAAAATTCAATGCTCAGCGATTAAGTTTTAATTAAGCGCTTTAGTTTTATTCTGCGCACGTGGAATAAAAATAACGCAACGGATAGTGAACAACGAAAAACAATAAGTCGGATAAGCTTTTATAATCATAGAGTTAAATCCAACAAAAATCTAAAGCACTTATATCTTATACGCTAAGGGCTAGAACGTAGGGAAAACCAGGGTCGCACTTGGATAGGTGTATAATTCTAACAATAATTCTTGCTCAGCTACGAGTACCTGCATTTATTAAAAATAACAAGAGTCGCATGGTACTTGTGGCCACCCTTCTTTATGACTTAAGTCGTCGAATCCATTTAAATCCCTCACAATTTCCACGGTCTGTTACAATTTTTACTATTTTTTATGGTAGGCTTAAGACTGACCATCGACTTTAGAATAAAGGTTCACAACCATGACTGTAATTGCGCGCAATCAATTAGCTAATAACCCTGTGCAAGCTGCCAATGATAGTGCTGCATTTATTCGCCGTTTAAAACCTGATGTAGGTATCTCTGAGCCTGTCTATCGGCAATTACAACGTCAAATTATTGGGATGATTCAGACGGGAGAGTTACAAGATGGTGACAGTTTACCCTCTGAACGCACTTTAGCTGAAGCCCTAAAACTAAGCCGCACTACTATTCGTCGCTGCTACGATGAACTGCGTGATCAAGACTATATCAGTACCCACGGTCGCGCTGGAGTCATGGTTAAAGCGCCCCCACGGATTAATCCTGAAATCGGTAAGCTCAAAGGTTTTACTGAGGAAATGCGTGAGATTGGTATGGAGCCTTCTACTCGCATTCTGGAACAACGTGTTGTCAGTGATCGTGTAATTGCTTCTATTTTTAATCGGCCTTCAACTGCCCGCTTTTTAAAACTAGTTCGGTTGCGCTTAGCCAATGATCTGCCCATGACCCGCGAAGTTGCTTGGTATGATCTGACCCTTGCCCCAGATTTAGCTAAATATGATATGAGTGGCTCGGTGTATAGCTTCCTCCAAAATCATTGTGCTCTAAGCTTACAGCATGGCGAACAATCCATTGAGGCAGCCATGAGCAATTCAGAAGAAATGGAATGTTTCGAATTTCGTGAACCTGGTCCTTGTTTGCTGCTAAAACGTCGAACCTATACCACGACAGGACAAATGGTCGAATATGTAGAAGGCACCTTTCGTGGGGATGCTTATACCTATCGTATTACACTAAATGTGGCCAATGATTCTGCTGCATAAAAACCTCCACTGCACTGAGAAACGGTAAAGCATCCAGTACCCCTCTTTGTTGGGTTAATAAAGCTCCACAGGCATTAGCAAACCGCGTAGCTTGTGGATACTGACCTTGTGTTAATAAAGCATAAGCAAACCCGGCAGCAAAAGCATCACCTGCACCCGTTGGGTCAACTGGCTTTACCGACCATGCAGGCACATGCAAAGGTGCTTGCCCACGCTGAAATAAAATAGCTCCTCGCTCGGCTAAAGTGATGATAAGTAATTCACCCTGCCAGTACAGCTCTAAAGCTATCTCACACCAAGCCTCAACACTTAAACTACCATCGCCCTCAAACTCAAACATGCAAGCTGCTTCAGACTCATTGAGAATTAAAATATCTGTTAGTGCTAATAACTCAGGACTGGGTGTTTCCCAAGGTGAAGGATTCAACATAGTTGTTAACTGATAACGCTTGGCTAAGTGAAAAGCACTTAAAATCACAGGTTGTCGAATTTCAAACTGTGCACAAATCAAGTCAGATTGCTGCACATCTTCTTCTAAGGTGGCGATATGTACATCCGCCAATAGACTATTAGCACCTGCATAGATAGCAATCACATTTTGCCCATCAGCGCCAATTAACCCAATACCAAAGCCTGATTGCTCACCCAAAGTTAAGACATGCTTAGTATTTACCCCTTCTGTTGCTAAAAAGGAGTGAATAGCTTTACCTGCACTATCCTTACCAATAGCTAACAATAGGCAAACCTCTAAACCTAAACGATGCATACCGACAGCTAAGTTAAGCCCTTTTCCACCATGCCCATGCCAGCAATCAGTTGCTTGAATAGAAGCACCACTCATGGGCAAAACAGGTACTGTCAAACAGTGAGCATGAACATAACTTCCTAAAACTACCACCCTCACCTTACACCTCGCTCTACATGTATATTTTTGTTTCTTTTAAAGATTTTAGATATAGTGACTTATAAATGACATAGTTTATTCAAATTCACAATTTATTTTATATGCGTAGTTATTGGGCTTTTAATAAAATTGATCAAAATTTTAAAAAGAATTAAATATCAATCACTCGCTAGCACATACGCACTCTTCACCCTTAGAAAATTCGAAAAATTAAACACCAAAACAACACCTAACTATCCATTTAGGTATGCTAAACCTTAATAAAAACTAAAAACAAGACTTGCTTAGCCAAACACAGCTAGCGACACTAATACTTTGCCAAAGATTGTGGATGAGCTAGATGTCAACCAGTGTGACTTGTGATGTTTTACCAGAGGGTGTCCTCAGTGTTGAGCAGGCTCAAGAGCGCATTTTAGATGGTATTACTGCTATCACTGAAATTGAGCTAGTCGACCTCAAACAGGCACATGGGCGGATACTTGCTGAAGATCTTCAGGCAGACTTCGATGTACCACCCCATTGCAATTCTTCTATGGATGGTTATGCCTTTGCACATCAAAGCCTAACAACCCACACTAACTTAACTCAGATAGGTATTTCCTGGGCGGGACGCCCTTATCTAGGTACCGTTCAACTAGGTGAGTGTGTACGCATTATGACGGGAGCTTGTTTACCAGCAGGTACTGATACCGTTGAGATGCAAGAAAATGCTGAGAAGCTTGGCGAGCAAATTATTATGCATAGCTCACCCAAGTTAGGTGAAAATGTGCGCTATCCCGGTGATGATCTAAAGCAAGGAGAAACTATCCTCACAAATGGGCGTAAGCTCACTGCAGCCGATATTGGGCTAATTGCATCTTTGGGAAAATCACATATAAACGTACTGCGTAAACCACGTATTGCCTTTTTGTCCACCGGCGATGAATTAAAACTAGCAGGTATGCCCTTAGCTTGGGGTGAAATTTACGATAGCAACCGTTACACCCTGAATGCCTTACTCCAGAACCTTCCTGTAGATATTCTAGATTTAGGCATTATTCCTGATCAAGCGGAAGCAGTAGAGCAAGCTTTTCTACAGGCAAAAGCTCAGTCTGATCTATTAATCACTAGTGGTGGTGTTTCAGTCGGAGATGCCGACTTTGTTGCCAGCACGTTAAGTCGACTAGGACAAGTCAATTTTTGGAAAATGGCTATGAAACCTGGTAAGCCACTCACACATGGCAGATTAGGCAATTGTCTATTTTTTGGCTTACCGGGCAATCCTGTATCAGTGATGGCAACTTTCTTACTGTTTGCCCGCCCTGCTATTTTGAAGTTAGCCGGTCACATAGTCACTCAGCCGGTTACTTATACTGCAAAAACACTAACTCCCTTGAAAAAAACGCCGGGTCGCAAAGACTTTCAGCGTGGAATTTACACAAGCACAGAAAGAGGTTACGAAGTTAAAACGACCGGCAAACAAGAGTCCCATCTGTTGCGTTCTATGAGTCAAGCTAATTGTTTTATTGTTTTAGAGCGAGCATGGGGTGATCTTGAAGCAGGTACTCAAGTACAAATTCTACCTTTTGATAATTTGGTTTGAATTAAGTTTTGAGCTGGTATTGATAGACTAATTTCCTAATTAATTTTACATAACATAAAATATAAGTAATAAACACCTATTTAAGAAAGCCACGAAAACTGGCTTTCCTAAATCAGCTAATTTCAGCTAATCAGTGCGGTTTAACTAAAGCACTACCCTCAATCCACTTCTCAACTACTTTTTTGCCTTCATAATGGACTAAAAACCACCCCTCTCCTACATAAGGATCACCTTCTGTAGGCTGCCAATCGAGTAAGGTTACTTCATCTTTTTTCACTAAATACATTTTGGTTTTAGTAGCCGCACTCGGTTTATCATAAAGTGCTGCTTTTTTGACTTTAATCGACGCCACAACAAAGGGTAAATTATCCCCAGCGTCGCCACTTTGCTCATCTTGGCTGTTGATTACTTTGTGCCCAATGACTTTGCCTTGTGGATTTTTAAAGGTTAAACGCTGCCAATAGCCATCATTTACTGTAATTGGCTCCCATTCTACAGCCGGATAAAGTTTACCCTGCTCCAGTTTATATTTAGTGGTATACCAGATTGGGCCACTACGGGTGGACGTAGTTAGCACCTGCTGCTTGGCATCCGCTTCGGGATTACTAACCGTCTCACCAAATGCTTTAAATTCTTGGGCTTGCTGATCCCAAAAAAACAATTGATAGAAAGCATTCACGCCCCCATAGCCACTGCTCTCTAAAAGAGCTAAATCTTGTGCCCCATCAAAATTAAAATCATTGGTCAATGCTACGTATTTGATGCCATCACTAGCCTCATAGGTTTCAACCACTGCCAAAGACTGTTGCTTACCATTTGGTAAATGTGCAACCACCTCTGAACCCGTTGGCTGATCAATCGTGACATCTTTACCTGCTATTGGAGTAAATTTAAATGGAAAACCTGCTTCTTGGGTAGCTGCTGAGCCAAGAGATAAATGGGCTAATAAAAACAGCGCGCCTAAGCCTTGCGCATATGCTTTGCAGTTCATGCAAAATCCCTCGCTTTTATCTAGTTGTTTCGTTAAAAACTTAAGCTTAACGGTATGGTAACCTTAGTTCTACTTGTAGTTTCTTTTAGCTTTACCTAGTATTACCTAGAATTATATACCTAGATACAAATAACAGATTTAGCATTTAAACAGGTATAACCTAAAGGTAACCACTATGACTTACGCAGTGAAAAAAACCGTGGGGTTTTTATTACTAACAGCCACCATTGGTTTAGTTAGCTTGCAGTCCGTCTATCATGTATTTGTGTGAGGAGTCCAATGCCTAATCCTGTCTCTAAAGCTCAGCGCTATGCACCGGTTGCTGCCGCCACTGCGAGTGAAGCAGCCCACCAAGTACGCACCAACATTAAAGGTTTATTACTGTACTTTTTACCCTTTCCTTTACTCATTGGTGCCATTGCAGCTTTAGTAGCAGGTAATGTAGGCAGTACTTTACTCTTAGGTGGTTCGTTTGCTGCCTATATGATTGCCGCTACTATTGCCCGACGTGGATTTAAACTAGAAGCAGAATATCAACGCCGTAAAATTGCGCGTGCCCCTAAAACACCTTTCAAGACAGTTGCAGCGATTTTTACTTCTGTTACTACCGGAGTATTGGCTTGGTTAGGTGCAAAATATGGCCCCATTGAGTCCATTGTGATGGCAGCTGCTACCTTCTTGGCATTTGCCTTGTCCTATGGACTTGATCCACGGCGCGATAAAGCGGGCAATATTTCCTTAGGCGTGACTGCCGATGAGATTATCGATGCTTTGGACGCAGCTGAAATTCGGATTAAGTCGATTGAAGATGCTCGTCGTTCGATTCGTAACCCTGACTATAATCAACGTTTAGATCGTATCACTTCGAAAGCACGGGAAATTCTCACCACGATTGAAGATGATCCGACACGCTTATCAAGGGCACGTAAATTCCTGAAAGTCTATCTAGATGGCACAGAAAAAGTCGCCCAAGGTTATGCGAAAAGCCAGAATAATAAAGAGGGCATGACGACTACCTTAGATACTGATTTTAATCGAGTTTTAGATTCGATTGAACAAACTTTTCAAGAGCAGCAAACTAAACTTTTAGAGAACAATAATTTCGATTTAGATGTTCAGATTGCAGTGCTGGAGCAACAATTAAAACGCGAAGGTGTGTTTTAAGCATAATTAAACCTTCTGCATGCTATTAAGCAAACTTCAAGAATTAATGAGGAGATAAAAATGAGCAACACTGACCTGCAGACCACCACAGCCACGACTGCTTTAGCAGTTATTCCAGGAACTGAAATCGCACCTGCGCCCGCTATTCAAGCAGAGGTTACTCCGTACACTGCAGCCCCCCCTGCAGTTAAGCAAGAAATTGAAAATTTAATTGGTGAAATCGACTTAAAAGATCGTAGCAGCATTATGTTCTTTGGCACTAAAACCCAAGAACAAATGACCACCATTTCTGAAAAGATGCTGGAAGGCGTTAAAAATAAGGATATTGGCTTAGCGGGTAAGTCCTTAACTAATATGATTACGGCGATTAAAGGCTTCGATATTGATGCCCTCAATCCAAACGATGAGCCTAGTTGGTGGGAAAAGTTGTTAGGTAAAGCTAAACCCGTCGTTGAATTCCTAAGCCAATACGAAGAAGTGCGCAAGCAAATTGACTCCATCACGGATGAAATGGAAGGTCACAAAACTCAACTACTGACTGACATTATCACCCTTGATAAACTCTACGAAGCTAACCTCGACTTCTTCCACAAACTTGAGAACTATATTGCTGCGGGCGATGAAAAACTGAAGCGTTTAGATAGTCACGATATTCCAGCTTTTGTTGCGCAAGTAGAAGCTAATCCAAGTGATATGGTCATGGCGCAAAATTTACGTGATCTGCGCAGTGCACGTGATGATTTAGAGCGCCGTGTACATGATTTACGCTTAACACGCCAAGTTGCTATGCAAAGCTTGCCGAGCATTCGTTTAGTGCAAGAAAACGATAAAACCTTAGTGAATAAAATTAACTCCACGTTGGTGAATACTGTCCCCCTATGGAAAAACCAATTAGCGCAAGCAGTTACCATTTTCCGCATGAGTGATGCGGCCGAAGTGGTGAAAAAAGCCAGTGACTTAACCAATGAATTGCTTGAAAAGAATGCTGAAACCCTGCGCTTAGGCAATGCCGAAACTCGTAAGCAAATGGAACGTGGGGTGTTTGATATTGAGTCAGTGAAGAAAGCCAATCGCACCTTAATCGATACCATCAATGATTCCTTACGAATTGCAGATGAAGGCAAAGCCATGCGCGCCCGTGCTGAGGAAGAATTACAAGTGATGGAAGGCGAATTACGCGAAGCTCTAGTGGCTGCTAAATCCCGTATCGCTGCGGCTAATCCACGCTAACTAAGGAGTCTCATGATGGGATTATGGGATAAATTAATGGGTGAGTTTGTTGATATTATCGACTGGACTGATGATACCAACAACACTATGGTGCACCGCTTTGAACGGCAGGGTAATGAGATTAAGTACGGTGCTAAACTCACGGTACGTGAGTCTCAGGTGGCTATTTTCGTTAATGAAGGTGAGGTAGCGGATGTATTAAATCCAGGCCTTTATGTGCTCGAGACCCGCAACCTGCCAATTCTTTCGACTTTACAACACTGGGATCATGGCTTTAGCAGTCCGTTTAAAGCTGAAGTGTATTTTTTCAATACACGCCAATTCACGAATCTAAAATGGGGCACACGTAACCCGATCATGGTGCGGGATAGTGAGTTTGGCGCCGTCCGCTTACGCGCTTTTGGTACTTATTCCATGCGAATTACTGACCCTAAACTCTTTATGCAAGAGATTATGGGTACAGATAGCAATTTCCGTGTTGAAGAGATTAGCGATCAACTACGCAATTTAATTGTTACCCGCTTTTCCACTGTCGTTGCGCAAGCCAATATTCCAGTCTTAGATATGGCCGCCAATACTGAACAGTTTAGTCAATTCATTACTGCTAAAATTGCTCCTGAATTTAAAGCCTATGGCTTAGCCCTCACCCAAGTTTTGGTGGAGAATATTTCTCTGCCCGATGAGGTTGAGCAAGCTTTAGATAAGCGCACCAGTATGGGGATGATTGGGAATTTAGACCGTTATCTTCAATATCAAGCTGCCGAAAATTTAGGTAAAAGTGATGGCAGTGCTGTCATGGACATGGGCGTTGGTTTAGCGATGGCGGGTAAGCTATCAGATGCCATGCGTTCTAGTGAAGCGCCCACTCCCCCACCACCCTTACCGCAAGCGAGTTGGCATGTGGCACAAGGTCAACAAAGTAGTGGGCCACATAGCTTATCGGAATTGCAGGCGATGATTAAAGCCGGTAGCTTGACTGCCTCTACCTTGGTGTGGCAAGCCGGTATGACTCAATGGCAAGCGGCCGGAACGGTTTCTGCTTTAAGCAGTTTATTACCAGCGTCTCCACCACCTTTGCCACCGCTTCCTTAAATCAAACTTTAGCGCCAGAATGACAGAAACGACAAAACGCGCTTCAACAACTCTAGATCAGGCTCCACAGCAACACTTCCCTTGTGAAGAATGTGGAGCCGATTTAACTTATCAACCAGGTATTCGTACCTTACGCTGTGAGTATTGTGGGCATGAAAATCCCATTATTGATGCACCAGCTAAAATTAAAGAATACAGCTTCTCCTCGGCTTTAGAGGCTTTAGCACATTCTGAAAAGCGGCCATTAGATAATACACCGATTATCAAGTGTCCGAACTGTGCTGCTAGTTTCGAGTTGAAGAAGAATCAACATGCGGGTGATTGTCCCTTCTGTGGTACGCCCGTTGTCACTAGCACGGGAGAAACTAGGCTTTTTCAACCGAAATCTTTACTGCCCTTCAATATTACTGAAGAGCAAGCACGTAGCTCATTTGACAACTGGATTGGGCAACTTTGGTTTGCTCCCTCAGCTTTAAAAAATAAAGCCACCCGTGATGAACGTCTACTAGGGATTTATGTACCCTATTGGACTTATGACAGCCATACAGATAGCTATTATCAAGGTCAGCGTGGCACTATTTACTACGAACAGGAGGTCATCACCGAAGTCGTGAATGGGCAGACTCGACAACGGGTGGTCAATGTACCTAAGATTCGTTGGACACCTGTTTCAGGACAAGTCCGCCAATTTTTTGATGATGTTTTAGTGGGTGCGACGCGTTCTCTACCTCGGAAAATTTTAGATAATATTCAGCCTTGGGATTTAGATAACTTAGTCAATTATAACGAGGCTTACCTCAGCGGTTTTCAAAGCGAAATCTACCAAGTGGACTTGGATGAAGGCTTCAACCAAGCACGTGAATTGATGGAGCAAGCAATCCAACAAGCGGTACGGCGTGACATTGGCGGAGATCAGCAGCAGATTACTGCTTTAGATACGCGTTATTCAGACACCACTTTTAAACATATTTTATTACCTGTCTGGTCAGCAGCGTTTCGGTATCAAGGGCAAACTTATCGCTTTGTCATCAATGGGCGTAACGGACGGACTCAGGGCGAACGTCCTTATAGCATAGTGAAAATAGTCTCTTTGATTATTACCATTTTGATCTTAATGATTGGTTTGGGCTATTACTTAGAAACCAGCGGTATTTTGGATCAAATGCTCCAACAAGGTGGCAGTGTGCAGTATGAGTACTATCCGAATACACCACATTATCCGAGCTACCCTAACTATCCACGCTAGCACCATTTATCAAAAAAACTAATTGCTTTTGAACTTAGGTTAGGCAAATTACTCTAAATTAGTGATATTAAGCAGCCAAGCTTTCAGTTATTGCTAAGCTCTGGGCATTTATAATTTTAATAGTATGGACGCATCATCCGCTTGCTGCGGGGTCGAAATAAGCAAGCGGATGAAAAGAACTAATAAAAACATTGGGGCTAATAACTATGATAATGCGATTCTTCAGGGGAAATCGCCTCATTGCATCGGCATTGCTGGCTTTACTGCAACTGCCAACCTCTGCGGTACAAGCTTATTACAATGCTAATTCACCGCTTGGAACTAATACCAATGAAGTACTGGAATATGACTCCAGTGCACCCTTTCTGGATTTGTTTAAAACCTCTCTACCTTTCCGTGAAGCAGCACCCTTTTTAACCAAGGGACAAGTTCAATACGATCGCTTTGGTTGGCCAACTTCGATTGCACCCGGTGCACAAGCAGGTACGCGCCTAGTCAATAAGCTACCTGCAAATACTATTCCCCGTGGCTATTACACGGTTCTCTATGAGGGTCAAGGCAAAATTGAATACGGCTTGGATGCAAGCTTAGTAGAAGCCCAACCCGGACGGGATGTAATCTTGATTGATCCGGGCAAAGACAATGAATACAGTGTCAAACTAGAAATTAAAGCGACTAACCCCGATAACTACATTCGCAATATTCATGTGATTCCCCAAGGAGGGATTTGCGCGAGTAACCCCTTTCAGCGTGTCAATGGCGCTTCACAATGTACTCGGGGTGATTTCTTAGATTTTGAACGTAATCACGAAAAAATTATTTTTAACCCCGATTATTTGAAATTCATGAAGGATTATAAAGTAGTGCGCTTCATGAATATGAGTGGCATTACGCGTAATCCTATCCAGCATTGGTCGGATCGCTCTTTAGTTGAACAAGCCACTTGGGGCGGTGCAGAAGGAGTACGGGGTGCTCCATTAGAAGTCATGGTTGAACTAGCGAATCGCCTGCATGCTGACCCTTGGTTTACGATTCCGCATGCCGCTGATAATGATTTTGTACGTCGTTACGCTGAATATATACGTGCTAATCTTGACCCTGATTTGAAAGTTTATATTGAATACAGCAATGAGACTTGGAATGGGATCTTTAGCCAACACGCCTATATGAAACAAGGCGGCAAACAGCTCAATCTAGATCCGGTCGATTATGTAGCGGGCTATAAATTCTATTCACTACGCTCCGTCGAAATCTTCAATATTTTTGAACAAGTATTTGGCGGCAAACAACGTTTAGTGCGTTTAATGGCAGGTCTTAACGGTAATCCGGGCATGACTGCCACCATGTTGTCCTTCCGTGATGCTTATAAACAAACCGATGCTTATGCGGTCGCACCTTATGTGTTTGGCGATATTAATGAATTGCGGCGTGCTTCTAATGTGAATGATATTTTCCGCGCAATGACTAATAAAAATGCCAATCACTCTTTACCAAAAGTGCTAGAAGCTGTACGTAAACAAGCCGATGTAACGCGCCAATTTGGGGTGGATTTGATTGCTTATGAAGGTGGTCAACATCTGATTGATGATAAGACTAAAACCGATGACCAACATCCGAATAAGTTATTTTATGCAGCTAACCGTAGTCCAGAAATGGGCAAAATCTATAAACAGCTATTAGATGGATGGAAACAAGCGGGTGGCAAATTATTTGTGCATTTCTCCTCACCACGGACTTACAACCGCTTTGGTAGCAAGGGCACCAAAGAATATATTACTCAACCGGATAAAGAGGCTCCGAAATATTTAGCGCTGACTCAGTTTATTAGTGCAAATCCTTGTTGGTGGCCAAGCTGCTCAAGCAGTACCATAGCACGGATACAAAAACCGCGCGCTTTGAGTACGGCAGAGTTATCACGTTTAACTGGTGATATGCCTACCGCGTTACCAAATAGCCAAGAAGAAAAAGAAGGCACTGATATTGTTGGCAATATCCCACAAATTGATCCGTTTAGTGAACCACCAAAACCCACTACAACGCCGAGTACCCCGAACACTACTGCTCCCGATTTGCCAAGTATCCCCCCCGTGCGTTCACAGCCGGTCTTGGTGTCTATGAATAATCCAGCGCAGGAAAAATATGTGTTTGGTAATAAAGCCGTCATTCCTCAAGCTCGTGATCCAGCCAACCCAATGGCAGATGCCTCAGCTTATCAACTGCGTAAAGTGATTGTAGGCCAAGTCGATAATTCCCGGGATTTAGCCGCGATTTGGCAAGCCAGCTGGGATGCTAAGCGTTTATATTTACGAGTTGCAGTGGCTGATGACCAACTGAAACTGGATTCACCCAATGTTTGGGATGATGATAGTTTAGAGATTTTCCTCGATGGGGATGCTAGTCAATTGCACCACTACGATGGACGCGATGATTTGCATATTTTCTATCGTTGGAAAGATCGGGAAATTACTTTCGGCAAAAACTCAGCACGTGCCAAAGTGGATTATCGTAGTCAATATATTGATGGGCGTTATGTCTTAGATTTAGCAGTCGACTGGGAATCGATCCAAATTACCCCACGTCCTGGTCATCGGATTGGCCTTGAAGTACAAGTGAGCGATGATGATAACGGCGGCATGCGCGATGGCAAACTTGCCTGGTTTAGCCGCGTTGAAGAAGTTTGGCGTGACCCAAGCCTAATGGGTGAAGCAGTTTTAGAATAAAAATCCTCCTCAGATCAGCTACTCCAGCAAGTAGCTGATCCCTCTCAGGGAAGCCCTCCAAACTGAATCAACCTATCATCGCCTCCTGCTAGGAAAATTTGCACTCATCAGTTAGAGTCGGTTTTATCACAACAATAATAAAACCCCATGACAACTGCGACCCCACAATTAATTCAGGCCGCCCTTCAGCAATTAAATGCTGTTATTTTGGGCAAAGAGCATACAGTTAAACTAGCCCTGACCTGCTTATTAGCGGATGGTCATTTGCTACTAGAGGACTTACCCGGCATGGGTAAAACCACCTTGGCGCATGCTCTCGCACAGGTCTGTGGCTTAGAATATCAACGGGTGCAATTTACCAGCGACCTTCTTCCTGCCGATTTAATTGGTGCCTCAATTTTTGAACCCGCAAATGGCAATTTCCGCTTTCATCAAGGCCCTTTATTCAGTCAAGTAGTGCTCGCTGATGAATTAAATCGCGCTACCCCTAAAGCACAAAGCGCCTTGCTTGAAGCGATGGAAGAACAACAAGTAAGCGTGGATCGGCAAACTTACCAACTGCCTCAACCTTTCTTTGTGATTGCTACCCAAAATCCACAGAGCCAATCTGGTACGTTTCCATTGCCAGAATCGCAATTAGACCGCTTCTTGTTACGTATTTCTTTGGGCTACCCTGATCCTTTAGCTGAGCGCGAAATGTTAAAAGGCCGCAATGGCCGCAGTTTACTCAGTAGCCTCAAACCAGTTTTAAATCCAAACCGCCTTCAAGGACTACAAAGCTTAGTTCCACAAGTTAAGCTCAGCGATACACTGCTCGATTATGTACAGCGCTTGATTGCTTACACTCGGCAAAGTGAAGAATGTCATTTAGGTCTATCCCCACGTGGCGCACAAGCCTTAGTACGTAGTGCACAAAGTTGGGCTTTACTCCAAGGTCGCACCCATGTATTGCCTGAGGATGTACAAGCTGTGTTCGCTGCAGTCGCAGGTCATCGCTTAGTGGGGCGCCATGAAACCCAAGGTGAACAATTAGCGCGGCATATTTTATCTAAGGTTGATGTAATCGGATCAAGGCATGTTTGACACTCTACCTGCTTATTTTGAACAGATGGTCAAACAGCGTTTACCGAGTGCGCGTACCACAGTCTTAGATCAAAGTAAGATTTTCATTGTTCCTAGCAAAACAGCTTTAGCTTTGCTGGTAATGATTATCGTGCTGTTCTTGCTGGGGATTAACTTCCAAAATTCGCTGGTATATGCCGTGTGTTTTTGGTTGTTGGCCATGCTAGTAGTGAATGTATTACATACATGGCGGAACTTAAGCAGATTAAGTATTACTGCGATTCATATTCAACCTTGTTTTGCGGGCGAAAAAGCGGTACTTGAATTAGAACTGGCTTGCGATCCAAAGCAGCAAAAATTCGCTATTGAGTTAGCTTGGCCGCAGGAAGATGCGATCCAAGTGAATTTGGTTGCAACACAAACCACACGCCTGAAACTATCGCATAGCACCCAACAACGTGGACGCTTTACCCCACCACGTATTCATATTTCCACCCATTATCCCACAGGTCTAGCTGTGGCCTGGTCTTATGTAACGGTTGATATGAGTGGTTTAGTGTATCCCACGCCTGCGCCAAAAAATCAAAGCACCGAGCATAGCCACAATACCGCAGCCGATCAGCAACAATCAGGCAAAGAGTTAAGTGGCGGAACTAATGATTTTGGTGGGATTCGTAGCTACCAAGCGGGTGATACCCCGAAACGTATTCATTGGGGCCAATACGCGAAAACTGGCAAGCTCAATACTAAAGTGTTTGTTGATTATGCTAGTCACGATTTATGGTTAGATTGGGATAGCCTTAACTTACCTGGGATTGAAGCACGTTTATCGCAGTTATGCCGCCAAGTGTTGGATGCCCATCAAGCCCAGCAGCAATATGGCTTAAAGCTCCCAGGAATTACGATTACGCCTGCTAAAGGTGAAGCACATCAAGTACGCTGCTTACAAGCTTTAGCTCTGTTTGGGGTAGAGCATGTTTAAAATTCATACCGCTCAGACCCAAAATTTTATTACTTATACAGGCATGATTTGGCTATTAGCTGCACAGCTCATTGTCATGTTGCCGTTTACGACTAGCCTGCCAGCTTGGTTAATTGTGGTGGTGATCTTCGCCGCAGGTTGGCGTTTACGGGTTTTATCCGGTAAAGCCACACAACCCAATACACTAATCAAAGCCGCTTTATTATTGATGGGGATTGCAGCTATCTTTCTGAGTGGTTTACGTTTGCCCTCATTAGAAGCTATGTCTGCTTTATTGCTCCTCGGCTTTGCATTTAAAGCCGTAGAAGCAGTCAAGCGCCGCGATGCCTTAGTCGTTATTTTCACCGGCTATTTTCTAGTCGCACTGAACTTTCTCTATAGCCAAACGATTATTGCAGGGCTTTATGGAACTCTATCGCTAATTGTTCTTACGGGTGCTCTAGTTGGGGTGCAGCAAACCATTGAAGAGTTTACCCCAGCACAGCAAGTACGCTTTAACTTTTGGGTAGCAGGACAAATCCTGCTGCAATGCTTGCCCTTAATGGTTTTAATTTTCGTCTTTGCACCACGTTTTCAACCTTTTTGGACTTTGCCTATGCCGATGGAGCAAAACACTCGCGGCATTTCTGACCGGATGGCTCCGGGGGATATTGAAAAACTCAGCCAATCAGATGATTTAGCTTTTCGGGTGAGCTTTAAAGGTGAGCGCCCAGCTCAATCGAAATTGTATTGGCAGGGTCTAGTCTTAAATTATTTCGATGGACGTGAATGGCGGCAGTTTGCGAATGAACAGTCTGCAGAAGAGTTACAGTGGTCAATTAAACAAGACTATGCCTATGATCCACAAAACCTAAAGATTCAAGGTGAACGCTATGAATATGAAGCGGTTTATGAGCAATCTGGGCAGCCTTGGTTATTTACTTTAACACCAAGCACTGAAGTCCAAGGCGATGTTTTGCGCGCAGCCGACTATCGGGTGATGGCCAAGCAACCTTTACACAGCCCCATGTTAATCCGAGCGGTGAGTCGCCCTGAGTCGATTCGCGATCTTACCCTTGCGCCTAAATTACAAGATTTAGCTCTACAACTGCCCCAGCAAGGCGATATACGTAGCCGTCAATTAGCTCAAGGTTTATATGCAGAGGCTGGTGATGAGCGTGCTTATATTCAAACGGTGCTGAATCGCTTTCGAGAACAACCATTCTTCTACACTTTACATCCACCTTTGTTGGGTGAAAAAGACACGATTGATGGCTTCTTGTTTGACTCGCAGCGTGGCTTCTGTTCGCATTATGCAGGGAGTTTTGTATTCTTAATGCGTGCAGTCGGAATTCCAGCCCGCGTGGTGATTGGCTATCAAGGTGGCGAGTGGAATGAGTCAGGCAAATACCTCGCTGTACATCAATTCGATGCACATGCGTGGGCTGAGGTGTGGTTATCAGGTCAAGGTTGGGTACGCTTTGATCCCACCAGCATGGTCGCACCTGAACGCACTGAGCAGAACTTAGAAGCTGCCTTGAAAAAAGAAGGTACTTTCCTTGAGCACTCAGTGTTCTCAAGTCGTAAATTTGCTTGGCTGAATAGTATTCGTAAGCAATTAGATAGCATGCAATATGGTTGGCAACGTTGGGTTTTAAGTTATGACAGTGAAACCCAGACTCAATTCTTGAGCAAAATGCTAGGCGAACTAAGCTTTACTAAAATTGCTTTATTGGTACTGGCCTTATTCGGCTGCTTAGTGATGGTTTGGATGGTATGGCTGGGTTTAACACGGAAAACGAATCCTGAAGCCTTGGAGCATCGTTTGTATCGGCGCTTCACTGAACGCTTGGCTAAAAAGGGTTGTGAACGGCGTTTAGATCAAACACCCACTGAATATGCTCAATTAGCTATACAGATGTTGCCACAGCAAGCCGAACACATCATGGCTTTTACCCAAACTTATCAAACTTTATGCTATGCCAGTGAGTTGAGGCAGCGCAGCAGCCTCTTAAGAGAACTGCAGCGCTTACTAGGTCAGATTCGTTGAGTGACTTATAATTATACTGACTTCTTCTAAGCCCTAGTGAGCCACCTTAGAAACTTACATTAGCCCCAAAACCTGCCCCTGCAGATAAGGAGGATGAGCCGCTAGAACCTGCACTGCTCGACATTTGTTGAACTAACATTTGAATCAACTGCATGATAACGGGTAATAATTGTGCTAATTGATCACTTTGCGTGGAGTTAGTGCTACCTCCCGTACTGTTATTAGAAGCAGCTTGATTAGCCACTGGTGTAGTTGCAGAAGCATTATTAGCCGCATCAGTGTTATCAGTACTACTGCAATCACAACTACCTTTATTGGCAGCTGCACTATTTGAGCTAGCATGGTTAGCTCCATTATTGCTGGCATTAGAAGCTTGACCAGCACCTTTGTTGCCTTCACTTGACCCTGATTTGCCACTCGATCCCGTATTACTTTGATTACCAGCACTACCCTCTTGACCTGAGCCGCTAGAATTTTTCTCACCTTGCATCTGACTAATGATTTGCGACAGCAAGCTCATTAGACTACTCAATAAAGACTGTAGATTCTGGTTATTACTAGAATCATTGGTGCTACCACTATTACTGCCTGAAGCTGAATTACTGGCACCTGCTTGATTCATTTGGCTTACTTGATCAGCTGTAGACATATTACTGCCAAAACTGCTACTGAAACTGGCACTGTCCCCATTACTAGAGGTGATCGAGAACTCTGATGATTTGCCCATCGCTGCATTGAATTTTTGAATATCAGCAGACGCAGGGGTAGACATCGGAGTGACATTTTGAGCAGAAAAATCGGCGCCATAGCTACCAGAAATGCCAGCTCCTTTGGAAATATCAAACGACATAATTATGAACTCCTGTAATTTTTATTGAAACCGATGCAAGCTAGCCTCAAGCTTTCTGCATCTCCTTGTAAGTTAGTTAATCTAGGGTTCAGCTTCTTGTCATCACAGACCAGCTGCCAGTGAAAGCAGATAAAAGGTAGTTATAAGGGAATTTTCTGTTTCTTTTCCTGCCAAGACCAAATAAATGGTATTTTTTTTAAAATAAAAGGCCGTTAAAATTAATTTATCCATCATTGAACCAAATAGCTTTGAACCACGACTCATCTTGGTAGGAAAACTAAGAACGCGCAGGGAGTTGCATTTTTTTAGGTTCAACTTGCGTCTGCTCTCTCCCCTGGGAGTAGGCGCATTTTTCGCTGATTAGGTACGTGGCAAAGTGACACCTCTTTGCCCTTGATATTTGCCCCCACGATCTTTGTATGAGGTACTGCATACCTCATCGGATTCTAAAAATAGCATTTGCGCCACACCCTCATTCGCATAAATTTTAGCTGGCAAGGTCGTGGTATTAGAAAATTCTAAAGTGACATGCCCTTCCCACTCTGGCTCTAGAGGTGTGACGTTTACAATAATTCCGCAACGTGCATAGGTGGATTTTCCTAAACAAATCGTCAGAACTGAACGCGGAATCCGGAAATATTCAACGGTGCGGGCGAGTGCGAAGGAATTAGGCGGAATAATGCAAACATCACCGACAAAATCAACAAAGCTATTTGCATCGAAGTGTTTAGGGTCAACAATGGCTGAATTAATATTAGTAAAAATTTTAAATTCATTCGCACAACGCACATCATAGCCATAGCTGGAGGTACCATAAGAGATAATTTTTTCACCGTTGACTGAACGCACTTGATTGGGTTCAAAGGGTTCAATCATTTGTTGTTGCTCGGCCATACGCCGTATCCAATGATCAGACTTAATGCTCATACATGCTTTCCAGTTGATTTTTCAAGGCATACTAAAACAAAAAGGCCACGGCGCAAACCGTGGCCGGAGAGCTGTAAGATTAACAGCTCTAGACGTTTTGAATCTTAATCGTTGGGAATTTAGCACTATAGTCTTTGGATTGGCGTGCTAAGCGGGCTGAAGCTTTACGGGCAATCTCATGATACAAACCAGCCACTTTACCCTGTGGGTCAGCAACTACGCTTGGATTACCACTATCCGCTTGCTCGCGAATTTGAATATCTAACGGCAGGCCACCTAAATAAGTTACTTGATACTGCTCCGCCATCGCTTCACCACCACCCGAACCGAAAATATGCTCCACATGGCCACAATTACTACAGACATGCATACTCATATTTTCTACTACACCCAGAATTGGCACTTCGACCTTTTCAAACATTTTTAAGCCTTTGCGTGCATCGAGGAGTGCAATATCTTGTGGTGTGGTAACAATAATTGCACCGGAAACAGGAATTTTCTGCGATAAAGTCAATTGAATATCCCCCGTGCCGGGTGGCAAATCGACCACTAAATAGTCTAAATCACCCCATTGGGTATCATTCAATAGCTGTTCTAAAGCTTGAGTGACCATCGGGCCGCGCCAAATCATTGGGGTATCTTCTTCAATTAGAAAACCAATCGACATCGCTTTCAGACCATGATTTTGCATCGGCTGCAAACTGCGGCCATCTTCAGAGACTGGCTGCCCAGAAATACCTAACATGCGTGGTTGACTAGGGCCATAAATATCCGCATCTAAAATCCCCACCTTGGCACCATCTGCTAATAAAGCTAAAGCTAAATTCACTGCAGTAGTCGACTTCCCTACTCCACCTTTGCCGGAAGCCACTGCAATAATATTTTTAATCCCATCATGGCGCTTAACCGTTTTCTGCACCGCATGTGCACTAATGACAGTATCAATCTGTACCTTAACGCTTGTGGCTCCTACTTGCTGAAGCTTCTGAGTGACCTCTGCTTGTAACTCCGCTTTATAAGCACCTGCTGGATAGCCTTGCACAAGTTTTAGCGTAACCTGATCGCCAGCTACAGTAAGCTCTTTCAGCATTTTGGCAGCCATGAGATCTTGGCCTAGATATCGATCTTGGATACTCGCTAATTGTGCTTCGACTTGGTTGCGCGTTAGTTCCATGCATAGCTCCTCAACAGTTTTATTAGGTGCTAATTCTACATGAGAGCCGGCACGCTCCCAAATAAGGCAGCCTTTCCAAACGGGATATAAGAGCAGTTTTCACTAAGCTTTGTTAAACTTCTTACTTTGTTAAGTCACTGGAACGGCTATGTCTACTGCGAATTTGCCACGTATTGGTTTAGTGGGCGCTGGCATCATGGGTAAACCGATGGGCTTAAATCTGTTAAAAGCAGGTTATTCCCTAGGTGTATATGCGCGCCGCCCTGAAACAGCAACTGATCTAGTCAATTCAGGCGCGAAGCTATACTCGAATACCGCTGGCTTAGCTGCTGAAACTGATGTCATTATTACCATGGTTTCAGATACACCGGATGTGGAGGCTGTCGTCTTTGGCACAGAGGGGATTGTCCAAGGCGCTCAAGCCGGCTTACTCATCATTGATATGAGCACCATTTCCCCCGTAACGACTAAAGACATGGCGCAACGTTTAGCAGATCGAGGCTTACGGATGCTGGATGCACCGGTTTCAGGTGGCGAAGCCGGTGCAATCGCAGGCACTCTAACCATTATGGTTGGTGGACAAGCTGCTGATTTTGCAGAAGCGCTCCCTATTCTTTCGGCCTTAGGTAAAACTATTACCTTGATTGGCGATCATGGCGCGGGGCAAGTCGTGAAAGCTTGTAATAACTTGATTATTGCGCAAACCGTAATTGCGGTCAGTGAAGCCTTTGCGCTGGCACAAGCCTCAGGCGTAGATTTGGAGAAAATGCGTACTGCCTTAGCCGGTGGTTTTGCGGGTTCTAAAGTAATGGAGGTACATGCGAAACGCATTATTGAAGATAATTACACCCCTGGTTTTAAAGCGAAATTGCATGATAAAGATATGCGGATTGCAGCGAATACCATTCAGAGTTTGAGTTTGAATCTGCCGAGTTCACAATTGGCGATTCACTATATGCATCAGTTAGTAGCACAAGGCAATGGTGAGCTAGACTCCTCGGCACTGGCGAAAATAGTGCAGCAATTAGCCTAGCTCACTCATCAATTAAGCAGCTTTCGGGCGCAAACGCTCTAAAGCTGCTTGGATTTTTTTATCTTTATTATTCCCTCGCTGAGAGCCAGTTTTGAGGTAACGATCAATTTGCTCCATCGCTAGCAAATGATCCTCAAAGCCAGACTGCTGAGTTTGAATTCGGTCTAAACTATCTTGCATGCGTTCAAAGCTATTACTATGCCGATTGCTTTGTTGCGCCAATTTCCCCGCTGCTTGTTGAGCCTGTTGTGTCGTTTGTGCCATCGCTAACTGCGCTCGATAATGCTCTAACTTGCTAGCCGTCAGCTTCAGAGTTTGCAGCAAACGTTGCTCATAAGCTTCTAGTTGCTTCAGTTGCTCGGTTTGCTGCGTGACTAACTCTTCCTGCACGACTAAATCTTCTGCTAAAGCACTCGCTTGTTGTTCCTCTTGACGCTCTAAATGCTCACGAATCGTGTCCTCTTCCGCGGCTAAGCGTTGGCGGCTTTGCTCTAACTGGCGCTGCATCTTTAATTTATTCGCCATTACTTGAGCTAAATGCTGCTTGGCTTGACGTACACCCGCTTCTGCTTCATAAATTTCCTGAGCTAAAATCCGAAGCGCATTTGCATCCACCGCTGACTCTAAGACTTCACGCGTGCCACCGCGTAAAGCAGTGGCTAATTTATCTAATAAATAAAACATGCCTTCACTCCTCGCTGAATTAAGCACCGTACTCTTTTAAGATTTTGTTAGTTTTTGCTTCATTAATTTTATTGAGTAAACGCTCAGCCTCGTATTCATCGCGTAAAGTCTTCGAGAGCATAATGGTGGAGCTAACTAAGAATAAGGAATTTAAAGCCAGATAACCTTTGGTTAATAAGCTGCCTTCTAAGAAAAACACAAACGCTCCCATCGCGAGTAAAGCAACCACAAAGGTGATTTTGACAAAGAGCACCCAGCTCGTTGAACTTGGTAAGGCGATATTGTTGTTTTCCATTTTGACCTCATTGGGGGTTGCGGTTAGTTGATGGATCTAAGCTTAAAGCGCTACCGCAGACTAAGCAAAGCTAACCCAAGAAGTAGAAAAGTGCGCGGCTGCCAGTAGCAAAATAAGCTACTTCACGCCAAACCCTCTAAAGGAAATGCGGTTTTTAGACCCCCAATTCATCCTCAGGTAAGCTAGCAGGCAGTTTAAATAATTTTTTTTAGAAACCAAGCACGCTGCTAATAGCTAGTAAAGGAGTTCTACATGGGTATTGAAGTCGGTGGTTTACTCGGCTTAATCCATTTAATCGTGGCAATTTGGGCGATTATTAAAGTGGCACAAAGCTCAGCCAGCGGTATCAGTAAATTGCTGTGGATTCTGTTTATCTTATTCTTCCCGCTGATTGGTTTAATTGTTTGGTTCGTTGCGGGGCCGAAAGGCGGTTGAATCTCTAGCACACAAAAAAGCCAGCTTGATGCTGGCTTTTTTCTTTCTAAACTACCTTAAACTTATAAAGGCTGCACTGATAAAGTGAAATCATCCAAATAAATCACATTATCGAAAGCGGGCGCCCACTCTGGCCCTGAGCCTCCATAAAACACCGAAAACAAGAAGCGTTCGATTTTTAAATCATCGCCAGACTGAAAGCGCAAATCGTGTTTATCTAAAACCTCTTTGCCATCCAACCAAGTTTTAATCACACCATCATTTTTACCCGCAGAATTCAGCTTCACAAAAGTTTTAATTTGCTGCCATTTACCTTTTTGAATCTCAGCACCATCCCATTCAAAAAAGTCACCAAAATGACTCCGTTGATCCATGTGGTAGACATATTGGCCTAAGGTTCCATGTCGATCCCACATGACACGCACACTCCAGCCATCATGCCCTGTGGGTTTGCCACCGCCTGTGCGCGCATTATCATTACCAATGCCCGGTAATTTTCCGCCTAAAACCGGATCGAAATTCTCAGGGAACTTCACCCAATAGGAATAATACAAACTATCAAGTTTTTGACCGATGAGTGGCTTCCAATTAATACAACTCACTTCATTATCGCAACCTGATAGACCTTTTAAGAGTTTGATACGCAAGGTGTGATCTTTGCCGGTGCGTGACTCTTTACCATTCACAATCGCCAGATTTTTTAAACCCATCCCCCATTGTGGACAGTTCCAATCACGAAAATAATCTTTTTGCCCATAACTACCCAGTTCATCATTATCAAAGCTAATTCGCATGGCTTTACCACTCGTCAAGGGTGTAGTGCCATCACAATAAGCATTCGTATGAAAAGGTCGATAAGCAAGATTTTCACCCGGTTTGCTCGGTGCGCGATCCGGTAAACCTAAAGCTTTGAAATAAGCCCAAACGGGATGATCCGCGGGCGGCTTACTCGCTCCATTGTATAAAACTAAGACTTTATCCCAGCGTTTATCATGTGGATTCCATTGCAATTTAGCGGCTAGCTCATAAGGTTGTGCTTTATTTTCCATCGGAATTAAACGCACATCGCTTGGAGTTGCAGCCGTCTGTACAATGGTGGCGGTGGTTTGAGTAGTTGGTTGGGTTTCTGCTTGAACCAACGACAAGCTACACGCTAAAGCCATAAATAGCGCGGTTTTAAGGAATTTTTTCATCAATGTTAAGCCCGAATCTCGATCCCTGAATAAATCATCTGTAGTAAAAAACTACAAATTTAAGCTGGAAAATACCCCTAAACTTGGCGACTTACTTTATACATAAGCGTGCCCTGCTGCAATTGGCATAAAGATAGAAATTAACAGCCAAGTTAAATGCTACAATACAGTTGCTTAAATTGTAGTTAATAGTATTTTTCCCGATAATGCCCAGCTTGCTCATCAAGGATGCTGTGATGCTTAATGCTTGCTCTCGCTGGAAACTCGTTCTGACTTTAACTACTGCTTTATTCTTAAGTGCTTGCGACGATCAGAAACCCAGCCAACCACCTGCCAAGCCTACTGGCCCAATCACGAGTGAAGCACTGAGTTGGGATAAACTCCCAGGCTGGAGTCAAGATCAAGCACAAGAGGCTTGGCCAGCCTTGCTCAGTAACTGCTTAGCAATGGCAAAAAAAGAAGCTTTTTGGGAAACGGTTTGCCAAGCAGCTCAAATGAATCCGGCTAATGATGCAGCGAGTGCGCGCTTATTCTTTGAGCAATATTTCACCCCTTATCAATTATTCGGGGAAAACCTAAAAGCTGAAGGTTTGTTGACTGGCTATTATGAACCTTTGCTACAAGGCAGTTTTACCCCAAGCGAACGCTTTCAATATCCAATTTATAGCCCACCTAAAGACATGCTGACTATTGAACTAGCTGAGCTTTATCCAGAATTGAAAGATAAACGTGTGCGCGGACGCTTGGTAGAAGGGAATCGGGTCGTCCCCTATTACGACCGCGCCACTATTGATGGCGTAAATAAACCCTTAGCAGGTCAAGAAATCGTTTGGGTAGATAATAAAGAAGACCTGTTTTTCCTGCATATTCAAGGTTCAGGACGAGTGCAATTACCAGACGGCAAAGTAATCGGGGTCGCTTATGCGAATCAAAATGGCTTGCCTTATGTCGCGATTGGTAAACGCTTGCAAGAATGGGGCAAATTAAAGCCGGGCACGATTAATATGTTCTCAATTAAACAATGGATTCGCGATAATCCCACTGAAGCCGATAAGCTGCTGAATGAAAATCCAAGCTATGTGTTTTTTAGTCTGCGGGAAAATATCGAGCAAGGGCCAGTAGGATCTTTAGGTGTACCGTTAACTGCGGGACGTAGTTTAGCAGTAGATCGTAAAGTGATTGATCTAGGTAGCTTGATGTGGATTGATACGACCTATCCTGACACCAATCAGCCTTTGCAGCGTTTGATGTTTGCCCAAGATACGGGTGGTGCGATTAAAGGTGATTTACGTGGTGACTTTTTCTTTGGTACGGGTCAACAAGCCGAAACTTGGGCAGGACATATGAAACAAAAAACCCGCTTTTATATCCTGAAACCCAAAACTACCACACCCGCTCATTAATTATGTCAACTGCTGTTTTAATCGATTGCCGCCCCCAAGCTGAATACCAACTAGGCCATGCTACAGGGGCTTGTTCAGTCCCTGCTCAAGAACTGTTTGCGCGTTTACATGAATTACCTAAACGTACTCAAACTTTACAACTCTGTGGCAAGCTTGAGGATTTAAAATTAGCAAGGGCGTTTTTACTTGAACGGGGTTATCAACTACAAGACGATCTCATATGGAATGAACATTTCGTTCAGCACCTACAAACCACAGGGCAATGGGAAACTGGTTCTCAATCTAAACAATGCTGGCAAGCCGCACTGCTACTCCAACGGTTTGTGCAGGAGCTCATGCCACACTATCAAATTCCTACTGGACGAGGTTTGGATTTAGCTTGTGGTGCGGGGCGAGATTTAATTTACTTAGCGCAGCACGGTTGGCAAATGACCGGTGTGGATTGGTCTGCAGATTCCTTACAAAGAGTTCAGCAATTAGCAGTGAGCCAGAATTTACAGATCACTACACTCTTGCGTGATTTAGAAACAGAAGCCATGCCTTTACCTGAGTTTGACTTAGGCAGTTTTGATCTCATTTGTGTTGCACGCTATTTGCATCGCCCTTTATTTCCACTGCTAGAGGCTTTATTAAAACCCGGTGGGATTATTATCTATCAAACCTTTATGCAAGGCTGTGAACAGACTGCGATGGGTCGCCCCCGCAACCCAAAGTTTTTATTAGCCCCCAAGGAATTAGCTGAGCAATTTCAGGGCTTTGACTATCTATTAGATGAGATTGAAATATTAGAAGATGGGCGGCCAGTTTCCGCCTTTATTGCGCGCAAACCTTAGGTATAAACTAACCGTACTGTTGGGTTCTGCGGGGGGAACTATCATGAGCTTTTCTCATACACAAGGCTTGCGAGATGCCTTGTATCGATTACGTGACACTTATTTACCACCGACAGCTGAAGAAGTTCAGCTATTTACTCAAGCTTTGAAAACTGATGAGCCTATTCAGGCCGAGCCAGAGCCGATTCGATTAGATTTAGAGATGCCTATCCCGATACCTGAGTTAGCGCCTAAGCCACAGCGCACTCCAATAAAAACCATGCGTCCGCAAGTACAGGAAGAACCACCCTTTCATTATTATCCACCAGAAGAAGTGGAAACACGTTGGTAATTGGTAGGTTTTGAAACCTACCGTTTCCCTACCCTCCTTGCTCTAAGCTGATCATAACAGGCTAGACCTGCCTAATGATGTTCATATTCAAATTGCAAAGAGGAGTGCTAGGAGTATGCAATACGCCAATCCAAATACTGAAGGCGCAGTCGTTAATTTCAAATCACAATACGAAAACTTTATCGGTGGCAAATGGGTTGCTCCGGTTAAAGGCGAATACTTCGATAATATTTCTCCAGTCAATGGCAAAGCCTTCACTAAAATTCCACGCTCTAGCGCTGAAGACATTGAATTAGCTTTAGATGCAGCCCATGCTGCCAAAGATGCTTGGGGCAAAACCTCTATTACGGCACGTTCTAATATCCTGCTGAAAATCGCGGATCGCGTTGAAGCCAATCTGGAAAAATTAGCCGTTGCCGAAACTTGGGATAATGGTAAAGCAGTTCGTGAAACGTTGAATGCGGATATTCCGTTATTCGTTGACCATTTCCGTTATTTCGCAGGTTGCATCCGTGCCCAAGAAGGCACAATGGGCGAAATCGATCACAATACCGTTTCCTATCAATTCCATGAGCCATTAGGTGTTGTTGGTCAAATTATTCCTTGGAACTTCCCCTTGCTAATGGCAGCTTGGAAATTAGCTCCTGCTCTAGCCGCTGGTAACTGCGTGGTTCTGAAGCCTGCTGAGCAAACTCCAGCCTCGATTCTGCTCTTTGCTGAACTGATCAGCGATTTATTACCTGCTGGGGTTTTAAACATCGTCAATGGTTTCGGTGCAGAAGCAGGTAAAGCTTTAGCCACTAATAAGCGGATCGCTAAGATCGCCTTCACTGGCTCTACTCCAGTTGGCTCACTAATCATGGGCTATGCCGCAGAAAATATTATTCCCTCCACTGTTGAATTAGGTGGTAAGTCACCGAATATCTACTTCGCTGATGTTTTAGATCAAGAAGACGCATTCGTGAGCAAAGCTGTTGAGGGTGCCGTATTAGCCTTCTTCAACCAAGGTGAAGTTTGTACTTGCCCTTCACGTTTACTGATTCAAGAATCTATCTATGAAAAGTTCATTGGCCTGGTTGCTGAACGTGCAGCGAAGATTAAACGTGGCAATCCATTAGATACCGAGGTCATGGTTGGCGCTCAGGCTTCTCAAGAGCAATTTGAGAAAATCCTCAGTTATATCAGCATTGGTAAAGAAGAAGGTGCTGAAGTGCTGATGGGTGGCGGAGTTGAGCAATTAGAAGGTGACTACAAAGATGGTTTCTATGTTAAGCCAACCTTGTTAAAAGGCACCAATAATATGCGTGTCTTCCAAGAAGAAATTTTTGGTCCAGTTGTGTCTGTAGCCACCTTCAAAGATGAAGCTGAAGCGTTAGCCATCGCCAACGACACTGAATTTGGTTTAGGTGCTGGCGTGTGGACACGGGATATGAACCTGTCTTATCGCATGGGTCGTGGCATCCAAGCAGGTCGCGTATGGACTAACTGCTACCACCTCTATCCAGCCCATGCTGCCTTCGGTGGTTACAAAAAATCTGGTGTAGGCCGTGAAACCCACAAGATGATGCTCGATCATTATCAACAAACTAAAAACCTGTTGGTGAGCTACGACATCAATCCATTGGGTTTCTTCTAAGTTTCCTCCTCGTGTTCGAGAATTGCACCAAACTGTAATTCTCGATTTTATGCACAAGTCTTGTTCTGAGCTCGTGTTTTCCAACCGCTTCTATACTTTAGGAGCGGGCTTTTTTGCTTTAACTACGCCGCAAGGTTTAAGCGAGCCTTATTTCGTTCGAACTAATGCCACGCTAGCTGAACAACTTGGCTTGGGTTCAAACTTCTTTTCCAGCACTGAGGCCTTGCAAGTTTGTAGCGGTCATCTACTACTTAAAGGCATGCAACCACTTGCACAAGCCTATGCAGGGCATCAATTAGGCAAGTTTAATCCCTTTTTAGGTGACGGCCGTAGTGTGCTTTTGGGTGGTATTGAAACTAATCAGGGCTATGTAGAATGGCAGCTCAAAGGGGCTGGCAAAACCCATTATGCGCGCCATGCTGACGGTTTGGCAGGCTTAAAGGAAGCCTTGCACGAATACCACATGAGTGAACAATTAACTGCTTTAGGCGTGCCTGCGGTTAAGTGTTTGGCCTTAACTGTTGGAAAGAATTTAGTTTATCGCCAAGGTTTTCAAGCAGCAGCGATGTTAACGCGCCTAGCAGCTAGCTTTATTCGCTTTGGGCATTTTGAGCTATATTACTTCGAACGCAAATACCCAGAACTTCAGCAATTAACGGATTTTGTCATCCAGCATTATTATCCAGACTGTTTAAACACGCCAAAACCCTATGCTGCCTTTTTCCAAGCAGTCATTGAACGCACTGCTAGGCTTATTGCACACTGGCAAAGGGTTGGTTTTGTACATGGGATGATGAATACTGACAATCAATCAATTCTTGGCCTTAGTTTGGATTTAGGAGAGAGCTCATTCAATCCTGAATATACAGCGGATTTTGTCAGTAGTCCTGCCGATGAAAAAGGCCGTTATGCTTTTGCTCAGCAGCCCGTAGTCGGATTGTGGAATTGCAATATTTTAGCACGCACTTTATCGCCACTGATTGAAACCTCAGACTTAAAAGCAGCCTTAGAAACTTATGAAGCAAGTTATCTAGCGACTTTTGAATCACCAACGTAAGCGCGGCCTTGCGATTAACTCTGCTAAACGTGCGCGCACTAAATCGCTACCTGCTGGGTTTTGGCAGATTTTATCCACCAATAAACTGGGTTCAGCACAAGTATCTAGCACCTGATCCATCACTGCATCAATACAATAGCGCCATTCGCTCAGCTCCGGAGCATTCGATTGTGGCATTAAAGGCCCACGATACAAAGCCAAGGCTTCATTGGTTTTTTGCTCACGCAAAGCCTGCCAAACTTGAATAAAGTCCGCCCAAGCAGGAATTAATAAACGATATGGACGTGAACCAATTTGCCCATCCAGAAGGCGGCGTAAATGCGAGATTTCAGCTTTTAAAGTTGCCGTTGAGGCCAGTGCATCGCCATATAAAGCAGCATGGAAAGCTTCTAAACTCAAACCCTGTGGATTCAGTACCAACAAACAGAGCATTTCTAAATAACGCTGCGGCAAAGCGATAGGCTTACCTCGATAAATTACTTGGGGCTGCCCAAGCGCGTGAATTTCTAACTCAGCACGTGGCAAATGATTGGGCAAACAGCGCGCAATCGAACGGGCTAACTCCGTTACTGCCGCTTGGCCTAAAGGTGTGTGCCGTTTCCAAGTGGTGGATAAATCTAAAATACCTACACACTCGCCTGATTGCGGATGAATAATCGGTGCAGCATAGCAGACCCAATCATGTACAAAAGGTTGATAATGCTCAGAGGAAAATACGGTTACTGCTGACTTAAGATTTAAGGATAAACCCACTGCATTGGTCCCCACGGAGCGCTCATCCCAATGCCCACCGGCGGTAAAATTCACTGCTTCAGCCTTGGGTTGCATATGGCGACTGGCATAAGTCCAAAGTAAACGTCCAGAAGCATCAGCAATCGCCGCAACTAATTCGCCTTCGCGGGCTAATTGAATAATTTGCTCTTGTTCACGCTCAGCGGCTTGGCGGAGGATGGATTCTTTCCAGAGGGTTGAAGTGGTATAGGCATCATCCGCAGGTGCTTGCCCTTGCTGGATGGAAGCAATCTGTGCACTGCGTTGCCATGAGCCAATAATATCGCGCCGAATCGCTTCACTGCCTAAGGGTACACTCCCTGCAACAAATTGACTCCATTCGGATTCGATGAGCTTGCGTCGTTTGGCTAAGCCTGTGCTTGAAAACTGCTGCATACACCTCCTCCTTTTAACTAGCCTCTCCAGCTAGTGCCATCACTTTAACAACACTTAATTAATTTTACCTGTTAACTTAAAAGTATATCGCACTGCCTTAGAGACTGTAAGTTTATTCAGAGGAAGAGCCAGGTAGATACGCCATTATATCTACCTAGATTAAGTGCTTAATTAATCAGTAGTTTCTCGCTGAACTAACTCAGCAAAGGCCGCAGCTAATTGCTGATAAGCAGGTCCTGGGCAAGTTTGAATCACGCGCCCATCAATTTCTCGTACTGGAATTAATCGTGCGCCTGTTCCAGTGAAGAAGCATTCATCAGCTGAATACAAATCATACGGCGTCAATACAGTTTCACAAGTTTTGATACCCAATTGTGCAGCTAACTCTAAAACCGTACCACGGGTAATGCCTGCTAAAGCACCTTCGGTTGGGGCTGGAGTAAGCAACTCACCATCACGAGTAATAAAGATATTCTCTGCTGTGCCTTCAGCTACACAACCACGATCATTTAATAAAATGCCCTCTTCTACCCCTGCAAAGTTCGCTTCCATGCGCGCAAAGATAGAAGTTAAATAGTTTAGGCTTTTGATGCGCGGATCTAAGCGATCAGGCTGTGAACGGCGAGTAGACGTGATAATTGCACGAATGCCCTTAGCACGCTCAGCGTCACTCACCATTTGTAATTGGTCAGCGATTACAATCACCCCCGGTTCTTTACAAGTTGCTGGGTTAATCCCAAGCACCCCTACTCCACGCGTCGCAATAATCCGTAAATAGCCGTCGTTTAAATCAGAAGCTTCAATTACTGCATATACGGCTTGGGTAAACACCTCTTCGCTAGGAATCTTAAGTTGCAAAGCAGCCGCTGAACGGCGTAAACGTTTTAAATGTAAGGGCAAACGAAACGCACGTTTATTATAAAAGCGCACCCCTTCAAAAATACCATCCCCATATAAAAAGCCGTGATCAAAGACTGAAACGCTCGCCTGCTCTGCAGGGACTAATTTGCCATTTACCCAACAACGTGCATGTTCAAACATGATTTCTTTTGCTCCAAAATTTTTATACACCAACAATCATCCAAACGGTTGCTGCAGTTAACAAGCCCATGATTATATTAAATTGACGCTTACGCCGCGCACTGGACAAAAACTGTTGAATGACTACACCAAAGCCTGCCCACAGGGAGATAGAAGGCAGGTTCACTAAAAAGAATACGATGATTAAAGCTAAGCCTGATAGCCAATACTGTTCACCAGTTAGCGTGAAACTACTCACGGCTCCCAAAGCCATCATCCAAGCTTTAGGGTTTACAAACTGGAAAGCAGCGGCTTGCCAACAACGCATCGGTTGAGCAGTACTCAAGGCTTCGGATTTAGGATTGTCACCTGTTTCTGCTATCGGTGCACTGGCAATTTTCCACGCTAACCACAATAAGTACAACACACCGATTACCTTTAAAGCCAATTGCGCACTGGGCAAACGATTAAAAATTTCGCCTAAACCTAGCAAAGTCACGAGTAAGAGCAAAATCATACCGCAAGCAATCCCAAGCATGTGCGGAATTGTGCGCTTAAAGCCAAAGTTGGCTCCAGACGCTAACAGCATTAAATTATTTGGCCCCGGAGTTACCGAGGTCACAAAAGCGAAACTAAACATTGCTGCGATTAACTGAAGCTCCATAATGTTCTAACTCAGGTTTTTATAGTGAGTTCAGGATAAAACGTGTTAAATTAGCAGTACAGATTTAGAAAAAATCTATTTAGCCAGCACAGTTATGTTTTTTTAATAACTGTACTGCCTCACTCCTAACTAGCTGTGCTGTTTTGGTGCGTGTGAACCTTTATGACACTTTTATATCAAGATATTGCCAATCGACTGCACCAACATATTGAAGCTGGTTTATATAAGATAGGTGAGCGTTTACCAGGCGTGCGGTTATTAAGCCAGCAATTTGGCGTGAGTGTGTCCACTATCGTGCAAGCCCAACGCCAACTGGAAAATGAGGGAACTTTAGAAGCACGCCCACGCTCAGGATATTACATTTGTGAACGCCCGTGGATTAAGCCGGAACTGCCCTCACCCTCTAGTCCACCACAGCGCCCGATGCCAGTGACGGGGCAAGAGCTATCTTTACATTTAGCGCGGGTAGTCAATCAAGAGGATTTTATTCAACTAGGTGCGGCCGTTCCGCATGCAAGCTTTCTACCTATGCGGGCTTTACAGCGCAGTTTAAACAAAGTAGTGCGCAATTATGATAATCGTGCGGCTAATTATGCCTTCCCCCCTGGCTTGCCAAGTTTACAGCAGCAAATTGCGCGACGCATGTTAGCTAGTGGTGATCGAGTTCATCCTGAAGATATTCTTATCACGAATGGCGGGCACGAAGCCCTCACTTTAGCTTTACGTACCGTTGCACAAGCAGGCGATATTATTGCTATCGAATCCCCGACCTTTTATGGCTTATTGCAAGTCATTGATTCTTTGGGTATGAAAGCTTTAGAAATCCCTACTGATCCCCAAAGTGGTATCAGCTTACCTGCCCTAGAATTAGCTTTAGAGCAATGGCCAATTAAAGCTTGTGTCTTGATTCCTAATTTTCATAACCCGTTAGGCTGTCTACTGAGTGATTCCCACAAGCAAGCTTTGGTAAAACTCGCACATAAATACCAAGTGCCCTTGATTGAAGATGATATTTATGCCGATTTAGCCTACAACGGTGAACGTCCACGCTCTTTACATAGCTTTGATATCCATCAATGTGTGATTTATTGCTCATCTTTCTCAAAAACAGTGGCTCAAGGTTTACGTTTGGGTTGGATGCTCCTCCCCCCAAAGGATTTAGAGCGCGCTACGTATTTCAAATATGTCACTAATCTCGCAGCCCCTACTTTGTCACAGCTTGCGATTGCAGATTATCTAGAGCATGGTGGACATGAACGTTATTTACGCCAAGTGCAGTTGCAATATCAACAACAAGTCAGCTTGTTTGCGCGCACTTTGAATAAATATCTACCAGAAGGCACACGGATTTCACAACCGAAAGGCGGTTTCGTGCTTTGGGTGGAATTACCGAACAACCTAGACACACTCGCTCTTGCCCACCAGATGATTGAACATAAAGTTAGCATAGCCCCTGGACGCTTGTTTACTGCAAGTGCTAAATATACCAACTGTATTCGCATTAATTGCGCCCAACCCTGGTCACCTGTTGTAGAAAAAGCCTTAATTAGTTTAGGCCACGAATGCCTACGCTTAGCGCCATAGCCAACGAGGTACTGACTGTTTATAGGCTTGATAACTGGCACCAAACTTCTGCCCTAAAAGCACCTCTTCAGGCAGAATCTGCTGCTCATTAATCACCCAAATAAAGACTGGCAACAGCAGCCAAGGGCTTAAACTACCTAAATAAATTGCCCAACCTAGTAGCATGACTAGCATCCCTACATACATAGGATTACGTGTGTAACGGTACAAACCTGTAGTAACTAATTGGCTAGTATTTTGTGGCTTCAGAGGATTAGGTGTAGTCCGTGCTTGGAAAAATAACCACAGAGACCATACATCTGCCAGTAAAGCTAAAATAATTAACCCCAAACCTAAACGATGCCAAGGAGCAGTGAAAATATTAACGATAGGCCAATAACTATCTAACAGCCCCATCGTTACAGCAGCTAATAAAGCATAAACTGGTGGTGGAATACGAGTTTGTAACATTCTTCAGTCCTTGTGCTAAGCTTTAGACTCAACCTAAACCCTTGATATAGTTAGTCTATGCCAACTGCAGCCGAAACTCCGAACCAGTCAACGCTTTATTATATTTATGATCCTATGTGTAGCTGGTGTTATGCATTTCGCCCCATTTGGCAGCAAGTCCAACAACTATTGTCTGATAGAATTCGCGTAAAAACTGTATTAGGTGGCTTAGCACCTGACACCGCTGAGCCGATGCCACTTGCTACACAAAGTATGGTGCAGGCAAATTGGTATAAGATTATGCAAACTGTACCGGGTACGGAATTTAATTTTAGTTTTTGGACGACATGCCAACCACGCCGCTCAACTTATCCTGCTTGTCGAGCCGTTTTAGCAACGGAACTGCAGCAAGCTCAGACAGGGCAAGCAATGCTGACAGCAATTCAAAATGCCTACTATCTGCAGGCGCGCAACCCTGCTGATACAACTACTTTGATTGAACTTACAACTGAAATAGGTTTGGACACTACACGTTTTGTCAGTGACTTAAACTCAAGTACCATACAAGAACAACTTAAGGAAAATCTAGCTTTAGCTGATCAATTAGGTGTGCATAGCTTTCCTAGTTTGATTTTACAAACTAAGGATCAGCTATTCAGAATTCAACACTCTTATACGGATGCATCTGCTATTTTACAGCAGCTTAACCAAGCTTAGCTGGCCTCACGCGCTTTCTGTTTATCCAGTAGCTCTATGAAACGGCTACGCTGCTTTTGAAAAGCTAGCTCAGCACTTTTTTCTTCTGCCAAACTTTGCTGAATAGCCATTTCATAATCACTCATGCTTTTTTGCTTAGTATCAATAAAACCTTGTACCCGCTTTTGCTCAGCATCTTTAGATTTAGTTAAAGCAGCTTGTAAATCAGCAATTTCTAATTTGAGTTTATCGCGCAGTAGCTCCATTTGCTTACGGCTATCTTGCAACATTTTGATGCGGCTTTGATGCGACTCATCGAGCTGTTTAACATCCGTGAAAGTTGTAAGTAGCTCTCTATCTTCTTGCTGTTGGCGATCTTTAAATTTCTGGCGCTTACCTTCTAAATCTTTGATCCAGTCATCCTCCTGCGCTTGCTCAGTGGTTTTAGCAGCAGGAACATTTTTTAGTGTCATCCCCAAGGCATTTAGCTCGGCATGACCAGTCTGTGAATAGTTAGGCGGCACACTATCAGCATAATGTACCGTGCCACTGCTATCGACCCACCGATATAGATTGCCCGCTTGAGCTTGGCCTAATAAACAGCCTAGCGACAGCACTAGGCTGAGGAGTAGAAAGCTGTTCGTCTTTGTCATGACATAGTCCAACAAATTTAGTTTTTAATTAAGAATAATATTAATTTTATATTCAATAACTAAAAATTATAATAGAACTAAGATGGCCTTTAGACACAAAACGATAAGCGGCTAAGGTTTAGCTTTAGCTAATTCAGACTCTAAATCATCCAGATCAGGCGACTGACTGCTTTCCATGTTATAACGCTTCAATAACTCCACATGCTCAGCTTCAGCTGCTTGACGATCAATAACGACTTGATAACCATCTAAGTCTTCTAAAGTAATGTAAGGCGTTTTGACCTGCTTCATTAGCTTATAAAACTCGCGGAAATCATTGAAAGTTTGCCCATTAATCATTTGCACCCGCATTGCCAAATCATGATAACCAACATTACTACTCGATGCTAAGACTTTGACAATACTGACATTTTCGGTTTTATTCTTAAATTCATTTTTGTCATAGTCTTTACGGTGCTGGCAAGCGTCAGATAATTCAGTTGGGGTGAAGACATAACCACCATAAATAAAGTAGCGTGGCTTGGTATCGTGGCTATATACCGAAGTCACCGCTCTATCTAAGGGTAACTGCACTGTTAATGCCTTACCATCACGGATAATATCCAGATGCAAAGTATCATTTAACTGATGTTGATCCACCCGATAATTAAAATCGATATATTTGCTAGGCTGAAATAACACCGTGCCGTTATTCTCAACAGGTTCATTATCAATCTTGGTAATAATATCGCCAACTTTCAAATATTGCTCAGGTGTAGCCCCTGCGCAGACTTTGGTAATCAACACTCCGGTCTGTTCTTTAGACAGATTGTGCTTACTGCGTAAAGCTGGGTTCACCAATTGTTCAGTGACTATCGCAAACTCAGGGAAGCCGTCATAACGACCATCTTCTAAATCTTTTAAAAAGTGATTAATGATTGAGGGAGGGATCATATAACCAATATTTTCCTCCCCATTCGCAGCAACTTGCATGGCTACACCCACGACTTTATTGCCTGCTAAAGCAGGGCCACCACTATTCCCCGGATTAATTGCTGCATCAATTTGAATCGCTTGAGAAGCCAAACCACTATGTGCATATTCTAAATATTCAATGCGCGACACAATGCCTTTAGTGACACTTAAAGTATCACCACCTGTAGGGAAACCATAGACGCTGATTTCTTGATGCACGCGTGGCAACTCACCAATCTCTAAAAATTTGCCTTTCTTAAAGAAGCTTTCATCTTTTACTTTCAGCAGTGCTAAATCTGCCTCATGTGAAATAGCAAGAACCTCTGCCTCATAACGATCAGGTTTACCATCCCGCTGTAACTCAATGAAAGTATTACTTTCTACCACATGTGCATTGGTCAAGATACGATTGCCTTTAATCACAAAGCCAGTACCAATCATGGACTCACTATCAGAATTCCACGGTGCTAAGGTTGAATTTTTTTCGGCAGTGGTATAAATCTTCACAATCGACTGCGCCATCTCATCGGCCTCAGTATTGGTCAGATCAATGGGAGGGTCAGCAACGGGCGAGCCGGCCTCATCTACCTCATCTTTAGCTGGAGTAGCTTCAACGGGAATTGCTTCGGTAACTTTTTTATCTTCAGCCGCTAAGCTCGGCATTGCTAGACCCAATAAAAGACTAACAAGAAAGGATAAGCCGACGGCCGGAACGCCACACTGAGAAAACACTTTCATTCAAATCGCACCAAAAACCGCAATAGCAGCAATTATGCACGAAAAATTTTGCTAGCTGTATGAAATTGACAAAAACTGCAAGATCTTAACTAAGATTTAATAAAACTAAGTACAGTGTTATTGACTAATAAAAGATTTTATATTGCATAAAATATAGTCAATCGTAACACAAGGGAGCATCAAGCTCCCTTGTTAGCAGATACCAATTAAGACCGAATTACACCACACTCTCTTAATTGTGCTTCGATCTCTGGCATAATGCCTGGATCATCAATGGTGGAAGGCACTATATATTTCTCACCATTAATCATCTGACGCATATTCTTACGTAAGATTTTGCCGGAACGTGTTTTGGGTAAGCGTTTAACAATATAAGTGTCTTTGTAGCAAGCAATCGCACCAATACTGCCACGGATCATATTGATTAACTCTTTCGATAAAGTAGCTTCATCAATAGTTACACCAGACTTCAACACAACTAAGCCAATAGGAATTTGGCCTTTCAGATCATCATCCCGCCCAACGACTGCACACTCTGCTACTGCTGCATGCCCGCCAATGATTTCTTCCATTTCACCCGTTGACAAGCGATGGCCTGCTACGTTGATCACGTCATCAACCCGACCCATGACGAAAACATAGCCATCTTGGTCGATATAGCCACCATCACCTGAAGCATAATAGCCTTCGAAGGTAGACAAATAGCTTTCTTTGAATTTATCGACATTACCCCAAACGGTTGCTAAGCAAGCAGGTGGTAAAGGCAATTTAATCGCAATATAACCTTGCTCACTATTTTTCAGCTGCTGGCCAGACTCATCCAAAATCTGCACATTAAAACCAGGGGTAGGCATAGTAGATGAACCTAACTTAATTGGCATCGGTTCGATACCTTGTAAGTTAGCAGTGATACCCCAACCGGTTTCAGTTTGCCACCAGTGATCAATCACCGGTTTGCCACTTTTTTCCATCAGCCATTCTTGGCTTGGTGGGTCTAAGCGCTCACCCGCTGAAAAAATAGTTTTTAATTGACTTAAATCGTATTTCTTTAAGAACTCGCCTTCAGAATCCTCTTTCTTGATAGCACGGAAAGCCGTTGGTGCAGTAAATAAGGCTTTTACGCCATATTCTTCACACACCCGCCAGAATGCACCAGCATCGGGGGTCATGATCGGTTTGCCTTCGTATACAATGGTGGTACAACCACGAATCAAAGGCGCATAGACAATATAAGAGTGACCCACGACCCAACCGACATCAGACGCCGCCCAGAATACATCACCCACACCCACATTATAAATGGCCTGCATACTGTAATTCAGTGCTACTGCATGGCCACCATTCTCACGAACTACACCTTTAGGCTTGCCCGTAGTACCCGAAGTATAAAGAATATACAGTGGATCAGTACCTTTTACAGGTACACAAGCAGCAGGCTCTGCATTAGCCATCATTTGTGCCCAATCGTGATCACGACCAGCAATTAAGGTGGAAGTTGCTTGTGGGCGTTGGAAAATGACGCATGCTTGTGGTTTGTGAGAAGATAGCTCAATCGCTTTATCTAACAAAGGTTTGTATTCAATCACACGACTGATTTCAATACCGCAAGAAGAAGACAAAATGACTTTAGGCTGAGCATCTTCTAAACGTACTGCAAGCTCAGGTGGCGCAAACCCACCAAAGACTACCGAGTGAATCGCACCTAAACGCGCAACTGCTAACATCCCAACCACGGCTTCAACCATCATGGGCATATAGATAATGACACGATCACCCTTACCTACTCCTAAACCTTTGAGCATGCCCGCGGTGCGTGCGACCTGATCTAAGAGTTCAGCATAAGTGACTTTAGTTTTAGTATTGCTAACAGGTGAATCATAGATAATGGCAACTTGATCACCACGGCCTTGCTCAACATGATAATCGAGCGCCATGTAGGAGGTATTCATCTCGCCATCTTTAAACCAGCGATAAATACCGTGTTCATCTTGAGATAAAATAGTTTCAGGGAATTTGTACCACTTCAGGGCTTCTGCTTTTTCCTTCCAGAAACCTTCAGGATCATTCATAGAACGTTCGTATTCTGCTTTATAACTCACGTTAATCTCCTCCTTTTATAAAACTTAAAACGCATCGTCTGGTACGCGTACCCAGCCTTCCATTAAAATACGTGCGCTACGGCTCATAATGGCTTTGGTCACTTTCCATTCGCCATTGTCTAACTTCGCTTCTGCACCCACGCGCAATGTGCCAGAAGGATGTCCGAAATTAACGGAAGTACGCTCGCCACCACCCGCAGCTAAATTCACTAAAGTACCTGGAATCGCAGCCGCTGTACCAATCGCGACCGCCGCCGTACCCATCATGGCATGGTGTAGTTTACCCATTGATAAGGCACGTACTAATAAGTCTACGTCAGAAGCATTAATTTGCTTGCCGCTGGAAGACTTATAATCTTTCGGTTTAGAAACAAACGCGACTTTCGGGGTATGTTGACGCGTAGCGGCTTCTTCTGGGGTCTTAATCAAGCCCATACGTAACGCACCCGCGACACGGATTTTTTCCAAACGCGCTAAGGCTTTTGGATCAGTATTAATCGCTTCACGTAACTCTGTACCGGTGTAACCAATATCTTCGGCATTCACGAACACAGTAGGAATACCCGCAGTGATCATCGTGGCGGGGAACGTGCCAACATCAGGTACTTCTAATTGATCAACCAGATTACCCGTTGGGAATAGACTACCGCCATCTTCACCTTCATCAGACGGATCAAGGAATTCTAGTACGATCTCCGCCGCAGGGAAGGTCACACCATCCAGTTCAAAATCACCCGTTTCTTGTACTTGCCCATTAGTGACAGGGACATGAGCAATGATAGTTTTGCTAATATTCGCCTGCCAAATCCGCACAGTACACACGCCATTGTCAGGAATACGTGACTTGTCCACATAGCCTGCATGAATCGCGAATGCGCCCGCACCCGTAGATAAGTTACCGCAGTTACCGCTCCAATCGACGAAATCCTTATCAATGGAAATCTGTCCGTACAGATAATCAACATCGTGATCGGGTTTGCTGCTTTTTGATAAAATAACGCATTTGCTGGTACTGGAAGTTGCACCACCCATGCCGTCAATATGTGCAGCATAAGGGTCTGGACTACCAATCACCCGTTGAAATAATTTGTCGCGTGCCTTACCGGGTACTTGGGCGGATACAGGTAGGTCTTCAAGACGGAAAAATACGCCTTTACTCGTACCACCCCGCAGATAGGTGGCAGGGACTTTTACTTGAGGAACATTAGCCATAATTTATCCTTTAGTTTCAAGCGATTCTGCTAACTCTTTTAAACGCTGTAAGGTAATGGGCAAGCCTTGATCGACTTGTTTACCTAGCATTTTTCCTAGTACAAAGGACAGCAATCCTGAAAACTGTACGCGATGGGTAATGCGTGTACCTTGTTGAGTAGTGGTTAATTCATGGTCGAATACCATCTTAAACAAGGGAATTTTACTAGTTACGGTAAAGGATTGATGGGGTACTACGGCGGTGACTTCCATAGGCACGGTATTGCCTTTGGTAGGTGTCAACTTGCCTTGAGAACCTAAGGTTAAGCCATTGCTCAAATAAGAGGCTTTGGTATCAGGATCCCAGTTCTTCCATTCATCCACTTGCGCATAAATAGCAAAAACAGTTTCGGGTTTAGCTGTGGTAATAATAGAGTGTTCAATTATCATGGTTTTGTACTAAGGTTTAAAAAGGTGGAATTGTATCCACCTTTTTGAGCTATTAGACAGAACCTTCCAAGAAGTCTTGTGCAAAGCGTTGTAATACACCGCCCGCTTTATACACGCGTACTTCTGCCGCCGTGTCTAAACGGCAGGTCACTGGAATGCGTACGACTTCGCCATTTTTGCGATGCATAACCACCGTCAAACTTGTGCGAGGTGCAATTTCACCTTCCACATCAAAGGTTTCAGTCCCATCGATGTTGTAAGTTTTGCGCGTTTCGCCAGCTTTGAATTCCAGCGGCAATACGCCCATACCCACTAAGTTGGTACGGTGAATACGCTCAAAACCTTCGGCTACAATCGCTTCCACACCTGCTAAACGTACACCTTTAGCAGCCCAGTCACGGCTGGAACCTTGACCGTAATCCGCACCGGCGATAATGATCAGGTTTTGCTTGCGGTTCATGTAGGTTTCAATCGCTTCCCACATGCGCATTACTTTGCCTTCTGGCTCAACACGAGCCAGCGAACCTTTTTTCACTTCGCCATTGACCACTGCCATTTCATTGACTAATTGTGGATTAGCGAAAGTCGCACGTTGTGCGGTTAAGTGGTCGCCACGATGGGTTGCATAAGAGTTAAAGTCTTCCTCAGGCAAGCCCATTTTCGCCAAGTACTCACCGGCCGCACTATTCAATAGAATCGCATTCGACGGTGATAAGTGGTCAGTGGTAATATTGTCTGGCAATACTGCGAGCGGACGCATACCTTTTAAAGTACGCTCACCTGCCAATGCACCTTCCCAATAGGGTGGACGACGGATATAGGTAGACATCGGGCGCCAGTCGTATAAAGGACTTGCCGCTTCTTCCACCTTGCCTAAATCGAACATCGGGATGTAAACCTGTTTGAACTGCTCAGGTTTTACTGACTTCGCCACGATAGCATCGATTTCTTCGTCAGAAGGCCAAATGTCTTTTAAGGTAATCGCTTTACCGTTTTTGTCCGTACCTAATGCATCTTGCTCGATGTCTAAACGTACTGTACCTGCAATTGCATAAGCCACGACTAAGGGTGGAGACGCTAAGAAGGCTTGTTTCGCATAAGGGTGAATACGACCATCGAAGTTACGATTGCCGGATAATACTGCGGTTGTATACAAATCGCGGTCAATAATTTCTTGCTGAATTTTTGGATCAAGCGCACCCGACATACCATTACAGGTCGTACAAGCAAATGCCACGATACCAAAGCCTAATTTTTCCAACTCAGGCAATAAACCCGCTTCTTTCAAATACAGCTCAGCCACTTTTGAACCAGGAGCAAAAGACGATTTCACCCAAGGTTTACGCACTAAACCTAATTCATTAGCTTTGCGTGCTAATAAGGCAGCCGCAACCACGTTGCGCGGATTAGAAGTATTAGTACAAGAAGTAATGGCAGCAATGATAACCGCGCCATCGGGCAATAAACCTTTAGCTTCTTCGGCTTTGGCGGCGACTAATTTAGCTTCGTCCGCAATACCACGTTCTTGTAAAGCTGAAGTTGGTAAACGTTTGTGCGGATTAGAAGGCCCCGCCATATTGCGCACAACAGTCGACAGATCAAACGACAATACGCGTGGGTACTGTGCGGTTTTCAGCGAGTCTGACCACAAACCAGTGGTTTTGGCATAGTTTTCTACTAAGGCAACTTGCTCTGGCTCACGACCTGTAAGCTTCAAATAATCAATGGTTTGACCATCGATGTAGAACATCGCAGCGGTTGCGCCATATTCAGGGCACATATTAGAAATGGTCGCGCGGTCACCGATAGAAAGACTGTCTGCACCATCACCAAAGAATTCTACATAAGCACCGACTACGCGCTCTTTACGTAAGAATTCAGTTAAAGCTAAGACGATATCCGTTGCAGTAATGCCAGGTTGACGCTTGCCTGTTAACTTCACCCCGACGATGTCAGGCAGACGCATCATAGACGGATGACCAAGCATTACGGTTTCTGCTTCCAAACCACCCACACCAATCGCAATAACGCCTAAGGCATCGACGTGTGGTGTGTGAGAATCTGTACCAACACAAGTATCAGGGAAAGCCACACCATCGCGCACTTGAATCACTGGAGACATTTTCTCCAAGTTGATTTGGTGCATGATACCGTTGCCTGCTGGAATCACATCGACGTTTTTGAATGCGGTTTTAGTCCAATCGATAAAGTGGAAACGGTCTTCGTTACGACGATCTTCAATCGCACGGTTTTTCGCAAATGCGTCTGGATCAAAACCGCCACACTCGACAGCTAAAGAGTGGTCAACGATTAATTGCGTTGGAACGACTGGATTAACTTTAGAAGGATCGCCACCTTGATCGGCAATCGCGTCACGCAAGCCTGCTAAGTCCACTAATGCCGTTTGACCTAAAATGTCATGGCATACGACGCGAGCGGGATACCAAGGGAAATCTAAATCTTGCTTGCGCTTGATTAATTGCTTTAACGAATCGGTTAAAGCTTCTGGCTCGCAACGACGGACTAATTGCTCAGCTAAAACGCGCGAGGTGTAAGGTAAAGTGTCATAGCTGCCTGCTTGAATCGCTTCGACAGCCGCACGAGTGTCGAAATAGTCGACAGTCGAGTTAGGTAGTTTTTTACGGTATTGAGAATTCATGTGTATTCAACTGGTATCAGGGTTATTAAACCCCTCCCAACCTCCCCTTATTAGGGGAGGAGCTTCCCAACTAGCTCGAAGCGGCTTATCCCTCCCTTGATAAGGGGAGGGTTAGGGAGGGGTTCTCTTAATTACTTACGCTCGCTCAAGGGAACCCATTTCAAATCTTCTGGGCCGGTATAATGAGCACTTGGACGAATAATCTTGCCGTCTTCACGTTGTTCGATCACATGCGCACCCCAACCAGTGGTACGCGCAATCACGAATAACGGAGTGAACATATCGGTTGGTACGCCCATTTGGTTGTAAGACACCGCCGAGAACCAATCAAGGTTCGGGAACATGTTCTTGGCTTCTTTCATCACACTTTCTAAGCGCTCAGCCACGTTGTACATGGTCATATCGCCATTTTCGTCCGAAAGCTGCTTCGCTACCCGCTTGATCACTTCATTGCGTGGGTCAGCAATGGTGTAAACCGGATGACCAAAACCAATGATCACCTCTTTGTTTTCAACACGCTTACGAATATCAGCTTCCGCTTGATCTGGCGTGAAATAGCGGCTTTGAATGCGGAACGCTACTTCATTCGCGCCACCGTGTTTGGAACCACGTAATGCACCAATCGAACCGGTAATGCAGGAATAAATATCCGAATTGGTGCCCGCAATGACGCGAGAGGTGAAGGTTGAAGCATTAAATTCATGCTCAGCATACAGAATCAAGGAGGTATGCATCGCGCGCACCCAAGATTCTCTCGGTTTTTTGCCGTGCAATAAGTGCAGGAAGTGACCGCCTACCGAGTCTTCATCGCTTTCGACATCAATACGTTTGCCGTTTACTGCAAAGTGATACCAGTACAGCAGCATAGAACCGAAGCTTGCCACCAAACGATCCAGCATTAAGCGCGTTTCAGCAACCGGATGATCTTCTTTCTCTGGTAAGCAAGTACCCAGTACAGAACAGCCAGTACGCATAACATCCATCGGATGTGCAGACGGTGGCAACGCTTCCATCGCTTGTTTTACCGCTAAGGGTAAACCGCGCATGGAACGTAATTTAGCTTTATAAGCTTTTAATTGCGCTGGATTGGGCAATACCCCATGAATCAATAAATGCGCAATTTCTTCAAACTCGGCTTTTTCCGCAAAATCGAGAATGTCATAGCCGCGATAATGTAAGTCATTGCCGGTACGCCCTACCGTACAAATCGCCGTGTTGCCTGCGGCAATACCAGAAAGTGCAACGGACTTTTTAGTCTTTGGCAGAACTTGTTCAAACATTTAACTTTACTCCTTATTCTGCGCCCTGCTTGGCGAATAATGCATCGAGTTTTTGCTCGTATGCGTGGTAGCCAATGGTGTCGTAAAGCTCCATGCGGGTTTGCATCGTGTCGAGCACATTCTTTTGCGTGCCCTCTTGTAATAAATGGGTATAAACATTTTCCGCTGCTTTGCACATGGCGCGGAACGCAGACAACGGGTACAACACTAATTTCACACCAACGCTAGATAATTCGGTGGTGGTGTAAAGGGGGGTAGCACCGAACTCGGTAATATTAGCTAAAACTGGAACTTTCACTGCTTTAGTGAATTCGGCATATTGCTCCAGCTTATTCATCGCTTCAGGGAAGATCATGTCCGCGCCTGCTTCCACACAAGCCATTGCACGGTCAATCGCCGATTGCATCCCCTCCACCGCCAAAGCATCAGTACGCGCCATAATCACAAAGCTTTGATCAGTACGTGCATCAACGGCGGCTTTCACGCGATCCACCATTTCTTCAAGGCTTACAATGGCTTTATTCGGGCGATGACCACAGCGCTTTTGCATCACTTGGTCTTCAATATGGAAACCTGCCGCCCCTGCCATTGCCACTTCGCGAGTCGCGCGCGCAATATTGAATGCACCACCCCAGCCCGTGTCGATATCGACTAATAAAGGGGCAGAAGTAACGCCAGTAATGCGTTTAATGTCTTCCACTACATCATGCAGCGTGGTGATGCCTAAGTCGGGAATTCCCAAAGATGACGCGGCAACCCCACCACCCGATAAGTACAAAGCTTTATGACCGACTTTTTCGGCGATAATGGCGCTATTGGCGGTTACGGCCCCGACTACTTGCAGAGGATGATTTTCCTCTACGGCACGGCGAAATTTTTGGCCGGGGGTCAATTGGTCAGTCATGGGTTAGTCTCCATTATTTGGCTAATACTTTTCCATGCACCACTGATATGGCGACGCATGAGCAATTCGGCGAGATCCCCGTCGCGTTCAGCAATGGCTTCGGCGATCTGACGGTGTTGTTGCAAGGCAGGTCGAGTTCGTTTAGCTAAGTGACTAGTGCGATAGCGACACATTCTCAGCAACTGATATAACTCACCTACTAACAAATCTATAAGCATTTGATTACGGCTACCCAGAGCAATATGAAAGTGAAAATCAAAATCCCCTTCGCTCTGAAAATACGCTAAACCATCTGCTGCATTGATTGCCTCTTCATGCCGATTCAACAGCACAAACAAGGTATCAATCTCTTCTTGGCTCATTGCTTGAGCCGCCATCCGGCAAGCCATACCTTCTAAGGCTTCGCGTACTCGATATAAATCTGCCAGCATGGGCTTATCAAGCATTACCACCCTTGCACCAGCATGCGGCACTCGGGTGACTAAGCGCATCCCTTCTAGTTGGCGAATCGCTTCACGTAAGGGGCCACGGCTAATACCGAAGCGGGTCGCCAAATCGGCTTCGCTTAACTTTTGCCCTTGAGCCAACTCCCCGGTGACAATCGCTTGGGTTAATCGGCTGGAGGCTTTATCGGATAAAGTTCTTTCTTCGTCTAAATCTAACTGGGCTGACATGATTGCTCCGGATTGTTGACAATCAGTGCAGCAAATATACCATTTATCTCAGCAAATGGAAGATAACTTCCTAGATTGTTAACAAAATTCCTGTGCACTGCAATATTTTTTTAAAATTTTCCTAGATTAATTACAAAGTAAATTTCTACAAGCAAAGTTAAGTGCAAATCTACAACAGACTAAAAAGCACTTAGACAGAATGAGATTGCACAGGAAGTTGAAAGAAAACAGCTAGATAAAATACATAAAGCGCAACTACTCAGTAGTGACTGCGACTACCCTTTAAGCCTGAGGTAAATATGCCACAAAGCTGTGTTCAGATGGTTGATTCAAGTCAGCGCTGATGCAGTTGCTAACTTAGCAGCAAAGCCTAGAAAAGCCATACCTGTACCACCCGTAGATACTGCACTTAAACGTTTACGTTGACGAAAAGCGTCTGCTAAATAACTTCCACCATAAATTAAGGCTGCCAAATACAAGGCACTAAAAAATTGCAAAGTGACGGCTAGAATCAAGAATGATACAGCTGGCTGTGGATACTGTGGGTCTACAAACTGCACAAAGAAAGATAAGAAAAATAGAATAGCTTTAGGATTGAGTAAGCTAATAATTAAAGCTTTTATAAAAGGTGAAGATTGTTTCGCCAATTTTGGTTCAGCCAGTGGTTGCTCAATAGCCTCTTGCAAAGACGTGTCTTTCGGCCAAGTTTTGATGGCGGCGATAATCAGGCGCAAGCCTAAATAGATTAAATAGGCTGCACCCGCATACTGCACAATATGGAAGAGTAAAGGATAAGTTTTGAGTAAGGTCACTGCCCCCGCAGCACTAGCTAACATCAATATCGCATCGCCCACAAAAATCCCTGTGGCAGCTTTCCAACCGGCACGCACCCCTTGCTGAGCGGATAAAGCCAAGACAAATACTGAGTTAGGGCCGGGTAAAAGCACAATCATAATCACACCCAGCATATAAGTTAAATAACTGTGAACACCGAATTGTTCCATGTTTATTCTTTAGAAAAAAAAACCTTACTATTCAAAATTAGCTAACTGTAGTCAATAAATGCTTGAATAACTTGGATGAGAGTAGTCTCTAGGAACTAAAACACTGCGGCACTTAAGGATGTGCCGCAGTTGTAGAAACTAAATTGAAGATTAGTTAGAAAGTAGCGCCATCAATAGGCCGATTGCTATTAGTAGTAGTACCATTGCCAAATTGACCTTGACCATTTAGACCCCAGCACTTCACATCATCACGGACTAAAGCACAAGTGTGATAAAAGCCAGTAACGACGCTGGTAGCGCCTGCATTCGCAGTTACTGCATTCACTGGAGAGGTTTTATCCACATTAGAGCGATCACCCAGTTGACCAAACCCATTGTACCCCCAACATTGGACACCACTATTGAGGACTGCACAAGTATGTAAGCCACCTGCTGACAAATCAGTTGCCCCACGATTTGCGCTAATGGCACGTACAGGTACATTACTATTAGCGTTATTGCCATTACCTAATTGACCCTGCGCATTCAAGCCCCAGCATTGAACCCCACCATTTAACAAGGCACAAGTGTGTTGATAGCCCGCACTAATCCCAACTACACCACTATTAGAGGGGATGGCCTCGACTGGAGTGGTGCTATTACTATTAGTACCATCACCTAGCTGTCCTGAATTATTACGCCCCCAACACTTGACGCCTCCATTTAGTACAACACAAGTATGATACCAACCCGTCGCAATGTGCGTGACGCCAGTACTAGGCAACAAGCTACCTAGTTGCCCATAAGTATTATCGCCCCAGCAATCCACAGCCCCTTGTACAATCGCACAGCTATGCTCATAATTAGCGCTGACCTCAGTAGCCCCACTATTAGGATCAACCGCAGTAACTGGCGAAGTCCGATTAGTCGTAGTCCCGTCACCCAGCTGCCCTTGATTGTTGAGACCCCAACACTTCACCCCACCTGACACCACTGCACAGGTATAACCCTCACCGCCATCGATTTGTAAAGCTTGAAGATTCATTGCAACCGGTTCTGGACTCGTACTATCAGTTGTAGACCCATCACCCAGCTGACCTGTGGAATTTAACCCCCAACAGTAGCTATCACCTTCTACTATCGCGCAGCTATGATAACCACCCGCACCAAGAATGATACTTGCTTGAGGAGTTGCAGTAACCTCATTACTGCTTGGGCTAGTTCCACCTGAGTTACGAGCTACTACTCTAAAGTGATACTCAACCCCATTATCTAGTGCATCAATTACGGCAGGGCTTACTTGATCAAGCAGTAATTCACCATCAGCAAGGCTATTGCAATTGTTAAAATCATTGATAGCTTCAGTTGCCATACAAATATCGTAAGCAGTAGCACTAGAGGAAGGTGACCAACTTAAGGTGACTTTTTTATCCCCTGCTGTTGCTTGCACATTAGTAGGTTGACTAGGAATGGCTAAAGCAAAAACAGCACGTGCTGTTTTGACGGCGTTCATGGTCACTCGGCAAGTATCACCCGCAACACCCAAGCAAGCACCACCCCATTTTTTTAAAACCGAACCTGATACAGGCGTAGCTTTTAAAGTGACTACCCGCCCATTATTAAATTGTGCAGTACAATCAGTTGTACAATTCACTCCAGCGGGTGTTGAAGTGACTCTACCGCTCCCAGTACCACGTATGAGCATGGTTAAAGTCCGCTTAATGGGGGCACGTTCTGCATCTGGGCTTGCGAATGGACTCGGCATAACAGTAGTTGCACTAGGGCTTACTTCATCAAGAGCATAAAGTGCAGTACTCAATATCAATAGACTAGCCAATAACCACCTTTGTGGACGATTTATGCGTCTAACTAGATGTGACAACTGAGACATTGGTTTACTCCTTCAATACACACTCCTCAAGTATAGAACCTTAAACCAAAAAATTACCAAAAACCAACCTTTGGTCTTTTAAATTCATACAGGAGTATTTCTAGATTAAACGTATTGAATACTTAGCCTTTAGCAAGCCCTCTAGTTTCCCCGTACAATAGTCCCTTTCTTCAAACTTGCTGAGCGCTTATGCCAACTAGCCAAGCTCCTGCTTATACCTGGAATGATCTATTTCGCCAAACCATGCGCCATCGTGGCTTATTGGTACGCGCTAATCTAATTGCAATTCTGACGGCATTTTTAAGCGTACCCATTCCGCTGTTAATTCCCTTATTAGTAGATGAGGTCTTACTCAAGCAAGCGGGCCCACTTACTCATGCCATTGACCAGATTTTTCCTACTAGCTGGCACGGCCCGATTCTCTACGTCCTGATTGTGACACTGGTGACTATTGTTTTAAGGCTTGCTTGGTTGTTATTTTCAGTCTGGCAAACTCGGGAATTTACCTTAATCGGCAAAGACATCACTTACAACATTCGTAAGCGCCTCCTGCAACATATTGAAACCATCGCCATGGCTGAATATGAAACCCTTGGTAGCGGTACCGTTAGTTCCCGCCTAGTCGTTGATGTTGAAACGATTGATAACTTCCTTGGGATTACGATTAGCCGCTTCATTGTCTCAGTCTTAACCTTAATCGGTGTTACTGCAGTCATGCTGTGGCTCCACTGGCAATTGGCACTCTTCATTCTGATTCTCAATCCTGTGGTAATTCTGCTGACTACCAAAATGGGCAGCTATGTAAAAGAACTGAAAAAAAAGGAAAACAGTGCTTTTGAACTCTTCCAGCAAGCCCTGACAGAAACCTTAGAAACGATTCAACAGATTCGAGCGAGTAATCGTGCTCAGAGTTTTTTTGGGCGGATTGTCAACTTAGCCGCTGAGGTGAAAGAAAACGCAGCTCAATATGCTTGGCGTAGCGATGCCGCGAATAAATTATCGTTTAGTATCTTTATCTCTGGTTTTGACATTTTCCGCGCAGTCGCCATGTTAATGGTCGTATTTTCCGATCTTACCATTGGTGAAATGCTCGCGGTGTTTAGTTATCTCTGGTTTATGATGGGCCCAGTCCAAGAAATTCTAAATATTCAATATGGCTGGTTTGGTGCAAAAGCCGCTTTAAATCGAATTAATGATTTAATTGCTTTGCAAGCCGAACCCGTTTATCCACCTATACAAGATCCCTTTAAAAATAAGCATACCGTCAGCTTACGTGCTGATCATATTACTTTTGCTTATGGAGACAAACCGCCAGTACTGGTCGATGTAAACCTAAAAATTGCAGCGGGCGAAAAAGTGGCGTTAGTTGGAGCGAGTGGGGGTGGCAAATCAACCTTCGTACAAGTTTTACTCGGGCTTTATCAGCCGCAACAAGGCCAGCTGTATTTCGATGAAGTACCGATCACTGAAATCGGTTTAGATAGAGTGCGTGAGCATGTCGCGACAGTGTTACAACAGCCTGCGTTATTCAATGACACCTTGCGCGCTAATTTGACTTTAGGACAACACTTACCTGATGAAAAATTGTGGGAAGCTTTAGGCATTGCTCAACTGGAAGCTACCGTGCGCGAACAGGCCAATGGCTTAGATACCATTGTCGGTCGGCAAGGCATGCGTCTATCTGGCGGTCAGCGCCAACGCTTAGCGATTGCCCGCATGATTTTATCCGATCCTAAAGTAGTGATTTTGGATGAAGCCACCTCAGCTTTAGATATGGAAACCGAATACAAACTGCATACTGCTTTACAAGCTTTTTTACAGGGGCGGACTACTTTAATCATTGCACACCGCTTAAGTGCAGTGAGGCAGGCGGATCGGATTTTAGTATTTGAAGGCGGTACTATTATTGAACAAGGCAGCCATCAAGAGTTAATCAAGCAGGATGGTTTATATCGCAAACTTTATGGTGCTGCGAGTGTTTAACTTCTAAGTCAGTTAGCGCTTAAACTAGGCAACTTTTAGCTATAGGCCAGCTTCGTGCATATCACTTATTTTGACGCGCAAACTCAACAAGCGCAGCTGATTCAACCCGAACAGCTAAAAAACTGCCAAGGCATGATTTGGTTAGATGTTTTAAGCACAGATACCAACTGGCAAAGTTTCGTGGAAAAAGAATTTGGTTTGGTGCTAGAAGAACAGCATATGCTAGATACACGCAATCCACATCACCCGCCTTTTCATGATGATACAGATGGCTATGAAATGCTGATTTTTCGGGCTTTAAGCATTCCTAATGGAAAGTTGGGTAGCTTTGAAGTCGACTCTGCACCGATTGTTTTCATTACTTATAAAAATCTGCTGATCAGCATCCACCCCACTGCAAAAACTAATTTCGATGAGATCCGTAGCCGTTGGTTACGTGGTTCACGGATTCGCGCTCCACTGACACCCGATGGGATTACCTGTTTACTTCTGAGTTGGCTGACGGATCAATATTTAAGTCTCCGTGTAGCATTTGTCGAGCAAATTGAACATTGGCAAACTCAACTCCTACACCCTTCAAAACGGTTCAATGATTGGCTCAGTTTATTGAAAGCCAGTAGCCATTTACGCCAATATCGCTTAGCCATTATTGAGCCACAAGAAACCGCCTTGGATGAATGGCGTGACGAGCGCATGGAGATGGATTCACGGATTACAACGCGTTTAGCCGATGTACAAGAGCATTTTAGTCGGGTGAATCGTGATGCAGAAATCTGCCAAAATGATTTAGAAAATCTAGTACAAATTTATTTTTCTGCGACCAATCAACGTATGAACGACATTATGCGCGTGCTTACGATTGCTTCGGTGATTTTCTTACCGCTGAATCTGTTAGCAGGGATTTATGGAATGAACTTTGAGCATATGCCGGGTTTAAGTGCCCCTTATGGCTTTACCTTGGTAATTGTTGGCATGTTAGCCATCGTCCTAGCGATTCTCGGTATTTTCCGCTGGAAAAAGTGGTTGTAACGTTTAGAACAGCGTTTGGCTTATACTAAGTTTTTTCAGTTAGCACCCAAATTTTTATGAGCACAGTTGCTTTTAAACCTTTAGCCATTGCTGTTTTAACCATTTCCGACACACGCACACTCGCCACCGATAGTTCAGGTCAATTGTTGGTCGATAAACTCACAGCCAGTGGGCATCAGTGTATTGAGCGCGACTTAGTGCCTGATAGTAAATATGCGATTCGTGCGGTGGTATCAGGTTGGATTTTAGATGAAAAGATTAATGTGATTCTCAGCACGGGCGGTACAGGGGTCACAGGTCGCGATGGCACGCCTGAAGCCATTAAGCCTTTGTTAGATAAAGAATTAGAAGGCTTTGGGGAAATGTTTCGGGTGCTTTCTTATCAAGAAATCAAAACCTCGACGCTTCAATCGCGCGCCATTGCGGGGGTTGCTAATAGCACTTATATCTTTTGTTTGCCCGGTTCAGGTGATGCCTGTCGCTTAGCTTGGGATCAACTGATTGAGGCACAATTGGATTACCGTACCCAACCCTGCAATTTAGTCATGCTCATGCCTAGACTTAACGAGGTATAAGGCACTTAGCCTAAGATCATCATGCTTTCACAACAAAAACTCGGTCTGGTATATGGCCTGACGGCTTATACTATTTGGGGCTTATTTCCTTGGTATTTTCATTTTTTAACCCATGTGAATCCGTGGCAAGTCCTCACCCAGCGGATTATTTGGTCATTTCTACTCGTTTCTGTGATTGCTCTATTCATTCGCCATGGGTCACTGATTAAAGCAGCCATCAATCAGCGTAAGATTCTCTTAGGTTTATTACTATCTTCACTCTTGATTGCCGCCAATTGGCTAATATTTATTTGGGCGGTGGGGCAAGGTCGTGTAGTGGAATCCAGCCTTGGTTACTTCATTACGCCCTTGGTAAGTGTAGTCTTGGCTCGGTTTTTTCTGAAAGAATCACTGGATAGTTATCGCTTAACGGCTTGTTTATTAGCGGTGATGGGCGTGTGCTGGTTAGTCTTGCAATTAGGCGTCGTGCCGTGGGTATCTATTTCCTTAGCAGTCACTTTTGGTTTTTATGGTTTAGTCCGGAAAAAAGTTCCTGTGGATTCTTTAACTGGCTTGCTAGTGGAAACAGGGTTGCTATTTCCCTTTGCCTTTACTTGGTTTTTATGGCTCGAATGGCAGGGGCAAAGCCAATTATTTTCAGAAAACGTCCAAACGACTTTTCTGTTGATTTTTTCTGGAGTACTCACAGCAGCACCTTTATTATTATTTGCCTCAGCAGCCAATCGCTTAAGCCTGACCGCAGTGGGCTTTATGATGTATATCAACCCAACCATGCAGTTTTTGACCGCTATTTACTTACTGAAAGAACCATTTAACCATCAACAACTGATTGCCTTTATGTTTATTTGGATTGCTTTAGTTGTATTTAGCATTGGTGCTGTCCGCCAGCAAAATGCGAAAAATCAAAGACTCACTGTTACTGACTAAGGGTATGAATTGAAAATGGATAAGAATAAACCGCTTCTAGGCATTAGTAGTTGTTTACTTGGTAACTCGGTGCGCTTTGATAGCGGACATAAGCACAACGCCTATATCACCGAAACTTTAGGGCATTATTTTGAGTTTGTACCTTTTTGCCCCGAAGTTACTGCCGGTTTAGGTATTCCACGCCCAGCTATTCATTTAGTCAGACGCGACCAAGATCTGCGCGCTTTGCAAGTTAAAAACCACGCTATTGATGTCACTGCACCACTGCAAGCAGCTAGCGAGCAATTACTAAAAAACCTTAATCTATTTAACTTAAGTGGGTTTATTCTAAAAAAAGATTCACCTAGTTGTGGCATGGAGCGCGTCAAGGTTTATGAAGAGCCAGCTACTAGCCAAGCACCTGAACGCAATGGCGTAGGTTTGTTTGCAGCTCAATTACAAAAGCAATTTCCACCATTACCATTGGAAGAAGAAGGCCGCTTATGTGATCCGATCTTGCGTGAAAACTTTATTGGGCGTGTATTTGTTTATCAACGTTGGCAACACTTGCTACAAACGCCTTTAACGGCTAATGCCTTAGTAGAATTTCACGCCGACCATAAATATCTCATTATGGCGCATGACCAAACGGGTCTAAAAGAGTTAGGGCAACTTGTCGCACTAGCAGGCAAAACGGACTTAGCTATTTTGCAGCAAGAATATATTCAAAAACTGATGCAAATCTTAGCCAAACGAGCCTCTCGTGGACAGCAAGGCAATGTCCTAGCACATTTAATGGGTTATTTGCCAGACAGTTTAGAACGCGCTGATCGTGCTGAACTAGTAGAAACGATCCAACAATATCAACAAGGCTATTTACCTTTGATTGTCCCGATTACTTTGCTAAAGCATCATTTTCGTAAACACCCACACCCCTATATTGGGCGGCAATACTATTTAAAACCCCATCCGAGTGAATTGATGTTATTGAATAGTATTTAACCCTAAAAACTTATAGCAACCTAATTAAAAGCGACTAACTCCTTAGTCAATTCAGCAGCACCAATCGCTTTACACCCCTGAACATTCTGCCCTGCCCACAAGGCTGAAAAATCATTCAGCCCTAGAGCCTCAGCTTTAGCCCGTAAAGGTAACACTGAATTCGTTGCTAGCGGAAACGCAGGGGCTTGTGGATTAATAGCCCCTAATTCACGCATAAAACGATTCACAATCCCGCGCGCAGGTCGGCCAGTAAATAAATTGGTTAAAGCGGTATGTTGGGCAACTTCAGAGCTTAGTGCTTGCCGATGCAAAGCGCTGGTGGTTGCTTCTGGGCACAGCAAATAAGCGGTACCGATTTGGGCTGCGATAGCGCCTAATTCCAAAACCGCTTTCACACCCTGAGCATCGGCAATCCCACCGGCTGCAATCACTGGAATCTTGACTGTTTTTACCAGCTGTCGAATTAAGGCAAGACTACCAATTTGAGTGCTTAAATCCTCTGTCAAAAACATCCCACGATGCCCACCCGCCTCCAAACCTTGAGCGATAATCGCATCTACACCTTGTGCTTCTAACCAACGCGCTTCAGCTACAGTAGTTGCGCTGGAGAGAATTTTCGCGCCCCATGCCCGAATCGGCTGCAAAAGCGCTTGGCTAGGTAAACCAAAATGGAAGCTAACTACGGGTGGGCGACATTGCTGCAAAATTGCTAAAGCCGTTTGATCAAAAGGCACACGTCCTGCCCCCGTAGGTACTTGGGCTAGATCGACTCCGAATTCAGCATAATAAGGCGCTAAGACTTGTAGCCAAGCTTGCTGTTTTGCTTCATCAATCAGCGGTGGCTGGTGGCAAAAGAAATTCACATTATAAGGCTTGGCGGTGTTTGCCTGCAGTTGACTGAGTTCAGTTTTGATTTGCTTAGGGCTTAACGTAGCACACGGCAAAGAGCCTAAACCGCCTGCATTTGAGACGGCAAGTGCTAATGCACTGCCCTGCACACCTGCCATTGGCGCTTGAATAATCGGTAAATCCATTCCTAATAAAGCTTTTGCCTGCATGCTTTTGTCTCTTTAGACTGGGTTTCTGCACATACTAAGCGGCCTGCTACCAATTTGTTAAGTTTACCTTTAAGCTTTAAAGCCTATTTTCGTCCATTTTAGTGAGATTCTATGCATACCCGCACACTCGGCCCCTTCCAAGTATCAGCGATTGGCTTAGGTTGTATGAGCTTTTCAATGGGTTATGGCCCTGCGGATGATGAGGAATCAGCAGGTTTATTGCATGCTGCTTTAGATGCGGGCTATAGCTTTTTGGACACAGCCTCTATGTATGGCGGTGGACATAATGAAAGCTTAATTGGAGCAAGTTTAAAGCAGCGCCGCCAAGAATATGTACTGGCTAGCAAATGTGGGTTTAGTAAAGATGAGACTGGCAAACCAGTCGTTAATGGCCGCCCAGAAGTTCTAAAAAAGCAATGCGAAGACAGCCTCAAGCGCTTACAAACTGAGGTGATTGATTTGTACTACTTACATCGCCTTGATCCAAAGGTGCCTGTAGAAGAAAGCGTTGGTGGCTTAGCGGATTTAATTCGCGCCGGTAAAATTCGAAGTCTAGGCTTATCAGAAATATCCACCACGACCTTACGCCGTGCTCAAGCCGAACATCCGGTCACCGCAGTACAATCCGAATATTCTTTATGGTCACGCACCCCAGAAACCAGCTTACTAGCCGCTTGTGCAGAATTAGGCGTGGCCTTTGTGCCCTTCTCACCGTTAGGTCGTGGTTTTTTAACTGGCAAAGCGCAAGATGTCACGTATTTAACTAAAGACGATGTGCGTTGTACTAATGCGCGTCCACGCTTTGAGCCAGAAGCCTTTGCAGCCAACAGCAAGCTACTCCAACCCTTCGCTGAATTAGCCAAACAACAAGGCTGCACGCTCGCCCAACTAGCTTTGGCTTGGGTATTAGCGCAAAAGAACCCGCAAGGTGCAGCCACTTTGATTCCAATTCCGGGCACTAAGCATCTTGACTATCTGCTCGAAAACGCTGGTGCGGGTGATATTCAATTAAGCTCTAGCACGGTAGCTGCTTTGAACGAATTAATTAATGAAACCACCGTACAAGGCCAGCGTTATACGTCCGCTCTCATGGCTAGCATGGACTCTGAGTCTGACCGCTTAGCGCCCACTAATTAACACCACCCCAAATAAACGTGGATCATTCATTGCATTATCTTCGCGCGCGAGCCAAGAGATTTTCTTATCGCGCGCTCCACCATCGTCATCATCATTTACCTCGACTTCAATCCCGACCCGGCTTTTAATGCCAATATTCACGCCCAACATCTTCCACGGAATCTTCGCTTCAAGCACATAGCCATCGGCGGTGGTTTTCAAGTCATAACTTAAATCAGGGGAAATGGTTTGCGGTGATTTAGGATCAAGAATCACTTGCTTACGTCCCCAAGCAAAGGTCATACGATAATCGTTAATCCCGTCATAGCTCGCTTTCCGGCTATTATCCGCGTCAATATACAACTCCACTGAATCATCATCTTCGGGGTTCTCAGAATCCGCTTTAATCGATTCATCATAGACGCGCACTGCTAAATACAGATAATTTTCATCCCACTTCCCTTCCCATTTACCAAATAAATCACGCTTCGCCCAATCCTCGCCTGCAATTAAAGTATCTAAAGTTCGGGGATTTTCGAGGAAAAAATAGCGCTCCGGATCTTTAGCGGGGCGGAAGACAATTAATGGATCCCCCGGCTTATGCGGCTTTTTCTCAGCGGGTAACGCTTCGAGCAGAGCGGTTTGCTGGGTGGCTGGATGCTCAGCAGTTGCGGAATTCAATACCCAATCGCGATGTGCATCAATAAAATTTAACACCGCATTGTATTTATAGGCCGTTTCACGCGGCTGGCGAATATGTTCTTTTAAACCCCAACAACCAAACCATTGGCAAGTACGCGGTGAAGAAAACGCCATAAATAGCTCACCACCCGCCTCCTTCCAGCCATTGAGTAATTCGGTATAAAGTTCGCCCATCCGCGGATCACGATTGGCGGCAAAAAATAAAGGATTTGGGTGCTGAGTCGGTTCACGCGTCGCCCAGTCGACCAAACCTTGCCCGCCCTCATAAGCAATCAGTTTTAAGCCATAATGATGGGCGATTTCAGCCTGTTCACGCACATGCTCTAAAATCTGCGGCAGAGAGCGGAAAGAGTCTTTGGCGGTAGTCAAATCAAAGATTTGATCCACAGTGGTCGATTCCCGATAGCCTTTGGTATTCCCACCAAAATAAGGCGCTATCGCCATTGCATCCGCAATTTGTGCCCCACCATATTCGCCTAAAAACTTTTTGGAAATATCCGGACGGGTATCCCAAGAACCAATCACCCGTGTTAACCGCTCACGCCCACCAAACACTTGTTCCCAAATCGCGAAAACCTCACCGGCACGCTTAATGTAATACTGATAGCCAGCTTCCACTGAATTGATGCTAAAACCAGCGGCAATGCCTTGTTTTTGGGTGTATTCGCTATGTGAAAATGAGGTATTCCAAACTTCATTGGTGTATTCGACATAAATCTGTGCTTGTGGCTGGAGATGATCACGCACATAAGTCGCAAAATTCCGAATGTATTCATCATCCGCCGCATGCGGCAGATTAAACCAAGCATCAGCTTGCATACGATTGGCTAAATCGACTTCAATCTCCAGAGGCGCACCTCGTGCACCGTAACCACCACCCCAAGTCGCTTCTTGCAGATTCGGGCGCTCTGACCAATGACTTTCAGGATTACGCGTAATCCCTGACATCGCCATAAAGCGAATCGTGCTGAAATCCTTGAGATAATTGAGATACTCCGGCGTAAAACGAATACTCGTGTAGTACTGCTCAAAGGGCAAATAACTAGACCCCGCACTACATTCAGACTGCGCAAACACGCGCTGATAGGGATTATCTTGGCAAATCCCCCCAGGCGGTAAAATCCGAATATTCCGAATCGGATCAGTTTCATCCAAGGCAGTAATCAATAAACTCGCATTGATCTCGCCATCTTCGCCCGGCTTTAAACGAATCACATCGCGGTTTGGACTTTGGCTAAGGGTTTCTACCCCCTGCCCATAACTTAACTGCCCCGCTCCATCGTAAAGCACTACATAATCACCCTCAACTAGCGCAGCCGGTGGCATCTTGCCAATGAATTTGGTAGCAATCGTCGCTCCATGTAAACGCAGCGGCCAGCCCTGAGCATCATATTCAACCTTATCCGCATCGGCTTGCTCTAACACATTGTCGTGGAAAGGCGCAGACTGACGAAATAAATCCACAAAAGGAAAGCTGGCATCCTCATAATGCAGCTCATTCACATTCACTCCAATTAGCGGACGCACTTGCGCAGGGGGAATCAGTGGGATTTCAGCGGTCAGTGGCTCAGGTGCTTTGTGCACAGTTGCCTGCGTTGAACTTGGCGCTGTGACTACAGATGGAGTTGGCGTCTTTACACTGGTAGCTTCAGTTTTTTTAAAGTTAGAGTAGTAAAACGCAACCAAGGTGACTGCTAGGGTGACGACGACCAAGAGCAGCAACACCCACTTTCCTATTGTTTTCATTAAGCATATATAGTTGAGGTGAGGTACATGAAGCTTAGCGAAGAATCGTGATTTTGCAAACCTTCCTCGGCTTCAGCATGCTTAGCTGCCTGACAAAGCCTTGCTTATGAAACCTTAATCGTTTAATAAAGCAGATCCCTTAAATAAGACTAAGGTTAAAAAGATTAAATATGCAAGCCTTCACTCTTTCTGATCTTCTTGAATTAAATTCTTTCAATGATAATTGTGCTTGTGTGGTCTCAGCAGACAATAATTTAATAGCCTTTGAGATAGGCAGACCTATTATTCAGTCAGTGTTGGGAACAACCGAATATGGTGCTCAGCATGAAGAATTCGATATTTATATCGCTGACTTGACTAAAGAAAACAGCGCTAGACTACTGGTTACTAATACACCCGACTCTGCTATTCAGGTTCAGTCTTATGCACCCTCATGGAGTCCTAAAGGAAGTTACTTAGCGTTTATTTTAGTTGAATATCAGAAAACCACTGACACCCTTAAACTGTATGAATTCAGCTACTCTGTGGCTATATGGTCTAAGGTAACACAGCAAATCACTAAAATAGCCAAGGTCGCTGCTGTTAATCAACATCATAGGAAACAAGTCTTTCGTTGGTTGAATGAATCTGAACTCCTCATCAAATCGGCTAAAGATAAAACCACTAAAAGCTTTGATTTACTTATTAATCCAACTGAACGCTCTTTAGTACAATTGTATGCAGCGAGATTTAATACTAAGCAAACCACAAGCGTTTATGATAATCGAGCTGTTCTAGAGTCTGCATCAACTTGCATAGAATTAGCCGATGCATTGACTGAGACTAGCCTTTTCGATATTCACCAACCTAATCAAGTTTTGTGGTCAATCGACAGCACAGCTTATGAGTATCAATTTGATGTATTGGTTTCTCCCTCAAAATCATCCTATCTAGTACCTAGCCAATCGACTCACCCCTTTAAAAGAGCAAATGAAGACTACTTTAATACACTCAGTCTAGGCGTAATTGGTGAGGCAGGCGTTAAACATCGAGTGGAGATTGCACCTTATCAAACAAAACTATTGAATGTCCTATGGTCGAAGAATTCAACGACTATCTGGGTATGGCTAGTCCATCTTGAAGAGCACTATGCTTGTTTGGGGAAAATTGATTATGAATCAGGGGAATGGGAAGCGTATACGGATACCCTATTTCCTTATGATGTTCGCGAATACGCAAGCATCTTAGTCGAAGCTGAAGGCCAGATTTATTTCTCAGCCAGTCTGTTAGACAGCAACCATACACATGAGTTTGATTGGTTTCGCTTTGATAGCGTCAGTAAAGCCTATTTCAACCTTTCAACTGAGTTTGCAAGCGTACCTGAAATTTTATTCCACTGTGGCGGAGGAGTTTTTCTAGGCTGCCCGCAAAAGCAGCTAGCCCGTTATGAATTCGCTAAGCAAACAGTAAAACAAACTCTAATCTTTCTAGGTGAAGACACAACAGAACCTAAAGCAGCAACGATTATTTATTCTTTAGCCTTACTCAAACGACTCTATTATAAATCCCGCTATATCTTTGAACCGGCTGCCCCAGCAGCCCCCTGTTTGATTCAAAAGTTTACCGATGATGGCTTTGAATATTTTTTAACTGCAGATGCCCAACAATTTACACCTATCACGCTGCCAGATCATGCCAGACCTTTGATAGTTACCCATGAAGCGCTTGACTCTAAAGTAATAGCTTTGCACACGCACCTTGCAGGCAATGATATTCTGGCTGTTTCCACTGAAAACACTCAAACTTTAGCTCGCTTTAATACGCATTTAAAACATAGACAACAAGCCAAAACCGAATTCTTTACTGCGGGCAATGAACATGATCGCAGTTATTGTGAGATGATTTTCCCAGTCAATGCAGACGCAACAACAGGGTATGCTACCGTTGTCTGCATTTATCCCAGTGCACAATATAGGCCACATGAAAATACTTATGCTCACAACTGCGATATGCAGCCTATATTCAATCCGCATATCTTTGCTGCTCATGGTTATGGTGTGTTGAATCTTGGTTTACCTTTAAATCCAGCCAAAATACAGGATACTGGAATTTTGGTGGAGTTGGCGCGCATCATCGAGATGGCTCTGGAGCAAGCAACTAGTTTAGGTTTAATCAATCCAGACCGATTATTTATTTACGGACATAGCTGGGGCGGCTATGCGGCTTCAGGTGTGCTAGCTTATTTAAAAATATTTAAAGCGTGTATCGCCTCAGCTGGAATTTATAACCCGATGGGGGAGTATGGCGTGTTTGATATAGCTGTTGAAGTCGAGGCGGTAGTAGGCGAGTCACACTCCAGCGGTACTGCACAAGTTACTGTCTCAAGCTCTCTCCATCCTTGGGAAGATCCACAGCACTATATTGCATCTTCACCTTTGTTTTTAGTACCTAAGATAGACACCCCAATCCTCATGCTTCACGGCGAACAAGACTTTACTGTCAGATGCTATCCAGCGCAACAAATGTACACTGCCCTTATGTTGCAGAATAAGCCAGTTAAATTAGTCACCTATGGTGGCGAAGGACATATTATTAGTTCACGTCAGAATGTAGAACATGCTTGGGATACAATGCTTAAGTTTTTGGCTGATTATGCTCTTAATTAATTGAAATCTAAAAACCTTGTCCCAAACAACGCTGACTCAACTCATCAAATACTTTTCGTATGTGGATGACAAACTCCCGCGAATTGATCGCTAGCCCCAAGGGTTCACTAATAATCACATCGCAATTAAATGGCACAAATAAAGCTTCACCACGTGGTAAGGCTTTACCTAAACCGCGCATAAAAACCGGCGTGATAGGAACTTGAGGATGCTGTTGCATTAGATAAAATAGCCCCTTTTTAATTTTCCCGATTTGCTCAGGCTGACCACGACTGCCTTCAGGAAACAGAATCAAGATCTGTCCTGCCTCCAAAGCCTGATGGCAAGCCTCCAAAACCTGTTCCGCTGACTGTCCAGAACGCTGAATTGGAATAATATCGATGCAGCGGGTGGCAATCCAAGCCCAGAGTTTATTCTGAAAAAAGTAATCCGCAGCTGCAACGGGGCGAATATATTTTAAGCGCCGCAAAGGATAAAGGCTCATCAGTACCAACACATCTAAATGACTATTATGATTGGCTGCCACCACTGCAGGGCCTTTTAAAGGCAGTTGCTTGTAACCTTGTAGATTTAAGCCCAACACAATAAACACGATCGGTTTAATGAAGAGCGCAAAAAATAGCATCTTAATCATAGCACTTAATAAGCTAAGTAATAGCAGTAGTGGAAAAACAAGGGTGCAGTGTAAGTCAGGCTGTCGAAACGATCTAAAATCCCGCCATGTCCAGGAATTAAAGTTCCACTATCTTTAATCGCTAAATCACGCTTCACTGAAGAAATTACCACATCACCAATAAAGCCGGCGCAACTAATCAATAACCCTGCCCCCAAACCCTGTATAGCGGATAAAGGTGTGAGCCAAGGTGCAATCAGTGTAGCTAATAAACTAATACATGCTAAGCCACCAATAAACCCTTCCCAAGTTTTATTCGGACTCACTTTAGGAATAATCTTATGCTTACCGAATAATTTACCAGCAATATATTGACTAATATCATTCAGCTCGGTCATAAACAAAATAAAAATCACTAACCCCAAACCACCAGCCTGAGGATTTTTTTCAGGCAAAACCAGTAAATAAGCAACATGGCTAATACAATAAACTGTGAGCATGGTTGCCCAATGAATAATGCCTGCTGACTGAATAAAGCCTTTAGTTTCACCAATCAAAACCATACGCGCTGGTAATAGCAAAAATACATAGACTGGAATAAAAATAATAAACATCCCATACCAGCCAACGCCTACCCAATAGTATTGCAGTGGAATTGCAAGATAAGCCAAAAACACCACCCGCCGATCATTTAAGCGCAACGGTACAATTGAAAAGAATTCTTTTAATGCCAAAAAGCTAATAAAGGCAAATAAAACAATAGCCGTGGTTGTGCTGACTGTAAGGCAAATAAATAAAATGCCAATCATCCACCACCATGAGTTAATACGCTTTTTTAGCTCTTCATAATCACGCTCAGGATGTTTAAGCCTTAGGGCATATTGGATCCCAGAGGCTAAGCCCATTAAGCCTAAAACTAAGAGCATGGTATAGAGAGAATGACTGGGAATATTTAGCATTTAAGCTGCCTCCAAATAACGGTAAGCAGCTACAGTGCGACGCACTGCTGTCCAGATAGCGCCCAGCACAATGAGGACTAAGGTATAAAACAATAGCCAATGTTCAGCCCAGAACAAAGATTCAAATAGACTCAGCACACAAGCTAGCGTTAATACGGCCATGCGTTGCTGTTTAGCCATCGGCCCACGAAAATCGGCCGGTGCACCGATACTGACCGCTAAACTACGAATATAAGCAGTGAGTACTGCTAATAAACCAGCAGCCCAACCCAACTCCATACCCCACGGCAATTGAGTCGCATAACCGGCGCTGACTAAAATAAGGGGGTCAGCAATGCGGTCGGGAATATCATTAAAAAGCTCCCCCGATTTGGTGCTTTTACCACCTTCAACGGCCACCATTCCATCCAAAAGATTGCAGAGCAAACGTAATTGGATAAAGACTGCAACTAACAAAAACCAAGCATTCGAGCCAGCTTGCGCAAGCATACCTAAACAAGCTGCCGCTAAAGCAGCAAAGACGATGCTAAAAACCGAAATTTGATTGGGTGTCAGCGCGGTTTGGCTGAGCTTGCGCGCTAAAGTTTGGAAAATGCTTAAACTGCGGACTTTTAAAGGGCGGCGCTGGTTGTTATTCATAAGCCTTAATGAGTGGATGCCTAAGCCTAAAGCTTAGGCGATTTGGGGTGAGTCCGCCCTTAATGTAAAGCTTCAAATACCCCTAAACTGCGATTTTTGGTCACTTGCGCGCCATTAAACACGCGCCCATTCATAGCAATATAAACACCTACAGGCATGATTTGTGCCGCGACTAAAGCTGAACCTAGATTAAATAAGCCATCTGAACCATGCACACTCAAGGGAATCATTGCCCCCGTGAGGACAATAGTTTTATTAGGGTTAGCCGCAATTAAATAGCGTGCGGTTTCTGCCATCGTGTCCGTGCCATGCGTGATAACGATATGCTGATGTGCGCTATTACGACAAGCCTCTAAAATTTGTGCCCGATCTTCCTCGGTCATGTCGAGACTATCTTTCAAACCCAGCTGTTGAACTTCTAAATCGACTCCGCAACGACCTTGCTCTAAGGCTGCGGGAATATGCGTTTGTGTGAAACCCAATTCACCTTTTAAAGGGTTGTAAAGCTTATCAATGGTGCCGCCGGTTAAGATGACGTGAATGCGCATTTTTATTCCTATTGCTGATCTAAACTCAGTGCCAAGCATAGCCTGAGCTTAGAAAGCTGTCGAAAATTTTCTGTACATCAACCCTGAGGCTTAGTTGGCTCCGGTGGTGTCAAAGGCGGCTGATGGCATTCTTGGAAAACGCGCAAAGCACAGTTGTGGCAATAATCATGATTCAGAATAGTACGGGTGATTTGCTCAATCGCTTCACGTTTATTTTCAAAGAAAAAAGCGCTACCAATATGTTCATCAAAATGCCCTTTATGGATAAAGGTATTCACCTTGCGCTTCAAACCTGCAAAATACAGGCCGCCACCGGCTGCTTTAAGGCGTGCTGACTCCTGCTCAAGCATTTCCGCACCGGTTAGGTCAATAAAGTTAATTCCTGAACCAATCACCAGAATGCGCTTATAACCTTGCTGCTCACTCATATAATGCAGGCGATTTTGAATATGATTGGCTGAACCAAAATAAACCGACATATCAATCCGCACCACTTTTAATTGTGGGCATTCAGGCAAACGTTCATCACGGTATTTATTGACCAGAATACTTTTACCCGTCGCAGCTTCGGTGGTTGGTACTAAGCTGACTACATCAGGAATCGAGGTACGTGCTAAGAACAAAATTAGCGAGAGCAATACGCCTAAATAAATCGCAAATTCCAACTCTAAAAATAAAGTCGCAAAGAAAGTGGTAAGGAGAATACTGGTTTCAGCACGGCTGGTTTCAAAGATTTTTTTAATATGCCCGAAATCGACCAAATTCCACGCTACCATCATGATCACACCCGCCATTGCAGGAATTGGCAAATAAGCGGTCAAGGGGGCAACCAATAGAATAATCAATGCGAGTAAAATAGCTGCAAAGATAGCGGACAAGGGAGTTTGTGCGCCTGAAGTATAATTCAAACCTGAACGCGTGAAAGAACCTGAACCTGCATAACTTGAGAAGAAACTACCCACGATATTCGATAAACCTTGCCCAAAAAACTCCTGATTGCCATCAATCCGTTGATGAGACTTAGACGCAATCGCTCGGCTGATTGATACCGCTTCAATTAAACCTAATAAAGCCACCGCAAAAGCTTGTGGAGCCAAGCGTTTAATCGTGGCTAGCGAAAAGTCAGGCACAGAGATCGGTGGTAAATGTGCAGGAATTTCCGTGACTAATTTAATACCGACTTCTTTGCCACCGAGTAGATAGGCGATGAAACTACCTGCCACTAAAGCCAGTAATAGATTCGGTAAGCGCTTCACCCAAGTTTTTAAGACTAAGGCAATCACCAGCGTGAGAATCGCCACCGTAAACACATAGACATTCATCTGGGGCAACTGCTGGAAAATATCAAACCACGTAACCATGAATGATTCACCACGTGGCACGGTCACACCAAACACTTGATTCATCTGGCTAGTGGCAATCAGAATTGCAGCTCCTGCCGTAAAGCCAATCACTACCGTGTGCGAGACAAAATTAACCAAGACACCCAAACGCGCCAGTGCAAAAGCCAGCTGGTAGACACCGGCTAGAAAAGTCAAAGTCAGAGTATATTGAATAAAAGTGGCACTGCCTGGTTCGGCATGTCCACTCACTGCTGAAAACACCACAATCGAAATCGCCGTGGTGGGCCCCGAAATCAAATGCCAAGATGAGCCAAACAAGGCAGCCACGATTGGCGTCACCATTGCAGTATACAAGCCATATTCTGGTGGCAAACCCGCAATGGTTGCGAAGGCTACGCCTTGCGGTAACACAATCACCGCGCCGGTTAAACCAGCCACTAAATCCGCTTTTAAGGTTTCACGATTAACCTTCGGCAACCAGAGCAAAAACGGGTAAAGAAATTGGGTAATGAACTGCATTCTTATTGCTATCACAGCCTGTCAAGACTGCATTAGTCTACGCTTATTTGCTTGAACTTAAAGTGAAGTTATCTATCTCTGTAGAGTTAAGGTGGGGTATCTCTTTGGGGGTGGTATCAGAGGTATACAAGTGCAACGGCCTAGACTAGACGGAATAACAGCGAAGATGGTATATACATTACCTCCTAATACATTTTTAGAGAAAAAAGATGGTAGAGATTCTTGCTGCAGAGTCAAAAGACGCAAAAGAAATACTTAAACTACAAGTCCTTGCCTATCAATCTGAAGCTAAACTCTATAATGACTGGTCTTTACCAGCGTTAACACAAACGCTTGATTCATTGCATCAAGAGTTTGAAGACTCAGTTATTCTCAAGGCGATTGTTAATAATCAAATCGTTGGCTCTGTTCGAGCTAAAGTTGACAAGGGCGTTTGTAAAATCGGCCGTCTTATTGTAGATCCCGCATTTCAAAAACAAGGCATAGGCACTGCATTATTAAAACATATTGAGAAAATGCATGATGATATAAATAGCTTTGAGTTATTTACGGGTAGTAAAAGTGTTAGCAATATTCAGCTTTATGAAAAAAATGGCTATATTAAATCACACACAAAAGACCTATCTGAAAATGTAAGTCTTTTGTTTTTAGTAAAATCAAATAGAAATCCATGACTCATGATAAGAACTACTGCCAATTGATGTGTAATCTTAGGGGTTTTCGTATTTTCACCTGTATAATCGTTGCCCCATCATTGCCAAAGCCATATCAAATACCCCATCCCACAAGCGATCCGGATGGCGTGAAACATCTAAGCCCACGCCTTTACTATGCTGATCCAACACCGCTAGACGCTTAAATAAACTCGGCCAATTCGCCCGCTCCATGCGTTTAATTGCAGCTTGAAAGGGTACTTGTCGATTTTTAGGTAAGCGCATAATGAGTGCTTGATTAGAACGTTGTTGGCGCTGGTTTTCACCAGCCTCGTACAATTGGCGCAGTAAATCACCCAAAGCCCAAACCAATAAAGGCAAAGCGGTATCTTCTTCTTTCAAAACTTGCAGAATATGCTGTAAGCGCTTGAGGTCTTGCGCCAGAATAGCATCAGCCAAATCAAATACTGTAAAGCGTGAACTATCTGAAATCGCCGCAGCCATTTGCTCGACACTGATGAGTTCTTGGTCATACAGTAGTTTTAATTTATTAATTTCCTGCACTGCCGCCAATAAATTACCCTCGACATGCTCACTTAAATAGCGCACGGCAGCTTCACTCGCGTTCAAGCCCGTCTCCCGCATACGCTTAGCTAGCCAAGCCAAGGCTTGTTGTGGAGATAAGTCCCAGACTTGCACGAGTACACCTTGGTGTTCAATTGCTTTCACCCAAGCTGCACTGCGGCACGCTTTATCCAAGCGCCCGCATTGAATCAACAAGACTTTATCACTCGGTGGATGCGCTAAATAGTGCTGCATGGCCTTGCTACCTGCAGCACCAATCTTGCAAGAAGTCAGGCGTAAATCGAGGAGCTTTTGTTCAGAGAATAAAGATAAAGCCTCGCTCGCGGCTAACAGCAGACTCCAATCAAATTGCGCATCCACATTGAGAATTTCCCGCTCGCTAAAGCCTTGCTGTTTAGCGGCGGTGCGCACTGCATCGGCGACTTCCATGACTTGCAGCGGTTCATCGCCACTAATTAAATACACAGGTTTTAAACCTAGGCGTAGATGTTCAGTGATTTGTTCAGCACGAACCTGCATGACTGGCGACACCTTAGAGGAGGATTTCTAGAGCACGCATGGTATCATGCAGTGCTTATTTTGCGGCAGAACCTCGGCGTTTATGGGTCAAAGAATTAATAGCAGTTATCGTGCACCGTGGTGGTTAAAATCACCGCATCTGCAAACTATATTACCGACTTTAATACGTAAACGCCCACAACTAGACCTCACTTGGGAACGACTAGAACTTAAGGATGGCGACTTTATTGATCTAGCTTGGTATCCACGTCCACAAGCGCCTTTAGTGCTGATGATGCATGGTTTAGAAGGCTCTTTAAACTCACATTATGCCTCTACTTTGGTACAAGCCTTACACCAAGCGGGTTTCAGTGTAGTTTTTATGCTGCTACGTGGACGCGGCCTTGAGCCGAATCGCTTAGCCAAAAGTTATCATTCGGGCGCTTCAGCCGATTTAGCTGAAGTCTTAGCACAGTTGAAAGCACGTGGACAAATGCCAGCAGCAGCCATTGGTGTGTCTTTAAGTGCGAACTTGCTGCTTAAATATTTAGGTGAAACCGGAGCCAATTCTGGTTTAAACGCAGCAGTGGCTATTTCCACGCCTTTTCAACTCGCTGTCTGTGCTAAAAAACTTGAACATGGCTTTGCGCGCGTGTATGGGCAATATCTCTTAAAACAACTGAAAAATTCTTATCGCACTAAATTTCAAAGCCTACCCGAGCCAACACCAATTGATTTAACTGCCCTCAGCACTATCTATCAATTTGATGATCAAGTAACTGCACCTTTAAATGGTTTTGCGAATGCTGCCGATTATTACCAGCGCTCTAGCAGTGCGCGGTTCTTAGGCAAGATTCAAACGCCTACTCTCATTATTCATGCCCTTGATGATCCGTTTATGCGCCCAAGTATCGTCCCGAGTGCAGAACAAACTAGTCCTAATGTCAGTTTAGAAATCACCGAACACGGTGGGCATGTCGGCTTTATTAGCGGGCGTGTACCGTGGAAATTAAGCTATTGGCTGGATGAGCGTGTACCTGCTTGGTTGCGCTCACAACGAGTGGACGCAGTATGAATAATCAACCGATGGCTGCTGTGATCGGTGGTGGCCCTGCGGGTTTAATGGCGGCGGAGCAACTGACTCAAGCAGGGTTTGCAGTTGATTTATATGACGCTATGCCTTCAGTTGGGCGTAAATTTCTACTGGCTGGCATTGGTGGCTTAAACCTCACGCATTCTGAAGATTTCGCAAGCTTCATTGCTCGTTATGCCGAGCGGGCTACGGAGCTTGAACCTTATTTACAAGCCTTTAGCCCAGAAGCTTTACGCCAATGGTGTAATGATTTGGGAGTGGAAACTTTTATTGGCAGCTCAGGCCGAATCTTCCCCAAAGAAATGAAAGCTGCCCCACTGCTGCGTGCTTGGCTGAGTCGTTTAAAAACTCAGGGTTTAAATCTCTACCCACGTCATCGCTGTTTAGGCTTAAGCCCTACTCAGGAATGGCTGTTTCAAACGCCAACTGGCCTTATCGCTAAACAATACCCAGTGACTGTACTTGCTTTAGGCGGCGCTAGTTGGAAAAAACTAGGGAGTGATGGTGCTTGGGTAGACTGGTTAGGTAAGCAACAGATTCCTATTAACCCCTTGCGCCCTGCCAATAATGGTTTTCTCTGTGCTTGGAGTGATTATCTAAAATCTTTGGCTGGTTCACCTGTTAAACCAGTCAGCTTAAGTTTCACGGATTTAGCAGGAAATCTTGAGACCCGTCAAGGTGAATTCATTATTACCGAGCAAGGTGTTGAGGGCAGTTTAATTTATGCTTTCGCTGCTCGTTTGCGTGATTGCCTAGAACAACGCGGCAGTGCTAGTTTTTATTTAGATTTGTGCCCGCATCAAACCCAAGTTCAATTAGCAGGCATCCTAGCAAAACGCTCATCGAAAAAAACCCTTGGCAGTTTTTTAAAAACCCAACTGAAACTCGATACGATTAAAACAGCTTTAGTTTTTGAGAAACTCGATAGAACCCAAGCTCCAACCGCAGATTACCTCGCTCAGCTCTTAAAAAATCTACCTATTTCCATCAGTGGGATAACACCTTTAGATGAAGCGATTAGTACCGCTGGCGGGATCGAGTTTGCAGCACTTACCCCCGATTTAATGCTTAAAGGCTTAGCGGGCGTGTTCTGTGCAGGCGAAATGCTCGATTGGGAAGCCCCTACAGGTGGCTATTTACTCACCGCTTGTTTGGCAACGGGTAAGCAAGCGGGTTTAGGTGCTGTGCGCTATTTGCAAAACTTAGGAGCTACTCAAAAATAAGATTCTGATCGGCTAAACGCTCGACATCTTCATGTTGATGAGTCACCAACAGCACGGTTTTTTGCACAGCTTTAGCCGTCTCTCTCACCCACCAAGCCGCCAGTTCACGGGTATACGCATCTAATTCAGCAAAAGGCTCATCGAGTAAAATAATGGGTTCTGGACGTAATAGAGTACGGAGTAAAGCGACTCGTTGGCGTTGACCACCCGATAACTCACTGGGTCTTTTGCGTAAATAAGCTGAGATTTCTAGGCGTTCTGCAGCAGCTTGAATGGCGGTTTGTCTGGCTGCCTCAGAGCTAAACTTTAAACCTAATTTTAAATTCTGTGCGATGCTCAAATGCTCAAATAGATTATGCTCTTGAAACAACATACTGACTGGACGCTGCTCAATCGCCAAGGGTAACAAAGATTGACCTTGCCATTGAATGTCACCGTCAACGACTGATTCAAAACCAGCAATCGCAGCCAATAGGGCTGACTTCCCTGCTCCGCTGCGGCCTTGAATGGTGACAATAGAACTGGGTTCTACTTGTAAGTCATAACGCCGCTGCCAAGAGCCGCGACGCAATAACAGATTTTGAATCACTAACATGAATTATTTTGCAGCCCAAGCACTCGCATAGAAATTACCATTGTGGAAATAATACACGGTATTATCAATCAGAATGCTGCGATCATTCTCATCCCAATACCAATCTTTAGCCGGATTCACTGAAAATCCACCCAAATGCTTCAGTTTGCGCTGCGCATGAGTGACTTCAAAACGATGTAAACCATTTTTGATGGTCGCAGTATTTGGGTCAGAAACCATAACTGGCAAGGCTACACGAGTGAGCGTATTGTTATTGATCGCTAGGGAAGTAATCGCATGATGATTACGATTGGCGGGGCTATTGGAACCAGAACCACCCAACTCCAGTTTATCGACTTCTTGCGGGCGATTAGGATTACTAATATCAAACAACGATAGTTTCCAGCCTTGTTGAGCACCACCAGCTTGAGCATCAGCCACTTTGCCTACACCTAAAAGTAGGTTAGGAGTGACGGGATGCAAATAATCTGAAAAGCCGGGTATGACTAATTCACCTGTCACTTTAGGATCCCGTGGATCACGTAAATCCACCACATAAAGTGGGTCGGTGTTACGGAAAGTGACAAAATAAGCATAATTGTTAAACAAACGTGCGCCATACAAGCGTTCACCGGGTTTGCCAATTGCTTGTGGATATTTAGCATTCGGCAAGCGACCGACCGTTACTAGCTGTTTAGCCTTAGGCGCTTCAGCTAATACTGTTAAAATCACCGGAGAGCGCGTAATAGGATCAGGATGTTTATTAGTCTGCGCCATATTGTAAGTCACCACCCGTAAATTGCCGCGCTGGTCTTCATCAAATTGAAAACTACTCAGCTCATTCCAATTGAGTGTGCCAAAGAAAGCACCCGAACCCCGATAATTAAAGCTTTTACCACTCACTGCAAATTTATGCACCAGATTGCCTTGCATAGAACTGATCGGTACTTTTACTAAAGCATCATACGGTGAAACTAAATACGCAGCTTTATCTGACATATAGAAATTGCCAACATTACCGAAATATGCAATTGCCTCAGGTGCTTGACTAGGATTATCTAGATCTAAGCTAATCAGTGAGCTTAACTGATAAACTGCTTCCGCTTTTTGATTAACTGCATAAAGTGAATTATTTTTAAATAAAGGCTTAGCCTCTTTATTGCCCTTTTCAAAATAATTTGGCAAAAACTCCTTCACGCTCCATTGATCAATAGCAGCACTAATTTTCTGTTTTTCAACTTCTTTTTGCGCTTCAGTTAAAGGCTGCTTGGTTTCAATACTTTTATAAGTCCCAGGCATACCTGAAAGATAATGATTCAAAAATAAATACAGGCGATTGTTGATTCTTCTAGTTTGAAAAAAACCACCCTCGATGTCGAGTTGGCGAATTAATTGCGGCTTAACTGCATTGCTCGTATTAAAAATTAAGACTTGTATTTGCCCAACACCCATATAAGCATGATATCTAGATCGCATCCCCATTGGACGCATGCTTTGATAGGAACTGGTAACTGCAACCAACTGCTTTTTGCTAGGGATTAAATACAAACCGTGCAATTGTGAATTGGCTGGCATGCCAATGGTGGTAATTTGTTTGAGCGTCGAACCTGAGATTGCTTGCGTATCAAACACGCGAATTCCGCCACCCTGTTGATTAGCACCATATAAGTAACGACCATCCGTTTTCACCATATCGGCTTCATCTACACCTTGTTCTTGTAGATTGGTACTAGATACCTGACCTGCAGAAGCTCGCGCTCTCATACTCGGTCTAGCTTGAGCCGCTCTGGGCTCTGGGCTAGCCTGAGCCATCACCGAGGGAGGTTGAATCGTGGGCATAGGTCGATAATCATTCACAATGATACGTGACTTTAATTCTGTTTTTAGTTGTTGTTCGAGTTGTTCAAAGGAGATGGGCTTTAATAGCCCTTGTTTATCATCTAAAGCTTGGGCAAATAAACTACTGGGCATGAGAAAACAGCAAATTATTAGTAAGCAAATACGTTGCATGATTTTAACCTTGTTATTGACTTAGCTATCAGCATAGACGCTGAGTCTAAAAAAGAGTTCATAGTTTTTTATTGATTTTTTATTTTTTCTAACCAAAAAACTAAGACAGCACAAATCAATAAAAATAGAAAAGATAAAACAGAAGCTTCTACAATTCGATAACTACCCGCATAACTATAGATTAACCAAGGTAGACTGATCCAACTATCATTCGCAAAGATCGAAAATATTGCCACATCCCCCATAGCTAATAATAAGCATAATAAAAAAGCAGCTTGTAAATCCCGTGCTAGCCAAGGTAATAACACGTGCCAATAGATTAAGGTATTAAGTTTTAATTGCTGAGCTAAGTGCTGGTATTGATCATCAAATTGAAATAACCGAGGTTTTAGTTGCTGAATCGCAAAAGGTACTAACCCGAGAGTATTTACGAGAACGACGAAAGCCATACCCCAAGTTTCTAAATTTAGATGCTTTAAACACCAAACATATAAACCCACTGATAGCACCATTGCGGGCATTACTAAATGATGATTCGCTAGCCCATCTAATAACCATTGCTTACGGGTCTGATATTCAAGCCGTGCTTTACGAATGGGGCTGAGGATTAAAAGGGCAAGTAAAACTGCTAAACCCGCAGCCGTCACCCCTAAGCTGAGCGTCGTCAATAAAGGTTTCATGATAGTAAGCTTACTGAAGCGCTCAGCATTAATCTGCAATAAGTTAGGGATCAAAGCCAGTAACGGCAATAATAAAACGACCCAAGCTAAGTAATAGCTTAACTGATGTAAACGCGCCTGCCAGCGCGGCGGAATAGGTAAAAACTGTAGTTTTGCCGTATCAGCTGACAACCACCCGCTAGAACCAAAACGAGTCATTAGCAGATATAAACTACCTGCAATCAACAGTTGCAACCACGCTAAACTCAAAGCTTCCGGAATATTAAAATCATATTTAAGCGCTTGATAAATGGCGACTTCCAACGTTGTAGCTTGTGGCCCGCCCCCCAAAGATAAAACCACTGCAAAGCTATTAAAACACAGCACAAAGATAAAGACCCAGACTGTGAGTAAGCGTGCACGTAATTGTGGCCATTCTAGTAAAGTCCATTGTTGCCAACTACTTAGCTTTAATTGGCGCGCTAATAGCCATGAACTCGCCGGCAAAGCTTGCAACTGTAGGTAAAAGGCACGAATCGCAAAAGGCGAATTTAAGAATAAATGCGCTAGTAAAATACCTTGCATTCCATACAGACTCCATGATTTACCTAGATAGGGTGTCAACCAACCGGAGCTGCCCAGCAAGGCGACTAAGCCTGTAATAAGAACCAAGGTAGGCAGGACAAAACAGAGCAAACACAAAGCTAGGAAGGTAGATTTACCTACTAACTCAGGTAAATAATAAAGGGCACGCGCCACTGGCAAGGCTAATAAAACCGCGATAGTTGCACTTAAAGCCGCTTGTTTGAGGGAAAATCCTAAAATACGATGGATATAAGGATCAGTGAAAACCGTCCAAGATAAACGCCCTTCGGCAAGACTGCCTAGGCCATAAAAAGCCCAAGCAGTCACTAGCATCAAGCAACTCAGCGCTAGATAGCCAATTATTTGGACGCTGCGCTGCGCCACTCTTTGATCCAATCGGCGCGTTTTTCGGCAATTTCAGTTGGTGTAAAACCGATCCGCTGCGGCTGGATCAACTGACTAAATACCGGTGGCAATTCAACGCCATCCACCACTGGCAACATCCAATTCGTAACAGGAATAATGCCTTGAGCCTCTGGAGAGATCAGGAAACTTAAAAACTGTTTGCCTAGCTCAGGTTGCTGGCTAGCTTTGAGTAGAGCGGCTAATTCAACTTGAGCGACATGGCCCTCACTAAACAGTGCAGCTTTATACTGCTCTTTCTGATCAGAAATCACATGATAAGCAGGTGAAGTGTTATAGCTGAGTACATAATCTGCGCCACCCTCTAAAAACATGCTGTAAGCTTCCCACCAGCCTTTAGTTACTGTCACGGTATGCTTAGCTAATTGTTGCCAAGCGGGCGTTGTTTGCTCACCATAAACGGCTTTCATCCATAGCATCAAACCTTGCCCAGGTGTGCTCGTGCGTGGGTCTTGGTAGATAATCTTTGCATCCGATTCAACTAACTCTTTTAAAGAGCTAACCGGTTTAGCAATTTTGCTGCTGTCATAAATAAAAGCGAAATAGCCGTAATCATAAGGTAGAAAGTCTTTGTCTTCCCATTTCAGGTTAGCTGATAATTTATCTAAGGTTTGACCATGTTCAGCAATTAGCTTAGTAGCCCGTGCTTCCTCCATCAAACCATCATCAATCCCCAAAATCACATCAGCTTTAGCCTTATCACCTTCTACCTTCAAGCGATTAAGGATGCTCACCCCATCCTCAACTGCAACGAGTTTTAAATCACAATTGCAAATTTTCTCAAAAGCAGCTTCAAGTTTAGGGCCAGACCCCCATTCAGTTACAAACGAATCATAGGTATAAACGGTTAGGACAGGTTTATCGGCTGCTTGAACAGAGCCTAGACTTAGCAGGGTTAACAGGGATAGAAAGTAGGACTTTTTCATGTTGAGTACCTTTAGTCAGTTACTAAGGAACACAACGGCACAGGGGATATGGTAGAAGACACTTCTCTTCCCTACGCCGGTATGAGCCGGATCAGGTTCTACGGGTTCGCTGTAACAGCATCTCAGTCCAACTGGACACCCCGAGAGCGCGGAAAGAGTGTAGCAAAGCTTTGAAGAGCTTGACAATAAACTTGGAAGATACTTAGGAAAAACGAATGAGGGTTGTAGAGAGATCCTCCTCTACATTGAGTAGAGGAGGACAACAAGAGTTTACTGCTGTTGAGTAGTAGACATTTGCTTTAAGTACGCAACTAAAACTTTAATTTCAGTTTCGCTTAATTTCGCACCAAACACTGGCATTTGACGTTGAATCCCATTAGTGATTACGTTTTTCACTAACTTCAAACGCTCAGCTGGTGTTTCCTCAGCAGTGGTATCAGCAACTGTCCAGATTTTATCGGTTAAATTAGCAGAACCTTGTGAAGTTAAACCTTTACCCGCAGTAGTGTGGCATTGATAGCAACCACCTGCATAACCGTTGAAAATCTTCTGGCCTTTAGCAGCCGCATCAGCATTGTGCTCAATACCTGATAAACTCAGAACATAGTTAGCCACTTCATCAACTTGCTCTGGATTTAAAGTGGTATTGAAAGCAGGCATATAACCATTACGACCGCCTACGATTGTTTGGTGGATTTGCTCAACATTACCACCCCATAACCAGTCATCATCAACTAGGGTTGGGAATAAACCTGCAACGCCTTGGCCGCCTGCTTGGTGACAAGCAGCGCATTTATCACCGAAAATACCATTGCCATAAGAACGCACGAAGGCACTCATGTCAGGGTCTTGGGCAATTTGCTCATAAGAAGCTGCTGAAACTTTCTCTAAATAAGCCTTTTGCTTCAGTGCTTGCTCGCCTGTTTGCATATCTTGTGCAAGAAGCGCACGCATATTCCAATGCGTAGTTTTCGTTTCGCCAGCATCCGTTTTATAAGTGATACTGCTGAAACCCTTGGTATAAGTGCTACCAATCGGCCAAGATGGATAAGTGAACCAATACACCAACGCAAATATTATCGTTGCATAGAAAGTCCATAACCACCAACGAGGTAAGGGGTTATTAAATTCTTGTAGGGTTTCATCCCACACGTGTCCGGTGGTTTCGGCCCCAGTCAAAGGATCTTTTACAGGAGTTGCCATAATTTATTTCTCACCTTGCTTTGGTGATCCTGCTTGTGGTTTATGCTCATCATCATCCAAGAAAGGCACATAGCGATACGACTCAAGGCGCTCGCTACGGGCTTTATTCGAATAGACATACAGCACAATACCAACAAATGTGGTGAAGAAAATCACTAAAGCCACCATTTTGCTATTACCTAAATCGGTAATCCACATCCACAAATCTGCTAGCATCATTAGTTCTCCTAACCAGTCAGTATCACACAATCTCTATGGGCCAGATCAACGGAACTGGATAAAGTAGTCTTCGTCAAACTTACTGAAATCAACCATTGTCCCTAAAACTTGTAAGTAAGCGACTAAAGCATCCATCTCACTAATAGAAGAGGGATCGCCATCGTAGTTACCAGCCTTAGCTTGGGCTAATAAGTTATCTTCAGCACGATTGATGTCTAAGGTATTGGCAACTTTCTCACCAAAACGCTCTACTGTACCTGGATGCTTTTGACCTTTCTCATCTGTCCAACCTGCATACTCATCTTTAGTTAGAGTATAAGGTACACCTACTTTTTTCAGCGCTGCCATCCGAGCGCCTACATCCGAGTAGTCCAACTCAGTTTGCATTAACCAAGGATAATTAGGCATGATTGACTCAGGCACTACTGAACGTGGCGCTGTTAAATGCTGGGTATGCCATGCATTTGAGTATTTGCCACCAACGCGCGCTAAGTCTGGACCTGTCCGCTTAGAACCCCATTGGAAGGGATGATCATATTTAGACTCTGCTGCCAGAGAATAGTGACCATAGCGTAAATCCTCATCACGGAAAGGACGAATCATTTGTGAGTGGCAAGTGTAGCAGCCCTCACGAATATAAATGTCCCGACCACGCAATTCTAACGGTGAGTAGGGGCGAACCATTTCCACGCCAGTTTGCGGGTCTTTTACATCTTCAATCGTACTATCAATGTAATGCAAAGGTACGATTTCAACCAAACCACCGATACCAATCGCCACTAAAGTGAGAACGATCAACAAGCCCGAGTTGGTTTCAATACTTTCGTGTTTTAACATCCTTCCCTCTCCTTAGGCCTGTGCAACAGCAATGACTGGTGTTTTCTCTTCTTGTTTAGCACGTGTAATAGTCATATAGACGTTATAAGCCATGACTAACATACCAGACACGAAGAACATACCACCGATAGCACGTGCAACCAGAGGGCCATGCATGAAGGTTACGGTTTCTACGAAGGTATAAGCTAAGTTACCGTACTCATCGAAAGCACGTAACATTAAACCTTGACCGATACCGGATACCCACAAAGCAGTGATATAGAGAATGACACCGATAGTGGCTAAGAAGAAGTGAGTATAAATCAACTTGCTACTATAAATAGTGGTGTTCCATAGACGTGGAATCATGTGATAGAACGAACCAATCGATACCATCGCAACCCAACCTAAAGCACCTGAATGCACATGACCAACAGTCCAGTCAGTATAGTGAGAAAGTGCGTTTACACTCTTCAGTGACATCATTGGACCTTCAAAGGTAGACATACCGTAGAAAGATAATGAAGTGATCAAGAACATCATGATGGGGTCAGTACGCAGTTTGTCCCAAGCACCTGACAGAGTCATAATGCCATTGATCATCCCACCCCAAGATGGCATCAATAACAGAATAGAGAACACTGCTGCTAAAGAAGAAGTCCAATCAGGGATTGCAGTCCAGTGTAAATGGTGAGTACCTACCCACATGTACATGAAACTCAATGCCCAGAAGTGTACGATCGATAAACGATATGAATAAACCGGACGACCTGCTTGCTTAGGTACGAAGTAGTACATCATGCCTAAGAAGGCCGCTGTTAAGAAGAAGCCAACTGCATTATGTCCATACCACCACTGGGTCATTGCGTCTTGTACGCCTGAGAATAAGCTATACGATTTAACACCCAATAAGCTAACTGGCATCGCCAAGTTATTGAAGATGTGCAGTAAAGCCGTCGCTAAAATAAAGGACATGAAGAACCAGTTAGCAACATAAATATGTGGCTGGTTCCGACGGACTAAAGTGACAGTATAAATCAGGAAGTAAACTACCCAGACTACTGCGATAGCAAGATCAATATACCACTCTGGCTCAGCATACTCACGGCCTTGTGAAATACCAAATAAATAGCCTGTACCAGCAATAGCTATACATAAATTCCAACCCCAGAAGGTGAAATTCGGCCAAAAGGTTCCGCCTGCTAAACGAGTTTGACAGGTACGCTGTACAATGTAATAGGACGTTGCAAACAAAGCATTACCGCCGAAGCCGAAGATAACACCGCTTGTATGCACCGGCCGCAACCGTCCAAAGGTGATCTGAGCGATATCGAAATTCAAAAATGGCCAAGCCAATTCTGACGCGATATACACCCCGGCTGTCATGCCAGCGATACCCCAGACAATAGCGGCAATCGCGAATTTCTTCACGATTTCATAGTTATATTGCTCCGAAGAGACTACTGCACTATGAGCCATCACTTGCCCTCAACACTAAATTTAAAAAAAACCAAAACCAACAAAACTCTTACTAAGCGCGCAAGAATATACCAAGTGTCTATTTAAGAAAACTGTAATATTCCGCTGGGAGTGTGTGCCAGAATGCACTTTTCGGAAACCTCTCAACATGATGTTTATCAAAAAAGCACAACTAGCCAGAGTACAATTGCATTTATAATGGCAATTGTGACTGCTGCTGAACCCATATCCTTAGCTCGACCGGCCAATTCATGACGCTCAACACCGATTCGATCAACTACTGCTTCAACAGCTGAATTCAACAGCTCAACAATTAGTAGCAAAAAAATACTACCAATCAGTAATGCCCTCTCTAAACCATCAGCTCCAAACCATAAAGCAAGCGGGATAGCGATCAGTAGAATCCAGACTTCTTGGCGAAAGGCTTCTTCATGTTGGTAAGCAGCCCGGATGCCCTGCCATGAGTATTGTCCTGCCTTAATGATCCGTTTTAAACCTGTGTTGCCACTGGCTGCCATTCCCTGCAATCCCTATGTTAATTTGCGATATTGTGCCTCTTTTTGTCTGTTCCAGCAATTCAAAACAGCAGTAAATTGGTGCAATGCACGTAGAGTTAAGTATGGTATTAGACCTTACTCTCCATTTGCCTAAAGCCATTCAGCAGTTACTGGAATTGTCAAGCTCTGAAGCACTGCAGCCAGGTATTATATTGCGAAAGCTCTGAAGAGAGGTGAGGTAGCTACCTAGTTAGCTGAAAACAGTCCTTTTCACTCTACTTTCAATTTAATTTTTTAAGAGTGAAACGACTTCGGCAAGCTACTCAGCAATTTGCGAATCCACAACTACTTGTAGGTTTTTTCTCAAAACTAATCAAGCTAGAGTGTTGTTAAGGTATAAACCTGTCCTGTTTGCCGAGTAGAGCAATGAGTTAAAGGCAAGCCTTGCTGATTATTGCAACTAAGGATTAAGCCCTGATTCTGCTGTAAATTAGTTTCACTAGTAACCTTCTGAGCATCACTACTCAGTTTAAGTGTGGCACGTACTGGAATATGCACTCGAATCACAATAGATGCCGATACACTAGTTGCTTGCCCTGAATTAGCCTTCACACTAGACACACGCATCTCTGCTTGTACCTGAGCACTTAGCACTAGCCCACAACTAATACTCACAATAAGCTTTAACATAGACTTCTCTCAACAACAAACCGAACTGGAATACTGTCATAAACAAGGCTATTCACTTGCTAAACATTAGTAGTAAGCCTTCAACTTAAGCGACTAGTGGCGCAGCAGCTACTGGCAAAAGCTATAGTTTTTTAAACTATCTGTTTTAGTATGTTAGACTTTCCTTATAGATCTATGCTTATTGTTCGTTTACAGCACTACACAGCGTTAGGAACTACTATGTCTAGCATTAAAGGTAAAGGCCATTGTTCAACTTGTCCGATTCGGCATTTAAGTATTTTTGCTGAATTACCTGTAGAGCGTTTAGGACAAATTCAAAACTTCCAACCTGCTGTAATGCACTATCAAGCAGGTGAAACTATTTATCATCAAGGTGCGCTCGCACAAAGTGCTTATACCTTGCGGAAAGGCATGATCAAACTGACTAAAAGTTTACCTAATGGCCGCACCCAAATTATCCGAGTCCTGGGAGCAGGTGAATTATTTGGTTTCGATGGGTTCGCTGATGAAAACTACAGTCATAGTGCTACCCCTTTATGCACCATTGAAGTCTGTCGCCTACCTTTTGCTGAACTCGTACACTTAAAAAAGCAGTATGCTGAGATTGATGCCGCCATGACCCAGCGCTGGTTGCAATATCTACGCGCTGCTGAAAATCATATGTTAGCTCTAGGCGTGATGAAAGCTCCCGAACGTTTGGCCTCCTTCTTAGTGAATTGGTATGACAGTGGCCATATCACTACAGAAGGCGTTGCTCTACCCCTAGCTCGAGGTGAAATGGGCGAACTATTGGGCTTAACCATTGAAACCGTCAGCCGTTTTATTTCTGAGTGGAAGCGTAAAGGCTTTATCAGCGAGACCAAAGGCTATTTAAAACTCTTGGACCGAGCTGCTCTGCTTAAAACTGCTTGCTCCGACTAGTGAGCTAAAGATGTCTAAACTCAGTAAACAAGCACGCATTTATGAAGTTATTAAGCAAATTCCAGCAGGAAGCGTCTCAACTTATGGGGACATTGCTAACTTGGCCGGTTTACCACGCCATGCGCGTTTAGTTGGTTATGCCTTAAATGCCTTAAGCGCTCAGACCGATATTCCTTGGTATCGAGTTGTGAATAGCCAAGGCCAACTTAGCTTAGCTAAGCTCTCACTTAGTGGTGCAGCCGAACAGCGCGAGCGTTTATTGCAAGAAGGAGTTGAATTCAGCTCGTTAGGACGTGTTTTGTTAAAACAATATCGTTGGCGACCCCATCCCTTAGAATGGGAAGCCTTTATTATTAACTTATAGAGAAGAATAACTTAATTAAAAGCTAGTTTTATCAAATTATAGTTAAAGGTAAAATAAACCGTCTGACTAATTTGAGGACGTTAACATGTCTACTCCTGTTTTATTTGTTTCGCATGGCGCTCCCGATATTGCTTTACAAACACAAGCGCCTACTCTCGTCTGTTGGCAGCAATTAGGTGCTTATTTAGCGCGTCCAAAAGCGATTTTAGTGGTTTCGGCTCATTGGGAAACCTCTACCCCTACTTTTAGTACAGCCGCACATCCGCAAACTATTTATGACTTTGGTGGCTTTCCAGCACCTTTATACCGGATGACCTATCCTGCTGAGGGTGCACCTGAGATAACGACTTTAGTACAAACAGCTTTTAATCAGGCAGAATTGCCATTGCGTATCGACCCGCAACGCGGCTTGGATCATGGTGCTTGGATACCCTTGTTATCTATTTTTCCAAAAGCAGATGTTCCAGTGGCTCAACTGTCTATTCAAACTCAAGCAGGGCCTGCTTGGCATGTGAAATTAGGTCAAGCTTTACAAAGCCTACGTGCAGCTGACATTTTAATTATTGCCTCTGGAGCGGTAACGCATAATTTTGGGTGGTTATCCCGTGCGGCTAAGCCTTTACCTGCTGCTTTAGAATTTAGCGATTGGTTAGCTGAAAAATTACAGCAACGGGCAGAAGACGAGCTAGTGGCTTATCGTACCCAAGCACCTTATGGAGCAGCCGCTCATCCGACAGAAGACCACATTCTGCCGTTATTCGTTGCATTTGGTGCAAGTACTGCTGAAGATCAGCTCAAGCGCTTCACCCCAGAAGTGACTTATGGCGCCTTGGCAATGGATGCCTATCTATGGGAAGCAGGCTAATTAACTCGTTTTATATCAAGCAATTTATTTGCTTGTTTTATTAAGAGCTGCGTATAATTTTACCTAGTCGATTAGGATTTTCTTGAGCCAAGCTCATTAGCTTAATTAATAAACATAACAAACAAGAGTCGAGAGTCGAGAGATGAAAAAATCAGCCCTAAAACAACAAGAGCAGCTAGCTAAACAAACCCAAAACGAAGCTTTAGTGCGTTTAATGCTGTTAGCACGCTACCAAGATAAAAAGTTATCCCTCAGTGAGCAAGATGCTTTTAATCGTAGCCTGCAAAAAATCGAATGGCATTCGGTGACCGATGTCACCATGTTTACTATGCGTGAAATTGCCAGTGTACGTAAGGCTTTAGAAACACCCGAGAAAACTGAAACTTTTATTCAGCAGCAATGTGTGTTGTTCACCAACTCTGAAGCAAAAAACCAATGCTTAGCCGTATTGAGGCATATTGCTGCAGCGGACAAGAACGATCTCCGTGAAAACCAATTCATCCATCAAGTAGAAGCAGCTTTAGGCATGGTGAGTGCTTAATTAGTGCCACTTTAAGCCTTAACTGAGGTGCTAACCTAGCACCTCTTAGTTTTCGGCAAACTTCAAACTAATCAACCGTACTCATTGCATCCTTGCAAAATTCAGCTTAAGGTTTAAGGTTTGCAGCCAAAGCTTTGACTTTATGCGCTCTTGTTTTTTCTTATTAATCGCTTTTGTTATTTCTTCAACAGCTCAAGCTGAAACCAATAACAATTCGTCTCTTAATGCCCAAGCTTTATTCAGCTATGAACAAGCCGATGTTTATACCGCTGACCAACAAGCTTTGCGCAGAGTTTTCTTAGCCGGACTACCGCGCTATATGACCCAAGATGGCGACTTGATTGATGAAGATATCGCCAGTTTAGAGCAAGCTCCCTTAGCAGCACGTAGTAGTGATTATTCTTTTAGCCAATCGAAACTGGTGTTAGCGCAAAAGATTTATAAAGACCATCCTATTGGCTTTTATAGTGGCTGCCGTTTTCATGCTCAGCAAAAACTCCTCGTGCCGGATTGGAAAACTTGCGGCTATCAAGCGCGTAAAAACCCTGAGCGCGCTAAACGGATTGAGTGGGAGCATGTAGTACCAGCTTGGACTTTTGGGCATCAATTGCAATGTTGGCAGCAAGGTGGACGCGCTTATTGTCGGGATCACAGCGCCACCTTTCGGCAAATGGAAGCCGATATGCATAATTTAGTACCCGCTATTGGCGAGCTAAATGGGGATCGGACTAATTTTCCTTATGGGATGGTCAATGGTGAAGCACGTGCTTATGGAGCAAAAGTTAATATGGAAATTGACTTTAAAACGCACACTGCAGAACCCCCTGATAATGTCTACGGCGATGTGGCACGGATTAATTTCTATATGCGGGATCGCTATCACTTAGCACTCAGTAATCAACAACTTCAATTATTTACTGCTTGGAATAATCTTGATCCGGTGGATACTTGGGAACAACAGCGCAATGAACTCATTCGCCAAGCACAAGGCAATGACAACCCTTATGTCACCCGCTATCAGCATTTAGATAGCAAGCAAGTGGAAGCTGTAGAGCGTGACTGGATCGATGAACTCTATCTACTGATTTTTAATCAGCGTTCTTCCCTGCCCTATTTTGTTTTTGCTTTAGCAACTATTTTGTATTTGGGCTATTTAAAATACCGCCGCTCTCGGGCTAGCAGTCAAAAGAGTTCAAGCACCAATGCCAGCTCAACAGCGAAGAAAACCACCACAACTAAAGCTAAAAAGACGTAGTAATCTCACTAAGTCTTTTAAGATTTGACCTATAAGCACTAATTAACTAACTGATTTATCTTTTACCTGTTCTTCGCCACTATAAGGCAGCGTTTCTTCGAACTTGAAGATATTCAACTCAATCGCGAAAAAGCAAATAATCCATAGGGTTGCATCATAAAAATCTAAAATCCCGCCTTCATAAGCCCACATACCTGCATAGACGAATAAAGCAGCATACAGAATAATTTTTATAGTATTGCGGATAGTCCATTCAACCCGTCCGTATAAGCCATTGGCATATACGTCATACTCTAAGAGCGCAACAATCCCAAGCCAAGTCAAAGAGTTATACATATCTAAAGGACCATGTTCTGCACGATATTCAGGAGTGGCATACTCATAAGCTGAATAGAGAATAATTACATAAGCAATAAAGCGCCCGATGTGAATGGCGTATTTTTCCCATTGATTGATATAAGGTTTATCAAGTTGTGAGGTTTCCCATTCAAATAACAGGAGTAAAGCGACCCAAGCTAAAGTTTCTAACCCCTCAATAAAGGTTTCATGCAGAAAAAATAGCACAACATTAATAGCCAAAAGGCCATAGACCCCCCATTTAAACACAGGATAATAGGTATAGATCGGCGAATCTTTAGTAAAGGTAGGCATGACTTTTCTCCTCGGCAGCTCTGCTTTTCACCTTGGCTATCCTGAACAATCTTCAGTGAAAAGAAATTTAAATCTAACCAACAGGATAGAGGCTTTCATCCTGCTTGATCTCCTCAAAAACTGTCAAGTAACTATCCCCAGAAAGGCTCAGAACAGTATACAAAACGGCTATTTTTGCAGAAAAATCAAAATTTAATCTTTTAAGTCCCAGTGAAATTTATGCAAGATTCGGTGCAAAAATGGAGTGAACAATAAAGCGGCTGTAGCAATAAACACTAAGCCCGCATACAAGGCATATAAACCAGCAAACAACTTACCTGCTTGAGTTAAAGGTGGATTGACTGGCCCCATCCCTCCTAACAGCATAGCGGCATTCAAAAAAGCATCCATCGCGCTTAAATTTTCGAAATACATATAACCGGCTATACCTAACCCCAAAGACCCAGCCACAATCAAAGCGACTAATAAACTATGTACGCCAATGCGCTGGACAAATTTAGCCCGTGTAACTGGCTGTTGGGATTTAGATTCGTACATAAACATTTAAAGCTGGTTCGAAAACTTTATTTACTAGCATAAAACTTACTAAGCTTGATAGTCTGCCTAGCCTTCTTTTGAGCACTCCATTATGCCACCTTTTAGCCTTAGCCCTAGCGAAGCCCGTCAACTGGTTGTAAGCAGCCAACTTTTGAGCAACTCGTCACCCAATGCAGACTCCTTAGCCTCTACTCAGCAAATTATCGAACAGCTAGGCTATATCCAAATTGACACGATTTCGGTGGTAGAGCGTGCTCATCATCATACCCTCTGGACACGTAATCCGACTTATCAAGCGCAGCATCTAGAACAACTCTTAGAAAAAAAACAGATTTTTGAATACTGGTCGCATGCTGCTGCTTATCTACCGATGTGCGATTACCGCTTTAGTCTTTGGCGTAAACAAGCTTTTCTCAATGGTCACTTAGCGCATTGGTATGAGCGCGATAATAAACTCATTGATGAAGTGCTAACGCGGATTCGCACCGAAGGCCCATTGATGGCTAAAGACTTTGATAGGAATGAAAAAGCCGCCGACTGGCAGAGCAAACCGAGTAAACGCGCCTTGGAATATTTATTCATGCAAGGCGATTTAATGATTCCTTGCCGCAAAAATTTTCATAAAGTTTATGACCTGACTGAGCGGGTTTTGCCAGCTAACCTCGACACGCGCCCACCCAGCGAACAAGAATATTTAGACTACCTAATCCTGCATTATTTAAAAGCGCAAGGTTTAGCTCAAGCCACTGATTTTGGTCATCTAATTAAAGGTATTAAAGCTAAACTCAAACCAGCCATTAAACGCTTATTAGCGGAAGGTCAATTAATTGAGCTTAAGATTAATGAACAAACCTGGTTCAGCACACCAGAACAACTTAAGCTTCTCAATCTTCCTAGCAGAACTCAGCTCAAAATCCTTTCACCCTTCGATAATCTCGTGATTCAGCGTGAGCGCTTACATAGACTCTTCGATTTTGATTATCAAATTGAATGCTATGTGCCTGAAGCCAAGCGCAAATACGGTTATTTTGTTTTACCGATTTTATGGCAAGGTGAATTAGTCGCTCGCGTAGACTGTAAAGCAGAACGTAAAGAACGCTGCTTAGTCATCAATCGCGTTTGGACAGAAGCCAAACTTGAACAACCCGATGAATTTTGGAGTGATTTAACTGTGGAACTGCAAAAGTTTGCACAGTTTAACCGCTGCGATAAAATCAGTGGGTATTTGCAATCAGCTACTCTGCGTTAGAGCAGCTGATTCGAGCAAGCTTAAAGCTGATAAAGCTCACCATATTTGCTGCGTAAATACTGCATATACGGCGCAATATCTAAGCCACGTCCGGTGACACGCTCAATCAATTCTGGTGCAGTATATTTACTGCCATATTGATAGATATTTTCCTTCAACCAGCCATGTAAACTAGAAAATTCGCCTTGCGCAATTTCGCTTGGAATTGCTGGCTGTGCTTTCACCGCTTCGCTAAAGAATTGGGCGGAGAGAATATTACCTAAGGTATAAGCTTGGAATACACCACCAATATGCCCGCCGTACCAATGCACATCTTGCATACAACCATTGATGTCATTCGGCGCATGTATGCCGAGATCAGCTTGATACGCAGCATGCCAAGCTTCTGGCAAATCTTTCACGGCAAGCTTACCTTCGAGCATTTGCAGTTCTAATTCAAAACGAATCATCACATGCAAATTGTAAGTCACTTCATCCGCTTCGGTGCGAATCAGCGAACGCTCTACTTTGTTAATCGCGCGGTAGAAACTATCTAAAGACACAGACTTAAATTGTGCAGGGAAAGCTTGCTGCAATTCGGGGTAATAATGCTCCCAGAAACCGCGACTGCGTGAGACTAAATTTTCCCAAGTACGTGATTGCGACTCGTGCACGCCATTACTAGTACCGCCATCCAACGGTGTACCCGCGTAAGCGGGATTTACACCCTGCTCATAAAGCGCATGCCCCGCTTCATGGGTGGTTGAGAAAAACGCTTCAGCGAAACTATCTTCTTTTACACGGGTGGTAATGCGCACATCACCACTGCCCAGTTTGGTCATAAACGGATGATGAGTTTTATCTTGGCGTCCACTATTAAAGTCATAACCAAAGCGCTCAATCACCTTGCGCCCAAATGCCAGTTGCTCATCTTCAGAGAAGCGTTGCTTTAAGCAAGCATCATCCGCTAAAGGTTGGGCAGTAATAGTTTCCACCAAAGGCACTAATTGGCTGCGCAATTCCGCAAACACTTGGCGCACACTGGAAGCCTTCATGCCGTAATCAGCAAGACCAATCAGCGGGTCAGCAATATGCTCATAGCCGGTGTAGAACTCGGCCATTTGCCGACTTAACTCGAGCGTTTTCTCCAAATAAGGTTGCACGCGCTTAAAATCATTGGCTGGACGTGCTTCCGCCCAGACCTGATAAGTTTGTGCAGCATGTGCATACAAACGGGCGATAAACGCGGGCGGTACTTGAGTATCCCGTTGATAACGGCGCTCTGTGGCACGAATTAAAGCGGCATCATCATGCTCATAAGGCAAACTCGCGGCATAAGGCTGCAAATCGTCCAATAATTGTCCTATAGCTGGATCAGTAAATTTCTCCTGTGCCAAGCGTCCTAAAGTCGCCATTTGCCGTCCGCGTGCATTTGCTCCAGCATTCGGCATATAGGTCGATTGATCCCAACCTAATACTGCATTCGCACCTTCTAAATCACTGACTTCCAGCAAACGGCTTTTCAAATCTGCTAATTTTTCTTCCGTGTTTGCCATGGCTGCTCCTCATTTTTCTCTGCAATTAGGCCTTTAAGGCGACAAATTCGCCGCGAAACCGGCCAGTTATTTGTTGCTGGTATTCTAATACTGATAAGACTGCTAGTTTAGCTTTGCCGCGCTGCTGGAACATTTTTACAGCTTGTTCCCATTGCTCAGGTGTTTCTAAACTAGCAATCGCCTGAAAATCGCCAGCAATCGGCTTGTCATAATCGAGTGTACTACGGCGCACGACTAAACTATTCGCCAAACCTTCTGCTTCTAAACGGGTATGTAGCAAACACCAAGCTGCAAGGGTCGCCAGCGTCGCCACACTTCCGCCAAATACGGTATGGTGCGGGTTAATATTCGGTGCTAAAGGTGCTTGCAGAATCAATTGGGCTGGTTCAATGCTCAACACTGAAACTTGCATAGCGCGGGTCAGTGGAATATGAGTATGTAAATAAACTTCGAGTTCGCTAGGTTTCATGAGATGGTTAGGCTAAGCAAAGTGCTTATTATCCAGTGTTTGCTGTTTGAAGTTAATGCATTCAAACAGCTTTTAACTACTTCAATACGATTCTAAACGTCTTGCCCCACCACAACCGAATAGGAGCATTAAAATCAAGCCCACGACACCACCACCTACATGGGCAAAATGCGCAACATTATCCCCGAAAATCGAGAAGCCAGTAATTCCTGATAATAAATCTAAACCAATAATCGCGGGGACAAAGTATTTAGCTGCAATCGGCACCGGAACAAATAAGAAAAGCAGTTTGGTATTCGGAAAGCAGAAAGCAAACGCGACTAAAATCCCATAAATCGCACCTGAAGCGCCTACCGTAGACACGTTATAGGCAATATAATAATAACCGACCAACTCCTTACTCAAACCTGCTACATTTGCTCGATATTCACCACGGGTGACTAAGCGCTGTAAATCTTCAGGCGTTAACCCCAAAGCTTGTAGTTGTTGAGTTAGCTGCCCAAATTGATAAGTATTAATCGCATTATAAATAAGACCTGCCCCAATCCCACAAGCTAGATAAAACAGTAAAAAACGCGGCGAGCCCCATAACCGCTCCAAGGCCACCCCAAACATCCACAGTGCTAGCATATTGAATAATAAATGCGACAGGCTACCGTGCATAAACATGCTAGTAAGGTACTGCCAATACTGAAAATTAGGATTTTCGGGAATATATAAAGCTAACAAATCGGCTTGCGGCAAACGAGTAGCGTCTAAAGCAAAAAAGATTAAGACACATAAACCGATTAAGGTGTAGGTCACCCTAGGTGGGTGATTATTCTGGGTACTATTCAAGAGTCATCCTTTGAAAACTATTGAGCATCAGCTAGTACTCTTACTGTAGCCTAGCCGCTCCTTGCTGTCTTAAGTCAGCCGCAGAAAGCACCTAAAACTTAGCGAGCAGAAGCAAAAATGGAAATAAATTGAATTTATTTCCCGCGCTATTTTCAATAAATTTTTAAGGTGTAAGATGCAGGGCTTAATAATAATAGGGCTAAATTATGAAAAAAACATACCTCCTACTTATACCCATTTGTGCAGCCAGCTTCGCCTGTAGCCATCCAGCGCCACAGCTACCCGCTGCACCCAAACCTGTAGTGCTGCCTGCCGTGTCTCAGCCTCAACTACCTAAAGTAACACCTACGAAAAATAAATCCACTGCTGGGCAAAATGCACTGAAAGAAATCAAACTGGATACTGATTTGAGTACTGTGGGTGCACCGATGGATTGGGTGCAAATCTTTTCAGCGATTAGTTTTAGCAATGCGAATAGCTCAAGAAATTTAGGTTTTAGCCAGCGTGTCGCCAGCTTCAATTCAGCAGATGCCCTAAAAGCAGATAGTTTGCAGCGTTTAAAATTAGTTGCTGAAGTTCCTGCAGGTAAAAAAAGTTCTTTAGCAGATGAAATGGTGAAACGTGCTACCAGCCAAGTGAATTTTGCTAGTCATGCTTTGATTGCTGTGTACTTAACAGATGGTGGCCCTCCCTTCGGTGAATATCGCTATTCAATGGTAGGCGATACAATGGAGTTTTGTATTGACAAAGCCCCTAATCCAACAGGCATTTCTGGCATGGCTTTAAACAATATTGTGAAGTTCTATGCCGCTCCTAAAGGTTTAAAGGTCAGACAATGCGGGCGTGAACTTTAAATTTTAAACAACTCGTGGCTGACCACTTTCTCTTGTGGGCAGCCTAGCTTAATGCAGTTCTAAAAATTGCTTGAATCCCCTTCTTGCGCGCACTAAGTTAAAGCATCACTGACACCACAGCAGGCTAGTTACCATGATGCAACAATTCGCTTCAGATAATTATGCGGGTATATGCCCCGCTGCTTTTAATTATTTCCAACAAGCTAATCAATCCGGCCATGAATTAGCGTATGGTGAGGATATTTGGACACAAAAAGTCTGTGACTCCTTGCGTGATCTATTCCAAACTGATTGTGAGGTTTTCTTCGTTTTTAATGGCACTGCTGCCAATTCCTTAGCCTTATCTGCTTTATGCCAAAGCTATCATTCTGTGATTTGCCATGAACTTGCGCATATTGAAACCGACGAATGTGGCGGCCCCGAATTTTTCTCGAATGGCTCGAAACTTTTAGTAGGTAAAGGGGAGCATGGCAAGCTTACGCCCAATATTATTGAAGCGATGGTTACCAAACGCAGCGATCTACACTTTCCTAAGCCTAAAGTCGTCTCACTCACCCAATCGACTGAAGTCGGCACGGTGTATAGCGTTGAAGAAATTCGTGCGATTGCCGCGATTGCTAAACGTCGCCACCTGACCGTACAGATGGATGGTGCACGTTTTGCCAATGCGGTTGCCTCTTTAAATGTGCATCCTTCGGAATTGACGTGGCGAGCTGGCGTTGATGTGCTGTGTTTTGGTGGTACTAAAAATGGCTTACCGGTGGGTGAAGCTGTGGTTTTTTTTGATCGGCACTTGGCTGAAGATTTTGCCTATCGCGTCAAACAGGCAGGGCAATTAGCTTCAAAAATGCGCTATTTATCTGCCCCTTGGCTCGGTTTACTCGAAAATAATATTTGGCTTAAGAATGCACAGCATGCAAATGCGATGGCGGAGCTACTTTATCAACGGATTAAAGATTTACCTAAGCTGCGCATTATGTTTCCACGGCAAGCCAACGCAGTCTTTGCTGAACTTCCTCTGCCAATTATTAAAGGTTTACATGCCAAAGGCTGGCGTTTTCATCAATTTATTGGAGCGGGCGGCTGTCGGTTTATGTGTGCTTGGGATACGCAAATCGAAACGGTGGAAGCGTTTGCGAATGATATAAAAAGCTTGTGTGAAGCTGCTTAACCCTGAAAAGCGACCTATTTTAACAGGCCGCTTAGTCTTGGTCAGTTAGCGCTTAAAGTTATAAACACCATAATCGTTCAGCATCGCAGAGCTAGCATCCGCTTTGAGAATCACGATTAAGCTGTCTGCAACTTTATTAAAGAATACAAATTTGCCATGCCCCATAAAGCCCTTGTCATTCACCACGAAATAAGGCAAATGGAAGGTATCACTTGGCGTTAAATATTCATAATCATAAGTTAAGACCTGATTATCAACTGACTCACTGAGATTAGCGTACTGTACATACTTAGGAATCGCCGCAACTTTAGCAGCAGTCGCTGAATGCGCTAAATCTTGAATATGTGTGAGTTCAGCCAGTGAACCGTTATACAACATATCCTGAACTTTTAAGTCAGCCGCCCTGAACACATTGCCACAAGCAGTGAAAATGCGTTTACCCTCTTCTGAGAACCACAAATTACCACACATTGGATAATCCCCATGATAAGGCGAATCATAGAGCTTGCTAGCTTTACCGGTTTGAATATCGTATTTCTCAATATCATCAGGGCTTAAGCCATTGTTCGCGCCATACATGCTAGTGCCATTAGGATGCAATTTAGCCAAAGTACCCGCATAAATAGTGTATCCAGAACCGCCAGTGACCTCGCCTGTATTCAAATTAACCGAATAAATATCCTGCCACTGATCTTCTTTAGGGAAAGCATAAGCATAACCATTCCCTGCTAACACAATATCCAGCACCTTGGCCGCAACGGGTAAAGTCTTGAGTAACTTGGCGTTTTTCAAATCGACATAAGAAATATTGGCATCATGCCCCACTGCTGCATATAAACCATCCAGCCCAACTGAAACGCTAGTTGGAACTAAGGGTAAGCTAATCGCTTGCTCGGTATTAGTTGCGGCATCATAGATATGTAATTGATTAGGGCTGCTGGAGAGCATAATGACTTTATCTAAAGCCTTGCTGTATTCAGCATCAATCACTTGATAGTTTAAGCCATTGATCGCTGGCTGCGCCGAGACTTTGACGCTTATGGCTTCACTGGTTAAGGAGCCATCCGATACGGTTAATTCAAACAGATAATCGCCTAATTTATCGGGCGTGAAATTAGGTTTGACGGCAGTTAGGGAGGATAAACTAGCAGTACTTGCGCTCGGTGCAGATTTTAAGACCCATTTATAAGTGAGCGTGTCGTTATCTGGGTCAGAACTGGTACTGGCATCTAAGACGATGGTTTTACCTAACAACAAATATTTATCCGTGCTTCTGGCAATGGGTGCACCAGTATTTGCTTTGATGACATTAAGAATAATGCTATCTGCCCCGCTTAAACTGCCGTCGCTTGCGGTTAGTTTAAGCTCATAACTACCTAAGACATCTGGAATAAAGCTGCCATTGCCTTGGGCATCCACTTGGATATTAGTCAAGGCACTCGTAGTAGGCTTGCTCAGAATCGCCCATTGATAGCTTAAGGTATCGCCATTCGGATCTAGGATAGTGGCCGGTAAGCTCACAGCACTAGTGCCTAACGTCGTGACGGCTGCATTACGATCAGCACCAAGATTCACGCTAGGCGCTTCATTACTACTCGGCACAGTAAGTACAACGGTATCTACTGCGCTATTCAACGTGCCGTCGTTGACGATTAAGGACGCAATATATTTACCCGCTTTATCAAGCGTCAGATTAGTTTTAGCTACAGTAGTTGTAGTTAAAGTGGCAGCGCTATTGGTTGGTTTAGTGGTCAGTGTCCATTGATAGCTCAAAGCATCATTGTCTGCATCTGAACTTGCTGAGCCATCTAGAGTAATCACCTGTCCTAAACTAGCTGTCCTATCAGCACCTGCTTGGGCAATCGGCGCATGATTAGTGGCTGTATTAGCAGTAACTTTAATGATCATCGTGTCAGTAACACTGGTTAAGCTGCCGTCTTTGACGATCAGACCTAAAACATAATCACCGACTTTATCCACCAGAATTTTGGGCTTGATAGTAGTTGAATTGCTCAAACTGCTGTTGCTAGTAGCTGGCTTACTAATAATCCGCCAAGCATAAGTTAAGGCATCACCGTCTGGATCTTTGCTATTACTGCCATCTAAGCTGACTTCAGCATTCACTAGCACCGTTTGATTAGCACCTGCATCCGCTGTAGGTTGATGATTCGTCGAGCCTGAATTGGAAGAATCACTCCCTCCGCCACAAGCAGCGAGCACAGTAGCCACGCCGACTGACAAACATAAGCTTTGTAATAGTCTTGTTATTTTCATTTAAAGCAGCCCATTTTTATAAGAATTTATTTCGTAGGACTGCAGCTTATAATGCAAAGTATTTATTAAAACTTAATAAATCTTTAGTCTTTAAATTCAAACTTTGAATAGATCTTAATTGAAATAACTGCTTGTTATTATTCGTTTTTAATTATAGATTATTTTGATTTTAAGATTTAGAATCAGAAACGCAAGTTATTGTTATGAATAAGAATTTAGGAATTATGAAATGAGTTAGGTGGACTCGAATCCGAATCCACCTGAGGGAAAGGAGGTTTAATTAATTAAGCAACGCGCAGCATTTGGCCGATTTCAATATGATTAGCTTCATAAGCGCTAATATTGTTTAGTTTCATCAAGCGTTTCACACTAGTACCATAGCGTGCTGCAATTTTGGAAAGGCTATCACCAGGCTTAACTACAATCACTTTATAATGTGATTTTTTCTTCCAATCTTTACCCCAACGTTTTTCGAATCTATTTTTGTAGTAATCACCACGATGCTCCACACGCATCGCTGGGCGACTGCCTAGATCCTCTGAATCAATCACATCAATACTGGCATTAACGCGTGGTTGTCCATGATGAGGAATATTAGTGATAGGGTAATCCACATAAGTATGGCTACGGCTATCTGCAAAGCTCGCCCCTGAAACCGCAGTGATACTTAAAGCCAAAACACCAGCAAGCAAATGACGAATTTTCATACCTGAACTCCTAATTCTGAGGTTAATTTGAAGTGGTCTTTGTCCGTGACCATGGAGCAGAGTATGAGTGAAAGCTGGCTGCTGGAAACTCCCTTAAATAAGGTGCACTGCTGAATTTTAGCTCCCTTAAATGGGGGAGGAGCTAAACAGTTTTAAAGATTGTTAGGATGACTCGCGTGCTACTAAGCCTTTTGCTAGACTTTAGAGTACCTTAATTTATAGAAATGCTTCATGCCAGCTCGTGATATTTACCATAGTCATGTACGCAACGCTTTAGAGAAAAGTGGCTGGCAAGTCACTGCTGATCCTTACTTGCTCAAAGCTGGCACTATCTCTATGTACATCGATCTCGGTGCAGAGCGTTTACTAGCAGCAGACAACGGACAAGAGAAAATAGCAGTTGAGGTTAAGTGCTTTTTACAAGCCTCTGATTTAGCCGAGTTTCATGTTGCTCTTGGGCAATTTATGAATTACAAACTTGCTTTACAGCAGCAAGAACCTGACCGTGTATTGTATTTGGCGGTTCCTAAAGAAACTTACGATTCATTTTTTATACTGCCTTTTATTCAAGATGTTTTGCAGCAATATCAAGTCAAATTGATCGTGTTTAAGCCTGATGATGAGGTGATTGCACAATGGATAAACTAAAAAAATATCGTGAAGCAGTTAAATATATTTTGAAGGACTATGCGTCTTTATCACCCTCTACTAATGAAGTAACTACACAACTTTTATTTGATAATGAAAACGATCATTACCAATTAATGTATGTAGGTTGGCAAAATGGGCGACGTATTTATGGTGCTGTGATTCACATGGATATTATGAATGGCAAGGTGTGGTTGCAGTACAATGGAACGGAGGAAGATTTAGCACAGTCTTTATTAGATCAAGGTGTTGAGCGAGAGGATATTGTGTTTGGGTTTAAACCTGTATCAGTTAGAAAGCATACAGGCTTTGCTACGATATAAAAATTAAAAGTTTTTCAAAAGAGGCCGTTAACTTCCATACTTTTAAACTAGATTTTACTCAGAAAAATCGAATATAAGAACACTTTTTCCTATCGAAGCTAAAAGCTCAACCTTAGTTTTGCCTATGCCTCTGAGCAAGGCTGTAGCATAACGCAAAGTAATTTTAGCTCCACTCTGCTTAGCATGTGGAACTAAAAGCTGTAGAGATTCAATACTCCACTTTCTGCCATCAATTACTATATCACAACCTAAGCGAACTACATTTTGTAGAAGCTGTAATTCTTCACTCATTTAAACATCCTTTTAAAAAACTAGCTCACTAACTATACTTCAGCTCAGCTTTATACAAAAGAAATAGGAAGAATAGCATAAGCTCTTCCTCCTAAATTAGTTACCGATAACTCTCCATCGGCGGACAAGAGCAAACCAAATTCCGATCCCCGTAGACATTATCAATTCGATTCACGGTCGGCCAATATTTCGCAGTATGAATCACACCTTTAGGAAAGACCGCTTCCGTTTGCGAATAAGGGCGTTCCCACGCTTGAGTTAGATCATCGAGCGTATGCGGCGCATTCACCAACGGATTATTATCGGCAGGCCACACACCCTCTTGCACTTTGCGAATTTCTTCGCGAATCGCAATCATGGCATCGCAGAAACGATCTAACTCCTCTTTCGGTTCGGATTCGGTCGGTTCAATCATCAGCGTACCCGCCACGGGGAAGGACATAGTGGGCGCATGGAAACCATAATCCATCAAACGCTTAGCAATATCTTCTTCAGTAATGCCGGACGCGGCTTTCAGTGGGCGAATGTCGATAATACATTCATGCGCCACGCGCCCATTCGCACCACGGAATAGTACTGGGTAATGCTCAGACAAGCGCTGCATCATGTAATTGGCATTCAGAATTGCCATTTGCGTGGCTTGTTTCAGGCCATTTGCGCCCATGAGCTTAATGTAAGTCCATGAAATCGGCAGAATCGAGCCACTACCATAGGGAGCGGCGGAAATCGCGCTATTGCCCACCGGTGCATCGAAAGGCGGATTGACCACATTGCTGGATAAGAACGGTGCAAGATGTGCTTTCACGCCAATCGGCCCCATGCCTGGACCACCACCGCCGTGGGGAATTGCAAAGGTTTTATGCAGATTGAGGTGCGACACATCCGAACCAAATTTGCCTGGTTTGGACAAACCGACTTGCGCATTCATATTCGCGCCATCCATGTAAACCTGCCCGCCGTACTGATGTACGATCTGGCAAATCTCCACAATTTCCTGCTCGAATACGCCATGTGTTGATGGATAAGTCACCATTAAACAGGACAAATTCGCCGCGTGCTGCTCAGCTTTGGCACGTAAATCGGCCACGTCCACATTGCCATTCGCATCACACTCCACCACCACAACTTTGAGATTCACCATCGCAGCGGAAGCTGGATTCGTGCCATGCGCGGAACTGGGGATTAAGCATACATCACGATGCCCTTGCCCGATGCTGGCTTGATAACGGCGAATTGCCACCAAACCTGCATATTCACCTTGCGCGCCCGAATTCGGCTGCATCGAAATCGCATCATAGCCGGTAATTTCCACCAGCCAATCTTCCAATTCCTTAATCATGGCACGATAGCCCACGGTTTGCTCATTGGGTGCAAACGGGTGAATATTGGCAAACTCAGGCCAAGTCACGGGAATCATTTCCGCCGTGGCATTCAATTTCATGGTGCACGAACCGAGCGGAATCATGCCGTGCGCCAAGGAAAAGTCTTTATTTTCCAAACGCTTCAAATACCGCAGCATTTCCGATTCGGAATGATGGGCATTGAACACCGGATGAGTGAGGAAATTGGAACTGCGTTGATAGCCAACTGGAATACCAGTGACATTTTCTGCCATGAGGGCTTGATCGAGTGCATCAAGCGTTAAACCATGCCCTGTACCGAGTAATACATCAAATAATTCGGCAATATCCGCGCGGGTTTTAGTTTCATCCACACTAATCCCGACTTGCGTATCCGATACTTTGCGCAGATTAATCCCCGCTGCTAAAGCCCGTTCATACGCCCCTGCACTCTCCACGACAATGGTATCGAACCACGTATCATGTAGCAGTTTCGCGCCTTTTTGTTGCAAGCCTTTGGCTAAGATCGAGGTTAAACGCTGAATGCGACCAGCGATTTTCTTCAAACCTTCAGGGCCATGATACACCGCATAGAAGCCTGCCATATTCGCCAATAAGGCTTGGGCAGTACAAATATTCGAGGTGGCTTTTTCACGGCGAATATGTTGCTCACGAGTTTGCATTGCCATACGCAAGGCTTGCTTGCCGTGACTATCAATCGACACGCCAATCACTCGCCCAGGCATGGTACGCTTATAAGCATCTTTGGTCGCAAAGTAAGCCGCATGTGGCCCACCAAATCCCATCGGCACGCCAAAGCGCTGGGTATTACCAATCACCACATCCGCACCCAGTTCGCCAGGCGATTTGAGCATCACTAACGCCATTACATCGGCTGCGACACAGACTAAAGCCTTCTGTGCATGCGCTTGTTTAATGGTAGCCTCAATATCGACCACTTCACCCGTAGCAGAGGGATATTGCAGCAATACACCAAACACTTCGTGCTGTGCCAGTTCTGACACTTTGCCAATAATCAGCTCAAATCCGAAATATTGTGCACGAGTTTTTAAGACATCGATGGTCTGCGGAAACACATCATCACTGATAAAAAACTTATCGGATTTTAGCTTGCTGGAGCGCTTACATAAGCTCATCGCCTCCGCAGCAGCCGTGGCTTCATCCAACAAAGACGCATTAGCAATGTCCATGCCGCTCAGGTCAGTCACCATTTGCTGATAATTCAGCAAACCTTCCAAACGCCCTTGCGAAATCTCCGGTTGGTAAGGTGTATAGGCGGTATACCAACCCGGATTTTCCATTACATTGCGCAAAATCACTGGCGGCACAATCGTGTCGTAATAGCCAAGGCCGATATAAGACTTATTGACCTTATTCTGTGCTGCTAAGCTTTTTAAATAAGCCAAGCTTGCAGCTTCCGTTTGGCTATTGCCCATCGCTAAGGCTGCATTGGTGAGGATATTAGCGGGAACCGTGCTTTGAATCAGTGCGTCTAAAGAATCAGCACCCACTACTGCTAGCATAGCTTTGGTATCAGCTTCCGTCGGGCCGATATGGCGGGCAATAAAATCCTCACGCTGCTCTAAATCAGTCATAGCAACGGTTAACTGGTTTGTCATCTTGTATTACTCAGTGAATGATTAAGCTTCGGAAGCGACTAATTCGCCATAAGCTTCCGCGGTGAGTAGTGCAGCCACTTCGCTAGCATCGGCGGGCTTTAATTTGAAAATCCAGCCTGTTTCATAGGGATCGCTATTCACTAATTCGGGGCTGCCATCTAATTCTTCATTCACTTCCACGACTTCGCCGCTAATCGGCGCATAAATATCTGAAGCTGCTTTCACTGATTCGACGACCCCACATTCAGTACCCGTCGTTAAATTAGCCCCAACTTCGGGCAACTCGACGAAGACTAAATCCCCTAATAAAGCTTGGGCATGATCAGTAATTCCAATCGTGACCGTGCCATCGCCATTGTCACGCACCCACTCATGGGAATCGGCATATTTTAAATTAGCTGGAACTTTACTCATTTGAAATCTCCTAATTAACTAAACAATTAACTTAAAACCGATTGACCATGCCGCACGAACACAGGCTTAACTACTTTGGCAGGATAAAGTTTACCGCGAATATCAATAGAACACCGTTCACCACATGCAGCAGGTACGCGTGCCAAAGCAATCGCAACACCTAAACTGGGCGAGAAAGTACCACTGGTAATTTCACCTTCACCTGCCTCACAAGTGACTTTCATATGATTACGTAGCACGCCTTTGCCTTCTAATACTAAACCGACAAACTTTTGCTTCACGCCGGCTGCTTTTTCTGCTTCTAACGCTTTACGACCGATGAACTCACGCTCAGTAGGTTGCCAAGCAATCGTCCAGCCCAGACCTGAAACCAGCGGCGAAGTGGTTTCATCCATATCCGTGCCATATAAATTCATTCCGGCTTCAAGGCGTAAAGTATCACGAGCACCTAAACCAGTGGGTGGAATACCTGCACCAACTAAAGCATCCCAGACTTTATTAGCTTGCTCGGCTGGAAACATCAGTTCAAAACCATCCTCGCCAGTGTAGCCGGTGCGTGCGATAAACCAAGACCCAATCTGTGCACCATAAAAGGGCTGTAAGGGTTCAGCGAGAGCCATTTCATTTTCAGGCATAAGTGAGAAGACTTTAGCGCGTGCATTCGGGCCTTGAACGGCGAGCATAGCTAAATCCGAGCGCTCAGTGAGTTGGACATCGAAGCCTTGTAGTTGCTGCTGCATCCAAGCCAAATCTTTGGCGCGAGTGCCCGCATTAACCACGATCCGATAAGCAGTGTCCGACAAATAATAGACGAGTAGATCGTCGATCACCCCACCCTGCTTATTCAACATGCAGCTGTATAAGGCTTTGCCGGATTCTTTGAGTTTATCGACATTATTAGCAAGTAGTTTGAGTAGATAAGGTTTGGCTTGCGCGCCTTGCAGGTCTAATACAACCATATGTGAGACATCAAACATGCCTGCATCACTACGCACTTGCCTATGCTCTTGTAATTGTGAGCCGTAATGAATCGGCATTTCCCAGCCAGCGAAATCAACCATTTTCGCGCCAGCTTCGAGATGCTTTTGGTAAAAAGGGGTATGTTGCATAACGTTCTCCCGTTAACATGAAAAAAGGGCGGCAGATCATCTCTATCTACCGCCCCTCTGTCCTTGCTACCTGAGAGATTCCTTATTGTAAGCACAATAAGTTACTACCCTTCGGTGGATGCAGCCGCACCACTCTCCAGAGTCAACCATCACCAACAGTCCTTTTGCCTGAGCGTTTACGGGCTATGCGCCTTCGGCGGCTTCTCAAAGAAGCACTCTCCTGCTGGGATGCTTGTTGAAGGGGGAGTTTATAGCATACTCCACTGAAAAGCAGCTAACGAAAAACACAAATACTTTCCAATCAATTCCGCACCCATTGCAGATACTCTGGAGTATAAGCCCTACCTTGAGGATCAATAAACTTGAATGGTATAGAGACTAACTCACCATTTTTTTCTTTTAAAACAGCAAAATGCAAATGAGGGCCAGTTGTCTTACCGGTGTTTCCCACTTGAGCAAAACATTGATGAGCTTGTAGTAATTGCCCCCTGCTTACTTGAATACTACCCGGTAGAAGATGTTGATAATCGGTGATTTCTCCATTGGAATGCTCAATACGCACAAAACTAGATTTTTTATAATCTGTACTAAACCACCCACGCCCATCGTATAAATCAAGCACTTCACCAGTTTGAGCCGCGCAAACACTCTCTCCTTGTGGCATTACTAAATCTACAGCATAACGATTAACAGCATCATTATGCGTTTCCTTGCCATTAAAGCCTTGAGAAACAATAAATTTTCTTCCTATTTCAAAAGGAGCGAAGTAAATGGACTCATTCTCTAAAGCCTTAGCAGTACTACTAAGTAGAAAGAAAGATAAAATACATTTTACAAACAAATTGATCCCCGCATTAATAATTTGAATAATTAAAAGGTGAACAATTACTATAGATCTCTCCTACAACTTATTATAGCATTACGCCACTCATCAGTGTCAGTGTCCAAAAAATAAACATATCTCTATATTCTATAAATAATTATAAACGCCAGTGCTCAAAAAAACTCTTAATGGGTTATAGAAGGGCGGTAGCGTTTTTACTGAATATAAAAACATACTATGTACAGCATAGCCTGGTAATAAAGTATGCTGTTGCCGCTTCAAAATTCGGTCATGTATCCAAGAAGTTGAATAGAGTTTAAGCTAGTGCAATTGATTTGCGTAGAGTAGTGATCCATGGCTGTTATGTCCGAAGTGTTCGAGTGCAGTGTATCGACACGGTAAGGCCTCCATTGGAGAAGCGCGTTATCGCTGCCGCGGATGTCATCACTGTTTTCAGTTGAACTATCGTTATGAAGCGAATCGTCCTGGCGTGGTGGAACAAATCATTGACATGGCGATGAATCGCTCCGGGTTCGTAATACGGGTCGGGTGCTGAAGGTCAGTCCAACGACCGTGGTGCGGCATTTAAAAAACTCAGCCCAGCACCGGTGAATCCCTTAGCGCTAGAAGCGGTCGCTTTGGAACACGGGTTAGAACTGGTGTGTGAGTTGGATGAACAGTGGTCGTATGTGGGGAAGAAATCCGAACCCCGCTGGTTGTGGTATGCATGGTCACCGCACTTCAAACGTATCTTTGCGTACACCTTCGGACGACGGGTGAAGGAGTGTTTGAAGCAACTCCTTGGCTTACTAGAGCGATTCGCGTTCCGTTTGTATTGTACAGATGATTGGAGGGCTTATGAACGGTTGCTGCCAGAGGACCAACATCTGATCACTAAACGTTACACACCCAGAGCATTGAGCGACAGAACCTGAATTTCAGGACACACTTAAAGCATCTCGCACGGCGAACTCTTTGCTTTTCGAAGTCGGTGGAAATCCATAATAAGGTCATCGGCCAGTACATTGTCAGACATTCTTTCAACTAATTAAATACACAACCAAAAATTCTTTAAAATACTCAGAACTTATTATCGTAATCCACGAAAACTACTGGGTCATGATTTAGAAGAGTGGAAGAACATCTGATTAATAAACTCACCGATGACCTTGTCATGAATGTCAACGAACCTCGAGAAGCACAAGGTTTTGCGGGCTAAGCGTTTAGTGCGGGTCTGGAAGTTAAGATTTTGCCGCTCGATGGACTGAGTATAGCGTTTAGTGATTAGATGCTTATCGACTGGTAGTAATCGCTGGTAGGCCTCCCAACCATCGGTACAATAGACTCGAATCTTGAAGGCGCTCAGTAAGGTCAACAACCGTGTTAAAGTCGCAGCCGCTCGTGTTCCCAACTCATAAGCTAACACCGTTTTGAGGTGGGGCTGCCACGCATACCACAGCCAGCGCTGCTGCTTTTTATGGCTCACAAACGACCACTGCTATCTATTTCACACCCTAACTCGACCTCATGATGCTCCATGATCGCTTGAATCGGTTGTGGATTGACCTTGACGGGTTTTAATTTTTTTTAAGTGCGCAATCACCGTCGTGATACTCACCCCTAGCACTCGACTGGTGTCACGGACACTAATGCCGTTCATCGCCATTTGGATAATCTTTTCGGGAGTACCTTCTTTGTTACCTTCATAACGGTAAGCCACTTGGAAACTGCGTTGACAGTTTCGACAACGATAACGAGGTTCACCACTACGGGCATGACCCTATTTGTACACTAACTCACTATCACAATAACGATACTTCACGGCTATCGTAGCCATCACTTAGTCCTGTGGAAATCATACGAGTGACAGCTGTAGCATAGTTCATGATTCAGAGCACTTCAACTCCTCTAAATCATGACCCACTATTGATTTTATATTTTAAATTAATTAATAAACTATTTATGAAAAAGATCTAACACTTTCAGTTAATTTTAGACTTAAACTTTATTTTGGAAAAAAGAGAGGTTAAAATGAGAGTACTAATATTAGGTGGTGATGGTTTCTGTGGGTGGCCTACTGCTTTATATTTATCATCCAAGGGACATGACATAACCATAATAGATAATCTATCACGTAGAAACATAGATAATGAATTAGAGTCAAATAGCTTGACCCCAATACAACCAATGGGAATAAGGCTGAAAACCTGGAAAGAGAAAACAGGGAAAAATATAAAATTTTATAATATCGATGTTGCACACAACTATCATCGACTACTTACACTTCTCAAAGAAACAACACCAGATGCAGTTATTCATTTTGCAGAACAACGAGCTGCGCCATACTCAATGAAAAGCTCTTTTCACAAAAGGTATACTATTGATAATAATTTAAACGCTACACATAACCTTCTTGCTGCCATAGTAGAGTCGGGTATTGATATTCACTTAATCCATTTAGGCACAATGGGTGTATATGGATATGGAACATCAGGAATGAAAATTCCAGAAGGCTATCTAAAAATAAAACTTGAAACAGATCAAGGTTTAAGTGTTGAGAAAGAAATTCTCTACCCAGCGAATCCTGGAAGCATATATCATTTAACAAAGACACAAGACCAACTAATGTTCGCCTACTATAATAAAAATGATGGAGTCAGAGTGACTGATTTGCATCAAGGAATTGTATGGGGTACGCAAACACAAGAAACTCTAATTGATGACCGACTAATTAATAGATTTGATTATGATGGCGATTATGGAACAGTTTTAAATCGCTTTCTCATGCAAGCAGTTATAGGTTATCCCTTAACAGTTCATGGATCAGGTGGGCAAACGCGTGCATTCATTCATATAAAAGATACCGTGAAATGTTTGGAAATTGCATTAAATAACCCTCCAAATAAAAATGATCGCGTTGAAATATTCAATCAAATGACTGAAACCCATACAGTAAAAAATCTAGCAGAAATAGTTTCCAAGCAAACTGGAGCAAAAATTGCTTATATACAAAACCCAAGGAATGAAGCTGCTGAAAACGAGCTATACGTCGAAAATAATAAGTTTTTAGGGCATGGACTAAATCCGATCACACTAAATGATGGGCTAGTTTCAGAGATAATAGATATTGCTAGGAAATATAGCAATAACTGTAATCTTGAAAAAATACCTTGTATTTCCTATTGGAACAAAAAGCAAGCTGAAGGCGCAACACACTAAAAAGGAAAAAGATGAAAAATTTACTGATTACTGGTGGAGCTGGATTTATCGGCTCTAATCTTGTGAAAATTCTCAATAGCTCAAAATATAAATTAAGAATTTATGATAATTTTTCTAAAGGCCAAAGACATTATTTACCACATGACATAGACATAATCGAAGGTGATATAAGAGATAGATTAGCATTAAAAAAAGCATTAAATAACATAGATGCCATTATTCATTTAGCAGCTTATGGTTCAGTAGTTGATTCCGTTGAAGACCCAAGCGAAAATTTTGACATCAATGTGTTGGGTACATTCAATATTTTACAAGAGGCTAGACATCAAGGGATTAAACAAATTATTTTTTCATCTACAGGTGGAGCACTTATTGGTAACGCTGCTCCTCCTGTGAATGAAGAATCCATACCTAGACCAATATCTCCCTATGGGGCAAGCAAGCTTTGTGCAGAAGCCTATTGTTGTGCATTTGCAGAAAGTTATAGAATCAACATTACTGCATTAAGATTTGCAAATGTTATAGGCCCCAATAGCCAGCATAAAAAAGGTGCAACAACAGCCTTCATAAAAGCTATATTAAACAACTCACCAATAATAATTTATGGGGATGGTACTGCAACTAGAGACTTTCTATATGTTGAAGACCTATGTCAAGGCATAAAATCTGCTTTAGATAAAAACCTACCTGGATTTCATCCTATTCATTTGTCGAGCGGACAAGAAACAAGCATTTTTGATCTTGCAAAAATGATTTGTGATGTTTTAGGAAAACCCAACCACCCTATTATCTGCAACCCCAAAAGAGTTGGAGAGGTTGAGCGCAATTTTGCTGACTTTTCAAAGGCACGTGAACTACTAGAGTTCTCACCACAAACGAATATCAGAACTTCTTTAATTGAAACCATAAACAGCTTTGACATAATGAGAACTTAATAATGACTAAACACCTAGGCTTTCATAACAAATTCAAGAAAGCTTGTATTGCCACGAAAATCATCTCCAACTGGCCTTTAATTATAGTTGACAAGTTAGGGATAAAAAAAAAATTTTATTATAGAATAAGAAATACTAATATTAAATTATGCTGCCGCTCTAAATCTTCTGATATCAATGAAGCAGTTGTAATTTTTACAGGCGAGGAATATCCAATAAAACATATTAATCTGGAAAATAACGCTATAGTTATCGATTTAGGTGGCAACATTGGATTATTTTCAATTTACTTATTACATAATAACCCACTAAAAAACATCCGCATTATAACTCTTGAACCATTTGAAAAAAATACTTTAATTCTGCAAGAAAATATAAGAATAAACAACATAACTCAAATAAAAATAATACAAAAAGCATGTACTGATATTGATGGAACAGTAAATATTGATACCTCTGTCAGACCCGATGCGATTTTTGTTTCTCGAACAGGGAATAAAAATGTCGAATCCATAAAACTCAGCAGTCTAGCAAAGCAAGAAAATTTACCTACAATTGATTTGTTAAAAATGGATATAGAAGGCTCAGAGTATGATATATTTGAAGAAGATTACGCGTTTATAAGAGATAATGTTAAAAAAATAATAATGGAATATCATAATATATCCGAAGATAAAAATTACAAATATATAGCCAAGAAAATATCAAACGATTTTTTAATAGAGCATATATATGATGCTTATAGTGCAGGAGTTTTAGTTGCTACAAGAAAATAAGGGGCATGTCTCATTTGAAGGTGGTAGGATTTGCCCTTAAAGTAGAGGGGTCATGTAATCCAAGAGGTTGAATAGAGTTTAAGCTAGTGCAATTGATTTGCGTAGAGTAGTGATCCATGGC
>NZ_CALFHZ010000014.1 GCF_937876535.1 uncultured Thiothrix sp.
TGGAACAACACCAGAAAACCTACTGGTTTCCAGAAGGTGAAACCATGCCCGAAGTCAGTACCATCAACTTTTTAGGCTATAGCAGTGAATTAAACGGCTGGTTGTTCCCTAAACATGCGGTCTTCAATGGGCGTTTATATCGGGTGAATGAAGATGATTTTTTTGATTTGCAGGATGGTCGCAAAGTGAAAACCACTTTCCGCCAAGATTCGGTGATCATTGGCGACCCCAGTGAAGCCCACCGACCTGAACTATGGCTAGACGACTATAAAACCGCCTACGGTGCGAAAGGCTTGGCTATTTTGGCTTATTGGGCAGGCTCATTCTTAGTTCAGCAAATCCGTAAAGATCAAGACTCCTACCCATTTTTAGAGCTATGTGGACAACCGGGAGCTGGTAAAACCAGTATTTTGACCTTTTTATGGAAACTTACAGGGCGTGACGGCTATGAGGGTATAGACCTTGCTAAAGCTAGCCATCCGACACGTTATCGGTCTTTAGCACAGTTGGCAAACATGCCTTTAGTGGCGATTGAAGGCGACCCTAGCAAATCCGAATCAGGTCATCAGCGCCGTACTTTTGACCTAAACGAAATAAAGCCTTTGTACAATGGGCGTGGGATGCGTGGAAGATCACCAAAAAATAATGGCATTGAAACCGAGGAACCTCCGTTCAGAGGGGCGCTTATTCTCGCGCAAAATACTCCAATTGACTCAGAACCCGCAGTGATGGAGCGTATTGTGCAAATTTACTGGGATAAATCTCATTTTAGCACTCAAGGCTATCATGCAGCCCGACGCTTACAGCGCTTGGATATGGCACAAATTAATGGATTTATGACCGCATGTATTACTCAGGAAAAACTCTTATTAGCTAGCTATCAAACTCACTACCAAACTTGTTTAGAGCGCTTGGAAAATGAAGGTGGCTTACTTAACCAACGCTTACGCCACAATCACGCGCAAATCATGGCTGTAGCACACACCTTGCAGGAAACAGGGATTTTAGGCGGCCTACTCACTTCCGATTTAGCAGCCCTAGATGCTTATCTAATTCAATGCTGTGCTGAGCGTCACCAATGTCTTGATGGTGATACACCCTTAGTTGCTGAGTTTTGGGATATGTACCACTACTTAGAGGATGAATTGGGCTGCCGTGTGAATCATTCCAATAACGAGGCACGAATAGCGGTCAGTCTCTTGGATTTTGCACAGCAACTTGCTGAGTACAAACTAAGACCACTTGATTTGACCCAGTTAAGGCGTGAACTCAAACAAAGTAAACGCTACAAGCTACTGGAAGCGAATTACCCAACTTTATCCAAAATCAAAGCTAAAACGGTGAAATGCTTTGTGTTCATCAAGCAAAGCGCGGGCGCAACAGGGCAGTCTATGGCCGCCTAGTTGTCTTAATTCGTTGGCACACTCATAAACCGGACATTGCTCCGGTTTTTTTATGCCTTCCACCCCAAAAGATAGCTAACGGTAAAGATAATTTCTTCTAAAGCATGGGAACAGGGTAATAAAGGTAATATTTTGATTTTTCATATATAAATCAATTATTTAATCAGTATAAGAATTAAGCAAAAAGTTCTATTTCTTAGGTTTGGCTTGTCAAGAGAATTTTGAGAGTCTGAAAAACGCTTGTAAGTCATTGATTCTTGCAAAAAGAAAATACAAGCCTATAGCGTGGGAACTAGGTAATAAAGGTAATATGGTCTTTTTTCCTATATAAATCATATACATATAGGGTAATAAAAAAGGTAATATTAGGGTAATAATATTACCCTCTTAAATTACCCCTAATTACCGTCTTATTACCCTGTTATTACCCTAAAAAGGTAATATTTTTAGCTATGCTATCTTATTGATTTTTAAAGCAATACACTGCACAAAAAAAGTCATATTACCTTTATTACCTAGTTCCCGCAGTTGAGAAAGTTTATTTTTTTTGAAGCCCTCTTTTTACCGTTAACAATCTTTGCAATCGCTCAAAATCAGCTAATCAATCAGAAAAATAGTTAATAAATCCTAGTTACTAATGAACTACTATTGAGGAATCGAACAGAACGGCCAGTACAACAGCTCTACAAACGGATGGAATACAGGAACCAAGGCAAAGCTAGGGAATTGTGCAAAATTGATAGGTAACTTGGAAAATGTTTGTATTATTGTTTGTATCCATATCAAGGCAATGGAAACAATCGCTATAAAATCAACAGGTTATGTATTTTTTCCGAATCCCTCGCTCTCCGCCATTACATAGGTCAACTAAGACCGAAGACACAGAAAGCCCGCATTCTAGCGGGCTTTTTTGTTTCTGCTAGGTTCGATGAATACCACTCAGAACGATAGCAGCCAAGAGAGTTTGGGGGTATATTGGGGGGTATAAATAGCTTTCTGTAATTTTGTACCCCCATGTCACTTTCCGATACTGCTATTAAGAATGCCAAACTTAAAGATAAACCCTATAAGCTTGCTGATAGCAGTGGTTTGTTTTTACTGGTACATTCCAACGGCTCAAAATACTGGCGCTTCAAATATCGCTTTGAGGGTCAGTAGCAGCAACTCATTTTAGGCAAACCTTCTAGGGTTTATTTCTGGCAGAAATACCTAATAACCCTTTATTGAACATTATTCAGACAATTTTTTTACTAAATACGTCTTTACAGTGCTCTAGGGAACAACCTACCGCCATCGCTTATTATAGACAGTAGGGGTTCCAAAATTTAGAGTTAAAAAGTATACAATCAATACAGACACTATTATTACCAGCTTCACTTGTAGAGTGTTTGATTTTTAATCCATCGGTACAATAATACGGCTATCTGAGGTGCGTAATTGAAAACTCCGCGTGCGGGTAATAGTCTTATCATTTTCTGTTAGCGTCGCAACCACCCGATAATCGCCTGCGGGTAAAGTCACATGGGTTGAGTGATACTTAGCTGAAGTCACTTTAGTATCAGTATCTGTACGATAAACAGTCCAAGAAACATCTTTCATAGCAGGTTGATCATCAAAAGTCGCTACTAAGTTTAAACGCAGCTCTTGGGCTTGTGCTGGGTTAAACACAAGTACAGAAATCCATGCTGCTGCTATGTAGCGTAAAAGTTTGCCTCGAATGAACATACGGCCTCCTTGCAATATGAATTTAAACGAATGCTAATAGTTAGATCGATAAATAGACATTCAGCTTATATTCATTTTAGCGCAAACTAAAATTTTTTTTTCATTTATTAGAAAAATATTTGACCAAAATGTGACTAATTATGTTTATTTTTTATTTACAGAATAGCTAATAGCAGGCTTTGGGTGGAGCTTGTAACAAACTTTCACCTAATAAACCCTCAAAATACTGTTGAATGCGGGATTGATGCTCACCAATAATTTGAATGCCTACGCCTTGGGGCAAGCTCCGTACCGCCCCACTAGGCGTAATCCAAACTACGCGCCCAGGTACGGAGGCTTTTTGCTTTTCACTGAGTAACTCGACCTGTACTTGTACCCTATCCCCAAAATTTAGAGTTTCTCGAGTTGGCACAAATAACCCCCCTCCTTTGAGCATAGGTAAATAGTGATTATGCAGAGCGGTACGATCATTTAAACTAAAAGAAATTTTAATTGGTTCCATTGTTATGTTTAATAATTTAATCGAGGTTCGGCAGCTATAGCCACAAACTTAGCATATTTTCCACAAATAAGCGCCCATTCAGTGGATGAGCGGCCAAGGCCTTTAACTCAAGTAAACGCTCATAAAGCAACCAAATGCCTTGTGATTTTACCAAGTCTCTTAACACACTCGCTACATCACCTGTATCTGTACCCCCTACTTCATGTGTAATTAGGCCTTTCACCCACAATAATTGCCAGTCTAATAATTCTTGACGATCATGCTTTTCCCATTGGCTAGCGACTTCAGTGATGCTTAAATGCCCTGTTAAAACTGATTTAAGTTGATTTAAAAATAAGATTTTCTGTTGTAAACGCTCACTAGCATCTTCTGCAAGAGCTACTAAGGGGCGACCACCGGTTAAGGTTAGTAGTTCCACGGCCTGTGTAAGGTTCTGCTTCTCGAACCACGCTAAAGACTCTGCTTGTGTCGGCAGAGGTAAACGCAATTGCTGGCAACGACTACGAATCGTTGGCATTAACGCTGCTATTTTATCTGTGAACAGTAAAATATAGGAATTATCCGCAGGCTCCTCCAAAGACTTTAATAAGCTATTGGCAGCGTTCGTGTTCATCGCCTCTGCATTTAAAATCAGAGCAACCCGATTTGGACTATAACTACGGCTCAGTTCTAAAAAACGCTCTAAACCACGGACCTGCTCTACCGTGATCGCTTGCTTATCTTCTGCTAGTGCTAACAGCATAAAATCGGGGTGTGAATGTGAGGCAAATACCTTACAGCTTCGACAACTGCCACAAGCGTAGCCTTGTTCACTGGTGTCTAGGCATAACAAACTTTGAGCCAAAGCATAGACCATTTGCTCATGCCCACAGCCTGTCGAGCCTGTAAATAGCAGAGCATGGGGTAAATGTTGCTGTTGTCGTGCTAGATGGATTTGTTGCCACATAACTTGATGCCAAGGATAGCTAGCGGCGCTAAGTGGCATCATTTAATGGAAGCCTTCACTAAAATAGCGTCTAAAACATGCTTCAACTGCTGTTGTACTTCAAGTACAGGTTTAGCTGCTTCAATAATTCTATATTGATCAGGATAAAACTTAGCACGCTCTAAATAGCCTGTACGGATACGGTCGAAGAACTCACTTTTCTCTTGCTCAAAGCGATCAGTGTTAAGCGCTAACTGCTCAGATCGCGCCCTTACACGCTGCATGCCAGTTTGTACATCAATATCGAACAATAAGGTATAGTCAGGGCGCAAATCACCTTGTGCCCAAGTTTCTAAAACAGCAATCCGTGCATGGTCTAAACCGCGTCCATAGCCTTGGTAGGCATAAGTTGCATCGGTAAAACGGTCGCAAATGACCCAATGTCCTACGGCTAAAGCGGGCAGGATCTTCTTCTGCAAGTGCTCATTACGGGCTGCAAACATTAAAAGTAACTCAGTGTCAGCGTGCATAGCGGGTAGAGCGCTATCCAGTAAAACGTGGCGAATGGCCTCACTTACCTCAGTTCCGCCCGGCTCACGAGTTTCTAAAACGGTAATCCCACGCTGCTTTAAAAACTCGCTGATATAAGTGCGGCTGGTGGTTTTACCAGCTCCTTCGCCCCCTTCTAGAGTAATAAACAGACCTCGTTGGCTCATTGGCTAGCAGTTCCTTGTTGGCGTTTTTTGTCATTCGCTAAATATTGGTTCACTGCTTTACGGTGCGCTTCATAAGTTTCAGAAAAGAAATGCCGCCCATCACCCGTACCAGTCGCCACAAAATATAAATAATTAGTCTTAGCCGGATGCATCACGGCATCAATAGCCGCTTTACTAGGGGTCGCTATTGGTGTGGGGGGTAAACCAGTACGGGTGTAAGTATTCCAAGGGGTATCGGTTTCTAGATCTTTTTTACGAATATTGCCATCATACGCATCGCCCATCCCATAGATAACCGCTGGATCAGTTTGTAGCAACATATTTCTTTCTAAACGCGTCAAGAACACACGCGCAATCATAGGACGCTCATCAGGCATGCCTGTTTCTTTTTCAACTAAGGATGCCAAAATGAGCGCTTGGTAAGGGGTTTTAATCAAAGGATGTGGTTCACGTTGCTCCCAGGCTTTCATTAAGTAGTCATACATGACTTGATAACTACGCTTAAGCACGTCTACATCCGTCGACCCACGTGGAAAATTGTAAGTATCTGGATAAAACCAACCCTCAGCGGATTCACCACTAGCGCCCCCAAGCTTGGGCATTAAATTCTTATAGTCTTCAGCACTCAGTGTTTGTTTGATATTAGGATGAGTTTGTACTGCTTTAACTAACTCTTTGAATGTATGCCCTTCAATAATGCCTAATTGATATTGCAAAGTTTTACCTGAAGCTAAACGTGCCAGAAGATCTCCAGTAGTCATGTTGGGCTCTAAGGCATATTCCCCTGCTTTTAACTTGGATGCTTGTTCAGTAAACCGTGCTTGCGCTAAAAATAAGTACTCCGCAGGAATTACACTGGTTTTAGGCAAAATCTCCGCAGCAAGCAATTGCTGGGCGACTTGACGAATATTCGTACCCGCTTTGACCTCAAAGCTTGTAGGCTGATTACTAGGAAGCTGGATAGGCTGTTGAATAAATGCTTGGTACTGCTGATAAGCAAGGCCAGCTACTATTCCCACCAGAACGACTAAGAATAGAACGAGCTTTAAAAGAAACCGCATGAACAACTCTCGAAAGGATTGGGCAGAATTAACATAGAACAAAGCCTATGAATTGCCAAGAAAAAGCTTATGAATATTAGTTATTTTAATGCAGAGAAGTAAGCTAAACTCAGCTTACTTCTTAATTCAAAGCGTTTAAATCTTCTTAAAGATCAAGGTGCCGTTAGTACCACCAAAGCCAAAAGAGTTGCTCATAGCTATATTAACAACTGTTTCACGCGCAACATTAGGCACGTAATCGAGATCACATTCTGGATCTTGTTGCTGTAAGTTGATGGTTGGAGGGAGTACTTGCTCATAAAGAGCCATAGCACTAAATACAGCCTCAATGCCACCGGCCGCCCCCAATAGATGACCAGTCATGGATTTAGTAGAGCTGACTGCTGTTTTATACGCATGATCGCCTAACGCTAGTTTAACCGCGAAGGTCTCAGCCTTATCACCCGCCGGTGTAGAAGTTCCATGTGCGTTGATATAGTCGATTTGATCAGGATTTAAACCAGCATCACGCATGGCATTGCGCATACAACGTGCAGCACCCTCACCACCTTCGGAAGGCGAAGTCATGTGATAAGCATCACTGCTCATACCATAACCGACTAATTCACAATAAATTCTCGCACCACGGGCTTTGGCATGTTCATATTCTTCTAAGACTAAGACACCCGCACCATCACCTAGTACGAAACCATCACGATCAACATCCCAAGGACGACTTGCAGCTTCAGGATCATCATTACGAGTGGATAAAGCACGTGCAGCAGCAAAGCCGCCAATACCTAAAGGCGTAGAACCCATTTCAGCACCGCCAGCCACCATGACATCTGCATCACCGTATACAATCATCCGGGCTGCGTCACCAATACTATGGGTCGCGGTTGCGCAAGCAGAAACAATCGACATATTGGGTCCTTTTAAGCCATACATGATCGAGAGATTGCCAGCTACCATATTAATAATACTAGCGGGAACAAAGAACGGAGAGATTTTCCGCGCGCCCCCATTTAGAAAAGCGTTATAGTTGCGCTCAATCGTTTGCAAACCACCAATTCCAGAGCCCATCAAGACACCAATGCGCTCAGCATTCGCTTCTGTGACTTCTAGCCCTGAGTCACGAATTGCATCGACGCCAGCACCAATGCCATAGTGGATAAAGGTATCCATCTTCTTTTGGTCTTTAGGTTTAATATAATCATCAACATTAAAACCTTTGACATTCCCTGCAATTCGCACACTAAACTCGCTAGCATCGAATAGTTCAGGACTGATGGTATTGATACCGCTTTTACCCGCCTTAATATTGCCCCATGCACTTTCTAGGGTAGAACCTACAGGAGAGACAATACCTAGACCAGTTACTACTACACGCCTTTTAGACAAACTTATATACCTTCATGAAATAGAGATACTTCTGACCGGAAACCGTAACCCTCACTAGGCAGGGTTACGTGTTTTAGGTAGCTAATCCTTACACTGAGTGGATTAAGCTGAAGTCAGGTTGGCATTAATATAATCAATGGCTGCTTGCACAGTAGTGATTTTTTCAGCTTCTTCATCAGGGATTTCTGTACCGAACTCTTCTTCCAGTGCCATCACCAGCTCAACGGTATCCAATGAATCCGCACCTAGATCTTCAATAAAAGAAGATGCATTGGTCACTTCAGACTCGTCTACTCCCAACTGCTCGACCACGATAGCTTTGACGCGAGCTTCAATACTCATGTTTTTAGTTCCTCTAGATTAAAATGCTTGGCATCGAAGGCTTATTGTATTGAAAACATTCGATGCTTGCCAGTTATGCAAAGGCAGAAATGCCTATGCCATATACATTCCACCATTCACATGAATGGTCTCACCCGTTACATACGCCCCCATCGGAGACGCTAAATACAATACAGCCCCTGCAATTTCCTCAGGTTGCCCCAAGCGTGCTAAGGGAATATTTTGGAAAATCGCTGCACGTTGATCTTCTGATAACTCACGGGTCATATCGGTGTCAATAAAGCCGGGCGCGACTACGTTCACAGTGATATTTCTTGAGCCTACTTCACGCGCTAGGGATTTAGAAAAACCAACCAAGCCTGCTTTAGCCGCCGCATAATTCGTTTGCCCTGGATTACCACTTGCGCCAACCACTGAAGAAATAGAAATAATCCGTCCCTTTTTAGCCTTCATCATCTGCCGAATGCAAGCTTTACTCATGCGGAAAATAGAAGTGAGATTGGTATTAATAATCGTATCCCACTCTTCATCCTTCATGCGCATCAACAAATTATCGCGGGTAATACCTGCATTATTGACCAGAATACTAATGCCGCCATACTCTTTGCTTAAAGCCGTCAGGAGAGTATCTATCGAGTCGCTATTACTTACATCCAAAACCTTACCTGCGCCCTGAATACCCACTGCAGCTAGATAGTCCGTAATAGCTTGTGCGCCTTTATCACTAGTAGCCGTACCAATGACCGTCGCACCCTGCTGACCTAAAGTTTCTGCAATCGCACGCCCAATCCCACGACTAGCGCCTGTGACTAGAACTACTTCGCCCTTTAAACTAAATAAATCTGACACTTATGCCCCCTGACAAAACTTTAAAGCAGCTTCAAGACTTGGATTATCATTAATACAAATCGCATCCATACGCCGTTCAATACGTCGATTTAAACCAGTTAGTACTTTACCTGGTCCAAACTCAAGCATCACTTTAGCGCCCTGTTGAACCTGCAAATTACGAATCGTAGTTACCCAACGTACTGGAAGATACAGTTGCTCTGCTAAAGCACTACGAATTCCAGCAGCGTCTTCACGCGCTAAGCCATCGACATTTTGGAGAACTGTTAATTGACCTGCACCGAAATTAGTTTGACTTAAAGACTGCTCTAATTGAGCGGCAGCTGGCTTCATTAAACTACAATGCGAAGGCACACTGACAGCTAATTTAACCGTTTTCTTAGCACCCAATTGATTAGCTATTTCAATTGCACGCTCAATCGCTGCAGCATTACCTGCAATCACCACTTGTTCTGGTGAATTAAAATTGACTGCCTCCACAATTTCACCTTGAGCGGCTTGCTCACAAGCAGTCATTACTTGCTCATCGGTTAAACCTAGAATGGCCGCCATGGCACCCGTACCTTCTGGAACAGCGGCTTGCATTAATTGGGCGCGCTTAGAAACTAGGGCTACCGCTTCAGTAAAATCTAAAACCTCAGCGGCTACTAAAGCAGAGTACTCACCTAAGCTGTGACCAGCTACAGCTACTGGTAAGCATCCACCTTGAGTTTGCCAAACACGCCAGACAGCAACACCTGCAGCAAGCATTAAGGGCTGAGTGGTTTCAGTACTATTTAAAGCGCTCTCATCACCCTCTTGAGCTAATTGCCATAAATCACGCCCTAAAACAGTAGATGCTTGTTCAAAGGTTTGCTTAACAATGGGAAAAGAGGCCGCTAATTCAGCAAGCATGCCTAATGACTGAGACCCTTGCCCAGGGAATAGCCCTGCTATTGCCATGACTGACTCCAGAATTAAAAACAGAAATTGTTGTCCAATGCATAAATTGGCGCCTATGCTAATAGAATTTGCTAAGCAAATCACGCAGCTTGACAAAAAGAACTTGTCATCTGGCAGAATGGCAGGATAATACGCGCTTCATTGAAATTTTTGCAGATTAACCCTGTAGCAAAGGAATTATGGCGAGAGAAGATTATATTGAAATGGAAGGAACGGTAATTGACACTTTACCGAATACTACTTTCCGTGTGAAGTTAGATAATGAACATATTGTAATGGCTCATATCTCTGGTCGGATGCGTAAAAACTATATCCGTATTTTGACGGGTGACCGTGTCACCGTACAGTTAACGCCTTATGATTTAACCAAAGGCCGGATTAGTTATCGTAGCAGATAAGGCTAGGAGTTAAGACTCCCAGCCCTATACGGTTTAGATAGCGGCTGCTTCAGCACCTTCGTAGTTCAAAGCTAAGGTATCATTCTCAACCGATACCTCAACCCGTCCACCGTTTGCCAATTCGCCGAACAATAAAGCATCCGCTAGTGGGCGCTTGATATGCTCTTGAATCACCCGTTCCATGGGGCGCGCACCCATGAGTGGGTCATAGCCTTTCTTTGCTAACCAATCGCGAGCCGCTTCATCGACGATGAGGCTGACACCTTTTTGTTGTAACTGCACTTCAAGCTTAATCACAAACTTATCAACCACTGAGCGAATTACTGTATCAGTCAAGGCATTGAACTGGATAATCCCATCTAAACGATTGCGGAATTCGGGTGTAAAGATGCGTTTTACCGCTTCCATCGAATCACTTGTATGATTTTGTTTAGTGAAGCCTAAGGATTTACGGCTAATATCTTCCGCGCCTGCATTACTGGTCATGACCAAAATCACATTCCGAAAATCAATTTTACGCCCATTGGTATCTGTCAAAGTGCCATGATCCATTACTTGCAATAACAAGTTGAACACGTCCGGATGGGCTTTCTCGATTTCATCCAGTAACAAGACTGCATGAGGGTGTTTATTCACAGCATCTGTGAGCAAACCACCTTCGTCATAGCCGACATAGCCTGGAGGGGCACCAATCAAACGCGAAACAGTATGCCGCTCCATGTATTCAGACATATCGAAACGCAGCATCTCGACACCCATACGTAGGGCTAATTGCTTAGTAACTTCGGTTTTACCCACCCCAGTGGGACCTGCAAATAGGAAGGAACCAATAGGCTTAGTATCATCACGTAAACCCGAGCGCGCCATTTTGATTGCTGAGGTGAGCTGCTCGATTGCAGCATCTTGACCAAAGATGACCATTTTGAGATCACGCTCTAAATTCTTCAGCATATCCATATCTGAATTAGAGACTGTTTTCGGTGGAATACGCGCGATTTTCGCAACGATTTCTTCAATATCACCCACTGAAATAGTTTTCTTGCGAGTAGCTGAAGGTTTCAAGCGACGATTTGCCCCAGCCTCATCGATCACGTCAATCGCTTTATCGGGTAAGTGTCGGTCATTGATATAGCGTGCCGCTAATTCAGCGGCTGCTTTCAGCGCTGACATGGTGTACTTCACCTGATGATGATCTTCAAAGCGTGAACGCAAACCTTTGAGAATTTCATAGGTTTCCTCCACACTAGGCTCATTCACATCAATCTTTTGGAAACGACGTGCCAGAGCACGGTCTTTCTCAAAAACACTATGGTATTCTTGGAAAGTTGTTGAACCAATACACTTCAGTTCGCCTGATGACAGCACGGGCTTAATTAGATTTGAGGCATCCATCGTCCCGCCTGAGGTTGCACCTGCACCAATAATCGTGTGGATCTCATCAATGAACAGCACTGCATTCGGCTCGTCTTTAATTTGCTGAATCACTGCTTTTAAGCGTTTTTCAAAATCACCGCGATATTTAGTGCCAGCTAATAGCGATCCCATATCTAAGGAATAGATCACGGCATCTGCTAAAATCTCAGGAACTTCACCATCAACAATCCGTTTAGCCAAGCCTTCAGCGATGGCTGTTTTACCAACCCCTGCTTCACCCACTAACAGCGGATTATTTTTGCGTCGACGACACAAGACTTGAACAGTCCTTTCAATTTCATTGTCACGGCCGATTAAAGGGTCAATACGCCCCTCTAACGCTAACTGATTGAGGTTGCTGGCAAATTGATCTAAAGGCTTTTGTTTGCCATCGCTTAATTCGGTATCTTGTTGCTCGCCATTATTCCCTGAGGAATCCATATTGCTGCCCTCATCATTATCATGCCGACCACTGATATGCTCATCTTTGCGAATCCCGTGAGATAGGAAATTCACAATATCCAGTCGCGCCACATCACGTTGCGACAAGAAAAATACTGCGTGCGATTCAGGCTCACCAAAAATGGCGACTAAAATAGCGTCACCTGTGACTTCACCCTTGCGTGAAGATTGTGCACTATAGACCGCCCGATGAATGACTCGCTGAAAACCTAAAGTCGGTTGTACATCGCGTTGATCACTTGCAGGGAGTACCGGCGTATTATCATCAATAAAGGTTTCCAGCTCTCGTTTTAAACTGGAAATATCGACCCCACAAGCACGCAGTGCAATCGAGGCACTTGGGTTATCCAACATGGCTAATAATAAGTGCTCAACCGTGACAAATTCGTGGTGGCGCTCCCGAGCATTGCGGAATAGCGTGTTGATTGATTCTTCCACTTCAGCGCTTAACATAATTTTCGTCCCTTATGCCTCTTCCATCGTACAGAGTAGCGGATGCTGATTTTCACGTGCATAACGATTCACCTGTGCGACCTTAGTCTCGGCGATATCACGTGTATACACTCCACACACTCCCTTGCCCCGGGTATGAACATGTAACATCACGCGAGTTGCGGTTTCATGATCTAATCGGAAAAAAATCTGCAACACGTCTATTACAAAATCCATCGGTGTGAAGTCATCGTTTAAAAGTATAACTTTAAAACGTGCCGGTTCCTTCACCTTCGGACGGCTGTCCTGTACCGCTACACCAGAATCATGATCACCAGAGTCTTGTTTATCTTTGCCTGCCATTAAAAATACAACTCCAACTTAAGTTAGTGCATGGCTAACTTAACTAGTTAACTGAATCCATCAGCCCTTGTCATTATTCCTGACTTGGACTTGGGTATTTATTCATTATTGGGATGAAACTGAGAAAGTAAAGTGGAGAGGGGTAAATAGCGCATTAACTAATAAGGCTTACAGCTGCTAGGAAACGAACAGTGCTTAAGGCAAGCACTGTTCTAGAGAAAAACTTACATATGTTCGATGATATTATCACCAAATTCTGAGCAACTAATCTCTTCCGCAGTATCAATTAAACGCGCAAAGTCAAAGGTAACCCGCCCTGAAGCAATCGCACCCTCAACCCCTTTTACCACTAAATCTGCAGCTTCAACCCACCCCATATGGCGGAGCATCATTTCTGCAGACAGAATAATGGAGCTTGGGTTCACTTTATCTTGGCCAGCAAAAGTAGGTGCCGTGCCATGAGTCGCTTCAAACATGGCGATGGTATCCGACATATTTGCACCAGGCGCAATACCAATACCACCCACTTGGGCTGCTAAAGCATCAGAAATATAGTCACCATTTAAGTTTAGGGTCGCAACTACCGAATAATCTTCTGGGCGGAGTAGAATCTGCTGTAAGAAGTTATCTGCAATCACATCTTTAATGATGATTTCTTTGCCGGTTTTGGGATTTTTAAAGGAACACCAAGGGCCACCTTTAATCTCTACTGCACCAAACTCTTGTTTAGCCAGCTCATAGCCCCAAGTTTTAAAGCCACCCTCGGTAAATTTCATGATATTACCTTTATGCACAATCGTCATAGAGGGCAAATCATTATCGATAGTGTATTGAATTGCTTTACGGACTAAACGCTTAGTCCCTTCAGAAGAAACGGGCTTCACCCCAATCCCTGAAGTTTCTGGGAAGCGAATTTTCGTTACACCCATTTCTTTAATTAAGAAATTGATAACTTTTTTTGCTTCAGCCGAATCGGCACTCCATTCAATGCCCGCATAAATGTCTTCAGCGTTTTCACGGAAGATCACCATATTAGTTTTTTGTGGCTCACGTACCGGGCTAGGCGTACCTTCATAATAGCGAACCGGGCGTAAGCAAATATACAGATCTAAATCTTGGCGCAATTTCACATTCAGGGAGCGAATACCGCCACCGACTGGAGTCGTCAAAGGCCCTTTAATAGACACCACAAAATCTTTAACCGCACGGACAGTTTCCTCAGGCAACCAAACGTCTTCACCATAGACGGTATTGGCTTTTTCGCCTGCGTAAATTTCCATCCATTGAATTTGACGCTTGCCACCATAAGCGCGCTCAACCGCCGTATCGATGACCTTGATCATGACAGGGGTAATATCCATCCCAATACCATCCCCTTCAACGAAAGGAATGATCGGCTTGTCGGGAACATTGAGCGAAAAGTCGGGATTAGTAGTAATTTTCTGACCGCTAGTTGGCACCTTAACGTGTTTATACATTGGCTTAAAGTTCTCCTGAATTTATTTGATTTCTCAAGCGCGCGGACATTATAGAACAATCTCTGCGTGAAGGTGCAGCATTTCTCTGTGCCTAAGCGACTCAAAGCAGCTAGAATAAGCCTATTCAAAAGATTAGGAACCTAAAGCGATGGTCTGGAAGCCACGGGTAGTTGTCGCGAGTGTTATTGAGCAAGCAGGGCGATTTTTACTGGTTGAAGAGGTCATTAATGGCGTACAAGTCATTAACCAACCAGCTGGGCATCTTGAGCATGGCGAAAGCTTAATTGAGGCTGTCAAGCGCGAAACGCTAGAAGAAACGGGCTACCGTTTTGAACCAACCGCACTACTAGGCATTTTAATGCTGAACTCTGATGATCCGGAACGGGTCTATTTACGTTTCACCTTTACGGGGGATTTATTGGAGAAAGTGCCTGGCTATCAGATTGACCCTGATATTATTGCAACTCATTGGCTCAACCCTACAGAAATTCAGTCACATCCACGTTTAAGTCCACGTAGTGATTTAGTCTTCCAAGCAATCAATCTCTATAACAGTGGTCAACGTTTGCCTTTAGAAAGTTTAGTCTTCACTCGATGAAACCGCGCGTTATTGTTGGCTTATCAGGGGGCGTTGACTCCTCAGTTGCAGCTTTATTGCTTTTAGAACAAGGCTATCAAGTAGAAGGCTTGTTTATGAAAAACTGGGAAGAAGACGATACCGCTGAATACTGCTCAGCCACAGTAGACTTAGCCGATGCACAATCCGTTGCCGATCAACTGGGTATTCGCCTGCATACCGTCAATTTCGCTAGTGAGTATTGGGATTATGTATTTACTTATTTTTTAAATGAATACCAAGCGGGGCGTACCCCCAATCCCGATATTATGTGCAATAAAGAAATCAAGTTTAAAGCCTTCCTCGATTTTGCTTTAAGTATGGGCGCAGATTTCATCGCCACTGGGCATTATGCGCGCATTCACCATTTAGAGGATGGCTCAAGGCAAATGCTCAAAGGAGTGGACGATAATAAGGATCAAACTTATTTTTTGTATACTCTGCAACAAGAACAGCTCAAGCACAGTTTATTTCCGATTGGACATCTGCCTAAAACTCAAGTAAGGAAACTTGCTGAACAACAAGGTTTCAGTACTGCCCGTAAGAAAGATAGCACTGGTATTTGCTTTATTGGCGAGCGGAAATTTCGTGATTTTCTCCAACGCTTCCTTCCGGCTCAGCCGGGCGCGATTGTTAGTATTGAAGGGACTGTTTTAGGTGAGCATCATGGCTTGATGTATTACACCTTGGGACAACGTCAAGGTTTAGGCATTGGTGGGCGTAAAGATACCCCTGAAGCGCCTTGGTTTGTGATTGCGAAAAACTTAGAGAAGAACGAATTAGTTGTTGCCCAAGGTAATCAAAATGACTTTTTGCTGAAATCCTTTTTAGTAGCCTCCCAACTACATTGGGTAGCCTGCTCTGCACCAGCTCAAAGCTTTGAGTGTACGGCTAGAATCCGGCATCGGCAGCCTGTACAAGAATGTTTCGTTGAACTTAGCTCACAGGGCGTTGCTAAAGTCTGTTTTAAGCAAACACAGCGTGCAATCACTCCAGGGCAATCAATCGTCTTTTATCATAATGATACTTGTCTAGGGGGTGGAATAATTGACGATATGCAAACGCATTGTGCCTAGGTCTACTTGATCTTTTCCAGATTTAATTATATCTATCCTTTTTCATAGCAAACTCCAGATAAGAACTGTGCAAGCCAATAATAGAAATCGAACTTTCGCTCTCGCTGCTTTGTTTCAAAATGTTGAGGGTGTCAATCAAATCGCCACGTCAGGCCAAGTGAATAATGAGTTGCTGACCCAAGCGGTTAATAGCTTATTGATGGAAAGCTCCGATGAAATCCAAGATTTGTATGGTGGAGTCGTCGGTTTAAAGACAGGTTTAGAAGTTTTATTGTATCAATTAGGTGCAGGACGGCTCACTCCTGAAGGTAAGCCCAAAAATCTTGAAGCCACACGCTATGCAGTCAACTTACTTTATCTTGAAAAGAAATTAAGCAATGACCAGACTACCTTTCGTACTGTATTACAAGGCATTGAATCCGCTCAACAGCAATTAGAATTTTTCTCCCTTACCCACCCTAATATGATCGCACGTTTAGCAGAGCTGTATACGCAAACGATTAGTAAGATAGGGCCACGCATTATCATTAAAGGCGAACAACAACATCTGTCTAACCCAGACAATGCTGCCAAAATTCGTGTTTTGTTGTTTGCAGGGATTCGAGCTGCTTTGTTGTGGCGGCAAGCAGGTGGTGATCGGTGGAAGCTATTATTTTCACGTGGCAAATTGCAGGCTGAAGCTCAGCAATTGTTGAAATCTGCTAAAGCTTGGTGATTTCCTAGTTTTATCGAGGGATACGCCAATCTAGCAGGCCACCCAAAAGTGTAAACAAGCGAACAATGTTTCTAGCTTCAAGCTTAAGCCGGAAACACCCCCGTCGAGATATACCGATCTCCCCGATCACAGATAATTGTGACAATAGTAGCATTCTCTAGCACTTGGGATAAACGTAAAGCTGCAGCCATTGCTCCACCGGAAGACACACCGCAGAAAATTCCCTCTTCCGTAGCTAAGTGTCGCATCATAGTTTCAGCTTCACTTTGAGTCACATCTATTTCCAGATCAACCCGTTGAGCTTCAAAGATGCCAGGTAAGTACTCGGGTGACCAACGCCGGATTCCCGGTATCGCATCTTGTTGCGTGGCAGGACGCACCCCAACAATTTGAATCTTAGGATTTTGCGCTTTTAAATAAGCGCTAGTACCCATGATCGTCCCAGTTGTCCCCATTGCACTCACAAAATGAGTAATCTGGCCTTGGGTATCCTGCCAAATTTCTGGGCCGGTACTGAGGATATGTGCAGCTGGATTGTCAGGATTTGCAAATTGATTTAGGACTTTGCCTTTGCCCTCACGCTCTAATTGTAAAGCGAGATCGCGTGCGCCCTCCATCCCACCTTGTTCTTTACTCACTAATAGCAATTCTGCGCCATAAGCTTTCATGGAGGCACGCCGCTCCATACTTAAACTATCGGGCATAATCAAGATCATTTTATAGCCCTTAATCGCTGCTACCATCGCAAGGGCAATGCCGGTATTACCACTAGTGGCTTCAATTAAAGTATCACCTGGTTGAATTTCACCCCGCAATTCAGCTTGACGAATCATGTTTAAAGCAGGGCGATCTTTGACTGAGCCAGCCGGATTATTACCCTCTAATTTAGCCAAAATGCTGTTGGTAGTATTGCCAGGTAAACGTTGCAAACGCACGAGCGGGGTTTTGCCGATAAAGTCTTCAATCGTTGGGTAATGCATTCTTGTTATCCTATTAAAATCACGAAAGCAACCGCATACTCACGCTCATCCGCGAGCGAAACTTGGATTTCTTTTACACCTAAGCGCTCTGCCATTGCTAAAGCTGTACCGTGTAAATGAATCTGCGGCTGACCTAAATCGGTGTGGCTGGTTTCGATTTCAAAAAAGCTCGCATCTTTGCCAATCCCCGTGCCTAAGGCTTTTGCCACTGCTTCTTTAGTCGCAAAACGTTTGGCTAACCACGCAGCTTTCTGGCTACTTTCTTTAAACTTCACTAACTCTTGAGGATGTAAAATACGTTCACTAAAACGCTCAGCTTGGCGCTCAAGCAAATGCTCAATGCGTATAATTTCGACAATATCCGTACCAATTCCAATGACACGCATTAGCTTAACTCACCAAGTAGCTGGCGAGCATATAAGGTTTTGCCTTTAAGTAAGACACGCCATAAGCGATCTAAGACGAATCGCAGCTCACGCCAAGCGGCGAGTGGCATATGTTCCGGAGTACGCAGAGCCAATAATAAACCACCTGAAATCAATGTATCGTTTGGCTCTGCTAATACGGTATCGGCAATGACTAGACCAAATTCAGGGCGGAACCGATAGCCTAATTCTGCACGCAGTTCAAAACCTGCTTGATCTTCTTGCCAAAGATTAAGGCTATAACCACAAGCCTCTAATAATCCTAGCTCTAAACGCATTACAGCCTGAAGATTTTCACCCGCTTGCAGGGTATAAAGTACTTCTCGATAACCTTGAAATAGTTCAGGAACTGGCTCGTGGGTTTGAAAAGCGCGTAAGAAAAGTTCGTTTAGATAAAGCCCTTGCACTAAAGCGCCTTGTTGCAAACGATAGCGACCTTTTTCTTCGGTTTGCGTGAGAGTGAAAACCTCGCCACGTCCAACCCAACTCGCATCCAATAAACGAAACGGCTCTAACATACCTTTGATACGCGCCGCCTGCTTTTTAGAATAGCGGGCGACCACACTGATGCGCCCTTCATCTTGAGTGAATAAATCCAACAATAAGCTATTATCGCGAAAATTATTGCGCCGCAAGACGAAAGCAGGCTTCACATCCCGACTCCCACTAAAGCGAGTACCCCTAAGATCGCGAAAATCCCTGCTGCAACCGCATGAATCAGCTTGAGGGGTAGTTTATGTGCTAACTTATCACCGATAAAAACCGCAGGCACATTCGCCAGCATCATCCCTAACGTCGTACCTGCCACTACTGCAACCAAGGCTTGATATTGCGCAGCTAAAGCCACGGTAGCTACTTGTGTTTTATCGCCCATTTCGGCAAAAAAGAACGCAATCAAAGTAGTCGCAAACACCCCAAAACGCGAAGCTTTGACGTTTGCATCCTCTTCGTCCAACTTATCTGGAATCAGCATCCATACGGCCATTGCTAAAAAACCAAGACCTAAAATCCAACGTAAAGCATTGGGGCCTAAGACTGAGGTCAACCAAGTACCGACAGCACCAGCCAGTGCATGGTTAAGCAAAGTAGCAACTAGAATACCGAGGATAATCGGTAAAGGTTTACGAAATTTAGCTGCTAAAACTAAAGATAAAAGCTGGGTTTTGTCGCCCATTTCTGCAAGTGCGACAATCCCCGTTGAAATTAAAAAAGCTTCCAAAAATACGACTCCTATTCAATCAGCGCAGGAGTGTACTGAGTAGCAAGTCGAATGCCAATCTTGTTTTACTACAAAGCTTTGCATGAACCTAGACCTTTACCTCAGCTTGAACTACTGTTTTTGAGGACTCTTCTTGAATTTTTTCAGGGAAGATTTTCTTCACCACCAAGAAGAATAAAGGTGCAAAAAAGATCCCTAAAATGGTAGCAGCCATCATACCCCCTAACACACCCGTACCAACTGCATGCCGACTTCCAGCCCCTGCTCCAGTGCTCAAAACCAACGGCAATACGCCTAAAATAAAAGCAAAAGAAGTCATGAGAATCGGACGCAAACGAATGCGTACCGCCTCCAAAGTAGCTGGAATTAAGGCATAGCCTTGTTTAAGCAGATTGCGTGCAAATTCGACAATCATAATTGCATTCTTAGCAGCTAAACCAATGGTGGTGAGTAAACCAACTTGGAAATACACATCATTATTTAAACCACGAATATCGGTGGCTAGTACCGCACCTAACACCCCTAGTGGAACGACTAAAATCACTGCAAACGGAATCGACCAGCTTTCGTATAAGGCTGCGAGTGCTAAAAACACCACTAAGACGGATAAAGCATAGAGCAAAGGAGCCTGAGCACCTGATTTAGCCTCCTGATAAGATAAGCCAGTCCACTCATAACCAATCCCTTCCGGTAATTTACCGACTAGATCAGCCACAATCTGCATAGCAGTGCCGGAACTGATGCCATCCGCAGGTGCACCATTCACCTCTACCGAACTCACGCCATTAAAACGTTCTAAGAGGGGTGGCCCCTTGGTCCAACTGCCTTTTGAGAAACTCGAAAACGGCACCATATCGCCCGCTGTATTTTTAACGAACCAACGATCTAAATCTTCCGGCATCATCCGGCTAGTCGCTTCACCTTGCAGATAGACTTTCTTAACTCGCCCACGATCAATAAAATTGCTCACATACGAGCCACCCCAAGCGGTTGAAAGGGTATCATTGATCGTATTGATGGAAATCCCCATTGCACTCGCTTGAAGCACATCAATATCGACTTGATATTGGCTACTGTCGTCCATGCCATTCGCCCTTACCGCCGTTAAACGTGGATCTTGCGAAGTAGCTTTGATGAACTCATCCCGTGCTTTCATTAAAGCCTCATGGCCTAAACCCGCACGATCTTGAATCTCGACCGAAAAACCTGCGGAATTCCCCAAACCGCGCACGGCAGGTGGAGCATTTACCACTACCCGCGCCTCTTGAATGGCACGCAACTTACCAGAAGCACGTTTGGCAATCGCTTGTGCGGTCTGATCCGGCCGCTTACGCTGATCCCAATCGACTAAGCGCACAAATAAGCGCGCCACATTTTGCGCATTCCCTGCGGTACCAACTCCACCCACTGCCATCACCGCACTGAGAGTTTCTTTTTCATTCTCTAAAAAATACTTTTCGACTTTAGCAACCACCTTTAAAGTGTTTTCTTGCGTCGCTCCAGCAGGTAAACGTACTTGGACAAATAAAGTGCCTTGGTCTTCATCCGGTAAGAAAGAAGTCGGTAAACGCACAAATAAATAGCTCATCAGCCCAATAATTAGAAAATACACCAGCACATAACGTGTTGGCTTATTGAGCATTCCACCAACCATTGCTTGATAGCGCTGACTAGAACGATTGAAACCTCGATTAAACCAACCAGCCCAGCCTGTTTTATCTTTTACATCGCTCGCTTTTAGAAGGCTGGCACATAAAGCGGGCGTCAGAATGAGTGCTACCCCCACCGACAGAGTAATCGCCGAAACCAAGGTAATAGAGAACTGTCGATAGATCACGCCAGTTGAGCCACCAAAGAAAGCCATCGGCACAAATACTGCAGCCAAAACTAAGGCAATCCCAATCAGAGCGCCAGTGATTTGCCGCATGGATTTACGCGTCGCTTCGCGGGGCGATAACCCTTCGTCATGCATTAAGCGTTCGACGTTCTCCACTACCACAATTGCATCATCTACCAACAGACCAATCGCCAAGACCATTGCAAACATGGTGAGGGTATTAATCGAATAACCAAACATATTCAAAATGGCCAAAGTGCCCAGTAAAACAATCGGCACGGTAATTGCTGGAATTAAAGTCGCGCGGAAGCTTTGTAAGAACACAAACATGACGATAAAAACTAAGACCATCGCCTCAGCCAAAGTCACTAATACGCCTTCAATTGAGATTTTAATAAAAGGCGAGGCATCATAGGTAATGATGGCAGTAAGACCTTTTGGGAAATAAGCCTCTAATTCTTTCAGTTTGTCTTTAACGGCTTCTGCGGTAGTTAAAGCATTCGCACCACTGGCTAAAGTAACAGATAAACCACCTGAAGGTTTGCCACCAATCCGTGATACCACATCATAGCTTTCACTCCCAAGCTCTACACGGGCAATATCTGCTAAGCGCACTACCCCACCGGTGGAATTAGCCTTTACCGTAATCGCATTAAATTGCTCAGGGGTTTGTAGCGTAGATTGAGCGGTGACTGTGACATTGAGGGGTTGATTCGGTACGGCTGGCGTACCACCAAGCTGCCCTGCTGAAACTTGCGTATTCTGCGACTGAATAGCGTTTTTTACTTCAGTCGTGGTGATTTTATACGTACTCATTTTCAGTGGATCGAGCCAAATCCGCATCGCATAAGGTGAGCCGAAAATTTGCGTACTACCGACCCCTTCCACACGGCTAAGAGGGTCTTGAATATTAGTGGCAATATAATCAGCAATATCGGTCTGGCTCATACTGCCATCTTCAGAGATAAAGCCAATAATCTGCAAGAAGCCACTCGAACTCTTACTCACTCGTGTACCTTGTTGCTGTACCGCAGCCGGTAACTGCGGGAGCGCTAGCTGGAGCTTATTTTGCACTTCAACCTGAGCTAAATCAGGATCGGTATCCGCAGAAAAGCTCAAATCAACCCTAGAGCTACCTGCCGAGCTACTCGTGGAAGCAATATATTGCAAACCATCTAAGCCAGTCATTTTCTGCTCAATGATTTGTGTCACCGAATCCTCGACGGTCTTAGCAGAAGCACCAGGGTAAGAGGCAGAGACAGAAATCGTGGGTGGAGCAATATCGGGATATTGTGCAATCGGAAGTTTGGAGATAGATAAAACACCCGCTAACATCACTATAATAGCAATGACCCAAGCGAATATCGGTCGGTCAATAAAAAATAAGGACATGCTCGCCATCCACGCAAAACCTAGGTAATGCGTGGCAGTTTAAAGCTTTCAGCGGGTACGAACAAACCTTAGCTATTTTCCTAGGGTATACAGTGCTGCGGATAAAGCATGTTGAGTGAAATCAATCCGCAGCGTGCTATTCGTGGTACTTTGGCGTAAACCGCCCTCAGCCCAGGCTAAATTGGGTAATACACTGGCATCACGCGCCTGTACGGTTTGTTTATCTAAGAAAGCAAAGCCTAATTCACAGGCCTGTTGATAGCGTTCAGTACGGAGCTGATCCTTGGTTTGTCGAGCGATATTTAGAGCCACAGCTACGGCCTCTAAATAAACTGCTGTCATATAATCAGCACGCCCCTGTTGTTGGCGGGTCGTGAAACCACCATCGAGTTGTGATTGATACTCCAACACCCAATCCACTAAAGCAAAAATATTCACCGCTAATTCACGTTTAGGCTCGAGCTGCCAACAAGCACCTAGACCTTGTACCATCCAACTGACTAAATCAGCGCGGCGCTTGTATTGGCTACGATGTTGATAATAGCTTAGTGCTTTCATCCATTTGGTGCGTTCGATAGGCGTGATACCTGCCTTTGCAGCTAAAGCTAAAGCCATTAATACTTGCCCACCAATATAATCTTGATAAGGCTCATCATTAACTGCCCGGCTATCAGTCGCGTGGATAAAACAAAGCACACGCCCATGTGGATCAATTGCCTGCCATAAGACTTGCGCTAAATTTTGTGCCAGTTGATTGTCTTCTAAGCTCAGTGACTGCTGAGCACTTAAAGCCATTAATAGCAAAGCACTGCCTGCAACTGTGTCATTTTTAACTTCCTCGCTAGAACTTGCTTCTGAAAGCCAAAGTTTCTCAGGCGTTTTGCGCAGACCACTTTTGAGGAAGTTTAAACAGGCTATAAGTTGAGCGTCCTCAATGGTACTTAATTGAGCTTGTTGCGCACGTGTGAGCACCCACAAGGTATGCGCTGTACGTACCTTATCTTGAACCTGCTGCAGCTTATTGCTAAACGGGAAATAGTAGAAATAGAACGAACCATCTTCTAAGCGTTGACGCTGAATATAACTGGCCCACAAACCTGCTAAAGCTGGAACTTGCTGCGATTCAATCTGCTTAAGCTCGGTGCGTGGGAAAGCCTTCTGCATACGATAGACTTGATGACCATCATCGAGCCAAGAGCTGCAATCATACCGTAGCCAAGCATAAGGCGGGCGCGTAATTCCGGCTTTATCCAAGACCTCAGCTACATAAGCCTTTTCATCGTAATTAAATAGCACCGGTACATCGGGCAGTAAAATCCCAGTTTTATCTCCTTGATGTACCATCAAAGCTTGTTCGCAGAAGCGGACTGGATTCATAACCTCTTCTGGGCTATACGCACCTAACTCCAAAGGTGCATGCAATAAATAAATTTTTATAACGAATTGATCGACATTCTCAGCATTCAATTGTTTAGCAAAGCGCTGATCCGCTAACACCGCTTCTGCCAAAATTTGCACATCTTGATCTAAGTTTTTAATGCTTTTACCCATACAGCCTTGGAGCTGGCCTTTGAACAGCACTGAAATATACAAAGCATCTAATGATAGGCATAAATCAGCCGGTAATTCAGTCGTATCTGTAGGTATCGTTTGGGTAATCTGTGCTTTTATTAGAGTACGCGCGCGCTGGGTGATTAAACGGGCAATGGCAACTGACTCGAACCATTGAATTTTATTAGGATCAAGCGCAACCCCAGTCGGTTGCCATTTCACTTCCTCTTCTACATATTTGAACACATCATGACGATAGAGTGTGTAAGGCTCAAACGAGACCAATTGCGCATTTTTATAGAAGGCATGATTAAACTGTTGGCCTGCAGTCGCTAAACCCGGCATCCGTGGTAAAGCACCGCCCATTTTAGTAGGGCGCTCTTGACTACGGACTACAATCCCATAGCGATCATTATCTAACTCACCTACGGTACAAGCCTCTAATTTAGAAAAGAAAGTGACTGCAATGGCACTCTCGGCTAAGAGTTTTAAACCTTGCTCACCGCGTGGCAAACGACGTGCAGTTTGCCAACAGGCATGTACAATATCTTGGCTTGGGCTAAAGCAACGCTCCCCCGGGAAATGCCAAAAACCATCACGGGCATGGCGCAAATGAATCTGATCCTTCTGCCGTAAACTAATAAAGCAACCACCTTGATGTACATAAGTTTGGTCAAGTTGCTCAGGCGCTTGCAAAAGCTGCCCAGTGCTTAAATATTCAGTTAGCACAGTACGGGCTAATACCGTAGGGCTTAAACCTTCAGGTGCTTTGTTACTATGCCAAGGCAACTGGTGTTCTAAATAATATTTGGTGGGGTTTTGTAGAACTTTAGGCTCAGAATCCATCCGTGGACTGACATCGTGATCAATATCAAACACGGTTTCCATGTGGTAGCCCTGCTCTTGCATTAAGCCAAAGCCACCATACCAACCAAAGCGCACTAAACAAATGCCACCCTCTACCCGAAAGCCATCAGCCTCTAGAGTATCTCGGCATTTTTGCATTGAAATCCCTGAACTGACCGAATCGTCAATAATAATCACTGGCTCATCACGATTAATGCGCCCTTCGATCAATTTCAGTGAGCCGTGTGGCTTACGCTCTTTACGCACTAATAAAGCTTCATAACGCCCACCACCTTGCAGCACACAAGCTGTCACTAAGGGGATTGCAGTAGTGCCATAAGTGGCTATTTGTCGACCTTCAAATTTACTTAATAAATCGAGTAAACAAGCTGCAGCTAGTTGGATACCTTCGTGAGTTAGTGAAACCGCTAAGGAATTAAGCATCCAGCGCCCAAAGGTACCGTCACGCGATAAAATCGGTTGGGTGGGGGTACGAAATAAAATGCCATCTTGCAGAATGAGGGTAAGTAAGCGCTCTTTTTTTTCAGCTAGGGTCAGCATGCCAAAGATCTCTTATTGTTATTCATTGAAAACTGGCTAGTAACCTGTTGTTACTAGCCAATGTCTACTAGATCGATTTAAAAATTAATCGAGCGGCATCATTTCAGCGGGAACAATATCACAGAGAATTTCAAATTTAATCTCTGGACGAATTTCCCATTTAGTTTCACCTTTAACCTCGTGCTTAATTTCAGGCTTGATCTCTGGCTTCACTTCCTTAATTACTTCATATTTAATTTCTGCCTTGATCTCGTGCTTAATTTCAGGTTTCACTTCAAGCACAACTTCGTACATTATTTCCTGTTTAACCTCTGGGCGAATATCACAAACCACTTCTGGTCTGACTTCTGGTTTCACCTCAGGTTTAACTTCTGGCTTAACTTCAATAATGATTTCGGGTTTAATTTCTGGTTTTACTTCAGGACGTACTTCGGGTTTAACCTCTGGCTTAATCTCAACAATAATCTCTGGCTTGATTTCCGGTTTTACTTCAGGACGTACTTCGGGCTTAACCTCAGGCTTAATCTCAACAATAATCTCTGGCTTGATTTCCGGTTTTACTTCAGGACATACGTCAGGATTTACTTCAGGCCTAATCTCAGGTTGAACTTCAATGATAATTTCGGGCTTGATCTCCGGTTTTACCTCGGGTTTAACCTCCGGCTTAATCTCAACAATAATCTCTGGCTTGATTTCCGGTTTTACTTCAGGCTTAACCTCGGGTTTGACTTCCGGACGAATATCACAAGCAACTTCCGGTTTAATCTCTGGGCGAATTTCACAACCACCTTTGCCAGAACCTCCTGTGCCCTTCCCAGAGCCATCGGTAGAACCACCCTTACCAGAGCCGCTGTTATCGCCGCATAAGGAAGACAAGAGTTGTTGTAAGATATTGAAAAACTGTGGTAATTGCCCACCAAGATTGAAGCAATTCAAACTACTAGAGAATTGACTGGCGCCACTTGCACTGGCAGATAAACTCGAATTTTGGGAAGCGTAGGAGCTTCCAACATTATTATTGCTTATTCTGTTAATCATAAAAACTCCGTGGTATTAAGCTACCTTTATTCACGATTTGAGTAACTGAGCTTTCATTTAGGGCAACTCAGCTTGTGTAGGATTTGCTGTTTAATGGCCATCCTTGAAATAAGATTTATTTCAGCACAGGCTCAAGCAAAACTGGTAAGTTTCACGCCAAGAGGTAGCTTGCAAGCAGACATATGGCGGTTCACAGAGAAATACTTAGCTTATCAAGCAGTTGCCCATAAAAACCTCAGCACGAGCTACTTATCTGTATTTATCAGGCGTACATTGCTCTATGTGCGGTTTGTGCATACTATTCTGTCTAGTCTCTAATCAAACAGGATAATCATAATGACAACTAACACACCCAGCCTGCGCGAGCGTTGGGCTTGGGCTTTTTATGACTGGGCGAATTCAGCATTTGTAACTACAGTGGTAGTGGCCTTTTTCCCAATTTTTTTCCGTAGCTATTGGGCAAAAGAACTACCTTCTGAAGAAGTCACTTTGCATTTAGGGACAGCGAATGCCTTAGCTAGTTTATCGGTAATGCTCTTAGCTCCATTTTTAGGGGCAATTGCTGATCGAGGCGGCTTAAAAAAACCACTGTTGGCAAGCTTTGTCGCCATTGGTGTGAGCGCTACCTTATTACTGACAGTGATTGGTGCGAATCAATGGCAAATAGCCATGTTTGCTTTTGTATTGGCTGTTATCGGTTTTTTAGGCGCGAATATTTTTTATGACTCTTTACTGGTGGATGTTGCTGAAGAAAAAGATTTTAACCGTGTATCCGCCTTAGGTTATAGCATGGGTTATCTTGGAGGTGGTTTGCTTTTTTTACTGTGTGTACTGATGACCCTTCATCCTGAATGGTTCAATTTAGGGACAGATAAACTTAGCGCAGTCCGTTGGGCTTTTGGGATTACTGCGGTCTGGTGGGCGGTATTTTCGATTCCGATGTGGCTATTCGTACATCAACGCCGCTCAACTACAGCCAAGCGCCCCCCTTTATTGACCTTAATAGCTGAAGGGGGTCGTGATTTACTTGATACCTTCCGGCATATTCGCCAACTAAAATCGGTTGGTTTATTTTTATTAGCTTATTGGTTTTATATTGATGGCGTTGATACCGTGATCGTCATGGCCGTTGATTACGGTCAAACTTTAGGTTTTCCACAAGATAGTCTAATTACTGCCTTATTGATTACCCAATTCGTAGCCTTCCCTGCCGCTTTAGCCTTTGGTTATTTGGGGAATAAATTTGGTGCCAAACAAGGCATTTTGCTTGGTTTAGCAGCATATATCGCGATCACCATTTTCGCCTCACAAATGCAGTCAGTGAACGGTTTCTATGCACTTGCAATTTGTGTTGGTCTTGTCCAAGGCGGTGTGCAAGCCCTAAGTCGCTCTTTATACGCAAGTTTAATTCCTGCGGATCAAGCAGCTAAGTTCTTTGGTTTTTATAATATGCTAGGTAAATTTGCCGCCGTTTTAGGGCCATTATTAGTTGGCTGGTTTGGGATTTTAACCGGCTCCTCACGCATGGGTTTACTAGCAATTTTGATTTTATTTATTGCAGGTGGCTTGTTATTGTGGCGGGTTCCTAACCGTGTCTAACCCGATCATCTGAATGATCCAATCATTGGAAAGACCTACTTAGATGAAACAAACCATTCAACGCTTTCTAGCGCTAGAATCAGCCAGTGGAATTTTATTGGTCATCGCGGCGATTCTAGCCATGCTCGCCGTCAACTCGCCCTTACAAGATTGGTATAAAGCCTTACTGCATACGCCGGTTATTGTTCAAGTCGGTGCTTTAGAAATTGCTAAGCCTTTGTTACTTTGGGTCAATGATGGCTTAATGGCGCTATTTTTCCTCACGGTTGGCTTAGAAATTAAGCGTGAAGTCTTACAGGGTGAACTAGCTGATCTGTCTAAAGCTGCACTTCCAGTGATTGCAGCTTTAGGAGGAATGATTGCTCCTGCTTTGGTCTATAGCTTAGTTAATTACCATGAACCTTATGCAATGCGTGGCTGGGCAATTCCCACAGCTACCGATATTGCCTTTGCTTTAGGCGTGTTATCTTTATTAGGCAAACGCGTTCCCACTAGCTTAAAGCTGTTCCTTTTAACCTTAGCGATTGTCGATGACTTAGGGGCAATTGTCATTATCGCTATTTTCTATACCGTTAAATTATCAGCCATTTCTTTAAGTATTGCAGGTGCTGCCTTAGTAGTTTTATTTATCTTGAACCGGCGGGGTGTTTTGTCTCTGTCCCCTTATTTGCTAGTTGGTTTTGTTATGTGGGTTGCCGTTTTAAAGTCTGGTGTGCATGCGACCTTAGCGGGCGTATTGCTCGCACTTTTCATTCCCCTACGTGTACCTGCAGGCAGTGCTCACAGTTTAGCTGAAGGGTTAGAGCATGACTTACATAGCTCAGTGGCTTATTTCATTTTGCCGATCTTTGCCTTTATGAATACGGGCGTTTCTTTAGCCGGTTTATCGATAAACTCTATTTTCGAGCCGATTCCTTTAGGCATTGCTTTAGGTTTATTTTTAGGTAAGCAACTGGGTATTTTTGGCGCTTGCTGGTTAGCAATTCAATTAAAAATTGCGCAATTACCTTCAGGAGTTGGTTGGTGGGAACTCTATGGCGTAGCGTTGTTAGGTGGAATTGGCTTCACAATGAGTTTATTTATTAGCTCACTAGCTTTTGAAGGTACAAATATAGTGACTCATGATCGTTTAGGAATTTTAACCGGTTCAATGGTTTCAGCCCTATTCGGTTATCTACTCTTGAAGTGGCGACTGGCTAAAAATAATACTGCTCATACTCTTTGATCATCCTAAGTGAAACGCAGCTAATAGGTTTGGCTGCGTTTTTTAAAGTAGTTTAGGCTTGATTAAAAGTACGTACTAAAGATTGGAACTCTTGTTCAGCCCGAGCATTATATTCTTGGAACTGCCGATACTTCTTATAAGCTTCATTCAAGTTTTCTAAAGCTGTTAAGCGCAGGGCTTGTAGAATCACTAGATCTAATTCACCACGCATGGCTCTTAATAACTCGGGTAGATTTTGGCGATCATGCTTTACTGCAGCTTGCATTTGATTGAGCTTGCTGAGTAAGGACTCATGATGTGAACCCTTCAAGATTTCTTTTAGTTGTGCTAATTCTGCAGCAATTTCCGCCTCATTTGCAGGCACAGCGCTTGGACTGGCTTGATGCTCAGCTAGTTGCCCTAAAACCTCTTGTAGTTCTTGCTGACGTATATCAATCGCAATTTTATAAGTATTTAATTTTCCGCGTAATTCTTGCTGCGCTTGCTTAGCCTTTACAATTGAAGAGGCCAATACCTGATAGGAATACCCCAACCGCTTTAATAGTTGCAACTCATCCTCAGCAATAGGTGCTTCAGTCGGGACAGGTGCCTCGGCCTCGAAACCTTGATTAACTTGAGTATTAGTAGGATTTTGTAAAGCAGGAATAGTAGGTGCTTCGGTTGTATCACTCACCCAGCCCGGATTTACCTCTGGATATGGTTCAAATGGAGTCATTTGCTAGCCCTTTATATAATAATTATGAAATGACATGTTATAAGCTGTTTTTATAGTAGTGGTTTTTTCAGCAAGGCGCAATTCTTACTGTTAAAATCTAGCACATCTTTTACCCAGCCGAGTGCCGTAATGAAAAAGTTTTGTTTAACTGCGTCACTAGCCTTACTTTTATTTTTGCTAAGCGCTTGTGTTTCGATACCTGAAGGTGTCAAACCTATTGATGACTTCCAGTTAGAGCGTTACTTAGGTAAATGGTACGAAATAGCTCGTCTTGACCACAGCTTTGAGCGTGGTTTAGAACAAGTCACCGCGACCTACAGCTTAAACCCAGATGGCTCAGTACGCGTCCTTAACCGTGGCTTCAATACTACCAAGCAACAATGGCAAGAAGCAGAAGGTCGTGCACAATTCGTAGACTCACCACAAGTTGGTCGCCTGAAAGTTTCGTTCTTTGGCCCTTTCTACGGCGGCTACAATATTGTTGAGCTGGACGCACACTATCAGTACGCCCTCATCGTTGGGAATGACCGCAGCTATCTCTGGATACTCGCACGCACCCCACGTTTAGATTCAACTACTCAACAAGGTTTGATCCAACGGGCGCAAGCACTCGGTTTTGCTACCGATCAACTTATTCTAGTTAAGCAACCTTAGACTTAACTGATTTTAAACCGCACTGGCAATTGCACAATGGAAGGAATTGTTTTGCCATCACGTTGTGCAGGCAGAAATGCCCAACTGCGCACTGCTTTAAGTGCAGCTGCGTCTAAGCTTGCATTACCGGAAGATTGATGCACCAGGGCAGCCATAATCCTACCTTCAGCACTAATAGTCACACGAACGAGTACCGTACCTTCAATCCCTGCCTCCAAGGCGCGTCGTGGGTATTCAGGGGGCGAAGGCGGATTGCGATAGCGTGGGTTACTAATCAAAGGCATAGCACTACTGGAGTTATGGGCAGCTTGTGCTAGCACTGGCTTAGACTGTACAGCCGCCGTATGTGCAAATTTTTCCTGCTGCTCTGCTTTGGCTTTAGTTTCTGCTTGTCGTTTTTTGGCTGCCTCGCGTTGTTGAGCTTGTCCCCATTCAGCACGACGTTTGGCTTGTTCTTGTTGCTTCTGCTGTGCTAATCGCTGGCGCTCTTGCTCTTGTTGCTGTTTCTCAACAAATTCATGCTGACGTTGTTCACGCAAAGCAGCAAGGCGTTGTCTTTCCTGTTCTTGTTGCTGCAGTAAGGCAGGATCAGGTTCGGGCTTGGGTAAAGGTTGCTCCACAGCAGTTTTCAGCTCTGGTGGTGGTTCCGGTTTGTTTTCCTCTACTGGTTTGGGAGCAGCTTTCGGTGGCTTGACTGGTTTTTCTTTTTTAGGCGGTGGTGGTTCGAACGTTGGCTCTGCAACGATAGGCTCAGGCGGTGGTGGCTCTGAAGTAATAGGTGTTTCAGCCACAGGTTCTGGAATAACTACAGGCGGTGGCGGTGGTGGCTCAAAAGTACTCAACTCTAATAAAATAGGTTCTGGTTCTGCTGGTTTTTGCTCATTAGCCCATAATAGAGGTAATAAAACGAGCGCTAAACCTGTATGCAGCACCGTTGATACGATAAACCCAGTCATTTGATTAGCTTTCATAAGGTTTGTTGAGCTTGAATAGAAAGGTTTTTAAATTGATGTTGTTTCAATAAATCAATCAGCTTCACAAACGATTCAAATACCGCCGCTTTATCTATCCGTAATACGATCAAAGTATCAGTGCTTAAACTAGTCAAGCGTTGGGCTAAATCCTCATGGTTGAGCTTTTCGCCAGCAAAAAACAACTCATTTTGGGCATTAATCGCAATTTCTAAAGGCTCTTTATCCCCCGGGGCTTCACTGACTTGTTGTGCATTTGGCAAGTTCACTTCAATCAACCCTTGTGAGACAAAAGTTGCGGTAGTCAGCACAATAGCGAGTAAAACCAACATGATATCAATGAAGGGAATCATATTGATCTGATCAAAACGCTTCATGCTTTCCCATCCTGTAAAGCCGCCCAGCGCGAAATCAACACTTCTACTTTGCGTAAGAGGCCGTTGTAAAAAAGAATCGCAGGAATTGCCACCAATAAGCCTGCCGCTGTTGCTTTTAAAGCCATCGCTAAGCCTAACATGATGGTATTCACATCAATCTTGCCACCCTGCCCCATATCATTGAAAGTCACTAAGATGCCAAGGACAGTACCCAAGAGACCAATATAAGGAGCATTCGAACCGACGCTAGAAATCGTGGTGAGATTACGGGTCAATGCTATTTTGAGTAATTCTAAATGCTCAAATGTCGTTAAGTTGACCCGCCAATAGTACAAATACCGCTCAACTGCCAAGGCAATCATCACAAAGCTCATGAACCCCAAGGTTCCCAATACCAGCTGATCTAGATGCAGCTTCAGAAAATCCATACCCAAGGTAATATCCTATAAATAACTGATTTATTAAGATTAAAACCTGCCGTTGGCTATGAAATTAACTGGATTCAATGGCTAGGGGCAGTAGCGAAGTTAAGAAAATGATAATTATTCTTATTTTTGATTGCAAGCGCTTGACAGCCTTAATTGAGAATGATTATCGTATGCACCCTTAATGCATCGTATAGCCAGATTAGCCACGGATGCCCAACATTTACCCTAATGCTTGTGTATTCTTGAAGGAGAATCTGGTGAGCCAGCTCAAACAACCTCTTACCCTCAGAAGCTCGACTAAGCCTTTAGCCGATAGTATGTTAACTAGTTCAGCGCTCTTAATGCTGGCTTTACCTTATCTTGCTCAGGCTGATAGCACTAGCAGCACAACAGAGGCTCAAGCAATTACTTCGTTAGAAGGGGTTTCTGTTGCAGGGCAAAAAGTGGAAAAAGGTTCCAATCCCAATGCAGCTAAAGATGCACCCTACAAGATTAATAAATCGGCTAATAATAAATTCACCGAGCCGCTCTTGAATGTGTCTAAAACGATTACCGTAGTAGGTAAGGAACAGTTAGAAGATGCCAATACCACTGCTTTACGCGACCTTATGCGCACTCAACCCGGGATTACCTTAGGTACAGGTGAAGGCGGTAATGCACAAGGTGACCGTTTTATTATTCGCGGCTTTGATGCACGCGGTGATATGTTTGTAGATGGAATGCGTGATCCGGGTGTCACCACTCGTGAAGTATTCGCCACCGAACAGGTTGAAATCGCCAAAGGTCCAAGCTCTACCTTTGCAGGACGAGGAACTACAGGTGGTGCAGTCAATAGCGTTTCAAAGAAACCCCAAGCTACTAACTTCACTAAAGCAGGCATCACCTTAGGTGATGATCAACGGATAACCTTAGATGCTAATCGTGCGCTCAATGAAAAACTAAATGTTCGGGCTAACTTAATGGCTCAAGACTCCGCTGTGGCTGGACGTGATGAAGTGTTTGACCAGCGTTACGGTGCAGCTTTAGCCGCTGATTACCAAGTCAATGACCAAGTAGCTGTTTTAGTAGACTATTACCATTTACGTACTGATGGTATGCCGGATCGCGGAATTCCTTGGGATACCTATACTAACCAACCCGCTAAAGTTGATCGCAATAATTTCTATGGGATTGTAGGACGTGATTTCCAAGAAACCAGCGCTGATGTATTCACTGGGACGGTGGACGCCAAACTTTCTGAAAATACGAGCCTTAATAGTAAAACCCGTGCAGGCAAAACAACCAATGATTATGTCGTCTCGACTCCATCCAACTGGACAGCTCGGGATGCTACCGCTCCAGCCCCCTTAACTGGCTCTAGCACGATGACGAATCGCGCATCAACTGCGGGCTTCACCAATAAATTTATTGGCAACACCACACAGATCACTCACGAATTCCATACAGGTGACGTGGAGCACAACCTAGCAGCAGGCTTTGAAATCAGCCAAGAAAAAGTCACTAATCAGGGTTATGTGCTCAATACTTATGATGCAAACACTAACCCCAATGGGGTACCAGCACCGAACTTAAATGTGCTCAATCCTGACAATCATGCGACTGCCCCAGGGATTAAAGGCCGTAGTGAGAGCACCTCAAAAGTTAAAGCGGATGTACAGTCTTTCTATGTCATGGATACCGCTAAGCTAACGAAAAAGTGGGAAGTCTTCGGGGGCTTGCGCCATGATACTTTCAAAATTAAACGTCAAGCCCGCGAAGGCACTTATGACCGCAATAGTGACTCACAAGATAACACCAGCTTTGTGAATGGTCATGCTGGTATTGTCTATAAGCCTGCGGAAAATGGCAGCATTTATGCGTCGATTAGCACCTCGTCTAATTTACCGGGTGAAATGTTTGATGCAGGTGGGGTGGATTACGGTGGCATCACTCCAGCCTCAGCAGCTTTGAAAAAACCAGAAAAAAATCAGAGCTTAGAATTTGGCACTAAATGGGATTTAGTCAATGGCAATTTAGGTCTGAGCGCAGCTACGTTCCAAACCACTAAGAAAAATAAAATTGAGGTCACCGGCTCACGTGAAAGCCAAGTGATTAGCCAAACCGGTGCGGTTAAATTGCGCGGTGTGGAGTTCGGTGTCTCTGGAAATGTGCATCCTAAGCTAAGCGTGTCGGGTGGAGCGGTCTTCATGAATACCAAAATTACCGACTCGGCTGATCCGAATGCGATTGGTAAAGACTTAGCGAATGTGGCAGAGAAAAGTGCCAGTCTTCAAGCTAAATACCAAGCAACCCCCCAATTATCTTTTGGCGGTAGTGTGATTCATACCGGAGAAATTAAAGGGGGTACTTTTGCTGCAACTGCAGTGAACGCCTACACCGGTGAAGGTTTAAAACTGCAGGCTAGCAACCGCTTAGATTTGATGGCTGAATACAAAATCAATAAGCAGCTTACCGCTCAATTAAATGTCAAAAATGCAACGGATAAGACTATTTATGAAGCACTCTACCGCAGCAGCTCACCGTTTGTGTATGTCGCCCCCGGACGCACTACCAATGTGAGTTTAACTTACGACTTCTGAAGGCTTCTTCCCATTCCATCGAAGGTGCTCTGCCCTGCCACTTGGTGGGGTCGAGTTCTAGCATGAGGACAACAAGGCAATGCTGATTTGTATACCCAAGGTTCTTAGTAAGGCTCAAGTTACTGCTTGCCGCGAGCGGATGGATGCAGTTGAATGGGTTGACGGAAAAATTACTGCAGGCGAGCAATCTGCAGCGGTGAAATGCAATAGTCAGCTCCCTGAAAATTCACCCTTAGCTAATGAAATTGGCAATCTCATTCTGGATGCTTTGGCACAAACTCCGCAATTTATCTCCGCTGCGCTCCCTTTAAAGATTTTCCCACCCTTATTTAATCGTTATGAAAAGGGTGGGCAGTTTGGCCTACATGTCGACAACTCGATTCGCCATGTACCTAGAACGATTGTGCGGATTAGGACGGATCTTTCTTGCACGCTTTTCTTGAGTGAACCTGAAGAATACAGCGGTGGTGAATTAATTATTGAAGACAATTACGGCGCACAAGCAGTGAAGCTTGCAGCGGGTGATTTAGTACTCTACCCCTCGACCAGTTTACATCGAGTTGAAGCAGTGACGGCAGGGGCGCGAGTCTGCTCCTTTTTCTGGCTACAAAGCATGGTACGCGATGCTGGTGAACGTACCCTCCTCTATGATCTTGATCAAAATATTCAAAACCTAGCCAGTTCATTTGGCTTGAATCATCCGCAAGTCGTACAGCTATCCAGTATTTATCACAATCTCATTCGCCGTTGGGCTGATGTGTAAAGGAAACTCAGTATGTTAAAACGCTTTACTCTAAGCCTAATTAGCCTAGTCAGCCTGAATACCGCTGTGGCTAGTGAGACCGTAAATGTTTATTCCGCGCGCGAAGAACAACTAATTAAGCCGCTCTTAGATGCTTTTACTAAAGACACTGGGATTCAAGTCAATCTAATTACTGCTGATGATGATCCTTTACTGGAGCGACTCAAGCGTGAGGGTGCAAACTCACCCGCTGATCTACTGATTACCGCGGATGCAGGACGGCTGTATCGGGCGACTGAGCAAGGCAGTTTACAAGCGATTCAATCCTCCAAGCTCCAGCAAGCCATCCCTGCTCATTTACGTGATCCTCAAAATCGCTGGTTTGGCTTAACTTATCGGGCGCGGGTGATTTTCTATAATAAAGCTACGGTCAATCCTCAAGAGCTGTCCAGCTATGAAAATCTCGCTGACCCCAAATGGACAGGACGCATTTGTGTGCGTTCCTCGACGAGCATTTATAATCAATCGCTACTCGCTTCAATGATTGCAAGTAAGGGGGCTGCTGCTACGGAAGCATGGGCAAAAAGCCTAGTCAGCAATTTGGCTAAACCGCCGAGTGGGGGCGATAGAGATCAAATCAAAGCAGTCGCTGCAGGTCAATGCGATCTAGCTTTAGCCAATACCTATTACTATGCACAGATGTTATATGGGGGCGATGCGACTCAAAAAACAGCGGCTCAAAAAGTTGGTATTTTCTTCCCAAACCAGGGGGATCGCGGTACGCATATCAATATTAGCGGCGCAGGTGTAACGGCTTCAGCACCGAATAAAGCGAATGCGGTGAAACTTTTAGAATATATGGTTTTGGATGATGCCCAGCGCTGGTATTCGACTACGAATGGGGAATATCCAGTGAAAATGAATATTCCAGCGGCGGATCAACTTCAAGCTTGGGGAAAATTTAAAACGGATGCTTTGAATCTCAGTTTACTAGGGCGTTATAACCAAGCAGCTCTAATCATGATGGACAAAGTCGGTTGGAAATAACTTACAAATCCAGCATTAACTTCAACGGTTTGCGCATGCCAGCCACTTTACAGGCTTGCTGCGCATAACCGCGAGGGAAGAGTGTATATAAATATTTGCGGGTGGCTTTTTCCACACCCCATTGTTCTTTCATAAACTTCAAAACTTTACGTGCTTCTGGCACACTCGCATGCTGCTCAAAGTACTCACGCACAAACCAAACCACTTCACGCTGCTCACCGACTAATTCAAACTCTGCTTCTAAGGCTAAAGCTTGCGCCAGTTCTTCCGACCAATCTTCAGGGTTGAGCAGATAACCTTCATTATCGCGAGGAATTAAGCTTTGTATAGTGTTGGGCTGCATGATCGACTCCTATCACACTTATTTGCCTCCAGCATACTGAGCTATGGATATAAGCTATATGCTCCTAAAGAGATAGATTCAAGTTGGTTTTAGATTGATTGCATCAAAAGTGCTGAACTTGCTCAGCACTTTTAGAGAGAAGTTTTTGCTATTTAAACAGTTAACTTTAGAAGCCGCTTCTAAATATTTCAGAGTTGAGCCCACTTTAAAAAGAAGTTTACTTAAAAAATCTGTAACTTTACTCTGAAGTTCAGATTCATCTTAAGATTTTACTTGAGATAATATTAGGGAGCTGACACTCTAACCTACATCTAAATCATAAGTTAATTTTATAGTTTAAGTTAGAATTAGAGTCAATTAAAACTAAATATACGGTCAATCCCTAGCAAAAATAAGTTTTCTTTAGTGGCTGTAAGCATCAACTCTTCTGTTACTAAACCAGAAAGATCTGAACTTGACCCCAAGCTCTGAACGTACTTGGCCTAATTTTTGCTTGAGATTCAACTTGAACTGGTAATGAGACTACTTTGAATGTACAAACTCATGCTCGTTGATAGCGATGCCGAACGCGCCACGAGTTTAGAACAGGCGCTACAAACGGCGGGCTATCAGCAGATTATTCGTCTTGCCACCAGCCAACATTTATTGGCAGCAGTACGCACCCATCAGCCCGATATTATCCTGATTGACATGCAAAGCCCCGATCGTGACACGCTGGAATCCTTAAATAACGTCAATCGCGAAACGCCTAAACCTATCGTGTTTTTTGCTCAGCAAAGTGACTTAGAAACCACGCGTGCGGCGATTAATGCAGGTGTCAGTGCTTACATTGTCGATGATTTGCCAAGTAAACGCCTGCAGTCGGTGTTGGAAGTGGCGATTGCGCGTTTCCAAGAACATCAAAAACTTAAAAATGAGCTGGAAGAGTACAAAACTCGCCTATCGGATCGCAAAGATGTGGATAAAGCCAAAGGCATTCTCATGCAGCATCGGCAATTAAGCGAGGAAGAGGCTTATCAATTACTGCGTAAAATGGCGATGGATCGCAATATGAAAATCGGTGAAGCTGCGCGCAATTTCATTGCCGCAATGGCGTTACTGGGAGGGAGTTTGCCATGAAAACCGCTCTACGCATTGGCTTTTTACCTCTCACCGATTGCGCTATTTTAATTGCTGCTCAAGAACGTGGTTTTTTTGAAAAGCAAGGTTTGCAAGTTGAGCTACAGCGTGAAGTGTCGTGGGCGAATATTCGGGATCGCGTGGCATTTGGAGAATTAGACGCGGCGCACATGCTCGCCCCCATGCCGTTGGCAGCGACTTTGGGTATTGATGGTTTAGGTATCCCCATGCAAACCGCCGTCAGTTTGGGCTTGAATGGTAGTGCGATTACCCTCTCTAATAACTTGATGGCTAGCATCCACAAGCAGTTTCCTGAGTATTTACAGAGTACTCCGCTACGTGCCACCGGCTTAAAAGCACTACAAACTCAAACCTTAAAACGGCGCTTGGTCTTGGGTTGTGTCTATCCGTTTTCGCAGCATTATTATTTATTACGTGCGTGGTTGCAGGATGGCGGTTTTGATTTAGCTACTGAAATTGATATTCGCATTATGCCGCCTTCGCATATGGTACAAGCTTTGGAGGCGGGACACATTGACGGGTTTTGTGCGGGCGAGCCGTGGAATCAAATCGCGGTGCAAACTGGGATGGGCTGTGTGGCGGCGACTAGTTATGACCTGATCCACAATGGCCCTGATAAAGTATTGGGGGTGACTAATACGTGGGCGGCGGCGCATCCTGACACGCATTTAGCTTTGGTGAGTGCTGTATTAGAAGCGGCGATTTGGCTGGATGATGCACGTAATCGCCTATTATTTGCCGAGACCTTGGCGAAACCACAGTATCTCGATGTCCCCCTTTTGAGTCTGTGTGCACCATTACAAGGATATTATCGCTATGCGCTGGAGGAGCCGGAGCGTTATGTGCCGGATTTTCATGTGTTTGCGCGTTATGCGGCGAATGTGCCTTGGCAGTCACATGGCGAGTATTTTTTGCAATGTATGCAGGCGGCGGGACAATGGCACGTACCGATTGAGCAAGCGCGTGAGGCTTTAGCGCCAGTGTATCGGGTGGATTTATATCGCGAGGCCGCGCAGAGTTTGGGCTTGGCTTATCCGCTTAAAGATGCTTTGCCTGCGGGTGAATACAACGCGCCTTGGGTGTTGCAGGAAGCCAGCCAAAAGATAGCCATGGGGGCGCTTACTCAAGTCTTAAAGTAGTGCACCTGCCCTATTCAGCAGATGCACCTGAAACTAGTTAGATGGGGCAACCTTTGCTACGTAATAAGGCATCAAAACGCCCTTTCGGTAAGGTGCCATCCGCGATTTGCGTCATAATGGTTTTTTCCCGATCTAATAAATGGCGGCATTGCACTAATAGTTTGTCTAAATTACTAGGGCATACCGCGACCACGCCATCCGCATCGCCAATAATCAAGTCACCCGGATTCACCACCAAACCTGCACACGCCACAGGCACATTAATCTCGCCGGTCGCATCGGTACTAGGGCCACGATGTACGCAGGCTAACGCATAAACCGGTAAACCACCTTGCGCCCAATCTTCGCGGTCACGAATCGCGCCATTAATGACCATGCCCGCTAATCCAGTTTTCATGGCCATCGCACGCATAATCCCACCCACAATCGCACGACTGGTATCGCCACCGCCATCCACTACCAACACATCATTGGGGCGCGCCATTTCCAAGGCTTTGAGGAGCATGAGATTATCGCCCGGACGCACGCGCACGGTGACTGCGGTTCCGCACATATGCTTGAAACCATGATAAGGCTTCACGCCCAACGCCCCCACATTACGCCCCAAGCAATCGCTCACAATGGAGGACGGCACATTATCGAAATCTTGCAAATAACGATCGGCAATGGGTTCAGGCATAGGGTTGATTAAATAGCCGGTCGGCCAAATGGAGTTGGAATCAATTTCAAACATTTTTACTTCTCTAACGGTCATTCAACTGTGGTGGTGTTCATACGATTCGATAGAACTACGAATCTTTATGGGCTAATCATAACGGTCAATGACTAGCACTTTCTTTGCATCTGACTGAACTATTTTCAATATTTAACGGTGCAAGTCCTATAGTAGCGAGATTTGCAGTCTACCGTAAGCAATGAACGCAATTATTAAGGGAAATGCACGACTGAGTTGCGTTGGATATAGCATGAGATGGGCGATTAACGTATTTTCAAGCGCTTTGGTTTGATTACTAAAAAATCTTGAAGCGCTGTGAGCAATGTATACAGTTCAAAGCCTTGCTATAATCAACCTATGGACAATACGCTAATCAGTACCCTGCCCGCTGCTTCGCTACAAAGCGTTATCGCTTATTATTGGCTGGGTTATCAGAATACCGATTCCCACTACACGATCTGGCCAGATAGCAGTGTGGATATTGTATTGGAATTGGGTCATGCCCCCCCGCAAATCACCGCCTTTGGTACGACTAATCGTAAAACCGAATTGAGCCTCACGCTGGGCAACCACTATTTAGGTATTCGTTTTAAGCCGGGGAAAATTCATTATTTATTAGATTTACCTGCGCATGAACTTACCAATCAGCAACCAGCGATACAGGATTTAGTTGAACTTGATCTAGCCTTGATTGCTGAAGCTATCGAAAACCAAACTGTTTTTCAGACCCTTAATCAATGTTTAGCTAAGTCCTGCTCACATCACTCTGCACTTAATGCGCTTGATGCAGCGATTGTTAAGATAGAAACCTGCTTTGGTGCGTGCTCCATCAACACCGTTGCCGCAGAGGTAAATAAGAGCCTGCGTCAGTTTGAACGCCAATTCCAACAGTATGTTGGCTTATCCGCTAAACAATTTGCAGCTATCACCCGCTTTCGGCGGGCGGCTCAGTTAATCCAGCAAGGCCGCTTATCGCTAGCAGAAATCGCAGCAGAACTTCATTACAGCGACCAAAGCCATTTGCATCATGAGTTTAAGCGTTTTACTGGTTTAACACCGACCCAATTTCACCTGAATTAAGTCGTTTTTTTACAATACGACCCACCCTACTGACGCCCATAATAAAGGCTCAAACCCATCCTTTCAGGAGTTAGCCATGAAATTCTGGACCGGTGTCATCACTGATAAAGTGCAAGAATCAAAAAGTTTTTATGTAGACTTATTTGGCTGTGAAATCTTATATGAAGACGAGGGGGGCTGGTTTGTACTCTTGGGTTTAGCTGAGAGTGAGTTAGGTTTTATGCAACCAGAACTGACTACTCAAGCCCCGATTTTTCGTGCCGCCTTTCAGGGGCAAGGCATGTGGATTGCCATTGATGTAGTAGATGCAGAGGCTGAATATGCCCGCCTAACAGCATTAGGTGCGCCGATTGAAGTGGCATTGCGCGAAGAGCCTTGGGGCGATCGTCATTTTGTCCTACGCGACCCGAATGGGATTGGGGTTGATGTAGTGCAGCGGGTTGCTGCTTAAAGACAATAAACTAATAAACCGATAATGAGGAGCAACTCCAACCCCGCTAACCATTTCCAAAACTTCAAAGGATTACGTTCTAGTAGCGGGCGTTGGCGTTGATTAGCCAGTAAGCCCTCATTCGGGCGGGTTAAATCGGCAATAAACTCGGACAACACCTCATAACGCTTATCGGGATTCGGCTGAGTGGCTTTTTCCAAGGCCGCATCCACCCATTCCGGCACTTTGGGGTTATGCCAAGCGGCAGGCGTGTAATTAAATTTATGCTTGCTGGCCTTTTCCGGTTCAATTTCGCCAAAGGGCAATTGTTCGGTCAGCATTTCGTAGGCAATCACGCCCAAGGAAAAAATATCCGAGCGATTGGTACCGCGTGCGCCCTGAAAATATTCAGGTGCGGAATAACTCGCCGTGCCGACAATATGGTTATGCTGCAACACGGTTTGCACCTCCATTAAACCCGCTATGCATGTCGAACCAAAGTCGATGATTTTTAAAGTATTATGCTGATCAATCAACACATTATCCGGCTTTAAATCCTGATGAATCATCTCCAAGCGATGCATAGCCCGCAAACCCCGCGCCATCTGATCCACCGTCGCCCGCACCTGTGCAATGCTGGGGTCGGGATGATCGAGCATCCATTGGCGTAAGGTCTGCCCTGCCACATATTCAACCACACTATACAAGCAAGTACGTGCCCGAGCATCGCGGGTTTGCAGCTTAATCAAATGCGGCGAATTAAGGCGTTGTGCTACCCATTCTTCATGCAAAAACAGGTCAATATAAGCCAGATCATCATTAAAATTTTGCGAAGGGGTTTTCAGTACTACTTGCTGATTTTGGTTGAACGTGTCTTCGGCTAAATAAACTTGGCTGCGAGACGTGGCGTTCAATTCGCGTAGAATTTTATAGCCATCTAGCACCTGCCCCGCTTTTAAATCGGGCGGAAACGGTAATTGGCTGAGCTGCTGATAAAACAACTCACGATTCACCTCCGGTAAGGAGTCAATGCGCACAATTTGGCAGGTAATATTATCTTGGCTATTGGCTTCTAGTGCGGCTTGGACAATCTGCTCGGCGCAAGTTTGTAGATCAGGATAAGCAGTTAATTGTTGTGCTAAAGCGCTATCACTCAATACATCATGCACCCCATCGGTGGTGAGCACGAACACATCGCCTTGGCTCAATTCGAGGGTGCGAAAATCAATTTCTAAATGCGGCTCAATCCCCAAGGCGCGGGCTAAATAACTTTGTTGATTTTTAAATGGAATACGGTGATCGGTGGTCAGACACTCCAGAGCGCCCTTTTGCCAGCGGTAAATGCGACTATCACCAATATGCAACACATAAGCGCTGTGGGATTTTAAAATCAAGGCGCTAAAGGTGGTGGCGAGGCTGCCTGTTTCGCCGTATTGGCGTTGACCTTGGCTATAGAGCCAGAGATTTAACGCACTTAAAACTTTTTGTGCGGCGTGTTTCACCGTCCACGAATCGGGCGTGCTGGCGTAATCCTCTAGAAATTGCCGAACCGCGACTTCGCTGGCTTGTTTGCCGCCTGTACTGGCGCTCACGCCATCAGCAATAGCAAGAGCCATACCCTTGCTATCTAAACTTACACCCGACGGTAGCCAAGCACTGTAAAAATCCTCATTGACCGATTTCACACCTGCGATTGAGGCTTGTCCGAGACTGACCGTGAGGGTGGCTTTCAAGTTATTTCACCTCGATCATTTGTACGGTACCATCGGGCAACACTTCTGCAATCGCGCCTTGGGGTTCCTTCAAAAACAGCATAATGAATAGCAATACGATAAGCGCCATGCCGCCGATGGTCATGAAGAAAATTGGTGTATTAAAGGTGGCAAGCACCGTTAAAAACACCACACCACCTACATTGCCATACGCGCCCACCATACCTGCGATTTGTCCGGTTAAACGCCGTTGAATCAAGGGCACCATGGCATACACCGCGCCCGATCCGGCTTTGGAGAAAATCCCGCCCAAAGTCGCAGCAATAATCACCATCAACACCGTCCACGACGAATCGACTTGACCCAAGAATAAGAAGCTCGCGGCGATACCGATAAATACCACGATCAAAGTCATCTTGCGCCCAAAACGATCACTAATAAAACCACCTGCCGGACGCGCCACCAGATTAATAAAGGCATAAGAGCCAGCTAACATGCCCGCTGTCACTTTATCCAAGCCAAAATTATCCACGTAAAATAGTGCCAGCATCGACACGACCGCGAGTTCTGTACCAAAGGTCACCATATAGGCCAAATCTAAAATCGCGACTTGAGTAAAGGAATAACGTTGTAATTCGGGTACCTGCTCTTTTAAGACGTGCTTATTCAATTGCCAGATTTTCCACACTTGGAATAAATAAGTGGCGAGTAACACCGCATATAAAATCACCGTAGTAGTTTCGGACAGCATTTTCATTTTGGCTGGCGATAAACTATGCACCACTAAAGCCAAGGCCGCGTACATGGGGATATTCATGATTATGTAGAGCACTAAATCAAAGCCGTTGCTCACTTCCAGTGCGCCGGTTTTCTTAGGCTTGAAATAGGTGGAGCCTTTGGGCGTATTGCGTACGCGCCAGTAGTAAAATAAGCCGTAAGCTATCGAGATTAAACCGACTAAAGCCACTGCATAACGCCAACCATATTCGCCGCCAATTAACACCGCAATCGAAGGCAATAAAAACGCCGCGCCCGCTGAGCCAAAATTACCCCAGCCACCGTAAATCCCTTGGGCAATCCCGGTTTGACGTGCCGGAAACCATTCGGCAATTAAGCGAATCCCGACCACAAAACCCGCGCCCACGAATCCAGCTAGAAAGCGCGTTAAGGCCAGTTGTTGGTAATCTTGGGCTAAGGCAAACGCTAAGGTAATCAAACCGCCAATAATCAAAATCGCGGTATACATAATGCGCGGGCCATAACGATCCACTAGCATCCCGACCACAATGCGCGCCGGAATAGTCAAAGCCACATTTAAGGTGAGCAGGGTTTTGACCTGAATATCCGTGAGTTGCAAGGATTCCCGAATAAAGGGCATGAGTGGGGCGTGGACAAACCACACCATGAAACTGACGAAAAACGCCAGCCAGCCTAAATGCAAGGTGCGAATATTCGCCTTGGAGAAATCGAACAGATTAAATCGTTCAGGGTTATTGTTTGCCATATCAAAACCTCAGAGCCTATAAAAACAAAAAGCCCTGACCCAAGTTGGCGGAGGAGGTTACCAACTCAGATCAGGGCTACATTACCCGCTTGTTAAGCACGCACATGGTACTTAGGGAGTGTGCTTCGACGTTGAAACTGCACTTTAATGTTTGCACTGCAATATCAATGCCAACTTAAAGTGAGTAACAGACTGCATTCCTTAGCATTTATTAGGAAAACTGGGCGCTAAGGCGTTTTTGCATTACATTGTTGAGTCTAATTTTTAACTTGTGTGCCTACTCTATGACTCATGCCAATCTTCGCCCACCACTTTGGACGCTCATTGCGCCCGCCCTAACCTTGTGCTTATTAGCCCTACAATTCACGGGCTTTGAATTCAACGGTTGGTATAGTGCAGCCCTTGCGATTGGTTTAATGGCGAGTGTGTTAGCGGCGGTGCATCATGCTGAAGTCATAGCCTATGGGATTGGTGAACCCTTTGGGACTTTAGTCTTAGCACTTGCGGTCACAGTGATTGAGGTGTCCTTGATTGTGTCGATTATGATGAGTGCGGAGTCGGGGGCAACCGTATTAGCGCGTGACACGGTCTTTGCCACCGTCATGATCATTTTAAATTTAATCGTGGGTTTGAGCTTTTTAATTGGCGGAATTCGCTTTGGAGAACAGCGCTTTATTTTAACCGGCAGCTACACCGCCCTCACCACCCTAGCCGCGATTATAGTCTTGACTTTAATCCTACCTAATTACACCACCAGCATGTCGGGGCCGCGTTACACCGATAGCCAATTGGTATTTGTCGCGATTGTGTCCTTGGTGTTGTACATCCTATTCGTGTTTGTGCAAGCGGTGCGCCATCGCGATTACTTCCTCAATACCCAAATGCGCGAAGAAGCCGAACAGCAAGCCGCAGTACCCATTAAACTACTGATCATCAGTGGTTTATTTTTATTATTAAGTTTGGTCAGCGTGGTGTTAGCAGCCAAACTACTCTCGCCCGAAGTGAAAACCTTTGTGCACGCGATTGGTGCACCGGAAGTATTAGTTGGGGTCATTATCGCTACGATTGTGCTATTGCCCGAAGGTGTTGCCGCGCTACGTGCTGCTGCCAATAATCAACTCCAAACCAGTCTCAACCTCGCCTTTGGTTCTGCCCTCGCTACGATTGGTTTAACCATTCCGGTAGTAGCCATAGTTGCGATTGCAATGGATATGACTTTGGTCTTGGGCTTAGATAGTAAATCAATTGTGCTCTTGGTGTTATCGCTATTTGTGACCTCGCTTTCGATGAGTACCGGGCGCGTGACCGTGATGCAGGGGGCGGTGCATTTGGTGATTTTCGCGACTTATTTGTTTATGACGATTGTGCCTTAGGCTAAGGAGCAGGCAATGAAAAAGGTAACTATTGAAGAAGCAGAAAATGATTTGGTCAATCTAATTGATGTTGTTGAGAGAGGTGAAGATGTTCATTTAACTAAAAATGGCGAATCTGTAGCTGTGTTGATTGCTGAGGAACGCTATCAAGAGCTACTTGACGGCAATAAACAGATCTTTAATGCGATTATGCGGTGGCGTGCTCAACATCAATATATCGAAGTAAGTGATGAAGAAATTGCAAGTTGGCGCACTGGTTCAATTAATCATCAAACACAGAATATTGTTGAGTTACTTGCTATGGAACAGGATATTGAATTTGAGCCACCAAAATTTTTAAATTAATTTTTTGAAATAACTATCTTGCTATTTGAAACCTCAGATCAATTACAGTTTCATTTTTAGTTTTTACCTCTGGAAGCAAGAGATATCGTTTTGGTATAATTTTTATCAAACCCCAAAGGATAAAAGTATCATGACTACTAAGCTCTTGCGTTTTAAAGTAGAAAATTTTCGCTCGGTAGAGAACTCGTGTTGGATAGAAATATCTGATGTTAATTGCTTGGTAGGAACAAACGAGTCTGGTAAAACAAATTTACTATTGGCTCTTTGGAAAATGAAGCCTGCTAATAAAGAGCTAATCACCCCCTTAGAGGATTATCCGAGAAAAAAATATGCTGACTACAAAGATACCTTAGGAGATGAGATTTTTATAACATGTGAGTTTGAGTTATCACACTCCACAACACATAAACTAGAAAAGCTAACAGGCTGGAATCAGAGCTTTTTTAAAAAGATGCTTTTAGCGAGATCTTATAAAGGCAGCTATAGCTATAACTATTTAAGCGATTCAGCTCCATCCTTTTCAAAGGAAAAACTAATTTCTTTATTAGATAGCATTGATGAAAAGGAATCTGAGGAAGAAGATAGTTTGACATCTGTTAGAGCTACTCTAGCCAGTTACCATGATTATCTGAATGAAAAAGACTTAAGCGCAATATATAATAATTTAAAGGAAAAATTCGATGAAGGTGAAATAAGTAAAATAATCAATCCTCTATTAAAAACAATTGATAAAAAATATATAAGTCTAGACAAAGAAACTTTTTTTGCATTATACCAAGCTCTCCCAACTTTTGTTTACTACTCTGACTACGGAAATTTAGATTCCGAGATATACTTACCCCATGTCATAAAAAACTTTGAACGTACTGATTTAGGAGAAAAAGAGCGGTCAAAAGCTCGAAGCTTAAAAGTACTCTTTGAATTTGTTAATTTATCCCCAGAAGAAATTCTGGAGTTAGGCAAAGAAGCGTTACCTATTAGAGTTATTACGAATACTGTTTACCATCATAATCAAACTCAAAAAACCTCAGAGACGCTGGAGGAACCACAAGAAGATGATATCGAAACTGTAAAAGCTAATAAAAAAGAGCGTGAGGTACTTTTACAATCAGCATCCACAAAGCTAACTAGCAAATTTAAAGAGTGGTGGAAACAGGGAAATTATCGCTTTAGATTTCAAGCTGATGGTAATCACTTTAGAATCTGGGTTAGTGATGAAATCCGTACTGAAGAAGTAGAGTTAGAAGGAAGAAGTCGTGGTTTACAATGGTTTTTTAGCTTCTTTCTTGTATTTTTAGTAGAAAGCAAAGATAGTCATGAAAATTGCATTTTACTCTTAGATGAACCAGGAATATCTTTACATCCTATTGCACAAAGCGATTTATTAACATTTTTCCAATCATTATCCGAGAGTAACCAACTTATTTATACTACCCACTCACCATTTCTAGTTGATTCGGATAATCTAGGCGATGTTCATGCAGTGTACGTCAGTAAAGAGGGTAAAACACTAGTCTCATCTGATCTCAGGGCTAACAAAGCCATTGCTGAAAAGTCTATCTATCCAATTCATGCGGCAATTGGACTAACTGTTTCTGAAACTATGTTAATAGGTTGTCAGCCAGTTTTAGTAGAAGGTCCTTCAGATCAAATTTACTTTTCTCTAATTAAACTTTATATGATCAAAAACGGTTTTTATAAAAATAGTAAGGAGCTGGTTTTTATTCCAACTGGTGGAATTAGAGGTATGTCGCCTATCATTAGTATTTTAAGTGGGCGCGAAAATGACCTACCTTTTGTTATATTAGATTCCGATAAGTCAGGAAAAGACAAGTATAACAATCTAAAAGGTGATTTGTATGCGGACTCTCAGAAAAAGCTCATTGCAGTTGACAAATACTTAAATGCAGGTAATTGGGAAATTGAGGATTTAATGCCCACTGCTGAGTTAGCACGACTATTTTCTAGAACATATCGTATGAAAGAAACAGAAGATGAGTTTGAGGATATTTTTGACTCTAAGCTTCCTATACTTCCCCAAATGGAAAAATATGCTCAAGACAATCAATATGCTCTAGCTCAAGGCTGGAAAGTTGAATTAGCAAAAGATCTTCGTAGTAGCTTTAAAAAGCTTTCTGATAAAGGAATTGATGACAATATAGTAAAAATTTGGCGAGCAATATTTGATCAGCTCACCGGCAATCAACCAAGCAATCTAACCTAAATAGAACTGGCACAACCCTTGCATCATCTCTCCTAAACCAGCTGCCCAAGTCAACGGCGACTCTCGCAGCATCTTCACGCACTGAAGCGTGATTTCAACCACATTCGGGTAATGAAGCCCTGAACCTCTCTGTCCTTGGATAGCAGCGGTTCAGGGCTTTTTTGTTTTCAGGAGAAGCGACATGCTCAAACAACAATTGGTGTTAATCGGCAATGGGATGGCAGGCGTGCGTACCCTTGAGGAGTTACTCAAACTCGCGCCCGAGCATTACCAGATCACGGTTTTCGGCGAGGAACCCTACGGCAATTACAATCGCATTATGCTCTCGCCCGTACTCGCCAGCGAAAAGACCATTGAGCAGATTATGCTGAATGATGATGACTGGTACGCTGCGAATCACATCACCCTGCACAAAGGCAAACGTGTCGAGCAAATCAATCGGGCACGCCGCCAAGTGATTGCCACCGACGGCACGATTGCCCACTACGACCGCCTGATTATTGCCACGGGTTCTAACCCCTTCATGCTGCCCGTTCCTGGTGCAAATAAGCGCGGCGTGCTCGGTTTTAGGGATATTCACCATGTGCACCAAATGCTGCAAGCCTCCAGTCAGTATAAAAAAGCGATTGTGATTGGCGGCGGTTTATTGGGTTTAGAAGCCGCGAATGGTTTATTAAAACAAGGCATGGACGTGAGCGTGGTGCATATCAATGACACCTTGATGGAGCGCCAACTCGACAAACCCGCTGCCAAGTTGTTGCAACAATCCCTCGAAGCCCGCGGCATGAAATTCCTCCTGCAAGCCAATACCGCTGAAATTCTAGGTGATGAACGGGTCACAGGTGTGCGTTTTAAAGATGGTTTAGAAGTCGAAGCGGATTTAGTAGTAATGGCGGTGGGGATTAAACCGAATATTGCTTTGGCACAATCGACGGGTTTACATTGCGAGCGCGGCATTGTGGTCAACGACACCATGCAGACCATTACCGACCCGAAAATTTATGCGATTGGCGAGTGCGTGCAGCATCGCGGCATTGCTTATGGTTTAGTTGCACCCTTATTTGAGCAGGCCAAAGTGGCTGCCAATCATTTAGCCCAGTTTGGCATTGCACGTTATCAAGGAACCGTCACCTCCACCAAACTCAAAGTCACGGGGATTGAACTATTCTCGGCGGGCGATTTCATTGGCAATGACAAAACCGAAGAAATCGTATTCAAGGATGCGGGCGTGGGCACTTATAAAAAAATCGTCTTGCAAGACAATCAAATCAAAGGTGCGGTGTTATACGGCGACACGGTGGATGGTTCGTGGTATTTCCAATTGATGAAAGACGGCACGGATATTTCCGCCTTTCGCGACACACTTTTATTCGGGCAAGCGCATTTAGGCGACTCAGGCCACAATCCTGAAACACGCGTTGCAACTCTAGCGGATAGCGCCGAAATCTGCGGCTGCAATGGGGTGTGCAAAGGCGATATCGCCAAGGCCATCACCGAAAAAAAACTGTTTACGCTAGATGAAGTGCGCGCTCATACCAAAGCGTCCGCCTCCTGTGGTTCGTGCACGGGCTTAGTCGAATCCTTACTCGCGCATACCGTGGGCGGCGAATATTCTGCCACGCCGAAAACCAAACCCTTATGCAAATGCACCGATTTCACCCACGACGAAATCCGCCAAGGCATTGTTAAATATGAACTAAAAACCATGCCCGCCGTGCGTAATCACTTCGAGTGGAAAACGCCGGATGGCTGTGCACCCTGCCGCAATGCCTTGAATTACTACCTGCTTTGCGCCTTCCCCAACGAATACGAGGACGACCCGCAATCACGCTTCATTAATGAACGCGCCCACGGCAATATTCAAAAAGATGGTACTTACTCAGTCGTGCCGCGTATGTTCGGGGGCTTATGTACCTCGCAACAATTGCGCGATATTGCCGACATTGCTGACAAATACCATGTGCCCGAAATAAAAGTCACAGGCGGGCAGCGCATTGACATGTTTGGTATTCCCAAGGAAAGACTCCCCTCGATGTGGAAGGATTTATCCGAGGCAGGGTTTGTATCAGGGCATGCTTATGGCAAAGCCTTACGTACCGTCAAAACCTGTGTCGGCAGCAAATGGTGTCGGTTTGGCACGCAAGATTCCACCGGATTAGGCGTGCAACTCGAGGAACTAACATGGGGTTCGTGGATGCCGCATAAATTCAAAATCGCCGTGTCCGGTTGCCCGCGCAATTGTGCCGAAGCCACGATTAAAGATTTTGGCGTGGTGTGTGTCGATTCCGGTTATGAGCTGCATGTGGGCGGCAATGGCGGGATTAAAGTGCGTGTTACTGACCTTTTGTGCAAAGTCGAAACCGAGGAGCAAGTCAAAGAATACTGCGGCGCGTTTACCCAGTTTTATCGTGAGGATGCGCATTATTTGGAGCGTACTGCCCCTTGGATTGAGCGCGTCGGTTTAGAAAAAATCAAACAAGCGATTGTGGAAAATGCGCCCAATCGTCAAGCCCTATACGATCGCTTTTTAGTCTCGCAAGTGCCTGCTCAAGTCGATCCGTGGAAACAGATTGCCGATGGTGCACACGCTGACGAATTTGCCCCGATTGCCATTGAAGCTTAATGAGGAAAATAACCATGACTAAATGGACAGAAGTAGTAGAGCTGGAAAAAATTCCGGTATTGGGTTCGCGCTTAATCAAAACTCGCACCCAAATTATTGCGGTATTTCGCGGCAGTGACGATCAGGTGTATGCGATTAATGACGCTTGCCCGCATAAAAAGGGCCCACTCTCGCAAGGCATTATGCACGGCTCGACCATTACTTGCCCCTTGCATAATTGGAAAATTGACCTCAAAACGGGTAGCGCTTTAGCTCCCGATGTGGGTTGCAGCAATGTGTTTCCAGTCAAAGTCGAAGGCAGCAAAGTCTATCTGCAATTACAACCCGAACTTGCCGAGGTCAGCGCCTAATGAGAAGCACCCGTACTACCTGCCCTTATTGCGGCGTTGGCTGCGGGGTGATAATTGAGCAACACGCGGGCGTGATTAGCGTCAAAGGCGACCCCGAGCATCCCGCTAATTTCGGTAAACTCTGCTCCAAAGGCACTGCACTTGCCGATACCTTGGTGCATCCTGATCGCTTGCTCTACCCCGAAATCAACGGGCAGCGCGTGAGTTGGGACATGGCTACCCAAACCGTTGCAGACCAATTCCAAGCGATTATTCGCGAACATGGTGCGGATGCGGTGGCATTTTATGTGTCGGGGCAATTGCTCACGGAAGATTATTACGTCGCCAATAAACTCATGAAAGGCTTTATCGGCTCGGCAAATATCGACACCAATTCGCGCCTGTGTATGTCTTCAGCGGTGGCGGCACACAAACGCGCTTTTGGTGAAGATTTAGTGCCGTGCAATTATGAAGATTTGGATGCGGCGGAGTTAATTGTGCTAGTGGGTAGCAATACCGCATGGTGTCATCCGGTGTTATATCAGCGCATCGTCAAAGCCAAGCAAACTAATCTTAAACTCAAAGTCGTCACCATCGATCCGCGGCGCACCCAAACCGCTGATATTGCCGATCTGCATTTAGGCTTAGCACCAGGGAGCGACGCGGTATTATTTAATGGCTTATTCGTGCATTTGGTGCAGCAGGGCTGTGTCGATGAAAGTTTCGTTGCTCAAGCGACTGAAGGTTTAGAGTCTGCACTAGCCGCTGCGATTACCAGCTCACCCAATCCCCATGCGATTGCCGAACAATGTCGTTTAAGTGAGCTGGAGGTCGAGCAGTTTTTTGAGTGGTACGCGCAAACTGAAAAAGTCGTTACGGTATTTTCCCAAGGCATTAATCAATCCTCGAGCGGGGTGGATAAAGGCAATGCCATTATTAATTGCCACTTGATTACGGGGCGGATGGGGCGCGCAGGTATGGGGCCGTTTTCCTTTACTGGACAACCGAATGCAATGGGTGGGCGCGAAGTCGGCGGGCTAGCTAATCAACTGGCTGCACATATGGAGATTGAAAAGCCATTGCATCGCGAACGGGTACAACGCTTCTGGCAATCGCCCAAAATCCCCTCAAAGGCAGGCTTAAAAGCGGTAGATTTATTTCAAGCAATTGAAGCGGGCAAAGTTAAAGCCGTATGGATTATGGCGACTAATCCGGTAGTGAGTTTGCCCGACACCGAGCAAGTTAAGCGTGCTCTGGCTCAATGTGAGTTGGTGGTAGTATCCGATTGTGTACGTCACACCGATACAACAGCGTTTGCGCATGTGCTTTTGCCAGCTCTCACTTGGGGCGAACGTAATGGTACAGTCACGAATAGCGAGCGCCGCATTTCACGCCAACATCCGTTTTTACCTGCGCCCGCTGAAGCTAAACAAGATTGGCAAATACTCTGTGGCGTGGCGCAAAAGATGGGTTTTGCAAATAGCTTTAACCACCAACACCCCCACGAGATTTTCCGTGAGCACGCTGCGTTATCAGCGTTTGAAAATGACGGCGAGCGTTGCTTTGATTTAAGTGCGTGGGAAAATCTGAGTTTGCAAGACTACGATCAGTTGCAACCTACCCAATGGCCTGTTACCAACGATCAGCCACAGGGCACGCCGTGTTTGTTTGCCGATCAGCAATTTTTCACGAAATCCGGTAAAGCCCAATTTTTAGCAATTACCCCACGCCCACCACAAAGTGAACGCATTAAAGACTATCCCTTTGTCTTCAATACCGGACGGGTGCGCGATCATTGGCACACTTTGACACGCACCGGAATGAGCGCGCGTTTATCCGCCCATATGAGCGAGCCTTATGTAGAAATTCACCCTTGCGATGCACGTGATCAGGGTTTGACTGAGGGAGGCTTAGCGTGTGTTACTAATCAATTCGGCGAACTGATTTTACGTGTTAAAACCAGTAAGGGTCAGCAACGTGGTAGCCTATTTGTGCCGATGCATTGGAATGAGCGATTTGCTAATAAGGCGAATGTAGGCCAATTGATTCCTGCTGCGACTGATCCGATTTCGGGCCAGCCTGAAAGCAAACATGCCTGTGTGGCGATTCGACCTTACGCCGCGAAATGGCAAGGATTTTTGTTGACGAGGAACCCCACCCAACCTCCCCTTATCAGGGGAGGCTTTCCTATTCCCTCCCTTGATAAGGGGAGGGTTAGGGTGGGGTTCTGGACTTGCAGCAAAATCGATCAAGCTTGGTGCTATGAATTAGCGTCTATACAACCACTAGAAGCTTGGAGCGCTTTTGCCCAAAACCTATTAACTAGCACAGGCGAATTTGCCGATTATGCAGATGTCAATCGGCACACTTACCGCGCTGCCAGTTTTGAGCGAGGTCAATTGCAAAGCTGTTTATTTATTAGCGCGAATAGCCGTCAATTACCCGCGCGCGATTGGCTCATGAGTTTATTTGCCAAATCTAGTTTGACCGCTTTAGAGCGTGCTGGTGTATTGGCGGGTAAATCTTTGAATGCAGATGAAGATAAAGGCCGAACCGTTTGTGCTTGTTTTAATGTGGGAGAGAAAACCATTCGTAAGGCCATTAGTGAGCAGGGGTTGAAAACGGTGGAAGAAATTGGGCAATGTTTGCAAGCAGGAACGAATTGTGGGTCTTGTATACCGGAGTTACGAAGCTTTCTATAAATAAAAAAGGCACTTCATAGAAGTGCTTTTTTTAAATTAATAATGGATGGATTAAAACTTATTAATTTTACACCATTCGCGTTGAACGATTTCACTGAAAGCTACCAATATAGCAAATAACACAACTAAACTAGCCACTAACTCAGCATGGAAAAGCTAGCAGTTTACTGTGACAACCATTGTCTGCCTTCTACCGTATATACTTATGGAATATTGAACTATATGAGCGCCTATTGCCTCAGGATAAGCACCTGATCACCCAACGCATTGATCGCCAGAACTTAAACTGCAGAACTCATCTCAAGCGCCTAGCGCGACGCACGATTTGCTTTTCTAAGTCCGTCGAGGTGCATGATAAAGTCATCGGTGAGTCTATTTCCAGACACTTCTTCAACTGATTAAATACATGACCAATTTTATTACCAAGTGCCAAGTGCTATGCTCAAAGCATTGGGCGAAGAAATTTGACTTTACGCATACGTATTAAACGCCTTATGCGCCGAACCCCCTACTTTTCTAAAATTATTGTGCTACACGATAAAGTCATTGGCAAGTTTATTAATCAAGCCCACTTTCAAATCTAATGAGGCATGACTCTTTATTATATGTATGCCAATATTTTATATCAGATATCATACAGTTGAAAAAACTGTTTCTACAATTTAAAACACAAACCACGCCAATACCATGAAATACTTTCCACTAATATTGGGGCGTTCGATTTTATTATTTATTGGATTAATAATCGATATTTATATTGCGCACATAACTAGCATTGAAGCCAGAGGTGAGTTTCATCTAATTCTAACCAGCACAACACTTTTAAGCAGTATATTTTTATTTGGACTACATAACTCAATAGTTGTAAAAGTTGCAAATACTAAAAACCTTTATTATTTATTTGCGCATATTATTATTATTACACCACTTATTATTGCAATGCCATTTTTTATTTATCTTATTCCACAAAAATTTCTGGGTGCCAGATACGACATTATTTCAATAATATGTTTTTTATTAACAATGATAATTCTATTTAGATCTTTTTTTCTAGGAATTAGTAATGATATTTATTATATTTTCCTGATGCTTTCCGATAAAATATTATTATTATTTTTTTTGGCCTTTTACTCGAGTGAAATTTATCAAGAAGAAATATTTATTGATAAACTTTACTTATACTCTCTAATAATCAGCTTAACTATGGGGTTCCTATTAATAATCAAGTTAAAAATAAACAATTTAATAATTATAAGGAAAGAAAAGATAAATTTTACTGAGATAACAAGCTTCTCTGCAAAAAACTTCTTTGGCGATCTTTTTTTTCAGCTAAACTATAGAGTTGGAGTTTACTTTATAGCTTATTCAGAAGGAAATGAATCAATATCGCTATACATGGCAGTTTTCTTGATTTCTCAACTACCTCAACAAATTCCTCTTTTTTTAAGTACCTTGCTATTCAGAGATTCAGCTCAAGATTTTAACTCATCACGAACAATAAAAATTGCCAGCTATTCATTTTTGATTGCACTTATATTATCTGCCATACTGTATGTTTTTATAGATAAAATAACGTTGTTATTTTATGGCAATCAATACGCACATTCAACAAAGTATATTTCTTACTTTTTATTATCCAGTATACTACTATCTCCAACCTTAGTCATAGCAAACTCCCTCCTTGGCAAGAAATGCTCTTTTGAATATATGTTAATCTTTGGATTGGGTTTTTTTGTGACTATTGTTTCAATATCTTTAAGTAAACTCACATCCTCAATAGAAATCGCAGCCTCTGCATTAGCAGTTAGTGCATTTTCCTCATTAACTTTTTCCATACTATTTTTGCGAAAGAATGCTTAAATCTATCCATAATAATTTTTTTATTCATTTATTTTTCTATATAAACATAATATATAGCTTTTTATGGTTCACACTTGACCGAATCGCAGGCTTGCCAATAACTTATATTCCATATATATTATTACTATTAGTATCTATTTTTTTTTCTATTACTTTTAAAAAAAAAAGAATCACATATATTAAAAAGTCTGATTTAATGATTATCTTTCTTTTTTTATATCTAACGTTTCAACCTTTATTAATTTTAGCAAGTGGTAATTTCTTCTACTTAAATGAATTTTTTAAAGATTATATATTGATAACATACTATATTATGGGGTACTTTTGTATAGTGCATATATTATCATCAATACATCAAAAAAAAGAAATTATCGAAAAAATCATCTATTTCACAATGTTAATATGTATTATTGGAACTCTCCGATTTTTCATAATTGATAATTACCTCCTAGAGTCTCCACCATCTTACTTTTTTAATATTATACCTGTAATGGAATATCGTTTTATTGAGGTGTTAATTTTTTTATTCGGATTTTCCTTTTCAATTAATTCATACTTCTCAAAAAAAGATAGAAAAAGTTTAGCTCAAGCGATGTTCTTTTTAATTTTGATGCTTTACTGTGGTAGCAGAACAGGTTTACTCGCCATAGTAGTAGCTCTATCTTTCAATATTTTTAAAGAAAAACAAATGAATTTAACTCTATTTATAACAGTTTTTTTTGCGTCTATCTTATTAATAGATAGCATTACATCACAAGTAATAGTCAATAGATTAGAAAGGCTAAGCGAAATATCCTTATTTACTCAATTAAATCTTGATCTAGCCATCGAAGAAGATAGAGATGTTAGAAGAATACTTTACATTAAGGGTGGAATCGAAATGTTTTTGAATGATTTTTGGTTTGGCACTGGATTAGGTTCTTTTCAAGAAGCATTTCCTACATACTTAATGGCACAAGTAGGAGTTGAAGAAGTGGCGAGGCCACATAATATGTATGTCAGCATAGCAGCAACATCAGGTGTTTTTGGAGTATTTTTCTTATTCGGATGGATACTTGTTTTAATAAAAGGCAGCTTTAATAAAAATTCTTTAATCGATAAATCACTAGTAACCTTTGGCATTTCCATACTTGTGCTATCGTCTGGATATGATTTAGAAACCAGTCCAATATTTTGGATATTCATGGCTATCTTAGTGGGTTTATCTAGAAACAGATCATTAATTAACAATTTCGTATATTTGAAAAAAAATTAATTAATTATTAATGGGAATTATATGTTTTATTTATTAACAACAAGTATCATATTAATATTATCAACTTGGTTATTTTATCCAATTTCTCTTAGTATTTTGTACTTATTAACACGTACTAAACGGCAGACTAAAAAAGAAATAAGTAATAAAATAAATAAGTGCGCAACCATAATAATAGCCTCCCACAACGAATCAAACAGAATAGAAAATCGAATAAGGAATATATATGCTTCAAGCTTGGAAAACAAGATTGAAGTAATAGTCGCATCTGATGGATCATCAGATAACACTGTTGATATCGTAAAAGCATTATCAAAGGAGTTTACCTCATTACTATTAGTTGAATCGAAAAAACAAATAGGAAGGGCGAGAATTCATAATAAGGCAAAAAATATTGCTAAGTATGACATATTGATTTTTACAGATGCAGATACAACATTTGATGAACATTCAATCAAGAATATCACAGCTGCTTTTCTTGATGAAAATATTGGTTTTGCATCAGGAAAGATATTTTATACTAACCAATTAGATGGTATTACCAACTCCTCTGGTTTGTACTGGGAATTCGAACTTTTTTTGAGAGGAATGGAGTCTTCGCTTGGAATCCTTGCATCAGGCTCTGGACCATTTTGTGCTGTGAGAAAACATCTTTATAAAGATATACCATCTACCGGCGATGTAGATTTTACTACACCTATAGATGTAGTTATGCAAGGATATAAATGCGTTTATGTTTCTGACGCCATTGCTTTTGATTTACTACCAGATACTCCTAAGCGGGAATTTAAATCAAGAGTAAGAATGACTTCAAAAAACTTTCATGGCATCTTATCTCGAATTGGGCTAGAGGGCGTTTTTAAGCATCCAATATATGCTCTGAGTTTATTTTTTCATAAAATTCTCAGATGGTTAACCCCATTTTTTTTAGTATCACTATTAATAAGTAATCTTGCATTAATATCAAACGGTGAGCTATTTTTAACATTGTTGATCATTCAACTTACTTTATATTTTTCTGCCATAGCAGGCTTTTTCTATCCCTCTCTTCCAGTGATCGGTAAGGTATACGCTTTTCTATTAGCTAATGCAGCATTTGCCATTGGAGTAGTTAATGCCTTAACTGGAAAAATTCCTTCTCTATATAATCCTATCAATAAAACATAATGAAAAATCAAAAAACTGAAGTCGATTTAGTGTTTGAACGCTATTCCAAACGAAATGTAGGGAATCGTTACAACATATTAAATGCTGATGTATGGAAAAGTACTTATGAACGCAATCAAAGTATTCTAAAAATATTAGCGCGATATTGCGATACAAATCTAGCACAAAAAACATTATTAGAGGTAGGTTGTGGGAATGGGAGAAATTTGCTAGATTGTTTGCGCTTTGGTTTCACACCGTCACTGCTAACAGGTATAGAGCTTCTTCCTGAGCAAGTGAACATTGCAAAAAATATATTACCCTCTTCTGTAAATATATATAAAGGTGATGCTTTATCCATACAGATTCCAATAAACAGTCAAGATATAGTTTTTCAATCCGTTGTTTTTTCATCTTTATTAGATAATAATTTTCAATCTGCGTTAGCAATTAAGATGTGGCAATGGCTAAAACCCGGAGGTGGAATACTCTGGTATGACTTTATATTCAACAACCCATCCAACCCCGATGTTCGTGGCGTTCCATTGAAACGAGTACGTGAACTTTTTCCTGATGGAAAGCTGATCGTAAAACGAGTCACATTAGCACCACCAATTAGTCGTCGTGTATGCAAAATTCACCCAAATCTTTACCATCTGTTTAACATGATCCCTTGGTTACGTACTCACGTACTCATTTGGATAGAAAAACCAAAAGTAAGTGTACCATGACAGCACAACCTTTTCTTCCTTTCGCCCTCCCCGACATCGACGAAGCTGAAATCACCGAAGTCGTTGACTCACTCCGTTCCGGCTGGGTCACAACCGGCCCTAAAACCAAACGCTTTGAAGCCGACTTCGCAGAATTCATGGGTGGAAATTGTGAAGCCATTTCCGTCAACTCTGCTACCGCAGGCTTACATTTAGCACTCGAAGCTATCGGTATCAGCGCAGGCGATGAAGTCATAACCACACCCTATACCTTCACCGCCACTGCCGAAGTCATCCGTTATTTAGGCGCACACCCTGTTTTTGTTGATCTTGATCCCAATACCTTCAATATTGATCCCAGCAAAATTGAAGACGCCATCACTCCCAAAACCAAAGCGATTATTCCTGTCCACTTCGCTGGTTTAGCTTGTGATATGACGAACATCTTAGCTATTGCCCGTAAACACAAGCTTAAAGTAGTCGAAGATGCCGCCCATGCCCTGCCCACGCGTTACCAAGGAAAGTTAATTGGTGCACTAGATAGCGATGTCACCGTTTTCAGCTTCTACGCCACAAAAACCATCACTACTGGCGAAGGTGGTATGATTGTAACGCGCGACCCAATAATAGCTGCTCGCTGCAAAGTCATGCGATTGCATGGCATCAGTCGTGATGCTTTTGACCGCTATACATCCAACAAATCCTCTTGGCATTATGAAGTTGTAGCACCTGGTTTTAAATACAACCTTACTGATTTGGCCTCTTCTCTAGGTATCCACCAGTTAAAAAAAGCAATTAGATTTCAAAAGCGCCGTCAGGAAATGGCAGAGACCTATACAAAAGCATTAGCAGATCTACCAATTTTAACTCCACCTAATGCGCCATTGGGAGATACGCATGCTTGGCATCTCTATGTGTTACGCCTTAAACCTGATGTTACTATCGCACGTGATCATTTTATGGAGGAAATGCTAAAGCGAGGTATTGGCTGTAGCGTCCATTTTATTCCATTACACTTACACCCCTATTGGCGTGATACGTATGATTTAAAATCAGAAGACTTTCCTTATGCATTATCAACTTATAAGCAAGCGATAAGCCTTCCACTTTATACGAAAATGACTGATGCAGACCAAACTAGAGTAATTAGTACAATCAGGGAAATTCTCGAATAATGATTAAACGGTTATTTGATCTTTTTTTCTCTATTTTAGGTTTGATAGTTTTAAGCCCTATCTTATTAATGATTGCTATATGGGTTAAATGGGATTCAGAGGGTCCAGTTTTCTTTCGCCAAGAGCGTGTAGGCCAATTTGGTAAGACCTTTTACATTCATAAGTTCCGAACTATGATAGTAAATGCAGAAAAATATGGAATGCAGATTACTGTCAGTAACGACTCAAGAATCACACGCTCTGGATTTATTTTAAGACGTTATAAACTTGATGAACTACCCCAATTAATCGATGTCTTTTTAGGAAGAATGAGTTTTGTGGGTCCTCGTCCAGAAGTACCTAAATATGTCAACTACTACCCTAGCTCACTAAAAGAAATAGTTTTATCTGTTAAACCAGGTATTACTGATTTAGCTTCGATTGAATTTTATGATGAAAACAAGTTGTTAGGGCAGTCTTCGGATCCAGAAAAAACCTATAAAGAGAAAATTCTACCTATAAAACTACAGTATTGTGTTGATTATGTTAATAAAAAAAATTTATGGCATGATGTTCTTATTATATTAAAAACTCTTAAAGTGATTTCTAGATAGTCTTACTACTGAGATAAAGTAATCATGTCTAAAATAAAAAATATATTTTTTCTGCCCCGCTGGCAAAAACGTCTCGTCATTATTGGCTTAGATATTGTCCTTTTGCCATTTGCACTCTGGCTAAGCTATGCTTTACGGTTAGGCACTTGGACTCCCAAACTAAATGATGGCATCTGGTTAATAATTATTGTACCAGTTATTACCATCCCTATTTTCATTCGACTTGGTCTATATAGGGCAATTATTCGTTTTTTAGGTCATAAAGCTATTATAACAGCTTTACAGGGCGTCATTTTCTCAACTTTCGGACTAGTAGTTATAACCTATTTATTTAATCTTAAAGGAATACCCAGTTCGATTTATCCTATTTACTTAGGAACTGCCTTTCTATTAGTAGGTGCGAGTCGTTATATGATACGACGCTACTATAATTTCTTGTACCACAAAGATAACCGTATTCCAGTGGCCATTTATGGTGCTGGCTCTTCAGGTGCTCAATTAGCTCAAGCGCTATTTAGCAGCCCTGAGTATGCACCTTTATTCTTTATTGATGATGATAAAACATTACAGGGGGCGTATATACATAGCCTTAAAGTTTACCCTCTGAATAAGTTTCAAGAGTTAATTGAACTACATGATATTAAGCAAGTATTGCTGGCTGTTCCCTCAGCCTCAGCTAGTCGCCGCCAAGAAATATTACAAAGTCTAGAGCAATACCCTGTCTATGTGCGCTCTATACCAGGTATGGCCGATTTAGTGTCTGGTAAAAGTAGCATTGAAGAAATTAGAGAAATCGAAATTGATGAATTACTTGGGAGACAAACAGTTAATCCTCAACAAGAATTGCTAGAGCATTGTATCAAAAATAAAAATATTTTAGTGACTGGTGCTGGTGGATCAATCGGTTCGGAACTTTGTCGACAAATTTTACAACTTCAACCCGAATCCTTAATTTTATTTGAACTTTCAGAGTTTAGTCTTTACCAAATTGAAAAAGAACTAAGTGAGCTGATTGAAAGAGATAAATCTACCATCAAGCTTGTTGCATTATTAGGCTCTGTTCAAGACCAAGCGCGCTTAGAATCTGCTTTGACTGACTACCATGTTCATACTCTCTACCATGCAGCTGCTTATAAGCATGTACCCTTGGTAGAACATAATCCTATTGAAGGTATAAAAAACAATGCACTTGGTACATGGTGTGCTGCCTCTGCTGCTTTTAATGCAAAAATAGATCACTTTGTCTTAATTTCTACAGATAAAGCAGTCCGTCCTACTAATGTCATGGGGGCTACCAAACGTATTGCTGAATTAGTTTTACAAGGCTTTGCCCAAAGAGAGAGTAAAACACGCTTTGCGATGGTGCGATTTGGTAATGTGCTAGGTTCTTCTGGCTCAGTAGTTCCTTTATTCAGACGGCAAATAAAAACAGGGGGTCCCATCACCGTTACACATCCTGATATCATTCGTTACTTCATGACTATTCCCGAAGCTGCTCAATTGGTTATTCAGGCAGGTGCAATGGCAACAGGTGGAGAAGTATTTCTTTTGGATATGGGTACGCCAGTGAAAATTGTCGACTTAGCAAAGCGCATGATTCGCTTAAGTGGTTTAGAAATAAAAGATGAACAGAATCCAGATGGAGATATAACAATTCAATTCACTGGCTTACGCCCTGGTGAAAAACTCTATGAGGAATTACTCATTGAAAGTAATGCAGAAGCGACTTCGCACCCAAGGATATTTAAGGCTAATGAAAGCTGTCTACCTTGGAATGAAACTGAAAACTTAATCAAACGGATGATTCAAGCTACGCAACAAACAAATCTAATATATGCTTACGATTTATTAGAAAAATATGTGTCTGGCTATCAAAAATTCATACATAAACCTGTTATTACTTCCCAGGCCGCATAATAGTTATATAATATCAAAGAACCACAACTTAAGTAACAAACTTAATAGTAAAGTATGTGTTCTTTTGAATCCAAATTCATCGAAATAATCCACTAAATGATTGCTACTATGCTCGGCTATTTCTGTGATAACTGTGCACTCTATTCATAGCTATCGTTGAATTATATAGTATTTAAATTAGGTGGTAATGCCTGATTAGATTTGAAAGTGCTAACGATTTATAAAATCTTCAATGACTTTATGGTGAAAGGCACTCGATTTAGAAAAACAAATCGCTCGTTGCATGAGTCGCTTGATATGTATACGCAAGGTCAGGTTTTAGCTCCCTATGCTTTGGGTATAGGGTTTACTTCTAGGGGTATAGGATTTCTCTTGGACGGATCGGGTTTTTTAAATGAGCTAACACAGAAGGCTTTTTAGACTATAATCCTTCTAATTTTTAAGAGCATCTAAAACGTATGCATAAATTACCTCACATTTATCAACTCGCAGCAGTTAGTTTATTCGTGTCTGCTTGTAGCACAAGCCCTAGTCTAGATACTACTGCAGGTAGTTCTTCATCTGTAGAAATTGCTAGCATTTTTTCTAGCATTAGTGAGCTTGACTACACTCCAACTCAACAAGACTACAAAATTGGTAGTAATGATTTACTAGATATTAAAGTCTTCCAAGCTCCTGAACTTTCTCAACCTGTACGCGTTGATCCACGTGGTAATATTTCACTCCCACTAATTGGCACCCTACGAGTTGAAGGTTTAAGTCAGGGACAACTTGAAAAACAGTTAGCACAAAAACTAGGGGCAACTTACTTAAAAGACCCGCAAGTTACAGTTTTTATTCAAGAGTTCACCTCCCAACGTGTTACTGTCGAAGGAGCAGTCAAGACAGCTGGGGTCTTCCCTATTAAAGGTGATATGACTTTAGTCCAAGCCATCGCACTTTCAGGTGGTTTGGATAGCCTTGCCGATCCTAGCAAAACTGTCCTATTCCGAAAGCAAGGAAATAGCTTAAAGGCCTATAACCTTGATTTGAACGCTATACGTGATGGCAAGATGCGTGATCCTTATCTAAGAAATGATGATCGAATTATTGTTCATCGCTCTGATACCCGTTTCTGGCTACGTGAGGTAGGTTCCTTACTAAACCCATTTAGCATTCTCAAACCCTAACAACTACAGTAAATATAGAGTTGTCAATGTATTCCCAGAACTATCTTAGTAATTTACCTGAGCAAGATAAATCTGCTCTAGTCTTACATGCTAACAATCAAATTTTCAAACCTTCTGATTATCGTGAAGAACTTGCTGATGAAGATGATGAAATTGATTTGCGCGAACTTTGGCAAGTTATTGTAAGGCGTAAGTGGCTAATTTTAAGTATTGCCCTCTTAGTGTTGGCTTTGACTGTCATTATCACTTTTATGATGACACCCATTTATAGAGCAAGTACAACTCTACAAATTGATCCTGAAAATCAAAATATTTTGAAATACGATATTCAAGCACAAGCTCAGAATAATAACGTTAATTCAAAAGACTTTTATCAAACTCAGTATGAGTTATTACAAAGTGGCACTTTAGCTAATCGAGTCATTGAGCAATTAGGTTTAGAATCTGTATTAAAAGGAGATCAATTAGCCAAGCCTTTCTTTGCTGAGCAATGGGATAACTTTAAGCAATCGTTTGCTAATGATAAAAAGTCTTCTGAAGAGACTAGTACACCTGAACCACAAGAAGTATCATTAGGAGAAAAGCCTTTATCTGAATATTTCTTAAACAATGTATCAGTTGCCCCAGTAAAAAACTCACAAATAGTAACTGTACATTATGATGATACTAATCCTAAACGGGCTTCTGATGTGGCTAATGCTATAGCTGATAATTTTATTGAGCTAAATTTAGAACGTCGCCGCAATGCTGCTCAATATGCAGAGCAGAAACTTAAAGAAGAAGTAACGTTAGCTCAAGGTCGTATGTTGGAATCTGAAGCAAAATTAAATAATTATGCTAAAGACAAAGGCATTATTGTTACTGATGATAAAGAATCCCTTACCTCGCAACGAATGCGTGAGCTTAATCAGGCTTTAACACAAGCTGAAAATGATCGAGTTAAAATTCAGAGTGACTATGAGCAAGCATCTAAAGCCCAAGGTGCAACTACAACTTTGCAAAATAGTACTATTCAAGAAATGAAGAAGAATTTAGCTAAACTTCAAAGTGAGTATCAGGCTGGCTTAAGTTCTTCATATGCCTTTGATAACCCGACTATTCAAGGGTTAAAACGTCAGTTAGCTGAGCTTCAAAGTCAATTACAGGCTGAAACATCATCTTCACGTGCTTTTGATAACCCAACTATTCAGCGTTTGACTCAAGAATTAGCTCAATTACAAAGTCAATATCAGGGTTCTAACTCAGCCACAAATGCCTTTGATAATCCAACTATTCAAGGAATGAAGCGTGATTTAGCTAGCTTAGAAAGTGAGTACCGTGAAAAGTCACAAATTTATAAACCTGCCTACCCTTTAATGGTGCAATTACAACAGAAAATTAATAGTTTAAAATCAGATATTTCAGCTGAAACTAAATCTCTGACAAGTACTAATAAAACCAACCTTAAACAGCGAATTGACGAATTACAATCCCAAATTAGCCGCGAAACCAGAGCTTTAAATGTGAATACACAATCTAATTTAAAGCAGCAAATTGCAGAACTACAAGGACAGATTCAACGCGAAACCCAAGCTTTGAATAGCAATACACAGACTAATTTAAAACAACAAATTGGTGAACTTCAAGCTCAAATAACTAAGGAAACTGGAACTATTAATTCAACTATCGTTGAAGATTTGAAAGCCAAATATTTAGCTGCTAAACAGCGCGAAGATGCATTACGTGAGCAACTAGCCTTGCAGAAAGACGAATATGTAAATTTGCGCGACAAAAATGTCGGCTACAATGAAATTAAGCGTGAAGTTGAAAGTAATCGTAATATTTATGAAGGCTTGTTAGCACGCCAAAAAGAAATTGGGGTTGCAGGTGGTATTGGTACTAATAATATTGCAGTGGTTGACCCAGCTGTAGTTCCTTTTGCAGTATTTAAACCTAATAAAAAATTAAATACAATGCTAGGAGCAGTACTAGGTCTATTCTTAGGCTTAGTAACCGCCTTCCTATTAGAGTTCATGGATGACCGCATACGTCATGCTGAAGATACCGAGAAACTATTAGGCCTACCCGTTTTGGGTATTGTTCCGCGCTCTAAAATAAAAGAAGCTAAAAAGTTAGCTTTATTGACACAGACTGATCCACGTTCTGCATTTGCTGAAGCATTCCGCTCGTTAAGAACTAACCTTTTATTCTCCACCAAAGATGGCACTCCTAAAGTGTTAGCGATTACGAGTGCAGCTGCTTCTGAAGGTAAATCGACAACTGCTATTAATCTAGCGACAGTCATGGCGCAAACAGGTAAAACCATCCTATTAGTGGATACAGATCTTCGTAATCCATCTATTCACAAACGGCTTGAATTAGATAATTCAAAAGGCTTAACCAACTATTTAACAGGCCAAGACCCTTACGAATCAGTGGTACAAAACACACCTATTCCTGATGTATATGTTATTACCGCAGGACCTATGTCCCCTAATCCAGTAGAGTTGCTCTCTAGCGGACGCTTGGCTGAGTTATTCACCCTAGTTGATCAACAGGCTTATGACATGATCATAGTGGATATGCCTCCAGTGTTAGGCTTAGCTGATGCATTGATTATTTCGAATCAAGCCTCCGCCACGATTTTATCTGTCGCGATGGGTGAGACTAAGAAACAAGCCTTAACTGGAGCCTTCAAGCGCTTACGCCAAGCTAGGGTTAATATAATTGGTACAGTAGCCGGTAAGGCCAAACAAGGAACTGGATATGGCTACCATTATGATTACAACTATTACGGTTATGGAGAAAATAACAAACTACTGGAAAAAGCCTAATCAGTTATATTAGCATCCACTGTTTATTGAACGTGGTTTGAGGGCTTCAGTGGAGACTAAATTGCCACTACGACATCGCCTAGCTTCGACTAATCAGAAGCTAGGCTTTGTCTTCGCGCAACGCTATCGTGTACTTGAGTTTATTAGTGAAACTAGCTTAAGCCAGTGCTATTGGGTTGAGGATATTCAAACTTTTGATATCAATGCGCAAGCCAGCAGAGCACTGCTAATTGTAGTCAATCCAAGTCTTGCTCAGTTAGAAAACTTCTCATTAACCCTAGCCCGAGTCCTCCCACAATTTTCAACAACTCTACCTGCTGTACTGGATAGTGCCTTTACGGTAGAAAGTACTTGGTATGTACTATCGATTTCCGAAGGCTATACGCTTGAACAGCAAATTAAGTCTTTAGGTCGTCATGGTTTATCTGTCCCTGATACTTTAAAAAATGCAGAAACTATTTTAGCCACTGTCCGTAAAACTCCCTTACAGAATTGTTATGGCTATTTAGAAGCAGGTTCGATTTTAAAATCCTCTGAGAACCAACTGCTATTTTTAAATACTCCACTTGCGGTAACGCTCAAGCTATTAACAAGCAGTCAGCAGACCAAAAGCAAGCTTAGTTTGAACTCTAGCTTTATTAGCCCAGAAGTTGCTATGGGTAATAAACCTATTGAATCTGACGATACCTTCTCATTTGCAGCACTTATCTATTACATGCTAAATGGGCATTTGCCCTTTGTTTTAGATAATAGCATTGAAGCAGCTATTAAAAAGGCAACTCCTGCAACTGTTATTAAACTGCCTCAACATCGATGGCAAGCTCTAGCAAGAGGACTTGCCTATAAAAGAGATCAACGCCACCCCAATCCTGAAGGTTTATTATTTGACCTAAACACAGCACAGCCACCAAAACCAAACTTGCTACAACGTTATGGTTTAGTGCTCGGAAGTCTAAGCTTATTACTCATTGCTTATGGAGCATTCAGTTGGTGGCGGAGTATTCCTGCTATATCTCAACCAAGTGGCTCAACACTTGATGCTAGTCAGTTAGAAGCTTTAAAACAAGCAGCTCAACAACAAGCTATTCAGCAAGAACAAGCCTATGCTGAAGCTACTCAAAAACTCAAAGACATCCAACAACAGCAAGCACAAGCGGAACAACGTCTAGCTCAACTCCTAGAACAACAACAGCAACTAAGTCAGCCTACTATTCCCCCCCTCCAAGCCCAGCCCACAAAACAACAGACATCGACTGCTAATAATGAGCGTGAACAGCGCTTATTGGAACTCGAATCCCAGCAAAAACAAGCCGAAGAAACACTCAAACAGCTCGAAACTCAAGAACAACAGGCTGCGGCCAAACGACAACTTGAACAAGATCAACAACGTGAACAAGCAGCCAAATTAGCCGCTTTACAAGTAGAACAACAACGGCAAAAAGAAGCTGAAGAAGCTAAACGATTAGCTGAGCTAGCCAGACAGCAAGCACTAGCTAAAGAAGAAGCTGAAGCCGCAAGACAACGTGAGTTCGAAAAACAGCAGGCAGCGGCTGAGGAGGCTAAGCGTCTTGCTCAATTAGCTGAACAAGAGCGTTTAGAGCTACTGCGACAGCAGGAAGCAGAGGAAACGAATCGCCTCGCTCAAGTCGCTGAACAACAAGCCCTAGCCAAACAACAAGCCGAGTTAGCTGCTGCTCAACTAGTTGAACAAAAGCGTTTGGAGCTACTGCAAAAACAGCAGGCAGAAACTAAACGCTTGGAGGAAGAAGCTAAGAAGCAGGCAGAAAGACAACAAGCTGAGTTAGTTGCCCAGGCTGCCGAAGCACAACGTATAGCTAATTTACAGAAGCAACAAGTTGAGTTGGCTCGCCAACAAGCACTACAAAAGCAACAGGCAATTGCTGCTGAGCAACAGCGTCGAGAACTTGAGCTAGTACAACCAGCTGAAATTAAGCCTTCAGCTAATAAAAATCAAAAGCACGAACAACCGCAACAACATGAAGTCAGTGAAAGGCAACAGAGTCAGGCGCAACTAACTAACCAACAACAACCGATCATTACATCCACTAAAAAGGCTACACCTGTAGAAATACTAGCTATAAAACCTAGCCCTTACCCTCCTCAACTGATCGTTAACCCTAATAACCCAGCTGAACTGATTTGGGACAACCCTAAATTATTTGGCAGCGTACCTTCTAAGCTACAAGCAACAGGTAACCGTATTTGTCAAGAAAGCGGACTATCCATTGCAATGGGCTATCACTCTAAAGCCTTGGATGAGAATGCCAAAGCAATTGATGATGGTGGGTATTTGTGCAAATAAACAATACTCGTTGTTTTAAAAATTTTTCATGATTAAAAAATTACTGATCATCATCTGTGCAATCGGAACGGCTAGCTTAAGCCTTGCATATCGCCTAGGAGGAATGTCGCCTAGTGACTTTATTGATGCCTCACCTGATAAACCAATGGGTTTAAACTCTAAGCTACAAGTTCTTCATCCTGATACTTTAATCAAGCAGGCCGAACATGCTTTAGAACAGGATAATCCTGAATTAGCTAAAGAATTAACACTTAAAGCCTTAAGCAAAAATATAACAAATGGTTTAGCATTTGCACAGCTTGTAGCTATCAATACTAAAAAGAATAGTGACTATAAAGATACAGAGAAACTGGCACAGTTAGCAGAAGTCTTATGGCCCGCTCATATAGGAGTACAAAGTAAACTAGCTGAATTTTGGTTACAACAACATAACCTTCCTAAACTTATCCATGCTTGGCATTTGATTATGGTAAGAGCACCGGAAGTACATCAAGAAATTTATCCTATATTATTTAAACTTTTAGACTTTCCAGAAACTATTGAAGTGCTGAAGAGTTATACTGCTAATCCACCATCATGGTGGCAAGGACTGCTTAACTATACTGCGACTCAAGAACAGGCTTTGCAACAGCTGAGAACCTTATATGAACTGCGGGAACATACACTTACACCCCTGACAGCAGAAGAGCGTTCTATTTTTATATATGCATTAGTGAAAAATAAACTTTGGGAAGAAGCTTATTTTACTTGGCTTGCTGGTCTTAACGAAAAACAACTTCAAGAAAGTGGTTTTATCTATAATGGAAGCTTTGAGGCCATAGAAAAAACTCCAGTCTTTGATTGGCAGTACTCTAATACACCTTCAATTAAAATAACGACTGCCCCTACCAATGGAATGATAGGGCAAAAAGCTCTGCATCTTATCTTAACAGATCGAGATAGAGTTGACTTTCAACATATTAGTCAAATAACAAAGCTTAATGCTGGCGTGTATACCCTAACCCTAAACTATCGTATTGATCATATGCAAACTGGTGAGGGTTTGCGCTGGCGTATTTACTGCATGAATGACAAGAATACTTTACTAGGTGAAAGCACAGCATTAAACAAAAGATCACCGTGGGATGTGCTGAAGGTTGATTTTGAAGTTCCTACCAGCGATTGTGCCTTTCAAATAGTAAGATTAGAAGCTAGCAGCCCCTTTGTAAACAATCATTTGTTTAAAGGCAGCCTCTGGTTTGACGGTATTCAAATAACTCGAACACAACCGAAGCCCTAATGACTGAAAATTTAAAATTTTATTTGACAGCTATAATGCTGTTATTTGCACCCTTAATTGCTGGGGGTAAAAGCTTACCATCACTTCTAGGCCTTGAACTCATCGGAACACTTTTATTAGGCATAATCACATGGCAAGATACTTTAGGTCAGCGCCTTTCTAAACTTGCATGGTTCACTTTATTTTTAGGCCTCAGCATTCCTATTTTATATCTAATACCTATACCTGCTACCTGGTGGGAAGTATTACCAGGAAGAGCTAAATATGTAGAAGGATTAAATTGGTATCAGTATTTCACCAATACCTCTCCTTGGCTTAGTTTAAGCTTAGTACCAGAAAAAACTGTACATGCACTACTTGCTTTAATTCCATTGCTAGCTATTTTTTTAGCTACATTAACTTTGTCATCAAAAAATATATTAAAATTGACCTATTTATTAATAATTCTAGCTGTCACTGAAGCAATATTAGGGATATTAAACTATACAGCACATACTGGTTTCATATTTACTTTTGGTCTCAATAATAGAGAAATCTCCCCTAGTGTTTCCGGAACTTACATTAACCGTGATCATTTTTCTGCTCTTTTGTATATGACATTACCACTTACTTTAGGTGAGTTTTTTTATAGGGTCGGCAATAAAGCCATCAGATATAATTACAAAGAAAAAGGGATTCAAACTCATGATATTCTTGGGTTATTATTGATTATTACTGCTAATATATTTCTTATCATTGGAGCAGTTTTATCTGGGTCACGCGCAGGTATTTTCTTAATAGTTCTAGCAATCGCTGTAAGCTCCTTATTATTTGCCAGCCATATTGGAGGGAAGAGCAGTGCCAGTTTGACCTCTAGTCTGATTGTTGCTATTTTGGGAATATCGCTCAGCATTGGCGTTATACCAATTTTAAACCGCTTTATAGGACAAGACCCACTTGAAGATGCACGCTGGGAGTTTTATCAACTAACTTGGACAGCTATTAAGCAATTCTTTCCGCTAGGCACTGGCCCTAGCACTTTCCAAGAAGTCTATCGTACTTTGCAACCTTATGATCAAATAGATTTTCTAAATCATGTGCACAATGATTATTTAGAGTTAGTATTTGAAATTGGTCTACTAGGAGTAGTTTTTACTCTATTATTTTTCTTAGTTTATATACAAGGTTGGTTGAATTTAAGAACGACTGCGTGGGATAAAACTCGATTTTTGAAGGTAGCTTCTGGAATTAGTATTGGCTTATTATTAATACATACACTTGTAGACTTTAATTTTCATGTACCAGCTAATGCTCTAATTTTTTCTATGCTACTGGGTATTTTTATAAAAAGAAAAGAGCCATAACTTGGCTCTTTAGTTTATGCTAGATTACACACTCAAAGCTTAACTTCTTGGTTTCTTGTCATGCTTCCGAGCTTTATTAATGACAACACCACTAGTAACTACTACTACTGCTGGAACCCACAGAGAAGTACCACCGAAGAAACTTCCAAAGCCACGACCAAAGTTAGCACCAATTGGTCCACGACCAGAAGTCGCACCTACCGCGCCAACATTCATTTGTTGCCCAGCTACACACTGACTAGCCTCACTAATTGAAACTATAGTATTTGGCGCATATCCTTGCTTACAGCCAGTTGTACTGTATTTAAGATTGGCTTTACCCTTTAAAATAAGTAATGTAGATCCCTCAGTCAGTTGCATATTAGGAGTTACATTCATCCGCTTACCTTGCACAGTCTCAACCTTCACATCTCCACTAACAGATGTAACAATTGCAACTGGATTAGAAGCGGCAAAAGCAGAAGTAGTTAGTAATAGACCTAAAACGCCTATACCGAAAATTGTTTTCTTCATGAAACTTTCCTTAAATTGACCAAAAGTTAAAAATAACTCTATTCCAACTATACTATACCTTTTCTTCAAGAAGAATTAAAATTTAAGCGATATGCTCTTAGAAGCTCAGCAACCATCCCTAGTTACTGCAAACATATCCACCACCCTGAATAGGCTGACCTGCTTTATCTAGAGCGTTTGGATGATAGCCAATAGCTTTAGATTTAAGAATAAAAGTATCTTGACTACAAACCGCATCGCCCTCTTTTTGCATATTTGCTGGAACTGGTCCAAACGCAGCAATACTATTCCACTCGACTCCCTGTTTAGACGAACTATTGACTAAACGAGGCGGAGTATCAGCAGGTTTAGCCCCAATTGTGGGAGCAGACATTGTTGAGCAAGCAGTTAAAACAAGCATAGACCCGCTAACAATGATCAATCTTAATGCTTTCATACTAGTAAACTCCTAAAATTAAGACTTTACAACTATAGCGAAAATTAACTTATCATTAACAAACAAATCTATTTATTTGGATGATTTTCGACCTATTGGTAAAAAATTCACGCTGGACTAGCAATCTAATTATAGAAGGTAACTATTCATTTAGCTCTAAAACGTAAATCACTTTTTTAGCTTTGTAGATCGGACACCTTGATCTGCAGGGTTTAGCAGCTTTAACTAAACGAACTTTTTTATAATTAGCATCAAAGAAGAAAATAGTAAGTGGAATAAGTGTATTCTTCATCCAAATCCCAACCTCTCCTTCCTGCTCAAATACAAACAAAGCGCCATGATCTTTGGCGAGCTCTTTAACCCACATCAAACCTTTTTCACGCTCAGCAGGTGTATCAAAGACTGCCACTTTAATGGGCCGATCATTTAAATAAACTATATGATCAAAGTTTAGAAGTTGGGGTTGCTGATTTACATTTGGCTGCTCATTGCAAGCAGCCAAACAGCAAGATAAAGACAAGAGTAGGCCGAATAAACGCATTAAGCTAAATACGCCGCACCACCCATATAATTACGCAACACCTCAGGAACACGAATCCGCCCATCCGCCTCCTGGTAATTTTCCACAACTGCTACTAAAGCACGTCCTACAGCAACACCTGAACCATTCAACGTATGCAATAATTCCGTTTTACCCGTTTCTGGATTACGAAAACGTGCCACCATACGACGCGCTTGGAAGTCTAGGGTATTAGAACAAGAGGAAATCTCGCGGTATTTCTGCTGACCTGGTAACCATACCTCTAAGTCGTAGGTTTTAGCCGCTGAAAAGCCCGTATCACCAGAACAGAGCGTAATCACCCGATAAGGCAGACCGAGTTTTTGTAGGATGGCTTCCGCATTACCCACCATCTCCTCTAAGGCTTGCCAGGATTGATCAGGGCGAGTGATCTGCACCATTTCCACTTTTTCAAATTGATGCTGGCGAATTAAACCGCGCGTATCTTTCCCGTGTGAACCCGCTTCAGAGCGGAAACAAGGCGTATGGGAGGTAAACTTTAAGGGCAAATTGGCCGCATCAACAATCGTATCACGTACCAAATTGGTAACAGGCACTTCTGAAGTTGGAATTAGATAATAGCCTTGCTCATTATTAAGCTTGAAGAGATCTTCCTCAAATTTAGGTAACTGACCTGTACCACGTAAACTATCCGCATTCACCATATAAGGCACATAAAGTTCAGTATAGCCATGTTGCTGCGTGTGAGTATCGAGCATAAATTGGGTCAAGGCACGATGTAAACGCGCCATCGCTGCACGCAGTACTACAAAGCGCGCCCCCGTTAATTTGCTAGCGGACTCGAAATCCATCCAGTCTTGATTAGCCCCTAATTCAAAATGTTGCTTCGGCTCAAAATCGAATTGTTTAGGCTCACCCCAGCGGCGCACTTCAACATTCTGATTTTCATCCGCCCCATCAGGCACAGAAGCATCTAAAATATTTGGTAAGCCTAAAGCAATAGTTTCTAAGTCCGTTTGGATTTTCACTAAATCTTGCTCAGCAGTTTTTAATTGATCACCCAAACTCGATACTTCTGCCATCAAAGGAGCGATGTCTTCACCACGTGCCTTGGCTTGACCGATACTTTTGGAGCGCAGATTACGTTGATTCTGCAATTCTTCAGTGTGAGTTTGGAGTGCTTTGCGCTGCCCTTCCAGCGCCCGCACTGCATCCACATCTAACTTAAAACCGCGCCGTGCTAGCTGTTTAGCTACTTCGTCGAGTTCAGTTCTTAGTCGCTTGGGATCCAGCATTGTCGTTATCCATCATTATTTTAAGAAAAATATATAGTAGCAAAATTCAGTGTCTTGCCGTAGTCAGCTTAGCAAGGAAAGCTGACCTATTAGGTGCAAATTCACACCTTTTGACCTAAAAAACCATCTTTTTATCACGAGTTACAGTGAAATCTCTGGATTCGCACTAAACTTGAACTGAGGATGAGTGTCGGTTAGGGTACAAGGAAAAGACAAGCATCCTCCGGTCAGTGTCGGTTAAATGGTGTTTGTCTCTAGCACCATTGGGAAAGACGAAGGCCCCAACTTGTTGGGGCTTTCTGCATTTTAAAACAAGGGCTGATCTGCATGCATGAATTTGATCTTATCCAACAGTATTTTACTTGGACACCAGCACCGAAAGAAGTGCGCGTTAGTGTCGGTGATGATGCTGCTATTGTTCAAGTTGCCCCTAATGAAGAGCTGATCATTTCAGTCGATACCCTAGTGAATGGCGTACATTTCCCCTTAGATACTCCAGCTCATGCGATTGGCTATAAAGCTTTGGCAGTAAACTTAAGCGATTTAGCTGCAATGGGGGCTAGGCCACGTTGGTTTACTCTAGCTTTAACCCTGCCGAAAGTTGATCAAAGTTGGCTGGAAGAATTCTCACGCGGCCTAAAAGCATTAGCTAGTCAGGCAGGTATTTTTCTCATCGGTGGTGACACGACCCGTGGGCCTTTGAGTATGACTATTCAAGTCATGGGTACTGCACCCAAACAACAAGCCTTGTTGCGTAGTGGCGCACAAGTGGGGGATTTAATTTTCGTTTCAGGTCATTTAGGGGATGCTGCCGCTGGCTTAGCGGTTGCTCAAGAACGTTTAAGCTTAGCTAATGAAGATGCCAAGTATTGTATTAATCGTCTCAATTATCCTACCCCACGCATTGACTTAGGTACTTGGTTACGCGGACGTGCTAGTAGTTGCATGGATATCTCCGATGGTTTAGTCGCTGATTTAAAACATTTATTAAAGCGCTCACAGGTAGGGGCAAAACTGTATCATCAACAAATTCCCTTAAGCCCTGCTTTGCAAAAATTAAACTTATCGACAGCTTTAAGTTTTGCCTTAACCGGCGGTGATGATTATGAGCTTTTATTTACCGCTCCTAAAAGCTTTTTAGCAGAAATAGAGAATTATCAATCAACTAGTCCATTAGCTTTAAGCTGCATTGGTGAAATAACCAGCAAAATAGCAGAACTTAGCATCGATTATGAGTTAGTTAATCTTCCAGACGGTTATAATCACTTTCAATAGTTCGGCTTGTCTGCTGAACTATGCGGCTATAGTATTGTCTTATGAAGTGATAACAATTCAATTGAGGGCTAAAAATAACATGAAACACTCTTTACGTCTGACTTTAGCGTTGTCAGCAACGGTTTTCTTTGTTTCTGCATGTAGTAACACACCTTATGAAGATACCTCCGAAACAGGATCCACTAGTAATATTCCTGAAGCGGGTCCTTTGACTGGCGGCGGTTACGGCGGTAGTTATACCCAACCACAACAAGGCGGTGGCTCTAGTTATTACCCACCACAAACAGCTCAACCACAGCAACCTCAATATGGTGGTGGCTATGGTCAAGGTGGACAACAAGGCGGAAGTTATGATACTTACGCTGATAACGGCTATGGCCAAAACCAAGGGGGTCAACAAGGGCAAGGTGCCTATGACACCGCTGGTACTACAGGAACCGGGGGAGATGCCTATAGCGGTGGGAATAACGATAGCTACGACAGTTACAGCTCTAATACTGGCGGAAATGTTGGTAACAGTGGCGGCGATTACTACGCTAATGGTAGCTCTGGTGGCAGCGGCAGTAGTGGTGGAAATGACTACTATGCGGGTGGCGGCGGTGGCGGTGGCGGTAGCAGCCTTGGCAGCAGTTCTGGTCGTGCTGCAGTGCAAATCTTCGCTTCAGGTAGCAGCAGTAAAGCTCAACAAGTGCGTAGCTCAATGGCAAGTCGTGGTTTAAATGCAGTCGTCGACTCAGTAGATGGTTTGTACAAGGTACGTGTACCGTTTGGTTCTGAATCAGAAGCACGTTCTAACTTAATGCGGGTACGTAGTGCTTCAGGCGAATCCGGTGCTTTCGTTACTTTCCGCTAAGTTTTAATTTGTGCGTAACGCTCTAAGGCAAGTTGCCGACTGAGCGCTAAATCGGTGATGGGTAAAGGATATTTCCAACCATCACCCAGCACTCGGGGGTGGTGAATTTCCTTTGCTGCCCTGCCTGCTAATTCAGGTACCCAGGTGCGTACGTAATCCCCTTGGGGATCAAACTTTTCACCCTGCAAAATCGGGTTAAAAATCCGAAAATACGGTGCAGCATCTGCCCCACAACCTGCAACCCATTGCCAACCCAAGATATTATTCGCCAAATCAGCATCGACTAAAGTATCCCGGAACCAGGCTTCCCCCGCTTGCCACGGAATCAACAAATTCTTAGTCAAGAATGAGGCCACAATCATACGTACACGATTATGCATCCAACCCGTCTGCCAAAGCTCACGCATCCCTGCATCGACCAGCGGAATCCCAGTTTGCCCTTGTTGCCAACGCTGTAACTGCACTTCATAGCCTTCCTCCCACTGAAAGTTTTTAAAACGCTGATCTAAAGGCTCAGTCACCGTTTGCGGGAAGTGATAGAGCAAATACCAAGCGAACTCCCGCCATGCAATTTCCTGTAGAAAATGCTGTACCCCAATGCTGGATTCTGGATGCTCTGCTAAGTATTGTTGGGTAAGAAAAGCAATTTGCCTTGGGCTGATTTCACCAAAATGTAAATGGGGCGACAAGCGCGAAGTCCCTAAGATAGCCGGCTGATCACGCGCTGTTTTATACGCAGCAACAGCTCCCTCTAGAAAATCAGTTAAGCGCTTTAAAGCTGCTAACTCCCCCACTTGCCAAGTTTGCATCATCTCCTGATCCCAACGCATCTTTGGTAAGAGCTGCAAATCCTTTAAGGCTATAGAATTTGGCCACTGACTAGGTTTGGGAATCGTGTGGGGTTCAGGTAGCAGTTCTTGAGTAATACCCGTTTTAAGTAGCGCTTTCCAAAATGGGGTATAGACTTTATAGGGTTGGCCATCATGTTTCAGGACTTGCCAAGGCTCGCGTAACAAAGCAGCATTAAAGCTCTGTACTAATAATTCATTTTTTAGAGTGGCCTTAATCTGTTTATCGCGCGCTAAACTTGCCGGATCATAACAACGATTCCAGAACAGATGCGTCGCGCCCGTTTCTTGTATTAATGTTTGTAAAACAGCTAAAGCGGAGCCTTGACGAAGAATCAACCGGCTGCCTTGTGCTTGTAGAGCTTTATCTAAACTGGCTAAGCTATGGTGCAACCAAACCCGACTCGCTGCACCTAATTGGCTTACACTAGTTGGGGTTGGATCATCAATAAAAACGGGAATCACCTGTGCGCAACTACAGCAAGCCTCCCACCAAGCAGGATTATCGGCTAACCGTAAATCTTGGCGAAACCAAACTAAAGCACAAGTCATTCGTGACTATCAGTAAGCTGTGGTGGACGTGCTACCAACAAGGACTCTAACTGTAGAGAGGCCTCATTAAAAGCAGGCGGTAGGAGCTTAATCGTTTCCGGCAAATTTGGTTGCTTATCAGGTTCTAAATAATGCACCAGTAATTCAGTTTTAGTCATACGTGACAGCACCTCTAAGCCTGCCAATACTTCTGCATCTGGATTACAATAAATCAGTGAATCAAACTGTGAGCGCTCTAAGACCAAAGGTAAATGTTCGGGACGACAATCAGCCCCTAATAAGCTCACTTGAAAGCCCTGCATACCCAAAGTGCAAGCTAGCATGAGGGTTTGCAGATAAACCATCTGACACCTCACCCCAATCACAATCACCCGAAAACCATTAGTGCGCGACTGCATATGCGTATTCAGGTAATAAGCACCTAATTTAGCGGAAAGAAATTGGTACCAGAACGCGTGATCGGCTTTAGTGGAGGTTAATAAGCAACATTGCCCATACAGATCAGTACACAAAGGTAATAACAATTTGTGGGCAACAATCTCTAAGGAATACGAAGCAATCGCTTCATCAATCACTTTTTCGAGAGCTTTAGCATCGAGCTTATAAATCGAGCGGCGACAGAGCCTGGTATATTGTTTCCAGGGATCTTCACCCGCCACCAATTTAACTTGCGCAGTTAAGTCGGCGTTACCTTCACTCGTATGTTTACACAAAAGTTCTTGAGCACGACTAACTGGAATACCTTGCTCTAATAAGCGCAACACTTGCTTAACACGATGAATATCTTGTTGGCTGTAAAGGCGATGCCCTTTGGGTGTACGAGAAGGTCTAAGCAACCCATAACGACGCTCCCAAGCTCGAAGGGTTACTGAATGGACGCCGGTTTGCTCAGAGACAGTTCCAATTGGAAACAGGGCTTCTGCCTGCATAGTAGCTTGCTTAATTAGCTTGACCATCAACCCTGTCACACCCTTGTATAAGTATGGTCACACTATAGTGGAGAATATTTCAATTGTGAAATCCCTATACTGCTTGTATGGAGTTTATCTCAGAAGAAAGGCTCAATGTTTACAGTAGTGTAGTTTTCTCTGGTGTTAATTGAATCAATTTTTGCTTATACAACAAGCCTAAGGCACGCTTAAAATGCGCTTTACTCACTTTGAACTCTGCATAAATTTGCTCAGGCGCTGTCTTATCGGTGAAGTGAGAACTCCCACCACGCTGTTTTAAATGCACTAAAATCTGTTGAGCCAGCGCATCTTCCACCACTACACCGGGCTTACGCAGGGTCAAGTCAATCTTTCGATCAGGGCGGATTTGCTGAATATAGCCACTCACTTGATCACCAATCCGTAAGTTTTGAAATACTTCACTCTGATAAAGTAAGCCTAAATGGGTTTGATTTACTACTGCCCGATAACCCAGTTCATCACGCGCATAAACTAGCAAATCAACCGCCTGGCCTTGCTTAAAATAATAACTAAATTCACTCAAATGTTGAGCTAAACGCGTAGTCCCGACAATACTTTCCGTGCGCTCATCTAAGAAAGCATGTACGACATAAAACTTACCGACTTCAATGGGACGCTCTTGCTCATTATAAGGAACTAACAAATCCTTGGTTAAGCCCCAATCAAAAAAAGCACCATGTCGACTTGAATCGACTGCTTTTAAATAAGCACACTCACCCACCTGTAAATGTGGGCGCTCAGTCGTGGCAATTAAGCGATCTTCCGAGTCCAGATAAACAAAAACCTCAAGCTCAGTCTCAGGCTGCGCATTCGCTGGCACATAACGGCGTGGCAACAGGATTTCTCCATAACTGCCAGCCTCTAAATACACACCCGCATCAGCTAAGCGTGTGATGCTTAGCTGATTAAATTGGCCAATTTTAAGCATCAGTTTCAGGTGCTTCGTCGTCTAATTCAAGAGCAACATCAGCAGGCTCGACTTCTAAACCTTCGAGATTTTCATCCCAATTTGGCCCGACCATTACATCATCTTCATGCATACCTGGCAGCCAATCATTCAGAAAGTCCTCTAAAGGAATAGCTTGGGCATGAAACACGGCCCATTCGCCCACACATTGAGCTTGGGCAGCTGCCTTAGAAGACCAAAAGGGCATCACATCAGTATCTTCATAGGCTGAGGAGGCACAAACGGCCCAATCATCCTCATCAGTGCATAAACCCCAGACTTCTCCGGTTTGTTTGATTTCAGCGATGAAAGCGTCGTAGTTAGCTTCGTATTCAGCGTCGGGATTACTCATAGGGGTTCTCATTAGTAACAGCGGATAATGGTTTTAAGCATAGCATGCCAAGACAACAGAAAGCAGTTTCTTTAGTCTGCTTTTAGCTCAGCGTGCATAAGCTGCTGCCAAACTGGATGTGCCTGTAAAGTCTGCAAGGCTTGGCGCAACAAGCTCTTACCCGGCTCCATATGCGGCCAAGTTGATAGGCCTGAGGGGTGCGGTAACGGCAATAAATCCACAATCTTTCCGGTTAATTGGCGCTGATGTACACGCCCTACCACCTCTTCTAACTTTTTAGCTGCTAAAAACTGTTTAATGGCTAATTTCCCTACCAAAATCAGCAATTGTGGCTGCATTAACCTTAACTCAGCATCCAACCAACGAGCACAATGGCTGACTTCTGCCTCTGAAGGTACTCGATCCCCACTGCCTTTTGGATTTTTCCCCGGAAAGCAACGACAAACCGCCGCCATATAAACCCGCTCACGAAATTGAGCCTCATCTAAACCAATACTGCTAAACCACTGAAATAAAGTTTTACCAGCTGTCCAACCAAAAGGCTGCATGACTTTTGCTTCATGAATACCGGGCGCTTGACCGATCAACATCACGGGTGAAAGCACGGGTTGGCAAGTGATGACGGGGCGAATCATATTGGGGCAAAGCGTGCAGGCGCGAAGCTGGGTTTGGTGAGTTAACAGTTCAGAAGAGGGGTTGATAATAGTAAGTTGGGGCGTTATTGGATTCAAAATCAGGCTAACTCTAATCACAGACCTCTAGAATAATCGCACGCTAGCCCAGTTCGCTTCCAGCCCTTCATGCTTCTCAAAAATCCACAACTAAAACTCAGGCTAATAAATTGCCTACTTAGCTAAGCAATGCAGTGCTCCTAGTTCTCAACAGGTCATTGCTAGTAGCGTGCAATCAAGCATCCATGTCAAAATAAAGACTTTAGCAAAAATCGAACGAGTCATTGCCAAATGCCCGCCAAAGATATTTATCATGATGCTGTCAAACAAGCTCTCATAAAAGAAGGCTGGACAGTCACCAATGATCCTTTACATCTTCGTTATGGTAATTTCGATTTTTACATTGATCTTGGTGCAGAAGATTTATTGGGTGCTAGTAAAAATGGACAGCAAATTGCTGTAGAAATCAAAACCTTCACGGGTGCATCGTCTTTACGTGAATTACATATCGCTGTCGGTCAACTATTAAACTATCGCATAGTACTAGAAGAGGCAGACCCAGAACGCACCCTATATTTAGCTATACCCACCTATGCTTATGCCAATGTTTTTGATACACCTTTTGGTCAACTAGCATTAGAAAAACACCAAATCAAAGTGATTGTATTCGACGAGCAAACCGAGGTTATTACCAAATGGCTAAAGTAATTGATGATAGAACTACCATTAAGCAATTACTCGAACATTTAGCCAGCATCCCCTCCGCCACTGGTGATGTAGAGTTAGAAACGATTTTTGATGATACCCAAAACCGTTATCAGGTTATTGCACAAGGATGGCAAGGTAAGCGCCGTATGTATGGTTGCTTAGTTCATATTGACGTGAAAGGTAGCAAAATATGGTTACAACACGACAGCACCGATGCAGAAATTGCTGAAGAGTTGGTTGAACGTGGTATTCCTAAAGAAAGGATCGTGCTAGGTTTTTTACCTGAATCAGTACGCCCACACACAGGTTATGCCGTAAACTAGTTGGCCATCAAAATAGATGCCCCAGAATACCGCCCCTCAATGCCAAGGTATTTTTCTTCCCTCTTTCGCAAAATTCTAGACGAAAATCTCAATAAATGATTGATTCTAAAGAAATAAATCAACATACCCCGATGATGCAGCAAACAGTAATATTTAACTATAACTTATTAGACCTCTTGCGAAAGTTTTATAAGAACGCTTATTCTCTAGAGATGAGCTATGAATCTCTTCAATCCTTATCGGCCGCCGCCTTTAGACGAAGTGTGGGTATTGACCGAGCAT
>NZ_CALFHZ010000015.1 GCF_937876535.1 uncultured Thiothrix sp.
AAGACCTGGCTGCGGACGCAGTTGATGCGACCAAAGAAGCTGCTAGTGATTTAGCCGACTCTGCCGCTGCTGCTACCGAAAGCGCCAAAGACCTGGCTGCGGACGCAGTTGATGCGACCAAAGAAGCTGCTAGTGATTTAGCGGATAAAGCCAAAGATGCAACTGACCAAGTGACTCGCAATACTTAAGTATTTAAGCCCAACCATGATAAAAGCCCCAAATTGGGGCTTTTATTTTTTATGCTGGCTAAGATTTAGACCGCGTCTTTCATGCTCAAACGCATACGACCTTGACGATCGATCTCAATCACTTTGACTTTCACCACATCGCCCACATTGACGAAGTCTGTAACCTTTTCTACGCGCTCTTGGCTGATTTGTGAAATATGCAATAAGCCATCTTTGCCTGGCAGAATAGTCACGAAAGCACCGAAGTCCATAATGCGCGCAACTTTACCTTCATAAACTTTATTCAACTCAACCTCAGCCGTGATGGCTTCGATCATACCTTTAGCTTTATGGGCAGCAGCAGCATCGACAGCAGCAATTTTAATAAAGCCATCATCGCTAATATCAATCGTCGCACCCGAAGCTTCAGTAATGCCACGAATTGTTTCACCACCTTTGCCGATGACTTCACGAATCTTTTCGGGATTGATCTTTAAAGTGACATAGCGAGGCGCATAATCAGACAATTCACCACGCGGCTCAGAAATGACTTTTTCCATTTCGCCAAGGATGAATAAGCGCCCTGCTTTGGCTTGCTCTAAAGCACGCTCCATGATTTCACGGGTGATACCATTGATTTTGATATCCATTTGTAGCGCAGTAATTCCGTTGCGTGAACCCGCTACTTTGAAATCCATATCGCCTAAATGATCTTCATCACCCAGGATGTCGGTCAGAACTGCGAAGCGATCACCTTCTTTAATCAAACCCATCGCAATACCTGCGACTGGTTCAGAAACAGGCACACCCGCATCCATCAGCGCTAAAGAGCTACCACAAACGCTCGCCATTGAGCTTGAACCATTCGATTCGGTAATTTCAGAGACGCAGCGAATCACATAAGGAAAATCTTCCATTGCTGGAATTGTCGCTTTCACACCCCGTTTGGCTAAACGACCATGACCAATTTCCCGGCGCTTCGGTGAACCAATCATGCCTACTTCACCCACGCTGTACGGAGGGAAATTGTAGTGGAACATGAAAGAATCTTTGTATTCACCCGCAATCGCATCAATCACTTGTGCATCACGTTCAGTGCCTAAGGTAGCCACAACTAGGGCTTGAGTTTCGCCACGCGTAAATAAAGCAGAACCGTGAGTACGTGGTAAAACACCAACTCGTACAGTAATTGGACGCACAGTTTGTAGATCACGTCCATCAATCCGTGGCTTGCCTTCTAAAATTCGCCCACGGACTACTTTCTTTTCTAGGTTCTTGAACTCAACACGCAGCTCTTCTTCGCTTGGGCCAGTTGCACCCTCTTCTTTGGGAAGTAAGCTTTCTTTAGCTGCGGTGAGGATTGCATCAACACGTGCATAACGTTCTTGTTTATCCGCAATTTGGAAGGCATCAACTAAGGCTGCTTCGGCATTAGCCGCTAAACCTTGTACCAAAGCTTGATTGGCTGCTGGAGCTGACCAAACCCAAGCCGGATTACCAACTTCCGCAGCCATTTCATTAATCGCATTAATCGCGACTTGCATTTGCTCGTGGCCATAAACCACTGCACCAAGCATAACCTCTTCGCTGAGCAACTTGGCTTCAGACTCAACCATAAGTACAGCATCATTTGTACCAGCAACCACCAAATCTAAAGCCGAATTTTCTAATTCAGCCGGTGATGGATTCAGTACATACTGATTATTTACATAACCAACTCGCGCCGCACCGATTGGCCCTTGGAAAGGAATACCACAGATTTTTAAGGCGGCTGATGCACCTAACATGGCAGGAATATCAGGAGAAACATTTGGATTTAAAGAAATAACCGTGGCAACCACTTGGACTTCATTAGTGAAGCCTTCAGGGAACAGTGGGCGAATCGGACGGTCGATTAAACGTGCGATTAACGTTTCTTCTTCAGTTGGACGAGCCTCACGCTTGAAGAAACCACCGGGAATACGGCCTGCGGCGTAGAATTTTTCTTGGTAATTAACGGTAAGTGGGAAGAAATCGCGGCCTTCACGAGCTTGTCTTTCTGCTACAGCAGTCACCAACAACACAGTTTCATCCATACTGATGATGACTGCAGTGCTAGCTTGGCGAGCTATTTCGCCAGTTTCGATACGAACGGTGTGTTGACCATATTGGAAAGTTTTAGTCACTTTTGCCATAAATATTATTCAGCCTATTGTTTTTAAATTAAGGTATTACGAACTGTCACGGGCAGGCTGTTTAAAGTTATTCTGCGGCAAAACAGCTTTAAACAACCTTCCTGCATGACGACAACGAGAGTACAAGTTCAGAGTGGCGCAAACAAAAACACCGCAATCCTGCGGTGTTTTCGGTGCATCTGCTTAGCGACGCAAGCCTAAGCGTTCAATCAGTGTTTGATAGCGCGCTAGGTCTTTACCTTTGAGGTAATCCAGCAATTTGCGACGTTGATTAACCATTTTCAACATACCACGACGTGAGTGGTGGTCTTTCTTGTGGGTCGCAAAGTGCTCGGTTAAATGCTTAATGTTGGCTGTTAACAGCGCAACTTGCACTTCCGGCGACCCGGTGTCAGTGTCTGACTGGCGATAATCAGCTACGATTGCCGCTTTCTGTTCTGCATTCAGAGACATCGTCCAAAGCTCCAGAGTAGTTAAGGTTGGTAAAAAGGCAGTTATTATAGCAGCTTAGTTGACTATAAGAAACCATTAAACCTGAGTCTAAAATACCCTTTTAAGTATGATCATGGTCGTTTTAGGGAAAGCGCCAACTACTCAGCCTTAATTTAGACTCTGGCAAATTTGCCTAATCTCTTTAAGATAGCCAAAAATCTAACCGACCTTATTTCTGGTATGGCGCAAAACAAAGTAAATCAATACAAACTTCTATCTCCTCGATACTGGCCAACTTGGTTAGGCTTAGGTTGTTTATGGCTGCTCGTACAACTACCGTGGCGGCTGCAAATGTGGCTAGGTAAGCATCTGGGTTTACTTCTCTTTAAGATTCTAAAGCGCCGCCGTTATATTTGCTGTGTGAATTTAGAGTTAGCGTTTCCTGAATTAAGTTTTGAGGAACGCACTGAGTTAAGTCGGCAGCATTTCATTTCAATAGGACAAGGTTTATTTGAAACCGCCATGAGCTGGTGGGGGAATGAACAACGCCTATCCAAATTGGCCTTTTTAGAAGGCTTGGAGCATCTAAAAAATGCGCATCAACAAGGTGGAGTGATTCTCTTAAGTGCGCATTTCACCAGTTTAGAACTTGGTGGGCGCTTACTTGCACCCTATTTACCATTGCACGTGGTCTATCGCCCGCATCAAAATCCGGTTATTGAACAGCAAGTTGCTAAAATTCGCTCTAAACGCTACGGTCAAGCCATTTCCCGTGATCAAATCCGGACTATGATCCAAAGTTTGAAACTGGGCTTTCCGGTTTGGTATGCACAAGATCAACATTTTGACCAGAAAAGTAGCTTATTTATTCCATTTTTTGGGGTGGAGGCAGCTACCAATACGGCAACCAATCGTCTGGCATCCTTAGGCCGCGCTAAAGTAGTACCTTTCTTTACAGTACGCAAAGAAGATGGTTACCTACTACGTTTTTTGCCCGCTTTAGAAGACTTTCCGAGTGAATCCGTTCATACTGACACCGCTCGTATCAATCAGATGATCGAGCAACAGGTACGCGAGTTCCCTGAACAGTATCTGTGGACACACCGGCGCTTTAAAACTAGCCCGGATGGTAGTAATCGCTACCTGAATCATCGCCGCGACCACCCTGACAGTCGCTGCTAACCCTAAAGGAAACTTGCATGCAAATTGCTCCGAATACCGTGGCCAGCTTGGCTTATGTGTTAACCAATACTCAAGGGGAAACCCTTGACCAAGCCGATGCACAACATCCTTTTGTGTATCTGCATGGCGCTCATAGCATTATTCCGGGCTTAGAAAATGCCTTAGCAGGCAAACAAAAAGGCGATCAGTTGGATGTTACTATTCCACCTGAAGATGCCTATGGCCTAAAAGATGAAGCCTTAAAGCAACAAGTGCCACGTTCTATGTTTGCGGGTGCCGATGAAGAACATATTGTTCCCGGCGCACAATTTCATGCGCAGACTAATGCCGGTATGCAAACAATTGTGATCACTGCCGTTGAAGGCGATACCATTACCATTGATGGCAATCATCCTTTAGCAGGCGAAACTTTGAACTTCAAAGTCACTGTGTTAGATGTACGAGCTGCGACTAAAGATGAACTCAGTCACGGCCATGCTCATGGACCAGGCGGTCATCACCACCATTAATTAAATTGGCTGCTATCAAGGCTTGCTTCAGGCCTAGCAGCCTATAACCTGCATAAAATCTACTCTGTAGCTTGTTCGAGCAGGCATAATGCCGCTCTATCTGTTAAACTTCTGCCAATTTATAGCGTCAAAAACCCTACGAACCCCAACCGCAAGGAATCTGACATGCGTTTCCAAACCTCGCTTGGCCTGACTGCTTTAGTCAGCGCTTTGTTAGCTAGCCCTGTTTATGCAGAAAACTGCAGCATTTCTTATTATTGCTATCGCAGTATGACACCAGGACCTGCACCCGTAGCACCGGTCGCTACTACTCGCCCAGTACCTGCAGGCAGCACCCGTCCTACTAATCTACAACAACCGCGCCCTGTTGCTACACCAGCACCTGTTGTGACTCGCCCACAAACCCCAGTTCCAACAGTGATTGCTCGTCCAGCCATACCTGCACCTGCTCAGGCTGGGGTTAATCAGCGTCTGATTGAACAACAACGGGCACAAAGTTTAGCTGATCAACAACGCCTCGCGGCTCTGCGCCGTACACCAGCCTCGTCTACTACGAGTACTCGCATTAGCACACCACTGGTACAAACGCCTGTGCGAGTGACCGCCCCTTCAACTACAAGCAATCAGTCCTGCAATACTTTAGCGTTGAAAATTAAAGTGTTAGAGAGTCAAGCCACGAGTCAGGCACGTAATCAGCAACAAGGTAAAGCACAAGAGCTATTTAAAGTAGCTGCTGATTTACGTAAGGAAGCACAAGCTAAATCTTGTACTGTTTAAGCTTGCTTTAGAAACTGATCCTGTCTTTAAACTCAGGCAGGATCAGTTAGTGATTAAGTTCGCCAAGGATCGAAAAATCCTGCCGCTGCTTGTTGAGGGGGAACAGTAATAGGTGCAGGCATTGATGCTTCTTCAAGCTTGGGCTTAACCGTCGCATTAGCTTGCTCTACCGCATCTAATAACTCTGTATCCAAATAACGCTCAGTAGTAAAAGGATCTGGACTGACTACTAAACTCATTTTTGGCGGCCAATCTTCGGCTAAACGCTCGGTATAAACTGGCTTGAGCGCCACCTCATCTGCTAACTGGAAGTACTCTTGCTCATTCGCTGCAGTAAGCTCTGCAAAATTGGGTAATTCTGGCTCAGGCACTACCGCAAAAGGCGGAGCTGGAATAGGTTCTGGTTCAGACTCAGTTACAACTGCACTCACAGGAGTTAACTCCTGCTCTACTACACTAGCAACCACGGGATCGACGATTAATTCAGGCTGCTTAATTACTGCATCATAAACTTCCTCACTCGCTGTCAGTTGAATAGGCTTACTAGCTAACACTGGAGTTAACACAGTAGTGGTACTAGCAGTAGTTTGCGGCAGAGTTTTTTTAAACTGTGGTTCAGTAGCAGTTAGATGGTTACTTTTAGTCGTTTGATTCTTTTCAGCTTCAGTTTGCTCTGAACCTAAAAATACCCCAAGGCCAAGCAGTACAATGCTGCCATACCAACACCAAAACCCCTGCCCCAATTGCAAAATCGGTAAATCAACTTCGCCAGTAGGAATAGAATTAAACCAAAATGCCTGTGTCGCTACTAAGACAGCAAAACCAGCCAAGCTGGAACCCCATAAAGGTGAGCTATACATGAGAATAATACCCAGCAACATGAGTAAGTTTGCATACCAAGCGAATTGAAAAATCGCAAACCCCATCCAACCGGTAGCAAAAACCCAATAGCCCTCAACTGGGCCTTGACTGGTGTAAAAGCTCGGAAACCAAAAAGCTGCAATCCATGCTAGGCCGCCAATAAATAGCGCTAACGCAGCAATAGGTTCGCGTAGCGAGCGACGCGCAGTGGGAGTAGCTATATCCATATTTCATACCTATGCGGAGGTGACACTCAACCTGTACATTATAGGCACTTTATACCTAAAAATGCGTCCCTTTACTCAGATAAATGCCACCTTTTAACGAAGCACTTAAACAATGCGAAAACAATTCTAAAAAAGTGCATTTCAATATTTAAGCACCAAAATAATTCAATATTTCTCTAGCCTTGACGGAAAATTTAATTTTTTTCGAAAAATCCCTATCTTTGTGCGTTAGGCTACTAGTCAAGACCACTACGCTGCATAAGATGAGGGCAATTTCCGCATCTAGCTTAAGAGGTTATTTCGCATGGAGCAGTTAGTTCCCGCTCTAGATACGCTCTTTGTATTAATTGGTGCTGTCATGGTCTTAGCCATGCATGCAGGCTTTGCATTTTTGGAAGTTGGTACGGTTCGGCATAAAAACCAAGTCAATGCCTTAGTCAAGATTATCGCTGACTTTGCCATGTCAACGATTGCTTACTTCTTCATTGGTTATTTTGTCGCCTACCAGACTGGCTTTTTTCATAGTGCGCATGAACTGGCTACCAATAATGGTTTTGGCTTAGTTAAGTTCTTCTTCTTATTAACATTTGCAGCGGCAATTCCCGCAATTATTTCAGGAGGGATTGCTGAACGCGCCAAATTCCATCCACAACTGGCTGCAACTTTCATCTTAGTGGCTTTGGTTTATCCCTTCTTTGAAGGCATTGCGTGGAACGGTAACTTTGGAATCCAAGCAGCGTTTGAGTCCATGTTTGGCGCTAAATTCCATGATTTTGCAGGCTCCGTCGTGGTACATGCAATGGGTGGATGGATTGCGTTAGGGGCTGTGGTGTTATTAGGCGCACGTTATGGCCGGTATAATAAACAAGGCAAGCCCATGTCAGCTCATCCACCGTCTAATATTCCTTTTTTAGCCTTAGGTGCTTGGACTTTAACCGTGGGCTGGTTTGGTTTTAATGTGATGTCAGCGCAAGCTGTGCAAGGGATTAGTGGTTTAGTGGCTATCAACTCCTTAATGGCCATGGTCGGTGGAATTTTAGCAGCCATTGTCTTAGGTAAAAATGACCCTGGTTTCGTCCACAATGGCCCCTTAGCAGGCTTAGTGGCTGTCTGTGCTGGCTCCGATATTATGCATCCTTTAGGCGCACTCTTCGTTGGGGTAGTGGCTGCAGCCATCTTCGTTTTTGCTTTTACCGCAGCACAAAATAAATGGCGGATTGATGATGTACTAGGGGTTTGGCCTTTACACGGTTTATGTGGGGCTTGGGGCGGTATTGCTGCTGGTATTTTTGGCTTAGAAACCTTCGGCGGTATAGGTGGTGTCAGTTTTATGAGCCAACTCGCAGGAACTTTATTAGGCATTGTGATTGCCACTGCTGCAGGCTTTGCAGTTTATGGAGTGTTGAAGAAAACCGTCGGCTTACGTTTGACCCAGGAAGAAGAATATAACGGTGCTGACTTGTCGATTCACAAAATCAAAGCGAACCCTGATCTCTAAGTCCTTCCTAAGTGTTGCAGCCTCCGATTGTGAGGCTGCATCCTGTAAATCCTACCACTAACTATTCTTCCTCAGCGGCGGGTGCAGGTACGCTTTTATCTTCCTGATAGTAATAATCGTATTTCGCCAACGTATCGCGGGTGAATGCCCAAGCTTGGTTATAGGACAAGCCACTATTCGACGGAATCACGATTTTCACATACAAATCATTGCCATGATTGAGCTTTAAATCACTTAAAGCGCTATTCAACTGGCTTAAGCCAACCGTTTGATAGTTTGCGTCACCCGGCTTACGAATACTGTAGCCTGCACTGGTATACATCACTTCTACTACTTTTTTACCTTTGCTAGAGCGCGAAGGCTTAAGCAGTTTTTGGTATTTTTGATCCAGTTGCGAATACTCACCCTCTAAACTCTCTAGTTCTTTGCGGTTTTCTTCCATCTGCGTGCGTAAGTTGGTTAAAGTGCTTTCTTTTTCGACATTCTCAGCTTGTGACTTAGACAAATTATCTTGAACTTGTTTGAGCTCATTGCGTAGTTGAGTTGTTTCAGTTTCTTGCGCCTGTTTAGTCTGCGTCAACTCAGTTTGTAGGCGCTCACTAGTAGCATTAGCGGTGGTTAAATTGGTTTGCACCGCTTGCAATTCAGTGGTGCGTGCGGCCAAATTGCTGGCTTGAGTCGCTGCTAAAGTTTTTACCTCTTTTAGCTCAGTACGGGTTTTTTCTACCAAAGCTTCGCTACGCATGAGTTCAGTTTCGGTTGAACTCAGTTGGCGGCGATAATAATCCAGCTGTTCCTCTAAAGTAGCGTTTTCTCTTAAAGTACTAACGACCTCTTGGCGTGCCTGATCTTTAGCCGCGATATTCGAGCGCAAATCTTGCAATAAGCGCGTATTCGACAACAGCACTGCCACCGTCACCAGCAAAAAAGTCATTAATATGACCATCATCACATCGCTAAACGAGGGCCAGAAGTTCTCCTCGTGGGCATCCTGAATTTGCAAGAGCGTATTATTCTGCTGATGCATAACTCACCTAACGACTAATCAAAGAAGTTTTGGGCAGACTTGGTGTACTGGGGCGCTCATCCAAGCGGAAACCCTCGCGAATTGATTCACGGATCACGCGCAAATCTTCACTATTTGTTTCCACCGTGCGCGCTAAAGCCTGCCCAATCGTACTGATTTGCCCTTGTAAATCATCCACCGCTAATTGCAAACGATCACCTGCCTGTAAAAAGCGATCTTGAATTTTAGTCACTGCCTCAGCCGCTTGGCGTAATTCAGTGGTTAAAACAGACACATCATTCAGGATACTAACTTCCGTGGTACGGAAATGCGGCATCACATATAAAGTCGTAGTTTGTTCCAAATTGGCCAGCAATTGAGTGCGAATATCCTGTAAACGTAAATGAAAATAAGAGAAAGCGGCATAGCACAAAATGGCTGTAATGGTGGTTTTTAAGGCAGTCGACATCCCACCTAAAATCGCACCCATTTTCTGTAAGTCATCCGGCGTATTCAGCAAACCTTCGGCATTGAACAGTGCCACTGAGAGCGAAACTACGGTTCCAAATACCCCAGAAATAATTAAAATATTGTGCACAAACCGAACTAAGGTAAAGCGGGCTGACTCACCCGCTGCCACAATCGCCGCTAAAGAACCTTGATTAATTTCTGCATCTTGATCATAGAGGACTTGAAGTGCATTCACCCGTTGGACGATCAAGGTTTTACTATCTAATTTATGCAGTGGATTCGCGGCATTGTCTTTGACCCGAGCAATGAAACGCTCTAACTCCTCTTCCTCATGCGCATAGCTGACAAAGAGCACCATCATTCTCGTTAAGCCCATTAGGAACAGCGCTACAATGGCTAAATTCAGAATAATACCCAAAGTCCCTAGTTGCTTAGAGTAGAAAAAGGGGGTGAGCACCTCTTTGAATAGCAAAATCAACAGACTCGTCAGCAGGAGTAAGCCAACAATCAAAAATAAGGAGGTATAAGCACGTGCTTTTACGGGTTTCAAGGTAGTTTCCTACTGAGGTTAAAAGATAATAGATCACTCAAATTCAAATAACTAAGCACTGCTGACCGTCTTTATTAGTACATAAGGCTTTAATGCTGGTCTAGTAAGTCCTCAGTTAACTCTAAGGCTGCTTGCATCGGGGTGCGAGGACTGGTTTCTAAAGGGACAAGCTCAGGCAAAGTTCGTCCTGATTCAATTCCCAATTCCGATAAGCGCTTTGCACTCGGCATGACGCTCCGCTCCATCGACCCTAAGAAGCGATTATAACTATCGACACTAGCCTCTAAGTTTTTGCCTAAACGTTCAGCATGGCTGCTTAGAATCGATAAACGCTTGTGGAGTTCCATCCCCACATCACGAATTCGTGTAGCATTTTCGGTTAATACTGCTTGTTGCCAGCCAAACGCTACTGCTCGCAGCAAAGCCATGAGTGTAGCAGGTGTAGAGAGTATAACTTTAGCTTCCAACGCATCGTTCATTAAGGTTTTGTCATGTTCAAGCGCGGCGCCTAAGAATTGTTCACCGGGCATAAATAGCACCACAAAATCAGGTGCGCCATCAAATTGCTCCCAATAGCGCTTAGCCGATAACAGCCGCACATGATCACGCACATGCCGCGCATAGCGTTGTAAATGTTGCACACGATCTTGATCACTCTCAGTTTGCGCCGCATCCATATAAGCATCCATCGGGGTTTTCGCATCAATCACCAGCTCACGCTTATCTGGCATACGAATAATCATATCAGGGCGAATGGTGCGCTCTTCGTTACTGCGCTGCACTTGTTCCATAAAATCGCAATACTCCACCATCCCTGCCATTTCAACGATACGCTTTAAGGTTAACTCACCCCATTCCCCCCGCATCCCCGGATTGCGCAGGGCTGAGGATAATTTATTGGCCTCCTGACGCAAGGCTAGTTGATCTAAGCTCAAATTACGCAGTTGCTCCCCCAAAGCACCAAAGGAAGCATGGCGTTCTTTTTCAATAGTTTGGATTTGCTGCTCGGTTTTTTCTAAAGCAGAACGAATCGGTTCAAGCAAATAGTGAATCGACTGTTTACGCTGCTCTAAATCTGCTTGGGATTCCGATTGAAAACGGCGCATACTTTCTTGCGCGAGTTGCAAGAATTGTTGATTATTTTCCCGCAAAGCACGTTGTGATGCCGCTGCAAAAGTATTGTGGAGCTTATCTTGAGCATCTTCGAGCATGCGTAAACGTTCTTCGTGCAGTTGCTCTTCTGATTGCAACTGAAGTTTGAGGCGCTCAACTTCTTGGCGCGCTTGCTGCAAGGGACGATTATAAATCAGAAAAGCCACGCCGATCCCCAGTAGAAACATGCACAGCGCTACGATCAAGAGTATATTGGCATCCACTAACTGTCCTAGGCTGGACGCAGAACTGGTCATAAACTCACCCTAAGGACTAAACGCATGCATCCAGTCAGCAACTGGCTACGTATTAGTGATTTGTGAACTTTAAGATAGGTATTGTGCATGAACAAACGGCTCGCCACTCAAATGCTAAGTATTATCACACTTCTGGGTACTTGGCTGCTAATCACCACGCCCGCCACTGCCATGACTGATCTGCAAGGTCAACTTGTCAAGCTAGAAAATATTGTCGGCAAAGGCAAATGGACAGTGATGAAAATCTGGGCTTCTGATTGTCATGTCTGCCGCCAAACTATTCATTATTTGAGTGATTTTGAAGTCAGCTTCCCAGACGCCGCTGTTTATGGAATTTCTATTGATGGTCAAGACGGCAAAGCCGAAGCACAAGCTTTTGTAAAGCAGTACAACTTAGATTTTCCTAATTTGCTCAGTGATTTAAGCGAGATGAATGCTTATTTAAACAAAGCGGCTGGAGAAAGCTTATACGGAACCCCCACTATGTTGGTTTTTAATCCACAAGGTAAATTGATTGCAGTGCAACCTGGCCCTGTGACAGCGGATGAGTTAGTGGCATTTATTAAGAAAGAACAGAGATCTTGAGAGCAATCATGCTTAAGGCTTTAACTAAACAGATTACTGCTCTCAGTTGCATCGGACTATTGAGCCTAAGCGCCAACCTACAGGCTTTTACTGATTTACAAGGCCAATCGGTACAGCTTGCCGAACAGGTGGGTAAAGGCAAATGGACAGTGTTTGAAGTCTGGGCATCTGATTGCCCCTATTGTCCCGATGGCGTGTTTTATATGAAAGATTTTAAAGCGCGCTATCCTCAAGCTGATTTGTACGGGATTTCACTTGATGGAGATAGTGGGCAAATCGCAGGGCGGCAGCTAGCTCAAGGCTTTATTAAGAAACACAAGATTAACTTTCCGACCTTAATGAGCAGTACGCTTGAATTAGATAATTTCTTAATTGAACAAGGTGAGCAAGCTTTAATGGGGACACCTGCTTTAATTATCTATAATCCTAAAGGAGAACTGAAAGGCGTGGAATCTGGGGCAATTATCGCTCAAGATGTCATTGATTTTATTCAAGGTGAACAGGCTAAAAACCACTAGCCGACAAGTGAGTCAATCGCAGCTATTGAGAGCTGCGATCAGGTAAAGCGATATTTAACTCTAGAACTTCACAATCATTGACGTGCTCAAGACGTACATTCACATCCTTTTCGTCAATGGGCACATACTTGCGAATAACATTCATAATATCATTGCGTAGCTGTGGCAAAAAATCAGGGCCATTGCGATCAATGCGCTCATGTGCAATTAAAATCTGCAAACGCTCTTTGGCCACTTGAGCCGTTTTAGGCTTGGGGGTGCGAAAATAATCAAAGATACCCATAAGTGCTTAGCCTCCGAACAGTCGTCTGAAAAGTCCTTTTTTCTCAACTTCGAGGAAACGATGTGGCACAGTTTCGCCTAAAAAACGTCTAACGAAATCGTCATAAGCCTGACCCGCAGTACTCTCTTTGTCCAAAATCACTGGCACACCACTATTCGAGGCTTGTAAAACAGAACCGGACTCTGGAATAACCCCAATCAAAGGCACTGCCAAAATCTCTAAAATATCCTCCATCGCCAGCATATCGCCACTCGCTACACGGGTAGGTGAATAACGGGTAATCAGTAAATGCTCACGAATACTTTCACCACGCTCTGCTTTTAAGGTGCGGCTTTGCAAGAGACCCAAAATCCGATCAGAGTCACGGACTGAAGAAACTTCAGGGTTAGTAACAATAATCGCATCGTCCGCAAAATGCATGGCTAAAGCAGCACCGCGTTCAATCCCAGCCGGTGAGTCACAGATAATAAAATCAAAGCCATCTTCAGCTAAATCTTTTAAAACTTTCTCGACACCCTCTTGAGTCAGAGCGTCTTTATCGCGGGTCTGGGAAGCTGGCAGAATGAATAAATTATCACTACGCTTATCTTTAATCAGAGCTTGCTTGATATTAGCTTCGCCGCTAATCACATTAATAAAGTCATAGACTACACGCCGTTCACAGCCCATAATCAAATCAAGATTACGTAAACCCACGTCGAAATCGATTACCGCTGTTTTGTAACCCTTCAATGCAAGTCCCGTTGCGAATGCGGCGCTAGTAGTCGTCTTGCCGACTCCACCTTTGCCAGAAGTTACGACAACAATCCTGCTCAATTTCTTACTCCTTGATTCAACAGCCTCGCGGCACAGCCGGACTATAAAGCTAAACCCAAGCAATGCCAATCAAATCGGCACTATTTTCAACTTCTCTTGATCTAAATAGATCATCACGGACTGCCCTTTAAGATTAGACTCAATCTCGTCTAGTAAACGGTAGCGTCCTGCAATTGCAATTAATTCTGCTTCTAAGCGCTCACAAAAGATCCTTGCCTGTGTATCCCCTTGTACCCCCGCTAATACCCGCCCACGTAAAGCTCCATACACATGCACCGAGCCACCTGCAAGTAATTCTGAACCTGCGCTAGTGTGTTGAAGCACCACAATATCTCCATAGGGACAATAGACTTGCTGCCCCGAACGCACTGGTCGATCTAAGACTAACAGGCGCTGTATAGCTTCCGGTTGCTCTGGTGTTAAATTAACTTCCGTAACAGGTGGTGTATTAGGAATAGTCTGTTGCTTGCTAGGGCGTAATAGTGCCCAATCCGCTGCGATTGCTTTAGCCTCAGCTTCTTCCCATAAATTGCGTAAACCAACTGGCACCAACCCAAACTTGCTGACTTGGAGTTTAAGCTGAAGGAAATCAAGCTCAAGCCCTGTCTCACCCAAAAGCTGACAATCAATGATAATCGGGCTGCGCTCCAGAAAATGGCTCGCTTGTTGACGTTTAGCCTCCAAGGCCGCACTAATTGCGTGCATATCAGTTGAGTGTAGAACAAGCACAGTTAAAAGGGACATTTCTCCTTTTAAATCAATTATCGACTCCATCACGCTGCTCTATCTCCTTCCTGCAAAACTGAACGGTAACTTACTAATTAGTCGCCTTATTTTGTACATTTATCGAATAAACTTATGGTATGCTTTACATGAGTTCGTTTGACAGGGTATTTGCTTTATTTTCTAGATACTTCTATGCCCAGTGCATTGACACTCGGATCCTCAACTCAGGGCTTAACCATGTACAATAAAAAACCTCAAAAACTATTTATTACTATAGGCTTTGCCTGCATGAGTGCCTTGGCTATGCACTCTGCCAAAGCTAACAACACACCAGAACTAGGGTCACTATACAACCCAGTCGAGCAATTTAAAACCGCCATTGACCTTATTGAAGGACAAAATACCAAAGCTGATTTCTCCACTGGGCTAAAATGGTTGAAACTAGCAGCAGCACAACAATACCCCCAAGCACTCTATCAACTAGGGTTTTATTATGAATATGGGATTGATGAGGTTGAACGTGATTATTTTAAGGCAGCTGACTTCTACGAGAAGGCCGCTAAACAGGGGCATTTAGAATCACAATTTAATCTGAGTGCCTTACTCCTGCGTGAAAATACTCCTACTTATAACCCTAAAAAAGGCCTTTTCTGGCTAGAGCAAGCCGCTAAACAAGAGGATGGTGAAGCTCAATACAGCCTTGCGATGCTCCTAGAAAAAGAAGCAAAAACTAATCCAGACCTAGCCACATCTAGCCTTTCTTGGTTAACTAAAGCCGCCAACAATGGGCATCGTGGTTCTGAATACATTTTAGGTGTGCGTTACCTACAAGGTGAAGGGGTCAAACCTGATTATCAGCAAGCTTTCAATTGGTTCCAAAAAGCTGCTCAACAGGGTGATGCTGCAGCACAATTCAATACTGGCCTAATGTATGAGCAAGGCACTGGTGTTGATCAAGACATGAAGCTAGCCATTGAATGGTATCAAAAGGCTGCGACCCAAGGTGAAGCGGGTGCACAGTTCAATTTAGGCAATAAATACTTATTTGGCTCAGGCACAGCACAAGATACCGCTAAAGGAATTGAGTTAATTAAAAACTCGGCTAAAAGTGGGAATCCGGCGGCCCAAACCATGTTGGGCAATATGCTTACCACGGGTAAATTTTTAGGGATTGACTACGCCAAAGCCTATCAGTTGTATTTAGATGCAGCCGAAAATGGCTACCCTGAAGCTCAATACCAATTGTCCTTGATGTTCGCTAAAGGGCAAGGTGTAGAAATGAGCCATGAGAAATCCGTGCAATGGATTAAGAAAGCAGCCCAATCGAATCATCCCTTAGCCCAATATGGCCTTGGTGCTTATCTAGCAAACGGGGTAGGGGTGGAGAAAAACTTGATGGAAGCCGCTTATTGGCTTTCACTCGCTGCAGCACAAGGGCAGAAACATGCGATTGAGTCACGCGACTCCGTCATGGAACTATTAACACGTGAACAACTTGATACCTTAAAACAACGAATCAATACTTTTAGTAGCGTTCCACAGAAAATTGTTACTCGTTAATTAAAACCTTACTTTCGCTTCAATCTCACTAGCAATAGCTGCTGATATGCAAGCTATTGCTAGTTTCAGGTACAATACCCGCGTTTTCGATTACCCCACAAGCGTATTATGGCCGTAGCAAGCACAGCCTCGTCTCTACAAAGTTTACAAGCAGTTTATCCTCCACCTAAGCAAGGTAGTATTCGTTGGGGACAACTCTATGGAAATGCCGCCGAAGCACTTATTGCACAAACTGCGAGTGAATTTAAAGGTTTAGTCCTGCTGGTCACGAGTGATACACATCATGCTTATCGGATGGAAGAAGCCCTACGCTTTTTCGCCCCCGACTTACCTGTGCATATTTTTCCGGACTGGGAAACCCTGCCCTACGACATTTTCTCGCCACATGAAGATATTATTTCTGAACGCTTAAAAATTCTGGCGCGCCTGCCCACCTTGCAGCAAGGCATTTTAATTGTACCGGTCGCAACCTTAATGCAGCGCCTAGCACCGCTTAACTATGTGCAAGGCCATAGCCTGTTATTAACAGCAGGCATGAAATTAGAAATCGCTAGCTTCCGTAAGCATTTAGATAAAGCCGGCTATCAAAATGTTAGTCAAGTCATGCAGCATGGTGAATATGCAACCCGTGGCGCTTTGGTTGACCTCTTTCCAATGGGTAGCACGATTCCTTATCGGATTGATTTATTTGATGATGAAATTGATTCAATCCGTAGCTTCTCCACGGAAACCCAGCGCACTGAAGATAATTTTAAAGCAGTTGAATTACTACCTGCTCGCGAATTTCCATTAGACGAAGCGGGCATTAAATTATTCCGCACGAATTATCGTCAACAAGTAGACGGTGAATTACAGCGTAGTCGAATTTATGAAGCAGTGAGCCACGGCAAACCACCTGCTGGCATTGAATATTATCTACCCCTATTTTTCGAAAGCACGGCAACTTTATTTGACTATTTACCAGCTAAAACGCTGCTGATTCTTGAAGATGGCATTCCCACCGCGGTTGACCAATTTTGGCAATCACTCCAAAACCGTTATGAACAGCGTCGCCATGATATTGAACGCCCGTTATTAGCCCCAGATAAATTATTTCTCAATGCTGAAATACTCAAAAGCTTTCTGCGTGAATATCGCAGCATTGAAGTGCAGAGCTTTAAATTAGAAGGTGAAGGGCAAAATTATAATACGGCTACCCTGCCCTCCTTATTAATTCATCCACGCCATGAGCAACCTTTATTTCTGTTGCTGCAATTTCTGAAAGATTTAAAAGGACGCGTATTATTTACCGCGGAATCCGCAGGCAGGCGTGAAGCTTTAATTGAGCTATTACGTGACCAGACTATTTCCGTACAAACCTTAGAAACTTGGCAGGCTTTTGTCACTAGCAAAGCGGAAATGGCGGTTACGGTAGCACCGCTGGAGCAAGGTTTTTGGCTACCGGATGCGCGTCTTGCCGTTATTCCAGAAAACTTATTACATGGCGTACAGATTCAACAGCAACGCCGCCGCAAAAAGGCCACACGCGATGCTGATGCGATTATTCGTAACCTTACCGACCTAAGTGAAGGCTCCCCCGTTGTCCATGAAGAGCATGGGGTGGGACGCTATCTAGGCTTACAGATGGTCACGACCGGTGGAGTGGAAGCTGAGTACTTGTTGATCGAATATGCGAATAAAGATCGACTGTATGTACCCGTAGCCTCCTTGCATTTGGTGAGTCGCTATACAGGCTCTGACCCTGATCATGCGCCTTTGCATAAACTAGGCACCGACCAATGGGAAAAAGCGCGTAGCAAAGCAGCGGAAAAGGCGCGCGATGTCGCTGCTGAACTTTTAGATATTCACGCCCGTCGTGCTGCCCAACAAGGCCATAGCTTCCCCTTTGATGAAAATGACTACCGGCTTTTTGCGGGTGCTTTTCCCTTTGAAGAAACCCCCGATCAAGCCCTGGCGATTGAAAACGTCATCAAGGATATGCGCTCAGCGCAACCGATGGATCGAGTGGTTTGTGGCGACGTCGGCTTCGGTAAAACTGAAGTCGCGATGCGTGCTGCTTTTGTGGCTGCTAATGCAGGCAAGCAGGTCGCAATGATCGCGCCGACTACTTTGCTCGTAGAACAACATTTAAACAATTTCCGTGATCGCTTCGCCGACTGGCCATTTCGGATTGAATCTTTATCGCGCTTTAAAACGGGCAAGGAAAGCTCTAAAGCTTTAGAGGCCTTAGCGGCTGGTACGATTGATATTGTGATTGGCACACACAAGCTCTTACAAGATGATGTGGTTTTTAAAAACTTAGGCTTAGTCATCATTGATGAGGAGCATCGTTTCGGGGTACGTGATAAAGAGCAGATGAAAAAGCTGCGGGCCAATGTCGATATGCTCACGATGACTGCGACGCCAATTCCACGTACTTTAAATATGTCACTGTCCAATTTGCGTGATTTATCCATTATTGCGACCCCACCGACTCAACGTCATGCCATCAAGACTTTTGTCACCGAATGGAACAAAACAACCATCCAAGAAGCCTGTGCGCGTGAGTTAGCGCGGGGTGGTCAAGCTTATGTTCTGCATAATGAAGTCAAAACCATCGGGCGCATCACTGAAGAACTCAGCGAATTGTTACCTAATGTAGAAGTACGTTTTGCGCATGGGCAAATGCGTGAACGTGAACTCGAAAGCATTATGAGTGACTTCTATCACCAGCGCTTCCAGATTCTAGTCGCGACCACCATTATTGAAAGCGGGATCGACGTTCCTAGCGCCAATACCATTATTATCAATCGCGCCGATAAGTTAGGTTTAGCGCAACTGCATCAACTACGTGGTCGCGTTGGACGCTCGCATCATCGTGCTTATGCGTATTTGATCACCCCACCGAAAAAACTTCTCACTCAAGATGCAGTCAAGCGTTTGGAAGCGATTGAATCTTTAGAGGAATTAGGTGTGGGCTTTACCCTTGCCACGCATGATTTAGAAATTCGCGGGGCGGGTGAATTACTTGGGGAAGATCAAAGCGGGCAAATTCAGGAAATTGGTTTTAATCTTTACAATGATTTATTAGAGCGTGCGGTTAAGGCCTTAAAATCTGGCAAAACCCCAGCTCTTGATCCACGCTCCCAAAGCCGCACGACGGTTGAATTGGGCGCTCCAGCTTTAATTCCAGATGACTATTTGCCCGATGTGCATAGCCGCTTGATTCTCTACAAACGTATCGCGAGCGCCGCCAATCAAGCAGCCTTAGATGAATTAAGAGTGGAAATGATTGACCGCTTTGGCTTATTACCCGAACCTGTTAAAACACTCTTTAGCGTAACCCATGTCAAACTAATCGCTCAAGATTTAGGCGTGCGCAAACTCGATATGACCGCTAAGGGTGGGCGGATTATTTTCGATACCAAGCCGAATATCGATCCAATGAAAGTTATTCAACTGATTCAAAAGCGGCCTTGGATGTTTAAACTGGATGGGCAGGATAAGTTGCGCTTTGAAGTGGAATTGGCGACGGTGGAAGAACGGGAAGAATGGGTGGTGAAGTTGATGGGGGAGATAACTCTCTAGACACTTAATGATTAAGTATGCCTTGCTTTTATTGACGTTTTCTTTCAAGAAACCATACTTGAGTGAAACCAATCCCTTTGCAAGCAACTTGTCCACGATCAATAAACTTGCATCGATCGATGAGTAAATCCCTCACTACCGTTGAAACGGAGATTTTATTCGGCTCACTTTGCTTCTCTAAATGGGCTGCAATATTGATCGTAGTCCCCCAATAGTCGTAAAAAGGGCGGTTAGTACCCAAAACACCGCCAAAGGCTGACCCCATATGCAAGCCAACTCTTAGGCTAAGTGGTGAATCCATTTCAGCGAATATTTTCTTGCTCAGATCAATGACCTCCAAGCAAAAATCCGCAGCGGCATAGACATTCTCAAACTCTTCAGTTGCTAAGGATGTGTGGTGTGAAACAGCCATATAACCATCACCAATAGTTTTAACTTTCTCAATCTTATGTTTAGACGCACAGTTATCTATGGAGGTAAAAATTGCTTTCAAGGTATCCAACATAAGATCAGTACGTGCATGGGCAGAAAACTGGGTAAAGCCAACAATATCTATAAAAATAACAACGAGATTATGATGCTCATCCGCCACCACCTCACCATTTTTTAAACGATGTGCTACCGATTCAGGAACTAAATCATAAAGTAGAGCATTCGCACGTTCCCTTTCCGCCATAATCATAAAATTGCGTTGAAAAACTACCCGTCGTAATTTTTCCAAACCGCGGTTTGCTACTAAGGCCATCACAATAGTGGCTCCAAAGTTCTGATTTATTTCTGTAATTGCTGCTTGATCAGCAGTTAATTGTAAAAGGCAAAATTCAAAGGTTAGTGAGATCAGCAATAAAAATAAAGCAAAGTAAAAAAATGAAATAATTAGCAGTAAACCTGTATAAAACACGATAAGCATACTGTTTGCTAGAAAAGGAAAACTCCAATCAACAAAGGGTACTTCAAATAAATACCCTAAAGAAAAAGATAGAAAAACAGTTAGGCTCATCGCAGCTGTAGCAAACAAAAAATCATAGAGTCTTGCATTACGCTGATAAAGTGATGAATAGCTTATCGCAAACCAAATAATTAGAATCGTAACTGGGCCAAGCAAACGGATCAAGAAGGTGATATACCACCGACTGCCACCATATTCAAAATCAAATCTAGAGAAGAGCATGATTAGTACGATAAGAATTGTAATAGCTGCACGAATACCAATCAGGCGATTGCCCCCCTCATACTCGAGAAACTTATTTTCTAACTCAGTGGAAGTAAATCTCAGTTGGAAGAGTTTTTTTACTTCATTGATAGGTAATCCTATAGAAGTCAAAAATAGTTTTTTCAAGTGTAAGCCTAGTCTGTATAATGTTAAGTTTATCCTCACTTTTTTACTTAAGCTTTTTGAATATACCATTTTTTACAGTTTAACTAAACAATTGAATTTCTTTTATTTTTATCAAAAATCAACTTTACTTTACAACTATAACCTCTCCAAAAACCCATCAAACACATAGCCCGTCTTATCCAACCATTCAATCTTCACCCAAGCACCTTTGCGTCCGCTAATAAAATCCTCTTTCACATTAGCTTCTAGCACTTTGACTTTGCCACCTTCAGGGACAGTGCCGAGCTTCTTAGCCGTCACTTCAGGTTGATCCCGCACAAGCAGAAACGGTTTAGCTGTGGCTTGATACCAAAGTTCTTTTTCAGGTTTAGTGCTTGAGGTTTGGGAGGCTGGGAGTTTTTTAACAAGTGACTCTAATTCATCCGCACGCTTGACGATAAAGTGATAAACACAAGGGGCGCGCTGTACCGAATCGGCGACAGAAGTATCACTGAGTAATTTTCCACAAGCATTATCCCGCTCCGTCAGCCACGCTTTTTGCTTAGCCTCAAACTCAGTTTGGGCAGGAGGCAGCATGCTATCGAATAAAGTTTTATAGGCTTTATTCAAACGCTTGCGTTCAATCAGTAAATTGGCTTGTAAGCAAGGCCAAACGGCTTCACCTCGATTTAAAACCGCTTCGCAGCCTTTAGTTAAAGCACTGCTGACAGGTACTTGAGTATTTTTGGGAGCAGTGGGTTCAATAGGAGAACTAGGTGTATCAGGCGTATCGGCAGTTTTGGGTTTAGAACAAGCAGCGACTCCAAAACTTGCATACTTAGGCGATTTACCTGTCAAACAAGCTTGGCGGCATTGATTAGCAAAGCCTTGAGCATCGTAACCTGGATAGTCCGCAATCGCATTCACACCGCGCATAAAAACACCGGTGAACGTCGCTATCGGATTAGCACAATTTGCATCCTCTCGGCGAGAATCTACACAAGCTTCTAACACATCTTCATACAGCCATTTGCAATTTTCTTCACTCAAAGCTTGCGGAGGCTGAACTTCTAAGCGGGTTTGCAAATTATTATCTGCATTTAACACGGCAATTTTTAATTTCGCTTCGGCATAACCGAGGCTAAAACTGAGTACATCACCCGCTTGGTGAAATTTAATTTCATGCGGATAGGAATCTAGAAAAGGATCCTCAATGAGTTTAGGAGGGGTGTCTTTTTTCAAAATGGCCAAAATCAAAGCATCAGAACTGCAACCACTCCCCCCACAGTTACTTCCGATCAGCACCACATCTGAGTCACTGCGCTGAAAAACTTTATACAGACGAGTGTAGGTATATTCATCCCCCTTATATAAGATTTTTCCATCCAATAGCAGCTCATTCTTACCGATACTATCGCCGCTACTTTTTAAGCTAAGTTGGCCAAAACGAGTAGGCAACTGTTCGGGCATGGCATCACTGACCTGCTCCCAAGTCAACTCAGTGGACTTAGGGGATTCAGCAAAACTAGAGACACTGATCAATAATAAACTCAGCAAACAAATACGCAGGGCACGCATGAGTTCAAATCCTTTTCACATTGGGGTGAAGTCAATTATAAAGCAGCTTGTCCCATCACATAACTTGCAGTCACTGAACGGTCATCACTCAGCATTAAAAGCGCAAACAACGTATCGTGCAAACTTTGGCAATGTTGTAAGCGCCGCTCTAGTAAAGGAGTCGCTTTAAAATTTAAGACCACAAAATCAGCCTCTTTTCCCACTGCAAAATTACCTATTTTATCGTCCAGATAAAGTGCCTTGGCTCCACCTAAGGTGGCTAAATACAAGGCTTGAAAAGCTGAGAGTTTTTTACTGAGTAGCTGGGTAACTTTGTAAGCATCATTAATCCCACGCAGTAAGCTGAAATAATTTCCGCCGCCTACATCCGAACCCAAGCCGACCCGTACACCGCTTGCTTTGGTTAAATGTAGATCGAATAAACCGCTGCCAATAAATAAATTAGAAGAGGGGCAAAAAGCTGCGGCCGATCCAGTGCTAGCCATACACGCCCGATCCTCAGCATCTAAATGAATGCAATGAGCTAAAACAGCTCGTGGGCGTAGTAAACCATACTGTTGATACACCTCTAGATAACTGCGGCTTTCTGGAAATAAATCCGCGACCCAAGCCACTTCGTCACGATTTTCCGCCACATGCGTGTGTAGATACACATCTGGATATTCTGCTAGCAGCTCGCCCGCTTTGCCTAATTGTTCCCGACTTGAAGTGGGCGCAAAACGTGGTGTGACCGCATAAGATAAACGCCCGCGTCCATGCCATTTTTCGATTAAAGCTTTGCTCTCGGTATAAGCAGTGTCGGGGGTGTCTTGTAGATAAGCAGGACAATTCCGATCCATTAACACCTTGCCTGCAATCATCCGCATATTCCGCGCTTCAGCCGCTTCAAAGAAGGCATCTACTGATTCAGGGTGTACTGTGCCGAACACTAAAGCAGTGGTTGTACCATTGCGGAGTAACTCATCTAAAAAGAACTCAGCAACTTCACGGGCATGCTGTTTATCTGCAAATTGGCGCTCAGTGGGAAAAGTATAAGTTTCTAGCCATTGCAGGAGTTGCTCACCATAAGCGGCAATCATATCGGTTTGCGGATAGTGAATATGCGTGTCGATTAAACCGGGAATAATTAACTGCTCAGGATAATGAATCAGCTCACAATCTGCAGGGAGGCTATTTACTAATTCAGTCGCCGCCCCAATGTTTTCTACATAGCCATCCTTAATTAATAAGATTCCGTCAGGAAAATATTGCGTATGTAAAGGCTCAAGCTCATTCGCAGGGTCATCTAAAAAATGTAGCAGCGCAGCACGAAAAGCTCGGTAAATCGGTGACTTCATGGGAGTCCTCGCCAATTAAACAAACAATAAAGAATCAACTTTAAGCAGAATTAAATCAGTATAAGCCTGCCATTAGGCACTAAATAGGCGTATGTTTAGAAAAAAACAAAGCATCACAACACACAGGAGGAGTCACCATGGACAAAGATCCGGGACAGCAAGTTATTGACCAAGTTCAGGCAACCATTCAAGAAAGTTGCAGTCGGATGGATAGTAATTTGGGGTGGCTACAACAAGCCATGCATCCATTCTTTTTCAGCTTCAACCGTGCCGAACCCGACGCTTTAGCCGTTTTAGTCGAATCACTCTATCGTATTCACCGCCTACCTTATATTCGGCTCGCTGATCGTCCTGAACGCATGTTAATCGCCCAAAATGGTGTGCCTAACTCGATTTATAATACGCTCAGCTCTCTGCCCAAACGCGACAATTTATCCTATTCTGAAATCAATACGTCCTTATTACGCTTACCGAATAGTGATTATTTCTTAGAAGTTTTGCGCTTTGACTATAGTGCTATGTCTGATGCGGAAGTAGCCGCTGCTTTAGCTGCGGATGATCAACAGCCGCCCGCCGGTATTAAAGAAAATATTGAAGATAATCTACGAGTTCACGCGCCCGATTTTGATACCAGCCAAACTGATCGACTGGTTAAACTGTTATGGATTAACAATCCCGATTATGTGAATGTCTCCCATCCTGAACGCTTAGCACGGGTACTGGATCTCTATCAAAAAACCCAAGCTCATGGTGGTATCCACTTAGATATTGACCCGATTGATAATGCCGTCAATGGTGAAACCAATCGCGTACTGTTTGGGGTCAGTAACCCGCCACAGCGCGATTTCTTATTACAAGTGTTTGAAGTCTTTAAGCGCTTAAAAATTGGGGTAAAACGGACTTATACCATTACTTTAAGTAATGGCACTTTCCCTACCTTCTTAGCCACTTTTTATGTCCAACCACGCAATGGTGCAGTACTGGAAAATGGTAATGAGCTTTTCCAAGCCTTACAGGATGAGCTGTATAACACACAGATCATTTCTTCAGACTCCACCAGCTTTAATGAGCTAGTCGCGACCGGCATTATGAGCGGTACGGATGCAACTTTAATTAAAGCGCTGATTACCTTCTGCCATACCAATCTCGCGCACAATAAACCCGATCAATTCGATCCGGAAGTTGTGCAGCGCGCTTTCATTGCCCAACCGGAACTCAGCCAGCAATTAGTGCAGCTTTTCCATGTACGCTTCAAACCGAATCTCGCAAATCGTGAGCAGGTCTATGCAGAGCTATTGCAAGCAACCAAGAATAAAATTGATAACTTCAATACGGGTCGCCGCTTCTTAGATGAAACGCGCCGCGTTATTTTCCGCTGTGCAATGAGTTTTATTACCCACTGCTTAAAAACCAATTTCTTCGTGGATGAAAAGCACGCGCTCGCTTTCCGCCTTGACCCTGCTTATTTAGAAGAGCTAGGGGAAGATTTTACTTCTGATTTACCTAAAGAACGTCCGTTCCGGATTACCTTCTTCGCCGGTCGCAGTGGTTCGGGTTATCATATTGGCTTCTTCGATATTGCGCGTGGTGGCTGGCGTACCTTGATGACTCAAGGCCATGACGACTATACCAATAGCGCTAACACCCTCTTCCGCGAAAACTATGTGCTCGCCCACACGCAGCATCTGAAGAATAAGGATATTTATGAGGGTGGCTCGAAGATGGTTTCTATCCTCAATACTCGCCCCGGTACACCACAAGCCACTGTCCTGCAATACTTATATAAACTGCAATACGGTTTCACCAATGCCTTCCTAGACTTATATGTAACTGAGAACGGTAAAACCAAAGACCCGCGTGTGGTGGATTACTACGGTGAGGACGAACCGATTGAACTTGGCCCCGATGAAAATATGCATGATGTCATGATTGAGTTAATCGCTCAATTAGCCGTGCAACGTGGTTATTTACTCGGTGCGGGTATCATGTCCAGCAAACAAGTGGGGATTAATCATAAAGAATACGGAGTCACGTCCATCGGGGTGATTCGTTTCGCTGAAGTCACCATGCAAGAAACGCTCAGCATTGATATGCATAAAGACCCGTTCAGTATCAAAATTACTGGTGGGCCAAACGGTGATGTGGCAGGCAATAGTATGCGCCTTTTACTTGAACGCTGTGAGCAGGTACAAATCCGCATGATTGTGGATGGTACTGCGGCTGCTTTTGACCCTGAAGGTTTAGATCATGATGCTTTGCGTAAAGTCATCCTCAAATCTGATTTAGATGCTTTCGATGCTAATGCTTTGCATGAAGGTGCTTTCATTATCTATCGCAGCCAGAAAAAGCATGATGGCATGCGCGACCTGTATAAGCAGTTGAAGAAAACCGCCTTAGGTTTGGAAGAAGATTGGATTTCCACCGATGAATTTAACAAGATTTTCAATCAACTAGCCTTTACGGTAGAAACCGATCTATTTATTCCCGCGGGTGGCCGCCCTGAAACGATTGCCATGCATAATGTGGATCAGTTCTTCAAAGAAAATGGCGAACCCAGCGCTCGTGTGATTGTGGAAGGTGCTAACTCTTTCATCACTCCTGATGCACGTCGAGTACTGCAACAACGCGGCGTGGTGATTATGCGCGATGCCTCCGCAAATAAATGCGGGGTGATCTCCTCTTCTTACGAAATTATCGCCAATCTGACTTTAAGTGAAGCAGAGTTCCTTGCGCATAAGCAGCAATATGTGAGTGATGTCATCGCGATTTTAAATCGGATGGCCGAGCAAGAAGCACGGGTGGTCATTAAGCGGCATCGGGAAGCGGGTGGAAAAATCACCTATACCGATATTTCCACGCAGGTCAGCCAAGAAATTAATGCTCATTACGCCCGTATGTTTGCTTACTTCCAAGCCAATCCCAACTTGGTACACGAGTCAGCTTATAAGCAAGCGATGCTTACGCATATGCCAGCCTTGATTCAAACCGAAGCTTTTAAAGAGCGGATTGATCGCTTACCGGAAAAGGTCAAATACGCGATTCTTGCGAGTAAATTAGCCTCTTCAATGGTGTACTTTGGTGACGATAACACTGTGTATGGCGATATTATTGAAGCTCAAGTAAAACGTTTAGCTTAAGTAAAACTTATAATCCTGCTCAGCCATTGAACTGAGCAGGGTCTAAAAAGAAGTTTTATCACCATTCATTTTGACAATTCATCCAGTTATCCCCAGCAAGCTTTCATCAATCATTAATTTAGTTAATAAATAACTCAAATTATAAAAACTGGGATAGTCCTCTATGATTTCCTCTAGCACTTTAGCTCCTAGTAAAGCTATTGACCTAAAAACGGCGCGCAGTGTGCCTTTGAGTGATGCTGCTAGCATAGACTTTGGGAAGTCTAGTAAGCAGCCATCTCTACCCCAGTCCAACACTGATAGCAATGCTGAACAGCAAGTACTTAATCAGCATATCGGGCAAGTGCTTGAGCAACAAATCAATCAGGTCACAGACCATCCTACTGAGATTAAGCCTCAACAGCCTTTAGCACTTAACCACCCTAAAGCAGAGCCTCTGATTGAGCTACTGGATCTTGATGCTCCACTCAATTCTGATTTGCAGTTGCACCAGCATAAACCCTTAGCCTTAAAGCAAAGCACTAACAACCCTGCCAGTGCGCTACACCCACACAAACCTTTAGCTTTAAATGACAAACCCAGTAGTTTAGACATTCAGTTACTGACTGAAAATAGCAGTGCACTTTTGATTGATCCGAATGAGCAATTCCTCAATATCTTGCAAAATCTTCTAAAAAATACGAGCCAAGAAAACCCACTCTATTGGATTGAAAATAACCCACCCACGACGGCCACTCAAGTAGCCACTGAAGTCAGTAAGCCGAATTTGGCTTGGCAAGAGAGCTTGTGGTTTTAGGATAAAGACTGCATTTCAAGCCACTTTCACTATAATGGCCGAGTTTTAAATCTACCTCGGGTATTACTGTGACTGAAAGCCTGCTCGCCATTATTCCTTTATTTACCTTAATTGGCTTAGGCTATCTCGCCCGTAGAACGATTCTTGATGTCAAAATGCTGCCAGCCTTGAATCTGTTTGTGTATTACTTTGCAGTGCCCGCACTTTTGTTCAATGCAGCTCGTCGGCAAACTTTAGATAACTTATTCAATTGGCCTGCACTAACTGCTTTCGTGCTTGGGATTATTTTAACTGCTCTTATTGCGGTATTAGGGAGTCGCTATCTTTTCAACTGCAAGTCGCCAACTGAGTTAGTCATGCGTGGTTTGAACAGCGTATTTGCGAATTATGCCTACATGGGCCTTCCGCTGACTTTTAGTTTATTAGGGGAATCCGCAGCAACGATTAGCATTATTCTGGCAGGGAATTTATTAATTATCGGGGGTGCGCAACTGTGTATTGAAGCTTTACGCCAACACAGCATGAGCTTAAGGCAAATCTGGACGACTTTAGATCGATCCTTACTACGCAGCCCGATTTTTCTATCAACTGTCTTGGGTTTATTGGCTTCGGGCTTTAATTTAACACTGCCTAAAGTGATTAATACGACTTTGGATATGCTCGCGCCTGCTGCGATTCCAGTAGCGTTGTTTTGCTTAGGTGCAAGTCTCCAGTTTCGGCAGATTCAAACTAGCTTCGGTGAGCTGAGCTGGTTAATTGCGATTAAGCTGCTGGTACATCCCGCACTAACTTATTGCGCTTTTTATGCCTTAGGGGTGACTGATCCTGCGTGGCTAGTGGCCACCGTGCTCCTGACCGCCTTGCCGACAGGCGCTTTAGTGCATGTCGTAGCCATGCGTTATGACTTATTTGAACAAGCTAGCTCGCAGATTGTGGTCTTCTCAACCTTAATCTCGATGCTTAGCGTGAGCTTCTGGGTCAGCTTGATGATCTAGTCACCGGCGATAAATACTGTCATTTGCCAGCGCCCATTACTTTTTTCAAAAAAGGCGCGGTAATCGAACGAGCTACGAATATATTGGCTCGCCACATAGCCTTTCTTACCATTATCTAGCTTCACCGTGACCCACTGCTCATTTTCACTGAATTCAATGGGCAGAATTTCATAACTTAATTTTTTCAACAGAGCTAGTGCTGGGCTTTTATGACTGCCAATAAAGCTTTGGCATCCTTACGCTCAATAGTTTTCAAAAGTTGAATACGGAAAGCTAAAAAACTCGAATCTTTAGCAGCCGTATCCACAGGTTTAAGCACTGAGGCAGCTTGAGTAGATAGGCTTAGCACTAAGGCTAAAAGCAGTCAAGACCTCTAGGATCTCCAATGATTTGGCTAGTTAACCCCAATCCCACCCTGTCGTTGAAACGGAACGCTAATAAACGGCAGGCGCACTGCACCATCCAATTGATATTGTACCGAACGACTTTGCCACAGCACTGGCGCGAGTTGCATGATGGTAGCAAGTTGTAATTGCACTGGAATTTGCACCGCCGTGGGTTGATTCGGTTGTAGATAAGTGGCTTGACGCTGATCACCGCTGGCGACTGGCGTTCCATTTAAACGCAGATTGTATTGAATACCTTCCAACGGAATCGGGAAAGCATTTGGATTAGTCACTTGCAAACCTACCAGCGCAGTTCCTTGAGTCAACGAGAGATTTTGCAAGCTCACATCTTGCACTGAAATCTTCGGCGGGGCGACCACATTGGGCACTGCTGCGCAACCAGACAATAAACTTATAGCCCCAAACAGAACAAATTTGAATTTCATATGATTTTTCTTATTTACTAACAGAAGCGCTTATCATAAGCCAAGCCTCACATTGTGCAAACTGAGATCACTCAATTTCTATAGCGGCATTCACATTTTTTGGAGAAATAGACTAGCCTAAGGGGCTATACAGCAATTAATTGGCGCATGAATTGCTTTCGTGTTTTGTTATTTCATAGTTAATTGAGCCTGAGGAATGCATATGAGTCTGATTCAAATTGCCACCAAGTTAGAGTACAAACTGGAATCAGCCACGACTTTTATTTTCAGTGTCATGCCTGCTTTAAATGCCCATCAAAGCCTCCAGCAAGAGAATTTAATTTTAAATCCTTATCAGCCTTATGAGGCGTTTAATTATGGTCCAGAAGGTGGACGGAGTATTCGTGTCACTGCACAACCCGGTTTATTTAGTCTTGATTATGCTGCTACAGTAGCTTTACAAGTGGCTGCGGTTGATTCTAGTCAAGTACCAGAAACACCTTACACACAATTACCGCCTGAAGTTTTACCTTATTTGAACCCAAGCCGCTATTGTGAATCGGATCGTATTGGCCGTTTTGCTTATAAGACCTTCGAAGGTATCCCAACAGGTTATGCACGCGTCGCTGCAGTAGTTGATTGGGTGTATAAGAATATTGAGTATGTACCCGGCACAACCAATGCGTCTAGCGGTGCGAGTGAAGTCCTCTTGCAACGCGCTGGTGTTTGCCGTGATTTTGCGCATTTAAGCATCACTTTATGCCGTGCCTTGGGGATTCCAGCACGCTATGTGTCCGCCTATGCGCCTGGTTTAGAGCCACCTGCTGATTTTCACGGAGTCTTTGAAGCCTATTTAGGTGGTAAATGGTATTTCTTTGATGCCACCCGCATGGCGCCACCGAGTAGTTTCGTGCGTATTATTACCGCACGAGATGCTGCGGATGCCTCGTTTGCAACAATTGTGGGCAAAGCGACTATGATTCGAATGCAAGTTGATGCAACGAATATCACGCCACTAGATGCACCGAGTGAGAGTTTGGCGATTACAGCGAGTTAATTTTAACTAAGGCCATCTTCTCATGGCCTTTAGCTCATTCAGCCTTAAGCCTCAACGCTGGCTCAGTACCCAAAAACTCAATCCCCGCCCAACCATAGTGCATGAAACTACGAATATTCCCATGATCAGTGCCTTCAGGCGTGGCTAGCACGTTTCGATAATGCTCACCGAAACAAGCCAAAGTCTGCTCAGGGGAAAGCTGCTGCAGTTTCCCAAAGGCGAATACTTTACAGGAGCCTTCATTCGTACCCGCAGGATTCTGTACGCGACTTTCTCCCAAACCATTCGTGAAGCTTTGTGGGGTGTAAGTGTAATGCGCTTCAATCGTCGCGATGACATCTGCGAAATTAAGTGCTTGTTGGGTTTGTAGTTTTTCTAAAAGTTGTTCAAGTGTCATAAGTTAATTATTTAAAAAATGGTCAATTAAACTCAATACAGCTCGATAGCGGGTGAAGCCATGATCACCACCCGCAAATACCAGTTGGTGACAGTCGCGATAATAAGCTAAGCCTTCCTGCCAAGCTAATACCTCATCACCACGCTCTTGCATGAATAAAATATTTTCTGGATGGAGTGGGGCAGGTAAATCCAGCGTATGCAGTTCTTGCAAATGTTGCTCAGTAAACGGGTATTGCTCATCGCCATAGAAGCTAGTGATTAAGCCCACAGCAGGACGCAATACCAAGCCCGGATGCACTGCTGGATTTACCACCACCGCTTTTAAGCCATAACGGGCGACCAATACCGTTGCATAGAAGCCGCCTAAAGAGCTACCAATCAGTGTTGGTGGCTCTTTAGATTCGCGAATAATCGTTTCTAGCATGTGCATAGCCACGAGCGGATAAGGTGGCAAGTCAGGACAAATCCACTCCTGACCGCGCCCTTGTGCCTCTAACCAACGCCTAGTTTCTTGTGCCTTAGCGGATAACGAAGAAGAACGAAAACCGTGAATATACAGAATCACTACCAGCTCCGTTTAAGGGCAAGGATTTGGAGTCACGTCATGAATCGCTTCAATCCCTTTCAGCACCTCATCAGATAATACTAACTCAGCACTCGCAATATTACTGCGCAATTGATCCATGCTGGTCGCACCAATAATATTCGCGGTTAAGAACGGGCGAGAATTCACATAAGCCAAGGCCATTTGCGCAGGATCTAAGCCATGCTGTTGAGCTAATTCGACATAGGCTTGTGTGACTTTTTGTGCATTTTCAGAAGTATAGCGAGTGAAATATTGCCCCCAACGCGTCAGGCGTGTGCCTTCAGGACGCTGTCCATGCACATATTTGCCACTCAAAACCCCAAAGGCCAATGGTGAATAGGCTAATAAACCAACTGAACTACGATGCGCGAATTCGGCTAAGCCCACTTCATAGCTACGATTCAATAGGCTATAAGGGTTCTGCACGGTCACAATTCTGGGCAGATTCAATTCTTTCGCTAAGCTCAAGTACTCCGCTAAGCCCCAAGGGGTTTCATTGGATAAGCCAATCTGGCGCACTTTGCCGGCAGCCACTAACTCACCCAGCGCGCCCAAAGTTTCCGCAATCGTTTCAGGATGATGATCTTTACCATAGCGATAACCTAGTTGCCCAAAATAATTGGTACTGCGACTCGGCCAATGCACTTGATAGAGGTCAATATAATCGGTTTGTAAACGTTGCAGGCTAGCATCACAGGCTTGTAATACATGATCTCTGCTTAAACGTGGGCCATCGCGTAAATGCCCGAGCGCTTCTTTACGACCAGGGCCTGCGACTTTACTCGCAAGAATGATTTGCTCACGATCCGAGCGCTTTTTTAGCCAAGTGCCAAGGTATTGCTCAGTACGCCCTTGGGTAGCGGCATTAATCGGCACGGGATACATCTCAGCCGCATCAATAAAGTTAATCCCCTGTGCGACGGCATAATCAAGCTGTTCATGTGCTTCTGCTTCGGTGTTTTGCTCACCAAAGGTCATAGTGCCTAAGCAAATTTTGCTGACTTTAATATCAGTCTTTCCTAATGGGCGATACTCCATCCATAGCTCCTGTGTGCTGGTTATTTCAGCCCGTGAGTATAACTCAATTCTACCAACTCGCTGGGAAACCCTTGACACTCACAGGTATTCCTGTTGAATTGCAGCCTACTTTTGTAGCCAGCGGACGATTTAAGATGGACTTAGAAATCATTCAACGCTCAACCCAACCTCAAGGTCAGCCGATTTTATTTGTACACGGCATTTTAAGTGCTGCTTGGATTTGGGATGTGTATTTCTTGAACTGGTTCGCTGAACAAGGTTATCAAGCTTATGCCTTGAGTTTACGCGGGCATGGCAATTCACCCAGCGATAAACCGATTAATCGCATTGGTTTAGCTGATTTTGTTGAGGATTTACGCCAAGCTGTCCTACAGATTCAAACGCAAACCGGCAAAGAACCTGTCTTGGTGGGACATTCTATGGGTGGGATGGTGGTACAGCGTTATTTATCTGAATATCGCGCCCCTGCCGCTATATTGGCCTGTAGCGTGCCCCCACAAGGCATGATGCCCGTTTCCATGATTAGCACATGGACGAATCCGCTGTTAGCAATGAAAATGGCGCGAATTTACAGCCAACCGGAGCAAACTGATCTGCAATTTACCCGTGATGTGTTGTTTTATCATCCGGTTAGCGATGAAAATCTACAAACTTGGTTTACCCAAACCAACCCCGAATCCATGCGCCTGCTTTGGGATATGAATGTGAACTTGCCGTTTGTGTCGCGGATTAAACAAACCCCTCTGGCCGTGATTGGCGCACGCCATGATCGCTTAGTACCAGCGAGTGTAGTGCATTGGACGGCAGGCACTTATTGTTGCCCCTTAAGCTGGGTCAATGCGGGTCATGCCATTATGCTCGAACAAAATTGGGCAGAAACGGCTCAATGTATGCATGAACATATTCAAAAGCTCTTAAATTGAAACTTGACTCGCGCCTGTGAATCCTGCTGAATGGCGCCCTCTTTTGACTAAATTTCAACGAAAACGAATTAACTATGAGTCCCTTTCTCCAAACAGCTTTAGAAGCTGCCCAAGCCGCTCAAGAAATTATTCTGCACTATTATCACGGCAAATTTGCAGTCGAGATCAAAGCTGACCAATCCCCTGTCACCATTGCTGATGTTGAAGCAGAAAAAACCATTAAGAAGATTATCTTAGAACGCTTCCCAGAACATGGCTTCTTTGGTGAGGAAACCGGCAAAACTAATCCCGATGCGGAATATACTTGGCTCATTGACCCGATTGATGGCACCAAAAGCTTTGTGCGCCGCTATCCAATGTTTTCCACGCAAATTGCTTTAATGAAAGGCTCAGAACTGATTTTAGGCGTATCGAACGCCCCCGCCTTTGGTGAAATGGCTTATGCTGAACAAGGCCAAGGCGCTTATCTCAATCAGCAAGCGATTAAAGTCAGTGGTTATACTGAGTTGAAGCAAGCTGCCTTGTCCTTGGGCAATATCGCTTCCTTAGCCGCTAGTTCAAGCTGGGACAGCTTAGGTAAAATTATTACTCAAGTCCAGCGCATTCGGGGTTATGGTGATTTCCTGCATTACCACCTATTAGCCAGTGGCAAAGTGGATATGATCATCGAATCCGATGTAAATGTACTAGATGTTGCGGCTTTATCAGTGATTGTGAATGAAGCGGGAGGTGTGTTTACCGATTTGATGGGTAAGCCATTGAATTTAAACAGTACTACAGTCTTGGCAGCCGCAAGTCAGGAGTTGCATCAACAGTTATTACAGAGCTTAAACTACCAAACGGCTTAAGCCTCACCACGTAATTTCGCTAACTTTTCGCGAATCTTCAATTCTAAGCCACGCTCAACAGGTTGGTAATAACGCCGACCTTTGAGAGCTTCAGGAAAATAGTTTTCCCCTGTGGCATAAGCGTTTTTTTCATCATGGGCATAACGATAGTCTTTGCCATAATCCAGTGATTTCATCAGCTTAGTAGGAGCATTGCGCAGATGCATCGGCACTTCCAAAGACCCTGACTGCTTGGCATCCTGCATGGCTTGCTTAAAAGCGGTATAAGTGGCATTACTTTTCGGCGCACAGGCTAAATAAACCACCGCTTGTGCCAGCATCAATTCACCCTCGGGGCTACCTAAACGCTCATACGCATCCCAAGCATTCAGTGCTAGCTGCAAACCACGCGGGTCGGCATTGCCAATATCTTCTGCAGCCATGCGCACCATCCGCCGCGCTATATACACAGGGTCACAACCACCATCCAGCATCCGACAAAACCAATACAAAGCCGCATCAGGATCAGTGCCACGTACTGATTTGTGTAAAGCTGAAATCTGCTCGTAAAATAAATCGCCACCTTTATCGAAGCGCCGCAACGAACCACTCGCGACCTCTTGCACCGTGGCATCGCTAATAACTAAACCCTGCTCGGTTTCTTCTGCCAAGTCCGCAGCCATTTCTAGCCAGCCTAGAGCACGACGAGCATCGCCATCTGCCATTAAAACTAATTGCTCTAACGCAGTCGGACTTAAATTTAAACCACGCGCCCCTAAACCTTGCTCCTGATCCTGCAAAGCTTGTTGCAAAATAGCGCGAATATCATCTGTACTTAAACTGCGTAACACATAAGTACGCACCCGCGAAAGCAGCGCATTATTGAGTTCAAAGGAAGGGTTTTCAGTGGTGGCGCCAATAAAAATCAGCACACCTGATTCAATATGTGGCAAAAAAGCGTCTTGTTGAGCTTTATTGAAGCGATGTACCTCATCAACAAATAGCACAGTCGCCTTGCCGAATTGCTCACGATTATTTTGTGCAACTTCAACCGCTGCACGAATCTCCTTTACACCCGCAAGCACAGCGGACAAAGTTAAAAACTCTGCCTGCCAATAATGGGCTATTAAGCGTGCTAAAGTGGTTTTGCCAGTTCCGGGTGGCCCCCAGAACAGCATAGAATGCAGATAACCCTCTTCAAGGGCACGGCGCAGTGGCTTGCCCTTAGCCAGTAAATGCGACTGCCCCACATAAGTTTCCAGCGTTTGCGGGCGCATCCGCTCCGCTAAGGGTGTGAAAGCAGTCGTCATCAAAGCTTAGGAAGGCTTGCCAATCACATCCACACCTTCTGGTGGTGTGAATTTAAAACGTGAAGCATCCACATTAATATCTAATTTCATACCTTGGAAATGGATATAGGTTTGTTGGCCAAACTTATCGCCTAACACCATTTCTTGGATACCTTGATCACTCATACCCAAATCCATCGTGGTGAAATCAGAATCTTTCTTATGCGGTTTTAAGCGAAACCATGAGAGCTTGCTATTTTCAGCTTCCATTGGTTCTACTGCAAACTGCTGTTCAACCGGTTGCTTGTTTAATAGCATACCTACCGGTGCTGCGGACAAAGCTTGCGTCATGGGCTTTACAGTAACTTGATCCAGCTCTACATCATAAACCCAGACATTTTTCCCATCGGCAACAATCTGATGCGATTCAGGTGCGGCATATTCCCAACGGAATTTACCAGGGCGGGAGAGATAGACTGTTCCTTTCGAGTTTTGCTTGAGTTTACCTTTGTCATCGTAAACCTCTTGCACAAAACCGGACTGCATAGAATTAACCGTGGTAAAAAATTGGTTTAAACGTGCACGCCCGTCTGTGGTTGCACCTGTAGCCGTAGCAGGTACTGCCGCTTGGCCAGTAGTGGCGGGAGCTGTATCAGACTCAGCTTGTACAACTTGCATTAAACCAGCTACCAAAAATACGGTCGCTACTAATTTTTTCATCATAAAATCCAACAAAATCCTAATTTTAATTTAATAATCGTCTATAGGTGGTGGAGCTAAGACATCACGCGTTCCATTGGGTAGCACAGCGCTTACCACACCAGCGATTTCCATATCTTCAATCATGCGTGCCGCACGGTTATAGCCCACTTTTAAACGTCGTTGTAGATAAGAAATCGAAGCCCGCCGCGATTCAGTCACTACTTTTACCGCTTCATCATATAAAGGATCAGCTTCTTCACCACTATCTAAAGGTTCTAAACCGGGAATCGCTGCATCCATCCCACCCTCTGTATCAGCTAAGACACCAACAATATAATCAGGTTCCCGCTGCTGTTTGAGATAAGTGGCCACATCTTCTACTTCTTGGTCCGTCACCAAAGCGCCATGCACCCGCTGTGGAATCGAAGTACCCGGCGGCATATACAACATATCACCATAGCCAAGCAATTGATCCGCCCCCCCTTGATCCAAAATCGTCCGCGAATCAATCTTGGTAGACACTTGGAAGGCAATCCGTGAAGGAATATTTGCTTTAATCAAGCCAGTAATCACATCCACCGATGGTCGTTGGGTCGCTAGAATCAAGTGCACACCTGCAGCACGTGCCTTTTGCGCTAAGCGGGCAATTAACTCCTCTACCTTTTTACCCACCACCATCATCATGTCAGCGAATTCGTCGATGACAATGACAATATAAGGTAGGGGTTGCAAAGGTTCTGGCTGCATGTCTAGGGATTTGGAAGGATCAAACAGCGGATCAGCAATCTGTTCACCCCGTGCTTGAGCTTCTTCGATTTTAGTATTGAAGCCAGTGATATTCCGCACTTTGAGCTTAGACATGAGCAAATAGCGGCGCTCCATTTCCGCTACACACCAACGCAGCGCATTCGCTGCATCTTTCATGTCGGTCACGACGGGTGCTAACAAATGCGGAATATTTTCGTAACTACTTAACTCCAGCATTTTCGGGTCAATCAGGATTAAGCGCACCTGCTCTGGCGTTGCCTTATACAACAAGCTCAACAGCATCGCATTCACTGCTACCGATTTACCCGAGCCGGTTGTACCAGCTACCAATAAGTGCGGCATCCGTGCTAAATCTGCCACTACTGGATTGCCCGCAATATCCTTACCCAAGGCCAACGTGAGTGGTGAAACACTTTTTTGATAAACCCGCGACTCAATCAATTCGCTAATGGTGACTACATCGCGTTTGTCATTCGGTACTTCCACACCGATGGTAGGCCGCCCCGGAATAACCTCCACCACACGCACACTCGATACACACATATTGCGCGCTAGGTCATTCGCTAAACCTGAAATCTTGCTAGCCTTAGTGCCATCTGGTAACTGCAACTCAAAGCGAGTAATCACAGGCCCTGGTTCACAAGCTACTACGGTGGTGTCTTTGACACCATAATGGCCTAAAGACTCTACTAAGCGGGAAGATAATAAATCCAACGCCTCTTTAGATTGGCGCACCCGATCTTTCGATGCAGGCGGTGGATTTAATAAAGACAACCGTGGCAAGGTCACTGAGCTATCAGGATTAAGGGTATAAGCAGCATCTGCTAGCACATTATCACGGACTACAGTCTCAGCTGTGGTCGTGCGCACGCGTGGCGCTTTGTCCTCAACGACCTCGGTGGCTGTGGTAATAGCAGGTATTTCTAATGGTTTGGCAGGCTTCTCAGCACCCTCAGAAACAGAAGCAGATTTAGCGTCTTTTTCTTCATCGAACAACGGATCATGCGTATATAGATCATTCTCTAGTGGAGTACGCTTCCCAGTCACTTGCTCTTTTAAGCCTTGTAGCGCAGACACCTTACCCAGCAAGCCACCTATTTTACTCACTGACTCACCGCTCGATTTTAATAAATCCTTGCCGACACTTAAAGTTGCACCAGAAGCAGTGACCATTGTCGGGCCATGCTTATCTTTAATCCCTTGGGCTTTTTCAAAGATATTCAGCATGAACTCGCCGACTTTTTCAGTGACTTCGCCCCAAGAAATATCCGCGACTACTGTCAAACCACCCAAGAACAGGGATAAGAGCACTAATAAAGTACCAAAGAAACCAAGAAAGGTTCCTAGCAAACCGCTCGCGATCACTGAGCCGAGAATCCCGCCACCAATCCCATAAGGATAAGGCGTGAATAGCATATGTGCTAAACCGCTACCTGCTACTAAAGTCAGTACCGCACCAACGACTGTAATCACATCGTTTAAGCCACCAATCGGATTGGCTGGGGTGCGTAAATGTTTAGGGTAACGAAAAGCGGTTAAACCTAATGCCACCAAAACCACAGGGACTGCATAAGCGAAATAACCCAATAAACCATAAAGGAAATTGGCTAACCAGGCACCCTTACAGCCAGCGAGGTTTTTGCATACACCGACACTAATCCCGCTATTATTGTGGACAAAAGGTCCGGGATCTTTAGCATCATATGAAACCAAGGCCAGCAGCAATACCGCTGCGATCCCCATAAAGACGATCATTGAGGCCTGCTGCAAGCTGACACGCTTGCGCTGGTTGAGTTTAATTTTATCCTTGCTCAAGTCACCTGCTTCCTTAATTCTTTTCAACAGCTTAGCCAGCTAAAAGTATAGCCCGTTCTATCTGGCTTGAAAGGTACAAATTGGTTTACTACTTTACCCTATAAGCGACCTGCCTTAGGATTAGGCCAATTATTCTGGCAGCACCTGGCTAGCCTATAAAAAATGAGGATTATACATGAACACCAAACATTGCCGACTATTGATCTTAGGGTCAGGTCCAGCTGGCTACACAGCGGCAGTTTATGCAGCACGCGCTAATCTAAACCCTGTTTTGGTCACGGGTATGGCACAAGGCGGTCAACTAATGACCACCACCGAGGTCGATAATTGGCCGGGCGACAATGCAGGCGTTATGGGGCCGGACTTAATGGCACGCATGCAACAACATGCTGAGCGCTTCAATACCGAGATTATCTTTGATCATATCCATACTGTCGATTTAAAACAGCGCCCTTTTAGTTTAAAAGGCGATTCAGCTAGCTATACCTGTGATGCTTTGATTATTGCGACGGGCGCCTCTGCCATGTATTTAGGTTTAGAGTCTGAAGAAAACTTCAAGGGTAAAGGTGTTTCAGCTTGTGCGACCTGTGATGGTTTCTTTTATCGTAAAAAGCGTGTCGCGGTGATTGGTGGCGGAAATACTGCGGTTGAAGAAGCACTGTATCTCTCCAATATTGCCTCTGAAGTGGTGCTTATTCACCGTCGTGATAGCTTGCGTGCAGAAAAGATCATGCAAGATCATCTGTTTGCTAAAGCTAAAAATGGCAATGTACGGATTTTATGGAATCACACTTTAGATGAAGTCTTAGGGGATAAAAGCGGCGTGACTGGGATTCGGGTGAAAAGCACGCAAACGGGCGAAACCGAAACTATTGATTTAATGGGCGTGTTTGTAGCGATTGGACATAAGCCGAATACGGATATTTTCGAAGGCCAACTTGAAATGAATGGCGGGTATATCAAAGTAAACAGTGGTTTAGAAGGCAATGCTACAGCAACGAGTGTTGAGGGTGTATTCGCGGCAGGGGATGTAATGGATCATATCTATCGCCAAGCGATTACGTCTGCGGGTACCGGCTGTATGGCTGCTTTGGATGCCGAACGTTATCTTGATATGCTGGCCAAAACACCTAAAGCCTAAGCACCAAATTAACGAATAAGCATGACGCGTCAGCTGCGCTTACATCTTTTGAATCCTAATCGACCGGACGAAGCCTTTCCTCCGGTTGAGCAAGCTTGGGATGAACCGAATGGCTTGTTGGCAGTCGGCGGTGATTTAAGTTTAAAGCGCTTGGTCAATGCCTATCAGCACGGAATTTTCCCTTGGTTTGGCCCGCGCGAACCGATCTATTGGTGGAGTCCTGACCCACGGGCAGTACTTTATCCACACAAAATCCGCATTACCCGTAGCCTACGCAAATCCATACGGAATAAAGGCTATCACGTCCGTTTTGACCAAAACTTTTCAACCGTAGTCCGCGCCTGTTCTGCTCCGCGCAATTATACCAATAGCACTTGGATCACCGATGATATGCATGCTGCTTATTGCCGTTTGCATTTAGCGGGTTGGGCGCATTCCGTAGAAATCTATGATGCCAGCGGCACAGAATTACTAGGCGGCTTATATGGTGTAGCTAGCGGTGGGGTGTTTTGTGGAGAATCAATGTTTAGTCGCGCCCCCGATACCTCTAAAATGGCTTTAGTCGCCCTCGCCTATCATTTAAATGCTTGGGGTTTTGCCTTGATTGATTGCCAAATGGCTAATCCCTATCTAATGAGTATGGGTGCAGAAACCATCAGCCGCGCTCAGTTTGTACGCACCTTAGAAAATCATCCTTACACGCCTTTTACTGCTACTTGGCAAGTTGATCCCAAGATCGACTTATCGCGTTGGGAGCCAGAGGCCTAAATCACACGCCCTAACCTTATAGAGATTCTAACCAAACAGGCAACTCACGAATATCCTCTAGACAAACCCGTGGATTCAAAGCCACTAAACGCTCGCGCCCGTGTACACCATAACTGACACCAGCAGCATGCATTTGAATCGTATGTGCCATCTGTAGATCATATTCCGTATCGCCAATCATTAAAGCCGCTGAAGCTGGTAGATCATATTCAGCTAAAATTTCTTCCAGCATTAAAGGATGCGGCTTAGAAGAGGTTTCATCCGCACAGCGCGTAATCGGAAATAAAGGTTTTAAGGCAGTTTCAGCTAATACTTGATTTAAGCCCTGCCGCGATTTACTAGTGGCAATTGCTAATAAGTAACCTTGACGATCGAGTGCCTCCACAGTCTCTCGAGCGCCCGCAAACAGCGCACTGGCTTTGCGATTATGCAAAAAGAACTGTTGCTTATATTCGTGTGCTGCCGCTTGAATCTGCGAAGATGCAGCTTGCGGATGCAAGGCTTGAAAAGCTTCCTCTAAACCAAGGCCAATAATATTACGGATTGCTTCATTACTCCGTGCATCTAAACCAACCTTGCTATGCACCAAGTGAATACAACTCACGATATGGGCTGCCGAATCAATCAGCGTTCCATCCCAATCAAAAATCAGCAACTCATAAGGTTTGGTTTTCATTTTTGCCCCTTTAAGGCTTTCAATACCTGATTAATATCCTCAGGCAGCGGTGCTTCAAACTGCAGCTTCTGGCCACTCAATTCAAAATAACAGGCTAAGCTAGCTGCATGTAAACATAAACGTTTTACGCCCGCATCGCGATATTCACGATTCAATTTGAAATCGCCATAACGCTCATCGCCTAAAATTGGATAGCCTAAATGTGCCAGCTGTACCCGAATCTGATGCATACGCCCCGTAAGAATTTGTACATCCATCAATGTACAATCGCCATAAACAGAAATGGGCTTAAAAATACTTTCTGCGGTCTGCCCCTCCTCATCCTCTTCAGCCACTTGCATCTTTTGGTAAGAATTGTTTTCGCGTTTTAAATCTAAGGTGATATGGCGCTTGCCACCCTGCCAGCGACCATGCACTAAAGCTTTATAATGCTTTTCGATTGCGCCCTCTTTGAGCATCTGATGTAAAGAAGTTAAAGCAGGACGTGATTTAGCTAACATCACTAAACCACTGGTATCTTTATCTAAGCGATGCACTAACTCCACGAAGGGCAAATTTGGCCGCAACTGGCGAAAAGCTTCAATTAAGCCAAATGGAACACCACTCCCGCCATGTACGGGTAGACCTGCTGGCTTATTAACCACAATAATATGGGTATCTTCGTGCAGGATGGCTTGATCAATCCGTTCAAGCAACTGTTCTGACGCTTCACTAGCACGTGGTTGCTCTAGTTCAGTACGAACTGGCGGGATACGGATTTGTTCACCTTCAGCGAGTTTGTATTCGGGTTTAACGCGTTTTTTGTCAACGCGCACTTCTCCTTTACGAACAATACGATAGATGACACTTTTTGGAACTTTTTTAAAATATTTTAACAGAAAATTATCAATCCGCTGACCTGCTTCATTAGCCGTCACGGTATAGTATTCAACTGACATGTGAGAAAAGCCTTATTCAGTATGCTAATTGTCGGGAATCCGATTGAATGCAATTAGCCAACTTGCTATATTCAGGTTAGGTTACTGGACAGATGGATTTAAAAGTCTGACCGTTGAGCCTAGTGGTTTCTGCCTACCGACAGACGGGTTTATTTATAAGCAAATGCTGGTACGCATGATAGGACTCAAAACCGGATGATTCAATCAAATTCCAAGCGGAATTTGAGTAGGTTAAGTCGCAACTAAAGACGACTTTACCTGAGCGCAGCGCCTTCAGTAGGGTTTACTGAAAGTAAATTAACCTAGCAGTTACCTGTTATCATCGCTGCCTGTTTTTAGAGAAGGAAACTAACACTGAGTTAGATCGTCGCTTTGATAGACCTAACTAACGATAACCTAGTCTCATCTGAACTTATCTCAGATTAGGGCAACTGCCAGCGGGACGGGGCATTGACTGGACAACCAAGCAACAGGATGCATTCAACTAAGAGGTAATAAAAGCACACTGGGATGATCTAAATCTTACTTTCCCCATGTTTACACCTAAAAAGTCCAAACTTAACGCTTTTGGATGGGTGCTAATGGCTTTTACCTTCAGGCTTATTGTTGCCGGCTACTTCTTCATGAATAGGAAAAGCTGAGCAGGTACTGCACGTTTGTGGTGTAGTACATGAAAAGAATTTTAATTAATGCGACACAGGCCGAAGAAATTCGGGTCGCAATGGTAGACGGACAGCGTCTCTACGATTTGGATATCGAGCATCCTTTTCGTGCGCAGAAAAAGTCTAATATCTATAAAGGGGTCATTACTCGGATCGAGCCAAGCCTTGAAGCAGCCTTCGTTAACTACGGCGCACAGCGTCATGGTTTTTTATCTTTCCGCGAAATTGCACCGGAATGCTATCATCCTGAGGCAGTAAAAAAATATGGCAATGGCAGCAAAGTCAATGTTAAAGACATGTTGCGCGAAGGCCAAGAAATCCTTATTCAAGTCGATAAAGAAGAGCGTGGTAATAAAGGTGCTGCCCTCACCACTTATATTAGCTTAGCGGGTCGCTATTTAGTCTTGATGCCGAACAACCCTAAAGCAGGTGGTGTGTCACGGCGAATTGAAGGCGAAGATCGCCAGCAAATTAAACAAACTTTAAGTGACCTAGAAATTCCCGAGGGTATGGGGGCTATTGTGCGTACTGCTGGGGTCGACCGTGAACTAGAAGAACTTAGTTGGGATTTAGACTATCTCAAGACCCTGTGGGAAGCGATTACCTCCGCAGCCAATCAACACAAAGCACCTGTGCTCTTATACCAAGAAAGCAATGTCATCATTCGCGCCCTGCGTGATTATTTCCGGCGTGATATTGGTGAAATTGTTATTGACGACCCGAAAGTCTTTCGACAAGCACAAGACTTTATGCAAGCGGTAATGCCGCATAATTTGCGCAAGCTGAAGCTTTATCAAGACAATACCCCATTGTTCAGCCGTTATCAGGTTGAATATCAGATTGAAACTGCCTTCCAGCGCACTGTGAATCTGCCTTCTGGCGGTGCGATAGTCATCGACCATACTGAAGCTTTAGTGTCCATCGACATCAACTCTGCACGTGCTACTAAAGGCCAAGATATTGAAGAAACCGCACTCAATACCAACCTTGAGGCTGCCGATGAAATTGCCCGCCAATTACGCTTACGCGATTTAGGTGGTCTAATCGTTATCGATTTCATCGATATGCTCCCAAGCAAGCACCAACGGGATGTTGAGCGCCGCTTGAAAGAAGCTTTAAAAGTTGACCGAGCTCGCGTTCAAGTTGGGCGGATTTCGCGCTTTGGCTTATTAGAAATGTCTCGCCAGCGCCTACGTCCTTCTTTGGGTGAATCTAGCCAGCTAGTTTGTCCCCGCTGTGAAGGTCAAGGCCATATTCGTAACACCGACTCTTTAGCACTTTCCATCTTGCGTTTGATGGAAGAAGAATCCATGAAAGAGCTAACGGGTCGTGTGATTGCGCAAGTGCCAGTACCCGTTGCCGCTTATCTTTTAAACGAGAAGCGCGATTCGATTGTTAATATTCAAAAGCGTCGTAATATCGAGCTAACCGTTATTCCTAATCCGCATATCGACACACCACATTTTGAAATTACGCGGATACGTACTGATGATATGGAAACGGTGGGCGCTAGTTACACTCAAATCAGTGAACCAGAAGACACTGATGCTGATTTAATGGCTGAGCGTTTGGCGAATCCAGTGCAAATCCAGCCAGAAGCAGTGGTAGGTAATGTCATTCCAAGTCAGCCAGCACCACAAATTGATCGCACTGAGCGTCGCCCTGCTCCTGTAGTAGAATCCGAAGTTTTGGATGTGCAGAAGAATCCGGGCTTAATTCGGCGCATTCTCAATGGCTTATTTGGCAGTAGTGCTAAAGTTGATCCAACAATGGCACAAGTCAAAGCTAAAGCTGCGGAACAAGCCGCTGCTCAAGCCGCCACCGCAGCCAGTGCCCAGCAAGCACGGATTGAAAACGCCACTGGAGAAGAACGTCGTTCTAATCAAAATCGGCGCAATAACAACAATCATCAGCAAAATCGCCGTAACACTGAAGAGCGTAGACGTGGTGATGATCGTCGTCGGCAAAATCAGCCAGCAAATGAAGAGTCGCCGAACGAACCTAACGAGGCGAATGACAATCAAGCGCCAACGCGTACTGAGCGTCAGGAACGTCGTCAACAACGCCATGAACGCCGTCAACCTGAGCAGCAAACCCAGATTGAGCAGGTTTCAACTGAAGTTCATACACAAGACGCACTTGTTAGTTCCGATAATGAAACTGCAAATCAAAATCGCAATGAACGGCGTGAGCGTAATCGCAATCGTCAAGAACGTGACCGCGATAACCGCCAACAAAACCGGCGTAATCGTGAACGGGCTGAAGTAACAGCGCCTGAAACACCTTCTGCTGAACCAGAAATTGAAGCAACTATCCTCACTACTACGACTGAAAGTATCACAGTAGAAGAGGTGATTGTGGATAACACTGCTCAGAATACAAGCGATAGCTCACAACGCCGGGATAATCGTGACAATCGTCGTCAACGCAATCGCGGGCGGCGCGAACGTAGTAATCGCACTGAAACGGTAAGCAGCTATGAGCTGCAAACGACTGAAATCTGCTTTGAGCAATTGAAGGCTGATATTAACCAAGCTAGCAACCTTCCTGTGGAGCCAGTTGCTAATGCAACGGTAGAAACAACAACTCGGCATGGGCAAATGGAACGGCGCGTCCCGCCACCAGAAACGCTCGAGCCGCTAATTATTGATCTGATTCCGAAAAAACAGTCGCGTCAAGATCGCCGCCCACGCCAACACGGACAAGGCTCGCAGCGCAGATCAGAACAGGTTGCAGCAGACATTCCAGAAAATGCTACTACTCTAGCTATATCTCAAGAAGTGGAGATAAAACCTGGTATAAGTTCTGAGGCTTCAAGCAATACGCCTGAAGCTGCAGCTACCCATGATGTGCCTGAACCTACCATGCAGCAGCCTGTGTCTGAACCTATAGCTGTGCCTAGCAGCACTGCCATTTATACAGAATCGGTTGAGGCGGCTAGTGTGCAACCTGCTCAGGTAGCAACAGAAAATAGAGTAGAGGTGACTTCATCTATTCAGGACTATGTGAATCCAGCAGCTTCAGGGGAGGCTCAAAATAGCTTTGCGCATCAGCTTCCTGAAATGACGACTCAACAAAGTATTCAAACTGAGCCTGTGACAATCGTGACTACTGCTCAGGTAGCTGAAACAAGTAGTGATGCAACTGTTAATTCAAGTGTCAATGGATCAGCTGAGCCTCAAGCAGACTCGAATGAGCTTGCCTCAAGCACTTCACCTGAAACAGAGCCTGCACCTGAGGCCACTGTACCCGTCAAAAAGCGCCCCATTTGGATGCATGCTGATTAGTTAAAAACGCATAGAGCGGTTAGTTAAACTAGCCGCTCTATGTGATGGATACGAATTAAGTGTGCTAGCAACCCTTCTGAGGCATCCTCAATCATATCTAGCACACGTTCAAACCCTTGTGAACCGCCATAATAAGGGTCAGGCACTTCACGCTCCCGCCAGCGACTAGCGAACTCCATAAAAAGCTGGAGATTTTTTGCATTCCGAGCTTGGGTAAAACGTTGTAGTGTGTGTAGATTATTCAAATCCATCGCTAAGATATAATCGAAATCGCTGAAATCAGCGGCTTGCACCTGACGAGCACGTTGTTTGGACAAGTCAACACCTCGTCCTAAAGCAGCCTGCTGGGACCGATTGTCCGGCTGATTGCCAATATGATAAGCATGCGTACCTGCTGAATCTATGCGAATGACCTGCTTTAGGCCAGAACGCTGTACCAGGTTTTCAAATACACCCTGCGCAGTGGGTGAGCGACAGATATTTCCCATGCACACAAAAAGAACACTAACTTTTTCCATAAATTCAAAACCTTATATTTGAAGACCAAAGCTGAAATATAGAAACAAGATGAGCCTTAGCAAGTTACTCTTAACAATAAACTAAGTAAATTTCGCTTATTTTAGCTCAACATCACCCGCTCAGATTCATTATGTGACTAACCAAAGAGATTGCTAATCACCTTTAAAACTTTAGTACATAGCCTTCAGAGCCTAATCTTGGCTTTCTACGCCGATGATCATGGGTGCATATTTTTAATAACTGTTTTTAGCTACCACTACTCATTGAATAAGCTCTATTATGCCTTCTCCACCAAGGAGAACCGGTCTTGAACAATCCCCTACAGACTCCACCCACACCAAACTTAAAACAGGCCTTCATGTATTGGTTCAAGTTAGGTTTTATTAGTTTCGGTGGCCCTGCAGGGCAAATTGCTATCATGCATACGGATTTAGTGGAAAAGAAACGTTGGATTTCCGAGCAACGCTTTCTACATGCGCTCAACTACTGCATGCTATTGCCAGGGCCAGAAGCTATTCAGTTAGCGATCTACATGAGTTGGCTCATGCATGGCGTTTTAGGCGCTATTCTTGCCGGCGTTTTATTCTTCTTACCAGCGTTTTTGTTGCTTTCCGTGTTGGCAGGGGTTTATTTAGCTTGGGGTGATGTGCCTTTAGTCGCCGGTATTTTTTATGGCATTAAGCCAGCTGTAGTGGCAGTGGTCTTATTTGCAGCCTGGCGAATTGGCTCTAAAGCCCTCAAGAATGAACTGCTTTGGGGGATTGCTGCTCTTGCCTTTCTTGGTGTTTTCGTATTTGGTATTAGTTTTCCGTGGATTGTACTCGCAGCGGGTATCCTAGGCGCAATAGGTGGAAAATTAGCGCCCAATAAATTCAAGGGTGGTGCTGGACATGGCGCATCCCACAAAACCTATGGAGCCGCTGTTATTGATGATCATACCCCGACCCCAGACCATGCTAAATTCTCTTGGATGAAACTAACTGCCACAGTGGCTATATTCATTGCCATCTGGGGTTTAGCCATATGGTTCATCGCTGGCCAACCAACCCTCAGTGATATGGGGATTTTCTTCACCAAGGCTGCCTTCCTGACCATTGGTGGAGCCTATGCGGTTCTGCCTTATGTGTATCAAGGTGGAGTTGAACATTATACTTGGTTGACAGGCGCACAAATGATGGATGGATTAGCTTTAGGTGAAACAACCCCTGGGCCCTTGATTATGATTGTCACTTGGATAGGTTATTTGGGAGGTGTAGCCAAACAAGTAGCTATAAATCCTATAGTTGCGGGCTTTATGGGCGCAGCAGTTGCTACTTTTTTCACTTTCCTGCCCTCATTTCTATTTATCCTAGCAGGTGGCCCCTTAGTAGAAAGCACCCGAAATAATTTGAAATATATCGCGCCCTTGACCGGTATTACCGCTGCGGTGGTCGGTGTTATTCTAAATTTAGCCGTCTTCTTTGCTTGGCATACTTTTTGGCCTCAAGGAACTGTCACAACCCCTTTTGCAGGTAGATTTGACTGGTTTTCCTTAGTGGTAGCAATCGCAGCTTTCTTAGCACTGTGGAGATATAAACAAGATGTGATGAAAGTCATCGGTGTTTCGGCGTTTTTAGGTTTGGCCTACACTCTTATCAACGGCGTAAACTGAAATAGAACGAACCCTATCCGCCGGATAAACTTGTAATTGCACTAATTTTATCTGTGGTGCGCAACGAGCTATTTTAAGCCGCTCTAGTCTTTAAATCTTACCTTGAGTAACTGCTATTCATCACTAAATTCCCTTCAATGCTGATGATGAGCATCTGGATAATGTGCGTGGGTATGACTAAGCGGCTGATGTTGATGCCAATGTGTGTGTTTCTCGCCTAAGTTTACTGGAAAATCATGAACATGCTGATGATGCTCATCGTGGATGTGGCTATGTTCATGCTCTAAGCTGGGGTGATAATGCTCATGGCTGTGGTATTCAGTGAGATGTAGCCAGACACCTAAAGCCATAAGCCCACCTGCCAAAATCAAACTCCAAGTAATCGGTTCATTGAGCAGAACAATCGACAGAATTGCCCCAAAAAAGGGGGCAACTGCAAAATAAGCACCAGTACGAGCAGTACCTAAATGCCGCAGGCCTACAATAAATAAACTTAAGCTCACACCATAAGCCAACAAGCCAAGGCTCAAAGCACTCAATAGAATCGTAGTTGAAGGGAGTTGTGCCCCCATAAATAAAGCTAAGCTTAAATTGACAGTGCCTGCCACTAAGCCTTTCACACAAGTCAGAGCGGTTGCGTCATTAAGCGAAACTTTACGCGTTAAATTATTATCTAAGCCCCAGAGCAAACAAGCTACCAATACCGCTAAAGCAGGCCAGATACTGCCGAAACTTAAATCATTCGACCCACTCAAAAGCAAGGCACCCGCCACAATCACGAGCATACCCAATAAAATACGCCGATCTACATTTTCGCGAAACACTACCCACGCTAGAACTGCAGTAAATACCGCCTCAGCATTCAATAATAACGAAGCACCCGAGGCTGGCATGGCTTTCAAGCCTAGCAATAACAACACTGGAGCCAATACCCCACCAGCTAAAATGGCAGCTAATAACCAAGCCAACTCCGCTTTCGGTAAAGACAATTTAGGCAAGCCGCGTACTCGCCGATAAATAAATAAACCTAAGCCTGAACCCAAATATAATAGTCCAGCCAATAACCAAGGATGAATCTCACCCAGTAAGAACTTAGCTAAGGGGGTACTTGCCCCAAATAACACAGCTGCTGTTAACGCTGCTATCACCCCGGGTGATTTGTGAAAATTTACCAACATACTTGAGTAGCTTTACCTTAAACCATGAGTTTTAAAGTGTAGCACTAGCCAGAACAACACTCTAAACGCTTGAGCTTTCTTATTTTTAGGGATTAACCTAGTCTCGATTATTTATTATATAAATTAATTTAGTATAAAAATTATTTGCTATAAGAGCTAAAACTAGAACTGTATTATCATAGAAAATACTGATCACAATAAAATATGGGCTAAGAAAATGAAAAATCTAAGTGTGCTAGGTGCGCTGTTCGTACTAACTGGTTGCACAGTCGTGCCTATTCCCCTCAATACTGCTTTATTACCTGGTTTAGTGCCTCAGTCGCCCCCTACCCATCGCGCCTTACAAACTGAAGTAGGCCTGCCCGTTTTACCCGATCCTGATGCTAGAACTACAATTGTGCCACCACCACTCAGCCCGACGGCGAGTATGGACAGCACAACACCAGCAGCAACCGTGACAACACCACTCCCAAATACCACCAGCAACTTACCGCTAATTACCACGAATGTAGCCGCCTCTGCACAAGATATGACAGCGATTGGCGAGCGCATTTTTCGGAATGAAACCAATGGAGATGCCACTAAATTATTGCGCTGGAATTCCCAAGGTAATTTCGCTGACTTAGGCATTGGCCATATGGTTTGGTACCCAGCCAATCAACGCGGTAGCTACATTGAAACCTTCCCTAGCTATTTGAAATATGTACAAAGCAAAAATGTCCCCTTACCCACTTGGCTAGCGAATCGCCCCAGTGATGGTGGACCTTGGGCAAATAAAGCAGCATTTGAGCGAGCTAAAGATGATAAGCAAATGCGCGAGCTGGCTAAATTCTTAGAAAAAACGGTAGGCTTGCAAGCTGCTTTTATGACTGATCAATTACGCAGAAATATGCCTGCGATGGTACAAACCTTACCGCCCCAATATCGTCAAGCGGCGTTAAATAATTTCCAACTTATGGAAAAAACGCCGGGGGGTATGTATCCAGTTTTAGACTATATGATTTTCCAAGGTGCGGGTACCAGCAGTAATGAACGTTATAACGGGCATGGCTGGGGCTTGTTACAAGTACTGTTGAATATGGAAGGTGTCCAACCAGGCCCTAATGCTTTAGCCGAATTCATGCGCTCTGCAGGTGATTCGATTACCCACCGTGTTGCAGCAGCTCCTGCTGATCGGCACGAAGCACGCATGCTTGCAGATTGGCAAACCCGCGTGCGTACTTATAAAGTAGCAACTCGCGTCGGTGTGGCAAATCGCTAAGTTATATTCTCCTAATTATTTCCCGTTCGCATTGGAGGTCAACATCTGTTTGACCTCTTCTCCAAGCAATTTCACCGCTTCTAAAGCAGCCGCTTCAGTACCCCGCGCATAATTCAAGCGTATACAATTTCGGTATTTACCTGAGGCAGAGAAAATCCCCCCTGGTGCAATTTTAACGCGATGCTGTTCCATTCGTTGAGCTAAGACAATACTATCAACTGAGCTAGGCAACTCTAACCAAAGCATAAAACCACCTTGAGGAAAGCTTGCGCGGGTTTCTTCAGGGAAATACTGCTGTACTTGACGCACAAAAGCATCCCGACCAGCTTGGTATTGCAAACGCATTTTCCGTAAATGCCGTTCGTAATACCCCTGTTCAATAAACTGTGCAATAGCCATTTGCGTGAGCATTACAGTTGAGGCCGTGCCGATATATTTCATATGCAAAACCCGCTCTCGATAGCGTCCTGGCAGCACCCAACCTACCCGCAAACCGACAGCCAAAGTTTTGGAAAATGAACTACATAGAATCACGCGCCCTTCTTTATCAAAAGAATAAATGGTTTTAGGCCGTGGTTGTCGATACCCTAACTCTCCGTAAATATCATCTTCAATGATCGGTAAATCATAAGTTTGTGCCAATTTAAGTAAGCGCTGCTTATTCTCATCTGACATAGAACCACCGAGCGGATTACTGAAACTGGGAACAACTAAAATCGCCCGCACAGGCCATTGATCTAAAGCTAACTCTAAAGCATCTAAGCTTATGCCCTCGGTAGGATGGGTGGGAATCTCTAAAGCTTTTAGACCCAGCGCATTGAGCATCTGCATTAAGCCATAAAAACTAGGTGATTCTATCGCCACCACATCACCCGGTTTAGTAATTGCCTTTAAACTAATCGATAAAGCCTCCTGGCAACCGGTCGTGGTAATCACATCCTCAGGATGCACGCTAGTACCCGAACTTAAGCTCAAATGTGCAATCTGTTTACGCACCTCTAAGCAGCCCGGCAAAGTATCATAGGCCAGAATCCGCTCATCTTTCGCCATGTCAGCTAAGAGGCGTTGTACTGGCTTCAGTGTGCTGGTCTGTAAATCACAAATGCCACGCCCCAAATTCAACATACCATCCGCAAAACGATTGGAGAGCAATTGTAAAACCTCAGGCCACTGTGACACTTCTACTGGATATTGGGTAAAACGACTCACCTGCGGCATCTGTATCGGTTGCTTACGCACTTTTACATAAAATCCAGATTTTGGGCGTACTTCTACCCAATTCTGCTGTTCTAATAACCACAACGCTTGCTGAGCAGTGGCAATACTCACTTGATGCTCAGTGCTTAATTGCCGTACTGAAGGCAACTTGGTTCCGACTAGATAAAAACCTTGCTCAATCCTTTGCTGGAGGGTTTCAGCGAGTATTTCGTACAGTTTCATTTTATTTAGCATGACAGTTAGTAAATTCGCACAGATTAAGTCTGAACCATCCTTTACAGACTAGATTGGCTCAATCTGTAGTAGATAAAATAGCAATAACCTAAATCTGTAATCAATGGTTTTTTAGACTTATGCTAACTCCAGACTAATTTGGAGTATGAAGAATGAAAAACTCAAGCCAACCCAAGCTTTTTACTGATGAGCTAGATGAGCATAAAACCTTTAATTTGCATAGCTTTGTCGTAGCAAGCCTAGTACAGATTTGGCAAATGCTTAGCTATGCCTATACAGCCTATGTCCGAGTCGTTTGGTTGAAGCAGCGTCAAAGAACACGTTTACATCTTTTAGACTTAACAGATGATCAACTCAAGGATATTGGTATTAGTCGAGCTGAGGCTAAACAAGAAGGTAATAAATTTTTCTGGGAATGAAGCTCTACCCTTTAAAGTCTAATTAAGACCATTAATACTTAAGAGCTACTTTTTTTCTCTAAACCTTACTACATAACTGAGTAAGGTTTAGCTTGAAGGTACTCGAATGCAACAGCGTGTCAATGAAATCGATCTCTTGCGATTTATCGCTGCGCTAGCGGTGGTCTTTTTCCATTATGCCTTTCGGGGTTATGCAGCCGATGATTTAAGTATTTTACCCTATCCACTACTTGCGCCTTTGGCTAAATATGGCTATTTAGGCGTTGAATTATTTTTTATGATTAGTGGTTTTGTCATTCTAATGACTGCTATAGCCACTAATGTCCGAGGTTTTGTTATTTCTCGTGCGAGTCGCCTTTACCCAGCCTTCTGGATTGCCTGCACCCTTACCTTTATAGTGACATTCTATTTAGGAGAACCCCGCTTTAAGGCTAGCTTTACGGAATATTTAGGCAATATGACCCTGCTTGGGGAGTTTATCGGCATTAACTCGCTAGACGGCTCTTATTGGTCCCTCTTCATTGAGCTACGCTTTTACTTTTTGATTGCCCTGCTCTTAGCCTTGAAGAAAATTCACTATGCACAAACCGCCTTAATCGCTTGGTTAGTTGTAAGCTTCGCTTTAGAAATCAAACCGATTGGTACTTTACGTGCAATCTTTATCACTGAGTACGCAGCTTTTTTTATTGCAGGTGCAACCTGCTTCTTAATTTGGGCAGAATCCCTTTCTATAAGCAAAGGTTTAATGTTGCTAAGTGCTTGGGCACTCTCGGAATATGAAATGCTCAGCTCATTACCTGCACTGGAACAACATTATCAAACCACCTTCAATCCACTTACGATTATTGGCATTGTGAGTAGTTTTTTTCTAATCCTATTTCTCATTGCTCAGCGCTGGACTGGTCTATTTGCACATAAACGCTGGCTGGTTTTAGGCGCTTTGACTTACCCACTCTACCTAATTCACCAAAATATCGGTTATATGTTATTCAACCAGCTCTACTCAAATATCAATCCACATCTACTGTTTTGGGGCACTTTAGGCTTAATGCTCATACTAGCTTATGGTATTTATGCTGTATTTGAAAAACGTCTAGCTAGACAGCTACGTCAACTCTTAGGGCAAGTTTTAAAGATAAAACCCGCAACTCACATAACAAGTTCTTTAAGCTCTTCAAGTTGAGGCAAGTCTTCTAGCGACTTGAGCTTAAAATAATCCAAAAACTGCTTAGTAGTGCCCAATAACTCAGGTCGACCGGGTACTTCTTTATGCCCTAATACCCGAATCCATTCGCGCTCCAGTAAGGCTCTAAGCACATTTGCATTCACTGCTACCCCACGAATTTCTTCGATTTCTGCACGAGTAATCGGTTGACGCCAAGCAATTAACGCTAGTGTTTCTAAAAATACCCGCGAATATTTAGGAGCTTTCTCTTCTTGATGCTTAATAACCCAATGGCTATAAGCTTGCTTAGTTTGTAAGCGGTAACCACTAGCGGTTTCGATCAGCTCAAAACTACGTGTTTGCGTTTGCTCAGCTAATTGTTTTAAACCCTGTTTGAGAGCTGTTTTATCAATAGCTTGTTCTTCAGCAAAGAAACTTGCGAGCTGTTCTAAACTGAGAGGTTTATCAGCGGTGAGCAAAATGGCTTCTAGAATTAAGGCTAGCTCAGTATTCATGCAGACTCCGCTGTGGCCAAACGAATATATAGAGGTGCGTAAACCTCATCTGCCTGACTGATTTCGATCACATGCGCTTTCAATAACTCAAGAATGGCCATTAGGCTGACCACTACCCCACGCCGACCTTCTTCAAGCGTAAATAACTCACTAAAAGCAAGCTCAGATTTAGCTTGTAGCGCCAGCAACACTTTGGTCATGCGCGCTCGAATCGATAAAGGCTCACGTTGTACTTGATGGCTTTTGAATTGAGCAGCCCGCTTAAGAACCGCTTGGAACGCAACTAATAATTCTTTTAAGTCTACTTCAGGCAGAGGTTTATCCTGTTTCGGAACTTCCATAGCCGTTTGAACTTGCCAATGTTCGCGCTCTAAACGTGGCAGTTGATCCAAGGCCTCTGCCGCTTGTTTGCACTGCTCATATTCTTGCAAACGCCTAACTAACTCAGCACGCGGATCATCCTCTTCCTGTTTTTGACTGAGACGAGGCAGTAATAAACGTGATTTGATTTCTGCCAGCAAAGCCGCCATTACTAAATACTCGGCAGCTAAATCTAGCCGGAACTCCTTCATCAGCTCTACATAATCCATGTATTGGCGCGTGATTTCGGCAATGGGAATATCGCGAATGTCTAGATTCTGTCGTTTAATTAAATACAGCAGTAGATCTAACGGACCCTCAAAAGCATCCAAAATGATTTCTAAGGCATCAGGCGGGATATAGAGATCTTCAGGAAAACGATGCACTGGCTCCCCTCGCACTAAGGCGAGAGGTAGCTGATGGGGTAAGGGAATCAAACAGGCTGACCAGTCTTAATGATGGTGAGTGAAATGCACTGCCTCAAAAACATCGCGCATGGTTTCACGCGCTACTTCGCGAGCAGCCTCCGAACCTTCACGCAAAACTTTACGCACCCGCTCCCGATCATGTTCGTATTCAGCAGCACGTTCCTGTATTGGCTTCAACTCTGCCTGTACGCCTGTAATCACCGGACGTTTGCAATCAATACAGCCGATACCTGCTGAACGACAACCTTCTTGTACCCACTGGCGGGTGGATTCATCTGAATACACCTGATGCAATTGCCACACCGGACAATTCTCAGGATTACCGGGATCAGTACGCCGCACCCGTGCTGGATCCGTTGGCATAGTACGGATTTTCTTTTCTACATCCGCAGGGTCTTCACGCAGGGAAATCGTATTGTGATAAGACTTCGACATCTTCTGCCCATCTAAGCCGGGCAGTTTCGATTCTTTGGTTAAAGCGGCTTGGGGCTCGGGCAGAATAATTTTTCCAGTGCCTTCTAAATACCCAAATAAGCGCTCACGATCACCTAAGGATATATTTTGTTGGCCTTCTAACAAAGCACGTGCTTTACCCAAGGCTTCAGCATCACCACGCTCTTGATAAGCTTTACGCAGATCACGGTATAGATTCGCGTTTTTCTTACCCATTTTATCGGCAGCTTGCTCCGCTTTTTCCTCAAAACCTGGCTCACGCCCATATAAATGATTAAAGCGGCGCGCAATTTCACGGGTTAATTCAATATGTGCTACTTGATCTTCACCCACTGGCACTAAATCGGCTTTGTAAATCAAAATATCCGCTGATTGCAGGAGTGGATAACCTAAAAATCCATAGGTAGCTAAGTCTAAATCGCGCAGCTTTTCCTGCTGATCTTTATAGGTCGGAACCCGTTCTAACCAGCCCAAAGGCGCAATCATCGAGAGCATTAAATGTAATTCAGCATGCTCAGGCACATGGGACTGCACAAACATAGTCGCGGAGCTTGGGCTAATTCCGGCTGCAAGCCAATCAATCGCCATATCCTCAACATTGCGTGCGACATCGTAAGGTGAGGCATAATGTGTAGTTAAAGCATGCCAATCCGCCACGAAGAAAAAGCACTCGTGATTAAGCTGCATATCCACCCAATTTTTCAGCACACCATGATAATGTCCAAGGTGTAACTTACCTGTGGGGCGCATCCCCGAAACGATTCGCTGATTCTGCAATGGCGTTGTGTTCACGTCCGCAATCCTTTAAAGAAAAATACCTGCAATCAAAGAGTACAGTGCGCCAATAATAGGTCCAATCACTTTATCCAGCACACCAAAGTATAACAAGGCAATCACAATCAAAAAGCCATAAGGCTCTACTCGATCCAAAACATCTGCTATGTTTCTAGGTACAAACCCGCTTAAGACTCGCCCACCGTCTAACGGTGGAATCGGTACTAAGTTCAGCACCATCAAAATTAAATTAAATACCAAACCAATCTGCGCCATCGTCAAAAAGCCGGAAGCAATAGCCTCATCGGGAATGACCGCCGCAAAAACTGTAAACATGACGGCCCAGAAAATTGCCATGAGAAAATTCGCCAAAGGCCCACCCACCGCCACAATCGCCATATCCCGGCGTGGTTGTTTGAGATTGCGCGTATTCACCGGAATGGGCTTAGCCCATCCAAACGCAAATGGTGTTCCTGTAGTAGCTAGGGAAAACACCAGCATACCAATTGGCAAGACGACCGTACCAATCGGGTCAATATGCTTGAGCGGGTTCATCGTTAAACGCCCCAGCATTTTTGCGGTGCTATCGCCTAATTTATTCGCAATCCAACCATGTGCAACTTCATGCAAAGTAATTGCAAATAACACCGGAATCGCACCCGCTGCAATCAGAAATATGATCCGTTCAACATCCATGCCTTCCATTTAATGCTCCACTAGCCAATCGATTTCCCCTTTGCCTTGACGGAGAATAGCTGGACGCTCACCGGTTAAATCAATCACTGTGGTTGGATCATGTCCACAAAATCCACCATCCATGACTAAATCGACTTGGTGCTCAAGATACACCCGAATTTGATAGGGATCAGTCATAGGTAAGTCTTCATTGGGCAGAATCAAGGTACTAGAAACTAAAGGTTCATTAAGTTCTTGTAAGAAGGCTTGAGCGACCACATGATCTGGAATGCGAATCCCGATAGTTTTGCGTTTTGGGTTTTGTAAGCGTCGGGGTACTTCCTTAGTTGCTTTCAAAATAAAGGTATAGGCACCCGGTGTTAAGGTCTTTAACAAGCGGTAATTAATATTATCCACTTGTGCATAGTGGGAAATTTCGGATAAATCGCGACAGACCAGAGTGAAATTATGCTTGTCATTCAACTGACGAATCCGCTGAATGCGCTCCATTGCCGCTTTGTCATCTAACAAACAACCAATAGCATAACTAGAATCAGTCGGGTAAACTACGACCCCACCATCACGTACAATATCAACAGCCTGCCGAAGTAGACGCTTTTGCGGATTTTCCGGGTGAATTTGAAAATATTGGCTCATGAGGGCTGTGTTGTTATCGTTTAAAAAAGCAGGATTTTACAGGTTAATGCTAAGAAATACAGTGCAAGCTACGGCTTAAGCCCAGTCTGCATTCAATAAAATGATGGTTATGACCTTAGAACTGCCTCCAGTAAAGATTCAAGCATTATGAAGTTTTTCTTTGATTTTTTCCCTGTTTTGCTATTTTTTTTAGCCTACAAGCTGTTTGGTGATATGCCACCTGCTCTGATTACAGCAGCGAATCAGATTCCATTTGTTGAGCTATCACAAGCCGAACCTAAACATGCAATTTTATTTGCAACCCTAGTGATTATCCTTGCCACCCTAGCGCAAAATATTCTGCACTATTTAGTTTATAAACGCTTTGAACGCATGCATTTAATCTCTTTAGGTATCTTGCTTGCCTTTGGCAGCCTCACTTTAATCCTGAAAGACTCGGTCTTTATTCAATGGAAAGTAACTGTTTTTAATTGGATTTTTGCTCTTGTCTTCATCGGTAGCACCTACGTGGGTAACCGTAAGCCACTTGTAGAGCGGATGATGTCTAGCGCTATGCAAGTCCCTCCTCAAATATGGACAAAAGTTAATTGGATGTGGGCTGGATTTTTTGTTTTTATTGGCGTGCTGAATCTAGTGGTTGCCTATAATTTTAGCGAAGCGATTTGGGTGGACTTTAAATTATTTGGAATTCTAGGGCTGACTTTGGTTTTTGTGATCGCACAGGCCTTCTATCTGCAACGGCATGTGATTGAAACCAGTAAGGAACCCTAAAATGTTATATGTGATTATTGGCGAAGATTATCCGCAAAGCTTAGCGAAACGTTTAGCCGCACGCGCTGCCCATCTTGAGCGCCTACAAGCTTTACAAGCACAAGGACGTTTAATCCTTGCAGGCCCTAATCCTGCAATTGATAGTAATGATCCGGGTGAGGCAGGTTTTACAGGCAGTATCATTATTGCTGAATTTGAATCATTAACCGCAGCCCAAACTTGGGCCGATACTGACCCTTACGTGGCTGCGGGCGTTTACCAACAGGTAAGCGTAAAACCCTTTAAAAAAGTTTTACCATAAGAGCCTATTGTTTAAGGAAATTGATAAAGATGCGAATCATAACTAACACATTAATCGCAAGTAGTTTAATTGGGCTGGTGCTGGGTCTGAATACAGTCAATGCAGAAGATGCTAAACCAGCTGCCGCCGCTACAACGGCAGCACCTGCTACTACTCCTGCGGCTGCTCCTGCAACAACTGAAGCTAAACCAGCAGGTTCAGATGAAATTATTGCGATTGTAAATGGTGTTGATATTAAGCGTGATACGCTCAACACCTTAATGGATATGGCCAAGCGTTCAGGTGCTGGCGACCAAGTTGACGAAAAAACGATGCTTGAAGATTTAGTCGTCACTGAGCTGGCTCGCCAAGAAGCGAACAAATCTGGTTTAGCTGAGCGTGAAGATGTTCAAGAAAAATTGAATAACTTCAAAGACAAATTAGTGCTGAATACTTGGATGCAAGAAAAAGCGGCTGCTTTAAACATCACTGATGATGAGCTGAAAGCTGCCTATGACAAAGCCACTTCGCAAATGTCTAAAAGCGAATATAAAGCACGTCATATCCTAGTAAAAACTAAAGACGAAGCGAAAGCTGTGATTGACGAGCTGAAAGCGGGCAAAGACTTCGCTGATTTAGCTAAAGCGAAATCCACTGATACATCCGCGCAAATGGGTGGCGATTTAGGCTGGTTCAAAACTGACAGCATGGTAAAACCTTTTGCTGAAGCAGTTGCTGCCATGCAGCCTGGTCAAACTAGCACTGAGCCAGTTGAAACTCAATTCGGTTGGCATGTCATCAAATTGGAAGAAAAACGTGATGTGAAGCTGCCTGAGTTAGAAAATATGAAGCCACAGCTCAAACGTCAAATTGAGCAAGAAAAGATGATGGCTTATATGAAGGATTTACGTGCTAAAGCCGATGTGAAAGTTTTATTGAAAGAGGAGGCTAAACCAGCCGCCGCTGAAGCACCTAAAGAAGAAACTAAAGAAGCAGCCCCAGCCGCTGCTGCTGAACCTGCTAAAACTCAATAGTTGAGTTAAGTTGTCACTCCCTGATCCCTTGTGCGATCAGGGAGTTCTCGACATTTTCTGCTAGCCGCGCTACCGTTTTAAGCATTAACAATAATGAGAGGACGCGTGCATGAAGCCAGAATGGAAAAGCTTTCTGATTGAACAAGGTGCCGAATTCGACGGCTCTACTCTCTTACACTTCGGCAATCCCGAACGTGAACGCCGCATCCCCCCACAAGGTGCTGTGCTGTGTGATCTTTCCCACCAAGGCTTGATTAGCGTTACCGGCTCTGATGCAACTTCTTTTCTGCAAGGCCAACTGAGTAATGATATTAACCAAGTCACTGAGTCGCGCGCGCAGCTCAGCTCCTATAGCTCACCGAAAGGCCGCGCGTATACTACCTTCCAGATTATGCAGCGCCAAGGAGTTTATTACTTAGCCCTCTCTAGCGATATTTTAGAAGCAGTACTCAAACGTTTACGTATGTTTGTGATGCGCTCCAAAGTAGCTTTAGAAGATGCAAGCGAAAGCGTGGTGCATTTTGGCTATGCTGACCCTCAAGGCGAACAGCGCTTAAAAACAGTACTGGGTAAGTTCCCAGAGCAGAATCTAGAGGTGGTACAACTGGGTAATCTAACGATTGTGCGTCAAGCCGCTAGTGTGCCTCGCTTTGAGATTTATGGCGAATTAGAGGATGCATGCCAATTGTGGAATCGCTTGAGTGTCCATGCCGCTGCAGTTGGCCCCGCAGCTTGGGATTATTTTGATATTGAAGCAGGCATCCCCAAAGTGACTGCCGCCAGCATGGAGGCTTGGGTTCCACAGATGATTAATCTACATCTGATCGATGGAATTAGCTTTAAGAAAGGTTGCTTCCCCGGTCAAGAAATCGTTGCGCGTTTAAAGTATTTAGGCAAAAACAAACGGCAAATGTATCGAGTAGCCATTGAGGATGTGCATCAACCAGCCGTCGGTGCCAAAATCCAAGACAGGGATGGTGAAGAAGCAGGCGAAGTTTTAAATTCAGTGCTTAGCCCTAGCGGTGATCATATTGAAGCTTTGGCAGTTCTAAAAATTGCTGCTACCGAACAAGCCTTGAATTTAGCAGGCGCAAAGGTGCGTTTATTAACTTTGCCTTATAGTTTAGACAGTGAATAAAAAACAAACGCACCTCTAGGGTGCGTTTATTCTGTATCTAAGACAAATCCAAGGACTACAAGAAAGACTTCATCCGATCAATCACGACTTGGGTGAATTCATCCGTATTCAACTTACCTTTCAGATCACGGGTACATTCGCCCGCTTCAATCGCGCTTAATAAACCTAAACGTAAAGCATGGCCTAAGTCATAGCGATCCACATGATCTAATAACATACCGAAGGCTAATAAAACTGCAGATGGATTCGCAACATTTTTGCCAGCGATATCGGGCGCAGTACCGCCTGCAGGGTCGAACATGGCAATGTCAACGCTATAGTCATCATTGAAAGAGTAGTTACCGCTCGCACCAGTACCTAAGCTACCCACTAGACCACTGGCCATATCGGATAAGAAATCACCGTACTCGTTCAGAGTGACGATTACTTCATAGTCTTGGGGCTTCATGATGATTTTCGCGAGCAGTGCATCAAACAATTCAACATTGTGGGGCACATCTGCGTAATCAACACTGACTTTTTTCACAATTTCCTCAAACAGACCATCAGTCACTTTCTGGATGGTATGTTTAGAAGAAGAAGTCACTTTGTAGTTGCGCCCACCATAGGTTTGGCCTTTCTTACGGGCTAATTCAAACGCAAAATGGGCGGCTTGCATACAAGGACGGGTCTCAACCATGCGTACAGAGATTGCGCTATCTAAACCAATGCGTTGACCTGGATCATCATAAGTCCCGCCGGTTGCCACACGAATAATGTGCAGATTGACGTTTTCCTTAAAGTTGGAATTGATACCTTTAATGGAAATCACTGGCCGATAAATAACGCTGAAATTTAAGCGGCGGCGAATTAAAGCATTCGGGCTACGAGTACGGGTTTCAGTCGGATACTTTAAAGCTAATTTAGTCGCACGCATGGACTCTTCAGCTTCATCAATCGCTGCCATACCTTTCGCTTCGCGAGTGGCTACAGACCAGTCCACTGGCTTGAAACTAATATCGGCTGGTAAAGCTTCAGCTACTTGATGAATCGATGCGGCGATTTCTGGCCCAATACCATCGCCTAGTAATTCGGTAATTTCGATTTTTTTGCTCATTAAAGTTCCTCCTTAGGTGGTAATAACTGAAGACATTGATGAGTTATTTCTGCTGCGCAATAGTATACATACAACCCACTATTGTCGACAATTGATTCATTTACCTCCTAAAACAAGCTTAATTACCCCGAATTTGTCGACAAAACGCACCAAAACCAAGCAAGTTCCTGTTAAATGCTTACTAATGAGTAATTGTTGCGGCGCACATGGTGCTGCTATACCATTCCTGGCAATCTATTTAGGGCAGGCATTATGGAAGCATCTACCGGTCTCAGCCGCAATATCGCCACTACCATTCTTGAAGGCTTTAATCGCCACTTTAGTATTTTTCAACAAATTACCTCTGGTGCGCGCGAACGCTTTGAGCAAGCTGACTGGCATGCGGTACATGCTTCTTCACGCGAACGGATTACGCTTTATGATCAACGCATTAGAGAAACTATTACTAAAGTACGCGAGCTGTATGGTATTGCAGAGCTAGATACAGAGCTTTGGAAAGATACCAAACTCTGCTACATACATTTGCTGTCCTATCATCAGCAACCTGAACTCGCAGAAACTTTCTATAACTCGGTGTTCTGCCATCAATTTGATCGTATTTATTACACCAATGAATTCATTTTTATCCGTAATGCGATTTCTACCGATTATATTGAATCCACTGATTCGGAGCGGGTGAGCTATCAGTGCTATTACCCGAATGAGAGTGGTTTAATGGCAGCCATTCATCAAGTGATTCAACAAGCGGGCTTCACCGCACCTTTTGAAGATCTTGAGCGTGATATGCGCAGTATTCGTAAAGCAATTGTGAAACGTTTTCGTGGCAAACTAGCGCGCAAAACGCATCTAAACTTTCAGCTCAGTGTGATTTGTAGCCCCTTCTTTCGAAATAAAGCCGCTTATCTGGTCGGCCACTATATCAATGGACGCGAAGATGAAGGCTTTGCCTTAGCCGTTCTAAATAATGAACAAGGCCAACTGTATATTGATACTTTGCTGATTGGTGAAAAGCAGCTGTCGGTTGTATTTAGTTATTCACAAGCCTATTTCATGATTGAGCACCAAGTACCCTCAGCAATTGTAGATTTTTTACAAAAGATTCTCCCTGAGCGTACCCGTTCAGAACTGTATTCCTCGATTGGCTTACATAAACAAGGCAAATCCGATTTCTATCGGCATTACCTACATCACATGCGCCATTCCAGTGATAAATTTGTGATTGCACCCGGGATTCGCGGGATGGTGATGATGGTATTTACCCTGCCCTCGTACCGCTATGTATTCAAAATTATTAAAGATAAATTTGCCCCACAAAAAGAATTTACTCGTAAAGTGGTTGCTGAAAAATATCAGCTGGTTAAACGTCATGATCGGGTTGGGCGCATGGCAGATATGCTGGAATACTCCGACGTGTCTATTCCACAAGATCGAATTCATCCTGATTTATTACAGGAGCTTTTAGATACTTGCGCTAGTAGTATGGCTATTGTTGACGGCAAAGTGATCTTTAAGCATCTCTATATTGAGCGTCGGATGATTCCGCTGAATATGTATTTAGAAACCGCTACCGAATCACAATTAGAGCGCGTTATTCGGGACTATGGCAATGCGATTAAGCAATTAGCCGCTGCGAATATCTTTCCCGGTGATTTCTTATATAAAAACTTTGGTGTCACTCAGTTAGGGCGGGTAGTCTTTTATGATTACGATGAAATTAGTTATATGACGGAATGTAATTTCCGTAAAATTCCACCGCCACGCTTCCCTGAAGATGAATTTAGCTCTGAACCTTGGTATTCGATTGAACCGAATGATGTCTTCCCTGAAGAGTTTGGTACTTTCCTGTTAACCAATCCGAAGATTCGCAAAATCTTTATGAAATATCATAAAGACCTCCTCAGCGCGGCGTATTGGCAGAAGAAGAAAGATAATATCCTCAATGGTATTTATGAGGATGTGTTTCCTTATCCAGAGGGGCTACGGTTTAAGCGGTAGTGAAAATACTAAATTACAACTCTGACCTAATACACTTTTAGGCCAGATATGCCGTACATTTTGACTTTCACAAAGCTGGTTGAAATCGTAGACTTTCGGCAATACATCAACGACAGCTGCATCGGTGGAGACGTGGTACTAGATCAATTGTTACCCGTACTTCGAGGCCACTACGCCGCTAAACTTCAATCGTGTCAAGAAGATTGGGGCTGGTGTGTGTGGTTTAAAGCAGGTTTGGTCAAGCTGGAAATTGCTCTCTTCACCGAAGAACCGAAGCATTTTCACTTTAAAGTTTTGCTAACATCTTATAGGCCAAGATGGCTTCTCACTGATACGATTGAGGACAGTACCGAACTCGAACTTCTACGAAAACTCGTAGTTCAAGTATTGACTCATTGGAGTGTCACAGCTCTCACTGTGCAACAAGTCAACAAAACGTACTTGCCTATATAATCAGAAAAGGCTGGCACTGCTCTATGGTTAAATTTTTTTGCTAATAAGCTGAAACCTTTGTAACTGCAAGCGTCAACACCCGCCGATTCACTTCTGCCTGACTCGCTAAAACACCCAACAAACCTAAGCAATCCCGCCGCACCGTCTCAGAAATCATTGCATTATTTATGATATTCCAAGTATACAAATAAGCGGCTAATTTCTTTGAGAAATTTGGCTCTTGCGCAGGAAAGCTTTTCAGATAAACATCCAAAACTGGTGTTTTTCTACGTAGATCATTCAGCAGTCCTTGTGCCAACCCACTGGAGGCATGAACTAAGTTCGGTTGTTTTAAAGGCTGCTTCAAGCTCGATAAACTTAGACTCCATTTCGGGTCAGTCGGCAATACAATACAAGCGCCTAACGGCAATTGGCCTAAACTAAACTCCCCTTGGGCATTAGTCGTGGCTGTGTAGTAATTGTTAGAGTCAAAAAACAGATTAAAGCCTAAGTTAGCAGCGACTTGCCCTTTACCAGCAACCAAGACCTTTGCATCCAAATAAGCTGTTTTCACTAGATTATTCAGTTGCTGCGCTTCTAATAAAAACTTCAAAACTAATTCGCGGCGTTGATTGGCTAAGCCTAAATGCACTAAGGGTTGCACTTGAGCCTGCATAATCGCTAAACGTTTCATCGCGAAGCTGCGGATTGGGGAGTGATCTAAATCGACTAAACGAATATTTTCAGCCGAACGCGCTTGCAGGACTTTTAAAGCAGGCTGTAAAAACTTCTCGCCAATCGTTTGTTGCTCAGCGCCAACTGCGCCTAAAGGATGATTGTCGGGGCGGCCCTGAGTGAATTCTTGCACACGGGTTTGTAACCAGACTTCGAGTTGCTTAGCACCAAAGGGGTCAAATTGGCAGTATTGCCCCAGCGTCAGGCTCGAATAACTCGCTAAATAAGCATGGTAACGGAACTCAGTTAAGCCCACACCTAAGCGCATAAAGCTTTCAGGAATCGAACGGCGCATATCATTAATGCAGGCCTCCATTTGCGTGCCATCCACGCGCTTGACTTGATTCGGGCTTTGCACGGTAATGGGCGCATAATCCAAAGCACGCTGCTTCGGTTCATTGGCAAAGCCTAAAATACAGACCACGCCATCATCTGCGATATTGCCGCCAATCCGTGCGGGGTAAAGATTGATTTTCGGCAGTTCCCCACCAGCGACTTCTTGCAAAACATTGCCGGACAGTTCACAGCCATCCAGCACGCCCGCCAAGGAAATTGAATGCGCGCCCTTAGTCGCAATCAGATTATCGCGAATGCACAATTGGCGTTGCATCCCGTCACTGGCAAAAATACCTTGTAAAGGCCCCTTGGGAGCACTGATCTGGCAGTTTTGTACGGTAACATTTTCCATGATCGTACCGGCCATTTGATCAGCTAGGCGAAGATATTGATCTCCCTCACGTCGCCCCAAAGCGGGTGGAATCAGTTGAATCGCATCACGATGCGCATCGGTATAACTGCGCTGATCGCTAATCATTAAGCCATCCACCACTACATTATTGGTCCAAACACGCACCGCATCGGTTTGTTCAGGAGTCGTCAGCTCAATATTGTCTTTGCCTTTGAAGACCGCTAATTGCCCACTGAATAAGAGATTTTGTGGAGTCGCTGCAAATTCATCCCAATTGATGCAACTGGCTTGGCTACTTTCCTCATCGAGCATATATAAATAGTCGTTTTGCTTATCACTCGGTGCGAGGAACAAATCATTGCTAGCGGCTAAAGCTTTTAATTTAGCTGGGTAGTCAGCTAAAACTTGTTGAGCACTCGCAGCACGTTGTTGATAAGCCGCTAAATTCGCCTGCATGGTTGTGATTTTTTTCTCAATATCAGCGGGGGGCTGAGCAGAGTTTTTTAGAGTGATTAAATTTTGAATATAGGCGGGTAAATAATTCGGTGATTGGGGATCGAGATATTTGGCAGTCTGAGCTAAATCCTCATTTGCCTTTTTGAGCTGGCGCATATAATCGGACGCGAGCGTATGCCCTTGGATCGTTTCACTCATACCCCTACTCCCCTGTTTGTTTGACCCTAATTAACGCTTAAACTCAGCCCATGAGTTGTGGTTGCCCCGTATTCTCGCGCACACTAAACCACAACTCACCACTGGGATTCACCCAACGCCGCTGCCCTCTTAGGGCACGAATTGGCACATGTGTTAGTCGCCCATTCCAATCACCGATCATCATTCCGCCCTTACCCGCCATCGCTGCATGGACTGCTGCCCGCGCTAGTTGATCACAATAAAGCTGATCAAATGCGGTTGGCGGCGCAGAGCGAATCAGATAACTCGGCTCGATATACTTTAAGCCAAATGGCATCGGCAGTTTACTAAAATGCTCAGTGATGCGTGTTTTTAAATAAGAGCCAATATCCCCCAACTTCGCATTCCCTGAAGCATCTTGACCGACACCTTGGACTAAATCCTGCCCTGCCCCTTCAGCTACCACCACCACCGCATGATGACGATTCGCTAAGCGCTGCTCCAAAAGTGCCAATAGACCTGCTTTGCCTTCTAAACTAAATGGCACTTCAGGCAATAAACAAAAATTTGCATTCCCCGATGCCACACAAGCAGTCGCCGTAATAAAGCCCGCATGCCGCCCCATCAGCTTGACTAAACCGACACCATTTGGCATTCCCTTAGCTTCGATATTCGCGACATTGATGGCCTTGACCGCCTCGGCAACTGCAGTATCAAAGCCAAAGGTACGGCGCACATAGGGAATATCATTATCAATCGTTTTCGGAATACCAATAATGGAAATAGCGGCAGAACGCGCCCGCACTTCGTCCCATAAAGCCTCTGCACCGCGCATAGAACCATCGCCACCTATTACAAACAGCATATCAATCTTGCGCTTTTGCAGATTATCGACTAATTCAGGTGTGGCCGGTGTACCACGCGAAGAGCCTAACAGGGTACCACCATTGGCTTTAATACCGGAGACAAGATCAGGGTTCAAAACCAAAGGCTCGCTGCCTTGATTACCAAGGCCATGATAACCATAGCGAATCCCTAGAATGTCTCGACAGCCATAAACATGCCATAATTGCATGACGAGACCACGAATCACTGCATTTAATCCTGGGCACAAACCACCACAAGTGACAATCGCAGCACGGGTTTTGCTGGCTTCGAAAAAGAGTAATTCACGCGGCCCTGCAAGTTCTAGCGTCTCTGTGGTTTGCAAGGCAAAACCACTATCTTGGCAGTGCACTTCAGGTTGCAACAATAAGCGTTCGTGTTCAGCCCGATAGCTAAAATTCAGTAAACGATGCAAGGGATTGGGATACTGACACACGCCTAATTGATCAATACTAAAATCCGTCACAATGCATCCTTAAACAACAGGGAAGGAAAAAATAGATGTTAGACAATATCACAGACTGGCTAATACAACACGATACACTCTTATACTGGATCGGCAGTATTTCACTCTTAATGTTTGTCCTATCTTTGTTGCTCCTACCTATCTTGATTAACAAAATTCCTGTCGATTATTTTACACAAACAGGCACTAAACATAAGGTCAAGTTATTAAGCCCGATCACTATGGTACGCAATCTATTGGGTCTTCTTATGCTGTTGGCGGGGGTAGCTATGTTGGTACTACCGGGTCAAGGCGTTTTAACTATGCTGATTGGCCTGACTATTATGAATTTTCCGGGTAAATATTCATTAGAACGTTGGGTAGTGACTCGCAAAGGGGTATTAGAGGCTCTAAACTGGATTCGGGCAAAGAGTGGCGTGGCACTACTTAGAATTTAGCTAAACCACGCTCCAACACAAAAGCCCAGCACAAGGCTGGGCTTTGAAGCTTAAAGTTAACCTTTAAGACTTAAGACTTGCGGCGTCTCCAGAAAGCTAAACTGGTTAGTAACATAGAGAGGATACCCAAGCCCCACTGACTTAAAGTAGGAATCTGCAAGCTTCCCTCAGGTGCAACGAAACCAAAACCAATGGTTAAGTTAGTCGATGGATCATTATCCCCATCATTCGTTGGCTCGCTACCCCAAGTTAACTTAATCGGTAAACTGCTGACAGTACCATCTGTTTTGGTAATACCATTGCTATCATTTAACACATTGTCATTAGGATCACTGCCGCCTTTGGTTAAGCTATAACCAGCAGGTGGCGTTACCTGCAGTACATAATCGCCTTCACGCAAATTACCGAAGAAGTAATCACCATTAGCGCCCGTAATTTGAGGGGCTACCACTTTGCCATAGATGTCGGTGACTGGCTTACCATTCACATCGACTAAACTCACTGTAGCTTTCGGTACGCCTGGTTCATTTGCATCTTGTTTACCATCATTGTTTAAGTCGATCCACAAGCGATTCCCCAAGCCCACAGAACGATAGAATCCACAGTCAATCGTGTTATTACTTAAGCCCGTTTTACCATCCAAACTCATAATCTTGAAGGATAAAGTTTGGAAACCACCTTCGACCGCTTTACAGTTACTATCTACATTCGAGGTATTGGTATCAGGATCAGCCCCACCGGGTGAGAGATGGTAACCCGCAGTAGGTTTCACATTAACGCTATAAGTACCTGGAACTAGATTAGTAAATTGATACTTACCATCCGCTCCCGTGGTAATACTGCTAACTGGCTTACCATTCACATCAGAAACCGCAGAAATACCATCTGCCCCTGTGAGGGTAACAACCGCACCAGTTAAGCCGGGTTCACCTGCATCTTGGACTCCATTAGCATTCTTATCTTCCCAAACGGTGTCACCGATACTCATGTTCGGATAGAAGCCGCAATCAGCGGTTAAGTTACCGTTAGTACCATCACCATCAATTAATAGATCAGGCTCAGTCCCTTCCGCTAAACTGAAGATTGGCGTTTTCGCAAGGCCTGTCTTATCCAAGACACAGTTACTATCAGAGTTGTTCGTATCGTCATCTACATCCAACCCACCTAGACTTAAGAAATAACCAGTAGGTTGCTTGACGGTCACTTGGTAATCACCCGCCGGTAGATGGGTAAATAAGTATTTACCATCCGCGCCCGTGATTTGTGCCACAACGTCTTTGCCGTCTAAGTCTTTAGCAATCGTCCCTGTTGCCGTTAAGAGATTGACCGTAGCCCCTGCTAAGCCTAATTCATCCGTATCACGAACGCCATCCGCATCACCATCCATCCAAATCAGATCACCTACACTGACTGAAGAAGGAGCAGCTTTTGGTGGTACTACCCCAAAGTCGACGGTTAAGTTCGAACGATTATCATCAGTACCCGCACCATCAGCACCCGCCGTACCGCTAGCAGTAGGAGATTCAGCCGTTGGTTCATTGTCGCCTAAGGAAACTAAATTCGAACATAAACCAGCTGTAGTAGTATCAGAGCCATTATCATTATTATCGATATTCAGATTAGCATCGGCCTCATTACCACCTGTGCTTGCGGTATAGCCTAACAACAAGGACTTAGCCGTAAAATTGGCAGCTGTTAAACAGACTTGGTAATCGCCAGCCGCTAAACCACTAAATAAATAGAAGCCATTGGCAGTGGTAGCCGTTTGGACAACAGCACCTTTACTATCACGCAACTCAATTTGCACGCCATCCATGACCGCTGCTTCACCAGTGTCACGCTTACCGTTATTCGCATTCGTTGAAACACCGGCACCGTCATCCACCCACACTTGGTTACCGATACTGTAAAGCGGCGTTTTTGACTGATAGAAACCACAATCAGCGGTCATATTGCCATTGGCATCATCGCCATCAGTCGTTGGCTCTGTACCAGCCGCCAAAGTAATGGGCAGCGTTTGTGCGCCACTATTATTAGCTACGCAGTTATTATCCGTATCACTTGTATCCGTATCTACATCAGCACCACCAGAAGTGACGACATAGCCTGCAGGTGGAGTAACCTTAACAATATAATCGCCTTCTGGCAGATTAGTGAATCGATAATCACCTGCTGCTGCAATCGTTTGAGCAGCCACCACTAAACCATCCAAGTCACGTGCTACAGTACCATCAGCTTTCATCAAGGTGACCACTGCACCCACTAGACCAAATTCACCTTTGGTTTGCTGGCCATCCTGATTACCATCTAACCAAATATAGTTACCTAAGCTGACTGGAGTTTTAACGGTTTTACCAATAGTAACTTTGTAATCCTCAACCTCACCATCAGCAGCCTCTCCTGTAATTCCATCATCGCCAGCCGTTGAACAACGGAAACGTGCATAGCTGTCTCCGATTACAGCAAAGGAAGGTACATCGACACTCAGTTTATTAGCACCCGCATTTAACTGTACATTCGTAAAGACCTTCTCAGCAGGCCCTGTCCAATTACCATCGCCATTCCAGTCAATCCATGCATTCAACTTACAAGTTGCACTAGCGGTTACATCGACCGCAACACCCGTCACACCAACATCCAAAGCCCCAATCGTAACCCCATCTTCATCATCACCTGCTGTACAAGCACCATACGCGGGGCTATCCACACTAAGATCATCTTGGGTTGCCATGCCACCCAAAGCGCCACCACCAGCCGCAACACCCGTGTCACTATCCACACAGCTCCCTAAAAATACACCCGTGCCCAACTGGTGGCGTGCACCATTATTTGCATTCAAAGATGGATATAGTGGATCAGGTGCATCCCCATAGTCGAAGGGAATCAATAATTTAATACAAGCTTCATCATCTTCGACTGGAGTACCTGTAAGGCGATTACCGGGAGTAGAGTCAATATCAGTACCATCTGCTTTAATGACTTGCGTACAGTTGGTAATAGTCTCACTCGCTTGTACACTGGAAAGCACAGCCAGCAAGCTGAGTATGGATATGCTTAAAGGGAACTTTGTTATTTTCATCATTAATGCCCTGGCACTTGTTGTAATTGATGTTCGTTAAACTGAGTAAAACAAAAAAATTAAATCAAAATAAAATTCACCTAAAAGCCGAAGCAGCTTGCTACTTCGGCCTAGTTTTAGTTAAAGAGTCCTTACTTTACCGTAGCATTAATGACTAGGGCTTTATTCGCACCATTATTCAGAGTACCCACAGTCCAAACACCTGTTGCCGTATCGAAAGCACCTGCTGAGTCATCACTCACATACGTTAAAGTGCTTGGTAATACGTCTGCAACTTTTACGTTAGTTGCATTATCTGGGCCTTTATTGGAAACAGTTAAGGTGTACTTAACAGTGTCACCATGACGTGCTGTTGATTTATCTAGAGTTTTTGTCAACTCAAGGTCAACCGTTGGAGCAACCGTGATTGCAGCAATATCATGATCGTCTTCATCACCAAAGGTATTGTCAGTCACATCATCCTTGATACCCTTTTCGTTTGCAGGATTAGTATCTGGTGTTGAGTCAATATCTGTCGCAACAGCACCTGTATCATCTTGGGCTGAACTAATCTCTGCAGCATTTTCTAAAGTACCCGCTGCTACTTTACTATCAACAATCAGCTTGATATCGACAGTTGTAGTTCCACCAGCAACTAATAAAGCCACTGTTGAGGTAGCTGTATTACCAGCACCTGCGGTCCAATTCTTATCTGTTGGATCTAAGGTCATACCGGCAGGGATGTAATCAATAATAGTAATACCCTTAGCATCTACAGTTCCTTGATTGAGAATCTCAATTGTGTAAGTGACTGTATCCCCTGCTTTAACCGTAGTTGCTTGACCTACTTTCGGTTTCTTAGTTAAGGCTAAGTCGAACTGTGGTTTAGCCACAAAACTAACTTTATAGTCTTCAACCTCACCATCGGTTGCTACACCTTTTGGAGTAGAAGCAGTCAAGGTGTCGGTACTTAAACGGCAACGAGCATAACTGCTACCTTTAGTTTTAGCAGTCGCAGTTGCTGGTACTTGTGGCATAACCACATCTAAAGCGGCCGCACTCGTACCAACCGGTACAGCCACTGCACCTGACTCTGAACCATCCGTTGCAAACTGACCATCACCGTTGTAGTCAATCCAGCACACTAAAGTCGCAGCTTTAGCCGTCGTATTGGTTGCATTTACACTTAAAGTCAGGGCTTGACCATCGGTTAAAGCTGGAATATTCACACCATCCTCATCCGTACTATCTAAAGCAGCATTAGGATCGGGTTGACCATCGGTTTCCTCGTCGATATTGGCACCTAACTTTAAGCCCGGGATGATTTCATGTTGAGCACCCCCACTAGCCGCTAAAGTACCATAAGTATCTGGGGCATCACCTAAGTCATAGACAGACTGTACAGTCAAAGCCACGCAAGCCTCGTCATCCTCTTTGGCATCCCCCACCAACATGGGGTTACTCCATACCGCATTATTAACCGTCGAATCACTATCACTCTCGGTCATCGCACTGACTTGCGCACAGTTAACGATCGAAGTACCAGCAGCCCAAGCAGAATCAGCTGCTGCTAAAACTCCAACTGCGCAAAAAGTCAGTAATAAGCGTTTAGATGGTTTTATTGTTTTCATAATTCTCATACCCTTGTTGTTATTAGCTTCCTAGTCACTTAAGGTTTATTTAATAGTGACCTTAATTAGTAATTGCTTCGTGCTAGCCCCTGCCACGTCGCCTAAAGTCCACACACCTGTTGTTGAATCATAAGTTCCATCGCCAGTTTGGCTCACATACTGTAATTGTGCTGGCAAGCTATCCTTAACATTCACATTCGTAGCTGCAGCGGTGGATTCATTCGTCAAACTTAAAGTGTATATCACGGTATCACCCCGCTTTTTAGTGGTGGTATCAACTGTTTTCATTAGCTTTAAGTCAGGTAAAGGGTCGGCACAAAAGACTTCAAGATCGCCCATACCTGCAGCCTTGCCAAAATATGGATTGTCAGCGGCTTGCTTATAAAGCTGCACTCCGCCTGTATGCTGAGTGGATTGCCCTCCCGTGCTATTGTCTAACCAAATAACCCCTCCAGACACAGAGTCAGCACTCGGATTCATTGCCGTGAGTGCAATCTCACCTGAACCCGCTTTAAAGGCTAAACCACCAAAACTAGTTTCTTGATGATAACCACCCTGAGTATTCCATTGGTTATAATCAAACATCTCTCCCCAATAGTACTCACCCCCATTAGGCCCCTGACCATTATCCTTGCCTTTAGTACTACCACTGACACAACTAGCATTATTTTCTAAAGCATAGACCCCATTATTATTACAAACTCGCAGAATATCCCCACTCGTTTGCCCCATAACCATACTGGTATCAGGATAATTAGGCGTGTAATTCCCCCCAGCTACTTGATGCCCCATTCGATCCATAAAACCTAGAATCATTGAGCCATCCATATCAAACTCAATGTCGGATAAGATGGGTTGAGGGTAAATAGCAAAGCTAGGATTAGTCGCTAAAGTTTGATAGCTGTTTAACCAAGGATGCCATTTTTCTGCCCCTGGGCCATTACCTACATTGCCTTTGGCATAATCTAAAGGTAAGTCGAAGGCATTACTAAAACTGCTACCATCAAAGACTTGTACATAAGCTTTTAAATCAGCAGCAGCTTGCGATTGCTCAGCAGAGCATACCGTGCCAATCCAAGCCTTACCTAAATGCAGCTTGAGTGCCCAAGGACGATAATCCCCTTGGCTACAACCTGGATTAGGAATGCTTATCTTCGCAACCACCGTATTATTAGTGAGATTGACTGCAACCAATTCACGCTGCTTAAGATTGATTGCCCACAGCGTATTACCATCAGCGCTCATATCGATGTCACCGATGGAAACCTTAGCAACCTCTGCAAAAGCGGCTTGATCCCAAGAAGGTTTAGTACCATCAATCGGTAATTCATTCGGATCATCAACTGATCCACTGCTAGCTACTCGTGGATCAAGGCCGACATCCACCCCATTAGCACTTAAATCAATTAATAAACTAGGTGTAGCAGTGGGCGACTGTGTATCCATTTGATAAATCGCACCTGGCCCATTGGGGCCAAAGCTAGCATGGCGCTTTAAAAAGGCTGAGGAGTAAATTTTCTTGCGCACTGAATCATAAGCTAGACCCCAAACAGCGCCCACCTCTCCAGCTTTGCCGCTACTAAATGGACTAGTTAAGATACCTGAGCTAGCATAATCAAAGGTCACTAAACTGTTATAGTTAGCACCTGTACTCCCAACTGCTTGACTATCCCCATTAATACTCACTGAAGTTGCTAAGCGCACATCACTCGCACAACTTAGTGCATTAGGCCCTGCCACTGCGTTATAAGTAATGACCGGTAGATAGCCGAAATCCAAACTATGATTATTAGCGCCGGCAGTTCCAACTGTAAAACTAATCACTCCAGCCGTGCTTGCATCAGAATCACGAAGATCAGTGAGTGGATTGTTATCATTAATACCGTCTTTGTTTGCTGCCGTAATACTCAAGCCATTTAAAGCTGTCTGGTTGGCTGCCACACTTAGAGTACAGCTATCGCCTGTATGCATAAAACTGGCATTCGTAGCCGTAGAGAATCCATACACGCCACCATTGGCGGTGGTGGTCGTTGCCGTCTTGGTACCACAGGTTAGAACTACATCAACCTTATCTAAGCCAGCTTCACCAGCATCTTGAATACCATCAGCATCTATATCTTTCCAAACTCGATTACCAACTTCGATAGGTGCTGGATCGGAAATGAGTTCGATATCCCCCAAACCATTGGTTTTTGCCATTGTATCGGGCGGGCCGGAAGGTGGGAAAGCTGATTGATAGATATAATAGCGTTGTACATCGCCGCCGGTTTGATTATCAAACCAGTAAACCCCACCCTCTTCTGAACTAGTTGGATCTATACCATTAGAAACCAAGCGCCCAGAGCCTGCCAAAAAGGCTAAACCGCCCAAGGCTGTTTCATTAAAACCATCTTTATTATTGGGTGATGAACTATCCCCCCAGTAATATTCATTATGTGTATAAACACTGCTCGGAATATTCGTGCTACACCCAGCTGTCGCATCTTGGATGTAACTTGTAGCTGAGCTACAGAAGCGCATGACATCACCTACGGCCGTATAGTGAGAGAGATCAGTATTCGCACAATCTAAACTATTATAATTTTCCGGACTCATTTGCATACTAGCACGATCAATAATCCCCACCATCAAAGAGCCATCGAGATCAAACTCAAGACTCCCGACCAAAGGCGTCACTTCCGCACTATTAGGCCGCGCACGTACCCAGGGAAAAGTCCAATTGCCACTAAAACGCCCTCGTTCAGTTTTAAAGTCAAAGGTATGCTCTAAAGCAAAACCCGCAGTGGGGTTTTGAGGGTCTAAGCGCAACACAAAGCCTAATAAATCAGCCTCTGTTCCATAAATCGCATCACAAACTGCCCCAACATAAACCATGCCGTGATGGTATTTCACTGCCCAAGGTCTGAGTTCCCCATTGCAGGTTAAACCGGCAGGCAAACTAATCGGATAACCACCTAAGACATCAGTAGCGGTAGGTGTTGTATTAGGATTAATATTTTGAATAGCATACAGCTTACGATCAGACATATTCACAAGCCATAACCGCTCGTGGTCATTGTCCATACTAATACCACCGATGCCGCTTTCACCTACCTTGAGCGCGGCCTGAATATCATGTGCAGGTTGCCCAGAAGCGTTCGCTACACTATTACAACTAGTGCCATCCCGCGGATCATCACCTGTAGGAATACCAATCGTTTTTACATCAATGTAATCGAGAGAACCTGTAGTAGGAGCAATAGGATCACTCATATCGATTTTATAGATACCGCCTGTGCCTAAAGGTCCTAACCCTGTATGCCGACGAATCACTGCAGAAACATAGGCGGTTTTTTTGCTACGCTGATAAGCCACTCCCCAAGTTGCGCCTGTTTGCCCAAAACTAGCCTTGATAGTAGGGATAGTGGTTTGTGAAGTAGAGGAATGACGAAAACTTAATACACTTTGTTGACTACTAAAGCTGGCAGCATCATAAGCCCCACCCATATATTGCGGTATTAACAGATAGGGATCAGCCGATGAGGTATAGTCTTCGGCATTCATTAAAGCCAAATTTGTGTTGCTAGCACCCTCTTGTACAAACTGCAAGGAGCTATGATTGACACCTTGTGGATATAGCCAAGGTTCAGCCCACGAAAACTCAAGCCGATACTCCTGCCCACCCGTTAGGCCAGTAAGATTATAAGCCCCATTTAGCGTGGAAGTAGTAGAGCCTGCTTGGGTGCCATTAGCATCAAAAGCTTTGATAGCAACCCCAGCGACACCCACTTCGTTAAAGCCAGCACTACTATCGAAACTACCATTCCCATTAAAATCACGAAATACCGTGCCACTAATATCAGCCTGCACCTCTGTAACCAGTATTAGGTAGGCTGCCAATATCGCATAGAATGTAGATAACAAACCCCAGCGCATGCTTAAACCTTTATTTTAAGTATTTTTGTTTTCTAGAATGCTTAGAAAACTTATTTATTAACCAGCACAGTCATCGTTAAAGTCTTGCTCGCCCCTACAAACTTATCACGCAGTGCCATCTAGGTTATTGGAACCGCACGCTACCGAGAGCGGACTAGGCATCAAAAATAAAAAACAAGATAGCTGCTTGAGCTTAGAAACCTTAAACATAGAAAACCTTATAAGCCCCTAATTATTATTTTTATAAATGACTAAACCAATAAAAGTCGAGATTGCCACAGCAGCCTTGATGCAAGACTAAGTTAATTTAATTCACAAACAATTAATATCATATTAACTTTGTGAACAAAGTTATTACAATAAATACCACTTATCTAGCTTGAGCCATTTCAGGTTGACTCCCTTGAAACAACCACTCGTCTCTATCTGCTTGATAATTAAACGTATAAGAGCGGCGCCTTAAATTATTTTCCGCCAACAACCGAAAACCAAACTCCAACTCCTTAACCTGTAAGGCATACGAGCTACCCGCTTTGGTAAAGACAAATCGGCGGGCACTAGTAGTATTACCATTCGGTAGAGTAGCTAGTGCGAATTCGTGGCGAGGCTGATTGATAAAGTGACCTTGTGCATCTAAGGGTAACGAGTAAACATCTGACGAACGCGCGGAACCAAAGTAAAGACGCTTATGGGGAACACCATTGAATACGCCGACCCCAATCGCATCCACTTGTTCAATTTGGTCAATGACTTGCTTAGTAGCCATATCAATTTGATACAAACGTCCTTGAGCTTGCTGTGGTGTAGAACCTGCTAAAGAACTAGCATAAAGGCTATGTGTATCACAGTCATAGAATAAGCCCATCACTCCAAATGGATTAACTGCTGAAGGCTGAGCAGCCTGTGGTAGCTCCAACCAAACCTGCATTTCGCCTGTTTGACTATCCACTCGATAAATACGGTTTTGTAACGCGGGTGGATTCTCAGCCAAACTCACTTCAGGTGTAGGCGCAAGATAAATATTACCTTGCTGGTCACGCGTGGTAGCTCCTACATGCCCCGCATCATCCCAAGTCGGATGTTGCCAAGTTTGCCCTGTTTGCGGCTGCACTAAACGTAAGCCCACATAACCCTGCTGCTGAGTATCAATGGCAACCTGAGTTCCCAAACCGGTATTTTTAATAAAGGCCGGCATAGCTCGACAGGTATCAACCATACCCGGAGTAAAGTTCCCCATATCGGGTTCAGAGCAAGCAGTCATCAAGACACAGCAATTCAATAGCATTAATCTCTTCATGCTACGGCCTCTTGATAGGTACAAACATGGGGCCTGACCAACAGGGCCAGACCTCAATATTTTGAATGCCTTCTTTAACCCGTGTATCTGCCCAACAATACTCACTCCCCGGATTACCATCATTTTTAATTTGCGGCACATACCACAACACTAAATCCTTATTAGCTAAAGACTCAGCTGGCTCAATAAACTGTTCAGGCCCTTGCTTATAATCAGTGTTGCAACAAGAACCTAAAGTCACCGTATCTTGTTCACCTTCCTCTGGTTTATACACACTCAGATAACTAAACGCATGATCACCACGTCCGCCATCCTTAAATTGCCCACGCCCCGGCTCTAGGTAATAGCCTTGTCCGTCTTTACTGGTAAAGCGATATTGATAACCGTCTGTAGTCAACTCAGCTTGATCTTGTAAACGCCATTGTTCTGTTTGTATACCTGACCAAGTATTATTCTTCCACTCCGCTACGGTATCTAAACCATCATTACCCGCCTCCAAGTCAATTCTTACCACAGGGCGATAAGTACCATCAGTACCACAACCACGCCCAAAATCAGCTTGTGCTACCCGAAAACGACCATCTTTGTAGAATTCAAAGCGCTGTACATAACGATAATTACAGGGTGTTGGCCACGGCGGCTGGCGAAAATCTTGTACCACGGCAAACCCAACAGTTTCACCTGCTTGCACAATAGGTTCTGTTTTTGGGCCATCATAAGCAATCACTACTGCGGAGCTAAATAAAGGGCAACCAATCGCATCACTATAGCCAAAGCCTTCTCGCGAGGAATAACTCACATGCCAGTCTAGCAATTTGACATTTTTCAGCACGAGCTTGTCTTGATAGCGCACATTCGCCAGTTGCAAACCATCCGAGCCTGTCATCACATAATCCATACTCCAAGCATCTTGCTTAAGTTGATTTACTTGCTCGCAGTATTTATGAAAAGTTGCCTCATTTTCTAAGCTACGCTCAGTGACAACGGTTCGTGGGCCGCTTGCACCTAAATCCGTCCAACGCGTACCAATGAGTTTACCTTCGGTCAAATCGACAATTGCCCAAAGCGCATCTTGCTCAAATACATAAGTAGGAGCGACACATAAATGATGCGAGCGCTCACACAGTGAATCATTCAAAGCAGTTTTAAATTCAGCCTTGCCTGCTTGCACTTTACCAGCTTGTTCAGCAAGCACAGCTTTCACTTCTGGCGCAGCATCAGCAATAGCCTTAGCTAGCTCTACCAAACGTGGTGGCAAATCCGGTTGCGCATAATGTTGACGACTGACCGCAAGCACCTTGTGCTGCTGTGGATCTACAAAGGCCAAAGTGGAGCTATTATCAAAATGACTATAAATCTCGACCCGATAGCATTGGCCTTGCGCACAAGTACCTGCATTACCGTTGAAATCGGCAGGTAACGCCGGACGCACTGACATGACTTCATTGCGCAATGCAGCTCCCGATTGTGGATCACGCAAATATTTTTGCACCTCTGAATGACTCACTGCTAGCTGTTGGGCTTGCTGTTTAACCGTATCGCTCAGCTCTTTATCCGTCAATAAAAGCACTGGAGGATTGGCTTGTAAGGCTGCTGCAACGCTCTGCTGATAAGCTTGCAAGGCTGCTAAAGGGACAGCGACTTCCGAGGCGTGCGCGAGTTGCGCTGAACCTTGATGTGTATCGGTTGAGGTAGGTAATTTCAGTATTTTTGCTTGATCATCACAAGCCGCTAAGCTTAAACCTAGCAACAGAGTGACTAGCCCCCTAGTCAAAAAACTCATAATAGCCCCTTTATTATCTGGAGCGGATTATATCGACTAGGCAGAGCTTAATAAACTAACAGATTGACCTAAGCGTGATCACGTGAGCTGTCATTGAAACCAGCCGTTAAATGCAAATGCATATGGAAAATAACTTGGCCGCCTTTTTCCCCACAGTTCATCAGCACACGATAGCCATCGCCATAACCTGCATCAGCAGCAATCTTTTTTGCTGCTAAAAACAAACGCCCAACTAATTCAGCATCGCTTTCTTCCAGCTCATTGATGGTAGCGATATGTTTGCGCGGGACGATTAGTACATGGAGCGGTGCTTTCGGGTAAAGATCGTGGAAAGCAATGACCTGCTCATCTTCATAGACTTTTTTTGAAGGGATTTCACCGTCACGAATCCGACAAAATAAACAAGCTGTCATTAGTATTTTCTCCGTCCTTCAAACGCATGTGACAAGGTGCCACTATCCACATATTCCAACTCACTACCCATCGGTACCCCATGAGCGATACGACTGGTCGCAATCTGACGTTTAGCTGCTAGCTCGCTAATGTAGTGTGCAGTGACCTCACCTTCAACTGTAGGATTAGTCGCTAGAATCAGCTCTTGTACACTACCCTCATCCATACGTTGCTCTAAAATATCTAAGCCAATATCCTCAGGGCCGACTCCATCTAAAGGCGACAATCTGCCGCCCAAGACAAAATAGTAGCCACGATAAGCCGTTGCTTGCTCAATCGCCACTACATCAGAAGGATGTTCAACTACACATAATAAGCGGTTATCCCTTGCAGTATTGCTACAAAGGCGACAAACAGCTTGCTCAGTTAAAGTCCGACAACGTTGGCAATGCTGAATATGTTGCATAGCCGCTGACATCACACTGGCTAAACGTTCACCACCCTGACGATCATGTTCTAATAAATGGAAGGCCATACGCTGCGCAGTGCGCGAGCCTACACCAGGTAAACATCGCAAGGCATCAACCAATTCTTTGAGCAAGGAAGATTCGGACATTCAACATCCTAGGCCATCAGCCAGTTAGAAAGGCAGTTTAAAACCAGCAGGTAATTGCATTCCTGCCGTAGCATCAGTCATGCGTTCGCGGGTAGCTACTTCCAAACGTTGTATTGCATCATTGAAAGCTGCTGTGATTAAATCTTCAAGCATATCTTTATCATCAGCCAACAAAGACGGGTCAATTGTAATCCGCTTGCACGCATGGCTACCCGTAATCACTACAGCGACTAAACCGCCACCTGCTTGACCCGTTACCTCCAGTTGAGCAATCTCTTGCTGGGCGCGCTGCATATTTTCCTGCATTTTCTGCGCTTGCTTCATCAGATTGCCAATGCCACCTTTCATCATAATTTTATCCTCATTTCTTTCATTAATTGGATGGTATTTTACCCTATTTTTGCTCAGGCGTATGTGGACGAATAGAACCCGTCACAATACTTGCGCCAAAACGCTCTTTTAACTGCATAACAATTGGATCTTGCTCAATCGCTTGTTCAGCTTCTGCCTGCCGCTCTTGTGTGACGCGCAAACGCCGCTTTTCGGGCGTATCTGCCAACTCAGGCACTAACTCTAAACTCAAATTAATTTCTTGACCTAAAGCAGTGGCTAAAGCTACAGCAATTTGTTCTTCTGCACGGCTGGTTTGCAAATTACTCGCACTACTATCCAGCCATAAGCGCACCTGGTTACCTTCGATTTCTTTAATCAAACAGTGCTCTGCTAATTGTTGAGCCATACCAGTCAAACTCAAACCTGGTAAGAGAGTATGCCAATCATTAGGAATAGCCTGTGACTCTGGCTGAGCCAGCTCAATTACCCTCAGCAAAGTGTCATTGTCAGAAGCTTTAGGCTCTGACTTTAGGCTAGGGGTTACCGATGGTACAACTAAACTGACTGAAGGTGTGTGAACGGGTACTTTTGGTTCAGGAATTGCTTTAGGCACTTCTACAGATAGGCTGACTGGGACTGTAGCTTGTTGAATATTACTCTGTGACTCAGGTGCTGAAGAAATTAGTTTTTTTTTTGCTGTTGGTGATGTTTTACCATCATCCAAACGAAAGGCTAGCATACGCAAGAGCATCATTTCAAAGCCCATGCGTGGATCAGGATTTAAAGGTAAATCCCGTTTGCCATATAAAGCCATTTGGTAAAAAAGCTGTAAGTCAGCAGATGAAAAGAGGTCTGTAGGCAACTCTGCTGGATTTTCTATCGATTGCGGCACTAGTTGAGCGACTGCTAACTGATGTAATAAAGCAATTAGGCTATCAGTTGCGGTATTAAAATCAGTGGTGACCTGTGCCATCTGCTCAATAGCAGCTAATAAAGCTACTGCATCATTAGTTGCCAAAGCCTCTAATAATTTATGCAGATGCTCGCTAGGCAAAAGACCCAACATATCTTGTACTGAGGTATCACTGATTTGCCCACCGCCGCTGACAATCGCCTGATCAGTTAAGCTCAAGGCATCGCGCATCGAACCATCTGCTGCTTTAGCTAAGATCTTTAGTGAGGATGGTGTAAAAGCAATCTGCTCCTCAGTTAGCACATGCGCTAGATGCGAGCTAATCATCTCTAAAGGCATACGCTTGAGATTAAATTGCAGACAGCGTGACAAGACTGTAACAGGTAGCTTTTGTGGATCTGTGGTTGCTAATAAGAATTTAACGTGAGGTGGTGGCTCTTCAAGGGTCTTTAATAAAGCATTAAAGCTATGCCCAGAAAGCATATGTACTTCATCAATCAAATAGATTTTATAGCGACCGCGTGTAGGTGCATATTGGACGTTATCGAGTAGATCGCGGGTATCTTCGACTTTAGTACGAGAAGCCGCATCTACTTCTAATAAATCGACATGACGACCTTCGGCTATTTCGATACAACTATTGCAAACGCCACAGGGCGTAGCACTGACACCAACTTGACAATTCAGGCACTTAGCAAAAATTCGCGCAATCGTAGTTTTACCAACACCTCGAGTGCCAGTAAATAAATAGGCATGATGTAAGCGATTGGCTTCAAGTGCAGTAAGCAAGGCACGTAGGACGTGAGTTTGGCCAACCATCTGCTGGAAGTTTTGCGGCCGCCATTTTCGCGCTAGTACCTGATAGCTCATGGAGTTTTCTAGTTTATTAGATTGGAGGCAACCTGTACCAGCCACATCCCGGCACCCGAATCAACTGCTACCGCTGCTTCCTTCCGGACCTGACGGGGTTCACAATCTATCGTCGCGAGAGAACCAATACAGGCCACCATTGCGAAGAGGAACGAATTATGACTAAAAAATGTTTGATGAACAAGTTTATTCACCATTTTTAGACGTATATCTGACGAGCGGAAATTAGCCAGTTCGTTTTAGAATCGACAAATAAAAAAGCCTTCCACGTTTAGTGGAAGGCTTTGAATGGGAGCTTGGCATTGA
>NZ_CALFHZ010000016.1 GCF_937876535.1 uncultured Thiothrix sp.
CTGAAGCGGGCAAAACCGTTGATGCGACCGGCTGCGAACTCGACACAGACAAAGACGGTGTAGTCGATAGTGCCGATAAATGCGCGAATACGACCGAAGGTACCAAAGTCGATGAAACAGGCTGTGAACTCGACACAGACAAAGACGGTGTAGTCGATAGCGCGGATAAATGTCCTACCACTGAAGCGGGTAAAACCGTTGATGCGACCGGGTGCGAACCGGATGCGGATAAAGATGGTGTGATCGATAGCGCAGATAAATGCGCGAATACCGCTGAAGGTGTCAAAGTCGATGAAACCGGTTGTGAATTAGATACTGATAAAGATGGTGTGGTCGATAGCGCAGACAAATGTCCCACTACCACAGCAGGGACTAAAGTCGATGCCACCGGTTGTGATGCTATCGCCGATGAGGATAAAGACGGTGTAGCGGATGACAGTGATCTTTGTGCCAACACAGCAACCGGTACTAGTGTTAACCAAGTCGGTTGTTCCAAAACTGAAAACATTAACTTGCAAGGTGTTAATTTTGAGAAAGGCTCTGATCAGTTAACGGCTGATTCCTTACCAATTTTGGATGAGGCTGCAGCCACTCTTAAAAAATACCCTGAGTTAAAAATTGAAGTGGGCGGCCATACTGACTCTAGTGGTGACAATACCCTAAACAAAAACCTCTCACAAAAACGGGCTGAGGCTGTTAGAAAATATCTGACTGATAAAGGTGTCACTGCGAACTTAACCGCTGTTGGTTATGGCGAAGACAAGCCCATTGCTGATAATGAGACTAATGAAGGCCGCGCTAAAAATCGCCGTGTTGAGCTGAAGATTCAGGAATAACTTTGAATTCTTACGAACAACAGGCTAAAAAACGCTTCGGTCAGCATTTTCTGCATGACCGTGGCGTGATTGAGCGTATGCTCCGTGCATTAAATTTAAGCCCTAAAGATCGAGTCGTGGAAATCGGCCCCGGTCCTGGGGCTTTAACTTTTCCCTTACTTGAACGGTTGCCTCAACTTGATGTGGTTGAGATTGACCGCGATGTGATTGCATGGTGGCAACAACAGCCCCAAGCTCAAGGAAAACTAACCATTCATGCTTTAGATGCTTTAAAACTAGATGTGCAAAGTCTACGTGGTGACAGTGAGCCTCTAAGAATTGTAGGCAATCTACCTTATAATATTTCTACGCCTTTGCTTTTCCACTTGCTTGAGCAAGGCAGCCACATTCGCGACATGCTGTTTATGTTGCAAAAAGAAGTGGTCGACCGGATTACGGCAGCCCCTGATAGCAATGATTATGGGCGCTTATCAGTGATGATTCAGTATTTCTGTGAAACCTCTTATTTAATGAAAGTGGGACCCGGTGCTTTTAATCCACCACCGAAAGTTGACTCCGCTGTGGTGTATTTGAAACCTTGGATTAATCTGCCGTATCCAGCCAAGCACTTACCAAGCTTTTCACACCTAGTCGCTCAAGCGTTTGCCCAACGCCGCAAAACTCTGCGTAATACTCTCAAAGGTTTAATTACTGCTGAGCAGATGGAAAGTTTAGGTATTGATCCGACGCGACGCGCTGAAACTTTAGCCGTGAAAGATTTCGTCAATTTAGCGAATCTGCTTTCCTAAAATGGCTTTCATTCCTCTCTCACTTTATATCCATGTCCCTTGGTGTATTCGCAAATGCTCATATTGCGATTTTAACTCGCACCATGCGCCAGCGAATTTACCTGAGCAGCCATACATACAAGCACTTTTGGCAGATTTGAGCCAAGAACTGCCGCATATTTGGGGACGGCGCTTAGAATCAATTTTTATTGGCGGTGGTACACCCAGCTTATTCAGTGCTGACAGCATGGATGAATTACTGGCTGGAATTCGCGCTCTGATTCCCTTCCGCCCCAATATTGAGGTCACTTTAGAAGCCAATCCTGGTACTTTTGAGCAGGAAAAATTTAAAGGCTTTCGCGAAGCAGGGATTAATCGTTTATCCGTCGGTATTCAAAGCTTTAACCCTCAACATTTGCAAGCTCTGGGGCGAGTACACAATCAGGCCGAAGCTTTAAAGGCTGCCGATGTGGCACGCTATGCCGGTTTTGATAATTTCAATTTAGATTTAATGTTTGGCTTGCCCAAGCAAACCTTAGAAGAGGCCGTGGCTGATTTACAGCAAGCGCTTGAGTTACAGCCAACTCATTTGTCGTGGTATCAACTCACCCTCGAACCTAATACTTTGTTTTATAAGCATCCGCCCGTGTTACCGGATGATGATTTATTGGTGGATATGCAATATGCAGGGCAAGAAGTGCTGCAACAAGCAGGTTTTGAGCAATACGAAGTATCCGCTTATACCAAACAGCAACCCTGTCGGCACAATTTAAATTATTGGGAGTTTGGCGATTATGTAGGGATTGGTGCTGGGGCGCACGGGAAAATTACTGATCCGTTTGGGCAAGTCACTCGTCATCAAAAATACCGCCAGCCTGCGCAATACTTGCAACAAGTAGCCCAAGGACAGGCGCGTAGCGAAACTCAAGTTCTCAAGCCAGACGACTTGAAATTTGAATTTATGCTCAATGCTTTGCGCTTAAAAGCAGGCTTTAGTTTAGAATTATTTACTGAACGTACTGGTTTAAGCCTTGAAACTTTGCAAGCACCTTTAGCCTTGGCTGAGGCAAAAGGCTGGCTGACCATTCAAGATCAACAAGTACAAACCACTCAACTAGGCTGGCAATTTCTTAATACCGTCATTGAATTATTCTTAGATTAAAGCGGTTTTTTTAAGACCTCTTCTAAAGCTCGTTCGCGCCGAGGCATCTTCATCAAGGGGTAGTAAACCGCCCAAGCCACTAAAGCCATCATCCAACCCGACCAGATGACATCCGACAAGTAATGCGCACCCGCTGACATCCGCGCCAAGCCAATGGCATAACCGAATAATAAACCGAAACCTAAGCCCCACCCTGCCCAATCAGGCCGCTCACGCCGCCAGATAAACCAGAGGGCTAAAAACGCAAAGCCTACTGAGCTGTGCCCACTTGGAAAGGAGCGACCTTCGCTATTGAGTACCAACTGTCCAGGTGGAACATAAGTAGCCTCACCACCGAAATCCTGAGTCTGTACTGGCCGTGGACGCCCCCAATGATCTTTGAAAATCGCATTGACGACTAAACCAGAGCCTAACATAAACACTATGACAAAATAGGCCATACGCAGACGCATGCGCTTATAAGCTAGGGTTTTTGGTCGCCAAAAAATCACCACTACACCTACCAACAAAATCAACACCGAAATAACTGGGATACTGGAATAAAACAAAGCTTGATAGAGGCCATGACAATCCAAAACCCAACCTTGGGGACTACAGCTAGGATGGTAAAAAAAATTAGAAATATAAAAATCCAAGCGCCATTGCGGAATCCAAAACGGTAGTGTAGTGAGCATGGCAAGCCCCACCCAAAGCAACAACTTCCAAAGTATTTTTTTGTTGTCCATTAGGGAGTTAATCCTTTGAAACTCTGCAGGTGATACACAGCATAGCTTAATGAATAATCGGGATGAATGCGCAACTTTAACTCCCCAACTTGTTCAATAGACTGGAAATACGCGGGCATATTGGTGGGCAATTGAGCAGAGGTCACAAATAAAAAATCCTGCCCCTCGTGTCCATCTAAGCGAGTCACCAGATCATAGTGATGGCGAAGTTTACGTGCAGGATTCCAGCTCAGTATTTTCAAACCAGCCGGACGGGTGTAATAAGCTAACTCGCTCAAAATGCCGCGCTCTTCGGCTAAAGGTAAAGCTTGCGGGTACTGAGCTTGTAGCCTCAAATATTGTTGCCCTAGTTCATCCCAGCCTCGCAAGCGCTTATAAATATCATTCTTAGCAGTTAGCTCAATACCGAGCCAGTGCGCCAAGTGTTGATAATGATACAGCCCCAAAACCAAGCTTAAGTTGATGATTAAACCTGTAATGAATAAACGAGTATGCTGCCAAGTGACTAACCAAGCGGCCAATAAACTCGTTGCTGCTACATAAGTGGGGGCTGCCCAATTTGCATTGGCCGTCCCTAACAAGGCTTGGAGGGAAATAATCCCTAGGAAAGGCAAACTAAAACAAAGCAATAAAGCCGAATGAGGCAGTTGCTTTAAACGGTTGAAATTAACGAACAGCAGAAGCAACAACGGGAAAAATACCAAACCAAACACTCCAAGCTGCCCGAGTAAAAACTCAGCGAACGAATTCCAATGCAAGCCAGCCTGCTCAAGCTGAGAAATTTCAGCAGTGTGTTGGAAAGTAGGAAAATGGTTTTGCCAATTCCACCATAAATTCGGTGCAAAAATGCTTGCCGCCAGCACAACCGCTATCCAAGCACGCGCCTTAATTAAGAAATCCCAGCGCCCAATTACAATCAGATATAAAGCAGCGGAGAGGAAGAAAATCCCCATTGTGTATTTGGTCAATAAACCCAAACCTAAAGCCACACCCAGCAAAATCCAATCCAGCCAAGCATCCGTTTCAAGCACACGCACAAAGGCAAACAGCGCCAAAGTCCAGAAGAAAAATAAGGCCACATCGGTAGAAATCAGGAGTGAAGATAAACCCACCGCTGGCAAAGTGATAAAAATTACACCTGCAATAAAAGCTATTTTTTCAGCAAATAAACGGCGCGTGAGAAAGAAGAGCACGAAAGTCGATAGTGGATAAAAGATTAAACTCCCCGCACGCACGCACGGCTCGCTATCCCCACAGACTGAAGTCGTGGCTGCAATAATCGCTGCAATCATGGGTGGTTTGGAATAATAGCCCCACGCTAGATTTTGTGCCCAAAACCAATATTGTGCTTCGTCCACATACAGCGGTAAGCCATTCGTCAGCACGACCCACGCACGATAGGCCGTTAGCCCCAAGACAATCAGTAGTAAATACAGGAAATAGCGCACTGCTTAGCCCTAATCTAGCCCACAACAAAGGCAGGAAGTTTAACATTGATCAGGAAAAGGCGGGTATGGCGTTGTGGAAAACTCGCAGGATTGCCAGCATGCGTTACAATGTAAGAATGAGTAGCGTGCTAGCGCAAGCTTAGCTTTCACTCTATAGTGAAGCACGTATTAGCGTGCTAGTTTCGAATTTATTAGAGGAGGATTCTTCTTGGGTATTTTAGATATGCTGCTCGGCAGCCAAAACAGTGATGCCATTACTCAATTAGCCAAACAGCTTGGCGTTAGTGAAGAGCAAGCGCGTGCCGTTGTCAAAGAAGTGACTCCCGCACTGACTCGCGGCATGCAACATAACACCAAAGATGAAAGTGGTGTAGAAGGCTTAATCAATGCCTTACGTACCGGCAATCATTCGCGTTATATGGAAAATCCATCAGTTCTCGGTACACAAGAAAATATCGACGATGGCAACTCAATCCTCGGCCATATTTTTGGCAGCAAAGAAGTCAGTCGCAATGTGGCTGAGCATGCTAGCCAAGAAACGGGGGTTGCTAGCTCCCTGATTAAAAAGGCTTTACCGATTGTTGCCACGATGGTGATGGCCTCTTTAGGCAAATCCTTATTTAGCGGTACTGCTTCAGCCAGCACCGGCACTCAGCAACAACCGAGTGGTGGCATTTTAACTTCATTGTTAGATTCCGACCGGGATGGTTCGATCATTGATGATGTCTTAGGTATGGCCTTCAAAATGGCTTTCCGTTAAGAATAATAATGTTATAGCCTCTCTTCCTCGCTGAAGAGAGGTTTTTCTGCATCCCAGTTAAGGTCATCCGTTATGGCTTACAGCAGCATCCAACTCGAATTTAATAACAAAATTGCCCACCTAATTCTTAATCGCCCTGCTGCTCTGAACAGCATGAATCGTGCTTTCTGGCAGGAGCTACCCGCAGCCCTTCGCGAAGTCGATCAAGCCGACGATATTCGTGTTTTAGTCATATCCTCGACAGGTAAACATTTCAGTGCAGGCATGGATTTAGAAATCTTTAGCCAACCTGATCCACGTATGTTTGGTGGTGAAGGTAGTCGGCGCGCTGAATTCATGCGCCGCTTAGTTTTAGAGCTGCAAGCTTGCTTTTCGGCTTTAGAAAATTTGCGCATGCCGGTGCTAGCTGCGATTCAAGGTGGCTGTATTGGAGGAGCGTTAGATTTAGTTTGTGCTTGTGATAGTCGTTATTGCACCACGGATGCTTTTTTTACCATTAAAGAAACCGAGTTAGGCATTACTGCCGACTTAGGTACTTTACAACGCTTGCCGAAATGGATTAGCCCCGGTTTAGTCCGCGAACTTGCTTACACCTCACGCAATTTGCTGGCGGATGAAGCTAAAGCTTGTGGTTTGGTAAATAAAGTCTTCCCTGAGCAAGCCACGATGCTGAGCGCAGTGATGGAGATTGCTAACCAGATTGCCGCACACTCCCCCTTAGCGGTTGCTGGTAGCAAAGCCATGCTCAATTACGCCCGCGATCATAGTGTGGCAGACAGCTTAAATTATATGGCGACTTGGCAAGCAGGTATGTTCCAAGCGACTGACCTCATGGAGAGTATGCAGGCTAAGCAAACTAAACGTGCGACTCATTACGCACCACTGCATAACACTGCACCGATTATGACTAAAAGCTCCAACTAAATATGGATTTTGCGACTTATTTAACTGCCTTTACCGGCCTATTTGTCATTATTGACCCTATTGGCGCGGCGCTAATTTTTAATTCACTAGTACCAGCTAATGACCCGCGCTATGGCAATACTATGGCGATCAAAGCAACTATTATTAGTGCTATTTTATTAGTTGGCTTTGGGCTTTATGGCGAACCTTTATTGCATCATCTCGGTATTAATATTAATTCAGTGCGAATTGCAGGTGGCTTACTGCTCTTTTACAGTGCTTTTGGCATGATCACACAAGGCGCGGAAACGACTACTCCCAATACACAAAAAACCGATATTTCGGTTTATCCCTTGTCCATTCCTTTAATTGCTGGCCCCGGTGCGCTGACTTTAGTCATTCTGCTGTTTGCTAAAGCCCCGAGCGTAGCGAGTGATTTAGCAGTTTTTGCGGCTATTATTAGTGTGTTATTACTGAATATGATCTTGATGATGCTCTCGAAGCATTTACAGCGCATTATCGGGCATACCGGCGATGAGATTTTGCGACGCTTTTTAGGTGTAATTTTAGCTGCCTTAGCCGTACAGTTTGTCTATGATGGGATTAAAAATTTAAGCGCTAATTTATAAAGTCTGCCCATGAATTGAACGAGGAGCATGGAGTTTTTATGGCACAGTCAGCACATCCGCACTATCCCCACTTATTCACTCCCTTAGATTTAGGTTTCACCACCTTAAAAAATCGCGTTCTGATGGGTTCTATGCATCTGGGTTTGGAAGAGTTACCCGATGGCTTTGAGCGTATGGCAGCTTTTTATGCTGAACGTGCACGAGCCAATGTGGCTTTAATGGTGACCGGTGGGATTGGCCCTAATCCTGAGGGTGCGATTCAAGCGCATGCAGCGGTATTAAACAAACCGGAGCAAGTAGCGCAGCATCAAATTATTACCCAAGCTGTGCATAACGAAGGCAGCAAGATTTGTCTGCAAATTCTGCATACAGGTCGCTATGCCTATAACCCAAAACTCGTTGCACCTTCGGCTATTCAAGCACCGATTAATCGTTTTGTCCCGCATGAATTGACCGGTGCTGAAATTGAGCAGCAAATTCAGGACTTTGTGAATTGTGCCGCACTCGCTCAGCAAGCGGATTACGATGGTGTAGAAATCATGGGTTCCGAAGGTTATTTCCTGAATGAATTCATTGCCAAACGCACTAATCACCGCAGTGATGAATGGGGTGGTGCTTATAAGAATCGTATTCGCTTTCCTATCGAAGTGGTACGACGAGTACGTGAAAAGGTTGGCACTCATTTTATTATTATCTTCCGTCTCTCCATGCTGGATTTAGTCGAGCAAGGCAGCACCCTAGAAGAAATCATCCAATTAGGCCAAGCGGTTGAGCAAGCGGGCGCGACAATCATTAATACTGGCATTGGTTGGCATGAGGCACGGATTCCTACGATTGCCACTAAAGTGCCGCGTGCGGCCTTCACTTGGGCGACGCATAAAGTTCGCCAATCGCTTAAGATTCCAGTCATCACCTCCAATCGCATCAATATGCCAGCAGTAGCAGAAGCAGTGCTAATGCGCGGTGATGCCGATATGGTATCGATGGCGCGCCCTTTCTTGGCTGATCCTGAATTTATGCTCAAAGCGGATCAGGGGCGCAGTACTGACATAAATACTTGTATCGCCTGCAACCAAGCTTGCTTAGATCATATCTTCGTAGGCAAACCTGCGACTTGTTTAGTCAATCCACGAGCCTGTAATGAACAAGACTTAGTGATTAGCTCCACTCAACAACCGAAAAAACTCGCAGTAGTCGGTGCAGGCCCTGCAGGTTTAGCTTTTGCAGTCACCGCCGCTCAACGCGGCCACCAAGTCACTTTATATGATGCTAATACAGAGATTGGTGGGCAATTTAATCTCGCTAAACAAATACCAGGTAAGGAAGAATTCAATGAAACCTTACGTTATTTTAAACATCAGCTTGAAAAGCATGGTGTAAGCTTACGCTTAGGTCAGTTAGTCACACCTGCTGAGTTAGAAGCCACCGATGCGGAGGAAATTATTCTTGCCACTGGTATCAATCCACGTGTGCCTACTATTCCGGGCATTGAACACCCGAAAGTCCTGCTCTACACCGAGGTGATTAAAGGCGCTAAAGTCGGTCAAAAAGTTGCACTGATTGGTGCAGGTGGGATTGGTTTTGATGTCGCTGAACTACTCACGCATGATCAAGACGATAGTAGCTCCAACATCCCAAGTTTCATGGAGAAATGGGGCGTGGATATGAGTATGCAGCTACCCGGCTGTGTGCATGCCGAGCTAGAACCGACACCCAGCGAACGTACTATTTATTTACTTCAGCGTAAAACGACCAAAGTCGGTGATGGCTTAGGAAAAACCACCGGCTGGATTCATCGTGCTGATCTGAAACGTAAAGGCGTGCATATGTTATCTGGCTGTGATTATCAGCAGATTGACGATCAAGGCTTGCATCTAAGCATTAATGGTCAACCGCAAGTGTTAGCAGTGGATACCATTGTGATTTGTGCAGGTCAAGAGCCGCGTCGAGAACTTCAGGCTGAACTGACTAAACCAACACATTTGATTGGGGGTGCTGATGTCGCGGCTGAATTGGATGCGAAACGAGCGATTGATCAAGGAGTGCGGTTAGCTGCCACTATCTGATACAGATAGAGAAGCGGCTTTAATAAGCCGCTTTTCAGAGGATTACAGTAGAACCTTCTCAATCCCACCATGAGTAGCACGCTCAATAAAAGCCTGCTGCCATTTTTCACCCAGTAGATGATTCGCCATTTCTACGACGATATAGTCAGTTTCTAAACCAGTATCATCCGCATAGCGTGACAAGCCTTGCTGACAGGCTGGGCACGAGGTGAGTAATTTCACATTACCATTCTTAGCCGTAGTTTCGCCGGTGAGTTCTTTAATCCCAGCCCGTAAGCTTTCTTCTTTACGGAAGCGTAATTGGCTGGCAATATCGGGGCGACTGACTGCAAAAGTACCCGCCTCACCACAGCAACGCTCAGTCAGAACAACCGGCTTCCCCACCAACTCACTCGCTACTTTAATTGGCGCATAAGTCTTCATCGGGGTATGGCAAGGATCGTGATAAAGATATTGCACCCCTTTCACACCTTCCAGTTTTAAGCCTTTTTCCAGCAAATACTCATGAATATCGAGTAAACGACAGCCAGGGAAAATACGCTCAAATTGATATTTGAGGAGTTGATCCATACATGTGCCACAGGACACAATCACTGTTTTAATATTCAGGTACTTCAAAGCCCCTGCAACTCGATGGAAGAGCACACGGTTTTCGGTAGAAATTTCAGTACCTTTATGTAAATCACCGCTCGCATTTTGCGGATAGCCACAACACAAATAACCGGGCGGCAATACCGTTGTTGACCCCACATCATACAGCATAGCTAAAGTGGCTAAACCCACTTGACTAAATAAACGCTCAGAACCACAGCCTGGAAAGTAGAACACTGCATCGCCATTTTCTTTCTGCGGATCACGCAAAATAGGAATAATCTTACTATCTTCCAAGCCCAACATGGCACGAGTTGTTTTCGTGGGTAGACCAGCAGGCAAAGGCTTTTTCACAAACTGAATCACCTGCTCTTTAATCGCGGGTGAACCAGTAGTTCCTGCTGGGCGCTTGCTGTTTTTCACCAGACCTGTATTTTTCGCAACTTTATAAGCAACACGCTGTGCTTTAAAACCCAGCTCAATCATGCCCGTGCGCATTAGGTTGATTTTCATGGGATCTTTCAGGTTCAAGAACTGCATAGATGCCCAAGTCACTGGACTAGTTTTCTTTTTGCCCTGATCACGCAGAATGCTACGCATGCGAATACTGACTTCACCGAAATCGATATTCACTGGGCAAGGATTAAAGCATTTATGGCATACCGTGCAGTGATCCGCGACATCATTCATTTCATCAAAATGACGAATGGAGATACCGCGCCGAGTTTGTTCCTCATACAAAAAGGCTTCAATCATTAAACCCGTTGCGAGAATTTTATTGCGCGGCGAATACAGCAGATTAGCACGTGGAATATGCGTATTACACACGGGCTTACATTTACCGCAACGTAAGCAGTCTTTAATATCCTTATTGAGCGCACCCAATTCATTATGCTCTAACAAGAGCGCTTCACGTTCGACTAAGCGTAAAGAAGGCGTATAAGCATTCTGCAAACCAGAACCCGGCATCAATTTGCCTTTATTGAAATGGCCTTGCGGATCAACTTGTTGCTTATAGCTTGCAAATTCTTCTACTTCGCGCTTATCTAAATACTGGTATTTGGTAATACCGATCCCATGCTCGCCGGAAATAACCCCATCTAAGCGCCGCGCTAGCACCATAATTTCGTCCACGACTTTTTCTGCTTCATGCAGCATTTCATAGTCGTTGGACATGACAGGAATATTCGTATGCACATTGCCATCGCCTGCATGCATATGCAGAGCCACGAATAAACGACCTGAGCGGTAGCGGCTATGAATCTTATCTAAAGTTTCTCGAAGTGGATTTAATTCACGCCCGACAAACATTTCCTTTAAGGAGCGCTCGACTTCGGTACGATAAGAAATCCGCAAATCCCGGCGTAATAAGAGATCAATAATCCGATCCGTCGGACGCAAAGCAGTACGTGCTGTGTCGTCGAGTAATTCAGGAAACCCCTCTGCAGGCTGGTCAAAATTCGCTAATAAGCACTCCCAGCGGGCTTTAACTTTTAGCAAATACTCTTGAGCATGAACACGCTTAGCATCCACCATCGCAGAGCGTTCAGCACTGGCCTCATAATCCGGAACATTGCGCAATTCGAGCAAGTCACCTTGTAGATAAGCAAGGACTGCATCCAGCATTTTCAGCTTATTTTGCATAGACTGACGCACATTAATGCGCTCGATGCCTTCGGTATATTCAGCTAAATTATGTAGCGGAATAACGACGTCTTCGTTAATTTTGAAGGCGTTGGTGTGCGCGGCAATCGCTGCAGTCCGTGAGCGATCTGCCCAGAATTGGCGACGTGCCTCAGGGCTAATCGCAATAAACCCTTCTGCATTACGTGCATTCGCTAAGCGCACCATTTCAGCCGCAGTACGTGCGACCGCAGTTTCGTCATCACTGACAATATCCGCCAACAACACCATTTTCGGCAGACTACCACGTGCACCTTTTGGAGTGTATTTAACCGCTTTAACATAACGCTCGTCGAGGTGCTCTAAACCAGATAGCAGCACATTATCAAGGCTATCTAGATAGTTTTTAATTTCAACAATAGCGGGTACTGCTTCATGCAAATCCGTACCATAAAATTCTAAGCACACAGTACGAATCTGATCTGGCATCCGATGCAGGATGAACTCAGCGGAGGTGATCAGGCCATCACAGCCTTCTTTTTGAATACCTGGCAAGCCACCTAAAAACTTATTGGTGACATCTTTACCCAAGCCTTCTTTGCGGAAATAGCGTCCAGGGAAACTTAAAAGCTTAGGCTCACCCTTTTTAGTTTTGCCATCGTGTGCAAAATACTGAACCGAGAAGCTGACTTCAGCTTGGTCGTGAATTTTGCCGAGATTATGCTTAAGCCGAGTGACCTCTAACCATTCTGCATCCGGCGTAACCATTCTCCAAGCAAGTAGATTATCCAGGGTCGTCCCCCAGAGTACAGCTTTCTTGCCGCCCGCATTCATAGCGATATTGCCGCCAATGGTGGAGGCATCTTGTGAGGTCGGGTCGACTGCAAAGACTAATTTATGTTTACCGGCTAAATCCGAAACGCGACGGGTGACCACACCTGCCCCTGTGCGCACGACAGGTACTGTACCCTCGACACCCGGTAAATTAGTGCGCAACTCAACTTCGCCCAAGAATTCTAATTTCTCAGTATTGATCACTGCACTGCGCGCATCTAAAGGCACTGCACCACCGGTATAACCTGTGCCACCTCCGCGCGGAATAACCGTTAGCCCCAATTCAATGCTAGCTTGGACTAGAGCAGCCATTTCCTCTTCAGTATCGGGGGTTAGTACTACGAAAGGCAGCTCAACCCGCCAGTCTGTTGCATCTGTGACATGCGAAACCCGCGCTAAACCATCAAATTGGATATTGTCTTTACGGGTAAAAGCAGCAAATTTCTTACGGGCTTTATCACGCAACAGCGCATGCTGAGCAAATTCTTTTGCAAAATCATCAATAACTTTGCTAGTGATCTGCATCAGCTCTAAAGTTAGCGCATTATTATTAGCTCGGCTTTGAATCCGCTCTAAACGTTCACGCAGGGTTTCTAGCAAAGAATCGAAACGCTTAGGATTGTCTAACAGATCATCTTGAATATAGGGATTGCGGTTAACCACCCACAAATCGCCTAGCATTTCCAAGAGCATATGCGAGGAAATACCTGTGGCCCGCTCATTTCTTAACTGCTTGAGAATATCAAAAGCACGCTGACCTAACAGGCGCAAAACGATTTCCCGGTCAGAAAAAGAAGTATAATTGTAAGGAATCTCACGAACCGGCGCTCTATCTTGCGGCGCGGTCAATGACTGAGCAGGTACTGGAGCGGTCATAGCATCCACCAATAGAAAAAGAAAGCGAGTTTAACGCGATGCAACATCGAAAAAAACCATAGATTTATTGTAAGCACTTAGTCATTCAAGCTTGAACAACTCTTCTGCAAACTAAAAATAACACGGGCGCTTTTCAGCTACCTATTAAGACTGACAGATGTCAGTTCTTTTACCTGGGATCAGGAGTTGCGTCTAGATATTATTAATTAATCTTATTTAAAAATAAGAAATCTATTGAGATAACGCTTAAGATTTTACAGCCCTTATTCTGATTATTTTCTTATGATGCTTAACTAAAGCAGCTCAGAGGCTTGTTTGCTTATAAAGCAAAACCCTATCCTAAAAAAATCGCCACCCTAAGGTGACGACTATCTAAACATTAAAAGCAGCTTAACTAAGCTGCTAGCTTCGTAATCATCCCCGCTCCGACCGTATTATTAGTACTTTCATCAATAATAATAAAAGCACCTGTACCACGATTAGCAGTATATGGATCAGTCAATAAGGGCTGAGCCAATTTGAAGCTGACTTGCGCAATATCATTCATCTGCAAGCGCTCAGCTGCTTGACGCTCTAAGGTATTAATATCCACCCGCCATTCAATCGCAGCGACTTTCGCTTTGGTTTCGCGCGTGGTGTGACGAATCAGATAAGTACGCGCACGATCTAAAGGTGCTTCAGCTAGCCAGCAAACGGTGGCATCGACCTGCTTAGTTTGGGTAGGCAGTGCATCCGTTTTCACGATCATATCGCCACGCGAAATATCAATTTCATCGGTCAGCAATAAGGTAATGGATTGCTCAGTGATTGCCTCACGCAATGGCTCGCCACCTAACTCAATCGCTTTTACAAGGCTGGTGCGACCTGAAGGAAGTACTGTCACTGCATCGCCCACTTTAATGCTGCCTGATTCAACCCGTCCCATGAAACCACGATAGTCGTGTAATTCTGGGTTGGTCGAATCTTGCGGACGGCAAACATACTGCACAGGGAAACGGAAGGGCTCATCGTGCTCGGTATGAGCAGCGGGAGCAGACTCCAAAATCTCCATCAACGTATCGCCATCGTACCAAGATAGATTCTCGCCACGATCCACTACCATATCGCCTTTCAGTGCAGATAATGGGATAAAGCGTACATCTTGAATGCCTAATTGCTCAGCAAAGGCTAAATACTCCGCTTTAATTTCCTCAAATCTGGCTTGGCTATAATCCACCAAGTCCATCTTATTGATCGCCACTAATAAATGCGGAATTCCCACCAGGTGTGCTAAATAAGAATGCCGCCGGGTTTGTGGCTGTACACCTTTTCGCGCATCAATCAGAATAATCGCCAGATTCGCTGTCGAAGCAGCCGTCACCATATTACGGGTGTACTGCTCATGCCCCGGTGCATCGGCAATAATGAATTTGCGTGTCCCCGTTGAGAAATAGCGGTAAGCCACATCAATCGTAATCCCCTGCTCACGTTCAGCTTGTAAGCCATCGGTCAACAGTGATAAATCCACATCTTGCATCCCGCGTTTGAGCGAAGTCTTTTCAATCGCACTCAAGGTATCCGCAAGGATCGCTTTAGAATCAAATAATAAGCGACCAATTAAGGTACTTTTACCATCATCCACGCTGCCGCAAGTTAAGAAACGCAGCAAGCCGTGATCTTCAATCAATTGCATTTAGAAGTACCCCTCTTTCTTGCGTTGTTCCATGGCAGCTTCACTGGCTTGGTCATCTAAACGGGTAGCACCGCGCTCAGTGATGGTGGTCGTAGCCGTTTCAGCAATAATCTTTTCGACGCTATCGGCATCCGATTCAACCGGTGCAGTACAAGTAATATCACCAACCGTCCGGAAACGTACTTGTAGATCAATAATATCTTCCCCTGCTTTCGCTGGAGTCAACTCAGTCACAGGCACAATCGAACCTTGGCGACGCACGATGGGGCGTTGATGCGCAAAATAAATGCTGGGTAACTCCAAACCTTCACGTTGGATGTATTGCCATACATCTAATTCAGTCCAGTTAGAGATTGGGAAAGCACGAATATTTTCACCTTTGTGAGCGCGTGCATTGTATAGATCCCATAACTCTGGGCGTTGATTTTTTGGATCCCACTGACCAAACTCATCACGGAAGCTCATAATCCGTTCTTTAGCACGCGCTTTTTCTTCATCGCGTCGTGCACCGCCGATGCAAGCATCAAAACCGAACTCTTCAATCGCTTCTAATAAAGTCACCGATTGATGTTTATTGCGTGATTCATTTTCATGCTTGAGCACCACCGTGCCACGCTTCATGGAATCTTCCACCGAACGCACGATTAAGCGTTCACCTAACTCAGCAGCACGCTTGTCCCGAAAATCCGTCACTTCTTTATAGTTGTGACCCGTATCAATATGCATCAAAGGGAAAGGGAAACGCCCTGGGCGAAATGCTTTCTCTGCAATCCGCAACATGCAGATTGAATCTTTACCACCGGAGAACAACAGAACAGGGTTAGAACATTGTCCCGCGACCTCACGCATAATATGAATTGCCTCTGCTTCTAACCAATCGAGGTGCGGTAAGGTTTTTAATTGTGTCTGTTGTCGATTGAACAGCATCATGCTAATCCTTCAAAACTTCTGAATGCGGTCTAGTATCCGCGATCTTTTAAAGCGAAAAAAGTGATATATTCCGATATGAAAATCTCTAAAGAAGATATTCATAAGACTGGCTATAGCCTACTCCTTTTCCTATTTTGTTGCTATGCACAATAAACTAAGCGGCTCGTAGGCTTAAGCTGATTTTTAGATATGCTAAGCTAAACCACTACCTGACGCGGACGTGTTAGATCAAGACTATCGCCATCTTTAACTGCAACCACCTCAGGGAAAATGGGCTGGGCTTCACCCACAAAATTACCTTGATCAGCATAACGCTGGGAAAAATGCGTAAGGATTAAACGCTTAGCCTGTGCTTCTTGAGCAATCCTAGCTGCTTGAGCTGCAGTTAAATGTCCATGCGCTTGCGCTTCAGCGGTATGTACATTTAAGAAGGTTGATTCTGCAACTAAAGTATCGACTTCCTGCGCTAATTTCACTGCATTAGCGCAATACCGCGTATCCATCACAAAAGCAAAACTTTGCCCAGGCTTCAGCACACTGACATCAGCTAGGCTCACGAGTTGATCACCGATACTGATTTGCCCTTCAGCTAATAGTTGCTTAGTTAAAGCACCGCGAATCCCAAAAGCCTGTAACTTATCAGCTAACAAAGTGTGCGTATCCACATCTTGAATCCGGTAGCCCCAAGATTCCACCGTATGATCCAAGGGAGCAGCCGAAATAGTGAGTTGCTCATTCTGATAGATAATCCCAGCCTCAGCGATGGGGCAGATTTCAATCGTCGCTGTATTGTAGTAAATCGAAGCATGTTGCAGATTATTGAAATACTGCAAACCCGAAGCTGGAAAATAAACCTTAACTGGATGTGGCACCTTATCCAAGGAAATGCGCTGCAAGACGCCCGGCAAACCTAAACAATGATCACCATGAAAATGGGTAATCAGAATTTTGGTAATATCTTTTGCAGAGACACCCGCATACAACATTTGCCGCTGTGTACCCTCGCCCGGATCAAACAAGAAACCTTCCTTGCCCCACTTTAAAAAATAACCATTATGATTACGTGTTTTGGTCGGCACCTGACTCGCCGTACCCAAAGCAAAAAATTGATGTTGTGACATGCTTGGTTATTCTTTATAAATACTGAGCGTAATCCGCAATTTTCTGTTGCAAGCGCGCCGCTAATAAAGCATGTGCACTATGCAAATGATCATAAATCACTTGCGCCTCAGCCCGATAAGCGAGTTTACGTTCACTCGTCCAGTGCGCGGGTGGAGCTGATAAATTATTAATCCGATCCGCTAATTTTACCGCCCAGACTTCTTTTGGTTGTTGTTGAATACGCTTGAGTGAATCCAGCATTTGCTCGGTGCGTGGCAGGTCTGGATTTTTACTTAGTGCAGCAACACCATCCGTAATCTGGGTTCCAAATTCAGCGGCCAGCTCAGAATAAGTACGGGGGGTATCTTCAAGCACATCATGCAATAAAGCACATTGCAGGGCGTAATCAAAATCTAAACCCTGCTGATCTGTGGCTAAACCGTGCATCAGCTCCATCGCAACCGCACCGACATGCGTCAGATAATCTAAACGTAATACTGCACTAGGAGTTGAATAAGTTTGACCGTGATGCGCAATAGACGCATATTCCCAAGCCTTCACAAAGACTTCTTGTGACCATAATGCTGGCATTAGTTTAATTCCTTAAAGTTATAATTTGTCTCTAAGTGAATAATACAACATTGCAGTCACTAATAAGGGCCAACGTAATAAAGTACCACCGGGGAAAGGCCAGTTCGGTAATTTTGCCATCACTTCAAAACGCTCAGCCGTGCCTGCCACCACTTCAGCTAATAACTTACCGGCTAAAGTGGCTAAGGCCACTCCATGCCCTGAATAGCCGCTCACTGAAAACACATTCGGCTGTAAGCGGGTGAAATAAGGTAGGCGATTTGCTGTAACTGCCAGCGTACCACCCCAAGCATAATCTAGCTTAGTTTCGGTTAATTGCGGAAACACTGAAAGCATACGTGGGCGAACTAAAGCCCGAATATCCTTTGGAAACTGAAAACTATAACTCTCACCACCGCCAAACAACAAACGATTATCCGCACTCAAGCGGAAATAATTCACCACAAAGGCTGAATCAGCCACCGCATAACGATTAGGAATTAAATCTTGGACTTGAGCCACGCTTAAAGGCTCAGTAGCAACAATATAATTATTAATCGGCATCACCCGCGCAGCGACTTTAGGCTCTAAATTATCTAAATAGCCATTGCAGGCCAGAATTAGATAATTAGCCGTAACGGTACCTTGCTCGGTCTTAACCTCAACTTGTGAGCCATTGCTATAACTCAAAACTGGCGAACGTTCATAAATTGTCACCCCTGCTTGCTGCACAGCTTGTGCTAGACCCAAGGCATAATTGAGAGGATGTAAATGTGCAGCACCTAAGTTCAGTACGCCCCCGTAATACAATGGTGAATGCAGCTCCTGTTGAAGCGCAGCTTGATCTAAGAACTGAATCGCTTGATAGTCATAATCACGCTGTAGTTTTTCTGCAAACTCACGGCTGCCTTTCACAAAGCGTTGGCGATGATCCGCATGAATAATCCCAGCTTGTAGATCACATTGAATCTTATGCTGATGAATTAAATCTTTGCACAATTGCACCGCCTCTAAGGATAAATCCCAGAGTGCTTTGGCTTGGATTTTACCAAACATGGATTCCAGCTCAGCTTGGTCTTTATTTAAGCCAGTGCCTACTTGCCCGCCATTACGCCCAGATGCACCCCAACCGACTCGATGCGCCTCTAAGAGCACTACTTTATAACCCGCTTCAGCTAAGTGCAGTGCAGCGGATAAACCTGTATAGCCACCACCAACAATACAAACATCGGCAGTCACTTTATCGGTTAGTGAAGAAAACTCAGGGAGGAAATGAGCAGTCGCGGCGTACCAAGAAGCCGGGTATTGCCCCGGCTGATCATTGGCGTAAAGAGAACCCGATGGCATTAACTTAACAGACCTTTATCCTTCGCTTGAGCATAAGTTTGATCTAAAGTACGGGTCGCCTTTTCAATCAGCTCATCAACTTCAGACTCACTAATCACCAGCGGTGGTGAGATAATCATGGTATCGCCCACATGGCGCATGACTAAGCCATTATTAAAGCTATTCTCGCGACACATTAAACCGACCGTGCCTTTCTCAACTTTGAAAGGGGCACGCTTGGCTTTGTCTGGAGTCAACTCAATACCACCGACCAAACCCACCATGCGCGCCTCACCAATCAGCGGATGCTCAGCTAATTTTAGCCAGCGTTCCTGCATATAAGGGCCAATCGCAGATTTAACCCGACCCGGCAAATTCTCACGCTCTAAAATATTCAACGTAGCCAAAGCGGCTGCACAAGCAGCGGGATGTCCTGAATAGGTATAACCATGATAGAACTCACCGTGATTTGCCACTACATCAAACACACGGTCACTGACCAATACCCCACCCATAGGTAAGTAGCCAGCAGTTAAACCTTTAGCAATGGTCATTAAATCTGGTTTGATACCATAATAGGTAGAGCCAAACCATTCACCGGTACGTCCAAAGCCAGTAATCACTTCATCCGCAATCAAGAGAATGTCGTATTTGCGGCAAATGCGCTCAATCTCTGGCCAATAGCTAGCCGGAGGAATCACGACACCGCCAGCGCCCTGAATCGGCTCACCAATGAAAGCCGCGACTTTATCAGCACCAACTTCTAAGATCTTCGCTTCCAATTCACGTGCACGTTGCAGCCCGAACTCATTCGGATCGAGATCGCCACCCTCGCCATACCAGTAAGGCTGGTTAATATGCACAATCCCCGGAATCGGTAAGCCGCCCTGCTCATGCACCACACTAAAGCCGCCTAAACTCGCACCCGCTACGGTTGAACCGTGATAAGCATTCTTGCGTGAGATAATCACACTACGTTCTTTCTGGCCTTGTGCTGCCCAAAAATGCCGTACCATCCGTAAAATCGTATCATTCGCATCCGAGCCAGAACCGGTGAAAAACACATGATTCATTTGCTCAGGTGCCAAACTCGTTAAACGTGCTGCTAGTTCGATGACAGGCGGGTGGCTGGTTTGGAAAAAGGTGTTGTAGTAGGGGAGTTCACGCATTTGCGTGGCGACGGCTTGGACGATTTCCTCGCGCCCGTAGCCGACCCCGACACACCATAAACCTGCCATGCCATCAAGAATGCGATTGCCTTGGCTGTCATAAATATAAACGCCTTCCGCGCGTGTAATGATCCGCGCCCCTTTTTGATTCAAATGCGCGGTATCAGTGAATGGGTGAATATGATGAGCTGCATCTTGTGCTTGATAATTTGTCATTGTCATACTTTCCTTAAACGGTCAATAACAAGTGCTCACGCTCCCAAGGGCTGACGACTTGCATATATTCTTCAAACTCACACGCTTTCAGCGCTTTATAAATGTCAGAGAACTGATGACCTAACAAATCTTGTAGTTCTTCACAATCATCAAAAGCCACCATTGCTTCCTGCAAACCACGCGGTAAACCGTATTTGGTATCATGCTGCGCATTGCCGAGGAACTCAGTACTTGGCTCTAAACGATGCACCATCCCCAGATAACCCGTAGCGAGGCTCGCCGCAATCGCTAAATAAGGATTGGTGTCCATACCTGCAATCCGATTCTCGACACGACGTGCATCCGGTGGACTGCGTGGAACACGTAAGCCCGCTGAACGATTGTCTACTGACCACTCCAAATTAATGGGTGCAGAATAGCCTGGCATTAAGCGGCGGAATGAATTCACATAAGGCGCCATAATGCAGGTAGCTGCTTCTAAATAAGTTTGTTGGCCTGCAATAAAGTTATAGAAAAATGGAGTTGGCTCACCTTTTGCATCAGAGAAAATGTTTTTGCCGGTTTTGGCATCGACGACGCTTTGATGAATATGCATCGCGCTACCCGGTTGCAGCTCCATTGGCTTAGCCATGAAAGTGGCATAACAGTTATGGCGCATGGCCGCTTCACGGATTAGGCGCTTGAAGATAAATACATGGTCTGCCAATAACAGTGGATCACCGTGCATGAGGTTAATTTCAAGTTGTGCAGGGCCACCTTCTTGGATAATGGTATTAATTTCCAAACCTTGAGCACTAGCAAACTTGTAAATATCTTCAATAATCGGTTCGTATTCATCTAAAGCCATCATTGAGAAAGCTTGGCGGCCAACACTTTGCCGCCCTGAACGACCAACGGGCGGTTTAAGAGGAATATCAGGGTCAATATTGCGTTCGGTAAGATAGAACTCTAACTCAGGCGCAACAATGGCTTTCCAACCCTTGTCCGCATATTTATTAATGACGCGCCGTAAGACATTGCGAGGTGCACAAGGAACCGGCATACCGTTTTGATAGTAGAGATCATGAATCACCATCAAACTAGGATGTCGTGCCCAAGGTAAAGCCCGCACAGTAGATAAATCAGGTACTAAACGCAGGTCAATTTCAGTGGTGTACTCTTCAGAATCAAACTCGAAATACTTGCCTGTAATGGTTTGAAAGAAAATACTAAACGGTAAAAAAGCCGGTTGTAACTCGCCGAATCGTGAAGCTGGCATGACTTTACCACGGGCGACCCCGTGAATATCGGCCACTACACATTCAACTTCATCGATATGATAACGGCGAATGAGGTCTTTTAAATCGTCTTGAGAGTCTGATTGGAGAGAGATATGAGTGGTTTGATCGCTCATGATTGCACGCTTCGGACTAGTTTCTAGTCGGTTATTGAGATTATGTGATCACATTTTCAGGGGTTGCCATGAAAAAGTCAACTGCAAGCTGCTTAATTACTACATGAGCATATGTTGCATAGCAGCAAGTTTGCAGAGTTAAGTGCGCCTCGTTAGTCGTTAGTAAGCTTAGAGATTTTTTGGCACTAAACGACTGGAAATAGGTCAAAGTACTTGACCCATTGGTGATCAAACGCCATATTGTGATCACATTTACATAAGTAAAAAAGTGTTCATCAAAACTAGGCTTAATCCCTATAATGAAGCGGTGTATTTGGGAAGTTAGTTTAAATCTAAGGGGAAATTTTAGATGAAGGAAACATTAGCTCATTTCAAAAAATTAGCTGTATCAGTAATACTTGCTAGTACCCTAGCCCTAAGTGCTTCAGTAGCTACTGCTGAAGAGCGTAGTTTGAATGTCTATAACTGGTCTGACTATATTGATAATGAGGTGCTCAAAGAGTTCACCGAAAAAACAGGGATCAAAGTCAACTATGACGTTTTTGATACCAACGAACTCCTTGAAACTAAACTCCTAGCTGGTTCTTCAGGGTATGATTTGGTTGTACCTAGTGCAAACTTTTTAGGACGGCAAATTCAGGCAGGTGTTTTCCAAAAGCTTGATAAATCAAAGATTCCTAACTTAAGTAACACCTGGGATATGATCAATGAGCGCTTAGCTGCTTATGATCCGGGTAATGAATACTCTGTCAATTATCTGTGGGGTACGATTGGGATTGGCTATTCCGAAGAAAAAGTTAAAAAGCTTTTACCAGATGCACCCGTTGATTCATGGGATCTTGTGTTCAAACCTGAAAACGCCAGCAAACTCGCTGAGTGTGGCATTTATGTTTTAGACTCACCCTCTGAAATTATTCCACCAGCTATGAAATATTTGGGTTTAGATCCTAAAGACCTTAGTGCAGATAATTTGAAAAAAGCCGAAGAGCTATTGATTAAAATCCGCCCTTATATTAAGAAATTTCACTCTTCTGAATATATTACCGCCCTTGCCAATGGCGATATTTGTGTAGCAGTTGGTTATTCTGGAGATATTTTCCAAGCCAAAACACGGGCAGTGGAAGCGAAAAATGGTGTCACTGTCAACTACAGCGTGCCTAAAGAAGGTAGCTTAATGTGGTTCGACCAAATGGCGATTCCTAAAGATGCGAAGAATGTCGCTGAAGCACATGAGTTTATTAACTTTATCATGGAGCCAAAAAATATAGCGCGTATCTCTGATGCAGTGTCTTATGCAAATGGGAATAAAGCCTCTCAGGAGTTTATTAAGAAAGAAATTACAGGTAATCCAGCGATCTATCCAACTGAGGAGACCCTGAAAAATCTTTTCACCATGTTACCTTTTGATACTAAAACTCAACGTTTAGTGAATCGTGCTTGGACCACTATAAAAAGCGGCCAATAAATTCACGTTAGCTCTAGTATCACACCAGCTTCAAAGGTTTTGAAGCTGGTGTTTCAAACTGCTATATAGCAAATCTCATTATTGTTGGGTGTCGGAAGGAGTACCACAGATGGCGGATGCACCGGAACAGCGCAAAGTCTTTGCACCGTGGTTGGATACCACTCAAAAACCACTAATTCGTTTTGAAAACGTTACTAAGCGGTTCGGCGACTATACCGCTTTGGATAATTTGAATTTAGATATTTATGAGCGTGAATTCTTCGCTCTGCTTGGGCCTTCGGGCTGTGGTAAAACCACTATGTTGCGCTTGCTAGCAGGTTTCGAAACCCCGACTAGTGGACGTATTTTGATTGGTGGTGAAGACATTAGCCATATTCCACCAAATAAGCGCCCCATCAATATGATGTTTCAATCTTACGCTCTGTTTCCACATATGACCGTAGCTAAGAATATTGGTTTCGGTTTAAAACAAGAAGGCCAAAGCGCTGAGGCGATTAATGAGCGAGTGAAAGAAATGCTTGCTTTAGTCCAGCTTGAGCCCTTTGCCCAGCGTAAGCCGCATCAATTATCTGGTGGCCAACGTCAACGGGTAGCTTTAGCACGCTCTTTAGCCAAACGCCCGAAACTATTATTGCTAGATGAACCCTTGGGTGCTCTGGATAAAAAACTGCGTGAAAAAACCCAATTTGAACTGATGACCTTGCAGGAAAAATTGGGCATGACCTTCATGATCGTCACCCATGATCAAGAAGAAGCCATGACGATGGCCAGCCGAATTGCGGTCATGGATAAAGGTGTAGTCATGCAATTAGACACGCCTGCTGATATTTATGAAGCCCCTAATTCGCGTTATGTAGCTGACTTCATCGGTAATGTGAATTTTATTGAGTGCACGGTCGAAACTTACAACGGTCAGGAATATCAACTCAAGGATAAACAAGGCAATCACTTCCGTTTAGTCAGTGATGTGCAGCTAGAAACCGCCTCAACAGTATGGCTTGCCGTACGTCCTGAAAAAGTTATTGTTAGCAAAGAACAACCGCAAGGTGAAGTGAATGCGGTACAAGGTATTGTTTGGGATATTGCGTATTCAGGCGATACCTCAACTTATCATGTGCGTTTACCGGATGGCAGTACCTTAAAATCAGAAATGGCTAACCTACGCCGTTTACGCAATCGTCCGATTACTTGGGAAGATACGGTATGGTTATCTTGGTCCTTAACAGCTGCTGTGCCTCTCAAACGCTAAGGAGGATGCTATGCAACGCCAATTTGATTGGGGACGGTTTTTATTAATAGCAATCCCATTCCTGTGGTTGCTGATTTTCTTTTTACTACCCTTTGCTATCGTCGTTAAAATCTCACTATCTGATGCCGCTAATGCACTGCCGCCGTATATTCCCACCTTAAATTTATCCGAAGGCTGGTCAGGCATTACTAGCTTTATCAGCCAACTTGATCTTGAAAGCTTTGCTTGGTTGTTGGATGACAAAATTTATTTTTTGTCTTACTTAAATAGTTTAAAAATTGCCTTTATTTCTACTTTACTGACCTTATTGATTGGTTATCCAATGGCTTATGGTTTAGCGAAAGCGCCTCAGCGTTGGCGAACCGTCTTACTCATGCTAGTTATTCTACCCTTCTGGACGAGCTTCTTAATTCGCGTGTATGCGTGGATTGGGATACTCAAACCTGAAGGCTTGCTCAATATGGGCTTGATGAGCTTAGGGCTAATTGAGCAGCCCCTCGCGATTATTAACACCCCGACAGCAGTCTATATCGGCATTGTTTACTCTTACCTACCCTTCTTAGTGCTGCCGTTGTATGCCACTTTAGAAAAACTTGACCAGACCTTAATTGAAGCCGCACTCGATTTGGGTTGCTCACCGATTCAAGCTTTTTGGAAAGTGACCTTTCCTTTGTCCTTACCGGGCGTGGTCGCAGGTTGTTTCTTAGTGTTTATTCCAGCAATGGGCGAGTTTGTGATCCCTGATTTACTGGGTGGCTCAGACACACTGATGATCGGTAAAACTCTTTGGAGCGAATTCTTTGGCAATCGTGACTGGCCAGTAGCGTCTGCGGTCGCGGTGGTCTTGCTATTGTCATTAGTAGTACCGATTGTGATTTTCCAACGGATGCAAGAACGTCAACGGGAGGCCGAAGCATGAATGTAACCCGTTTTGGTTGGTTTAATTTAACCAGCCTAATTATTGCTTTTTCCTTCCTGTATCTGCCGATTCTGTTACTGATTTTGTTTAGCTTTAATGCGTCGAAATTAGTGACCGTTTGGGGTGGCTTCTCGACCAAATGGTATGTAAGCCTATTTCAAAATGAAATGTTCATGACCGCGGCTTGGGTAACACTCAAAGTTGCCTTGGTAAGTGCTAGTTTAGCGACCATTCTGGGCACAATGGCTGCAATTGTCTTGACGCGCGTTGGACGCTTTCGTGGTCGCTTATTATTCTCTGGGATGGTGTATTCACCACTGGTCATGCCTGAGGTTATTACCGGCTTAGCCCTGCTTTTATTATTCGTAGCGATTGGTCTAGATCGGGGCTATTGGACTATTACCTTAGCGCATACCACATTAACCATGTGTTTTGTGACTGTCGTTGTCTCTTCACGCTTGGTGAGTTTTGATAAATCGTTAGAGGAAGCGGCTTTAGATTTAGGCTGTACCAAACTCTCTGCCTTCTTTCAGGTGACTTTACCGATCATCCTGCCAGCCATTATTGCAGGTTGGTTATTGGCCTTTACCTTGTCGCTGGATGATTTGGTTATTGCCTCCTTCACCTCAGGCCCCGGCTCGACCACCTTACCGATGAAAATTTATAGCCAAGTGCGCTTAGGTTTGAATCCAGAAATCAATGCACTGTCAACTTTATTGATTCTGTTGGTATCGATTGGAGTCATCATTGCTTCTTTGGTCAGCAAGCGGGCTGAAGAGCAAAACGTATAGTCATAACTAGACAGGTGGCTCTTTGTAAGCCACCTGTGCAAGCTTATTGAGGACGAGTCTTGCGCTTACGTACTGGCGCTCGACTCAACTCATTATTCCCTTCGGCCAATTTATCCAAAAGCTTTAAGAGTTGCGCACCCTCGTCCGCCGTTAACGGAGCCATAATTCGGACTTGCGCTTGATGCACTGCTGGCAAAACCTCATCCAACAAAGCCTGCCCCTGAGCAGTGATACTCACTATTTTCGAGCGTTGGTCGCGCCCTGATTTATCACGCACAATTAAGCCACGCTCCTCTAGATTACGCACCACTACGGTAATGGTGGTACGATCTAAAGCGATTTCCCCACCTAAAGTAACTTGGTCTTGCGAACCCTGTTCAGACAATACAATCAAGACTGCAAATTGCAGTGGAGTTAGATCATAAATACTGCACTCATCTAAAAAAATCGCCACCGCAATTTGATGACAGCGGCGAAGAAGATGACCGGGTAAACCTGCAAAACTACTGGTCATATTAGGCTACTGCGTCAGGCTGTTTAGCAGGAGCAGCTTGCTGGAAAGACTCAAGCTGACTTAAAGCGGCGAAAATCCGCTCAATGGTTGGATAAGCTGAAGTATCGACTTTGAAGCGTTGATTATTAAACATCTGGGCGAATAGACAGACATCCGCCATCGTTGGTGTATCGCCGTAGCAGTATGTGCCAGTATTCGGGCTAGTTGCTAGTATTTGCTCAAGCGGTGCAAAAGTTGTATGTACCCATTTATGGAACCAAGCAGTGACACCCGCCTCATCCTGACCATAAGATCGCACTTGCTCAAGCACCCGCAGATTATTCAGCGGGTGAATCTCGCAAGCAATCATATAAGCCATAGAACGTACTTGTGCCCGCCCCACTGGATCACTCGGCAATAATGGCGGATTTGGATGCGTTTCTTCCAGCCATTCAATAATCGCCAGAGATTGCGTCAGCACGGTACCATCAGCCAATTCCAAAGCCGGCACTAAACCGGCTGGATTCTTGGCTAAATACTCAGGTTTAAAGTTATCATTAGTCCGCAAATTATGCGCGACATACTCATAATCAAAGCCTTTGTAATTCAGTGCTGCCCGCAACCGAATCGAAGTGGAACTACGGAAATAATTGTGCAATAGCGGTTTTTGCTCACTCATGCAACTGCTCGCTCGCCGATAGTGGTGGTAATAGAACCCAGCCCCGCGATTTCAATCACACAAACATCACCCGGAACTAGGGGGCCAACGCCCGCTGGAGTCCCAGTATATACCAAATCACCGGCTTTAATTTCCATCGTGCGCGAAAGAATAGAAACAATTTCTGGCACCGACCAAATTAACTCTTTCAAATCCGCATCTTGCTTCACCGTGCCATTCACGCTTAAGCGAATTGCACCCTGTTCGATATGCCCAACTTCACTGACTGGATGAATCGGCCCACACACAGCCGAACGGTCAAAGGCTTTACCCCAATCCCAAGGACGGCCTTGCTCACGCGCGGTTAGTTGCAAATCACGCCGCGTCAAGTCATTGCCAATCGCATAACCCCAAATATGCTCCAGCGCTTGCTCTTCAGGAATATTCACGCCGCCTTTGCCAATCGCGAGCACCAATTCGGCTTCATAGTGGAAGTTATTGGTTTCGGGTGGATAAGCAACGGTTTGCTGGTCATCAACCACGGCATCCGCAGGCTTAGTAAAGAAAAATGGTGGCTCACGATCAGGATCACGTCCCATTTCACGGGCATGTGCTGCATAATTGCGGCCTACACAGAAAATCCGACGCACTGGAAAACGCGCTTCTGAACCAGCTACTGCTATTGAAGCGATTGCTGGCGGGTTGATTACATAATTCGTCATGGAACTTCTCCGTCCTAGTCAATGATTTAATTTAAGCAAGACCGCGCTGCTCACGCCACAAACCTAATTTCTGCTGTGCTACCCGATCCGAATAGCTAAACATGACGGCTTCACCTTGAGCCTCATGAGTAATCCATTTCCAGCTCGGTGCTACAAAAATATCTTTTGGCCCCCACTCGAAGACTTGCCCATCAATGAGGCTACGCCCAGTGCCTTCAGTTACGACAAAAACGGTCGCATCGGTACTGCGATAAGGCGCAGTCTTGAAGCCCTCTGGCAACAACTGCAAGAACGGCGCAATCGTTGGCATCGCAAAGCTACCATCCACAGGATTGATATAGCGCATCTTGATGCCGTGACAAGGATCCCATTCTTGCTGACGCTGCATTTGGTACAAAGCTTCACGCGAACGTGCATACGGATAATTAAAGATCGGTGAAGCTAAACGATTCTTTTCAAAATCAACTGGCAGCATATTCGCCCCATAGCGTGCCCAACTATCGCCGGTTTGACGAGTAATTTCCTGCTCATCTGCACCCAAGCCTTCGGCAAAGGACGCATCAAAGAAAGACACAATCGGAATATCCAAGCCATCCAACCAAATCATTGGCTCCTTGGTGTCATTACCATGATCATGCCAAGCTTGTGGCGGCGTAATCACGAAATCCCCAAACTGCATCAGTGTACGTTCACCATTCACACTGGTATGCGCACCTGCACCGTCCATTACAAAACGTAAAGCGGATTGACTATGCCGATGCGCAGGTGCCACCTCTCCAGGCATAACTAATTGTAAACCAGCATATAAAGAAGTAGTGACTTTTGATTGACCCCGCAAGCCCGGATTTTCCAGAATCAGTACGCGCCGCTCAGCTTCCTTCGCTGTGATCAAGCCACCGGCTTCAAGCAGCCATTCTTTGGCTAAATCAAACTTCCATAAATTTGGTACACAGGCACTTTTCGGCTCGGGGGTAATAATATTCGACAACACTGCCCACAAAGGTGTGAAACACTGCGTATCTATCTTGTCGTAGAAGGCTAAACGCTCAGGCGTCTCCATCGGTTTTTCAGTTAATGACATGTTAATTCCTCCTCAAGCCTCTAAACCTGTACCACCATACAACCACGCTAAACTGTTGTAATATTCTTCAGGGCTACGCCGTGACATCACCTGATTACGCACCGCGGCTTTGGCTCCCTCAGGGTGATAAATATACTCACCAATCAAGCGTGAACTGAGCTGCACACGTGCAGTGCGTGCCATACGTTGATCTAAGTAGTTCTGTAAGGCCAACTCAACATTATCGGTATGCACTTCAAACATATGGCTTAGGCACACCGCATCTTCCATCGCCATACAAGCGCCTTGCGCAAAATATTGCAGCATTGGATGGGCTGCATCACCCAATAAAGCCACGCGTCCATCCACCCAATTCATAATCGGATCACGGTCACAAAGCACCCATAGCTTCCAATTTTCGCCATGCTCAATAATCTGTTGCGCACGCGGGTGAATATGCTCAAAGCCTTGGCGCACCTCATCTTTACTCACCACTTTCCCAGCAACTGCTTCTTTCACATCATTGTGATAAGTGACGACTAGATTGAAAACTTTCCAGCCTTTGAGTGGATAATGCACAATATGGCATTTGGGGCCTGCCCATAGCGTGGCGGCATTCCAACGTAAATCTTCAGGCATTTGTTCGGTAGGAATCACTGAACGATAAGTGGTGTGACCTGAAACCCGTGGCTCGCCATCGCCGACTAATTGCTGGCGAATATTCGAACGCAAACCATCCGCACCAATTAGGGCTTGGCCTTCGAGTACGCCTTTGTCTTTGCAATAAACGCGCACCGTTTGCCCATCTTGCTCATAGCGCTCTACAGCATGTGAGGTACGCAACTCGATTAAGTTATTCGCGCGACAAGCATCCAGCAATACACCATGCAAATCAGCCCGGTGTACCACTGCATAAGGATTTTTAAAGCGTTCACGGAAAGGCTCATCTAAAGGAATCGCTGCAATCTGTTCGCCTTTAACCGCATCCATTAAGCGTAAACTGTCGATATAAACAGCTTTAGAGCGAGCCTCATCGCCGACACCTAAATAATCGAAACAGTGGAAAGCATTCGGGCCGATTTGGATACCAGCGCCAATTTCGCCCAGTTCAGCAGCACGCTCTAATACGATTGAGCGCCTCCCTTTCCGGGCTAAACCTAAGGCGGTAGCCAGGCCACCAATGCCACCACCAGCTATGAGAACGGATTGTGAATTCATACATCTCCTCCTGATGTGTGCTCACATTTTGAAAAATTAATCTTAATACTGATTATAATACTGAGCATTATAATGCATGTCAACTCTTTACTAGGCTTTTCATTCACCTAGTTTACAATAAGCACTCTGTTCAGCAGCCAGGCAAAACCTATTATATGGACATCGTTTACATCCGCGATCTACGCATTAAAGCCCGTATCGGCATTTACCCTTGGGAAAAAAGTATTCAGCAGCAAATTCGCGTGGATTTAGAAATGGCTTGGGATAACCGTATTCCCGCTGCTAGCGATAAGATTGAAGATACCTTGAATTATAAAACTGCTGCTCAGCGCGTAGTGCAATTAGTAGAAGCGGATCATTACGATTTAGTCGAGCGCTTAGCCGAGGCAATAGCCAAGACTTTAATGAATGAAATGCAGGTTCCGTGGATTCGTGTCACCGTAGGCAAACCATTTGCCGTGAAAGGTTCAGCTGAAGTCGGTGTACAAATCGAGCGCGGAAAACGCTAATGCCACAGGTATATGTTAGTTTAGGCAGTAATATCGAGCCTGAAGCGAATCTATGCGCTTGTTTAGCAGTACTACAACAGACTTTTGGAAATTTGCGTTGCTCAACGATTTATCAGAGCGCTGCGGTTGGTTTTGCAGGTGAAGCTTTTTTAAATGCGGTTGTGAGTTTTTATACTGAACTTCCCAGTACAGAACTTAAAGTTTGGCTGAAAGAGTTAGAGGCTCAGCAAGGCCGCACTCAAAGTCATCAAAAATTCAGTGCTCGTACTTTGGATCTCGATTTACTGCTTTATGCCGATCTTATACAGCCCGCGCAGAAATTGCCGCATCCCGATATTTTAAATTACCGTTTTGTCCTGCAACCATTAGCTGAATTAGCCCCCGAATATCTGCACCCTATTTTGGGGAAAAGCCTGGCGAGCCTAGCTGCTAAGCTAGGGCAAGCCAATGAACCAGTCGTATTAACAGCAGTCGCACTAAACTGTGCGAAACAGTGGCAAATTAGCGCGTAAAGCGGGCTTTAAATTGCTCAATATAAGACTGTAAATGTTTGTCGATCTTAGAACCCATGTGCATGTTTAAACGCTGCCACGGATTTTTGGTCACTGTGGTTTGGGTGAAGGTAATACGTGTTCCACCCGGAACTGCACTTAAGACGGCTTCACGAGTGCCAATCACCTGAGAACCTTTAGAAAGTTGGATAATAATTTCTTTATTCAGCACTTCTTTTTGCTTACGCGCTGTAATTTTTCCACCATGAGCTAGATTTTCCACCCAGCGCATACCTTCATCATCATCCTTAAGCTGTACACTCTTGAGGTCGGTACGCCATTCAGTTTGACGTGAGAGATCACTCAAGGCTCCCCAAGTCGCATCAATGGGTGCTTTGACTAATTCAACCCGAGTCGCACGTTGATAAGGAGATAGCATCAAGCCAATCAGAAACGGAACGACGATGAGCAAAACTAACACGCCCACCAAAATCCATAACAACAAAGGTTCCATCATTCATCCCGGAATTTATTTTGGAAGACCATAATTATTTATTATTAATGGCCTATATTTACTAATACTCTCATTAAAAGGTCTACCCACCTAATATGAGCTTTTTAGTATAATGTAAAAAAGCCCGCAAGTGCGGGCTTTCTCAAGCAAGGATCATCACAATAGGCCTCAAGGAACAGGCTAATTATTTGATTTTTGCTTCTTTAAAAATAACATGCTTACGTACAACTGGATCGTACTTTTTAAACTCCAATTTATCAGGAGTCGTACGCTTATTTTTAGTTGTAGTATAGAAGAAACCGGTTTCTGCAGTAGAAACTAGCTTAATTTTCTCACGTCCGCCTTTCTTAGCCATGTTGTTCTACTCCAGAACTAAACTTTTTCGCCGCGCGCGCGCAGCTCTACTAGCACTGCATCGATACCTTTCTTATCGATGGTACGTAAACCTTTAGTAGTAACACGCAGAGTCACAAAACGTTCTTCAGCTTCTACCCAGAAACGATGCGTATGTAAATTGGGTAAAAAACGACGTTTAGTCTTATTATTGGCGTGCGAAACGTTGTGACCGGACATCGGCCGCTTACCTGTTACTTGGCATACACGAGCCATGTGATTTCTCCAAAACTGCGATTCAAACACTATAAGGCGCGCAAGGATAGCAAAACAGCTTTTGTCAAGCAATGAAATTTTCTAGAATTTAGCTATCACCGAACCGATAATTTACTAAAAATCGGACATCGTAGTGCTTTCCTATCAAAGGTATAAACCTCTATACATCCTTGATGCCTTGCTTGATGCGCAATTAGCAAATCAGACAAATCCGCCTTAACTGTTGAAGCCTCTGCTATAAAGCTTTGTAGGGTATTTGAACCTTCTAAGTCTAAAACTGGAAGGAACATTAAATCCTGCAAAGCCTCTAAAACCTCTAAACGCGACAACTTAAAGCATGACTCCAGCACCCAAATTAATTCAATAATAACTAGTAATGAAACATAAAAACGCTCACGCGCCGCCTCAGCAGCCTTAAAGACTTGGTAAACCTGTTGCGCTTGCAGCTCATCATCATTCATCAAAAAACGCGCTAAGACATTGGTATCTAGCGCCTTCACGAAGCATCCTTAGTAAAACGCTCCACAATGGCTGCATTCATTTCTTCAACAGTCACTGGCTTTTGCTTAGCTTTTTTATACTTACCGAATACTTCATCCACTTTGCGTGAAGCGGGACGAACCCTTAACTCCTCACCCACCCAAACAAATTCAAGACGATCACCCGCTTGCAAATTGAAATGCTGGCGAATGTCTTTGGGAACTGTGATTTGACCTTTACTAGTTAAGGTTGCAATTGTCATAAAGCCACCTACTTCCTTACTTTTTAAAACGTAAGGAATTAAATTAAATCAAACTAGCTGCTTATGCAACCACCTTCAGGGATTCAATTTTGTGCGCCCACGTTGATTTGATATCCACTGCTAGTGGGCAGCAGGAAAAGCGAGTATCTTTCCGATGAAATCAAAAGGCACTGAAAGATGAGCAAGACCAAATCCGCAAGTCCAAAAGCACGACGTAACAGCATCGCAGCCACGAGTACCAACAAGAAGCGTTGAAACTGGCTAAATAGACTGAGGTTAGCAATACTGTTGGATGTGCACGAATTTTGAACGGATGGAGGTGGATTACAATCGAACATGATTACACGCTGCGAATGACTAACAAAGTCCAGTAGCAAATGAAACATAGCTTCTTAAACTGTCTACTTTGGGCGAGAGGATCGACTAAATGCCCGCCGCAATTTACAGATCATAAGCTTTCATCGGTGTGCCTTTTTCCTTGAGGTCAGCACGAATGTGTGCAAGAAAAAAAACAACGCCTCTAGAGAACCCGCCGATAAATATCCATCACCCTCAGCTCACAACCCAAGGTATGCAAAACCAGCACATCCTCAAAGCTATGAAATTCCGAATACACCCACTGCTGATCGGCTTGCCGATAATAGTGTTCAACTCGGCAATAATCCTGAGCCACTAACATATATTCGCGTAATGAAGGAATAAGTTGATAGTGGAAAAATTTCAAACCACGGTCATAAGCCTCTGTCGAATCCGACAACACTTCAATAATCAGTAGGGGATTTAGAAGTACGGTAGCCTTTTCGTCTTCAAATTGCTCATTGCCACAAGTCGCTACGATATCGGGATAACTATACTTGCTGATGTTGTTGCTTAAGGTATGCACTTTCATATCACTTGAGTACACGCTACAAGGTTTGTCCAACAGCTTAGAGCCTATGGCAACCACTAGATTGGAAGTAATTTGATTGTGTGCACGACTAGCACCCGCCATTGCGAAGATTTCGCCATTAAGAAACTCGCTTTTTTCATAAGCACTCGACTCTTGTGCTAAATAAGTAACCTCACTTAACTGAGATTTAGACTGAGCTGGCATAAAGCTAGACCACCTATGATTCATGGGTATATAGCCTAGCATAGCAATAAGCCGATACTGCTAATACTTTGCCATAGCAAACACCTAACTATATTTAAACAGGTAACACCAATTCTGTTGGAAACGCCGGCAAATCCACCAAGCCCTCCACCCTCTTCTGCAACATCGAATGAAACTGCCGCGCTAACACCGGCACTTGCACATTACTCGGCGTATGCAAATAAATGTACGGCTTCATGCCCGCCTCAAGCCAACGTGCCGTTTGTGCTACCCAAGGTTCTAGGAATTTTTGATTTTCTTCGAGTACGGGATGACCAATATATCTAAGCATGGGCGCTTGCGCGGTAGTATCTAATTGCACCGGTAAGCGCGGCTTTTTACGCTGAGCCTCTTGAGTAGCCTCATCTATGGCCGGTGCTGAATGTACTGGGCGGCTGTCAAAAATCACACGATCTACGTTTAGACTCTGCAACAGTTCATTATAATGTTGGCGAATACTTACATCGGTGAAAAAGGCGGGGTGGCGTACTTCGACTGCGTACTTATAAATGGATGGTAAGCTTTGAATAAACTCAGCTAAAGCCTGTAACATCGCAGGGGTAAATGAAGCAGGAAGTTGAATTAAAAACCCATTTAAGCGTTGCCCCAAAGGCTGCATCCGCTCCAGAAAAGCTTTAGTTTCAGCACTTACGCCTTGCAGCTTATATTCATGGGTAATGACCCGCGGAAATTTAAAGCTAAAACGGAAGGTTTCTGGTGTGGATTCTAACCAACGTGCCACCATTGCTTCTGAAGGAGTCGCGTAAAATGTCGTATTGCCTTCAACGGCATTGAAGAATTGTGCGTATTGTTTGAGATATTCGGCAGGCTTCGCCTTTTTGGTATAAAAGTCGCCTTTCCATTCATTCACTGCCCATAAGGGAGCACCTAGATAATAAGGAATCGAATACATCACTACTCTTTATTCATCTTCTGACATCAAATTATGTGCATAACAAGAGATATTATTTCAAGTAAAATCAAATAGCTTTTATACCAAACAACTAATAGTCTAAATCTTTAGTTTTTCGTGCAGAAAAATATCGTTGTTTTATGTAAAAAACAATCATAAAATCCGAATCTCTATATTTAATACTCAGTAATCAGGATGATTTAGATGATAACTAAACAGAGCAAGTTGTCGATGACCGTTATTTCAAGCATTTTACTATTCTCACAAGTCAGTCTCAGCAGTGAGCCAGAAGACAAAAGCAACTCCATTGTCACTGAATTAGAGGCTCAACAAATTGCAAAGGGCTTTGTTGCCTATCAACTTGAAAAAACAAATAGTCCATGGCGATCAGCGATCAGCGATCAGCGATCAGCGATCAGCGATCAGCGATCAGCCAGAGCAACACATTTTATAACCTAGATAATAAAATTACTTCTTATGAAATCCCTATTTACTCAAAACAGGGTACAGAAAGTGGATCAATCATTGTCAATGTTGATAAAAATAGCTCTGTCATTTCATCCTATGGAACACATGGTGCTTCATTCAGCCATGAGCTAAAAAGCTATACTAGAGAATTAGAATCTACTCTATCAAAAGAAGGGATAGAAGTAGTAGAAACTCGACTCTATGAGTTAGATGTGGCCGAGTATGTGGTTGGTTTAAAACTGAAAGGCAATACCAGCTCATTGAAAAAATATAAAAATACACCAAAGATTGGCGATTTTTATGTTTTTAGCCCTTTTCCCATCGAATTTGACTTTAACACGCCTAAACCTAGCCATAAAAGAGTCCAAGCGGAACTTTTGGATGAGATCAATTTATACAGAAATGCTTTGATTAATAAAGATTTTTCATCCTATCTTTTTAATCTAGAGAAAAGCGCACGGATTAAGGGCACACTGAACGATCCTTATAACGATACTCAAAGCAAGATGGTTCAGTACGCAGGTGGTAATGTCTACAATCTTTTACAAGAAAACCGAGCATGGACTAAAGGTGGGCTAATTGGAGGCACATGCTACGCAGGATGTACACCCGTCGCTTGGGCGATGGTAATGGAATATGGCGACCGTTATGGCTTTCCAAACTTAATTGGAAGTGCCACAAATAACAATCATCCAGATGCCTCCCATGCCGATCTGAGATATGCCATCAACGAACTCCGAGGCTATATGAGCACTAGTTGTGTAGGAACTAATAAAGCTGGTTCTACATCAATTTATAATGCCCCCAATGGTATTTTATATGCCAAAGCTCGAGGTTATCCTAACTTTTCCGTAAGTAATAGTACCATCTTTTTCATTTGGGACAATTTAGTTGCTGAAATCAATGCAAGTCGCCCAGTAGTAACAGCTGTTTCAAAAGCTCCCAATGGTGCTATAGGAGGACATTCTGTTGTCTCTTTTGGCTATGATGATAATACTGGATCAGCTAATGATTACGCTTTTGTAAAAACAGGTTGGTCAACTCCAGCGGAGAGAGCGTATTCTAGAGCTGATATCACTGCAGTCACTGCTATAATACCAAGCAGATAACTAATACTAAAATTCTACTCTTTGATATAGATTAAACTTTAATCTATATCTATCCGTGAATAAGAAATATTAATATGGGTATAGTTCATAATGAAACTATTTAGTAAAAAACTACTAGGAATTACGCTAGGGGTTATACTTTTTAATACGGCATGCACTCATGCCATCGGCTTATCACAAATAGAAAATACCTTTGATATCGCTAGAGCTAATGCTGAAAAGAAACTAGCGACTCATCATGGAGTAATTCCAAATGGAGCTTATATAGCTAGAGGAGAAACTTTCTATGACACTAACAATCAACCGATGCTCTATGAGTTTGTTTTAATGAAAGGTACAGAGGACGTCGGTTCTTTCTTTGGAAATGTCAAGACTGGAGAAGTCGATGGTGGTGGCTCTCTGTATAAATCTATGAGCTATGATATGGATAAATACTATCACGATCTGTTAGAGCCTACCTTTCAAGCAGTCAATCTGAAAGTTATTGAAAAAAGAAGAATCAATTTAGGTATAGACGGTAACTTGTGGAGGGTTAAATTTGCACAACCACCATCTACGCCCCCCATGATTGAATTTATTACTGGGTGCTCCACTGCAAAAGAAAATGGTTGGTATGAATTTAAGAGAGGTACTGGGGCAGCTATCTGTGAGCAGCCTTTTCAAATGTAAAACGTGCCACGGTTTTAATAGTTCATATTAGTGACATGAAGCTTGGGCTTAAAGCATCCCATAAACTACCCCTGATTCCTTAAATAAAATCTCAGGGGTATTTTAATTTAGCTCATTTAGCTCCGTGTTTAAACTATCCTACTTGCACCTCAATCTTCCTAGGCTGTGCGTGTTCAGCTTTAGGAATGTGCAGAGTTAAAACCCCATCGCGTTGACTGGCTTCAATCTTGGTCGAGTCCAATTCACGGCTGAGGGTAAAAGCACGTTTGTATTTAGCCGTGCTGACTTCAGCATGGGTCGACTCCATCTGCTCTGGGATTGATAGGCGAATTTCACCTTCTAAAGTTAAAACATTATTTTCAACATGCACCTGTACATTTTCTTTAGGTACACCGGGCAATTCTGCTGTTAAAGTAAAACCACTGTCTTCTTCAACAATCGTCACTAAAGGCCGTAAAGTTGCAAGTTCATTAGTTTTATCCGTAGCGGTTTGCTTAGTTAATTCTGTCATGATCGTTTACTCCTTAATCTCTTTAAGCCTTATTGGATTTCGATGCGTTTAGCTTGAGTTTCTTCGCGACGTTGAATACTGATGTGCAAGACACCTTCTTTATAAGTCGCGCTCACTTTACTAACATCCACATCATCAGGCAGAGTAATCACTCGCTTAAACTTACCGGAGAAGCGCTCTTGAGCATAGACGGTCAATTTGCTGTCTTCTTTCGGTAACTGTAAAACCCGCTCGCCTTGTAGGGTAAGTAGATTCTTATCAATCTGAATATCTAAGCTTTTCGCATCCACCCCTGGAACAAAGGCATACACTTCCACCGAGCTAGGTGTTGAGCCTAAATTAATTGCAGGGAAACTACCCCGCGCAACGGGGCGAATATTTGATAGAATATTTCGTCCTACCCAATGGCGTTGTAAGTTCTCTAACTCGTTAAAAAGATCATCTGAAAAGTTAAATAAGGTGCTGTACATGTTATATCTCCGCTTTATTAGCTTGGGCGGTATCGCCTATGCCCCAATGAATAGGGGCGACCTTTACAGAGTTCAAGGGCACAAAAACAAAAAACTTGACAAGCAGCAAAAAGTTTTGGTCGGTACTTTTTAGACTCTTGTAAAACACTTTTTTGCCCATATTTAGCCGTCCAGAGAACCTGAGATTTGCAGGCAAGGAGATTTCTGTGGAATACAAAGATTACTATAAAACTTTAGGTGTAGAGCGCTCGGCAACAGCCGACGAAATCCGTGCCGCTTATCGTAAATTGGCACGCAAATATCATCCCGATGTGAGTAAAGAAAAAGATGCTGAAGAACGCTTTAAAGAAGTGGGTGAAGCTTACGAAGTGCTAAAAGACACTGAAAAGCGCGAAGCCTATGATCAACTAGGCTCGAATTGGAAACAAGGCCAAGATTTTCGTCCGCCTCCAGGTTGGAATCCGGGTGGTGGGGCTGGTTTTGAGTTTCGCTCCGGCTCGGGAGGACAAGCTGATTTCAGCGATTTTTTTTCGTCAATCTTTGGCAATATGGGTGGAGGCTTTGGCAGCGGTGGCTTTAACCAACAAGGCTTTGGACAAAACTCGGGTGCACGCCAAAGCACTCGTGGCCAAGACCAGCAGACCAAAATCCAAATTGACTTGGAAGACTCCTTACAAGGCGCTAAGCGGAATATTTCCCTACGCAGCACCAGCGGTGATCGCACCTTAACCGTGAATATTCCGAAAGGGATTAAGTCGGGTCAAAAAATTCGCTTGAATGGGCAAGGCCAAACGGGTTTAGGGGGTGCAGGCGATTTACTGCTAGAAGTCGAGTTTAATCCGCATCGTTTATATAAACTGGAGGGCAGTGACTTGACTATGACCTTGCCAGTAGCCCCTTGGGAAGCAGCCTTAGGGGCAACCGTGAAAGTCCCCTTGCCCGATGGTAGCCATGCAGATGTGAAAATTCCTGCAAATTCACGTTCTGGACGAAAAATGCGTTTGAAGGAAAAGGGCTTACCAAGTAAACCAGCCGGTGACTTGTATTTGATTTTGGAAATTGCCCTGCCTGCTGCCGATACGCCACGGGCGAAAGAACTCTATGAGCAGATGGCTAAGGAGTTAGCTTTTAATCCACGTGCTCATTGGTAAGTCGGATTATACTAAACTAAGTAGCTTAACCAGATTGTAAAACTGATGGTTTAAGCTTAACCGACAAGTAGTTTAAACCTTGATAAATGCGGGAGTCAGGCAATGAAAATTACGGTTGAAACAATAATTGCAGCCCCCATTGATGTGGTTTGGAAAGCATGGACTACACCAGCTGACATTGTGCAATGGAATGCGGCCTCTGCTGATTGGCATACCACACAAGCCTCGGTTGATTTACAAGAAGGCGGCCACTTTTCCTCACGCATGGAAGCGAAAGATGGCAGCCTGGGTTTCGATTTTGCAGGCACTTATATCAAAATCGTCCCCTATGAATTAATCGAGGCTAGCTTCGGTGAGCGTATTTTAAGAGTGGAATTTGAGCAAACCGCTCAAGGCATTCGGGTACGTGAAACCTTTGATGCTGAACCCACTCATAGTATTGAGCAACAACAAGCGGGCTGGCAGGCTATTTTAGATAATTTTGCTAAATATGTAGCTGCCAAACAAGCTGCTTGAGAATATCCATCCTACCCCCTTAAACCGGCGTGACGGATGGTGTATAGTATTGCACCGCTTAAAATGCATAAAAGGTATTCCAAATCAAGGGGCAGTCGCTTAAAATTGCCAACCTTTGTGAGCCTGCATGAAGCATAGGCGTTGCAGATAAGATCGGCAGAACACTCCTGTTGGCAAATCGAGCTTAAGTTGAAAAGCTTTAGGAACGAGGCCAGCAGGTTATTGTATTTAAATGAGACACTAAACAAATGACGGACTTAAGCAAATACCGGAACATAGGTATCTTCGCTCACGTTGACGCGGGCAAAACGACTACCACAGAACGTATTCTGAAATTAACCGGTAAAATTCATAAAATCGGTGAAGTGCACGAAGGTGAGTCCACGATGGACTTCATGGTGCAGGAAGCAGAACGCGGTATTACGATTCAGTCTGCAGCAACCACTTGCTTCTGGAAAGACCATCGCTTCAATGTTATCGACACCCCCGGGCACGTTGACTTCACGATTGAAGTGTATCGTTCTTTAAAAGTTCTGGATGGTGGTGTCGGTGTATTCTGCGGTTCTGGCGGTGTTGAACCACAATCTGAAACAAACTGGCGTTATGCGAACGACTCTAAAGTTGCACGTTTAATCTATGTCAATAAGTTAGACCGTATTGGTGCTGACTTCTATCGCGTAGTTCAACAAGTGCAAGACGTGTTAGGTGCTAAGCCTTTAGTCATGGTTCTACCGATCGGTTTTGAAGATACCTTTGTGGGCGTGATTGACTTATTAACTCGCAAAGCTTGGATTTGGGACGACTCTGGGGATCCACTCAAATACACCATCGAAGATGTTCCAGCCGATATGGTTGAGAAAGTTGAAGAATGGCGTGAAAAACTCATCGAAACTGCAGTTGAGCAAGACGATGACGCTATGGAAATGTACTTAGGTGGCGAAGAACCCCCTATAGAAACCATCAAAGCTTGTATCCGTAAAGGTACAATCGCGATGGACTTCTTCCCAACTTTCCCTGGTTCTTCCTTCAAGAACAAAGGCGTACAGTTGGTATTAGATGGTGTGGTTGATTATCTGCCTAACCCAATGGAAGTTAATCCACAACCTGAGACTGACATCGAAGGGAATCCGACTGGTGAAGTAGCGATTGTTGACCCTAAACGCCCATTCCGTAGCTTGGTCTTCAAGATCATGGATGACCGTTTCGGTGCCTTAAACTTCGTGCGTATCTACTCTGGTACTATCAAGAAAGGTGATACCGTTCTGAATACCTTTACGGGTAAAACAGAGCGTGTAGGCCGCATGGTAGAGATGCATGCAAATGACCGTACTGAGATTGATACTGCTCAAGCAGGTGATATTGTTGCATTGATCGGTTTGAAAAATGTCCAGACGGGTCATACCTTGGCAGATCCGGATAATCCTGCGACGTTGGAACCAATGGTGTTCCCAGATCCAGTTATCTCGATTGCGATTGCACCGAAAAACAAAGCAGCGGCTGAGAAGTTGGGTGTAGCTCTGAACAAAATGGTTCAGGAAGACCCTTCATTCCGCGTTGAGACTGACCAAGAAACCAATGAAACTATCCTGAAAGGGATGGGTGAATTGCACTTAGATATTAAAGTCGACATTTTACGTCGCACGCATGGTATCGAAGTGGATGTGGGTAAACCTCAGGTTGCTTATCGTGAATCGATCACTAAAGTGATTGAAGATAGCTACACGCATAAGAAGCAATCGGGTGGTTCTGGTCAATACGGTAAGATTGACTACACCATGGAACCAAACGAGCCAGGTGTTGGCTTTACTTTCCAATCGGTCGTAGTGGGCGGTAACGTACCTCGCGAATTCTGGCCGGCGATTGAAAAAGGCTTCCGTGACAGCATGGGTAAAGGCGTATTAGCGGGTTACCCTGTTGAAGACGTCAAAGTAACTTTACGTGACGGTGGTTTCCACGCAGTTGACTCTTCTGCGATTGCCTTCGAAATTGCGGCTAAAGGTGGCTATCGTCAAACGATGGCAAAAGCTGGCCCGCAAATTCTTGAGCCAATCATGAAAGTTGATGTGTTCGTTCCGGATGCACACGTGGGTGACACCATCGGTGACTTGAATCGTCGGCGTGCGATGATTAAATCACAAGATACTGCGCCTATCGGTGCTCGGATTAAAGCAGAAGCGCCTCTGTCAGAAATGTTTGGTTACATCGGTGACTTACGGACGATGACTTCTGGGCGTGGTCAGTTCTCGATGGAGTTCTCACACTACGCTCCATGTCCGAAGAACGTGGCTGATCAGGTTATTAAAGAAGCGGCTGAGCGCAAAAAAGCCGCAGACGAAGCTCGTTAATAACCCTGTAGTTTAAGAAAAAGCCTCATCCTTTGGGTGAGGTTTTTTTTCGCCTAGAATAAAGCTAATAACACCTATCTTGCTAAGCACTTATCCACAAACAAGCCTTGGCTTAGCACAGGTGCTAGCTGATTTCCACAAGCTTATCCACAGCTTATTAACAATATATAGTAGATACTTATAGGATCATAATACAGCATCTAGTAGATAGACCTAGGCTAGACTGCTATAATTAGTACATTCCCTATACTATATTTTATTAAACATATTGCCCCCGCTAGAGTTCGGGGTAGAGGTTTTTATGCACTCAGTAAATGTAAAAGTACAAAAATCCGGTAGCGTTGAAGACATAAAAGTACCGCAATTCTCTACCCCTAAGTGCAAAGTCATTCGCCGCAATGGTGAAGTCACTGACTTTAATGCCTCAAAAATTCATATCGCTTTAACTAAAGCTTTTCTGGAAGTCGAAGGTAGCTCAGCTTCCGGCTCGGCACGGATTCATGACACAGTAAAAAATCTTACTGAACAAGTGATTGAAGGCTTATTCCGCCGTATGCCTGACGGTGGCATGATTCATATTGAAGATATTCAAGATCAAGTTGAATTGGCCTTAATGCGTGCGGGTGAACATAAAGTCGCCCGTAGTTATGTGTTATACCGTGAAGAGCGTGCCAAGTTACGCGCCAAAAAAGATAAAAAAGGTAAATCCAAAGCCGATTTAGCGATCAAAGTAAAAACCGAAACGGGTGAGCTGCATCCACTGGATGAAGAGCGCTTGCATAAAATTATTGCTGAGGCGGTGGAAGGTTTGGAAGGCGTCGATGCCACGCAAGTGACTCAAGGTGCATTACGCAATTTATATGATGGGATTTCTGAGAAAGAAGTTGCAACTGCGCTGATTATTAGTACGCGCGTTTTAATTGATCATCATCCGAATTATTCGCAAGTCGCTGCGCGCATGTTATTGGACAGCCTGCGCCGCGAATCCTTGAGCTTTTTGGAAGGGCAAACTACCGAAGCGACCCAGCAGGAAATGCAGGCTTTGTATCCAGAAGCCTTACAAAAAGCGATTAAGCGCGGTATCGAAGTCAATCTGCTCGCTGACGAACTCAGCCGTTTTGATTTAAAACTATTAGGTGCTGCCCTCAAGCCTGAACGCGATTTGCAATTCAGTTATTTAGGCTTGCAAACCCTTTACGACCGCTATTTCTTGCACCACCAAGGTACGCGCTTTGAATTGCCGCAAGTATTCTTTATGCGCGTGGCAATGGGCTTAGCCATTAATGAAGTGGATCGTGAAACCCGCGCAATTGAATTCTATAACTTGTTATCTAGTTTCGATTTTATGAGCAGTACACCAACTTTATTCAACTCTGGCACACTGCGCCCACAATTATCCTCCTGCTACCTCACCACTGTACCGGATGATCTGGATGGCATTTATGGCGCGATTAAAGACAATGCACTCTTGTCGAAATTTGCCGGTGGCTTAGGTAATGACTGGAGTCGCGTGCGCGGTATGGGTTCGCATATCAAAGGCACGAATGGTAAATCGCAGGGCGTTGTGCCGTTTTTGAAGGTGGCAAATGATACAGCGGTGGCGGTGAATCAGGGTGGTAAACGCAAGGGAGCCGTCTGTGCCTATCTTGAAACTTGGCACATCGACATCGAAGATTTCTTAGAGCTGCGCAAAAATACAGGTGATGAGCGGCGTAGAACTCACGACATGAACACCGCCAACTGGATTCCAGACCTATTCATGAAGCGGGTGGCGGAAGATAAAGAATGGACGTTATTTTCGCCCGATGATGCGCCTGATTTGCATGATCTGACCGGCAAAGCGTTTGAGAAGCGCTATGAGGAATATGAGGCCAAAGCAGCGCGTGGTGATATTAAATTGTTCCGCAAACTGCCTGCCAATCAATTGTGGCGCAAAATGTTGGGTATGTTATTTGAAACGGGTCACCCTTGGATTACTTTCAAAGACCCATGCAATATTCGCTATACCAATCAGCATGTGGGCGTGGTGCATAGCTCGAATCTGTGTACTGAAATCACGCTGCACACCACCGATAGCGAGATTGCCGTCTGTAATCTAGGTTCGATCAATATGGTTGCGCATACCACAAAAGATGGCTTAGACATGGAAAAGCTTGAGCGCACTGTGAATACCGCGATGCGGATGCTCGATAATGTCATCGACTACAACTACTACAGCGTTCCACAAGCGCGTAAGTCGAATTTGCGCCATCGTCCGGTTGGTATGGGCATTATGGGCTTCCAAGACGCTCTGTATAAGATGAATCTGGCTTATGCTTCAGAAGAGGCTTTGGAATTTGCGGATCGCAGCATGGAAGCGGTGTCTTACTTTGCGATTCGCGCTTCCAGTAATTTAGCGGCAGAGCGTGGCAAGTATCCAAGCTATGAAGGTTCATTATGGAGCAAAGGCATACTGCCAATTGATTCACTAGAGTTACTCGAACAAGAACGTGGTGAATACTGCTTTGTGGATAAAACCCAAACCTTAGATTGGGATAGTTTACGCCAGCAAGTGAAACGCCAAGGCATGCGCAACTCGAACACGATGGCGATTGCCCCGACTGCGACGATTTCCAATATCTGCGGCGTGTCGCAATCCATTGAGCCGACGTATCAAAACCTGTTCGTGAAATCGAATCTGTCCGGCGAATTCACTGTGATCAATCCTTATTTAGTCGAGGATTTGAAAGCCTTGGATATGTGGGACGAGGTGATGATCAACGACCTGAAGTACTTCGATGGTTCGGTGCAAAAATTGGATCGCGTCCCTGAAGATTTACGCCGTAAATATGCCACAGCCTTTGAAATGGATGCACGTTGGTTAGTGGAAGCGGCGAGCCGTCGCCAAAAATGGATTGATCAAGGCCAATCCCTGAATTTGTATATGGCTGAGCCGAATGGTCAGAAGCTGGATAATCTCTACAAATTGGCTTGGGTACGTGGCTTAAAAACGACTTATTACTTGCGTTCGATTGGCGCGACTGGCGTTGAAAAGCTGAATGATGCTTCGACTTCAGCGGCTGAAGAGAAAAAGCCTAGCGTGAAGATGGCAACGAATTTATTAGAAGTGGGTTCAGCTGCTCCGAAAGCCTGTTCGTTGCTTGATCCTGATTGTGAAGCTTGTCAGTAAATAAGACTAAAGGAGAAAAAATCATGATGCTTAACTGGGATGACCCTTTAGCTCTTCCAAACACAGGTGTACAATCGCGCCCCGACCTGAATAGAAATAAAAGTGTCACATTGAACCCAACGGACGAGTTCGTTGATCAGGGTGAGGCTGTCGAACAAGTAGAAAAAAACAATACCAAGCCTAGCTTGGAGTATCCCGCTAGCGATACACATTTTGTTGAAACTTTGACTTTTGAGGACAGTGCAAATGACTCAGACTCCGGCTCGCAACGACGTGCAACGTATCCAACGCAAGAAGCAACAAGTCTTGCGCAGACGCCGCCAGCAACGTTAAGGGCGAGCTTATCGGCTCGTCGGCGTGAAACAGGTGAATCCAAGCCTTTCACGCCGATGAAGCCGATTAACTCGGAAGACAAACGAGTTATCAACGGACTGGGGGACATTAACCAACTCGCGCCGTTCAAATATCCTTGGGCGTGGGAATTCTTTATTAATGCCAACAAAAATCACTGGACGCCACTCGATATTAATATGGCGCAGGATGTCCACGATTATCACCATAAACTCAAACCGGAAGAACGCCACGTTTACGAAAACGTACTCGCCTATTTAACGACCTCTGACATTCTAGCCATGCGCAATATTGGCCTCGCCGTCATGGAAAAAATGACTGCGCCCGAATTGCAGATTTATCAAGCCCGTCAAGTTTACGAAGAAGCTTTGCATACTTGGACTTATCAGCATTGCATTGAAACCATTGGCTTGGATCAAAGCGAAATCTACAACCGCTATCGCGTTGTACCTGAGATCAATCAAAAGATTCAGATTGCTAACCGCCGCTTAAATGCAGTAATGCGCTCGGATATTGATTTGCGCCAACCCGATGATTTACAAGAATTCGTGCTGTCTTATGCCTTCTTCTCCGGTATTTTTGAAGGCTGCTGGTTCTACAATGGCTTCTCGCCCGTATTTGCTTTGCAACGTCGCGGTTTGATGAAAGGTACTGCTGAACAATTGCAATACATCATGCGCGATGAAGTCATGCATTGCTCGTTTGGTATTCGTGTAGTGCGCCAAATCATGCAGGAAGAAAACGTCCAGCTAGACCCACGCGATATTCGCGATATGTGGGACGAAGCCGAAGCCGCTGAAGTTGCGTATTCTAAATTCCTGTTACCCACGCCGATCTTGGGCTATAGCCAACAAGACCACCATGAGCAATTCCGTTTCATCGCCAATCGTCGCGCCCGTAGCTTAGGCATGGAAGAGCCCTTCCCTGGTGCTAAAAATGCCCTGCCTTGGCTGGATGAGCAATCGAATATGCGTAAAGAGAAGAATTTCTTTGAAACTCGGGTGACGGAATATCAAACGGGTGGAGCTTTGAAGTGGGAGTAAAGGTATCTAGTAAACCGTGCTGAATTTATATTTCTTCTTACTACCAAGAGGTAAAGGTTTTCCATGAAAAAAGCAGTATTAGTTATAGACGTTCAGCAGGCTTTATTCGATGCGGTAAAACCACCTTATGAAGCCCAAGCAGTGATTAGCAATATCAATCAAGTCACTGCATGGGCAAGAGTAAATAACATTCCTATCATTTATATTCAGCATGAGCGCCCAGATACGCCGCTGGCTTATCAAAGTGTAGGTTGGAATTTAGCGAATGGCCTAGAGCATCAATCCACTGATTTTTATATTAGAAAAAGCTCACCCGATTCATTCTTGCGTACTGATTTAAAAGTTTTATTAGAGCAATATGGTATCGAGCATTTAATTATTTGTGGTTATGCGACTGAATTTTGTATAGATACCACTGTGCGAAAAGCAGCCTCCTTAGGTTATAGCATTGAGTTAGTGGCGGATGCACATACCACACACGACAAATCGCACGCTAGTGCTCAATTAATTCGCGAGCATCACAATGCTATTTTGCCGCAAATGTTAAGTTTTGATGTGAGCATTAAAGCTTTACCAGCGAGTGAGTTAGTCGCAAGTAGCCTCTAAAACTATAAATTGACTATCGAGTTTATAGGTATTTACTTCATGTAAATACTTTTATATCGAAGCTGGTGTGAGCCTAGCGACGCTAAGCGCCTTAAGCTATTGATTAACTAAGCTCTCTTTCAATTGTTTGACACGTTCCTCAGTTAGAGCTGTTAAACAGGCAGTATAATAAGCACCATAAACCGTCCCGCCTTGATTAAGGTAGACCTCATATTCACAATGAGCATCACGATATTTTAACCAAGCCTGCTGCGCTGTTTTTAGTGCCTTTTTATGATTGGCTTCCTCTAACTTAGCCATCAATTGTTGATAGACCTGATTTAAGGTTTTATCAACTGTTTGGTAATTTTTATATAAGCAATTTTTGAGTTCTACGGTACTTAGGCTAGGTGCTGTACAATCCTCTGCATAACTGACACTACTTAAGCAACTCAAGTTAAGAACCACTATTGAAATTAATACTAATTTTCTCATGACTTTCTACCCCATACCCTGATTCTTATAGAATAGTCAGTTTATCAAACTTATGTTTTGTCTATTTAGAGCTTTGCAAACTCAAGTTGCTGAACTAATTCACGCAGTAAACTCAAAGCGTGCTCGCATTCGGGCTGCGCTTGGGTGGGATAAACCACATAAGCGGGTAAACGCAAACTTGGACTATTCGCAATAATGGCGAGTTTTCCTTCTGCTACTAATGGATCAGCCATGCGTTTGGGCAAGAAGCAAGAGCCGCCATTTTGCATCACTAATTGCACCGCTAGCCAGCCAATATTCGCGACTAAGGCAGGACGTTCTAGTTCAGGAAAACGATTACTGTGCTCCGCATAAAAGCCTGGTCCCCAGTCTACGTAGACATAATTCTCATCGGGCCACGCTTGATTAGCTGAATTACCTACCAGAACCAAGGTTTCGTCAAACAAATGCTCAATGCTTAAACCATAACCATGCTGCGGCGTATACATCAGCGCCATATCCATCGTTCCCGCCATTAAGCGTCGCATTAGATCTTCTTCAAAACCAATTTCGCTCCGAATCGATACTTCGGGCATTTGCGCACGCATCTCACCCACCCATTGCGTAAGCAAACCGGCATCCCACAGGGCAATACGCGCACCAACGGTTAAACTAGCTTGATAGCGCTGCGGCAAACCGACATCGTGACGGGCTTGCTCTAAGGTAAGTTGTAAGGTTTTGGCGTGGCGCAGAAAACGCTTACCGGCGGGCGTTAGGCTTGCACCGGAACGATTGCGGGTGAAAAGTGAGGTACGCAGATAAGTTTCAAGGTTTTGAATGCGCGCGCTGACGGTGGATTGGGTGATATGTAAGCGCGTTGCAGCCTCCATGAAGCTGCCATGTGCTGCAACGGCGAGAAACGTACGAACTTGCTCAAGATCCATTCACGACGCTTTGTTGAGAGGATAACGTCGCCATTTAAACGGATAATTGAACACAATCGCAATCGCTAAAATGGTCAACACATTAAGTAGCACGGGTGTGAGTAGATATTGATAACCCAGTTGATGAACCGCATCACCGCCAATAATCGCACTTAAGGCTGTGGCACCACCGGGTGGATGCAGGCAATTTAAGTAATACATACCGCCAATCGCCAAGGACACTGCAATCGCTGAGCCCAGAAATACATCAGAGGTGAGCAGGCCGCAAGTGACACCAATGAAGGCCGACCACATATGCCCACCGAAGACCGGCCAAGGTTGGGATAAAGCGCCATGCGGTATGGCGAATAATAGCACTGCCGAAGCGCCCATTGAGGCCACTAGCATCACGCCGTGATTGAGGCCAATGCTGAGGTTACTCACCCACAATAAGCCTAATAAGCTCACAAGGCCGCCCGTTGAAGCAAGCAATTTCTCTACATGGTGTTGGTGTTCTGTTTTTAACCAAGGAAATTGCCGCTGCATCGTTTTGCGAATTATCTAAAGTTGGAATGCTCAGCATTCTAGAAAGCAGCCTCACGCTTGAATAATGATTTCTCTAAGGGTCTGCCATCGGTATTTTCGATATAAACCTATTATAAAGGCATAGTTTGAGTCTTCATGCGGGTTTAGCTAAGACCAATTTAACCAGCAACCCAGGAGGCTTATCTCTTTAAAGTTGTACCCTAGCCAAAGGGGATAGTTTATTTATAAACTCTAACTCAAGCGCTCAACCAGAACGCCTAATACCATTAACCGCCTAAAGCGCACTTTCTATAAACCCTGCTCTTCTCTACCGATCTTCTAGATACTTTTGCTACTATTTAACTAAAAGCATAAGATTTTAATTAGCCTAATCTATGTTTAATAGAACCCCAGTAGTCATTATAAAAACAATAAACTAGCCTAGAGTAAACGCTAATTATGAAACCTATTCTTATCCTATCTACGGTAGCAGTGAGCCTTATAGGTTTAGGTTTTTTTGCCTTGAATTATAGCCAAGCTTCTGAATATGAAGATTTAGCCATGCCCCTGTTGAAATCAGTATCTATTAGCTGGGATGAGGCTGCTCTCCGGCAGTACCTGCCTGAGGAGATTTATATAAAAAACCGAACTAACTACTCACTAATGCTCTCGAAATCTAGGCACTTAGGATACATTAATAAATGTAAGCAAAGTTTATTTGAGAAAGGCACAACCACAGACCAAAGAAAAACCACTTTAAAAGAAGACTGTCAATTCCAGAAAGGCCAAGCCGATGTACTTGTCTATTTCGAAGAAATTAACGGCAAAAATCAAATTATCGACTTGAGTATTCAAGCCAATAAACAAGGCCAAGCATCAACAAGCTCCTCATCCTCTAAGCGTAAATCATGGCTTAGTACATTTAAGTTTAAATCCAAACGCAAAAAGCGCTCACGACATTAAACCAAACCTGAGTTTTAACTTGTCATGAGCACCTAATTCATTTCAACAATTGTCGACTACTCAGCGGGTTTCAGTTTGACACCCTCCAGATTATTGATTAAGCCTTTTTCTTGGCAATAAACCGTGGCTTGGACTTCACCTTTTTTCTCTACATTCACCCCAGCCTCAACCGCATGTTCTTCAGTCAAGCGATCGACACCCCAAAACACATTGTAGTTATAATCGCCATTAGGGATATTCACGGCATAGGAAATATAGCGCCCAATTCCTTGCCACTGGAAAGTGCTGGCTTGTGAACGTGGAACTGAAATAGCCAGTTCGGGTTTCTGGCCTTTTTTGCCAAGACTATAGTTGATGGTTTTGCCTGCATCACAGACTTCAAGCTGCTTATTAGCCTTTTTAGTATTACAAAAAAACAACGTTTTGCTATCACTCGGGCAAGCCGCTAAGGCTAAATTGGTGAACAGAAAACAAGTCGCGCCCATGCTGATGGCTAATGCTTTCATGCTGTTACCTCGCTAAGTCGATTTATGATTGGATTACACTACAGCTAGTTAGACTACCATACCCTACATTGGATGCGTTCAACTCGCAGATAATAGATCAGTTGCAAAAGTCAAAAATTAAGCATTTTGGGATTTTTATCAGCACTCGGTCTGTAAGAAGTTCGTGCCCTAAGTGATGGAATTTCAGTCAGTAAGAATGAGCAATAAATGTTTTGTGCAAGAGGTTTATTATGTATCAATTGATTTTTTATGTACCAGAAACGCATAAGGAACTAGTCAAGTCAGCCGTGTTTGCTGCAGGTGCAGGACGCATTGGTAATTATGACCAGTGTGCTTGGGAGTGCCTAGGGACTGGTCAATTTAGACCGTTGACAGGCAGTAATCCTTTTTTAGGGCAGGAAAATCATCTCCATTTAGTTGATGAGTACCGTGTGGAGCTGATCTGCGCTGATGAATATATTCAAGCTGCTCTACAAGCTTTGATCCATAGCCATCCTTATGAAGAACCAGCCTATACCGTGTTTCCAATTAATACTATTTAGGCTTTAGATCGTGCCAAAAAGGCAAGGCGCGTTCTTGATTGCTTTTCGGAGCTAAGTAAGGAGTTTGGCCTAAGGCTTGAGGTAAGTTCCGTTCTTTAAGTATCCACTGCTTCAAAACTAGATGTTTAGCAAAACGCTGTTGCTTTAGTTTAGGATGATGATAAGACTTGAAGATAGCTCGGCTATCAGCGGGACTCGCGAGCTTTTGATTGTAATACCACTGATCAGTGGCAGCTTGTACTTGCGAATAAAAAATAACTATTAAAAGCAGGCTGCCTAAGTAAGCAACCTGCTTGTTGTATCGTCTGGTCATCATTAGACTTTCTCAAATTTTGAACCTAGTCTGTTGATAACACAGTTTGTTAGGCTTGGCTAGAATTTGGCACGTTTTACATGCTGGGTACTAACACAAGAGCTGGCTTGCCAGCCACCACAATGTCCTTGGGTTTTAATACCACGAGCAAAACTCCCTTGCACACCTTGTAAGCCTTTGCTGCCATAAGCACCTTTACCTCCCCCATGACCATCCTGGCCTTCGTGATCGCCATCGTGGCTATTCCCAGCGTTACCATTGTCGCCATCGTGACTGCTACCGTACCCATCCATGCCTTTGTCACCGCCGTGCCCACCACCGCCGTGACCGCCACCATATCCGCCATCACCGTTGTGTCCACCACCATTCCCATCCATGCCTTTGTCACCACCGTGACCGCCACCGCCGTGTCCACTACCATTCCCATCCATGCCTTTGTCACCGCCGTGACCGCCGCCTCCGTGACCGCCACCGCCGTGACCGCCGCCTCCGTGACCGCCACCTCCGTGACCGCCACCTCCATGACCGCCACCTCCGTGACCGCCACCTCCGTGACCGCCACCTCCGTGACCGCCACCTCCATTGCCGCCGCCTCCATTGCCGCCGCCTCCGTTGCCGCCGCCTCCGTTGCCGCCACCTCCATTGCCGCCACCTCCATTGCCGCCGCCTCCGTTGCCGCCGCCTCCGTTGCCGCCGCCTCCGTTGCCGCCGCCTCCGTTGCCACCGCCTCCGTTGCCGCCGCCTCCGTTGCCGCCGCCTCCGTTGCCACCTCCATCAATATAGCCCCCCTCACCACCACCGCCGTATCCCCCATGATGGTAACCACCAAACACCAAGCCGCCTGAGAAACTAGGCGCAATTTGTTGGCTATAAATCGGTACAGGTCGATGCACAATCACTGGTTGAACTGGACGTTGAACATAACGCACAACCGGGCGCACTACTTGGACTGGTTGAACTGGGCGTTGAACATAACGTACCACTGGACGCGCCACTTGTACCCTTTGTACAGGTCGAACCACCCTACGCACCTGAGGACGGACTGGGCGGAAAACTTGTACGGTTTGTACACCACAAGCTTGATAACCCGGACGCATTCTTGCGACTGGATTATGTGGTCTAACAAAACGTTGTGCCTGCAGTTGAGCGCGTTTACGCGCTAACATTTGCTGTTTAGCCGCGAGTAAGCGTTGCTGTTGCAGCATCCGTTGCTTGTTAAGCAATAAGGCTTGACGTTTTAAAGCAGCCTGACGCTTTTGTTGAGCTACGCGCTGCTTTTGTAAGTTCAGTGCTTTTAGTTGAATAGCTTGTTGACGTTGACGCTGTAGAGCCGCTTGACGTTGTTGTTGAGCGACTTGGGCAGCTCTACGCTTTTGTGCTAATTGCAATGCTTTACGTTTTTGTTGTGCAGCATAATAAGCTTGGCGTTGAGCACGAGTTTGTTGACTGACCTGCCCACCCGCATATTTTGCATGAGGGCGAGGAACAACTGCTGCATAACCACGACCATGCAAACCACAAACAGCCCCTCGATGAGTCACTCGATGGCTACCTTTAGGTTTAATCGCACGCCAACCACCTTTACAGAAGCCACGACTATGACACTGATGAGCGGCAGCACTATGGTGATGACGAACGCTGATACAGCTCACATGAACTGATTTCACACGGACGATAGGGCCTTTCTCGTTCGCTTGCATAGTGCGCATATCTTCAATGCCGCCATTCCATGCTTGTGCTTGCGAGGCCGCTGCCAGCCCTAAACCAACACCAATAACTATTTTTTTCATGCTGCCTTCTCCATGAAGAGCGTTGCGCCTGTTAGACTAGGCCATCTTTTTTGAGGAATGCCTGAGTAATGGATAAGGAACAAACAACCCATTTTGGCTATCAACAAGTTCCCGTTATGGAAAAAGCTAGTCGAGTGGCGGGGGTATTTCATTCGGTAGCCGACAAGTACGACGTAATGAACGACGTAATGTCGTTTGGCGTGCATCGTATTTGGAAACGTTTGACGATTGATGCCGCCGGAGCTAAGCAAGGTTCTAAAATTTTAGACTTAGCGGGTGGTACAGGTGATTTAGCCAGTAAATTTGCACGTATCGTGGGTCAAACTGGCAAAGTCGTCTTATCCGATATTAATGCGTCCATGTTAGAAAATGGCCGCAAGCGCCTGACTGATTTAGGCATCGCGGGCAATATTGAATATGTACAAGCTAATGCCGAATGCTTGCCTTTTGCCGATAATAGCTTTGATATTGTGACGATGGCATTTGGCTTAAGAAATGTTACCGATAAAGATTCAGCTTTACGCTCTATTTTCCGGATTTTAAAACCCGGTGGACGTTTATTAGTCTTAGAGTTTTCTAAACCTGTATTACCTGGCCTTGCGCCAATTTATGATCAATATTCATTTAAGTTTTTGCCAATGATGGGCAAAATCATTGCCAATGATGCTGAAAGTTACCGCTATTTAGCCGAATCGATACGCATGCATCCTGATCAAGAAACTTTAAAACACATGATGAGTGCTGCTGGCTTTGAGCGTGTAACTTATACGAATATGACCGGCGGTATTGTCGCTTTACATAAAGGCTTCAAGCTTTAAAGCGCTGATAAAGCCGCTCGCCTAATAGAGCGGCTAAGATCAAGGCATAGATTAAAGGCTCTGATACATCCGATTTAGCATCTTTCATCCACCAAAAATGCAGCACTGCCAGTATAGAGAGTGGATAAATCAAGCTATGTAAAGTTTTCCAGCGCTTACCTAGACGCCTTAGCATCGCTTTCGGTGAGGTTATGGCTAAAGGAATCAGCATGAGAAAAGCTAGCATACCCACCGTAATAAACGGCCTTTTTAGAATATCGTGCCAAATCCCACTCCAATCAAAAAATTGGTCCAGCCACAGATATAAAATCAAATGCACACTGGCATAAAAAAACGCAAATAAACCTAACATGCGCCGCAAGCGAATCCCTTGAGTCCAGCCGCTTAAACGCCGCAACGTGGACAAACTCAGTGTTAATAACAGAAAGCGTAAAGCCCAATCACCAGTGCTACGTGTGACTGCTTCAATCGGATTCGCGCCCAAACTATCTTGCCAAATACCCCAACCCATTAAAATGGCTGGGATTAAGGCGCAGGCAAAAATTAGCGGCTTGAGTAAGCGTGTAAATAAAGGCTCGGGAAATTGCATTAATAATATTTCCGTAAATCCATACCGCTATACAAACTCGCTACTTGCTCTTCATAACCATTAAACATCAGTGTTTTACGCTTTCTAAATTCACCAATACGCCTTTCGTTATATTGGCTCCAACGTGGATGATCCACATTGGGATTAACATTGGAATAAAAGCCATATTCTTCCGCACTTAAGCGCTCCCAACTGGAGATAGGTTGTTGCTCAACAAAACTAATCCGCACAATCGATTTAATGCTTTTAAACCCATACTTCCAAGGTACAACTAAACGTAAAGGCGCGCCATTTTGGTTTAATAGGGGTTTATCGTAGAGACCTGTTGCGATTAAAGTCAAAGGATGCATCGCCTCATCCATGCGCAAACCTTCCGTGTAAGGCCAAGACAAGACCTTTTGCTTCAACTTAGGCATTTGCTTGGGATCAGCCAGTGTTTGGAAACGTACAAATTTAGCTTTAGAAGTGGGCTGGAAACGCTTTAATAAATCAGCTAAAGCAAAACCTTGCCAAGGAATGACCATCGACCAACCTTCTACGCAACGCATGCGGTAAATTCGTTCCTCGATAGTTTCAGTCTTAAGAATATCCTCTAGGGTATAATGCCCCGGCTTTTCGCATTCGCCATCCACTGTCACTGACCAAGGGGAAGTGATCAAACTTTTTGCATTAATAGCAGGATCGCCCTTAGCAGTCCCAAATTCATAGAAATTATTGTAAGTGGTAATATCATCAAAATCGGTTGGAGTCTCATCGGTAGAAAAAACTGATTTCGCCCAAGCTATTGAAGGCAACACTGTCCCTAACACCGTAGCTCCACCCAGTAACTTTAAAAACTCCCGGCGATTTTGATAAAGCGCATAGGCTGTGGTGTCATTTTCGGTTAAATCTGGAGCCTGTTTAATAATCATTGTTAAATACCTCTAGGCTAATACGCAATACATCAGCTTTTGGATGCGCCAACAAGCACTTATGCTATTGTCGCAGCGGCTACGATGAAGGAGACATGAATGAACGCACGTAACTTGATCTATCTTGGCTTAGCTATTATTGCTTTAGTTGCGGGTATTTTTACTGCTAAGCAATTTCTGACTAGCCCCAATGCAGAAGCCGGTTCTACTATGACAGTGACGGCCGCCAATGATTTCACTTTGACGCAAAATAATCAGGTGATTCACTTGCAAGACTTTCGCGGCAAGCTAGTACTCCTCTACTTCGGCTATGCCTCTTGCCCTGATGTCTGCCCTACCTCCTTGGCTTTATTAAGTTCAGCTTTAAAAGCATTGAGTGCCGAAGAAACTGCGCAAATTCAGCCTATCTTTATTAGTGTTGATCCCGAACGAGACAACGGGACTAAATTGATGGACTATGCGCGTTATTTCTTCCCTAGTTTTATTGGGGTTACAGGAAGCGAGCAGGAAATTCAGCGCACAGCCATGCAATACGGGGCGTTTTACAGTAAGGTAAAGAGTAACTCAGCGATGGGCTATACTGTCGATCACAGCTCTAACAGTTATTTGCTTGGTAAAGACGGTCAGCTTCTGACTACTTTTAGGCATGATGTGACTAAAGCTGAAATAATTGCAGGGATTCGTGCGGCTTTGAAACATTAACAAGGAGGCTTGGTATGCTGCTAGATGCTGTAACTCTTCCCTTAGAAGCGGCTTTTAATGCTTGGCTGAAACTGGATGAAAAGACTCATGGTCATGCACGTCAGCGTTTACAAGCTTTGCAAGGCAAACTCATTCATCTGCGCATTACCAATCCGGGCTTTGATTTGTACTTTTTACCCACAGCAGAACAAGTACGTATCAGTGCAAGCTACGATGCCCAGCCCGATGTAAGCATTCAAGGTAGTGCTCTAGCTTTTATGCGCTTAGCGCAAGCCGAAGACAATGGCAAAGCGATGCTAGAGAATGGTATTAAGCTTGACGGTGATTTAGGTTTAGGTACTGAATTTAGCAAAATCTTGCGTGAAATTGATGTGGATTGGGAGGAGCTACTCTCGCAAGCCGTGGGGGACACGGTTGCCCATCAAGCCGGACAAATGGCGCGCAATACTAAAGGCTGGTTAGATCAGTCCGCCCAAGCGATGCGCTTAAATACTCAAGAATATTTACAAGAAGAAGCGCGGCTTTTACCAGCCGAAGCCGAGCTGAATTATTACTATGAGCAAATTGATCAGTTACGGATGGATGCGGATCGTTTGGAAGCGCGCTTGAATCGGCTAGTCAAAGAAAAGGATGCCTAAGCATCCTTTCCTGATTCCACTAAAAGTGCGAACTCATTTAAAGCACGGCGATACACTTTCCGCTTGAAAAAGACCACTTGTTGAGCGGGTGTCCAATAGTCTACCCATTCCCAATGATCAAATTCAGGTTTTGGTGTCGCTTGTAAATTCACATCTCCGTCCCTGCACAACATCCGCAGCAAAAACCACCGCTGCTTCTGGCCGATGCACAAGGGTCTTGAGCGACGGCGAATCATGTAATGGGGTATGCGATAACGCAACCAACCACGAGTTTGTCCCATGACTTCGACATGCTGAGGTTGCAATCCAGTTTCTTCATGCAATTCTCGATACATCGCGTCGAGCGGAGACTCCCCCTGATCAATACCTCCTTGAGGAAACTGCCAAGATTCTTGACCTAAACGTTTTCCCCAAAACACTTTACCATCGCAATTACAGAGGATGATGCCTACGTTCGCACGGAATCCGTCCTCATCAATCACGACTGTCCTCCGGAACTTTTTTGCTTGCATTGATTTTTTCACAATCCCCATGATTCGGCAATTTCAAGCGAGTACAATCGGGTATTTTTCTGCTAAACGTATAGGAATAAGCATGACCCTCGCACTTTTCGACCTCGATAACACCCTCTTAACAGGCGATAGCGATTATCAATGGGGCGAATTTTTAGTTCGTAAAGGTTTGGTGGATGCACAAGCCCATGCAGAAACCAATAAACGTTTTTACGGCCAATACACCAATGGCACTTTAAATATCCGTGAATATGCTGCGTTTACTTTTAAATTTTTAAGTGAGCACAGCATGGAACAGCTCGATCAATGGCGTAGCGAATATATGCAAGAAGATATTCACAAAATGATTCCGGATGCAGCACGCGCTTTAGTCGAAAAGCATCGTGCGTTGGGACATACCTTGGTCATTATTACGGCCACCAATAGTTTTGTGACGCGCCCGATTGCCACTGAGTTTGGGATTGAAAACTTATTAGCTGTCGAGCCTAAAATTGAAAATGGTCGCTATACCACTGAAATTGACGGTATCCCCACCTTCCGTGAAGGTAAAATTGAGCGCCTAAAAGAATGGCTACAAGGTCGCGCAGAAACTTTAGAAGGCAGCTATTTTTATAGCGACTCACACAATGATTTGCCCTTATTAGAAATAGTGGATCATCCGATTGCGGTTGATCCTGATGACACCTTGCGTGCTAAAGCCATCGCTAAGGCTTGGCCAATTATTAGTTTACGGAGTTAAGTGATGCACTACCCTGCTAGTAAATTGCCGCATATTGGCACAACGATTTTCACCGTCATGTCGCAGATGGCGAATGAATACAAGGCCATTAACCTCTCGCAGGGCTTCCCCGATTTTGATGGCCCCTCTGCCCTCTTGAATGCAGTGGGTGCTTATATTGCCAAAGGCATGAATCAATACGCGCCCATGAGTGGCCTGCCGGTGTTGCGCGAACAGATTGCCGCCAAAGTACAGCGCATTTATGGTAATCCAGTCTCAGCCGATGAGGTGACGGTTACTTCAGGTGCAACCGAAGCTTTATTCGCAGCGATTGCAGCAGTCGTGCGCCCTGGCGATGAAGTGATTATGTTTGACCCTGCCTACGACAGTTATGACCCAGCCGTCGAACTGAATGGCGGGAGATCCATCCATTTACAATTACAGCCGCCTCAATTTGCTATCGATTGGGCACAAGTCAAAGCCGCCATCACGCCGAAAACGCGCTTAATTATTCTAAATTCTCCGCATAATCCGACTGGTAGCGTCTTGACAGCTGCCGATATGCAACAATTAATTGAGCTAGTTCGCGGCACCGATATTCTGTTACTCGGCGATGAAGTCTATGAACATATCGCTTTTGATGGTCAACAGCATCAAAGCTTGAATCGCTATCCAGAACTGTATGAACGTAGCTTTGTGGTTTCGTCTTTTGGCAAAACCTATCATGCGACCGGCTGGAAAATTGGTTATTGCGTAGCACCGCCGCCTTTAACGGCTGAATTCCGTAAGATGCATCAATATCTAACTTTTGCAACCTGCACCCCCATGCAATTAGCACTGGCGGATATTTTGCGGGATGAGCCCGAACATGCGGATCATCTCCCACAGTTTTATCAGCAAAAGCGCGATCTCTTCTGCTCCTTGATCAGCAATAGCCGCTTTAAATTTACCCCGTCAGCAGGCACTTATTTCCAAGTGGTCGACTACAGCGCGCTTAGTGATTTGCCGGATACTGCTTTCTGTGAATGGCTGACTAAAGAGGTGGGGGTAGCCGCGATTCCGGTTTCAGTGTTTTGCAAAGTACCACCAAACATGCGCTTGATTCGTTTCTGCTTTGCCAAAGGTGATGAAACTTTGCAACGTGCCGCTGAACGCTTATGTGCCATTTAGGAGAAGAGTAATGCCTGAATCCTTACGGGTGAGCTTGGTACAAACTGAATTAGCTTGGCAAAATCCAGAGGCCAATCGAGCGCATTTTGCTGAGTTGCTGCAAGACTTAGCGGGGCAGACAGATTTAATCGTCTTGCCGGAAATGTTCACCACGGGCTTTATGATGGCACCCGAAATTCATGCCGAGGCGTATGGCGGTGCCACCTTTACTTGGCTACAAACCCAAGCAGCTAAGTTGCAAGCGGCGATTTGTGGCTCAGTGGCTACCGCTGTTGAGGGACAATATACGAACCGCTTCATGTTCGCTACCCCCGATGGCCAAATGCAGTTTTATGACAAACGCCACCTGTTCCGCATGGGCGATGAAGTCAATCATTATAGCGCAGGCTTAGAGCGTAAAACCTTTAACTATCAAGGCTTTCGTATTCTGCCTCAAGTCTGCTATGACCTGCGCTTCCCGGTGTTTATGCGCAATCGTAATGACTATGACTTAGCCATCGTGGTCGCGAATTGGCCTGCTGTTCGGCGTAAACCTTGGCGTACTTTGCTACAAGCGCGGGCGATTGAAAATCAAAGCTATGTGCTGGGCGTAAATCGGGTGGGTATGGATGGTTTAGGTTTAGCCTATAGCGGTGATTCACTAGCGATTGATTTCAAAGGTGAATTGCTGATTGATCAGGCTGAAGGCTCTGCGTTTGTGGAAACGACTCCGTTGGATTTAAACGCCTTACAGCAATTTCGTGAGCAATTTCCGGCTTGGATGGATGCGGATGAGTTTAGCTTAAACTGAAATCTTTCGCTTGCTCTCTGCTTGACCTGTCTATCACTGCACAGTTTAAGGTGAGATTTCTTACTTAAATACAGCAGGAATTTACTATGCAAAATGCCATGATGACTAAAACTCAATGGGTTGAGTTATTCCGTGACACAGGTTTGGATGAGGCGATGATGAGCAAATGGCATCAACTGTTTGAACAACGCTACCCAGAACAACATCAGGCTTTTCTGGAATGGCTGCAAATCCCTAGTGAGGAAGTCACACAGATTCGCAAGGCGAGCCGCTAACTCCACCAGTTTGAAATGAAGATGTATACCATCGGCCAACTCTGCAAACGCTTTGGCTTATCACGTAGCGCTTTATTGTACTACGACACGATTGGCCTGCTGCCTGCCTCCACCCGCAGCACTAGCGGTTATCGTTTATATACCGAATCAGCTTTACAACGTATGTTGCAGATACAGACTTATCGTGAAGCGGGCTTGCCTTTGGATACGATTCAAACCCTTTTGGCCTCCAGCACGGAAAGTAGCGCCTCTGTGCTGGAACGCCATCTACAAGACTTGAATCGAGAAATACAGCGTTTGCGCCAGCAACAGCAAGTCATTATTCGCTTATTAGAATCCCCTGCTGCATTGAACAACAGTCGCACTATGACCAAACAACGCTGGGTAGAAATGCTGCAAGCAGCAGGTTTAGACGCAATGGGCATGAATAAATGGCATGCCGAATTTGAACAACGCTCGCCGGAAGCGCATCAGGACTTTTTGGAGTCCTTAGGGATTGAAGCTGAGGAAATTCAAAGGATTCGGCAGTTGTCTAGGCAATAACCTAACACCAAGCAAAATTTACTTAACAATCTTAGCTATCCACCGCCTCGCATAAGCTTTCCAATTTTTCTTAGTTCCTCGCAACTCAACTCCTTCCTAAAGTATCGTCTTATCTGATATAGGAAAAATTTCATGGCACCTCGTTTAGCAGTGGACTCCACAAATTCCAATGAGCATTTAGCGAATTTTCAAACGCTTTATGTGCAGTTGATGAACTTGGAGTTTCAGCAATACCTATCCGCGTTGCATTTGGAATTAACCGCACAGATTACCACACAGAAACCGAATGCTGCCAAGATTGATGAGTTGCTTAAACAACTTCAGCAGCAATTAAGCGAACAATTTAAAACCGAAGAACAAGATATGAATGCCACTGATTATCCGTATTTGTTGTTGCATCGTCATCAACATCAGCGGGCTTTGGAGCAAATTGCACGCCATATCGAATTATGGAAAAAGCAGCGCAATGCTTGGGCCTTGCGTGATTTTGTAGAAAAAACTTTTACCCAATGGCTCTATACTCATCGCCGTGCGGATATGGCAGCGGCCTTGTTTGTTGCTTATGTGCAGGAGGCTTCGGCATGAGTACAATTTTAAGCGTCCCTGGTTTATATGGCAGTGAACTGCAACATTGGCAGACTTGGCTAGAACGCAAATTGCCAAATACCCAACGCGTTGAACAAGAAGATTGGGACAATCCTATCCTACCGATTTGGGCGCAAGCCGTCAGCCAAAGCATCCAGCAGGCACGCGGTAAAGTTTGGATTATTGCGCACAGTTTCGGCTGCTTAGCCAGTATTTATGCTGCACAAAAATACCCTGAAAAAATAGCTGGAGCGATGTTAGTTGCCCCTGCTAATCCAAACCGTTTTAGCTTGCATGGTTTTCAAGCGGGTGAGCTATATGTAAGTGCACGCGATAACGTCGCTCTGCATTTACCCAAACAAGCCTTGGGTTTTCCGAGCGTGATTGTGGCAAGCAGTAATGATCCGTGGATGCCGTTAGAAAGCGCCGAAGTTTGGGCAGACACTTGGGAAAGCCGCTTTATTAATATCGGTGCAGCCGGACATATCAATGTAGCTTCTGGTTTTGGTGCTTGGCCAGAAGGCTTAAGAATTTTCGAACATTTTCAGCAGTCGCTTTATGACTTGCCTCAAGGTGCTATTAATGCACCTCAACCACGATTTCATTTAGTATCACAGGAGTTTTAAAATGACACTGCGCTTAGGCGATATTGCGCCCGATTTTGTGCAGCATTCTAGTGCTGGCGAAATTCAATTCCATGCTTGGCTAGGAGATTCATGGGGAATTTTATTCTCGCACCCCGCTGATTTTACCCCGGTGTGTACGACTGAATTAGGTTTAACCGCTAAATTAAAAGACGAATTCGCTAAGCGAAAGGTAAAAGCGATTGCCTTATCGGTTGATCCTTTAGAATCTCACGATCGTTGGATTCAAGATATTAACGAGACACAAAACACTCAAGTCAACTTCCCGATTCTCGCCGATGCTGATCGCAAAGTTTCTGAGCTATATGATTTAATTCACCCAAATGCCAGCACTACTGCAACAGTACGTTCCTTATTTATTATCGACCCGCAGAAAAAAGTCCGTTTAATTATCACTTATCCAGCTAGCACCGGACGGAATTTCAATGAAATTTTGCGCGTAATCGACTCATTACAACTCACTGACTCGCATTTAGTCGCTACCCCAGGCAACTGGGAACCCGGTGATGAAGTAGTGATTGTTCCCTCATTGCAAGACCCAGTCGAATTACAACAACGTTTCCCGCAAGGCTTCCGGGCAGTTAAGCCTTATCTACGCTTAACACGTATCTAATTTAAAATTAACTCTGCGAAAAGCGCTAAGCCAAACTTCGGTTTGGCTTTTTTTTCTGAATTAAATTACCCAATCGCTAACCAATGGAAAATGCCCGCTCAAGCACACCTTAAGCGGGCGGAGATGACAAATGGATTTAGGAGGAAAGTACAGCCCCATTTGTCGAGGACAGGTAGACCCATTCAACCTGTAGGAGAGAAGCTATTAAGCTTTATTCGCAACCTTTTTTACTGCCTCATTCGTTTGAGCTATAGCAGTTTTACTCAAATCAATTACTTCTGCAGTAGCCGACTCGACCGCTGCCTTAGTTTTTTCAGTGGCTTCAGAAGCAGCTTGTTTACTGACTTCAATTAATTGTGTCGTACCCGATTGAAAAGACTTTAGGGAGTTTTCAGTAGTCGCTTTAAACTCTTCACTATAGGCCTTAAAAACCTCTGCAGTTTCACGCCAGTTATTCAGCCACTTTGTATTGAAACCATTAACTAACTCTTGATTTAGCAATGAGCCTGTCGTTGTAACAGGTGCTTTTAACAGACCCTCTGTATACTGCTTCCCAAAATCTACATACTCCTGAATAAAGTTAAGCTGCTGAGTCCGTAGAGTTTCTGCGGTTTTTAAATTTAATTCACCGATCTTTTGTAGAAAGCTGAATTGGTTAGTAGTTAATTCATTAATAACTTCAATTGCATGGTTAGGCATTTCAAATCTCCTTATTGATTTATGTAGCTCACAGTAAATCAATTTTGCTGCACTGCATAACAAGAAAATTTACTTAGCTTTTATGATTTTTTAATAACCAACTTATTCAGAAATCGCGATAAGCATATAGTTTTTTATTCGTTCCAGGGATAAGAGCAGGCTGTTAGTTTGTTGCACCAACAGCCTAGAACTAACGATCTAATGTGTTCTTGTAGGAGGACAACATGAGTATAACTGCTAACCCAAGCGCACCTGTGTCACAAACTATTGTGAAGGGTGCTGCCCATTCTGTTCCAGCGGTTTTTCCTGCACAAACAACCATCCAAACCACGAGCGATTTGGGCTATGCCGGCATTGTTAGCCCTACTCAAGCCTGGGAGCTTTTTCAAGCTGGTACTGCAGTGATTGTGGATGTACGCAGCAAAGAAGAATTACATTTTGTAGGACGTGTCCCTGGTACTTTACATGTGGCTTGGGCAACGGGTACGGCTTTAAATCGCAATCCCCGATTTGTGCGCGAACTCGAAGCGAAGCTCAATAAAAGCCAAACTATTTTATTACTCTGTCGCAGTGGTAAACGCTCTGCAGAGGCAGCAATAGCGGCTACTAAAGCTGGATTTAAACAAGTCTATAACATTGCCCAAGGGTTTGAGGGTGATCTAGATCCAGCTAATCAGCGTGGGCATTTAGGTGGCTGGCGAGTGGCAAATTTACCTTGGGAACAGGACTAAGCGGATTTATTTATTATGAGCAAACTACTAGCGATTAGACCTGACTACTTGCCCGATCTCGAAGTGACCAGCTGGAAATTAGAGAATATTGTCACCGATTTAAAACAAAAGCGTTTAGCGTGGCGTACTGAACAGCAGCGCCCCCACTATTTTGGTGGACGCAATTTACCATCACGCGAGGCCGTGCAAAGTATTGTCAAAGCCTTAGGTCAAGCACTCTTCCCCATGCGTTTAGGGCCGATTGATCTACACCAAGAAGCTGAAGACTATTATGTGGGTTTGCAACTCGATTCTGCCTTGAATGTCTTGTATACCCAAGCGCGTTTAGAATTATCTTATAGTGCCCATTTAGAGCATGTTGCCCAAGGCACTCGTCCGGCGCTACAGCTGGAGCAGCAAGCTAAAGAATTAGTCCAAACTTTTGCTAGTACCTTGCCACGTATCCGCCAAGATTTAGATGCGGATGTTTTGGCTGCTTTTCATGGTGATCCAGCCGCCCGCTCCGTAGACGAAGTACTGATGTGTTATCCGGGCATTAAAGCAATGATTTTCCACCGGATTGCGCATGAATGGTATGTATTGGGCTTGCCGCTATTGGCGCGGATGCTTGCCGAATTATCCCACTCCGAAACCGGCATCGACATTCACCCTGGTGCAACTATTGCCAGCGGCTTTTTCATTGATCATGGCACGGGCGTAGTCATCGGTGAAACTGCCACCATTGGCAAAAATGTACGTCTCTATCAAGCCGTCACTTTGGGTGCGAAACGCTTTGAAAAAAATGACGATGGCTCGCTCGCCAAAGATTATGTGCGCCACCCCACAGTGGAAGACGACGTGGTGATTTATGCAGGCGCTACCATTCTCGGCAATATCACGATTGGGCGTGGCTCAGTGATTGGTGGCAATGTCTGGCTCACGCATAGCGTGCCACCGAATAGTTATATTAGCCAAGAACATTCCAGCCGAATGTCGAGCTAACACTTAACCCTTCCCTTTTAATTATTTTTTAATGCCTTTTTAGCAAGGAGAATCTTGTCATGGCTGAACAACAGCTAACTCAACGTGCATTGAGCGATGGTGCTGCGCGCCAGCTTGCCAATGCCACCAAAACCGCCCCACAATTATCCACGATTACCCCACGCTGGCTGGTGCAATTACTGCAATGGGTGCCGGTGGAAGCGGGTATTTATCGGGTCAATCGCGTCAGCAACCCACAAGATGTCCGTGTTGCCTGTACTCAGCGTGATGAAGCTTCACTCCCTGAAACTTTCGTTGATTATGACACCACGCCGCGTGAGTATTTCCTCAATGGTGTCTCCACTATTCTGGACGTACACACCCGTGTTTCGGATTTATACAGCAGTCCACACGACCAAATCCGTGAGCAACTCCGCCTCACCATTGAAACGATTAAAGAACGCCAAGAAAGCGAGCTGATTAATAATCCGGAATACGGCTTATTAGCGAGTGTGAGTGAAGATCAGCGTTTATCCACTTTGACCGGCGCGCCCACACCGGATGATCTGGATGATTTATTACGTAAAGTCTGGAAAGAGCCGGGCTTTTTCCTAACCCATCCGAGTGGGATTGCGGCCTTCGGACGTGAATGTACCCGTCGTGGTGTACCACCGCCCACCGTCAGTTTATTCGGTTCGCAATTCATTACTTGGCGCGGTATCCCGTTGATTCCATCCGATAAAGTGCCAGTGGAAGATGGTAAAACTAAAATCATCTTAGTGCGCACCGGCGAAAAGCGTCAAGGTGTAGTGGGTTTATTCCAACCCGGTTTAGTGGGTGAACAAAGCCCCGGTTTATCGGTGCGCTTCATGGGAATTAATCGCAGTGCCATCGCCTCGTATTTGGTGTCGCTGTACTGTTCTTTAGCGGTGCTAACCGATGATTCGTTAGCGGTGTTAGATGATGTTGAAGTGGACAAATACCATGACTACCCAAGCAGCTATAAGTGAATTTGGCGCGGCTCCGGTGGATGAAACTTGGCTCGCGCAACTCGCGTCGAGCCTGTTTGGTACTTTGCCGACTAGCGCCCCCGATTTAAAAGATTTGCCACCCAGTGTGGCACTCTTAGCGCAGAACGAGCCGCAGCAATGGGTGAATACACCTGCTTTATTGCAACGGTTGCCTGCGCTGGTCGCAAATAGTTTGGCTACTGCCACACCACCTTATACTTATCCCGACCTCACCAGCAAGCCGAAAAATTTAGGCTTGCCCGAGTTGGATTTAAGTAGTTTGGATTTGGGTTTTGCACGGGCAAATCAGGCAACTACCCCAGCGGTTCCCAGTACGCAAGCGCAATACTATTTTCTGGAACATAGCTTACCAGCCAGTAGTCATTTGCAAGCGCCTGCTGTACCCAGTGTAGCTAGCCTAACTACTTATGCTGGCTTTCAAGCACCTCTTGCAGTGCCACCCCGTACCAGCTTTGATATTCATGCGATTCGGCGGGATTTTCCGATTCTGCAAGAGCGTGTGAATGGTAAGCCGCTGATTTGGTTTGATAATGCCGCAACTACGCAAAAGCCGCAGGTAGTGATTGATCGGCTTAGCTATTTCTACCAGCACGAAAATTCCAATGTGCATCGAGCAGCCCATGAATTAGCCGCACGCGCTTCGGATGCGTATGATGCAGCGCGCCAAACCGTGGCTAATTTCATTGGTGCGCGTAGTACTGAGGAAATTATCTTTGTGCGCGGTACGACTGAGGGTATTAATCTCATTGCCAAAACTTGGGGCAAACAAAACCTCAAAGCGGGCGATGAAATTATTATTTCACACTTGGAGCATCACGCGAATATTGTGCCGTGGCAGCAATTGGTAGCGGAAACGGGTGCAGTGTTGAAAGTGATTCCAGTGGATGATCACGGGCAATTACTGCTAAACGAATATCGCAAACTGCTCAGCCCCAAAACTAAGTTAGTGTCGGTCACACAAGTCTCAAATGCTTTGGGTACGATTACCCCGATTGAGGAAATCATCGCCCTTGCGCATAGCGTGGGCGCGAAAGCTTTAATTGATGGCGCACAAGGGATTTCGCATATTCCGGTCAATGTGCAAGCCTTGGATGCCGACTTTTATGTCTTCTCCGGCCATAAAATCTTTGGCCCCACCGGCATTGGGGCAGTCTACGGCAAAGCGCATTTACTGGAAGAGATGCAACCGTGGCAAGGCGGCGGCAATATGATCGAAGATGTCACCTTCGAGCGCACCGTCTACCGCAAACCACCACTTCGCTTTGAAGCCGGTACGGGCAATATTGCCGATGCTGTGGGCTTGGCAGCAGCCTTGGATTATGTATCGAGTGTGGGTTTACCAGCGATTGCCTCCTATGAGCATGCCTTGGTGGAATATGCCAGCGAACACCTTCGCCCGATTAAGGGAGTACGTTTGATTGGCACTGCACCGCAGAAAGCCAGCGTGGTGTCTTTTGTGTTGGATGGCTACACCACCGAACAAGTCGGCAAAGCCTTGAATCAAGAAGGCATTGCGGTACGCACTGGCCACCACTGCGCCCAACCGATTTTAAGGCGCTTTGGTTTGGAGGCAACCGTGCGACCCTCATTGGCGTTTTATAATACCTTTGATGAGATTGATGTGTTGGTGGCAGTAGTGAAGGGATTGAGTCGGAAGGTCTAATACGCTCACTTATATAAGGCGGGCATGTTTCGCCTTATTTAAGCTTCGTCTCTAAGCCTTCAAAACCACCAAATGCTCACTAGCTGCCTGAGGATAAAGACTCTGCAACCCCGCATCAAAACTAATCAGCCGACCCTTTCGATGAATGGCTAAAGAGTACAAATAAGCATCTGTGATCTGGCGATGACCAACTACATAACCTGATTGGAAAACCGTGCCATCCAACAAAGCTAAACTATCCTCCCAAAACTGATGGGATGGAATTTCAGTTAAAGCTTGCAATAAGCCCAAAGCATCAGCTAATTCCACAGCATTCGGTGAGATTTTTGGATTAGACGACAAGCGCACCAAAGCACTTTGCGTAAACGGACAAGTCGCCCAGCCGTACTGCTACTCACGATTAAACCAATCATGTGCTGCTTGGTGATGAATATGTGTCGGTCATGCGAGCGCTACTAAAACATTCACATCTAATAAAGCAACCCTCATGCTTCATCTTCCAACAACTTAATCTGTTCTGGCGTAATCGTGCTAGCGTTACTAGGCACATTAAACACCGGAAACAGGTCTTTGCGGGTGTACTCAGGCGACTTCTGCAAACCTTTACGCACTAAATCAGAAAGCACTACACCTATCGCTTGCCTATTTTGCGCTGCTATATAACGCACAATATTGAACACATCATCTAGAGTAACCGTAGTACGCATAGTCTTAATCCTAAATTAGCTTTCTATGACTATAACCGATTGATGCTTAGACATCATGATGCTTTAATGCCAGAACAGATTCTCTTTAAAAAGCCAATCCTCGCAACTGCTCGGTCAAAAAATCCATCACCCGACGTATCCGTCGATTCATCCGCAATTCTTGATGTGCTGTCAGCCAAACCTCTAAAGCTGGAATCGGCAAATCGGGAAATAAGCGTTGTAATGTTGGTGTTTGCTGAGCAATAAAATTCGCACCAAAACCAATCCCTAAACCTGCTTTCACATATTCCCAGTAAGCCACTTGATCATCAGTACGCACTGCAAATAACTCACGCTCTGCTTTGAAGCCAAACATAGATATGCCCTTAAGAATTGCATCATCCCGGTCATAACCGAGCAAGCGATGTTGCAGCAATTCATTTAAGGTTTTTGGCACACCATAGCACGCTAGATAACTTGTGCTTGCATAAACCCCCATTGATAACTCATTGACCTTACGTGCGATTAACTCTTGTTGGGTAGGTTGAAACATGCGAATCGCGATGTCGGCATCACGCGCTAATAGGTTTTCCACACTATTACTCGCCACAATCTCTAATTGAATCTCTGGCTCTTGCTGGTGAAACTTCGCTAATAAAGAGGGCAAAAGGTAAGTTGCAACCACCTGGCTAGCCGTCAATCGCACTGTGCCAGACAGGGTTTGGTTCGCCCCCGCTACTTTCAAATTAAACTGCTCAGCGTGTTTAGCCATTGCGCGTGCATAATCGACTAGCTCTAAACCAGCAGCACTCAACTCCATGCCTGTACGTTTGCGATGAAATAAACTCATCCCTGTTTGTGCTTCTAAATCAGCAATATAGCGCCCCACTGTGGGTTGACTCATGTTCAATTGGCTACTGGCTTGCGATAGAGAGCCTGCTTCAGCAACTTTTAAAAAAATCTGAATTAACTGCCAATCCATCTATTCATTCCTGCATAGCTGACCTGCATATTTATCTATTTAAGCAAAAATATTGAATAGATAAAATCCTCCTCATCGCAAACATGTGGAGTAAACCGTATGACAAGCATCGCAATCGTGGGAGCAAACGGCCGTTTAGGGCAAGCTGCTACCTTAGCCTTTCATCAAGCAGGTTATCGAGTCATTGCAGTAAGCCGTAACGGTAACTTGAATTTACCTGTTGGCATTGAACAACGTGCCGCCAATGCGTTAAATCAAGCAGCATTGATTCAAGCTACCACAGGTGCTGAATTGATTCTCAATGCACTTAATCCGCCTTATGCGCGTTGGCAATCGGAAGTATTAACTTTAGGGCGTAATGTGCTCGCAGCCGCGAAAGCGCATCAAGCCACCCACCTTTTCATTGGTAATGTGTATAACTATGGCACACAAATTCCAGCACAAATTACACCTAATACACTGTTTCAAGCTGATCATCTATTGGCGCAAGTGCGAGTCGATTTAGAAACCTTATTCAAACAAGCGGCTATCGACCAACAAGTACAAACCCTGATAATTCGCGCGGGTGACTTTTACGGGGCAAGCCAAGGTACCTGGATCGACTTAGCCTTATTGCGCGATCTAAAGAAAGGTAGATTTACCTATCCTAGCAAGCATTGGGAGATTCCACATGCTTGGGCGTATTTGCCTGATTTAGCGCAGGCTTTTGTCGCCTTAGCTCAGCAAGCCCCTAAGCTGCCAATGTTTGCCCAATGGCTATTCGCAGGGCACAACTTTACCGGTGAACAACTATTGACCCTAAGCGAAAACTATTTGGGCAAGCCATTAAAGCGTGCACCAACACCGTGGGGATTATTTAAGGTCTTGGGAGTTGTTAATAAGAACTTCAAGCTCTTAACTAGTATGCGTTATTTGTGGGACAAACCGCATCAACTAATCGATACACGCTTGGAGACTTGGAATTTTATAGCAACACCGTCTGAGCTGGCTTATCAACAAACTTTACAGATTTTAAAGTTGAGCTGAATTAAGCCCATCTCGGTATCTATGAAAAAAACAGATAAGCTAAACAGAAATAGGGAGTTTTACTATGCTCGCCTGAATTGCCAAAGACTTCGTATATCAACACTTGCTAGAGCTTAGGCAAGAAAATTGAGACACATTTAGATAAATTGCGTGGAGTGATTGCTTGTGACTCTGAGAACCCATTATTTGATTGCGAGTGATTTTTAAAAATTCACGAGTCAATTCACTAATGTGCCCGCTTTGCCTAGTGATAAGTGAATCTTAAGCTTTTTCGCCCCTTAAAGATCATCAATATGTTTAAACAAATCTTTATTCACTTCAGTAAACAGACTATTCCCCCAAAATAGCCAAGGGTCATCGCTTAGATCAGTTTTACTATTTCGATGAAAAAGATGATGTCGTGGGAAAACTACCGTTTCCAACTTATGAAAAGATTCTTTAACCTGCTTTAAAGAGCGATACCCTAAACCTTCACTTTCATAGTCAAGTCTAAACTCCTTAGCGCAGGTAATAATAAAATCATGATCCGCTTCATCTAGCCAAATAGTCACCAGAATATCTTTAGTGTAAGGAATACGATAAGCAGCGGGTGTATCATTATAGCGATTCATATAGGTATAATCGCCATGCTGTTCAATACGACCGTAGGTTATTTTAATTTTATTGGGTGCATACTTTAAAAAGCTGATTGGGCTACTAATCGTATAGGCAATATTAAAAATATTATGGCTATCACTGGTATATAACCGAAAAGAAAAATAGGTGTTTTTCTTAACATTAGCATCATGTTCTATTTTCCGCCAATATCCTGTCGAAGGTATGATATTAAAGAAATCATTTTTAGTCAGAAAATTTCTCACAATGGGATAGCGATCAGAAATTGTTTTAGCAATTAAGAGCGAGCTAAAGCTCATTGTGTTATTCACAATCTGATCATCCTTTAAAAAACCGGCTAATTCGCGTTGATGTTCGATTTCAGGGTTTTCTTTAATCAGATAAGAATAGGTCTTATGCTTTATATAATTAACAAAATTATTGTACTTGCTATTACTTTCGATAGAGTTGCTAGCAAAAATGGTGTCAAGGCCAACACCTAAGATAGCCATCAAATCTTCAAGCTTCTCTTTTTGTAACTTAGTACTGTTATTTTTCTTAAGTGACAAAAGGCCACGGAGGTAGCGCTCGGAAATATCCAAATGGTCAGCAAGTTGCTTTTGAGTCAAACCCAATTCATCAATTCTTTTTCTTATCTTGTGCGCTTCAGTAGGGCCAATTTTAAAAGACATAAAGAATTAACCCTAGACAAATGGGTTAATCATCCTAGTAGGATTATGCTGCTATTTCAAGCCTTTGCAATACATTAATAACAGCTAGGCTTCTATTTTTTCTACCACTCTATCGAGCCTCAACCTAAACAGAAGCTCGATGTAGTGAGTGCAGAGTAAGTTAACTCTTATGGGGTTTTCTTTATCAAAACCTGATCTAATAAACCACCGTCTTTAAAATGCACGTTCTTCACAGTCTTCCAACCACCAAGTTTGTCTTCCACAGTGAATACTTTAATTGCTGGGAAATCCTTAGCATTTGCCTCTAATACTTTCGCATCGCGCGGGCGTAAATGATGTTTAGCAATAATTGCTTGCGCTTCAGGCGTATATAAAAAATCTAAATAAGCTTTGGCTAAATCCGTGGTATTACGCTTTTGTGCAATACTATCCACCACAGCAATGGGAGCAGACGCGTCAATGGAAAGACTTGGATAAACCACTTCAAATTTATCCGCACCCACTTCTTTACTAATTAAGGCCGCTTCATTTTCAAAGGTCACTAACACATCGCCAATATCGCGCTGAGTGAAAGTTGTCGTTGCACCACGTCCGCCGCCATCCAGCACCGGTACATTAGCGAATAGCTTGGTAACAAATTCTTTTGCACCCTCTTCAGTTTTAGTTTTATCTAGACCATAGCCATAAGCAGCTAAATAAGTGTAGCGACCATTACCAGAGGTTTTTGGATTGGGAACAATGACTTGCAAACCAGCCTGCGTTAAATCCTCCCAGTCTTTAATCGCTTTCGGATTGCCTTTACGCACTAAAAATACTGTAGTGGTGGTATAAGGACTAGCCTCATTCGGGAAACGTTTGCGCCAGTCTTTATCCAGCAAACCCTTCTCAGCAATCGCATCAATATCCGGCGCTTGATTCATGGTCACCACATCCGCCTCCAAACCAGAAATTACCGCCAAGGCTTGCTTACTTGAGCCACCATGTGACTGCACCACATTCACATCTTCATTCTTTTGCGCTTTCCATGCCTTAACGAAGGCTGGATTAATTTCCTCATACAGCTCACGCGAAACATCATAAGAAGCATTGGTAAGCGTTTTCGTTTCTGCTAAAGCTTGTACACTGAAGCCGAAAATACTGGCAAAGCCTAAAGCTTGCACGAGCTTTAAAGCACGAAAGGATTGATATTTGGACATTGCTTTTATACTCAATTTTGAAGAAATGCGCCGAGTATAAAAAGGCAGCCTATATATCGACCAATAATTAAAACCGCAAAACTTATGCAAAAAACAGATATAGAAAAAGGCTATGAAATTAAACATGCGGACTAAACCCCTGCCGTGACGCCCCACTCTGATACTGTTATGTTATTCGCATCAACACCACAGCAGGAGAGATCAACATGAATACAGCCCCAGAAAGCCGCCCACCTTTTCCACCATTTACTCGCGAAACCGCGATCCAAAAAATTCGTATGGCGGAAGATGGTTGGAATAGCCGCGATCCCCAGCGCGTTTCACTGGTGTATACATCTGATTCGCAATGGCGTAATCGTGCTGAATTCCCCCAAGGTCGTGCCGAAATAGTTGCTTTTTTAACCCGCAAATGGGCTAAGGAGCTGGATTATCGCTTGATTAAAGAGCTATGGGCGTTTGAAGGGAATCGCATCGCGGTGCGTTTTGCTTATGAATGGCATGATGATTCGGGGCATTGGTTTCGCTCTTATGGTAATGAGAATTGGCAATTCAATGAGCAAGGCTTAATGCAGTTACGTTATGCAAGCATCAATGATTTGCCAATCCAAGAAAGCGAGCGCAAATTTCATTGGCCTTTAGGGCGTCGGCCCGACGATCATCCGAGCTTGAGTGACTTGGGTTTGTAGTCACAACTAAGAGCAAAATTTGGTTAAGGAATACTCACTAGTATTCCTAACTTGAGTCTTAGTTTTAAACCGGCTTATCCCCCAACACGGTTGCACGCTGCATGACGCGATGTGCTTTGCCATAATCATTGGTCGCATAATGCTGAGTGGAACGATTGTCCCAAAGCACTAAATCATTCGGCTGCCAATGCCAACGCACGGTAAATTCAGGTCGTCCTACATGCTCAAATAAAAACCGCAATAAAGCCTGACTTTCCAAACGTGGTAGCTCATTAATTTTGGTCGTGAAATTTTCATTCACGAATAAGGCTTTGCGCCCATTTACTGGGTGAGTACGCACCACCGGATGCGTCACGGGTGGATTTTTATCGCGCGCAATGAGCCACTGCTCATGGGTTTCCGGCGTATTGCCATAACGATCCTGCGGGAAGGAGTGCACAAAATCGTGGGTAGCCGTTAAACCTTCCAATAAAGTTTGTAAGCGGGGCGACAAGCCTTCCCAAGCCGCAAAAGCACTCGACCACAGCGTATCGCCACCGACTTCTGGGACTAATTTCGCACTCAAAACACAAATTGCGGGCGGCGTTTGAATAAAAGTGACATCGGTATGCCAAATCGCATTGTCGGTCACATCGGTTTCATAATTATCCAAAATCAACACTTCGGGCGCTTGCGGCGTTTTCGGATAAATCGGATGAATGTGTAAATCGCCAAAGCGCAAGGCTAAATCGCGCTGCTGAGTGGGTTCAAGCACTTGATTGCGCAAGAATAACACTTGATGCTCGACTAAAGCTTCGCTGAGCTGTGCTTGTTCTGTTGTGCTCAGTGGTTTAGCTAAATCTAAGCCTTGGACTTCAGCCCCCAAGGCTGGGGTTAAGCGTTTAAAACTTGCCATGATCATCTCTTATTCGTAGTGGCTATACCAAGGGGTTAAGCGTTTTTGTAAGTAGCGCAAGCCTATTTCAATCGCAAAGGCAATCGCAGCAATCACTAAAATGCCTAGGATCACGGTGTCAGTTACTAAGAATTGCGCGGCAGACTGCACCATAAAACCTAAACCGCGTGTGGCAGCGACTAACTCGGCTGCAACCAATGTTGACCAGCCCGCCCCCAAACCAATGCGTACTCCAGTTAAAATGCTTGGCAATGCAGCGGGCAAAGTAACATGCCAAAGTAATTGACTGGGTGTAGCTCCCAAGGATTGTGCAGCGCGTTGGCGGCTTTTGCCCGCAGAACTCACACCATGCGCAGTAGCAATAATAATCGGGGCGAGAATAGCTAAGAAAATCAGCAAGACTTTGGTGGTTTCGCCAATTCCAAACCAAATCACCAACAGCGGCAAATAAGCCAAAGGTGGAATCGGGCGGTAGATTTCGACTAAAGGATCCAGCAAACCGCGCACCACTTGATTGCAGCCAATCCATAAACCCACGGGGATACCAATAATAACCGCGAACCACAAACCTAACAGAATACGCTGTAAACTCGCGGCGGTATGTTGCCAGAGCGTGGCATCCATAAAACCTTGGCTACTAACGACAAGGAACTTATTCCACACTGCTTGGGGTGCAGGCAGAAATAAACTTGGCACAAGCTCCAAAGCGGTCACCAGCCACCAGATAAAGGTGAGTGCACTGACACTGATGAGACCTAAGAGTAGATACTGATGACGCTGCCAAAAGCCTTGCCATTGTAATTTGCTGGGTAAACGTGAAGCCGCTTCGGGCGGAATCACTAAGGTGGATTCGAGCGTGCTCATGCAGCCTCCCGCAAAGCAGGTTGCGCGGTTAAACTACTTAACAGTTGTTCGCGCAAACGGATAAAACTAGGATCAGATTTAATCGAGCGAATCGGTTCGCCCTTGAGCCAGCGCTGATTGAAATCTAGTGTAAGGCTTTCTTGAATTCGCCCCGGACGCGGTGTCATCAGCACCAAGTGCGAAGCCAAAATCAGCGCTTCTTCAATATCATGGGTAATCAGGAAAATACGCCGTCCGGTATGACTCCACACCTTGAGCAATAATTCCTGCATTTGCTCGCGGGTGAAGGCATCCAAAGCACCGAATGGCTCATCCATGAGCAGCACTTCGGAATGACTGGCTAAGGCACGCGCAATCCCCACTCGTTGCCGCATCCCGCCGGATAATTGCCAAATCTGCTGCTGGGCAAACTCGGCTAAACCCACCAAGCTCAACATAGCATTCGCGGTTTTTTCACGCTCGGTTTTACTCACACCCTGCAAACGCAACCCGAAGGCTACATTGTCCAAGACATTCAACCACGGCAGCAGTGCATCATCTTGAAACACCACCGCACGATCTGCGCCCGGCCTCGTAATGCGCTGCCCATTTAAACTTAGCTGCCCTGAGCTTGGCTGCACAAATCCCGCTAACAGATTCAACAGCGTGGTTTTGCCACAGCCGGAAGGCCCCAAAGCAACGGTTAAATCCTTAGCGCCAATCGTGAGCGACACCTTATCCAACGCGGCGAAAGCCTGCTCTGGATAAACTACGCTCACTTGCTCCACGCGCAGCTCGCTACTCATTACTTGGCCTCGACTGCTTGCTTAGCGTATTGGTTGGTCACATAAGGCAAATAATCGGCTTTGACTTCCTCGACTTTGCCTTGAGATTTTAAAAACTCAGCAGTTTTCTTAATCGCATCGGCGAAATTCTGGGTGAGCAATTCAACCTGCTCTTGTGCCGATGGATAACGATTACCCGCTAAAAACAGCGCAATATCCTCGGTCTTCGAGCCAGTTAAGCGCGCAATTTTTTCTAGATTTTGTGTATCCGCTGCATAAGCTTTGGGGTCTTTGTTGTAGCGTGCGGTTTCGTCGGTGGTGATTTTGACGAATTTGGCTAAAAAGTCCGGATTCTTCTCGGCAAAATCCTTGCGCGTAATCCATAAATCAAAAGTGGGTGAACCCCATTTGCCCACTTCCTCCGAGTTGGTTAGCTCCTTGCCCGAAGCCTTCGCTTTGCCTAACGCAGGTTCCCACACATAAGCCGCATCAATGTCACCACGTTCCCAAGCCGCTGAAATTTCGCTCGGGCGCAGATTAATAATTTCGACTTTTTTCGGGTCAACACCCCAATGCGTCAAAGCCGCTAATAAGCTGTAATGCGTGGTAGAGACAAACGGCACAGCAATTTTTTTACCCACCAAGTCTTCCGGTTTAGTAATATTCGAGCCATTCCGTACTACCAAAGCTTCGGAGCTACCCAACACACCGGCAATCAAAAAGGTTTGAATCGGCAAACCACGACTCGCGGCAGCCGCTAGCGGGCTAGAGCCAATATTACCGACCACGACATCGCCCGAAGCAACGGCAGCAATCACTTCTGCCCCACTCTCGAATTTGCGCCAATCAATTTCGCGCCCAGTGGCTTTCTCATATTGCTTATCGGCTTGTACCACTTTGGAGGGATCTACGCCGGTTTGGTAAGCGATGGTGACTTTATTGGTTTCGTCCGCGAAAACTGTACCCCCGAATAAAGCCGTGCTTAAAGCAGCCGCTAATAATTTTGCTTTGAAACTCATGTCTCTACCTTTCGTTAAACTGTTTATTGATGGCGTTATCTTAGGAGAGCTGCTTTGGTTGATGAACCAAGTGTTTTAGATAAGGTTATGAGCGACGGGTGAATAAGCTTGTGCGCAATTGGAATAAAAAAGGCACACACAAGGTTTGCCTCTACCCACTGCGATCAGTCAACGAGAGGGGATTATTCAGCACATAGGTATAGCGGTTATAACTTTGGGTGTTCGTCGTCAACTGGATAAAGGGATCCGCACTGAGGAAGCGTCCCACGATAGGGTCGTAGATCCGTCCCTTCATGTTAATCAAGCCCCAGTTACGAACAAGATCAAGAGCAGGTGTGGCGATACACTCGGATTCTAGATCAGATTAAGGCTTGAACCGTCTCAGAGGATAAACCAACTAATTCAGCCACTAGTTCTACATTCATTCCCTTAGCTAAGAGGCGTCGTGCCGTTTCACATTTACCTTCCTCAAGCCCCATCTGCTTACCCTCCTCAAGCCCCATCTGCTTACCCTCCTCAAGCCCCATCTGCTTACCTTCCTCAAGCCCCATCTGCTTGCCTTTCTCGATACCCACTAATGCCCCCTCCTGATACCCCTCCAAATGAGCCGTGTCTTGAGCACTCATGAAGTCTCGATAGTCTTTCAAGCTCCTCTCATAGACTTGTCGCTCCGCTAAAGGCAATTGAGCCACTTGAGCAATGGTGAATAGGCGCTGGAAGATGCTTTCCTGTAACTCATTCGGAATTTTTTCAAGCTCATGCAGATGCTTAAAGGCATACAGCCATTTCTCTTGAAGCGTAGTCAGTTCATGGGCTTGTCGGTTAAATCGAGGGAGGACAAGATAGATGAAGTTCAACTTGTCATAGAACAGGCGATTATACTGGTCTTTGAGTTGGGCATGGTAGAACACCTCTTGTTGATGATCATCCATCAGAAAATCGAGAATACCGATGGTGTAAACGGCTGCGAGTTTGTAGTTCCAGTCCCCGCGTTGGGCTTGTTCTTGGATGGCAAAGGTAGAGTAGAACAGGCTGCGATCTTTGAAGTAGATTTGTTTGACGCGCTGCAATTCGACGATAAAGCGCTCCCCGGATGGACTCATACAGTTGAGGTCGAAGATGACTTTGCGATCGGATGCACTGATGCCTTGGTATTCATTTTTGGTGTAGCTGAGTTCCGAGATTTGATGATGCGCGGGAAGTAGGGTGTTGAGGAAACTGATCAACAAGTCCTTATTCGGCTCTTCCCCGAAGAGCTTCTTGAAACCGAAGTCGGTGAGCGGATTCAGGTAGATGGAGGGCATGCTAAGAACCCATGAATGACTATGAATGTGAGTTAGTATAGCCGAAAGACACAAATGAGCCTATGAGTAAACAGAGCAGCACTTCTTTCGAGACTGTTATTGATGACTCAACGCCTAGTATTTCACATCTATTCGGACTCCACGGTTATATAGGTAGTTACATTGTTCAGGGTACAGTCGCAGGAATCAGGGTTAATGTAAAATTGGAGTGTACCCTCAAGTATCCACACTCATCATTTTATACCTCAAGACATCAAGCATCATCTTTGACAACTAAGCTGTGGCTAATTGATTTATAAGACAATTATACAGAACATTACTTGGGTGCGTCACCTTCCGCCTATCTTGCACTGATCACTGGGGTGCCTATGAGCGCGTTTACTGCCTGAGGGATCAGCATTTGATCACCAGGCATCACACTCGACAGAACTTGAATGTTTGAATCTATTTCAAGCGTCTGGCACGGCACGGTGCACAATTTGTTTTTCCAAGTCGGTGGATATTCATGACAAGGTTATCGGCGAATACATCGTCAGGCACTACTTCAACTAATTAAATACATCAGCTTCTTATTTAAGGATTCTAAAAATAAAAAAGGAAAGCTTTAGCTTTCCTTTTAGTGAATGGCTTGATCTAGATTGCTTTACTGATTAATCAGCAAACCTTTCTCATCAAACATCCCTTCAAATAAGGCGGTACTTAAATAGCGCTCACCTGAGTCTGGCAGAATCACGACAATAGTCTTGCCCGCATTTTCTTCCTTTTGTGCCAAGCGCACGGCGGCGGCTACGGCTGCACCACAAGAAATCCCCGCTAAAATACCTTCCTCCCGTGCTAAGCGCCGTGCATACTCGATGGCCTCTTCATTTGTCACTTGCTCGATACTATCGACTAAGGATAAATCTAAGACATCAGGGACAAAGCCAGCACCAATGCCTTGAATTTTATGTGGAGCGGGCTTGAGTGCTTCGCCATTAACTTTTTGGGTCAAAATGGGGCTGGCGGTTGGCTCGACTGCCACCGATTGAATTGCTTTGCCCTGCACTTGCTTAAGATAGCGTGACACACCGGTAATCGTTCCACCTGTGCCTACCCCTGAAACAAAAATATCAATCTTACCGTCGGTATCATTCCAAATTTCTGGGCCAGTCGTTTCGACGTGAATTTGCGGATTAGCTGGATTTTTAAATTGCTGTAAAAGCACATATTTCTCAGGATCAGAAGCAGCAATTTCTTCTGCTTTTGCCACCGCACCACTCATACCCTTTGGACCTTCGGTGAGTACTAGTTTTGCACCATAAGTGCTAAGTAATTTACGGCGCTCAATACTCATCGTTTCGGGCATAGTCAGCGTTAAGGAAATACCTTTAGCCGCTGCGACGAAAGCTAAAGCAATGCCCGTATTGCCACTAGTAGGCTCAACCAGCTCTTTGCCCGGAGTGAGAATCCCACGCTTTTCCGCATCCCAAATCATGGCTGCACCAATCCGGCATTTGACCGAATAGGCAGGATTGCGGCCTTCGATTTTGGCTAGCACGGTTGCTTTGGAATCGCCAATGATGCGATTAAGTTTGACCAAAGGCGTGCGGCCAATAGATAAAGAATTATCTGTATACCAATTTGACATGATCGGCTCCTCTTCTTGATTTATTTCTAACTGTTAGACGTCATCATTACCCGCAGCTAAAGCTTTTCGTACTGAGGCTTCAGTTAAACTCGCCGAACACAACTCAATAAACCGATAAGCATAACCGCGTAAGTAATGACCGTGACGCACGGCAATATGCGTGGTATTGGACTCAAAAATGCGGGTGCAATCGAGCATCCGCAAATTACTATCACGCTGACTATTGAAAGCGACCGATGCCACAATCCCAATCCCTAAGCCTAATTCGACATAAGTTTTTACAACGTCGGAGTCTAAGGCGGAAAGCACAATATCAGGGCTTACACCGGCTGCAGCAAAGGCATTATCAATCTTGGCACGCCCGGTCATACCCGTGTAATAGGTGATAATTGGATAGGCCGCAATGTCTTGTAAGCTTGGATAGGGAATTTGCTCAAGTGGGTGACCTATTGGGATAATGACATTATGTGTCCATGAATAGTAAGGAAAATGTACCAAGTTGGGTACGTCATTCAGGACTTCGGTGGCAATACCAATATCAACGCGCCCCTCGACCAACATACTTGCAATTTCAGTTGGATAGGCTTGATGTAGTACCAAATGCACTTTTGGGAAGAGTGCTTTGAATTGCGTCACCACAGGAGGCAGTACATAACGTGCTTGAGTATGTGTCGTGGCAATATGCAGCTCACCCACTTCACTATTACTGAATTGCTCGGCGAGTTGCTTAATGTTTTTTGCATCTAATAGCATGCGCTCGACAATCGCAACCAGCTCTTGACCCGGTTCAGTCAGACCTAAAAAGCGTTTACCTTTACGCACGAAGAGTTCAATGCCGAGTTCATCTTCCAAGTCTTTAATATGCTTGCTCACACCCGATTGGGAAGTGAATAAAGCATTGGCAACCTCAGTCAGATTGTAATTACGCTTGACTGTTTCACGGATAATCCGCAGTTGTTGAAAATTCATCGCTGCCCTCTATCCGGCTGGAAATACTTGTAGTTGCGAAGGACGCAAACGTACTGCTTGACCTTCGTGTAGATTCAAACTTGCAATGCTCAGGGTTGGCACATCGACTTCATAATAAGTTTCTGGCTGAGTCGCATGGCTCAGCTCAACCCGTGCGGTTGGGCCAAAAGCTAAAATCCGGCTAATCTTGGCACGAATCCCTTCCGAACCCTCAACATTCGGTTCGATATGTAGATCATGTGGACGAGCAAACGCAATAACATTGCCACCTTCTGCTAAATTTGCATGAGCTGGCTGAGTGTGTGGCAGAGGTAATAAATCCTCACTGACTTGCACCCCACCACGTGCCCATTTGCCATCAAAGCGATTCGCAGTACCCAAGAAATTAAAGGCAAATGGCGTTGCCGGATGACGGAATACCTCTAAAGGTGAACCGACTTGCTCAACTTGGCCTTTGTTCATGAGCACAATTTCATCCGCAACTTCTAAGGCCTCCTCTTGGTCGTGGGTGACGAAGATTGAGGTGATATGTAATTCATCATGCAATTGACGTAACCAACGGCGTAGCTCTTTACGTACTTTCGCATCCAAAGCACCGAAAGGTTCATCGAGTAATAACACCCGTGGATTAACCGCTAGAGCACGTGCTAAAGCAATCCGTTGACGTTGACCGCCGGATAATTGACTGGGATAGCGCTTAGCTAAACTGCCTAGTTGCACTAGCTCTAATAGCTCAGTGACGCGCTGGCGAATCGCTGTCTCGGCTGGCCGTTCATTTTTAGGCTTCACGCGCAACCCAAAGGCCACATTTTCAAACACGGTCATATGTTGGAATAAGGCATAGTGCTGGAACATGAAACCGATTTGCCGCTCACGAACATGCAAATTCGAAGCATCTGAACCTTCTAATAAAATCTGGCCACTATCTGCGGTTTCTAAACCGGCAATAATGCGTAGGAGCGTTGTCTTACCACAGCCCGAAGGACCTAAGAGTGCTACCAATTTGCCAGTTGGGAAATCTAAAGAAATATCATCCAAGGCTTTGAAAGTAGAAAAGCGCTTGTTAATGTTTTTTACCTGAATACTCATAATAGCTCTCCTTACTTAAGCTTAGAATTGATGGATTGTGATGAAAGTCTCATGCAGACTTCCACTCGATAAATAATTTAATGCCTAGGGTGACTAGGGCTAACAAGGCTAATAAGGAAGCAACGGCGAACGCAGCAGCAAATTGGTATTCGTTATAGAGAATCTCCACATGCAGCGGTAAAGTGGTGGTTTGCCCACGTAGATGGCCTGATACTACCGAGACCGCACCAAATTCGCCCATTGCGCGGGCATTACACAGAATCACGCCGTACAGCAACCCCCATTTAATACTCGGCAAAGTCACTCGCCAAAAGGTCTGCCAACCGGAAGCTCCTAAAGATACTGCTGCTTCCTCCGCATCTGTGCCTTGCGCTTGCATTAAAGGAATTAACTCACGCGCTACAAAAGGGAAAGTAACGAAAATCGTTGCTAACACAATCCCTGGTACAGCAAAGATAATCTTAATATTGTGCTCAGAGAGCCATTCGCCAAACCAGCCATGTGCGCCAAATACTAATACATACACTAACCCTGCGACGACGGGTGACACTGAAAACGGTAAGTCAATCAGAGTGATCAGTAGTTGCTTGCCACGAAATTCAAACTTACTAATACACCAAGCGGCTGCGACTCCAAACACCACATTTAAGGGAATCGCGATAGCAGCTGCTAATAAAGTCAAGCGAATTGCCGCTCCGGTATCCGGGTTAGTAATCGCCTGCCAATAGACATCCCAGCCTTTGCGCAAGGCTTCGACAAACACTGCCAGCAGCGGCATCAGTAAGAAGATCGCAAAGAAAGTTAAGGACAAACCTAAAATCGTGTAACGTGCCCATTTAGGCTCACGGGTTGCAGGGCTTAACTCATACAGTTCTGCGCCGTGATAGGCTTGAATTCCACCAACCATACCACTCATGCGACATCCTCCCCAGTTAGATAACGCTTACGGCTACTTGCCCAATGCTGCAAGCCATTAATAATCAATAATAAACTGAAAGAAACCACTAGCATCACGGTGGCAATCGCGGTCGCACCGGCTACATCAAACTGTTCTAAATGAGTAATGATTAAGAGTGGGGTGATTTCAGACACCATCGGCACATTCCCCGCAATGAAAATGACTGAACCATATTCACCAACCGCACGTGCGAAAGCTAAAGCAAAACCTGTGAGCATAGCGGGTAAGAGGGCAGGTAAAACGACTCGTGAAAAGGCTTGCCAGCGAGTCGCCCCTAAGGTCGCTGCGGCCTCTTCAAACTCAAGGCTCAGTTCTTGCAAGACTGGCTGAATGGTACGGACTACAAAGGGCAAACCGATGAAGGTTAGCGCAATCAAAATACCTAGCGGAGTAAACGCAATTTTGATCCCCAATGGAGCAAACAAGGAGCCAATCCAACCATTTTTTGCATACAATGCCGAAAGCGTAATTCCTGCTACTGCAGTTGGCAGCGCAAAAGGTAAATCAATCAAAGCATCGACTAAACGCTTACCAAAAAAGTTATAGCGCACTAAAGACCATGCGATTAACAAGCCAAAAAAGCTATTAATCAAAGCTGCAAGCAACGAGGTCAAAAATGATACGCGATAGGAGGAAACGACCTGTGGTGAGGACACGACCTGCCAAAATTCATTCCACGGCATCGACGCCGCATTGATAAATACAGCAGACAAGGGAATTAAAACGATCAAAGACAAATACACCAGCGTATAGCCTAATGACAAGCCAAACCCTGGCAGTACTCGTTTGCCTACTGCTTGAGCCATAACTAAATTGTACTCCGCGAACATTAACTAGCTGTATCCATAGCAAAAACCGAGAGTTCTGCTCTCGGTTTTAAGCTAGGCGAACCTAAACTTGGTTAAGTTTAAGGGCTAGCCCTATATGAATATAAATAATAAAAACTGAATTACTTATATTAAAATTAGTTAAGCTTCAGACCTTGTACGATTTTGATTTGATCAAAAGTACCACCATCGCTGAAATGCGTTTGTTGCGCTTTCGCCCAATCACCGAAGACTTCTTTGAGCGTAAAGAGTTTAACTTTGCCGAATTGAGCTTGGTACTTTTTCAAGGCCTCCGCATTGCGTGGACGGAAGAAATGCTTACCAACAATATCTTGGCCAACGGGGCTATATAAATACTCTAAATAAGCTTTAGCCAGCTCAGCTGTACCATGTTGATCCGCATATTTTTTAACAACGGCAACAGGTGGTTCAGCCAAAATGGATAAGGAAGGGGTCACGATTTCGTAATCATCTTTGCCCAATTCATTCAGTACTAAATAGGCTTCATTTTCCCAAGTGATGAGTACATCCCCTACTTCACGTTGGGTGAAAGTAGTCGTGGAACCACGAGCACCGGTATCGAGTACGCGCACATTATCGAAAATCTTTTTCACGAAGGCTTTCGCAGTTTCTTCATTACCGCCTGGTTGCTTCAGTGCATAACCCCAAGCTGCAAGATAATTCCAACGCGCACCACCTGAAGTCTTAGGATTAGGTGTCACCACCTCCACACCATCACGTCCCAGATCAGGCCAATCTTTAATCGCTTTTGGATTGCCTTTACGCACCAAGAACACAATAGTAGAAGTGTAAGGCGTAGAATTGTCTGGCAGTAAAGTTTGCCAATTTTTAGGCAGCAAATCGCCTTTCTCAGCTAATACATCAATGTCATAGCCCAAAGCTAAAGTGGCTACATCACCATCTAAGCCATCTAATAAAGCGCGGGCTTGCTTACCAGAACCGCCATGCGATTGGTCAATCGTGACCGTATTGCCGGTTTTTTCTTGCCAATATTTAGAAAATGCCGGATTGAACTCAGCATACAACTCACGGGTGGGGTCATAAGATACGTTTTTTAGTTTTAACTCGGCAGCACTCACCAAGCCCGCCAAACTACTCAAACCGATTGCAAGCGCTACAACTAAAGCCCGACGGCGCGCTGGTTTAAAACTCATGATCTAAAGCCTCTTTATGGATGAATCAATCAGGCTTTGCATCTTAAGGAAGTAGCCTTATCAACAGAACCAAGAAAAGCAGCAATACTTATTCAATTTATGAATAAAGCTTTGCTACTGTGCTAGGTACAAGAATGACTTATAAAAGCCAGAAGTTTAGGATTACAGATACAGTATAAGATATTCATTGGCAAGCCAATTTTTAAGAAGTCTATAGCGTTATACACACCCGACCTATAGGTAACAAGCGATTACTGAAAAGTAAGAAGAAGGCACTACCAGCCACTAAGAAAGCAAACCCACGCCCGTAATATCGAACATGCTTAACTCAGGGAAACCATTCTTAGCTAGTAAGCCCTTAAAGCGCTCCGTGTTGCTGTAGGGAGAAGCAGCCGAAACTGGGCACCACTACCGTTTTCGGCTGCCCTAGTAAACGGCGGGTAATATATTGAATAGCACCAGTTTCACGTAGGGCTTGGTTCTAAAGAGATTTTGCGTGAGAATGTGAGAGTACTGGAATTACGTCACTGCAATAAAATTAAAAACTATGTCACGCTTCCAGCAAGATCTTGCTTTTCAACTCAAGTTTTAACCAAGTCATTTATAAGGGTTAAGAACATGTTCGCTAAACCACATTCATTTGTATTATCAACGCTAATCGGTGCTAGCTTATTAGTTGCTCCTTTAGCTTATGCAGCCCCTAATCAAACGCCTAAGCCGAATGCGAATAAGTCACGGAATGCTTTTGAAACTCAAATCATTAAGCTCGATGCACGCACGCATAACTTAGATAATCCAATTAAATTATCCTTACCCCAAGGCAGTTATGAAGTCAAACCAGTTGGCAAAGCAGCTGGCGGTACTTATGAAGCTTGGAGTGTTTGGGATCGCACTAACTGTCCACGTAGCAAAGGTTGCCCACGCATTGTACCTACCCGCTTTACAGGTATGCATAATAACTATTACGTGAGTTCACCTGATTTAACTAAGGTCACGGTTGCAGGTAAAGAATTACCTGACGTTAAGGAAATTCCACAATATCGAGATTCCAGCTATTTCCTACAAAATGGGAACAATCGAGCTTATGAGGTGACGGAGAACTTTACCTATCCCGATGAGGCCTCGGCTTTGGCAGCCGCTAAAGCCTCTATTTTTACTATCGATAAAGATAGTCAAGTCTCATTTATGTTATTGGATATGAGCCGCAGTACTGACAATCGTGGTGGCATGACTTTACAAGTACGCAAAGTAAATTAGCTTCTCATCCGACAAGGAGTTGCCAGCAATGAAAAGAATGCAGCCTACTTATTTAACGCTAATGTTGCTCAGCTCAAGCTTAGGGTTAAGTTCTATTAGTACAGTAGCAATGGCAACTCCAAGCTTTAAAGCCAAGAAGTTAGCTAGTTTTACAGCCGAGCAAATCAGTACCGCGGTTAGTGATCTTGGAGTCGAGATACCTGATGAGCAGTTTAAATACGCCGTTAGCCTATATCGACTCAATTATGAAACTATCGATGGTTATGGCAAAAAAGTTATTGCTTCAGGAGTAGTGGCTATCCCCGACAAGGGTCTAGGTATGCCTAGTCCACTACTAAGCTTCCAACACGGTACTATTTTCCAAGACAAGGAAGCTCCTAGTAACGATCTGGTTGCGGGTGCACCGCCTGCTATTTTAGCTTCCTTAGGCTATGTAACCGTAGCGTCAGACTATGTCGGTTATGGCGCCTCTAAAGGCACACCTCACCCCTATCTGTTAAAGACCCCTTCCGCAAATGCTGTGACTGATTTTTTGAAAAGTTCTAGCAAATGGCTAAAAAGAAATAATGTCAGTTTAAACAGGCAATTATTTCTGACTGGTTATTCAGAAGGTGGTTATGTGACAATGGCAGCTCATCAAGCACTGCAAGCACAACCAATTAGCGGCTTGAGCTTGACTGCTAGTATTCCAGCCGCTGGCCCTTACCATATTAGTCGTACACTAAAAAGCTTAACTTCACTAAGTAGGAGTAGTGATCGATTGCACGCGGCTGAAGAGCAACGACTATCACCTATATTAGTAGATTGGTTGACAGACAAAATTATGGATAGCCTGATTCCCAACAACAGTGATGTCGTATTTCAAGATACGATTATTCGAGACTTTCTAAGAAAAGGATCAGACGGGGTATCTCAGCATAATGTCTATGATTGGCAGGCAAAAAAACCAGTAGTTCTATTTCATGGGCGTAAGGATGAAACGGTTCCTTACTTCAATGCTACTGATGCGATAGCAGCAATGACAGCTAAGAGTTCTGCAAATGTGACTTTAGTTGAGTGTACTGCGGTACCAGCCGATCATGAAAGCTGTATTCCCGAATATGGAAAAATATTAATTCAGACTCTTGGGGATTATGCGGAAGATTTATAAGAGCTACCAATAAAAAAGCCTTCCACGTTTAGTGGAAGGCTTTGAATGGGAGCTTGGCATTGA
>NZ_CALFHZ010000017.1 GCF_937876535.1 uncultured Thiothrix sp.
TACCGGCCTGTCACGCCGGGGGTCGCGGGTTCGAGCCCCGTCCACTCCGCCAACCTTTCAATCGTTGCTTTTTTCTTCCCCTCACGCTAGGCATTTTGTATGATGCGGCCTTATGCCCTAAGGGCGGGCAGTTCTGATCAGTTCAACTTAAATAATACGCAGAAAAATATGTTACAAACGATTCATGATAAAGCCAAAGGCTGGATTGCCTATGCCATTGTAGGGTTCATTAGTGTTCCATTTGCACTCTGGGGTATTAACTCCTACATGGAGGGTGGCTCCACTAAAGCCGCAGCAGTAGTAAATGGTGAGGATGTGCCTGCACAAGAAGTTCAACAAGAGTTGGGGCAGATTCGCCAACAATTTGGGCAAATGGCAGCACAGTTAGGCGACGATAGCTTAAAAAAGATGGCTTTAAATAATGTCGTGAATCAAGTTTTGCTGCGCCAGAAGGCAAAAGATGAAGGTTATCGCGCTAGCACTGAAAATGTAGCCACTGCTATTTCTCAGATCAGTGTGTTCCAAAAAGATGGTCAATTTGATAAAGCCACTTATGAAAGTTTCTTAGCTTCACAACGCCGAAATCAGGGTGCATTTGAAGAGCAAATGCGTACTGATATTACCAATGGTCAGTTCCGTGATGGGTTGCAAAGCACTGCCTTCGCAACTAAGGCTCAAATGGAACAATATCAAACGCTACGCAACCAGAAGCGTGATATTGAATTGTTTACCATCAAAGTGGCTGATTTTGAACCACAAATACAAATCACTGACGAGCAAATCAGTAAATACTATGCTGAGCATAAAAGCCAATTTATGACTGAAGAAAAAGTCAAAGTGGCTTATATCGACTTGAATCAAGAAGCTTTAGCTAAAACAGTGACGGTCGATGCAGGTGGTTTGCAAGCTTATTATGATGAGCACAAAGATCGTTATTTAACGCCAGAAACCCGCAACACCAGTCATATCCTCGTGGCAGTTGATGATCCTGCTCAGGATGCTGAAGCTAAGAAAAAAATCGATGCTATCTATGCGGATATTCAAGCCGGTAAAAAAACTTTTGAAGATGTCGCTAAAACTGAATCGGATGATAAAGCTACCGCTGAAGCAGCAGGTGTGGTTGGTGATGTAGCCGCAGGTAGTTGGGATCCTGAGTTTGAGAAAGCAGTATTTGCAGCTGAAGTGAATAAAATGATCGAGCCTGTCAAAACGGGGGCAGGTTATGAAATTATTCGTGTGAATAGTGTAAAAGCTGCAGTACAGAAGACCTATGAAGAAGTAAAGGCTCAGGTTGAACAGGATTATCGTCGTGCAGAAGCCGAAAAACTTTTCCTAGATGCTGCAGAAAAATTACAAACGATTGCTTATGAGCAAAGTGGGGATTTAGCACCAGCTTCTAAAGCAGTGAATGTTGCTGTGCAAGAGTCAGGTTGGTTGACACGCTCTAAAGGGGAGGGGGTGTTAATAGATCCGAAGGTATTGGCTGAGGCTTTTTCGGATGAAGTATTAAAAGAAGGTAAAAACTCCCAGGTAGTACAAGTCTCTGATACACAAGCCATCGTTTTACGTTCTGCTGGTCAAGAACCTGCTGCACAAAAGCCTCTAGAAGAGGTAAAAGCAGAAATAACTACCCTGCTCAAAGCACAAGAAGCTCGCAAGCTAGTTGCACAAAAAGGTGATGAATTATTAAAACAACTCAAAACTACTGGCTGGGCAGCTTTAGATGCCTCGGGTTTAGGTAAGGCAGAAGCGATTGAAAAGCCTGGCTTTGTACAGCGTACTGGTAGCACAGTTGCACCAGAAGTGATTGAAAAGACTTTCACTTTACCCCGCCCTGCTGCAGGTCAATTAGATTGGGATAAGGTGGTTTTAGCCAGCGGAGATTACACCATCATTTCACTGAAGTCAGTTGAAGATGGTGCGAATACTATTGAAGAAAATAGTGCACAGATGTATGGCGGTGTGAGTGGTAGCCGTGAGCTAGATGCTGCTTTAGAAGATTTGCGAGCACGTTCAGAAATTGAATTACATCCAGAAAATATTTAATCTCTGATGGCAGGCGCACTACTAACCCCTAAGATGCAAATGCCATGAAAGTACATTTAAAAGCTTTAGGTTGTCGACTCAATGAAGCTGAGTTAGAGCAATGGTCACAAGGTTTCCGTGCGGCAGGGCATGCGATTGTCACTGCTGCACCGGATGCTGATGTGGTTGTTTTGAATACCTGTGCGGTTACTCAAGAGGCCTCAGCTAAATCTCGCCGTTTACTCAATCGCTTATATCGAGAAAATCCGGCTGCTAAATTGGTCGTCAGTGGCTGTTATGCGACCTTACAAGCGACTGAAGTTGCCAATACGTTAGGCGTTGATTTGGTAGTTCCTAATACGGAAAAAGATCAGCTACCCTATAAAGTTATGGAAACCTTTGCTTTGCCCGTGATGCCAGAAATAGCCACTGAGCCGGGGGAGAATAGCTTATTTGTACGTGGTCGTCATCGCGCTTTTATTAAGATCCAAGATGGTTGCCGGTATCGTTGTACTTTCTGTATTGTAACTGTCGCCCGGGGTGAAGAACGTAGTCGCACTGAAGCTTCCATTATTGAGGAAATCAACCAACTCACTGAGCAGGGTGTACAAGAGATTGTACTCACTGGCGTGCATGTGGGTGGCTATGGCAGTGATTTAGCTGATAGTTCGTTGCATAGCTTAGTGCAGCGGATTCTGGCAGAAACGGATATTCCACGCATTCGTTTTGCATCCGTTGAGCCTTGGGATTTGCCTGAAGATTTTTTTGCGCTGTTTAGCAATTCGCGTTTAATGCCACATATGCATTTACCGATTCAAAGTGGGGCGGACTCAGTATTACGGCGGATGGCACGGCGTTGCAAAACAACTGAATTCTCTCAACTGGTGTCGCAAGCACGCTCGTCTATTCCTGGCTTTAATGTTACCACGGATATTATCGTCGGTTTCCCTGGTGAGACTGAGGAGGAATGGCGTGAGACTGTAAATTTCGTCGAGCAGATGGGTTTTGGGCACGTGCACATTTTCACTTACTCTCCGCGGGCTGGTACGAAAGCAGCAGGCTTAGCCAATCCAGTGATTGAAGCGCTTAAAAAGCAACGTAGTCAAGAGTTGCATCAACTTGCAGAGTGCTCACAGCAAGCTTGGCTCCAGCAACAAGTGGGAAAAACAGTTCCAGTTTTATGGGAACGTAGTCGCGAACAAGATGGCCAATTGATTTATACCGGATATACGCCCAACTATTGTAAAGTCATTACTAGCCCCCATGATGCTAGAGACCTTGAAAATCAAATCACTACAGTACGTCTATCCTTAGCTAGTCAAGAGGAGGGCGTGTTACTAGGAGTTTAAACATGCAAACTCGCGCTTATCGCATTCATTGGTTATTCCTGAGCTGGATGTGTTTGTTTGTCTTAACTGCTTGTAATAGTTCCGCCGAACAAGATGCGCGGCAGGTTGCCAATCAGTTTTGGGAGGCTGTCCTAAAAGATGATATGGAAACTGCTAAAAATCTTACAACTTGGGAGAGTACTCAATATCTAAGCTTACTCCATACGAAGAAAATCTCTGCCAAACGTTTTGAGACGGGTGAGCTGAAAATCGAAAATGGTTTAGCCGAGGTAGCGACCGTGCTCTACAGCGGCGAAAAAGGTGATCTACCAATTCCACTGCGTACTATCTTAAGCCTACACGAGAATAAATGGCGCGTTGAGGTACAGAAAACACTAGGCTCGATGGTGAGCGGTGCAATGGGGGCGGTAGTAAATCAGCTAAACAACTTCATGCAAGATAGTTTAAAAGGTTTAGATAGCAGCTTAAGCGAAAGTATTGATAAGCTGGGTAAAAGCCTTGAGGATAGTATGAAGCAATTACAGCAAGACTTAGCCAAGCCGCCAGAGCAACCAGCACCAGCACCAGCTCCTAAAACAGACCCCTCTGCTCAACCCATTTGATAGCTTTAAATTTAAGCAAATCTTTGTTTGATAGGAACTAATACTTAGTTTCTTAATCTTAAACAGTGACGTAGCAGCTAGATTTAATTACCATCTATCTAGTGTGTGCTGGTGTTCTTAGTGCTGCTTGCTATTTTCTAAAGTTAAGGTTTTGTGTCAGAAACCTGCTTGCAATTCTCAACCCCTCAAGTGGTCAAATGCTCATGGCTAAATTGATCTTAAAGCAGCAAGAGCCGCCTAAAGGTTCTTGGCTGAATCATTATAGTTCGCAAATTGCGTATGCTGGGTTTATTGTTTTACTGTTATTGATTTCTCTGGGAGTTTTATTCGCTTTTAAGCCAAATGTTGTTGCACCTCAACAAGCCTTGCCTGCTATCAATTCAGCTACAGATGCACAAGTGAAAGCCCAGTATTTAAGTGATTGGGACAAGTTAGTTCAGATGCAGGCAACTTATGAGCAATTAGCCAAAACAGCCAGTTCGCAGGAGCAGGCTCAAGTCTTATTAAACCAAGCTGAGATGGCTTGGCAGCATTTACTGATTATGACTGAGTCGGCTGAAAAATTAGGTTTAAGCAAACAGCAATTACAACAATTAAACGCAGAACAGGCTTATCAACAAGACCAATGGCAAGCCCGTATTCATTTTGCAGAGTTACGTGTAGAAAGGTTTAGTGAGCATCTAACTATAAAAACCGCGCCGGACTCAGACACAAGTACTAATACTGCTGAATCTGTTAGCGCTCAGACTGTATCGAATACTTTGCCGAATAGTAAATTCATTGCGCAACCACCTGCTGGAGTTGAATTACCAGCAGGCTTTTGTACTTTGAATGGCTCCGGTATTTGTAAACCAGAAGCCAATAATTAGATTAATTAGTAGCCGTTGTGCCAGTGGCTTCAGTTGGTGTGCTGGGGCCTGGTGCGGTGTTAACAGGTGCACTAGGCATTACTGGCAAGTTAGGCATGGCATAGCCTGCACCATAATAAGGCATAGGCATAGCTCCATACGGCATCATTGCGGCTGTTGGATAACCATAAGGCATCATGGGCATACCGTTGCCATAGTTGTTATTACCAAAGAATGGCATATTCCAAGAGCTAAATCCCTGATTAAAATTAAAGCCATTAGTATTGTCATTATTAAAACTATCACTCATTTCTTGCATCCAGTACATGGGTGTCCATTCTGGCCAGTCATTTTCTTCCCAGTAAGGACCATAAGGTCCCATTTTCCACTCGCCATTATTTCCACTACCAAAGAAATCAGCACTAGCAGAGCTGGCAAGACCGAAGAGACTCAGAGCAATTAGAAGTTTTTTCATGGTTTCCTCCCACAAACTTATATATAAGATATTATATTATAATATTCTAATATATTCAAGCTTAGTAGCAAGTTAGGCCTTGGGCTGTACAACTTGCGTCCACAGCTACATCCCAAACCTGTTTTTCTAAACGCGCAACTTGCTGGAAAGGATAGGCGAATCCTAGTAACAGGGGTTGAGAGCGTTTTAGATAGTGTTTAGCTGCAAAACTCCGATCATAAAAACCTCCACCCATACCTAAACGGGAGCCATAGTGGTCAAAAGCTACCAGAGGAGTGATGACTAAATCTAGTTGCCTTGAGCTAAGAATTCTCTGTCTAGCCAAAAGTGGCTCAGGGATATTAAAGCGATTTTTACGGAAGCGGGTTTGTGGACTCCATTCGACAAAGATCAGTTTTGAATCATGGCTTAAGCTGAGTACAGGTAAAAAGAATCGCTGCTTAGGCTGTGCAAACTGTAGCAAGCCACGCGGATCAGCTTCACCTCGTACGGGTAGATACAAAGCAATATTTCGGGCAGAGCGGAAAATGCGGTGGCGACTTAAATGATTAACTGCTTGCTGGGAAAGATGCTGCTGTTCAGATGGCGATAGGCTTGAGCGTTGGCGTCGTAGCTGTTTGCGTAAGTCATAGGGAGATAAATTAGGCATAAGCTCAAGCCCTGGGCAAAGATTATAGCTTAGCTAGTTTTACAAAATCATGGAACTTAAAACTAGCTATAATTTTAAAGCGCTTGAGGTGTAGTTTGAGCGTATATTCGTAATCTTTAAAATAATTTATTTATTTTTCAAATAGCTATTGTTGATCATTTGAAAATGAATAATAGGTGAGGGATTTTTTCATTAGTAAAGGTTTAGATACTCTCAGTCTCTAAACATAGATTATCAACTGTTTGGTCAAGCTTTGTAATGGCATGAAAGAGGAGTTCATATTTGCCAATTTGGATTAGGTCTTTATTAAGTAACAGGTGTTTGTGGGTGCGTACCTGGTTAACATAAACGCCATTAGTACTGTGCAAGTCCTCTAAAAAGCATTCATCACCTATGCGTACTAGTTGAGCATGTTCAGCACTGACCATACGTTCATTTAAGACAACATCACAGTGCTCAGATCGTCCGAACAGATATTTAGCTTCAGCAAGCTGGAGCCTTTTAATGATTTGTTTATTCAAACTAATGACAAGTTCTGGCATAGACTATCACTCTTGAAGGCACACAGCTTTTACTGTGCTGCCTGTTAACTTAGCGATAGTTAAGCTCCAGTTCAACTATCAGACGACGATCTGCCACATGAGCTATAGCTGACGGGTATAAGCGGCTGGCATTACACGAATCACTTGAGCTAAGCGATCCGCATATTCACGCGGGAGAATAATCCGATTGGAGTGCTCAGGAGTAGTAATACCCGTGCGGAAACAAGGGTTTAGTTCAATCAGACGACTTGCTGGTAAACCCGCCTGCATGGCAGCTAGGCGTAAATCAACTGGTTTATTAATACGCATTTGCGCAAGGCGTGCAGCATTAGGTGTAGCACGTAAACGGATCCCATAAGAGTTGGAGCGTCCAATCAACTCTTTAAAGGCTAATAAGCGCGGCACATAGTTCATGGTTTCTTGTGGTAAAGACAAATTCCAGAAGGTAGGTTGTAAACCAGCTTGTTGTGCTTGAATAACTGCACGACTAACACAAGTTTCTCCGCAGTTATAAGCCGCAAAAGCCAATAACCAGTCACCATTAAACTGACGATTGAGTTTCTGTAGATAATTTAAAGCAGCACCAGTAGCAGCAAATGGATCCATACGTGCATCATAATTACCGGTTTGCTTTAGGCCATAATTACGCCCTGTGGACGGAATAAATTGCCATAAGCCTGCGGCTCCAGCACTTGAAAATACATCAGCATCAAAGCCACTTTCGACAAAAGGTAACAGAGCCACTTCAGCAGGCATACCACGTCGGGTCACTTCTTCAATAATCATGTGCAAAAATAGACTGGCACGGTCAGAAAGAATGCTGAGACTTTGCGGATTTTGTGCATAAGAGCGAATAAATTGTTGCACCCTTGGGTTGCCCGAATAATCGGCTAATTGGAAATGTCGAAAAACGCGTGACCAGGTATCAAAGTCTTGATCAAGACTATAATCACTGCTGATACTAGGGATATACATCGCGCGCTGAATACGTGGTGCTGTTACTACACGTGCATAGGTTTGTGGGCGGGCTTGGGCTATCCATGTGCGTTTTGCATAAGTTTGGCGATTCTTAACTGAACGATAAGGGGATGGTTTGCCTGACTGCATGAGTGGTAAGGCTTCTGGTATGGATGTTGTTTGTTCAGTTGATGTTTCAAGGCTGGTGTCTGGCTTTGTGCTGCTGCAGCCATTTAAAAACAATAAAGCGCACACTGCCGCGACTGGTGCGAGGTAAGTGGATGTCCCCATGATGTGTAGCCCCAATAGACCCTATTATAAAATTCGTATTGCAAGCTCAACGTTGGAAGATCTAATTCACCCCAGTTTATTTGTTTATAGTTGTGTTTCTCTGTCCGGAATGTCAGATTAAGATTTTACCTACTTTGATTGCCCTGCTTGCTGATTCGTTATTAAGCAAATTCCATTCGACTATAATATGTATTGATTGAATGAACAAGAAAAAAGCAACACCTGTTGTTTTAACCCATCCTGTCGCCTCAGTTGAGCAACAGATCGACAAATTGCAAGGCTGGTACAGTACTGTAGAAGGTGCTTATGTGCTGGCAGAGCTACGTCAACTCGTGACTACCATGACTGAAGAGGTGTTCGGTTATTATGCCTTAGAGCTTGGTTTAATGGTGGAGCACTGCAATTTGCTTTGTGATTCACGGATTAGTACTCATATTAAATTATCTACCAATCCCTATTCCACTATCGCAGATACCATTACTAAAGCTGAGGCTTTGCCTATTGGGTTTAATGAAATTGATTTAGTCGTGGGTTGCCATGTTTTGGATTATGCACATTCCCCTCATCATGTCTTGCGGGAGATTGAGCGTGTCCTAGTTCCAGAGGGGCATTGTGTGTTGATCAGCTTTAATCCTTGGAGTTTGCGAGGTTTGGGGCAAACTTGGAATTATCTAAGGCGTGTACCTGATCGTCCGGCGATGTATACCAAGCGGCGAATTCGTGATTGGTTCGAGGTATTAGGCTTTGAAATGTTAGAGACTTATACCCTAGGCTTTCGACCAGCCTTAAAGAGTGATAGGGTTTTCAAGCATTTAGAATGGGTAGATCGTTTAGGGCAAAAATATCAGCTACCGTTTGGGAGTGTACAAGTTATTCATGTGCGTAAGCAGGTATCGCGGTTAATTCCTCTTAAACCAAAAGTACGTGCTACTAAAACCCGTTTAAGACCCGAAATAGCCATCAATACCACCAGTACTCAGAGTACTAATTATGCCACCCCTATGAAAAAGAGAACCCAAGCGTGAAAAAAGTTGAGTTATATACCGATGGTGCTTGCCGAGGAAATCCAGGGCCGGGTGGTTGGGGGGTGCTATTACGCTATGCGGAACAAGAACGTGAGCTGTATGGTTATCAAGCCACAGCGACCAATAATCAGATGGAGCTAATGGCAGCAATTCGTGGCTTAGAGGCCTTAAAGCAACCGTGTGAGGTCACCTTAACAACAGATTCTAAATATGTGCTGCAAGGTATGACTGAATGGCTAGCTGGCTGGAAGCGTAAAGGCTGGAAGAATGCTAGTGGGCAAGCTGTAAAGAATCAAGATTTATGGCAGCGTTTAGAGAGAGCCGCACAACCGCATAAGATTAAGTGGAATTGGGTACGCGGACATACAGGCCATCCTGAGAATGAGCGCGTGGATGGTTTAGCGAACCGAGCGATTGATGAAAGGAAATCAGCATGACACGTCAAATTATTCTTGATACTGAAACTACTGGTTTAGACCCAAAAGAAGGGCATCGTATTATTGAGATTGGTTGCGTAGAAATGATCAGTCGGCGCTTAACGGGGAATAACTTCCATTTTTATCTACAACCTGATCGAGAAATCGATGCTGAAGCTGTGCAAGTGCATGGCATTACTAATGATTTTCTAGCGGATAAACCCCGTTTTAAAGAGATTGCGGCTGACTTAATTGCTTATCTCAACGGTGCTGAACTGATTATTCATAATGCCCCCTTTGATATTGGCTTCTTAAACCATGAATTGAGCCAGCTTAGTGAGCCTTATCAGGCAATTACTGACTACTGTACGGTGGCTGATACCTTAGTCATGGCGCGCCAACTGTATCCGGGGCAGCGGAATAGTTTGGATGCTTTATGTAAGCGTTATGAAATTGATAACGGGCATCGTACTTTGCACGGTGCTTTATTGGATGCAGAAATCCTAGCGGATGTTTATCTGGCGATGACAGGTGGGCAAGTTAGTTTGCAATTGGGCGGAGAGCTAGATGATGGCCGTGCTGCGGGGCATTCAGCAGCTTCAATTCGCCGTGTAGCCACTGGGTTAAACCTACCTGTCATTTCAGCAAATGCAGAGGAATTAGCCGCACATACTGAGCGTTTAGCGGCAATCCAGAAGTCGGCTGGTAAGTGTTTGTGGGGTTAGTTTTCATATTTTTATTTTAAGTGTTTGAAAATTAATTAATTTAAAAATCATTCCTCTAATCGTTGCTCTATGCGATTAGCTGATTTAGTCAGCTTTAGCTACTAGTTGCTTGCTTGAGAATATTTGCATTTTTTCTAAATTTCCTCTTAAATTTTTCTAAGAGATGAGATGTTTTTTAGTCAAAAATTTTGAACAGTAATAAGAGCACAACTCGGTTTTTTAGTTTTAAAGTAATTTCGCAAAAATAACTTATTGAATTTTATATTATTAATTATTTAATCTTTAAAAATAAATAAGTTAATTGCTCAACTTATGGCTTTTCAAAATTTATCTGTGTAGTATGCCCCCTCTATAGGGATATAAGAGGGGAGCGGCGATATATCCCGTCAGGAATAACTACATAAAAAGCGACTAGACCGCTCCTAACCTTTTAGTGCTAGGAGATTTTTAATGAGCCATGACCAGTTAGATCACGACCCACAAGAAACCCAAGAATGGCAAGAAGCCATTGATGTGGTGGTCGAGCGTTCCGGTGCAGACCGCGCCCGCTATTTACTACATAAAACCATAGAAACGGCGTCCGAGGCGGGTGTTGAGCCGCCCGATATGCACACTCCGTATATCAATACGATTCCAGTGGATCAGCAGCCTGCTTATCCGGGTAATCTCGAATTAGAACGCCATATTCTGCGTGCTTTGCGCTGGAATGCGACGGCGATGGTGGTACGCGCAAACCGTAAGCCTGCTGAGCCGGGGGGGCATATTGCCTCCTTCCAATCTTCCGCGATTATGTATGAAGTCGGTTATAACCATTTCTGGAAAGGTCATGGGCATCCGAATGGCAGCGATATGCTGTTTATTCAAGGCCATACTGCACCGGGGACGTATGCGCGCGCATTTGTGGAAGGGCGTTTTAATGAAGAGCAATTAGAAAATTTCCGCATTGAATCCAAAGGTAAAGGCTTATCCTCCTATCCACATCCGTATTTAATGCCGGATTTTTGGCAATTCTCGACCGTATCAATGGGCTTAGGCCCGATTATGGCGATTTACCAAGCGCGCTTTTTAAAATATTTAGAACATCGTGGGTTTGCCAAGATTGCCGATAATCATGCGGAAGGTCGCAAGGTATGGGCATTCTTAGGGGATGGCGAAATGGATGAGCCAGAATCTCAAGGTGCCATTTCTTTAGCTTCGCGTGAACGTTTAGATAACCTCGTTTTCGTAGTCAACTGTAACTTGCAACGTCTGGATGGCCCGGTGCGCGGCAATGGCAAAATCGTGCAAGAGCTGGAAGGTAACTTCCGTGGCGCTGGCTGGAATGTGATTAAAGTCTTGTGGGGTTCGGGCTGGGATCGTTTGCTGGCAAAAGATACCAACGGTTTATTGCGTAAGCGCATGATGGAAGCCGTTGACGGCGAATACCAAAACTTCAAAAACAAAGGTGGCGCTTATACTCGAGAGCACTTCTTTGGGAAATACCCTGAGCTATTAGAAATGGTTTCCGATATGACCGACGATCAAATCTACTATGATTTGCTGCGGGGTGGTCATGACCAAGAGAAAGTATATGCAGCCTATCACAATGCAGTGAATACGGTTGGTCGCCCGACTATTATCCTGATGCATACGGTTAAAGGTTATGGCATGGGCGAGGCAGGCGAGGGGATGAATATCAGCCATCAACAGAAAAAGCTGAGTTCTGACCAATTACGCAAACTCCGTGATCGTTTCCGGATTCCGGTCACTGATGAACAAGTCGAAAATGCTTCCTTCTATAAGCCCGCTGCCGATTCTTTGGAGATGAAATATCTGCATGAGCGTCGTCAAGCCTTAGGCGGCTATTTACCGAATCGCCCACAAAACTTTGAAACTTTAGCTGTTCCTGAGTTGCGAGAGCTGTTTGATGCCCTCTTGAAAGATACTGGCGAGCGTACCATGTCCACGACGATGGCCATGGTGCGGGTAATGGTTGCAGTAGCGCGTCATAAAGAATTGGGGCCACGGTTAGTACCGATTGTGCCGGATGAGTCCCGTACCTTTGGGATGGAAGGTATGTTCCGCCAAGTAGGGATTTACGCACCGGATGGCCAGTTGTATGAGCCAATGGATGCGACCGATATTATGCCCTACCGCGAATCCTCTAAAGGCCAATTATTGCAAGAAGGGATTAACGAAGCGGGCGCGATGTCTTCATGGGTGGCGGCAGCGACTTCGTATGCCAATAACAATAAGATGATGATTCCGCTGTATATCTACTATTCCATGTTTGGCTTCCAACGGATTGGAGACTTAGCATGGGCGGCGGGCGATATGTTAGCACGCGGTTTCTTAGTCGGGGGTACCTCAGGGCGTACCACCTTGAATGGCGAAGGCTTACAGCATCAAGATGGTCATAGCCAATTATTCGCAGGCTTTATCCCCAACTGTAAATCTTACGATCCGACCTTCGCCTATGAAGTAGCGGTTATTTTCCATGATGGTCTGCGCCGCATGTACCAAAATGGCGAGAATGTGTTCTATTACATCACCACCCTCAACGAAAACTACAGCATGCCAGAAATGCCAGAAGGTGCTGAAGCAGGCATTATTAAAGGGATGTACGCCTTCCGTAAGGCGGATGGCAAAGGCAAACATCAGGTGCAACTGATGGGTTGCGGTTCGATCTTACGCGAAGTGATTGCAGCGGCGGATCTACTGAAAAATGATTGGGATGTTGATGCGGATATTTGGGCAACCCCAAGCTTGAATGAAGTAGCACGTGATGGTGCCGATTGTGCGCGTTGGAATCTCTTGCACCCTGATCAACCGGAGCGCCAATCATGGATTGCTCAATGTTTAGAAGGCACTGAAGGCCCTGTGATTGCCTCCACTGACTACATTCGTACCTATGTGGACCAAGTGCGTCCTTATGTGAATAAGACCTTGCATGTGCTTGGCACCGATGGTTTTGGACGCTCTGATAGTCGCCAAGCCTTACGTCACCATTTTGAAGTAGATCGTTATTACGTAACAGTGACTGCACTGAAAGCCTTAGCGGATGAACAAAAATCATCCAAAGCTAAAGGCAAAATCACCGCGAAAACCGTATTAGAAGCGATGGCGAAATACGGCATTGATCCTGAAAAGCCTAACCCACTGTACGCCTAAGGAGTGAGTAAATGAGTAAAGAAATCAAAGTACCTGACATCGGTGATTTCAAAGAAGTAACCGTCATTGAATTGCTCGTGAAAGTGGGGGACACCATTAAGATTGATGATCCACTCATTACCTTGGAATCTGATAAAGCGTCGATGGATATTCCTGCCTCGCAAGGCGGTGTGGTCGAAGCGATTAAGATCAATGTGGGCGATAAAGTTTCTGAAGGTAGCCTAATTTTATTATTAAAAGATACCGGCGAAGCGAGTGTGAATGTAGCCGCTGCTCCGGCACAACCGAAAGTCGCAGGTGGGGCGGCACAAGCCACGCCTCCGGTATCGGGTGTGAAGGAAATTAAAGTACCCGATATTGGCGACTTTAAAAGTGTGAGCGTCATTGAAGTATTAGTGCATGTGGGCGATGTGATTAAAGCGGAGGATTCGTTAATCACGCTCGAATCTGATAAAGCTTCGATGGAAATACCCTCGCCTAAAGGTGGTAAGGTTAAGGAAATCAAAATCGCGGTAGGTGATAAAGTTTCTGAAGGTAGCCTGATTCTATTATTAGAAGTTGAAGGTGCAGCGCCTGCGGAAGCTGCCGCTCCAGCACCTGCTGTAAATGCACCTGCAGTAGCAACTAGTTCCGTTACACCAGTTGCCAATGTGGGCAATGATGAAGCCTTTAAACGTGCCTATGCTAGCCCATCGGTGCGGCGGATTGCGCGTGAATTGGGGATTGATATTGCTCAAGTGACAGGGACAGGTCCGAATGGGCGGATTACGGAGCAGGATGTACGTGGCTTTAAAACGGGCGGTGCGGTGGTAGCTCCATCTACAACTACCGCAGCAGCTCCGACACCAGCAGCTAGTCCAGTGGTGGCAACAGTAGCTTCAGGTATGGGTGGCGTACAATTTATTACCCAACCGGACTGGAGTAAATTCGGTGCAGTGGAAACTGTGCCTATGTCACGCATTGGTAAACTCTCCGCCAAGCATTTACATCGTGCATGGTTGACCGTGCCACAAGTGACGCACTTTGATGAAGCCGATATTACTGAGCTAGAAGCCTATCGCAATAGCATGAAGGACAAAGCCAAAGCGATGGGCTTTAACTTCACCCCACTCGTGTTCATGCTGAAAGCAGTCGCTGCGGGCTTAAAAGAGTTCCCAAAATTCAACTCAGCCCTTGCGGATGATGGCGAAAATCTGATTCAACGTAAGTTCTATAACATCGGGATTGCAGTCGACACGCCCGATGGCTTAGTCGTTCCCGTCATTAAAGATGTAGATCGTAAGGGCTTATTTGAACTCGCGCGTGAATTGGGCGAAGTGTCCAAAAAAGCACGCGAAGGCAAATTGAAATCTGGCGATATGCAAGGCGGCTGCTTCTCCATTTCTAGCCTCGGCGGGATTGGTGGTACTAATTTCACACCGATTGTGAATGCGCCTGAAGTGGGGATTTTAGGTTTAACCCGTGCCCAAGAGCGTTTAGTGCGTAAAAATGGCGAAATCGTGGATCGCTTAATTCAGCCTCTAGCGGTGTCGTATGATCATCGCGTGATTGATGGCGCGTATGCCGCTCGTTTTGTGAGCCACCTTGCGTTTGTTTTGTCTGATGTCCGTAATCTCATTCTGTAAGGAGCACTGTTATGAGTCAAATTGTTGAAGTCAAAGTACCGGACATTGGCGATTTCAAAAGCGTCGATGTGATTGAAGTGCTGGTCAAAGCAGGCGATAAAGTGCAAAAGGAAGATGCGCTGATTACCCTCGAATCGGACAAAGCCTCGATGGATATTCCCTCACCACATGCGGGAACTATTAAAGAAATCCTGATTAAGGTGAGTGATAAAGCCTCTGAAGGGAGCTTGATCTGCAAAATGGAAGTGGAAGGTGCTGCAGCAGTTCCAAGTAAGCCTGCGCCTGCACCTGCAGCGAGTGTTCCCGCTCCTGCTAAAGCAGCAACTCCAGTTGCAGCCCCTGCTGCTGCTAAACACAGTGGCTCTGCGGATGTCACTTGCCAAATGTTAGTTCTTGGTGCCGGGCCTGGTGGTTATACCGCCGCTTTCCGTGCGGCTGATTTAGGCATGCAAACGGTCTTGGTCGAGCGTTGGGCAACTCTAGGTGGTGTGTGTTTGAATGTGGGGTGCATCCCCTCCAAAGCCTTATTACATGCAGCAAAAGTGATTGATGAATCGCATGAATCTAGCGATTTCGGGATTGAATTTAGCAAGCCTAAGATCGACATCGACAAACTACGCACTTGGAAAGAAAAAATCGTTGGACGTTTAACCGGTGGTTTGAATGGTTTGGCTAAGCAGCGCAAAGTTCAAGTGGTGAATGGAGTCGGTAGTTTCCTTGATCCGAACCATATCGAAGTAGTCGGTAATGATGGCAAGAAAACTGTAATCCGTTTTGAAAAAGCGGTGATTGCGGCGGGTTCTGAAGCGGTGAAATTACCTTTCATTCCAGAAGACCCACGTGTGATTGACTCCACTGGTGCCTTGGAGTTGAAAGATATTCCGAAACGTATGTTGGTGATTGGTGGCGGCATCATTGGCCTAGAGATGGCAACAGTTTATCACTCACTGGGTACCAAAATCACTGTGGTGGAGATGCTGCCAAGCATTGTAGCCGGTGCAGATAAGGACATTGTGAAGCCTTATCAAACTCGTATCCAAAAACGCTACGAAGCCATTTGGCTCGAAACCCGAGTGACTAAAGTTGAAGCCACCAAAGCAGGCATGAAAGTCACCTTTGAAGGCAAACATGCTCCTGCTGAACCACAAGTCTATGATCGTGTATTAGTCGCCGTCGGGCGCACACCGAATGGTAAACGCATTGGTGCTGAGAAGGCAGGTGTGGCGGTAGATGAACGCGGTTTTGTGAAAGTCGTTGATTCACAAATGCGCACTACTCAGCCACATATCTTTGCGATTGGCGACATTATTGGCCAACCGATGCTCGCGCATAAAGCGGTACACGAAGGCAAAACGGCTGCGGAAGCGGCGTCTGGTTTACCCAGTCACTTTGATGCGCGCGTGATTCCATCCGTAGCTTATACTGATCCTGAAATTGCCTGGGTGGGCGTGACTGAGGAAGAAGCTAAAGCTAAGGGTATGAAGGTCGGCAAAGGCGTGTTCCCGTGGGCAGCTAGTGGACGTGCCTTGTCACTTGGGCGTGAAGAAGGGATGACCAAACTCCTATTTGATGAAGAAACTGACCGTGTGATTGGTGCTGGTATCGTCGGTGTGAATGCAGGTGACCTGATTGCAGAGGTAGCCCTCGCCATTGAAATGGGCGCGAATGCGTCTGACATTGGCTTGACTGTGCATCCCCATCCAACGCTGTCAGAAACGGTAGCGATGGCAGCGGAAATGTTTGAAGGCTCGATTACGGATTTAATCGCGCCTAAGAAACGGCATTAAGACTTAATTGGTTGATGCAAAAAAGGCGGGGTGACTCGCCTTTTTATAGCTATTCGATACTAGTAAAATTTACAGCTCACTCAGCTAGTATTTCTTACCCTCAAATAATCTAAAGAAAGTAAATAAAGTCGCTTTGGTTTAACTTAGTTAAGCCTTAACCCAGTTTGAGTTACCACTATACATTTTATAAAGACCTTTCTTATAGGGTTTTGCTAATGAATTGATGCCTATTTCCAAAGCAGCTAGTTCTTCTTTGCTATAACTACTAACTACCGCTGCAGCTTCCATTTTATTGTTGGTTGCACATTGAAGAGGTATGGGATCAAAATCTTTCCAGTGGGGTAAATTTTTATTATCTCCAGGAAAGTAAAGCGCAACAGTCCCAATAATTTCTCCAACAGATAAATCCTTAAGTGGAGACTTAATAATTTTAATAACTGGGTAGTTGCCACCATATTTACTTAAATTGGTTAAAACAGCGATGAGGGTTGGGTTGTTCTGAATGACTTTACCCGGATTAGAGTCACCAAACTTAAAGTGTTCTTTTTTTCGGAACCAATAAAAAAAATTTGCAAAAATCATTACCACTGAAAATAGCATAAGGTTAAATGAGTAGGGTAATAAAAACAGTAAGGCCACTGAGAGGATTGCTAAAAAGGCTAAACTTACTCCCCAAATAGGGTAATATCTAAGATAAACAAGTGGCATAAAGTTTATCCCACCAGGATTAGAGGCCGTTGTTGTATCATCTAGGGTTAGTGTTCGACTTTTTTTCATGATCAATCTCAACTTAAATTTAGGAAAGCTAGTATTAGATTTTTTAATTAAGGCTATTTCAAGATACAAAATTATTGGAGGAGCGGCAAAAACCGAAGCTAACCGTATTTAAGTTAGCTTGGTTAAGCTTGTACTATCTTGCAGACTAAGCAAAATCCATTCGATTTATAATTTGCAGGGTAACCAAGGATGTCTGCTACTGTCTGTGATTAATGAAAAGCCGTTGAAGGCTAATCAAACGGCAGGTTGAGATAGCTCCAAAATAAATCATTACTGACTAATGCTAACTATTTTATCAAATTTGCCTTGTACCAGAATAGGTAATCCACACTTTTAGTTATTTTTAGCTATCAGGCTTAGAGTAACTAAGAGTAGTTTATATTCAGGTGGCTGAGGTATAAATACTAAACGCCAATGCACAAAAGACTAATATGCAGTTTAAGGTCTATACACATACTCATAACGCCAGGTGGTATTACCGTCCATATTTCTAATAATATCCATATTGGTTTCATGAGCTTGCTGCTGCATATTGCTGATTGCCTGCATGGTTTGCTGCTGCATTTGCATATTGGCTTGCATTTGCATGGAAATTATCGAGTTCATTAATTGTTGATTAGCTAATTCCTCTGCCGCACGCTGTTCTGGTGTTAATTTAGCAATACGCTCAGCTTCGGCTTTTTCACGCTGTAATTGCTCGGTCTTGGCTTGTACTTCAGCTTTTTCATAAGCCTCCATACGCGCTTTATGTACAGAGGCTAACTCAGGAAATGCAGGTGTGAATTGTTTACCCCAAGCAATCCGTGCTTTAGTTTTTTCTGCTTCACTTTTATTAGCCCACTCCTTAACGGTATTTGCCCAGTCGAAGGGCATATCTAAAAGCTCTTGGCGCTTAGTTGCATCTAAGCTTGGCCAAGCGTTAATTAATTGTTGAGCGATTTGGATTTGTAACTCCGGTGTGACTTTGTAAAGTGGATCTTCTGGCTTAGCGCCTGCGATTTCATTCAAGGCAAAAATCACATGATCGACATAAACTTTAGCTACCTGTGGACGTAGTGGATTTTTACCCGCAGTTAAGGGCGGCTGTATGCTGTCATAGCGTGCCATTAACCATTGTGCTAAACCGTCTCCACCCTTAGCTTCCCGCTGTAATAAGGGCAAATACTGACGCTGAATATCTTGGCGTTGCCATTCATCAAAGGGATTAGCGACCGCATCTAAATACACATTACCAATCTTATTGCCCACACCTTGCGCCAAAAACTGATAAGCACGACTTTGCCCGCCATCTTTATCATGTGTATTAATAATCTGTTGACGTAGTTCATTGCGTTCGGAGTTAATCAGGGGTGCCTCCAAAGCCCATTCGAAATAGCGCACCATGCGTTTAATATCGCCCTCAGACAGATAATGTTGATCAGCTTGCATCTGCTTAAAAATATTATCCAATACATCAGCATTTGGGTCATTTTCGACCTTCGGATAGACCGACGCGGTATCATTATCTAGCAGGCCTTCGTTATCTAAATCGACATCTTCGGCGTCACGAGGCGTAAATACCTGCTTCAAATCAGCACTACTCAAAGGTAGTTGCATGGCAGGTACCGTAGTTTCTGCCTGGACAACGGGTAAAGTAAAACCTGCACTTAAACTCAAGATTAGGATAGCCAAGGGCGCTAAACGTGGGGTCATGATGCTCATCCTCGCCAAGCTAGAAGGGATAATTAGATTCAGCCATTATTAAGAGTTGACCGTAAAGGAGCTATGAAATTCCGATAAAGTTTGTAAAGAGCAGGTATACGCCTTTGTTTTAAGGATGAGTGGTAAGATTTAGCCTTTAAGCACTTAAATTTGGCCTGCTTTAGGTTGTTTTTTTACACTCAATCGAAAAAGAGTCTAGTTATGTCCTTCTATCAGTCCTTACAAGCAGAGTTAAGTGAATATCAACGCCCGTGGAAGATCTTGACACTAAGTCTAGGGCTTGGCTTATTAATTATGGGGTCATTTTATTATCAAGCACCCGATTGGGATATTCCGATTAGTTTTATTATGGCGGGGTTTGCTTATTTAACCGCTTCGTGGAGCTTGCATGTATTGATTGAGCGGCAAAGGGGTTATTTCCCGATAATGCTATTCTTTACTTGGTTTACAGTAGACGGTTGTTATGCTCTGTATTGGTCATATAAGAACCCAATAGCTTTAGAGTATATGCGTGAAAGGGGGAATTACTTCCCCAAAGCTACATATTTCCCCAAGTAACTCGGCTGTTCTGCTTGTTTCACCATAAATTCTGCTACATCCGCTCGTGAGATGCTGCCGATATTCATGCCCTTATAGTATGTTGTTTCAGTTCGATACTGGCCTGAGGCTGGTTTTTTAGTCAGTAGACCGGGACGCACAAACTCCCAATGGATCGGGCTAGCGGCAATCATTTGCTCCATAGCAGTTTTGTTCTCATAAACCGCTTTGAGCATAAACTTAAAAACTAAGCTCATGATAAAACTATGATATTGACCACTTTCACCCGCACCAAAGCCCGTCAGAATAATAAAAGGGATTTGCGTGTCCGTATCTTTTTGTAGTTGGATCAGGGCTTGGGCAGCATGTGTATAAAGTTGGGTCGGTTTGGTGCTCATACCCGTACCAAGGGTTACGAGTACCGCATCGGCGTTTACTGTAGCCTGCTTGAGATCGTCCACGTTTGTAGCGCTACCTTCGACTACCGTTAGCTTGGGATCTTGTGGATAAGTTTCTGTGCTACGCGACAACGCCGTCACTTGATGACCTCGTTGTAAAGCCGTTTCTACCGCATTCAAACCCACACCTGCGGACGCGCCTAGAATAGTAATTTTCATACCTTAGCCCTTAAAACTTGCCATTATTATTTTTGCGTTGCTCAGCTGGGGTAATAGTTTCAATCACATCCCAATGCTCAACAATTTTGCCATTTTCTAAACGGAATAGGTCATAAAACGCGGTATCGACACCACCATTCGAGCCAAATTTACCTGCAGACATAGCAAGTACGAAATTCCCTTCGCCTAAGATTTTATGGATTTTAGTGAAGTACATCACCACCCCATGTTCTTGCAGTTGTTTTAGGGTCACAAGAAAAGTATCTAAACCATCTTGTCCGAGGGGGTTGTGTTGCAAGTAGACGTTATTAGCAATGTAGTCAGCGTAGGTATTGCGCTGGTCTAACCAGTTTTCACGAATAAAGCGCTCAACGATTTGTTTGTTTTCAGCAGTTTTCTCAAGATCAGTGAGCGTGATAGAGCCGTCTAATTGGGTACGTCCGCTAGCATTAGGTGGTGCAAGGTCAGCGAGGTTATCCCAATGTTCCACGATTAAGCCATTTTCCCAACGAAAGACATCAAAACCCACTTTAGCGCCAAAGAAATCGTATGCAGTATGCGCGAAGGTGTAGTCACCATCTTCAAAGGCACGGATGACTTTAGCTTTAAAACCCTGTGGGGGTTGATGTTGCACAACACGAGCAATACCCTCTAAGCCACTGGCAATATTCAAATTATGCTGGATGTAATGCTCTGGGTTAATCACACGCATAGCCGCGACATCTTGGGTTTCAATACCTTGTAAGAGAGCAATTGTTTGGGCTTTGCGGTTCATCATTATATCCTTAGAGGCTAGCTGGTTTTAGTTATGCTAGGCCGTCTGAAACTGTTTGAACAATGAAATGATTTCACAACCCTTATGCAGCCTATTCATCTTGCCCGTATCGACTTAAATTTATTGGTAGTGTTTGAAGCGGTGGCTCGTTGCCAGTCGGTGACGGTGGCGGCTGAACAATTAGCCTTAAGCCAGTCGGCTATTAGTCATGCACTCAAACGTTTACGCTTATTATTGGAAGATGAATTAGTTGTGCGCGGGCGCAATGGTTTAGTGCTAACGCCGCGTGCAGAAAGCTTATTGCCGCGTGTACAACAGTTGTTAGCGGATACAAAGCAGTTATTTAATCACGCGCCGTTTGATGCTGCCAGTACGCAGCAATGCTTTAAGGTCGCTGCAAGTGATTATTCGATAGCAACCTTTCTACCACGGCTCATTGCTATCTTGAATGCGGAAGCGCCGCAAGCGCGCTTAGAAATTGAAAACTACAGTGCACAAACCTTGACCCGTTTAGAACAAGGTGAATTAGATGCAGCCTTCATTGGTAATACCCCGCCCACTAGCCCGTTTAGCATGATGCCGCTTATTCGTGAGCACTTAGTGGGCTTAATGAGCCAGCAGCATCCTTTAGCGCACAAATTGCAAACTAATGCTATCAGCCTTGAAGAGTATCTACGCTATCGACATATCGTGGTGTCGTTTAAAGACCCACAGCCGAGTGCGATTGATGTGGAGTTAGCTCAATGGGGACTCAAGCGCAGCATTGCCATGAGCTCACCGAATATGCTTGCGAATATTGCAGCGCTCGCCAATACCGATCTTATTATGAACGTGCCTTCGCGTTTGCTGGCGAATTTAAATAATCCTGATTTGCTGGCCTTTGAGTTGCCCTTGAAACTTGCACCCCAGCATTTTTCCCTAATTTGGCATAAGCGCTTGGATGGGGATCTAGCTTTGGCATGGTTGCGGAGTTTAGTCACCCGTGTGCTCTAATGCTGCTCAATTACAAGCTACCATTGCCAACTTTACCCGTCCTGTGAGCAAATATTCTTTCGGTGCATCCAGATCAAACTGCAATTTATGCAAGGAGCAGGTGTCTTGCAGAATTTCTTTCGCGAGGCGGGTATTTTTGACGATTTGGTTGAGTTCACTGCTATTGAGTAGGAAATTACTTTGCAGGTATTGGAAAATTTCGCCAGAGTCTTGCAGATCAGCATTCAGGCGCAACAGGCGCTTATAAGTGCTACCGCTAAAATGTCTTAACTTTTGCAGCATACCCGTCTTCTTCGCAAAGTTCACATAAGGCACACGCCCGCCCGCATCATTGTCATTTAAACAAGTGCGTTGCAGGAGTTGCGGGGAAAGATTGGCAATTTCAGCGGGTGGTTTGATGCTAGCCATTTGCGTGCGACTGAGTTTGCTGTCAGCCGCTTGCGATTGCACTTCGCCAGCCGCGAGCCAATACCAGCGCCATTCATAGTCGATATTACCGATGCGATCTTGTTGGCTAAAGATAAAGTCCAGCAGCACGATTTCGCTGAGTTCTTTCATCCAATACATCATTTGAAAAGGGGACGCATCAACGGTGGCTTTACGAATGGTCGTATTTTTGAAAGCCTGTTTTTTGCCTTCGGTGATCGCTTGGAGTAAAGGTAAATCGGAGCTTAAAGCCAGATAGGGGGCAGTGCGTTGAAATTCCTCATTCTGCACCGTCCCCCAACTAGAGCGCACGCCATTGATCTCCGCTCCATAACGCTCACCTTTAGCCTTGAGCATACAACCGTAGATTTTTTTCCGATCTGGGGTGAGTAAACTATCAACGGCCTGAAAATTAGCGGGATTTTTTTCGGCTGCCGCTAAGTGTCGCCAACCAGCGGCAATCATCCCACTACGGGTTTGCGCAACGCCACGTTGAGTCACACGCTGATAATGTTCCTTGCTATCCATTTCCCGATAAATCGCCACCGGTACATCAATCGACAGATCGAAATAGCGCGAGAAGTGATAATACAACAGTGCAGCGGGGGAGAACGTGCCGCTGGTATTGGACTCATTCATGCTTTGCTTAAAAACGGCGGCTTTCTTCACGCCCTTAGGCACAGATTTACCTTTGAACTGATCTTCATAACTGCCTTGTTTGTAAGTAGTCGCACTTAAATCCCGCACCATTGTGCCGGGGCTAGTGCTCCAGGTCTTCGGGCAGAGCGCGACTTTTTCTGCATAAAAATTAAAGCCAACTAATTTCGCCTCCTGCTCAGCATCTTTTTTACTGTAAACCCCATTCGGAATCGGTGGCAGGGCGCTACTCCGTTCAGTCAATCCATTAGGGGAGCGGTATTCTTGAGCTGGGGTGCTGGGCATGATGATTCTCCTCGCGCTTTTGTATTTTTATGGGGTGTTTTAGGAGTATAGGTGGTTTTGGTGGGGAGCGTGGCTTGCTGGTGGGGCTAAGGGTTTGGGTTTTTCGGGTGGCTTGGTTAAGATGTTTAGATTCTCCCCAAGCGTATGCCTGCTATGACTGAAGATGAACGTGAACGCCTAGCTGAAATTCAAAGACGGGTTGAGGAGTGTCGTCGGACACGTGCTATTGAATTGGATTTGAGTGAACTGATTATTGATGAAGTTCCTGAGGAGGTATTTGAGTTAGTTTGGCTGGAGAGTTTGGATATTTCTGGTCCTTGGGGGCCTGAGGGAAAATTAGAAACATTACCTAGAAAATTACAGTGTCTGACCTTGGTATCTGAGTTAAATATTAGTGCACATGAATTAACTAATTTAGATGGCTTAAGATTTGTAACACAGTTGCAAAACTTGGACTGCTCTCTTAATCAGTTGAGCACGCTGGACGGCTTAGTCCATGTACCGCAGCTGCAAAGCTTGAAGTGCTCTTATAATCAGTTGAGTACGCTGGGCGGCTTAGTCCATGTACCACAGCTGCAAAGCTTGGACTGCTCTAAGAATCGGTTGAGCACGCTGGACGGCTTAGTCCATGTACCGCAGCTGCAAAACTTGGACTGCTCTCTTAATCAGTTGAGCACGCTGGACGACTTAGCCCATGTATCGCAGCTGCAAAGCTTGAACTGCTCCAGAGGTCAGTTGAGCACGCTGGACGGCTTAGGCGATTTACCACAGCTGCAAAGCTTGGACTGCTCTTATAATGCGTTGAGAACGCTGGACGGCTTAGGCGATTTACTCCAGCTGCAAAACTTGGACTGCTCTCTTAATAAGTTGAGCACGCTGGACGGCTTAGGAGATTTACCGCAGCTGCAAAGCTTGGACTGCTCCAGAAATCAGTTGAGCACGCTGGACGGCTTAGGAGATTTACCGCAGCTGCAAAGCTTCGACTGCTCTAAGAATCGGTTGAGCACGCTGGACGGCTTAGGAGATTTACCGCAGCTGCAAAGCTGGGACTGCTCCAGAAATCAGTTGAGTACACTGGGCGGCGTAGGCGATTTACCACAGCTGCAAAGCTTGGACTGTAGTTCTAATCAGTTGAACACGCTGGAAGGCTTAGGGGATTTACCGCAGCTGCACAGCTTGGATTGTCGTGTTAATCAGTTGAGCACGCTGGACGGCTTAGGGAATTTACCGCAGCTGCAAAGCTTGGACTGTAGTTCTAATCAGTTGAGCACGCTGGAAGGCTTAGGGGATTTACCGCAGCTGCAAAGCTTGGA
>NZ_CALFHZ010000018.1 GCF_937876535.1 uncultured Thiothrix sp.
TCATAAGTCTCTTTGTACCCGTGGCTGAATGTATCGGGGTTTTCCGCTTTGCGGTTTTGTATGTTTTTAAGCTTCTCATTCCTTGTCTAGCAAGAAAGTAGCACAGCTCATACACTTACCCTACTAGCAAGTGTATGGCATAAAAACTTAATGACTACTTGGTTCTGTGTGCTTCCACGCATCTAATGACTGAACTTGTCTAAGCCAGCGCTGGATATTCGGCAAATCACTTGTAGGAAATTTAGCACGGTTTTGGTCAGCTAACGGAGCGGAGATAGCAAAATCAGCTAAAGAGAGGCCGCTATTGCATACCCATTCTTGGTTAGCTAGGTGATCATCTAGAACTTTAGCGGCTGGAATCAATAACGCCTCCCCTCTCGCTACTTCGGTTAAATCAGGTGAGCCAAGCCCAATCATTCCTTTGATAGAGTTTTCCCAATTGAGCAAACTCACGCCTGGCATAAAATCTTGACCACACCAAAATAACCAACGATTAACATCAGCACGCGCCTTTAGATGGATCGGGTAAAGTGTTTGATTAGGTGTTAGATCAGCTAAATACTGCATGATGGCGTAGGACTCCCAAAGTACAAACCCCTCGTGCTCAAGTACAGGAATCCGATGATTCGGATTGAGCTGCAAAAACTCAGGGGTGGTATGCTCACCCTTAAATAAATCAACAAGTACAAGCTCTGGCTTAAAGCCTAAATGTTCTATTGTCATTAGGACGCGACGGCTACAAGTCGACACAGGGTGATAATAAAAACGCATACTTTAAACCTCTAAATAGATAAATAAGGTAGCTATTATCTACCCTAGCTACTGACAAGTGTTGTCAGTAGGTTATGAGTTATTTCTTAAATAACTCCAGAGCATTATCCGGTTTTTGTTTAGCATCCCGTTAGTTACTTTGCCTTTCTAAAAGACAATACTTGTCCGCCTGTTCGTAAAGTATCCAAGTAATCTGCCCATGCTTGTAGCATCTCGCGGCGCTCCTCCAAATACTCAGCTCGGTTATAGGCGGCTCGAATCTGATTTGTATCTTTATGGGCAAGCTGGCGTTCTATGGCGTCCGGATTCCACCCTAATTGATTCAACAAACTAGAAGCCATTCCTCTAAATCCGTGGGGTGTAATCATTTCATTCCCATAGCCCATTGTTCTAAGTGCTGTCCTTACACCATTGTCGCTTAATGGCTGATTGGCACGTCGGATACTGGGAAACACGTGTTTAAAGCGCCCGGTATAGGGCTGTAATTTTCTGAATATCTCGACCGCTTGCCGAGATAAAGGCACAAGGTGAACGCTTTGATTAGCCTCTTTAACATGCTGAGGTGCTTTCATGCGTTTGATAGGAATCGTCCATAGCGCTTGATCTAAGTCGATTTCTGACCATTCTGCGGCTCTGAGTTCTCCCGGTCTAAGCATGACTAAAGCAGATAATTGCAAAGCACAGCGCACTACCAAAGTTCCTTGGTAAGCATCCATATCTCGCAAGAGCTGCCCAATCTGGATTGGATCAGTGAGGGTAGGAAAGTGTTTTCTAGTCAGTGGCTTTAAGATGATATTGTTATCAATATCAGCCGCTGGATTGCGTTCAGTTAGCTCCAAAGTCACAGCATACTTATAAACTTGGTTGATATATTGCTTGATCCTGCGTGCCGTGTCCCCCGCTCCACGCGCCTCTATCCGTTGAACCAAGCGGATAATATCGGCGGGTTTAACTTCATTGATCTGCATAGCGCCAATCGTTGGAAAAATATCTTTCTCAAACGCTCGCTTTACGTTCTTGGCATGAATTTCTGACCAAATTTCTAAACTTCTAGCCATCCATTCCAAGGTAATAGCCTGAAAGCTGCGCTTATTCATGACAGCTTGCTCTGCTTTCATTTGTTTGCGGTAGCTACTAGGGTTAATCCCACGCGCTAATAAGTCTCTAGCCTCTTCGTGGCGTTCCCGTGCTTCTTTTAAGCTGATGCTAGGGTAAGTTCCTAACGAAAGCTCTTTAGACTTTCCCTCCCAACGATAGCGGTAATGCCAATACTTGCCAGAGGTAGTCACATGCAAGCGTAGACCTCCCCCATCGGCATAATCAGCCGGTTTTCCATTGGCTTGCGGTTTAGCATTCTTAACGATTGAATCTTTTAGTTTTTTAGTCATTTTGTGTAGGTCTCTTTTTTGAGTTCTGAAAACCTACACACTAACCTACACAATTTTGTGGGATACGGTGGAACACCTTGGAACACGATGGGACACAAAAGCCCTTGCAAATAACGGCTTACAAGGGCTTTTGACACATCATGGAACACCATGAAACACTCAGGTAATTGGTATCCCGGCTATTGAATTTAGCTTTTCTGCCCATATAGACCCAACTTGATACTTAGAACATTTGCGGAGCCAGCTTTGGAGCAATATAGAGGAACCACCATATTAAGTGTGCGCCGTCACGGTAAAGTCGTGATTGGTGGGGATGGACAGGTCACACTAGGCAATACCGTTATGAAAGGCAATGCACGCAAAGTGCGACGGCTTTACAATGATAAAGTGCTGGCTGGTTTTGCGGGTGGTACAGCAGACGCTTTCACCCTATTTGAACGCTTTGAATCCAAACTACAAGCCCATAATGGCAATTTAACGCGGGCAGCAGTTGAATTAGCCAAAGATTGGCGGACGGATCGGATGTTACGTCGCTTAGAAGCCCTCTTAATCGTTGCAGATAACACAGCCTCCTTACTGATTACGGGTAATGGTGATGTGGTTGAGCAAGAAAATGATTTGATCGCGATTGGCTCAGGCGGTGCATTCGCCCAATCAGCAGCCCGTGCTTTGTTAGAAAACACTGATTTAAGTGCCCGCGAAATTGTCGAAAAAGGTTTACATATCGCTGGCGATATTTGTATTTATAGTAATCATAATCTGACTATTGAGGAGCTTTAAGTCCATGTCCACTATGACACCCCGCGAAATCGTTCAAGAACTGGACAAGCACGTCATTGGGCAGGATAAAGCCAAACGCTCAGTGGCCATCGCCTTACGCAATCGCTGGCGCCGCCAACAAATGCAAGACCCCTTGCGCCATGAGGTCACCCCCAAAAATATTCTGATGATTGGTCCAACGGGTGTAGGTAAAACCGAAATTGCCCGCCGTTTAGCACGCTTAGCAAATGCTCCTTTCATTAAAGTTGAAGCGACTAAATTCACTGAAGTTGGTTATGTGGGGAAAGAGGTTGATTCCATCATTCGTGATTTAGCGGATGTGGCAGTGAAAATGCTCCGCGAACAAGAAGTAGATAAAGTTCGCTATCGCGCTCAAGAAGCTGCGGAAGAGCGGATTCTAGATATTTTATTACCGCGCCCTAAGCAAGAATCGACTAGCTCTTCAATCAATGCTTGGCTCGAAATCGATCCTGAAGAAGCCACCAAAAAAGAAACCCCAGAAAATAATGCAACTCGCCAAAAATTTCGCAAAAAACTGCGGGAGGGCGAATTAGATGATAAAGAAATTGAGGTCGAATTAAGCGGTGCGAATCTGGGTGTCGAAATTATGACCCCACCCGGCATGGAAGAAATGGCCAGCCAACTGCAAAGCATGTTCCAGAACATGGGCAACCAGAAAAAACGCCGCCGCAAATTAAAAATTAAAGATGCACTCAAACTTCTGACTGAAGAAGAAGCGCATAAAATGGTAAATGAGGAAGAACTCAAACAACGCGCGCTCAATTCAGTCGAGCAAACAGGGATTGTGTTTTTAGATGAGATTGACAAGATTGCACGGAGTGGTCAAGTCAGTGGCGCTGATGTATCGCGTGAAGGGGTACAGCGCGACCTGCTACCTCTTATAGAAGGCTCAACCGTCAATACGAAATATGGCATGATCAAAACCGACCATATTTTGTTTATTGCCTCCGGTGCTTTCCATGTGTCTAAACCTTCGGATTTGATTCCAGAATTGCAGGGTCGTTTGCCGATTCGGGTCGAGATGGAAGCCTTAACTGCCAATGACTTTGAACGTATTTTAACCGAGCCGAGTGCTTCTTTAACCGAGCAGTATCAAGGTTTGTTAGCTACGGAAGGCGTAAAACTTGAGTTCACTAAAGACGCGATTCAGCGGATTGCACAAATTGCCTTTGAAGTGAATGAGCGTACTGAGAATATTGGTGCTCGCCGCCTACACACCGTGATGGAACGTTTATTGGAAGATGTGCTCTATGCAGCCCCTGATTGTGAGGGTGCAAAAGTAGTGGATGGTGCGCATGTGGATGCAACCTTAGGCGAATTGGTCAAAGACGAAGATTTAAGCCGTTATATCCTCTAAGGAGCAAGGCATGACCCCGACAAATTTAACGCTCAACCAAAAATCCCGCGAATTGGTGATTGAATGGCCAGACGGTGAAACACATACTTTAAGCTGTGAATATCTGCGCGTCTATTCACCGTCTGCTGAAGTACGTGGACATGGCCCCGGCCAAGAGAAACTGCAAATCGGCAAGGAAGATGTGAATATCACTGCGATTGAGCCAGTCGGGTATTATGCAGTTAAACTGGTGTTTGATGATAATCATGACAGCGGCTTATATGATTGGAAGCTGCTGTATGATTTAGGCAAAAACCAGCAACAACATTGGGCTGACTATTTACAGCGGTTAGCTGCACACGGCTATCAACGTAAAGCACCGGGGCAAATAATCTAATGGCAGAAGCAAAGAGGCAGAGCTTAACGATGGTACTTGATCAGCTAAAATTCAATGAAGCAGGTCTAATTCCAGCCATTGCCCAGCAACATGACACGGGCGAAATGCTGATGATGGCATGGATGAATCATGCCTCCATTGAAGAGACCCTAAAAACAGGGCGCGTCTGCTATTGGTCACGTTCCCGCCAAGCCTTTTGGCGCAAAGGCGAGTCTTCAGGGCAAATGCAATTACTTAAAGAGCTGCGGTTTGATTGCGATTTAGACACGATTTTATTACTAGTTGATCAAACCGGCCCCGCTTGCCATACCGGACGCCGCCATTGCTTTTTCTATAAGGTAGAAGGGGATCAAGTAGTAGTAGATAGTGAGCCTTTAATTGATCCTAAGACCCTCTACGCATCATGAAACCCATTCTGCTAGGGGTAATTCGCGGTTATCAATTATTCCTTAGTCCTCTGCTTGGGAGTAATTGCCGTTATTACCCCAGCTGCTCACATTACACCCATGAAGCCATCCAAAAGCATGGAGCACTCCGGGGTAGTTGGTTAGGTTTGAAGCGGATTTCGCGCTGTCATCCTTGGCATGAAGGTGGCATTGATTTAGTTCCCGAACCGAAAAATCCACATGCTAAATCCTCAGATAGTTAAGGGTTTAGCAACTTGTCCGCTCATTCCTAAAAAGTTTACACCCAGCTGACGAACCGCTAACTTAGCAGCATTATTGCCAATATTAGCAAACTCAAGAATCATAACAATAAGGTTTAGGTTTCCATGCCGGATAGCCACTACGATCTTGTCATTCAGCATCACGCCTCGGTAGAGCCAGTCGACCGACTGGTTCGTGATCTGCTGATATTGCTAGATAAAGAAGGCGATCCTTATATCGAATATAAACTCTCAGAAGGGCTACTTTTCCCCGAAAGCAAAACTGCTATTCTCGAAAATATCAGTAAAGACGAAGCTGAATATTATCAAAAGCGCTTCCGCGAAATGATGGTTGAAACCTCTTTGCGCCCCACTTTGCAATTAAGCGTTGAGAAGCCTGATGTTGCTGCCGCTAGTTCGAATGACATGCATGTCTGTCCTGCGTGTCATCATCAACAGCCACGCAATCGTTCGGGCATGAATACCTGTCAAAATTGCAATTTAGTTGCGGAAAAATATCAACGTAATCAAAAGCGTGAGGATATTATCGCGCAAGAAAGTCGTATTTATAAATTCCAACAAGACAAACTGATGCGCGAAGCCTTAGAGCGAGCACGTGTCAGTGAAGAGGAACAACTCCGACGTGAAGCGAGATTACGGCTGAGTTTAGAAAGTAAAAAGCGTCCTTTAGATATTGCGATTGGTGTCTCTGCTGTAGCTTTGATGGTGCTTGCAGGGATTTTGATTGTCACAACCATTCAGCGTAAAGAAAACCAAAATTTAGAAGATGCTCAACAGCAAGCCTTGATTGATAATGCTTTACAAAAGACGGCTAAACCAGCAGACAAAACAACTATTGAGAGTGAGGAGGTCGTTGCCAGTACACTTACTTCAGCCACAAGCCTATCCGAAAAACCCTCAGCGCCGGTCAGAGAATCAATTCGCTTAGCTAAAGATAATCAAATAGTGACTCAAGAGGATATTGATAAACTGAAAACCTTATTGGAAACAGACGCTCCCAATCCCTACTTGACTAAAACTAATGCTGAGCAATTTAAACATAATCGACAAAAGTTGCGCCGTTTACTGGAACTAAACAAACCCGATCTTGCAATTGCCTTTGTTAACGAATTGACTGATCAATATGCAGCTGCTTTACTTTTATTGGATGTAGCAAACTCAGAAATACAGCAAGATCATCATGGTAATGAAGGTGACATTTTGCGAACTTTTAATCATTTAATGAGCCGCGCCCCAGCTATTCAACAGCCTTTAGTGAGTGCGAGCTTCAGCCTGATGCTCCACCTTCAAGGACAGGAAGCGAATGCACAAGCTATTCTCAAACCCACCTTGGATGATTTAAAAGCAACTGATAACAGCTTATTGTTTGTCGTTGATGATCAGATGAGCGGCTCAGGGCAAGTACAGAAGCTCAGTATTATTTTACAAATTATTAAAGACTATCATCATTTTGCCCAAACCGAATTGACTCAAGGCTTTATGCAAATTGCTGAGGATGTTTTGAAAACCACCCCAACCGAAGCTTTACCACAAGCAGAAGCAATGACCTTGCTAGCCGCTGCTTGCTTAGTAGTCGGACAGAAAGATCAAGCACAAGCTTGGCTAAGCAAAATCACTGATAATACCGCCCGCGAACAGCTCCTCAACAAACTCAATAGCCTCTAAGCTCAGCTCCAACTAGCTCACCTGCTTTAGAAACTTAGCCATCCATCGCCCACTTTGTGCTTCAGGTTTTAAATCACCTTGTTCTAAGCCACTTAAAGCTTGATCCGCAATGGGATTAGGAATCACACTGCCACGCCGTAATTTCAAGAGACGCTCTTCAAAATCGGTAGTGAACTCAGGGTGACCTTGGAAGGTTAAAATCCGCCCACCATAGACTAAGCCTGCGTATTCACAAAACTCCGAACGCGCAAAAACCTCTGCATTAGCTGGTAATTCCACTACTTGATCTTGATGCATAGCATTAAAAACCATCGTCGGCTGCTCACCCATCCAGTCTTGTGGCTTTTGCACGGTATACTCTTGTAAACCGACACCCCAGCCTTTGCTAGACTTTTCAACGCGCCCCCCTAAAGCGGTGGCAATAATTTGATGACCAAAACAAATACCAATCATTGGCACTTCGGCTTGCCAAACCGCTCGAATGAAATCTTGTAGTTGTAACATCCAAGGCAAGTTCTCATACACACCATGCCGTGAGCCAGTCACTAACCAAGCTGCACACTCCTGTGGATTTGCGGGCAATTGATTATCCAAAACCGCATAAACTTTAAACTCAAGACTACTATCCGCTGCGCCCAATAAGCGTTTGAACATATCCGCATAAGAGCCATAAGCGCTTTGTAATTCTTCAGGTGGACGACCTGTTTCTAAAATACCAATTAACATGACTGTCTCACAATAAACCTGTTGGAGCGCGTACTGCGCCCTTTTTTTCTGCCAACAAACATAAATAATCATGCGCTAGGGTGGCAGCCGCTAAAGTAGTCACTTCAGCCACATCGTAAGCTGGTGCGACCTCAACCACATCCATCCCAACTAAATTGAGTTGCCCTAAAGAGCGTACAATTCCTAAAGCCTGTGCGGTACTTAAACCACCAACCACAGGCGTCCCAGTACCAGGGGCAAATACAGGGTCTAGGCAATCAATATCAAAGCTTAAATAAACTTTCTGATTACCAACCCGCTCATAGATTTCCTCAACCGTGCGTTTAATCCCTTCGCGATGTACCCAAGGCGCGGTCAAGATGCGGAACCCATGATCAGAATCGTTGTAGGTACGAATACCCACCTGCATAGAATGTGCCACATCAATTAAGCCTTCGCGCTTCGCCCGTAAGAACATACTGCCATGATCAAACCGCGAACCATCATCCTCCCAAGTATCACAATGTGCATCAAAATGCAGCAAGGCGACTGGCCCATGCTGTTTAGCGATGGCGCGCAAAATCGGATAAGTCACAAAGTGATCGCCCCCAAAACTAAGCGGACTAGCATCAGCTGCCAAAATTTGGCTGATATGTTCTTCAATGCTAGGAATAATCGTTTCTGGATGATGCGGATCTAAAAAGCAATCGCCATAATCTACAACGGCTAAATGCTCAAACGGATGAAAGCCAAAAGGAAACGCTTTCAGCTCGGCTAGCTGCACAGAAGCAGCACGAATTGCGCGTGGCCCTAAGCGCGCTCCTGAACGATAAGTCACCGCTGAATCATAGGGAATCCCACTAACCACCACATCAGCACCCGTTAAATCCCGGCTATAACTGCGCCGTAAAAAACTCAAAGCACCACCATAAGTCATTTCAGGGGCTTGCCCCAACAAACCTTTACGTCGAAACGCCTGATCACCGTATTCGGGCTCAGACGGATGAATTGAATCCTGCATGCCTAGATCTCGATCTTTGTGAAAAGTGTTAGCGATTATTTAACGCAAGTTTTACCCCAAAGCCAATTAAAGCCAAGCCTGCTAGTCGGGTTGCTAACTTCCGAGCAGAAGGCAAAGCCTTTAAATACTGGGCGAGTTGATTACCAATCAGCACTAAGCCTACTTGATAAACCAAACTCAAGAAGGTCACATGGAGCATCATCACCGCTAAGGTGATTGAGGAGGCTTCAGGGCGTAAAAATAAGGGAAAGAAAGCAACAAAAAATAGAATGACTTTGGGATTGGTCAAGCTCACAGCGAAAGCCTGACGAAAATAAATCCATGAATTTTGTTGCGGTTCAGGTTTAACAGAACTGGCTTGCAGCGAAGAGCGTAGTAGTTGCATACCCATCCAAGCTAAATAAGCAGCACCAAACCACTGTAAGCCCTTAAAAAGCAGCGGGTTAGCCTGCATAATAGTGGCCAAACCCGCAACGGCTGCCACCATATACAAGAAGTCACCTAATAAAGTACCCAGCACAGCTCCCAAGCCAGCTTTAACTCCATTGCGCGCCGTTGCATTTAAGATGGCTAAAGTCCCTGGCCCCGGAATCAACTGAAAGACCAGGATGGCTGCAATAAAACTAATGTAGTTCTGAATATCGAACACAGACTATCCTTATACCATACCTAAATAAGTTTCATACTCCGCATCTGTAATGCGACTGGCAAATTTATCTAACTCTTGCTGTTTAATGGCCGTAAACAAATCAACAAAGACATCTCCCAGTAACTCGCGCATTAAAGTGCTCTTCCGTAAGGTATCAATGGCTTCATACCACTGGGTTGGCAAGGCATGCTCCACCGACAGGTTCACATAAGTATTGCCGGTACTGGGTTCACCCGGATCAATATTCTGGTCGATGCCATATAAGGCAGCACTTAAAATTGCGGCTAGCACTAAATAAGGGTTGGCATCTGCACCGGAGACGCGATGCTCAATCCGCCGTGCTACATCTGGGCTATCTGGAATCCGGACTGACACGGTACGATTTTCATAGCCCCAATTCGCTGCGACTGGAGCACAATTGCTAGGGCGTAAACGGCGCCAAGAATTCAGATGCGGTGCAAAGATCAGCATTGAACCTTGCATAGACTGGAGCACTCCGCCGACTGCATGGCGTAAAGCAACACTACCGGTGTTTGTACCGTTGGAGAAAATATTCCGCCCTTCACGATCCAGCACACTGAAATGCACATGCATACCGCTACCCATTTCATCACCATACGGCTTAGCCATGAAACTTGCCAGATGCCCCTGCTGATAAGCGATATTGCGCACAATCCGTTTAAATAGCACCGCATGATCAGCTGCCAAGAGAGCATCATTGACGTGATTCAGATTAACTTCAAACTGCCCCTCACCAAATTCAGAAATAATCGAATCTGCTGGAACCTCCTGAAGCCGACAGGCAGAGCGAATCGCCTCTAAAATCGGACTGAAACAATCTAAATTACGCAGTGCATAAGGATTAGGTTGAGCGAATTTAGTTTTCGGTAGTAAGGTCGAGGGCAATGGGCGGCTTAACTGCTCCGAAGCTTTATCAAATAAATAAAACTCTAGCTCTACCGCAACTACTGGAGTTAGACCTTGAGCCGTATACTTTTTTAACACTGCCTCCAACAGTTGCCGTGGATCAGCCGCGAAATAACCACCATCTAATTGGCGCATCATCGCTAACATTTGATAGTGTTCGCCCTCTTTCCAGGGCACAGGTATGAGCTTAGGTGAAACAATTTGGCATAAACCGTCACTATAACCGGCCTCAAAAGCGCAGCTAGTACCCTCAACATCCTCACCCCAAAAATCCAGCCCCATCACCGAACGAGGCATCTTGAAGCCCTCGTGAAGAAATTTACTTGCTGAAGCAACCGGCACTCGTTTACCGCGCTGATGACCGTTTAGGTCAGTAATGAAAATATCAAGCTCTGCTGTTGGTGTAGGCTGGTTTAGCTGATCCATGATTAATTGTCCGTTTCACAAGGAGAGCCTAAGCTCACTATCGATATAATTGTGATCACAAATTTTCTAAGGGTCAAGGCTTGTTTTAGTTATTGACCCCTGATTTTAACCTAAAATCGTTAGGTTACCGTCTAGAAATCATCAAGATTGTGATCATATAATAACGCCTCAATTGTTAAACACAGGACATCATGAACGCCAAAACTACCCCGCTTTTGTCCTTAACGCCCTTGGAAAAAACACCTGCTCAAGGGGTGAATTTATGGGTGTATCACTCGCTACGCCGCGCTTTAATGTGCGGGCAAATTGAACCCGGTTTACCCTTAACCATTCGTGGTTTAGCGGAGCTTATGCATGTAAGCCCGATGCCAGTGCGCGAAGCTTTACATCGCTTAACTTGCGAAGGTGCGGTGGAAGTACGGGATAATCGCCGGGTGATGGTGCCGCAAATGACCGCCGCTCGTTTTAAAGAGTTGTACGAATTACGCATTGTGCTGGAAACGCATGCCGCAGAAAGCGCTTTACCCTATTGCCGCCCCGAGCATATTACCGAACTAGAGCGCTTAGATGCTCTCATTGATCTTGCTTACCAACACAGCGATACCGGTGAAGGTAGTCTGGCTAATCAAGAATTTCACCGCTATTTATACCAGCGTAATCCCTTCCAAGTAGCTGTCCCGTTGATTGAAAGTATTTGGCTACAACTTGGGCCTTTTGTGCGGTTTGCTAAAAGCAAACTCACGCAACATTACCGAATTGATCGGCACAAAGAAGCCTTGCAAGCCTTACGCCAACAAAACGCTTTTGCCTTACGCCGTGCGATTGAAGCGGATATTCGCGATGGTCTTGCCTCCATCCAAGCCGTCGAAGGCATCCATGAACATTTTAAAGAGCAGGCTTTATCTGCTTAAGTGAGGAGTATTTTAATGAATAAACCAGCCAGTCCGAATTGGGCAGAACGCGCCAAGCAACTCAATATTCAAGGTAAATCCTTTATTAATGGTCAATATGTGAGTGCTGCTTCAGAACAAACCTTTGATTGCATTAGCCCTATCGATGGTCGTCATCTGACTCAAGTTGCCGCTTGCGATCAAGTTGATGTAGACAAGGCCGTCGCGGCTGCACGCGCTGCCTTTAATGATGGGCGTTGGAGTCGTTTACACCCCAGTAAACGCAAGTCGGTTTTATTACGCTTAGCTGATTTGATTGAAAAAAACGCGGATGAATTAGCCCTGCTTGAGACCTTAGATATGGGCAAACCGATTCGCGATAGTTTGAGCATTGATATTCCTGCTACTGCGCGCTGTTTCCGTTGGTATGCTGAAGCAGTCGATAAGCTGTATGACGAAGTTGCCCCCACCGCACACAATGTTTTAGCCACGATTACCCGCGAACCGTTAGGGGTTTGTGGTGTGATCGTACCTTGGAACTTTCCATTGATTATGGCGGCTTGGAAACTTGCACCCGCATTAGCTGCTGGTAATTCGATTGTTTTAAAACCTGCCGAACAATCTTCACTAACCGCAGTACGCCTTGCTGCTTTAGCCGCAGAGGCAGGCATTCCAGATGGTGTCCTGAATGTAGTGACTGGTTTAGGCCAAGATGCGGGTCAAGCGATTGGTTTGCATAGGGACATTGATGGGGTGTTTTTCACTGGTTCGACTGCAGTGGGCAAATACATTTTGCAGTACTCTGCGCAATCGAATATGAAGAAAGTTGGCCTCGAATGTGGCGGCAAGTCAGGCCATATCATCTTAGCAGACTGTGGCGATTTAGATGCGGCTGCGGAAGCGGCAGCCTTTGGGATTTTCTTTAATCAAGGTGAAATGTGTTCTGCAGGTTCGCGCTTGATTTTAGATGCACCAATTCGCGATGCGGTCATGGATAAAATTCTTAAATTTGCTAAAAGTATGCAGCCCGGTGATCCACTTGATCCTACTACCCGTTTAGGTGCGATGGTGGATAAAACCCATACTGAACGGGTCATGGACTATATCGCTAGCGGCAAGCAAGAAGCAGAGCTATTAGTGGGTGGTAAGCAAGCACGTCTCGAAACCGGCGGCTGTTATATTGAGCCGACCGTGTTTGATAAGGTGAGTAATCAAGCACGGATTGCTCAAGAAGAAATCTTTGGCCCAGTCCTAGCTGTCATCACAGTCAATGGGGTTGATGAAGCGATTCAGGTCGCAAATGAATCCATTTATGGCTTAGCCGCAGGGGTGTGGAGCGACAATGTGAATACCCTATATAAAGCGACCCGCGCACTGAAAGCGGGCGTGGTGTATGCCAATTGCTATGATGCCGATGACATTACCACGCCTTTTGGTGGTTATAAGCAATCAGGGATTGGCCGCGATAAGTCACTACATGCTTTTGATAAATATACCGAACTTAAAACCACCTGGCTAAAGCTCAGATAAATACTCAAAAACCGAACAATTAGCCTAAACTTTAGGCAGCTCATTAGAATGATATTTAAAGTAACAATTTTGTGTTACTTTAAATCATTAGGGTTGGATTGTTACGCTACGCACAGTAACAGTTTCGTAGTGCTTCCTACCCTCAGGCACTGACATCTAAGCCATTCACTTGACCTCGTGAATGGCTCTTTTTTAATAAAACTCCTTATTTAAAACTGTTTGAATCACCAACGCTGATGGATGCGCTTGAAATACGAAACGAATTAAATAACATTTTAACGAGTCGTTGTTTTCGCTCTAGGCGTGTTTTGCGTAACTTTCTAGCTTATGTGGTAGAGAGTCATTTAGCGGGTGAAGTCCCTAATCAAAAAGATATTGCTGTGCATGCTTTAAGGCAGTCTAATGATTTCAATGACTTAGAAAACCCCTTAGTACGTATTCAAGCAGCTCGCTTACGCAAACAACTAGACGAATATTATGCCAATGAAGGCTATTTCAATACAATCCGCATTAGTCTACCTCGGGGTGGTTATCAACCTAGATTCACAAACGATTTAAAAAACTACCCAACTGCCTATGAACCACAGAACTCCAGTCTTTCACTAGGGCCAAATTTAATTTGTATTCCACGTGACTGCACGGTTCAGAAAGACCATTGGGAATTTATTGCCTGCTTAAGTCGTGATTATGTGAGCGCCTTAAGTAAGTTTAGCTTCTTCCAAGTTTTATTTATTGATGAAAATGCCGCTCAAAATTTACAGTGGCCAGATGATTTAGCTGAAAAATATCAGGCAGACTTTGGCCTCTTTTTTAATTTGTATAAAAACGATGCTACTTATAACTTAAAAACTACCTTAGTACATCGCTTAACTATGGAAGTTGTTTGGGAAAAAGTCTTTGAACTCGGTAGTGAATATCCATCTCTGCTACTCAAAGATAAAATTTTCAAAAAAATCTCTCATGAAATTTTAAGTTACGAATGTGGTATCGCACACAACTATTGGGCACGCTATTGGTTAAGTTTAAATAAGCCTATTCCTCCCCAATACCAAACTTTAGTTATGGTACGGCCCTATGCTTGGAGTATTACAGCAAAAAACTTTTATACTACCTTATTGGTCTGTGAAGAGCGTTTAAAATCCTTTCCTAACGACATAAATGCACTTATTATGAATGCAGATCATTGTCGTATTGAGTATCTTTTAAAATACAATTTCACTTCTAATTTAGAAAAAAAATTAGCCTTCTCAGTTGATCAATTACAAAAAAATGCGCCTTACAATGCTTATACTTATTTATTTACAGCTTTCCTTTATATGCTGGAAAATGAAACCGATGCTGCTCTTCAAGCTGTAGAAAAGGCTCAAACACTTAACTCACTAGATACCCATCTAAACATTTTAGCAGGTCTTCTATATATGTCTTTGGATAAATGGGAGCTAGGAGCACAGCATGTAAAAGACTGTATTGAAATCAGCTCATTCTATCCCGACTGGTACCATGTCCCATTAAGCATTTTCTATTACAAAAATGGGAACTATCCTGAGGCAATAAAAGAAGCTCGTCAGATCAAGTTTCAACACTTGTGGAAACCGATACTAAGGTCATCTTTTTACGGGGTAAATAATTTAAAAGAGAAAAGCATAAAAGAGTATAAAAACTTACTACTAGAGCATCCAGACTTTGATCATAAACAAATAACCTTGACCCGTAATTTTAGTAACAAGGCACAAACTATTATTAATAAAATTTGGACACACCTACCACAATACCCCAGTGATTAACTTACCACTTTACTCTTTCCTAGCTAGTTTATAGCTTATACAGAAAGTAACAATTTTCTGTTACTTCAACTAACAACTGCTTAATTGTTATGCTTTATAAGCATTACATTGCTTTATCTATATCCCTCGCGACTTTACCTCAGTACATAATAATTGGGTATGCCCTAACTGCTTAGTCACTAATTAACCAAGGCTAAGCAGTTAGAGCCTTCCATCAATCAACACTAAACTAATGTGTAACAAATTTTTGTTACTACAAGTTAGCAGAATGGCTTGTTAATCTCTAACTCGAAAGCTTTCATTGTTACGCTCTATATCTTAAGCATACATAATGCTGCTTGGCTGCTTAGACTTACCGGGTTTGGCAGCCTTTTTCTTTAGCCAAGTACTTAAAATAAGATGCTTATTGCAGCACAGCATGTTACAGTCGCTGCCCTCTGTTTAGCTAAACAAGCTTAACAATACCGCGACATCCTTAGTTGTTTGATCCCGTCCTGCTTTATGCATCTAGATCAGCCCCTCCCTTGAGTGCCAATTACTGTATGCCGCTCTCCAGCTTGAGTTATTTGACTTAAGCAAATGCGCAATTCCTAAGTTATTGAAGGGAAAATTATGAGTTTTACTGATCTAGGCCTAGATGCGGCCTTAGTCCGTGCTGTGCAAGAAAAAGGCTATACCCAAGCTTCACCCATTCAAGCCCAGGCGATTCCAGCGATTTTAAAAGGCAGCGATTTAATGGCTGCGGCACAAACGGGCACTGGCAAAACGGCGGGGTTTACTTTACCCCTGTTACACCGATTGAATTTAGGCAAGCCGGTGCGTAGCAATCGTGTGCGTGCTTTAGTGCTTACCCCAACGCGCGAATTAGCTGCCCAAGTACATGATAGTGTGCAAACTTACGGGCAGCATTTGCGTCTGCATTCAGCGGTCGTTTTTGGTGGGGTTAAAATCAATCCGCAAATGATGCGCTTACGCCGTGGTGCAGATATTTTGGTAGCCACTCCGGGGCGTTTGCTAGATTTGTATGAACAAAATGCGATTCAATTTAATGACTTAGAAATTTTAGTCTTAGATGAAGCAGATCGTATGTTAGATATGGGCTTTATCACCGACATTCGCAAGATTCTCGCACTCTTACCTAAACAACGGCAGAATTTATTATTTTCGGCTACTTTTTCTGAAGAAATTCGTAGTCTTGCGAAGGGCTTATTAAAGAGTCCGGTTGAAATTAATGTTAGCCCGAAAAACTCGACCGCTACCGCAGTCGAACAAATTATTTACGAAGTCGACAAAGCCCAAAAGACTGCTTTGCTCGCGCATTTAATTAAAGAACAGCAATGGGAACAGGCGTTAGTCTTCAGCAAAACCAAGCATGGTGCCGATCGTTTAGTCCGCCAATTAACTAGTATTGGTGTCGTTGCTGCGGTGATTCATGGGAATAAAAGCCAGAATCAACGTACTGAAGCTTTAGCGGGTTTTAAACAAGGCAAAGTACAGATTTTAGTAGCAACCGATATTGCTGCACGCGGGATTGACATTGACCAATTGCCACAAGTGGTGAACTTTGATCTCCCGCAAGTGGCAGAAGATTATGTACATCGGATTGGCCGTACTGGCCGTGCAGGCGCTAAAGGCCAAGCGATTTCTTTGGTCTGTGCGGATGAAGCTAAGCAGTTGATTGATATTGAAAAACTGATTAAGCGCAAATTCCAACGCCAACAAGTGGATGGTTTCGAGCCTGAGCATAATGTGCCACACACAGCGCCTAAACAGAAACCAGTACCCAAAGCGGTTACGAACGACAAAACTACTAAAGGCAAAAGCTTCGCGCCCAAATCATTAGCGATTAAACCGAAAGCAGCGAAAAATATTAAAGCCGCAGAGCCGGGTAATCGTTCACGCGCTAATCAACGTCGGCGAAAAACCGCGTAAATTCTTAAGAGGATACTGCTTCAATAAGCAGTATCCTTACTTTAGCAAGACACTAAGCCAAATCAAAGCGATCCAAATTCATCACCTTCGTCCATGCGGCAACGAAGTCTTTCACAAACTTCCCTTCTGCATCAGCACTGCCATAAACCTCAGCAATAGCGCGTAGTTGGGAATTAGAACCGAATACTAGATCAATACGGCTACCTGTCCATTTCACGTCACCTGTATGGCGATCACGTCCTTCAAACACATTGTTATCCTGTGTCGCCTTCCACTCGGTATTCATATCGAGCAAATTGACAAAGAAATCATTGCTTAAGGTCTCAGGGCGCTTTGTGAATACACCGTGCTGTGTTTGGGCAAAGTTAGCATTCAGCACACGCATTCCGCCCACTAATACCGTCATTTCGGGTGCAGTTAGGGTGAGTAATTGCGCCTTATCCAGTAATAACTCCTCCGCCGTGACCGCAAACTCGCCTTTCAAATAGTTACGGAAACCGTCTGCCACAGGTTCTAATACGGCAAAGGAATCCACATCGGTTTGCGCTTGTGATGCATCCATACGCCCTGCGGCAAAGGGTACTGTAATCGCATGGCCTGCTTGCTGTGCAGCTTTTTCTAGCGCTGCACAACCGCCTAATACAATTAAATCAGCCAGTGAAATCTGCTTGCCATTGCTTTGCGCTTGGTTGAAGTCTTGTTGTATGCCTTCCAAAATAGTTAAGACTTTTGCTAACTGTTCAGGCTGATTTACGACCCAGTCTTTTTGTGGGGCAAGGCGAATCCTTGCACCATTAGCACCGCCGCGCCTATCTGAACCACGATAGGTAAAGGCAGAAGCCCAAGCAGTGGTCACTAATTCAGGTATCGACAAGCCTGAGGCTAATAATTTACCTTTCAGTGCAGCAATATCCTGAGCATCCACTAAGGCGTGGTTAAGAGCAGGAATCGGATCTTGCCAAATGAGTTCTTCTTGCGGAACTTCTTTGCCTAAATAACGCGCACGCGGCCCCATATCACGATGGGTGAGTTTGAACCATGCCCGCGCAAAAGCATCGGCAAACTCTTCAGGATGGGCATGAAAATGACGGGAAATCGGTTCATAAATCGCGTCAAAACGCAGGGCTAAATCCGCTGTGGTCATCATCGGACGATGCTTCTTATTTGGATCATGCGCATCAGGCACTAATTTATCGTCAGGGACATCCTTGGCTAACCACTGCCACGCCCCTGCTGGGCTTTTCACCAATTCCCATTCGTAACCGAAAAGGGTATCAAAATAACTGTTATCCCACTGAATGGGGGTATTCGTCCATGCCCCTTCAATCCCACTACCAATGGTATGCACGCCTTTGCCACTGCCAAAACTGTTTTTCCAGCCTAAACCCTGTTCTTCTATGCCAGCCGCTTCGGGTTCTTTACCTACATGATCTGCACTGGCAGCACCATGACATTTGCCAAAAGTATGACCTCCAGCAGTGAGTGCGACAGTTTCATAATCATCCATCGCCATGCGGGCAAAGGTTTCGCGAATGTCTTTGCCAGATGTCACAGGATCAGGATGGGCATTCGGCCCTTCGGGATTGACGTAAATTAAGCCCATTTGTACCGCTGCCAAGGGGTTTTCTAATTCACGATCCCCTTCATAACGCTTATCACCCAGCCATTCGGTTTCTGTACCCCAATAAATATCTTCTTCGGGTTCCCAAATATCAGCACGACCACCTGCAAAACCAAAGGTTTTGAAACCCATTGATTCCAGCGCACAATTACCTGCCAGAATCATTAAATCTGCCCATGAGATTTTAGTGCCGTATTTTTGTTTAATTGGCCATAACAAACGACGCGCCTTATCCAAGTTGACATTATCCGGCCAACTGTTGAGCGGGGCGAAACGTTGTGTTCCAGTACCTGCTCCGCCACGCCCATCCCCTATACGATAAGTGCCTGCGCTATGCCACGCCATCCGAATAAAGAAAGGCCCATAATGCCCATAATCGGCAGGCCACCAGTCTTGTGAATCGGTCATAAGCGCATAGAGGTCTTGTTTGACAGCATCCAAATCGAGGGATTTAAACGCCTCGGCATAATCGAAATCTGCATCCATCGGATTCGATTTCTGGGAATGTTGATGTAGGATGCTAAGTTTCAATTGATTAGGCCACCAATCACGGTTTGAGGTGGCTTTGTTCTGCCCACCGGCGGGGATATTAGCGTGTCCAGAGAATGGACATTTACTTTGGTCTGACATGCTTGCTGCTCCTCTGCGTGTTTATCCTTAGCTTAATAAGGAGTGTAGTTACGCAGCAAAAATCTATCAAACAGATTAAATAATACAAAACGATAGATTTTAAAGGTCAATATGTACAAGAAAAGTGTCTGAATGGCTCAGACACTTTTCGACTGACTCAGTTAATACCCCTTCTTATACTTCCGCTGCTCCTCTTGAATCGCTTTATGCAAACGTCCCTGTTTCTGAAAGAACGCATGTTTTTCGGCTAAAGTGGCTGAGTTATGTGCTTGCTCACGTTGTAATTTACGATAGCTTTGTAAGCGGCGTAGGTCTAAATCGCCTGACTTAAGCGCAGCTTGGACGGCACAATTCGGTTCATTTACATGCTGGCAATCAGCGAAGCGGCAGCTTTGGGCAAGCTCACTAATCTCTGCAAAAGTAGCTTCGACTCCGTCCTCACAAGCACTCAATTGCAGTTCACGCATACCTGGCGTATCCAACAACAAAGCGCCCCTTGGCATCGCATGCAACGAGCGAGATGTTGTGGTATGTCGCCCTTTATGTTTCAGCTCACTGGTGGCTTGGGTAAGTTGCTGTGCTTGCCCTAATAAGGTATTCACTAAAGTAGACTTACCCACACCGGATGAACCTAATAAAGCAATAGTCTGCCCTGCGCCACACCATGCTTGTAAACGCTCGGCTGTGCTGTTATCTAAGCCATTCACTGCTTCAACCACCAATAAACGATCGAGTTTCTGGACTTGCTGCACATAATCTTCAGGATTAGCACACAAATCCGCTTTGGTCAGCACTACGACAGGCTCTACTTGTGCTTCATGAGCTAATGCTAAGTAGCGCTCTAAGCGATTGAGATTAAAATTTTCATTCAGAGAACTGACCATAAAGACCGTATCAACATTTGCCGCAATTAATTGCAGCTCGTTTTTATGCCCAGCTGCTTTGCGACTAAATAGCGAAAAGCGCTCTAATTCACGCACAAAATGCTGCTGATTATCTAATAATAACCAATCGCCAACCGTCAATGCGGGCATGGAATGCAGAATCGACAAATGGATTTCACCTTGCTCACTCATCAGCCCATATTCAGAGCGATGCTGAGCAATGACCCGCGCAGGCGTATAAGTTTCTAAGTCAGACAGACTTAGCTGCTGTTGGAAAAACGGACGCCAACCTAAATTTAATAAAGATGTATTTTGCATCACAATGCCATGATTTAAAGATTAAAGAATAGGCATTTGCAAAGCCAGAACTGGCAAGGAAAGCTAATAACTAGCTAAACAGGAGAGCTTAAGGAGATTTAAAACAAGACTTAACTCAACGCTTCCTAGACAGTCAAAGCAAATGCTGCGTGAATATGAATTAAAGTTGTGACAATCATCGTATACCTCCAATTAAAATAGATTAAATCCTACTTGTATCTTAGTGGCTCTGGATGGTTTTTACAAAACCTACTGAGACAGGAACGCAAATTTAGAGGTGGTGTGTTTAGTAGCTGTACTAAACACACCTAGAAATACCTTACCTCTCCAACTGACTCACATCGCGCACCGCACCGCGTGAAGCTGAAGTCGTCATCGCTGCATATGCTTTCAAGGCAGCACTAACTTTACGTTCACGATTGACGGGTTTCCAGCCCGCAGAACCTTTTGCATCCATCGCGCTACGACGTTGCGCTAAGACCTCATTGCTCACGCGTACATTGATGCTGCGGTTCGGGATGTCGATGTCGATGGTGTCACCTTCTTCGATTAAGCCAATCGCACCGCCTTCAGCCGCTTCGGGGGAAACGTGGCCGATGGATAAGCCAGATGTACCACCGGAAAAACGTCCGTCCGTAATCAAAGCGCAGACTTTACCTAAGCCTTTGGATTTTAAATAAGACGTGGGGTAGAGCATTTCTTGCATACCGGGGCCGCCGCGTGGACCTTCGTAGCGAATGATTACCACATCGCCCGCTTTGATTTTATCGCCCAAAATCCCACTTACTGCCGCATCTTGGGATTCAAAAATGCGTGCAGGGCCAGAGAATTTAAGGATACTTTCGTCAACGCCCGCCGTTTTTACCACGCAACCATCTAGCGCAATATTGCCGAATAGCACCGCTAAGCCACCGTCTTGTGAGTAAGCGTGAGCTTTATCGCGAATACAGCCGCCTTCGCGATTGGTGTCGAGTTCTTCCCAACGTTTATTTTGGCTGAAGGCTTCTTGCGTGGGTACATTGCCGGGTGCAGCGCCATAGAAAGTGTGCACAGCAGCATCTTTACTGCGCATAATATCCCATTGATTTAAGGCCGCTTCCATGGTCGCGCTATGCACGGTTTTGCAATCACGATTGATTAAACCAGCACGATCTAATTCACCCAAAATGCCCATTACGCCACCCGCACGATGCACGTCTTCCATGTGATAGAGCTGGGTAGCAGGTGCGACTTTACTCAAGTTCGGTACTTTACGGCTCAAGCGATCAATGTCAGACACGGTGAAATCGACTTCACCTTCTTGCGCGGCTGCGAGCAAATGCAACACGGTATTGGTCGAGCCACCCATGGCAATATCCAAGCACATCGCATTCTCAAATGCGGCTTTATTAGCAATTGAGCGCGGCAAGACCGACTCATCATCTTGCTCGTAATAGCGTTTGGCTAATTGCACGGCTAAACGCCCCGCTTCTAAGAATAGCTCTTTGCGATCCGCATGAGTCGCCAGCAGTGAGCCATTGCCAGGCAAGCTTAAACCCAAAGCTTCGGTTAAACAGTTCATCGAGTTAGCGGTGAACATCCCCGAGCAAGAGCCACAAGTGGGGCAAGCCGAACGCTCCATTTTAGTGACATTTTCGTCAGTTTCATTGGGATTCGCAGCGGAAATCATCGCATCGATCAAATCCAATTTTGCGGTTTTACCATTGATCAACGCTTTGCCAGACTCCATAGGCCCGCCGGAGACGAATACTACGGGTATATTCAAACGCATTGCAGCATTCAGCATCCCAGGCGTGATTTTGTCGCAGTTGGAAATACAAACAATCGCGTCGGCACAATGCGCATTCACCATATACTCGACTGCATCGGCAATAATTTCGCGCGAAGGTAGCGAATACAACATGCCGCTATGCCCCATCGCAATCCCGTCATCAATCGCAATGGTATTAAATTCTTTGGCGACCCCACCATGCGCTTCAATCTCACGCGCCACCATCTGACCTAAATCCTTCAGATGCACATGCCCCGGCACAAATTGAGTGAAGGAATTGGCAATTGCGATAATCGGTTTCTGAAAATCATCATCTTTCATGCCAGTGGCACGCCACAACGCGCGTGCGCCAGCCATATTGCGACCTGCGGTGGAGGTGCGAGAACGATAAACGGGCATGAGAGATCTCCTGAGCAAAAACTTTGATTAAAGCGGCATTCTAACGCTGGAAGCGTGGGGAGTCATAGTAGGTTTAATTTGTTGTGGAATAATTTAAGACGTATAATTTATCTAGATATATACGTCAAAGGTGCCTTATGCAAACCAAACTCACCCTACGCTTAGAAGACAGCCTAATCGAACAAGCCAAACTCTATGCTAAAGAACACGGTTTATCGCTGTCACAGATGGTTGCGGATTATTTCAGTCTGCTTAAGCCAAATACTGAAAAAATTGCTTTACCACCGATTACACGCAGCCTCACTGGTCTATTGGAAAGTAGCACCTTAGATGAAAACAGCTTTCGTGATCATCTGGAGGAGAGGCATAGTTGAAAATTCTGTTCGACACTAATGTCATTCTCGACGTGATTCTAAATCGCCAACCTTTTGCGTCGAATGCGATTTTACTCATGGCAGCAGTTGAGGAAAAACGTATTCAGGGTTTTTTGTGCGCAACCACCTTAACCACTATCGATTATTTGGTCAGCAAGGCTCTAGGTACAGCACAATCACGCGCTACTTTGAAAAAGTTGCTGCAATTATATGAAATAGCTGCAGTGGATTATCCCGTAATTCAAGCGGCTATTGAGTCTGAAATTAAAGACTTTGAAGACGCTGTTCTATATGAAGCGGCAAAGCGAGCTGGTGCTGTTGGGGTCGTGACACGCAATAAAAGCGATTTTACGCCTGTCGATTTACCGATTTATTTGCCCGATGAATTGGCGGCGATTGCTGGGTTGTTGCAGATTCATGAGGAGGCAGCGAATTATAAGTTAAAAAGCTAATTCTCAGTTTGAGTCTACTTCAGGATTTGTGCCATATCATCATTCGCAACCAGCTCATAAATATCGTCAACTGTGATCACTACGCCAATCGAGTTCAAGTGAATCGTATCACCCCCAGTAATAATAAGATGGCTGCCAATCTTGGTTGCGGCGAAACACTTCGACTTCTACCGAGTACTTGCTCAATCAGCATATATTCTTGCAAGCTAGGTAGTTGTAAATATTCTAAACGTTTGCCTTGGCGATCACTTTGGCGCGTAGCTTTTGAAAGAACCTCAACGATAAAAGCGGGTGAGTCGGTTGAGTAATCATCTAAAAATTCGGGTCATGTATTTAATCAGTTGAAGAAGTGTCTGGAAATAGACTCGCCGATGACTTTATCATGCACCTCGACGGACTTAGAAAAGCAAATCGTGCGTCGCGCTAGGGTGTAAGCAAAGACCCGCTTGAAGTGGGGTGACCATGCGTACCACAGCCAACGCGGCTCAGATTTCTTTCCGACGAATGACCATTGCTCATCCATTTCACACACTAACTCAAGCGTGTGAAGGTACTCAAAGGGGAGCGGTGTTACCGACGGGTGCTGGAGTTTTTTAAGTGACGGACGACCGTGGTCGGACTAATCTTGAGGTCCCGTCCGGTATCCCGTACCCCCGATCCGTCTGTTCAACTGCTTAAATACATGACCGAATTAATTTAACCTTTCGCCGTGCTTTATAAATAGTTCACTTTTCAAGCAACTGGTGCTCAACCTAAGCACTAAAAAAGTGCCTTAGCAAGCTTAAAATAAGGCTAAAAACTAATAGCTTAGCTGCAAAGCCAGTTTATTATGCTTAATATCAGTGCATTAATTGAGTGAACGCACTATTATCGCTCAAAACATCATCTTAAGATAAACCGAAGTAGTCCAAACGCATCACAGCAGACCATTTTATTTCCCACACTACTAAAGAGAAGCGTTTAATGAGTATGATTCAAGAGGTTCTCACGACCGTCAAACAGCGTAATGCTGGCGAGCCAGAATTTCATCAGGCAGTGTATGAAGTTTTGGAATCTTTAGAGCCAGTTCTGGAACAACGCAAAGATTTACGCGATGCCAATATTCTGCAACGCATTGTCGAGCCAGAGCGCCAAATTATGTTTCGAGTGCCTTGGGTGGATGATGCGGGCAAGGTACAGATCAATCGTGGCTTTCGGATTCAATTCAGTAGCGTGATTGGGCCTTACAAAGGTGGCTTGCGGTTTCATCCTAGCGTAAATGCGAGCATCTTAAAGTTTTTAGGTTTCGAGCAAGTCTTTAAAAACGCGCTTACCACTTTACCAATGGGTGGTGGCAAAGGTGGTTCTGACTTTGACCCTAAAGGGAAATCAGATGCTGAGGTGATGCGTTTTTGCCAATCATTTATGACTGAATTGCAGCGGCATATTGGTGCAGATACCGATGTACCAGCGGGTGATATTGGTGTGGGTGGACGCGAAATCGGTTTCCTATTTGGTCAATATCGGCGCATTCGTAATGAGTTCACTGGCGTATTAACCGGCAAAGGTTTGGAATGGGGTGGCTCGCTCATTCGCCCTGAAGCAACCGGCTATGGCATGGTCTATTTCGCCGAAGAAATGCTAAAAACGCGCAATACTAGCCTAGAAGGCAAAGGCTGTAGCGTGTCTGGCTCTGGTAACGTCGCTCAATATGCGGTTGAAAAGCTCAATCAACTTGGCGCTAAAGTCGTGACCTTATCTGACTCTACGGGCAGCATTTATGATCCAGCTGGCATTACTGCAGAAAAATTAGCTTGGGTTATGGAACTAAAAAATGTTAAGCGCGGCCGCATCAGTGACTATGCCAAACACTTCCAAGCAGAATACTTACCGGGTCAACGTCCGTGGAGTTTGCCTTGTGATTGTGCTTTCCCTTGTGCGACTCAAAATGAAATCAGCGGCGAAGAAGCCAAAACCTTAGTCGCGAATGGCTGCCAACTGGTTGCGGAAGGCGCGAATATGCCAAGTACACCTGAAGCTGTGCATGCTTTCCAAGCAGCAGGCTTATTGTTTGCGCCGGGCAAGGCGGCTAATGCGGGCGGGGTAGCAACCTCTGGTTTAGAAATGAGCCAAAACTCGCAACGCTTAAGCTGGACACGAGAAGAAGTTGATAACAAATTACACAGTATTATGCGTAGTATTCATAACAACTGCTTTGAAACCGCTACTGAATACGGCAAATCAGGTGATTATGTCGCCGGTGCAAATATTGCAGGCTTCTTGAAAGTCGCAAATGCTATGTTGGCGCAAGGCGTGGTTTAAGTCTTTGTAAAGGGGGAGTTAGTTTTAGGCTCCCCTATTCTGCTCGATTTCACCAGTTTCCTGCCCTATCAGCCATCGCTACTCCCCGTATAATCCCTGCGATTCGCTCAAACATAGCAGCATCCATGACACAAGCTTTCCTTGAAATTGCTTACGATGACGCCAATTCGGTGGATATTTGAACCTTTAGGTATTTGCTTCTGCTTCCCAAACCCGCCGTAACAAAGAGCGCTGTGGTGATTTTGTGCAGCACACTGTTTTAGCAGCCTAAGCCTATTAACTCCCTTGTTGACTATTCACAAGGGAGTGTGGGTAATCAATGGATATTGATCAGTAAGCAGTTAAAATCAGGTGCTTGAATGATAGGCGAATTGAGACAGATTGTTTTTGTATCTGCACGGAGCTTCCAATGATCTGTCTGATTATAATAATTGGCAGGTTGTTGCATAATCTTAGCTAAAGTTAGCCTTTCCCCATAAAGCTGATTGAATAGTTGAATTTTTGCATTGGTGTTAAATAGTCGCTCTGCATAATCATAATAATTAGGTCGTGGTATAAGATTCAATACTGAGCCTATGGGATTTCTAATGCTGTAGTTTTCCTGAGTAGAGGCTGCGCTTTCTAGTTTATATCTTTCAAATAGAGTATTCGGGGCAGTTGACATAATTTGTTGAAAGGTTAAATAAAAGGGCCTCATTCGATTAACTGTAGCATTAGGCTTGTAAAAGAATTTCCTTAATTGATGAAAAATAGGTTCTTTTATTGCTTGAAACTGACCAGCTTCTTTTGCATCTAAAACAAGATCATTCTCCATATTCAACAACCGACTAGCCTGAGAGCAAAACTCCCACTCCATGCCGCTTTTTAGGCTCAACTCTTCTGCTGTTAGTGGTTTAATCGTAAAATATAATTTTTCTGATTGCTGCAATAAAATAGAAGCTACATCAATAGTTTTATTGATAGAGGAATTAACAATCATTTTATAGAGTAGAATATCGGCATGAGCTAGTGATTGGCGTAAGCTGAGCTGGTGCTTTTCTAATAAATCCAATGCTGCTTGGTTATTGTTTTGCTTTGCTAATAGAATACTTTTTAATAGTATTAACTGATTACCCCTTCTAAGGTAGCTTAGATTTAAACCTATAGGCGCTTGTAGGTTGTTGGGCATTAAGGTGACATAATCTGTTTTTGTTAGAAAGGTTTGATAGCGCTCCAGTAAGATGTGATTTTGCGTAAGAGCTTCTGCAATTTGTGATGCTTCAGCTTTAAACACGTTTTTTAAGCATAAGGCGGTATCTTCTTTTTCACAAAATAGCTCACCTTCAGGCAAGGGTAATTCCTTATTTTTTGGATAGGGTGTGAAACTGAACAGCTGCTTTCCTAGTTTATATTGCGCTTCACTTTGTCGAATAGCAGTTAATAACTGCTGGCCAACCTGTGCTGGATCTTCATCTTGGGCTGCATTTATACCGAGTAGATAGGTATAGGCTTCGCTGCTTTTAGTGCTTGGATCAACTGATGCAAGCAATGTTTGTGCTTCAGGACTGAGTACCTCATCTTTAGTAAGCCAATACGCTAAGGCTATTAATAGCACTAAGGTAGTTCCAGTGATACGTTTCAGCATTTTGATAGCTTTTAATGATTGGTAAATTTTTATTATCTGCAATTGTATTGAGTGCTGATAACTTTGCTGTTAAGTGGTCAGGCTATCTAAATAAACTAACCCTCAGATGAGGTATTTTCAATTCTTAAACATCAATTCGGGCTTATTCAAGCTGCCAAAACCAGCAGAGCGACTAGCTTGTTTGGCGGTAGCTCGATTGCTTAGAGCTCATGCTAGTGATGCGATTGTGTCCGGTTTAGTAGTTTTTCTGTCCTATCAGACAGAGCTTGTGCTTTTATAATCAAGCTTGGTTACTAACTAACAAAAGCAGTGTTTATGACCGAAGCTTGCATTGAAATTGCCTTACTTGCTTATGATGACGCCAATGCAGTGGATGTGTTTGGACCTTTGCAGGTGTTTGCGTCAGCTAATGAGTTGCTGGACTTGCAAGCCAATCATGCTGAAAAGCCGCGTTATCGCACTCGCCTGATTGCTTTAAAAAATACGCCAGCAGTGACTTTAGCAACGAAAACGCGCGTGTTATGCGATGGCGTGTTAGCTGATTTATTTCAAGCGCTGCCTCACACTTTATTAATGGTCGGTGGCACGCCTGCACCACAGATTTCGCAAGACTTAAACCTTATTCAACCCTTGCGCGAGCTAGTGCCACAAATTCCGCGCGTAGCTTCGGTGTGTAGTGGCGCATTTTTGCTAGCTGCAACGGGTGCATTAAATGATCGCCGCGCCACTACCCATTGGAAGCGTTACACCGAATTTAGACAGCGCTTTCCGGAGGTGAACTTGGATATTGATGCGCTGTTTACGCAGGACGGTAAATATTATTGTTCAGCGGGTGTGACTGCGGGGATTGATTTGACTTTGCAATTGGTGCAAGACGATTGTGGGCAGCAGGTGGCTTTGGAAACCGCGCGGCAAATGGTGGCGTTTTATCATCGTCCGGGCGGGCAAAATCAGTTTAGTTCGCCGGTAAACGGGCGGCGCGAATTGCAGCATCCTGCTTTACGCAAGGCGCAAGCATATATTCATCAGCACTTGGCTGAACCTTTGGAAGTGGCTCGTTTGGCGGATTTAGCCGCGATGAGTGTGCGTAATTTTTCGCGCCAGTTTTCCACTGCTACCGGTTTAGCGCCCTCGCGTTATATTGCCCAAGCGCGCTTAGATCAGGCACGTTGGTTGCTGGAATCCAGCGAATTGCCACTCACCAAAATTGCCCAGCAATGCGGCTTTCCCTCCAGTGAAATTCTGCGCCGCAAATTCATGCAAGCCTTAAACGTCACGCCTGCCGACTACCGCAAGCGTTTTTCTGTGTATACCGAGGAGTTCGCCTATGAATCCTAAAATCGTGATCTTGTCGCTCGCTCAAGCCTGTTATTGGTTTGCGGTATTGGTCGGGATTAGCCTATCGACCGTGATTGGTCTGCAACTCGCACCCAGTGAGAAGCTCGCGACCTTGCCTTATGCCTTGATTAGCGTTGGTGCGTTGGGCGCAACTTATCTTTTGTCTATAGTGATGCAACGTTCAGGTCGGCGTTTAGGTTTTCAAGTGGGAGCATTAGCTGGTGCAGTTGCAGCAGGTTTAGCCATGCTCGCTTTGAGCACGCAAAGCTTTGTAATCTTTTGCGCAGCAAGTTTGCTAATGGGTATTTATCAAGCCTCTTCAGTGTATTATCGCCTCGCTGCGCTTGATGAAATGCCTGCCCAACAATCTGGTGTAGCGATTGGCTGGGTATTAAGTGGGAGCTTATTAGCGGCGATTCTAGGGCCGAGCTTGGCTAAATTTGCTAACCACTGGATTGCAGAACCGAAGTATTTAGGCGCGTATGGTTTAGTCGCAGTTTTCAGTTTATTAGCTTTGCTATTAATCAGCTTTTTGGGTAAAAAACCTGCCAGTCAAGCAGCCAATAAAGCCACGCCCGCCAGCTTTTTAAAACGCCCTGCCTATTGGTTAGGGGTTGGCAATACCGCATTCGGGCAAGCTGTAATGATGCTAATGATGTTAGTCGCACCTTTAGCGATGCACCAACATCATTACTCGGTCGATGCAGGAATGTCGGTAATCGGCTGGCATATTATCGGTATGTTTTTACCGTCTTTTGTCAGCGGTAAATTAGTCGATAAATTCGGTGCAGGCTATGTACTGTTGGCAGGTTTAGCTGTCTTGGCCTTAAGTGCTTTAGCCTCGATACTAGGCACGACTGAACTGCACTACCACATTAGCTTATTCCTGCTCGGCATCGGCTGGAACTTGATGTATGTCGCTGGAACTAATCAATATAACCAAGCCTATCCCGCTGCGGAAAAAGGCCGCGCGCAGGGTATTGCCGAATTGGTCATTGCGGTTGCTGCAATTGTTGGGGTGATGGCCGGCGGCTTATTGATTCAAAGCTTTAGCTGGCAAAGTTTGAATCTGGGTTTGTTAGTGTTATTGGGCTTGGTGGTTGTGTTGAATCTCTGGATGCAAAAACAAGTTTTGCAACCAACTCTCAAGCCTTAAACGCTATACGAAATAAACTCCAACAAGGAGCCATCAGGGTCACGGAAATACACGCTCGTGCCGTGACCTTTTGAGCCAAAGCGTGCAACTGGCCCAACTTCCACTGCCACCCCATGCTGCTTTAAATGCTCAATTGCACTTTCAATTTTATCCGGCCAAATAAAGCACAAATCACTATTGCCGGGTTGCACTGGAATGTGGGCAACAGGTGCTGGATTCACATTCGGGCCGTGGCAATTCAGTTGCGCATTACCTAAGCGATAGGCAAAGCCATTGCCGCGTGGAATGATTTCTGCACCTAAAATAGTTTGGTAAAACGCATTCGAACGCTCCCAGTTGGAGACATGAATAACACAGTGGTCGAGGTCAATCCGCATATTTACGCCTAATGCTCAATAAAACGCGCCCGCAATTCTGGCGTCGGTAGCATACAAACCTCTTTCATCCCAAACCAGCGATAACGATTACGCGCTATAGCATCATAGGCCTTATCGCGCAGATAGCGGGGGATTAGCTTAAATAGAACCAAGCCACGCCACGGCCAACGCAAATAGGCCGCGACTCGCAACGCAGCATCCGAGCGCGTATATGCCTGACCGTTTTGGATTAAAACAAAGGTTTTTGCATCGTTTGGATCAAAGCCATGCTGCTGCAATAAGCGTGCGCCAGCTGCGGATTGTAAGGGAGTGAAATGTAAGATAGCTGCAGCTTCGTGTTGCAAGATAAAGCGTACTGAAAAAGTACAGAGATTACAGATACCGTCGAAGATAATTAGATCATTCATACTGCTAAGTGCTGAGGTTTTAATGAGCATAGCAGTTTAGAGCGGCAATGGGTTGTAAGAGAGCCTTACAACCCGAAGAAAGCCTAGCTTATTTCTTCACGTAAGCGCCAACACCACATAAGAAACCTTTTGAGTTTTTAATGATGTAGCTTTTCTTGTCTTGTGGGTCAGTGCCACCTGGTAAAGGCCATTTGTAATCAACCCAACCTTTGCCTTCTGCGCCCTTCGCAAGCTCAACCATTTTTTCAAAAGGTTTGTCGCCGTATTTATCAAAGCTCAGCATATCTTTGCCCACTAATTCTGGTTTCAGCGGGTGAGATAAGATTTTGCCCGTTAAGTCCATGCAGAATACATACAGGTCTTTAGCTTGGAAACCGCCGTCTTTCGTTTTGAAGGTTTCGAAAGCAGCTTCGCCTTTTTCATCAACTAATTTAGCTGCTTTTTCACTCATCGCTTGAGCTTCAGCTTCAGTACCCATTTCAGCCGGAGCAGCCGCTGGGGTTGCAGTCGCAGCACCTGCAGCTGGCTTAGCATCCTCAGCCATAGCCGATAAACTTAAAGCCAATAAAGCGGCACCGATCACAGTACTCAATGATTTCATCGTGGGACTCCTCCAAGAATAGATAAGCCAGCTAGTTACTCGACACTCGAAAACTGACTGGCACAGCGTGTGTAGTATTTACACAGCAAGGGATTGTAATTATTTTTTTTACGAATGCACTAAAAACAAACAAAAAATTTGTAAAGGAATTGTAAATCTATCAATGATTATTAAATTTACACTTGGCTCAATAAATTCAATAACCTAGAGGAGATAATGTGTAGTTTTAAACTCTAGCAAAAGCAAATTTTTACAAAGCCTAAGCCATTTGACTTTCGGCGCTTAATGCCGCTTTAATCTTATTTATTGAAATCAGCCATTCCTCAAAATAACTGGTTTCCTCCCAAAGCTCATACAACTCTGAATTTTCAGCAGTAACTAAATCCAGTGCTCGTAGAGCTTCAGAAACCAAAAGCGTAATCGGCTTGGCGTGCTGCATCAAACCAAGCTTTCCCTTCAGGCTGAATTTTTAAGAGCGCTTGCGTGTCATTGTCTTTTAGGGAAACCAAAAGAGCCGCTGCAGCAACGGCCGGCGAGCCAAGATCAGAATCTAGATAGTCTTCTGTTTAGCCTTAAATACATCCCGAAAGGCTTCAGCTAGCAAGCTCAAATCACCTGCTTCCGATTCATGAAATAAACATGCAGTGAAATCTAGAGCTGCATCATTTTCAAATGCTTGCATCCCCCAAGCACCCATAGCTTAGACTCCTTGGGTCTGCTGTAACTGGTTTAATAAACTCGCTCCTAATTCCCGATCTGTCATCGCAATATAAGCGGCATAACCACGTAAACGCTGGATGCTTTCACCTTCTGGTAAAGTTTTACCTTGTTTCAGATTATGCACGGCTGCGCGCATTTGCCGCTTTAACTCACGACTCACACGCGGTGCCTGTTCGCCATTCACGACTAAACCGGTGACTGCTTGTACATTGCCCTTGCGAATCACTCGCGTTTTTTTCTCGTTTAAATTGAAACCTTCCTCGCCTAAAACACGTTTTAAAGTGCCTAGCAGGCGGCTAATCTCGGCTGGATGTTTGCTATTGGCAGGCAAGCTAAAGGTCAAATCATCCGCGTAGCGGGTATAACGCCAGCCTGCTTTTTGGGCAAAACCGGTTAAGCGCCGATCCAAACGTAAGCACAAAGCATTGGTTAATGCTGGGCTGGTTGGTGCTCCCTGCGGTAAGCAGCGATCCGCTAAAGCGACATAAACTTGCTTACCTTCATGCTCAACAATTTCACGTGGTGATTCGGTACAAAGTAAGGCTAACAGTGTGGCGATTTGCTCAGGATAACCGGCCTTACGGAATACACCTTTGACGCGCTTCCAGCTAATCGTCGGGAAGAAGTTTTCAATATCGACTTTTACTAACACTTGGCTATTGGTGTGTTCAGCCGCATTGCTAGCAATCGAGCGCCCGCTGATAAAACCATGCGCTGAACCATGTACAACTAGACGATCAAGGATTTCGTGCAAAATCCAATGTTGAGCTTGTTTTAATTTCGGCAAAGGTGCCCAAATCGCACGCATTCCGCCCGAACGTTTCGGGATTTCAAAGCGGGTGTAATGGCTTTTCTCGGTGACTTCACGCTGATAGCAGAGCCAGCGCAATTCATTCACAGAAAGATTCAAGGCTTCGCAGAGTTGGGCCACTTTAGTAAGCGCAGGCAATTGATTTTCCAGCAAACGCTTATTCGCATTGGGTACATCCCATTGATCTTCACTGGTATCGTCCGTCCAATAAATGCCCTCGCCCAAATGCACAATATGCTTGGACTTATAAGCTTGCCAGGCTTCTTTATTCAAGCGGCGTTGCTCAGCCGCTTCTTTCTTGAGCTCTTGGCGGTATTTTTCTAGCTCGCTTTTCGACATATTGTCGGTTGGGCGACGCGCTACCATAAAGCCATTTTTCTGCATCTGTTCGCGCACATACGCATTCACGCTGCCGGCTTTTTCAATCGCTTGCCAAATTTGTTCGTAACGACTTAGTTTTTCACTCATGCTTTAGCCCTCAATAAAGCCGCTTAGTTCCAATTGTGCGATTTTGCCTAGATACGCATGGCGCGCTTCCTGCACGGAATTGAAGGCGAATTGCTGTGGTTTGTTTTGCTGATTCAGCTCACGACTAATCAACAAACGCTTTTGATTTAAAGTCACTTGAATCTGTTCTTGTTGTTGCTTATTTCGGCGTGTCAGTAGGCGTGTTTCATGGGTAATCACGCTCAAATCACGCTTCGCTTGCTGCTCAGCATATGCAATCCTTAACGCAAGCAAATGGCTACACGCACCTTGGCTCAGACCATGCGTCATAATCTGATGGCAAGAGCAGGATGCTTTGCTGATTTGCCCTTCTTCGGTGAGTTTGAGCTTGGCTAGATAATCACGCTTATCTTCTTTCACCGTAATTTCTGCAGAAATTTCTGTGCCTTCTAGCGGAATCACAGTCAATTGTAATGGGCTGATAGCTTTTTGGCGTGCGACTAAATCATAAGCCAGCTTTTCAGCGGGTTGACGGAATTGAAAATGCGCCATCTCCAGCGGCTCTTGAGTGAGCGGGCGATAACGATATACATCATGCGCCAGATCATAAATCACCAAACCTTGTTGGCTGGCTTGTTGCAGCGCGGTACGGCAAGTCAGCTCGCTCAGTTTAGTTAGTTGTGTTAGATCCTCTAAAGTTGCGACATAGGCTTTTTTCAGTGCATCCACAACCACTTTTAATTCAGCCACCGTCTCAGTGCGCCGTGGTAACAATAAATCAAAATTCAGTGCTTGTGACCAATTACTCGCCGTAAAACCCGTTACCGCCAGCGTTAAACTCATCCCCGAGCCACCTAAAATCCAGAAACTCGGCATCCCATTCCCCAAAACCTGCACTTCAATGGTTTCCGCAAAAGGTAAAAAGCGTTTCAATAAACTCAAACGCCGCCGCCCCCATAAACGAATCACCTTCGCCTGCTTGCCTTGATAAGCCTCGGCGCTGCCTTCAATCACCACATCATTCGGTTCTAATACCAAACGTGGCTGCTGATTCGGCACGAGTTCAATCCGCAAGCCGCGTTTTTTGCCTTTGAGATCCGCATGGAGGCGCAAATGACGTAGCGCGTTATACAGATCAATCGGCTTTAGGAAAAAGGTATCGCTCGGCAATTGCGCAGCGGATTGCACTTGCAATAAACCACGAATCCAGGTTTGCGGCACTTGAATACGCTTTTCGATTACTTCGGTAGCGGGTAAAGCGGCTGCGGTTTCAGTTTGGAAATTGACCGCTTCTTTACCCACCGTAAAATGGGTAGTGCGGAAGCTGCGAATCTGCTCAATGCCTTGGGCGAGCTCTTGGCTGAAGTCGATATTAGTCGTGCCAAATTGAGTTTGGCCTTGCGTCTCAAAGAACGCATTATCTAAAGCGAGCGCGGCATAACAACCTTCATCTTTACTAAAGACTTCGAGCAATAAACCATCAGGATGCACGCTAATAATTGGATCAAGAATTAGCCATGCTTGCGGGTCATTGCGTATTAACCAATCGAAATAAGCGCGATATGCTTTCGCCAAACCTAGATTCTGCGAGCTACGGCGCATTTGCATGAACGCGGCATAAGCGGCACGATCCTTCGGCACATAACGATAGTCACTACTGACAATCGCAAATAAAGTTGCTAAACCTTCGCGGAAAGCTATCGGCTGCTTAACTTTACCCGCAAACTGCACGGCATCACGCTCTAAATGCGTGAATAATTGCACCGCGTCATGGTGAAAATCGCTGGGCTGCTGATAGCGCAAGGTAAAGCTTTCAGTCCCTGCCACTGGATTGGTTTCAGTACTCATGCAGATGCTCCCGTGGTGGCTTTGGCTTGGCTACGTTGCCAGCGACGCAAGGCGCGATAGGCCGCTTTACTAATATCCGCATCGTTCGCGGCTTGCTTGATTTGTTGTAAAGCCGTTTCAGCTTCGGGTGTAATAATTCTGGCTAAACCTTCAATCGCCCCTAAACGCAAGGCTTCTTGTTGCTGTGGGTCATTCGCAATCTGCGCCAAGGTTGGCACTTCTTGCTTGGCAATCAAGACGGGTAAAACTTGTGCCTGATGCGCAGCGGTGGCAGCCGCTTCTGCTAAAGTTTTGGCGAAATGGTCTTGTAATAAAGCTTCTGGCTGGGCGAGTAAACGCTGCCAATCGACCTTGGCTTTGGGTTGATGTTTGGCGAGTAATTGATTCGCCAAAGTGCTGACTTGTAAGACAGGCGAAGATTGTAAGTTGCTTAAAGCTTCCAATACCGATTTATCACTCAGCTTATCTAGCGCTAGGAAGGCGGTCAGAATCTGTATTTGGAAGTGGCGCTCCGCTTTCTGTGCAGTGGTCAATAATTGCAATAAATGAGCCGGTTGCAGATTTTGTTGCACCAGTGTCCAAAGCAATTGATCCAGCGTTTGCACTAAGGTTGTTTCAGTTTCTTGACGCACCGGATCATCTGGCTTTTGCTCTAAGCGCTGATAAGCTGTTTGCCAGCGTGCGAAATAAGTTTCGAGCGCTTGCTCCAAACTAGTGGCTAAGGTTTTAGTGAGTTTATCCATCCGCCCGATTAAGCGTGCTACCCACTCAACGACTTCCGGTTTTTGCGCCGCTAATAAAGCTTGTAATTCATCTGTTTGGTAATCGCTGCGCTTCAATAAGCCTTGCCCTAACCCCGCCACAATATAGTGCGCATAAGCAGGATCATCTGGCACATAATCCTTGCCGAGCAATGCTAATAAGGTCGCAGTCGGGGCAGTATTGACGATACGTTCCAATAGCTTCGAATCGCTTTGTGGGTAATGACCTTGCAAGAGCGCATAGTCCACTTCAGTGGCAATAGTTGGCTCTGCTTTCCACACTAAGCGCGCCGTATTCAATGCTATTTCAACCACACCCATTTCATCATCTTCTTCACGTAATACTTTCAGTAAGAAACTACGTGTAGCTTCGGTATCGTGGTATTGCAGCAAGCTCACTGCATGTTCCCGATACTCACTGTAGCGGGCTTGATCAGCTGCATACTCTTGCACCAGCGCCCAAGCCGCTTGGGTATTCAACCAACGCAAACCATTCAGAGCATAGTTAGCTAAATCCGAGAAATACTCAGCATTCAATAAGCGTGATTTAATCTGCTTAAAGATGCGTTCGCCTTGCTCACCTTTGCCCAAATGGCCAATCGCTTCAATGGCCGCTTCGTGTAAGAAATGCTCTTTGTCTTCCGCGAGTTTCAGCAATTTATCTAAAGCGCGCTCATCGCCCGATTTACCCAAAGCAAGGGTGGCACGTTTGCGGAATTCATCATTTTTCTGATAATCCATGGCCGCCAGCAGAATGCTAAAGCCTTGCTGATGACCACTATTCGCCAAGCCCTCTGCCGCTAAGAACTGCACATCCAAATCTTTATGCGCAAGCATCGTCAGTAAGCCATTTACCCGACCCTCGCGCTTCAGGGCACGATGCGACATGGCTTGTAAAACGGGCATGAGTTGCGCAGTATTTAATACTGGCAAAGCATCCGCTAGGGCTTTATCTGCGTCTTTACTTTGCACCCAGCCCAGTGCATAAGCTAAACGTGTTGCTTCATCTAAATAATTCAGACGAATCAAATGGTTGAATAATTGAATTAGCAAATCTTCATGGCGGGGGAACTGTAAAGTCAACCAACGTTTATCTGCTGACTCATCTGCATAATCTTCAATGGGCTGGTCGAAACCGGTAATAGTAATGAGTGCTTTAATGATGGCTTTAGCTTCTTTCGCTTGTTGCTCCAAACGCTTGAGTAGTGGCTTAAAGGCTTCTATCGGGCGTTGGCTCGCAATCACTTCATAAGCTTGATTTAATAAGTCATTGTCTAAGAAATCGGTATTTAGATAGTTCACTAACCATAAAGCAGGCTCAGCATTCGGCAATAAACGCATAGCATTCAAGACACCGCGTTTCTGTGCACTCGTACCGCGTTTAAATAAACCGACTAAAGCATTGAAAGCCTGCGGATGTTTCTGTTGTGCCAGTGTCTCGGCTGCTTTCATCGCTACCGCGATGGAGCTGTTTTGGCTGGCTTCCACTACTAAAGCTGGCACACCCGTATCCGCATAATGCGCCGCTAAATCTCCCATCACTTGCAAACGCAATTCGGCTAAATTGGATTGCAGTGCAACGGGGGCAGCTTTGACCAAACCCAGATCCGCGCTATACAACTTCCACGCTTCTGGCGCGAGAATTTCGTGATTGCTACCAATCAAGTTTTGCAGTAATTGATGCGACTGTTTAAGTGGATAATGCTTAATCAGTAATTCTAAACCTTTGCGGGCAATATCGGTGCGTGGCGAAGTGGTGGCAGTATTCCCTAAGACGGCCAAATCCACGCCCATAGTTTGCAAGGTATCGAAGGCGAATAAGCGAATTTCGACTTGTTCATGGTTGAGCAGGGTTAGATAGCTGCTAACTACACTTTCGTATAAACTTTTGTCACGTTCAGCAAGGTCTTGTAAGCTACGTAAGGCTTTCAAGCGTAAGACTAAGGAACCATAACGTGGTGATTGCGGACTATCCTGACGCACCAGACCTAAATAAGCCCCGAAAGCGCGTTGATTCCATGCGGCTTGCTCGTGCTTAGCAGGCTCAGGTTTCAGCACCTTCGCTTCAGCCGCTTTAATTTCATTGGCAAAGCGTTTATTGAAAGCGTCGAATTGCAATTGCCATTCTTTGCCATTCATGCTGATTAAATTAACCAAAATTTCTAGCAAATACGCTTTTAAATGCCCACTACCGTAGACCAATATCGCGGCAATCTGTTGCAAATTAGCGGTACTGAAATGCCAGCATTTTTCCTGATCTTTACTATCTGAACCTTGTTGCTGTTGGAGCCATTGCCCCAAATAAGCCCAGCGCGCTGCTTCATCACTATAAGACACCAGTAAATCAGCACAAAACTGCTGCAACTCAGGCTGATTTAAACTTAAAGCCCACGTGCTTAATTCAGGCTCATCGCCATGCAGGAGAAACTCGTGGCTGGCGAGTGCTAGTACCGCTGGAATAAATGTCCGATGATCTTGTAGGAAAATTTGCAGATTTAACGGGGTAGCCGTTTCCAAAGCTAACTGGGCTGCCAAACGTTGTGACAGGCTTAATTGCTGTTCAACTAATTTAGTTTCAGCTAACACGGCCTTAGCTTGCGGTTCTGCTAATAGGGCTAAAGCGAAACCTGCATTGGCACGTACTACCGGACGCTCATCAGCTTGCAGTTCTAATAAAACCGGAACTTGCTCGCTACTGACTACATAAGCGAGTGCTTTAGCCGCAACCTCAACTAAGGAGGCATGAGTTGATTTCAAATAAGTTTGAATGGTCGCAAATGCTTGAACTTGTGCCGTTGACCCTAAACCTGATAAAGCTTGTGCAGTAATCCGTAGCCATTGTTCTTGTTCGGCTTTGATCGTCGGTTCTGGGCGCGCTAATAAAGCTTCTAAAGTCTTAAAAGCTTGCGGCTCCCCCCATTTGACTAAAGCATTCGCCGCCGTAACTTGCACATCGTCATAAGGGCTATTTAAGGCTGTGAGGAGTGCGGTTTGTTGATCTGCATCGACTAATAATTGAATCGCTAAATTGCGTAAAGACTCATGTTCATCATTCAATAATGTAGGCAAATGTGCTTGATTGGCTTTGCTTGGATTCTTTTGAATATGCAGCAAAGCCGCCTGTTTGACATCCACAAACAGACTTTGCACTGCTGCCGCTAAAACTGCTTGTGCCTCAAAACGTTTCTTTTCAGTTAAGGCAAAGCGTAAAGCTTCGGTACGCACCCCTGCAAAGCGATCATTGAATAACTCCAATAACAATGGTGCAACCCAATCCAACTCAGGTAGGACACGGCTTTTCGCCATTAACTCATTCAGCACTTCGCGATGCAGATTTTCATAACGGCTAGTCAGCAATAAACGCAGCGTATCTAGCTCTGAGCCACCCAATTGACGGTTCAAACAAGTTTTGAAGGTTTCTTGGCGGACTGGCTCAAAAGGATCATTTAAAGCGGTTTGCAATAAAACTAAAGCACGTTCGCTGTCATTTTTAGGGGTGACGGGTGTTGGGTCTTTAGGGCTGGAAAACAGTGTTTTTAAACTGCCCAGTAAGGATTTTTTCGGTTTTTCGCTGGTTTCAGGTTCAGCCAATAAATCTAATAAAGTCTTTAAGCTACGTGCATGAATATCTTGATGCTGTGAGGCAAAACCCCGTTCTGCTGTTAGCAGCCGATTTGCTTGAAGCTTCTCTAACGCATTGAAAGCCGCATCGCGCACTTCCGGCGCTTTATCATTGAGCAGTAGCTCTAAAGTGGGAATGCTATCGTCTTGATTTAACCAAGCAAACGCCCGTCCAACACCGGCGCGAATTGCTGGATTCGCTTCTTGGCTTAGGACTAATAACATGCCGAACGCCCGTTGATCTTGGAGTACCGCTAAGGCAAATGCCGCCAAGAAACTAATATCTGCATGGCGATTACTCATCCCTTGCAGCAGCACATTGTAATCAGCAAACTCCAAGGCTTGGATCAGTTTCGCCGCCTCTTTGCTCGAGGTTTTAGGCGCTTTGGCAGGTTTGCTTGTACCATCACCGAGCAATTCAAAATCTTCTAACTCTTGCAGTTGGCGCGCTAAATCGGGTTCCAGTGTTTTGAGGGCTTGGGTCAAATTGGCTTGACTTAAAATCCCGACTAAAAAAGCGGTGTGACGCAGATTCGCGTCATTATCAGACTGGGCTAATAATAGAGCGCGTTGCACCTCCATATCTTGCAGGAGTTTGCGCTGATATAAGCGTATTAAAGCCGCACGCTGTAAATCAGCTTGAGCCACTGCTAAAGCTTGGAGTGATGCTTTGGGCGAATCACCATAGAGCTTTTCCAACAAACTCAAAGCGGTCAAACGTAAAGCGGCCTGTTTATGATTCAGTGCCTGCACCAACATTTGTTCAGCACGCGGCTGCTCTTTGGCCAGTGCAGCTAAAACCGTTAAGGCTTCCTTACCAATATCAAGCTGATTGGTCGCCAGTGCAACTTCATACGGGCGCAAATCATCCGCTGCCACTTTGCCTTCCCAGGCTTTGAAGGCTTGTTGGCGCACGGTGTCATGGCGGGTATCTTTGGTAGCAGCTTCTAATAAATTTAAGGCGCGTGGATGTTTCGCTTTGGCCACTAGCTTAATGATTTGCTCACGCAAAGCGTGATCTTGTTCGCTTTTAAGCTGATTATCTAATAAATCAAAAGCGCGTTTATCATCATACTTAGCCAGCAGAACTAAGGCTTTCTCGCGCTCTAGTGGATCAGCGCGTTCGCCAAAGTATTTGGCCCAAGCATAGCCATCATTAATCGCGACTTTGATCTCACCCAGTTTTTCTTCTTCACTTAAGCCGACAATGGTTAAGGAGGCATCCGTACCAGCGACTAATAGCGCAGGCTTATCCAAATACTGAATTAAGCTCAAATAGGCAATATTCGGTAAACCTTGTTTTAAAGTAGTGGGTTGACCACCGCTATACGCCCAAGCTTTGACGCTTTTATCGTGTGCACCAGTAAATAAACGCTCTTTGCCGAGTAACAGTGCACTAATCGCTACTTCATGATTGCTACTTTTACCTTTATCTAAAGGCTGCAAAGTACCGCGTGCATGGGTTAAAAACAGCTTCTTATCTGCACCGGCTGAGTAGAACTGTAATTCGTTCTGGGCAAATACTAGAGCGGTGACTTGACCTTGATGCACTACACCTTCGCTGGATAAAGCAAATTCACTGGTTGGTGTTTCAGAGTGGTAAACGGCCAGCTTGCCTTGCCGGAAACCCACCACAAACCATAAACCATCTGGACTACTTGCTAATGTGGTTGCCGCATCAGTCTGCTCAAAGGTTTGGCTAATATTATTTGCTGTTAAATCAACAATCTGGATTTGCTTGGCTTGTAACACTGCTAAACGATGTTGTGCTAATAAAGCCAATGCCAAGACTTCACTTTGACTAAAATCTAAATGGCCTAGCGCTTTGGCTTTGCCTTCTTTAAATGCGCTGCTGTAGAGCTTACCATCCGTGCCAGCTAACCAAATCTGTTCTGTATTGCCTACTAAAGCAGTGGCACTACAAGGTAAGGCATCGCTTTGCAGCTCGGTGTATTCGGTGCTGGTGTTTAAGCGATAGAGTTCAGTCGCTTGGTTTTCGGGATGCTTGGTAATAAAAACGCTGTGAGCACCTTGACTCACCAAGCCCTGAATTTGCCCGCGATAGGTGTGAAGTAAATTAATCATAGTGCTTCCTTATATCGCCAAAGCAGGATGGGCAGTTTGTAAACGCGTCACTGCAACTAAACAGGCTGCCTGTTCCATTAGCCCATTCGAGCGAGTGAAATTCTTAAAGAGCGGCAGCACTAATTGCGCAAATTCCGCATCATCCAGTGCCACATCGCGGAAGGTTTCAATTAAAGCTTTTTTTGCTTTGCTGGCCGATAAGGGTTTCAAGCTGGTTTTTAAACGCTCATTACCCATCCGACCTGGTGGAATTTCATATAACCAGCGGCGTAATAATTGCTGTAAGGCATCTTTATCCGCAGGCAGATTGTCTGGATGCTTTGGCAAACCTGTGCCGAGTTTTTTCAAGGCTGCTTCACGCTTAGCTTTATCCACTGCGCTTAAATTCGCCATCACGGGCAAGCTTGGCTGCCAATGGGCGGTCGTCGAATAGCGGCGATAGAGTGACCATAAAATCCGTACTACAAAGCCACGTAATTCACGATCAGGGCTTTCGGTCAGTTGGAATAGCGCTTCTGGTAATTGGAATTTTTCATGCTGTTGAATGAGCTGCATACCCAATTGGCGGGTAGCTGCTGAACGCGCTTCACAGAAGCTATAAACATCAGCCGCAGGTAGCAAGCTTGCATCCAAACGATAGCGCCGATTTTCTTGGCTGGCTTCTTCGGTCAGCGCTTTACTGACGAATTCACGCACATCGCTGTATTTCGATTCAGTCAAAGCCAATAAATCGGCGACACTTGGATTCCAACGCGCAAATTCATAGTTAGCATAATCCAAAGCCATATGGCGTAGCGGCACATTCGCCTGATTAAACAAAGGTTTAAACTGCTCAAAAGTCGCGAAGCTAGCGGGAATTTCCGTGCCAGGATCAACCGGACGATCCGTTAATTTCAAGCATAATTCAGGGTGGTGATAGCGCAGATATTGAATCGCAAATTTACTGATGGGCGTATCCGGTTTTTCCACCGCCATCGACCATAAAGTCTTGCAGCCTTCAACTAACGCATCTTCTGAAAATTCACGCTGCTCACCGGCAAGCATTTGTAGGAAAGCGGTCTCGGAAATGATTTTAATGCCTGCACCCTCAGCAATCAGCTTTTCCGCACTCACTTGCTTGCTGCCCTTGCGGCCATTGCCATATAAAGGCGAGCCTTCATCACCGATCACTAAATAATCTAATTTAGCATTCACACTACCCGAGTTTTTACCATTCGCAGCGGTGACCTTGGCTTCCGCCTCGCCACGCGTCATAGTGCTCAGTTTGCCAGTGAATAAGAAGGTTTTCTTGTCTAAGTCAATGGTTTTGTCAGTCGCAGACGGTGTACTAGCTGCGGGTATAGCCGTTTGTTTGGGGGCAAAATCCGCTGGCGTAAATGCCTTAATCATCAATTTCACGGCGAAATCGTGATAAGCCGCCTCTTCGCGATTTACCAACTTCATTAGCCATTCAAAGCCTAAATCAGCAGGTGAGAAACGCCGCACATCTGCTAACCAGCCGCGTACTTGCTCTGCCAAACTGGCGTCAAAACTCAGATACTTTGTCCAAGGCAGATTCGACTGACACAAATTTTGAATGAAGGGATGCACATACCAATCTGGCTCATAAGCCAGTGCTTGATAGAAATCGAGCGGCAATTGTCGCGTTTTAAGGGTATCGTTTTGTAGCCACTCGCGGAATTTCCACGTCAAGAAGGGGTGGAAAAGCGCAGTTTGAATAAACGCTGGCGCTAACTCGGTTAAATCCAGTTGCGCTAATTGCGTCAGGGCAAAATTAGCCAGCTCATTGTGCTCGTCATTCGTGGTATCGAGCTGCTCTAAAATGCCTTGGAAATAACGACTGCTTAGCGTTTTAAGCGGGTGTAGTTCCAGCAAATAGTGCTTAGCAAATTTGAAGCCGAGCATTGAATCCAACAGACGTTGTTGGAACCATTCCGGGGTCAATTCTTTGCGCCCAAAATGTTTACGCAAAGCTTCCGCAGCAAAATCGTAATAAGCTTCTAAACATAGCAACTGTCCCCAAGCTTCCAAGCCAATCTCGCTGCGTGGATCGCGCTCGGAAATTAACTGCCGTATCAGTTTAGCGAGTTCTGGATTGGGTTTGAGTGCGAGGCGCAGTAATTCAGTTACAGGCAGATCACGCGCATGAGCCTTAGCGTATTGGATGGCATAATTCAGCGCATCTTTGTCATTCGACTCTAATAAACCTAATACGACTTGATGCAAGCCCAAAGCGCGGAATTGCTGTTGCTCAAGTTTGGGCGAGTTTTGTAACAGCCAAACTATAAAATTATCAATCGCTTGGCTGTGTGTTGGCAGATTGGCTAAATCAATCAGCCATTGCGCTTCGACATCACGCAAGATCACCGCGAAATCAGCTTTTAGTGCATCGCAAGCAAACTTCCGAATCTGCTCAGCTCGCGCCATACTCAACAAGCGCAATAAAGGTTCAGGTGAGCGCTGCCAAGTGGCTTTAAAAGCACGTTTTTCTAATAAGCCTATTTTGGGGGACACATAGCCAAAATTCGCCGCATCATACGCATGGGTTTCATGGTAAAAGATATGATTTGCCACCCAGGTTTGCTGCCAAGCGGTATTGTCTTCGTAAGCTGCTAAGAAGTAGCTAGCGGCTTCGGGATAAACCGCAGGCAAGGTTTGCCCTAATTGGCGTAAATAGCGCCAAGCGCGACGCCGCATATACAGCAAAGTGGCACGACTAAACTCCTGCTGAGTTGCCATGTCACAGCGGGTCGCAAGCGCGCCTAGTAGCTGGTAGTCATTTTCAGCTTCAGCCGCTTTGAAAATATGTTTCAGAGCGCGCCAAGGACCGTACACCAAGGGTATACGCCGAATCACTTCTAACAATACATGCCGTGCATATGGACTTTTATCAGTCCATAGCAGCAAAATAATTTTGTGTAGTTTTAAACGCTCTGCTAAAGGTACTTCTGCATCATCAGCTTCTAATAAGCGTATTTGCTCAATCCGCCATGCTTTTTGTTCTTCGGGTGTTTTTTGCAGAAAGTTATAACTAAAAATCGTGTTAACGAATTTTTGGAAGCTGAGAGCTTCAGTCCGAATAGGTTTATCAGCAGGCAGATCAGGCTGGGTAGCAAGTGCCAGCATATAATCCACTAAGGCAGGGTCTTTTAACGCCCAAGCTTTTTCAATATCAGAAAGGGTGAGTTGCATGGATATTGACCCCTGCTTTATTCAAATAAAATGGTAAGAAGTAAAATGATTAAAAATCTAAGCCACATTTATCAGTGCTATTGTCTGAGCTTAAAACTCAGGGGATACACGATCCCCTAAGTTGGTTGGAAAAAATCTACCTTACTACCTGGTACATGGAAGACTCACTGACTCGCACCCTAAATTTAGTACCGGCCGCGGTACGAAATTGCGACGGCGCGATTGCCCCAGCTCGTACCGCGGCCGGTACTAAATTTAGGGTAATAGCGAGGCTGAAACAGTCTTCCTTGTGTTGCAATGCTCGGTTTAACTCATAGGTGGCGCAACGCCAACCAGATCCGAAGATCAAACGCTAGACTTTTCTTATTACTAGTTATAGTACAGTTTTTAGGAAAAACCAAACAAAAAACGAACTTAATTTTGTAATTTTCGTATCTTTGTTTAGCAAACAAGGTATTAGCTAGCTAACACCTTGTTCTATGAAAGATCTACCTTATTACCTGGTACATGGAAGACTCACTGACTCGCGCCCTAGAGTACGTACCTATAGGGGTACGAAATTGCGACGGCGCGATTGCCCCAGCTCGTACCCCTATAGGTACGTACTCTAGGGCATTAGCGAGGCTGAAACAGTCTTCCTTGTGCTGCAATGCTCGGTTTAATTCACAGGTGGCGCAACGCCAACCGAATCCGAAGATCAAACGCTAGACTTTTCATAGGCAAAATTGTAATCAATATGCTTAAAAACACAATCTTTAATTAATTTTATTTATTAATTAATTTATAAAAACTAATAATGGTTATAATTAACTGCTTATTTTTACTGAGATTTAGCTTCATTCACTAAGACTTCAAAGCTACGTTCGACCCGATTACCGGTCTCGTCAACTACCGCTAATCTGTGTTTTCCTGCCGTTGGTTGTGCTGCTAGCTGATGGAAACTCTGGGTAGTACCTAAAAATTGATTATCCAAATGCCAATATAATAAAGCTTCGGGTTGAGTCGGTACGGCACGGAACACGACTTCGCCTAATTTACCGTCGATCTCTCGTGGCAAATAAATTTGTGTTCCCTCTTGCGGATAAACCACGCTTAAAGCATCTATTTGATTGGCCATCTCAGCCACACAATCGGCTCGCCATGCTGGTAACGGCTGATAATCAGCATGATATTGTTGATAGTAATGTGCTTGATCTGGTGGCAGAACAAACCAATCGCGGATCTGCATAGTAGCAACCGATTCACAATCACTATTCACTCGCCACGTTTGTGTAGAATCAAGATAAATGCGCTGATGATAAGGCGTGATACGTGCAAAGTGACTGCTATTAGGTAGTTTTACTGTTTTAGTCGCGCAAAAACCATTACTCAAATAGCCATCATCCCGACAAATATTTAGATCAGTAAGTTGGGCATCAGGACGCTGAAACCAGCCTTTACTTGGTGGTAAAAAGTTAAACGTATTGAATAAAATCGGGGCTGCACTTTGAGTACCTGTTAAACCGGCACGACCTTCACCATTGGCATTACCGACCCAAACTCCCACAGTGTAATCTGGGGTAGTACCGATGGCCCAAGCATCCCGCTGTCCATAGCTGGTACCTGTTTTCCAAGCCACTTTCCGACTACTAATAAACTTATCCCAATAACCCTCATCACCTGGGCGCGCAACCCCTAAGATTGAATCTAAAGTGAGCCAAGCACTAGCCTTAGATAAAGTTGCAACTCGATCCGTAGTAGCCAGCTCTGTTTGTAAACGCTTTCCTTGCTGCCAATAAGCTGGTGTAGTTGATTGATCCTGCGCTAAATATGCCAAATTTGCATAAGCCACTGTTAACTCCCACAGCGAGGCCTCTGCACCACCTAACACTAAACTTAAACCATAGTTTTGCGCAGAACGCTGCATGTGTTGAAAACCCATGTGCCGCAAAGACATTAAGAAGGGATCAACACCACGAATACTCAGTAAGTTAACAAATGGAATATTTAAAGAGCGTGCTAAAGCTTCACGCGCAGTAACAGCCCCATGATATTGGCGATTAAAATTCTGTGGAGTAAAACCGGTATAATTCACTGGTACATCGGCAACTAGCGTATCCGGCAAAATCAGACCTTGCTCCAGCATATCAGCGAATAGCAACGGCTTGAGCGTGCTACCAGTGCTACGTGCACGTTGGATCAGATCAATCGCATGCCCTTGTTCATTGCGATAATCCATGTCAGGACGATTACCGATATAGGCGACAGTTTCCATACTATGATTATCCAACACTAAAATAGCTAGGTTTTGAATCCCCTCTATGGCTAATTGCTCACCGGTACGCTGTGCCAAATTAGTTAACTGCTGTTGGAGCGTTGCATCTAAAGTTGTCCGAAAGCGCTCACCTTGTGGATAACCTAGGGCTAAAGTATCCAGCAAATGTGGGGCTAAGCGTGGCAGTAAATGGGGTGCTTCAGGCAAAGGTTCAGCTATCGCTAGCTCATAATCAAGTTTTGAAAGTGCTTTGACTTCATATAAACGTGCGAGTAAGCGATTACGTTTTTGCAGTAATTGAGTGCGATTCCGCCCTGGATGAATCAATGCAGGATTATTTGGCAAGACCGCTAACATCGCCTGCTCAGCCCAAGATAGATGCTCAGGATCACGCGCGAAATAGCGCCAAGCCGCTGCCTCTAAACCGACAACATTGCCACCAAAGGGGGCGTGACTCGTATAGAGCTGTAGTATTTCCTCTTTGCTGTACACAGACTCTAAACGCCACGCGCGGAATAGCTCAACCAGCTTTTCCGATAACGTGCGCGGCGGATTACCACGCGCTATCCGAATCACCTGCATGCTCAAAGTGCTAGCCCCGCTGACAACGCGTTGCTGACGCAGATTGTCATAACTGGCACGCATCAGCGCCAAAATATCCACACCACTGTGTTCGCGAAAGCGCCGATCTTCAAATTGAATTAAAGCAGTTGCGAATTTATCGGGGACTTTTTCAATGGCAGGAAAGCGCCATTGCCCATCCTCTGCAATATGGGCACTGAGCAAACGTCCTTGCCGATCAAGCAATACTTGAGAGTGAGTCTTCGCAAATAAGGGGGCTGGCAGACTGTGGAAGTACCACCAGTTCAAGCCAAAGCTCAATAAGCCTAAAAATATACCGCCGAGTAGAAGCTTGGCTAGTGTCCGGCGTTGAACACTAGCCAATACGCTTGGCTGTTGAGCCATGATTTAGTGTGTTGGAATAGAATTAATTAGTTGCGTCTTCCTCTTCCTCAACGGCATCAGGATTGGTATCGGTTTCTGCTTCTTCGGCGGCTATTTTATCGGTAGCAGCAATAGTTGCAGTTGGAGTTTGGCCTGACTCTGCACTCGCACTTGTAGCTCCTGGAGCAGCCGGTGCGGGGGCTGTTTTCACAATACTCACAGGTAAACCTGCAGTACGCGCCCGCATAGCGGGTTGATACATGGCTTCTGCACTTAAACCAGGGAAATAGTATTTGCCTAAGTAAGCGGCATTCATCCGGATTTTCACGTTTTGGCTAGCACCCGCGGCTAAGTCAAAATAGCTCAGCACTCGATCATCGCGTACATCTTGATAGCTTAAGCCATTGCTAGCGGCCGGTTGTGCAGGAGGTGCATCAGCCTCACCTGCGGTTTCTGGTTTAGCCGCTGTTTCAGACTCAGCAGTACCAATCTCCACCCCAGAAGGCACTAAAGCAGATAAGGCTAAATGCTTCAGATTCTGGGTAGTGCCGTTGCTCACCGTGATACTCAGATCATAATCTTGACCTTGTTGTAGGCGCAGATTTGGATCAGCTGTTTCAGCATCCCACACTTTACTGCCTGCTTTATCCAATAGCTCAGCTTGAATGTGTAAACCTTGTGATTCAGCTTGCTCATTACCGATTTGAGCAATACCACGTTGATTCAAGGCAGCATAGAGTTTGTTCGCACCCTTATTACTTACTGTCAATAAGAAAGCATTGTCATTAGCAGCTAATAACTGACTCAACACAGGTTGAGCACTATTCAACGCTACTGCTGCACCTTGGTCTATCACATAATCAGCCGTCACAGTTTGTTTCATATTGGTCAGATAATGTGACATGGATAACAAAGCCCAGCTTAAGTCATGGGTGTTAAAGGCTTTAGTACCATCTCCTAACTCCGCTGAAATCTGCTGTACTACCAAGTCAGCATCTTGTGGCCTTTGCAAAGTCAACAAAGTTTCTAACTGCAAACCTAATTGGCCTAAGCGTTGACTAAACGTCTCTTCAGATAGCGGTACATTCAGATTATTCGCGACTAAACCAGCCGTAGTTTGTTGCGCTGCTTCTGTTTGGCCTGCTTGTTGATAAGCTGCGGCTAATAACCAACGGGCTTGCTCATTGGCTTTACCTGATTCCCGTAAACGATTCATCGCCCCCATCTGTGGCTTGCCCGCAGCGGCTAATACATATAAGCGATAAGCTTGAATCGCACTGGTATCTTCAGCAGTCGCCGAACTAGTCCAATCTTGGGCTTGACGGATTTGATAAGCTTGCCATGCACTCAGCAAACTTAAAGGTACGTTATAGCCTTGTTTTTGTGCTTCGATTAAGAAATGACCTGCATATAGACTTGCCCAATCATTCGCTTCAGTCGAACCCGGCCAGTACATTAAATTACCATTGCTAGCTTGGAAACTGCCCATTTTGGCAATAGCACGCTTCACATAGTATTCAATCTTTTGCTGACGTTCTGGCTCTAACTTAATCAGCTTCGGCAAATACAATTGCGGGAAGACTGCTGAAGTGGTTTGCTCTAAACAGCCATGTGGGTAGTTAATCAAGTAGTCTAAATGTTGCTCCAGATTCAAATTCGGAATCGGTGATAACTCAATACTTGTTTGATTCGTACCTGCTAAGCCGAAGGGTGTGAGGGTTTTCTTCCAAGAACCATTCGGATCAAGGGTGCTACTGACTGTGCGTACACTTGGTAAATTGGGTGCTTGCACTTCAATATTCACTTCATGGCTACTGGTTTGATCGCCACTTTTTGCGGTGAAGCGCAGTTTACCTTGCATGGGCTTATCACCCGCCTTGAGAAAGACGGTAGCTGTTTTCTCACCGGCTTGAGTGAATGGCACAGTGATCACGGGACCCACACTGGCAAAGGCTGCATCAGCCTCAGCTTTTACTTCGACTGCTTTCAGATTGGCATCAGCAACAAATAAAGTCAGGGGGACTTCAATGCTTTCGCCCACTTTTAAAGTACGCGGTAGTGCAGATTGCAGCATTAAAGGTTGGCGTACAAATACTGACTTTTCAGCCATACCATAAGCATTATTGCCTTCAGCCGCTACCAGCATGACACGTACTGCACCTAAATAAGAAGGCAACTCCACAGAATGCTCACGTTTTTGACCGGCATCTAAATGGAAAGCCCCTAAGAACTTCACGACTGGCGGGAAACGTTTAGGCTTGTTGGCCGCATCATCAATTTGAGCTTCGTCACCACCACCGATAGCTAACATACGCTCTAAATTGCCACTATAAGCACCAATTACGCTATCGAATAAGTCCCAAGTTTTAATCCCAAGGGCTTCTTTGCGATAGAAAGCCTTGTGCAAATCTGGTACTTGGAAGCGGGTTAAACCTAATAAACCCTCATCGACCACTGCTAAGGTATAGTCCATCGGGCGACCCGTTTGCTCAGTAACGGTGAAGAGTTGCGTACTTTCTGGCTTCCACTCATCCGCCGCTTGAATCATAGGTTGCAATTGAGTTGTCGGATCTTCAACCAACAGTGGAATAACGCCATATAAACGTAAAGGACGATCATTCTGCTTATTCTGATGACCTTGCAATAAGCTAATACTCACATAAGCATTCGGTGCCATCGCATTGGTAATGGGAATACTCACTTGCCCCCGTTGGCCATTGAACTCAATCCAGCGCTGCTCAAGAATTTGGCTACTGGTTTCTACCGTCAATAAAGCTCGGCCTGCTTGGGATTCTGGCAATTGGATTTGTGCAGTTTCGCCCACTTTATAATTGGTTTTATCACTGGTAAAACGCAACATCGCAGCCGCACCGCTACCTTCTTCTTGTGCACGACCTGCCCAACCGGGCCAATCCACATATAAAGTTTTCCCAGTACAGTGCTTACCTTGTAGATCACAAGCCCGCACTAAGTAGCGTCCCCAATCAGGGTATTTAATCTGGAATTTCCATTCGCCTTTGCCATTGATGGTACTGACAACGGATTGTTGCAATTTACTACTATGGCTAGAGTCAGCATATTCAGCTAAAGAATCCGGCGTTTTATCCCACCACCATTTCCAGTCGATCTTATATAAAGTGACTTCGACTTGCGGCAAGGAAACTTCTTTACCTTCCGCATTCAAGCTACCAATGGAAACGGTATGCTCAGTATCAGTGAGCAGCATATTACGCTCAGCATCACCCTTGGGCAGTTTAATCCCCACATAATTTTCAAAGGGATAGTAATCCATTTCTTGCTTGCTAATACTAAAGCCAGCGCCATCTTCAAACACACGACTAGTAAACCAAGCACTTAACATCCCTGGAGCAGGTTGCTCAGGTTGGAAACCTTTATTGAAAGTCAGGTAGCCTTGGTTATCTAAACGCCCTTCCAATAATTGTTGATCTTCGCTATCGAGTTTGCGGGTTGGGTCGTCAAAAGTGTAATCACTGAATGTGCCAAAGCTTGTGGTCTTTTCCCGCAGACGCACGCTCACATCCGCTTTCAAGTTACCTGCCGTGCCACCATGCAACCATTGCGCAAATAACTTAGCATCAGGTAAAGGCTTATAACCAAATAAAGCGGGCACGCCATAATTCAAATCGACCTTGAGGCGATTCGGGCGCACGGTTTCGATCTTGAGGGATTTATTGAAAGTGCTGCTTCCCAACACCGCTTTCACCAACCAATCACCCGTTGGATCACTATCCGCTGTTTTCAGGTTGAAGGTGTAGAAAGGCCCCACAGGTTGGCGACTGGTAATGGTCTGCTTAAGCTTGCCACTTGGATCAAATAATTGCACAGTCACTGGATGATTCGGGGGCAGCGTTTTACTTTTATCCTGCAAAGCAAAACTTAAGTGAATATCATCACCCGGACGCCAAACGCCACGTTCCCCATACAGAGTGCCTTTTAAGCCTTTGCTAATAGTATCGCCACCAATATCAAACTGGCTGACTTCGAGGGCAGTATTTGCATTAACCTTCAAATAGGCTTTGTCATTACCTTGCTGCGCGACCAAAAGAAAGGGTGTACTGGGTGTGGCTAGTTCTGCAAAACCTTCAGCATTCGTAGTTCCAGTTGCTAAGACTTGGCCTTGGAAATTTTTCAAGCTAACAGTGGTATTCGCAGAAGGGGCAGCGGTGCGTAAGTCAGTAGCTATCACATGCACTTTGCCTACGGTATCTTGCTTAGCGATTAAACCGAGATTACTCGCGATGAAATTGTGGGTGGCTTTGACAGTATCACTGTAGTTGAAATAGCTATCAGTGCAAGCGTCATCACGCTTTTCCCAATCGTATTCAATATTTTCGCTGCTTGCGTAGTATTCCGAAATACCATCCCAGCCACTTGCAGCAGAGCTATCATAATCTTCACTACTCGCTAAAGGTTTATCCTGAATTTGCGGGGCTGGTGTGCCTGCAGGGCAAGGGAAAGTTGAATGACGGCGATCAATCGACAACTCTAAGCGATACATCGCACCCGGCTTGGTTTTGAATAAATCACTGGCATTAATGCTATACCGATTCCATTGGTTCGGATTAGCTGCATTTAATGGAATAGTTTTGCGCCAAATATACCGCCCGACCCGCTCTGCTTCAGAATCCCCATCGAGGCCATTCACTTGTAAGAATTGCTCGATTTTTTCGGGGAAAATCTCCATCGCAGTCACTTGCACTGCACTCACCCCACGGGCTTCTAGGGGGATCTCCATTGCTTGATTATCTGGCAAGATACTACCCTTACCCACAAAACGAATCGCTGGTTTTGGTGGTTCTAAGGTAATGCTTTGTTCAGTACGTTCAGCAATTTTGCCTAATTCTGCAGAAGCAGCTTTGATCCCTGCATTGAGGATCACTTTATGCTCGCCCGGCTCTAGCTCTGTGGCTGGATAGACTAATAAACGATTGCCCACGATTTGGGTTTTAACTTCGCCGGTACCTAATTGCACTAAGCCCGTTAAATCTTGTTGCGGATCAAGTGGGTCAGAGAAACTAATACTCACATAAGGCTTGCCATCCGCCTGATCACTTAGGGTTTCAAAGCGAGTGACGGTAAAGCTTTTAATACTTGGAACAGGCAACGCTTTCTGGCCAGTACTATTCGTACCAACCGCATTGAGTGCTTTACCATCCCATTTCAAATTCAAATCGGTAGCAAAGGTTTCGCGGGGAATCGCTTTCACGGTAAAGCGGTGCTCGGTACCGCTATCATCATGCTCCCAACTAATCGTTAGCGGTTTTTGCTGTACACTCGCTTGTAAGACTTTTTCGATTTGATCCGGCTCAACATAGTCGGAGCTAAAGACCTTACCACTGAGTTGGAGCTGATTCGCTTGATCAGGCACAGGGTCTAAGCCGCTGGTTTGCACCTCTAATTCTAACGGCTTGGTCTTGAAGGCAAACTCGAGTTCGGGGGTATCAGGAGCAACATTGAGTAAACCTTGCGGTTTCAGCTTGAGCGTATAAGCCTGCCCCGAAGCCAAGGGTGCATCCGGCAAAAAGATAATACGACTCGTCCCATCAAATTGTGCTTTGCCGGGAATTTGTGGAGTTAAGCTGATATAGGCATCTGCACTAGTTCCAGCCTTATCGGCAGCCACAATCGCTTGACGAAAACCTAGGCTGATCGGTTGATTACGAATCTGAATGGGATTTGGGCGCTGCGCGAGTAATTCATTAGCAATTCGCGTTGGGTCAAGCACAGGTTTAGCAGGCGCTACATTATTAGCTGTATTGGTATCAGGATTGGTGGTCGTGCCAGCGGCTGTATTCGCAGATGGGGATTTATCACCACATCCGCTTAAGCCCAGACTGCCTGCAATCAACAAGGCAAGCGGCAACGCCTTTAGGTGTAAAGGCAATAGTTTCATTATCGATCCCCGCAAGGTGTAGGTTATTGTTCCTTTATTTTAGACAGGCATTCTAAGCTTTTGTTGTTAGAAAAAATATTTTTAATGGATTTTTGGTGCAGTTTTTAAGAACAGAAATGAAAACTCCCCAAGCACTTTACTGCCTAGGGAGCCGGTCAGGGAAAACTAGAAATTAACCGTCTGTCCATCAAACTTAGTTAAAGTGAATGTTGTTAAATTACCTTCATTTAACAGCAGCTTAGATTCACTGATTAAGTTAAGAGCAACCTTTTCACCTAATAATAAACCTTGAATGGCATCTTGACGGTAATGGACACCGGCATAATCACGCGCAATCGCAATATTGCCTGCTAGTTTATTTAGCTCAGTACCAACCGTTAAATTTGCACCATTATACGGCAGCAAACTTAAACCATCCTCACTCACCATCACATTATTATTCAGGCTAAAGGCTTCATTGAAGAAAGCCTTCAAAACCGTCGCACAAGCGCCCGCAATCGTGGCATGGCCTGAGGGGTAAGATGGATGTGTCGGCGAACCTTCTGGGTACACTTGGGGTAATAAGTAAGTGCCGAAACGAGAGAAAATCTGTTGCGCGCCTGCTGAATTTAATAAGCCCGTGTGTAAAGGGTAATTAGCAGCACCGCGCACATGATTATGCACTCGCCCTGCTAAAACCTCAGGGCGTAATGAGCGATGTACATGCCATTTTTGATGCCAAGCCGCCTTCAAGGCTGCATAGGCAGCTCTAGAAATCATATCCAAAATATGCGGGGCACCGAAAGTAATGAATCCAGCTTGGCTCGCTGAATTCGCATAAGGGTGTGTATCCCGTTGTGCATTTAGCCCCATTAAAATCAAAGCTGCATTTTGGAAAGCTTGGAAAGTAAAGTCTTTATGCACCCACTCAGCTAGATCATGAGCATTCCGCATATAACGGTTAGTGCTATCAAAAGCCGTAGTGGTAGCAGCTGGAGCACCTCGCTGAATCGCTAACCATTGATCATAGTTAGTCATATGCAGATTACCCGCAACTGGTACTTTATAACGTTGTTGTAAGTTAAACGGCCCACAAGGCACATCGCGCCATAAAAACTGGGAAATTAGAGGACCTGTGGTATCCCCGGGTAAACCAACCCGAAATAAATTACCTGCATTTACATTCCCATAATTTTTAAAGCGTTTTAGATCATTAATTGCAGCAACCGTTTGCGGCTCTTGACCGTATTGTGAAAAGGGCACATCCAAAGCCAGTGCGTGCCAGTACATTTCTACCATCTCGCCTGCTAATTGTTCGCTGGATAAAGAGTAGAATTGTGGACAAGCATAACTGTGTGCGTCCCCGCCTTCGAATTGATAAGCCAAAGCTGCTTGTGGATTAGCTAATTTAACACTCCCCCCCATTGGAATGGCTTCATAGTCACTATGCCGTCCAGAGCTAATAGCGGTTAATAAACGGTCATAAGCGGCTAGATCTACTTCACCTAAATCATTATGCGGTAAACCTTTAGAGAAGCTTGCAATCTTGCCATTGTATAAACGTTCATCTGCATTCGGGGTTTGACTTGGAATGCTCAAGCTATATTGGATCATCGCTGCAAACTGGCGAATGGATAAACTTTTACTGCGGCGGGTCAGGATATTCGTTGAGGGTGTAGAGCCATAATAAAAATCTGCCGCTTGCACTTTATTTAAAGCACCCGAAATCAATGGTAGGGAAGTAAGCGAGGCTGCTGCAAAGCCTAGGTTTTTCAAGAAGCTACGGCGGGTACTTACAGGTTCAGCAACAGAGTTGATTTCTGTGGATTTATTCATGACACTCTACACCCAAATATAATAAATTAATTATTTAATAAATAAAATTATTAAATAGATGGTGGAAGGTCAGCTATCCACAACACGATAGAGGGTAGCTATTAGAAGATAGATAAAAATAACTTATGCATCCGTAATAAAAACTCAAACGTACTGCATACCTCAGTTGGTTTTAGCAACCTCTGTGCAAAACTAAGCCATAATAGACAACTGACTCGCAGTCATTTATGCTTCCCTCCAGCGGCTCTTCGCTATGCAGAATCAGAGACAGTTAGTTATGCCCCCACGCGCTATTCATCCAGAAGATAAGCTGCGCAAGCGTGAATCTATTTTGGATGCAGCCCAATATCTTTGGGCGACTCAGACCGATCGTTTAAGCAGCATGGATGCCCTCGCTCAAGCGAGTGGAGTGGCGAAAGGTACTTTGTATTTATATTTCCGTAGTAAGGAAGAAGTGCTGCTGGCTTTGCACGAACGGGATATGGAGCAGTTTTTCGGGCGGGTTATTGAGCGTGCTCAGCAACCTGAACCCATGCAAGCTCAAGATCTCTCCAAGCTCGTGATTGAGTCCATTCAAAGCTCACCGACTTTTATGCCTTTAGCTTCTTTATGCCTAGGCTTAATGGAGCGACATATTCCCGTCGAACTGGGTGTGGCTTTCAAGTTACGCATTACTGAGCAGATTGATAAAGCGGTCCTCGCCTTGCAACAGCATTTTCCCAAGATTAGCTGCACCACCATGATGCAGTGCTATGCCTTAATGTTAGGCCTCTGGCAACTGATCAAACAAAACCCTGTGCACCAACATTTAGTGGCTCAAGGCATTGAAACCAATTGCCAAATACCTGCCACGGAAGAGCAGTTTTTAGAGTTTTTGGGTAATAGCCTAGCTACCCTCCTCACTGGCCTTCTTGCTCAAGCTCATGCGGATGACTCATTATGAAACCAGTCTTAGGATTATTAGCTTTACTGGCTGTGCTCAGCCTGTCTGCTTGCAAACAAGAAACCGTCGAAGCTGAACCGATTCGACCCGCCCAAGTTTGGCAAACTCAAAACACTATCGCTCAACAAACTGAAACTTATAGCGGTGAAGTTAAGGCTCGCCAAGAAGTTGACTTGGCTTTCCGCGTTGGCGGTAAACTGATTGAGCGCTTAGTGGACATTGGCGCAGAAGTTAAACAAGGCCAAGTGTTGGCTCGTTTAGATGATGAAGACTCCAAGCTTTCAGTGAATCAATCAGCCGCAGGCTTACAAGCCAGTCTTGGCAGCCTAACTTCAGCACAAAGCAATTTAAGCGGGGCTCAAGGCCGTTTAGCTAGCGCCAAAGCCAATCTAATTGCCACCCAAGCAAGCTTAGAGACCGCCTATAGTGCGGTGGATACAGCTAAATCCAGTGCTGCTGCAGCCGAATCTTCGGTTGGGGTCGCGCAAGCAGAAGTTGATAATGCCCAACTTGAATACAACCGCACGCTTAAATTAATTAAGCAAGGTTTTGCTAGCCAAGCTGTCTTAGATGGCAATACCCAACGCCTTAAAAGCGCACAAGCGAATTTAAAATCAGTGCAATCTAATGCAGCCGCAGCACGCGCTCAAGTGAAAAGCGCTGAGTCTAAAGTTGCAACTACTCAAGCTCAAGTGAGTGCTGCGGAAGGTGATGTAGCAGCAGCAAATGCGAATATCCAAGCCTTAAATGGGCAGATAAAAAGTGCTCAAGCTCAAGTGGATAGCACTCAAGAACAACTCAAACTCGTTAAAAATCAATCGGGCTATACCAGCTTAACCAGTAATGTGAATGGCGTAGTCACTCGTACTTTGGTAGAGGCCGGACAAGTCGTGGCTTCAGGGCAAGCGGTAGTAACCGTCGCGAAAGCGGGTGAATATGAAGTACAGATTCGGGTTGGCGAACAAGCGATTCAACAAGCGAAAGTGGATACGCCTGCGAGCATTCGTTTATGGGCTGATAGCAATCAAAGTTTACAAGGTAAGATTCGTGAAATTGCCCCAGCTGCGGATGCGAATCGAACCTGGCTTGTCAAAGTAGCTGTGGATGACCCTCAGCAAATTTTGAAATTGGGCATGACGGCAACGGTAGCTTTTAGCCAAGACTTAGGCACGCCTGTCACTTGGTTGCCACCCACTGCCTTGTTCCAACAAGGTGAGCAAGCGGCAGTTTGGCTAGTCGATGCGAATAAACAAACTCAGCTTAAACCGATTAAAGTTGAGCGCTATTTGAATAATGGTTTACTCGTGTCTGGCTTAGATGCGAATCAAACAGTAATCGCAGCCGGGGCTACACGGGTACATGCCGGTCAGCAAGTGATTCCTGTGCCTTATAATGGCGAAGCCAAGCCGGAGCTATAACCATGCGCAAAACCAATTTATCTAGCTGGGCACTCAAGCATCAGAATCTAGTTCTGTATTTTTTCGTCTTGATCATTATTTTAGGGATTTGGGGCTATACCAAACTCGGGCAAGCAGAAGACCCGCCCTTCACCTTCAAAGTCATGTTAGTGCAAGTGCGTTGGCCGGGCGCAAGTGCTTTAGAAGTCGAGAAAGAAGTAGTCAATCGGATTGAAAAAGTCATTCTGGAAACGCCTTACGTTTCTGATGTACGTAGTTACTCGATGCCTGCCAGTGCCAATATTATGGTGATTGGACGGGATAGTGCTGAATCCAAATATATGCCCGAGATGTTTTATCAAGTGCGCAAGCGTGTACAAGATATTAAAACTAGCCTACCTCAAGGTGTGCAAGGGCCTTTTTTTAATGATGAGTTTGGCGATACTTTCGGCAATATTTATTCTTTATCCGGCGATGGCTTCAGTATGGCACAACTACGGGATGCTGCCGATCAAATCCGCAAGGAGTTATTACGTGTCCCGTCTGTCGCTAAAGTGCTACTCGTTGGTGAACAGCCTGAGCGGGTTTATATTCAATTAAGTAATGCCAAAGCCGCTAACCTTGGCATCACCCTCCAACAGCTACAAACCACTTTAGCCAAGCAAAATGCCGTGGTCGCAACAGGCGAATATGAGCTGAGTAGTGACCGAATTATTGTTAATCCCACGGGTCGATTTACTGATGTAGACAGTATTCGCAACCTACCCTTGCAGATTGGCACTCAAACTCTAAAACTACGGGATGTCGCTGAAGTGACCCGTGGCTATAACGACCCACCGACCGAAGAATTTCGGTATATGGGCAAGCCCTCTTTAGGGATTGGTGTATCCATGCAACAAGGTGGCGATATTATTCAGTTAGGCAAAAACCTCGAAGCTACTATGCAGCGTATTCAAAACCAATTACCGATTGGGATGGATATTCATGATGTGAATAATCAGCCTGTGGCCGTTAAAGACTCGATTAATGAATTTACTCAATCCGTGTTTGAAGCGGTAGTAATTGTACTTGGGGTGAGCTTCTTAAGCTTAGGTTTGCGGGCTGGAACGGTCGTGGCTTTCTCGATTCCGTTGGTGTTAGCGGGTACGTTTTTCTGCATGTTCCTATTCAATATTGGCTTACACAAAATATCCTTAGGCTCGCTGATCTTAGCACTGGGATTATTAGTTGATGATGCCATTATTGCGGTTGAAATGATGGCTCGGAAATTGGAAGAAGGTTTTGATCGCTTAAGTGCCGCCAGCTTTGCATATAGCACAACCGCCTTTCCGATGTTGTCAGGGACTTTTGTCACCGTAGCAGGCTTCTTGCCAATTGCTACCGCTAAGTCCGCAACCGGCGAATATACACGCGCTATTTTTGAAGTCGTCTCAATTGCGCTGATTTTGTCTTGGTTTGCAGCGGTGATTATTGTGCCGTGGCTGGGCTATCACTTACTTAAAATTACTCCACATAGCGAGCGCGAGCAAAACAAAAAGACGGGCTTGTTTGGGAAAATTCAAAGCTTTGAACATAAGCTAACCGATGGATTTTCTAACTGGTTTCGCCGCCTGATTACGCGCTGTGTGAACTACCCTAAAACAGTGATCCTGATTACTCTATTAGTGTTCGCAAGCTCCGTGGTTGGATTTAAATTAGTTCAACAGCAGTTCTTTCCCGACTCTATCCGCTTAGAATTATTAGTGGACTTAAAATTGCCCGAGGGGGCTTCCATCGAAGCGACTACGCAAAATGTCAAACGCGTGGAAGCCTATTTGAATACGCAAACCGAACATATTGAAAACTTTGTGAGTTACGTTGGCACAGGTTCACCACGCTTCTATTTACCCCTCGATCAACAATTACCAAACCCAAGTTTTGCACAATTTGTTATTACGACTAAAAGAATTCCGGATCGTGAAGCCTTACGCAGCAAGCTAATTGCTTTAATGGATAGCGAGCAATTTTCCCAATTACGCGGGCGGGTATTACGTTTAGAAAATGGCCCTCCCGTGGGTTATCCGGTGCAATTCCGCATTTCTGGTGATGATTTATGGCAATTACGCAGTTTAGCAGAGCAAACAGCCGCTTATATGCGGGTGAATCCCAATTTACGGAATGTGCATTTAGATTGGAATGAACTACGCAAATCGATTCAACTAAAAGTGGATGCAGACAAAGCCATCGCTTTAGGGGTCACTCAATCAGATATTAACCAAGTCCTGTCGAGCACTTTGCAAGGTGCAACTGTTGGGGAATTTCTACAAGGCGATCAGGCGATTCCGATGATGGTGCGTGGGGATACAGGTGACCGGAATAATATTGAAGCTTTAGCCTCCCTCACAATTCCCACTAGTAATGGCAAATCGGTGCCTTTATCGCAAATTACCCATTTAGAAAATGTGCAAGAAGAAGGCTTAATCTGGCATCGTAATCGTGTCCCAACGATTACCATCAAAGGCGATATTTATAGCACTGTACAAGCACCAACCGTCACTAATGAAATCATGGCAAGAATCAATCAGGATAAATTTGTCGAGAATTTACCCTTAGGGTATAGCTTCGCGATTGGTGGCAGCGTGGAAGAAAGTGCTAAAGGTGGCGCATCGATTGCCGCAGGGATGCCGTTATTTATTATCACTGTCCTGACGATTCTGATGCTGCAATTACAAAGCTTCCAGCGAGTCGTCATGGTGGTATTAACGGCACCATTTGGCTTGATTGGCGTCACTGCTTTTCTCTTACTCTTTAACAAGCCTTTCGGCTTTGTCGCGATGCTTGGCACGATTGCCTTGTCTGGCATGATTATGCGCAACTCAGTCATTTTAGTGGATCAAATCGACCGGAATATTGAAGATGGTATGATCCCTCATCAAGCAGTGGTGGATGCTGCGGTTAAGCGCTTCCGCCCGATTATGCTCACCGCAATGGCCGCTATTTTAGCAATGATCCCACTATCCAAAAGCGTATTCTTTGGCCCGATGGCCGTGGCGATTATGGGCGGGTTATTGGGCGCCACTTTGTTGACCCTGCTATTTTTACCCGCTTTGTATACGCTTTGGTTTAAGTTGACACGGGGGAAACAGGCCTTTGAGGAAATGCCAAAGCTTGAAGCAGGGTTGGAGATGAATCTTTAGCTAATGGTAGCTTAGTCTAATTATTCCTACTTCTACAGGAAGAATCGCTCTTGAAAGCTATTCATATGCTATTATTCCTGTATTAATGGGAATTAATCTGCGTGCTATGGCCGGAAAAATCAAACCTCTCCCCACCCCTAAAACGGATGATTTCCTCACGATGCAACTATTAGGGGAATATGTAAAAGCGCGGCGCACACAAGCTGGTTTGCGTATTGATGACGCAGCCTCTTTATGTGGCGTCGCAAAAGATACTTTGTCTAAGATTGAGCATGGTAAGGATACGGTACAAGTTGGCAGTCTGTTGCAGGTGATGCGAGCCTTGGGGATAGAGTTCAAGATTGCTCCTTGGGATGAAGATTCCGTATGATAATTAGGTCGGTATGATTTTTAAAAGGAGGCAATACGCATGTCATCCGCGGTATTGTTGGCAAAACCACACCGTTGGACTCGCGCCGAATACGAACGTATGGTCGAGGCGGGGGTATTTCACCCTGAAGCACGTTTTGAATTGATTGATGGTGAGATTATTGATCTGTCCCCGCAGGGTAGTTACCACGCAACGTCTATTCAGGTGATGGCAGATTATATTCGTAATTTGTTTGGGGCTGGCTACCATGTGCGTATTCAAATGCCATTGGCATTGGGAGATGCCTCTGAACCTGAGCCTGATGTGGTAGTGGTGACGGGGGGCATCATGGACTATCGTTATGCTCATCCGCAAACGGCGGCGTTGGTGGTAGAAGTGGCGAACAGTACGTTGGCTTATGATCGGTTGAAGGCAACCACGTATGCGAGCCATGGCATCCCTGAATATTGGTTAGTTAATCTCAAGGAAAATTGCCTTGAAGTGTTCCAACAGCCGGAAAATGGGCGTTATACCAGCTACCGTAGTTTGAAGGCGGGAAGTGCGTTTGTGTGTGGTAATGGTAAGCAGGTGATGGTGGATAGTGTTTTGTTATAGTTGTTTGAACTTATTCCAGCCCCTCGATAGTATTAGCGGAGGGGAGGTTTTCAATGACTAGAGGCGTTATGCATGAAATGCGTAGTTATGACTTGATCCAGTATTTTTCTTATCATAATTTGATAGATTATGATGTTTATCTGAAATACCAATAGCTATCACTTCATCTCGGCTAAAGATCGGCTCAAGTCTTTCATCTTGAATTGCACATCTTATTTCATTTATAAGTGTCATAAGAGTTACCAAATTTACTTTAAGAATTTATAGCTCGCAACATCATTATACAGGCTATAGATCTGGGCTATAGCGTCACTTGCAACATCTGCGCGAATAGTGACTTTTTGAACTTTGCCATTTTTAAATTTTACTTCAATTAAAAAGCTCATGAATGAATTCCTTTATTGTGATTTTATTATTATTTAAGGTTTAGGTAGCTGCCTGCTCATGTATGTCGAACAATTGACCTATAATAGCTTGCTACTGCAATCCGTCGGGCGGTAGTTTGTCAATGGCTTGCTTACGCCTTTTTGTACTTTCCGCTATACTCTCCCACTTTCAAAACCTTAGCACGACTCAAGATCATGACCGACCGCCTAACCGAAACCGCTCGCCGCCGCACTTTCGCGATTATTTCCCACCCTGATGCGGGTAAAACTACCATGACTGAAAAGGTGCTGCTATTCGGGGGCGCGATTCAGTTAGCGGGGACAATTAAGGGGCGCAAAGCTGGTCGGCACGCAACCTCTGACTGGATGACGATGGAGAAAGAACGGGGTATTTCGGTTACTTCCTCGGTCATGCAGTTCCCGTACAAAGATCATATTGTCAATCTCCTTGACACCCCCGGCCACGAAGACTTCTCGGAGGATACCTATCGAGTGTTGACGGCGGTTGACTCTGCCTTGATGGTCATCGACGTTGCCAAAGGGGTTGAGGAACGCACGATTAATTTGATGGAGGTCTGCCGTCTTCGAGATACACCGATTATGACTTTCATTAATAAGCTTGACCGTGAAGGTAAAGAACCGATTGAATTGCTCGATGAAGTCGAAACCGTTTTAAAAATTAAATGTGCACCGATTACTTGGCCGATTGGGATGGGTAAACGCTTAAAAGGGATTTATCACCTTTATCAAGACAAAGTGATTTTATATAAACCGGATACCGAGCGCCGCCAAGAATATGAAGAAATTCAGGGTATTGATAATCCAGAATTGGATGAAAAATTAGGTTCGCAGGCACAAGAATTGCGTGATGAAATTGAATTGGTACAAGGTGCGAGTCACGAATTCAATTTGCAAGAATATTTAGATGGCAAACTTACCCCTGTTTATTTCGGTACGGCTTTAAATAGCTTCGGGATTCGCGAATTATTGGATGATTTCGTCGCGAATGCGCCTGCACCACAAGCACGCCCGACTACCTCCCGAAAAGTCGAAGCTGATGAAGAAAACTTCACAGGGTTCGTCTTTAAAATTCAAGCGAATATGGACCCGCAACACCGTGACCGAATTGCTTTCTTGCGGGTTTGCTCGGGCAAGTTTGAAAAAGGTATGAAAGCTAAGCACGTGCGGATTGGCAAAGATGTCAAAATCCCCGATGCGCTCACTTTCATGGCTTCGGATCGTGAGCATGTGGAAGACGCTTATCCGGGCGATATTATCGGCATTCATAACCACGGCAGCATTCGTATCGGTGATACTTTTACGATGGGCGAAAACCTGCAATTCACGGGTATTCCTAACTTCGCGCCCGAATTATTCCGCCGTGCTCAGCTTAAAGACCCGCTGAAAATGAAACAGCTACAAAAGGGCTTAGCGGAGTTATGCGAAGAAGGTGCTACGCAATTATTTAAGCCGCTGATTAATAATGATCTGATCTTGGGTGCGGTAGGTGTGCTGCAATTTGATGTGGTCATGCAGCGCTTAAAAGATGAATATAAAGTCGATGCGATTTTTGAAGGCGTGAATGTCACCACGGCGCGTTGGGTTAGCTCGGATAATGAGAAAAAATTTGAAGAGTTCAAAACCAAAGCTGCGCAAAACTTGGCTTATGATCATGCCGGTGAGTTGGTTTATATCGCGCCCACGCGGGTGAATTTGCAAATGGCGCAGGAAAAATGGCCGGAGATTAAGTTTAATTCGACGCGGGAGCATGGGGTGGCGGGGTAGCTCGCTAACCAGTACCTTACCTGGGTTTAGAACAACACACTCTAAACCCCACGTCAGAACCAGCTTCATGTGGCTCATTTGTAACCACGCGTGTAGTTAAAACGACTTGATTTGGCTCGTCGAAATATGAACCACCCCGCTGAACAAACCCAGCATGCCTATCCTGACTAAACGCACTTGAACCTGTATCTTGGCTCAAACACCATTCTGCAAGATTACCTGCCATATCTAATACGCCATAAGGCGATTGGCCTTGAGGGTAAATACCCACCACTGAACTAGCCTCCAAGGCATTGCCCCCCATGACTTGAGCAACATAGCGGGCGTTCTCAAGGAAATTTGCAGCACCACTTTGATAACTATTGCCCCAAGGATAAAGGCGTGCTTCAGTGCCTCGAGCCGCTTTCTCCCATTGCTGCTCAGTCGGCAAATGAATAGCCAGCTTGGTTTTATACGATAACCAGCGACAGAAAGCCAAGGCCTCATAGGCTGTTATTGACGCGGCTGGACGGTTAGCCTCTTTCCAGTCGAGGCTGGCTTCCTCATCTGGCTTGAAAAGCTGTTGCCACCAACGTTCATCCTGATAGCCATCTGCTGCCTGCACAAAACTTTGGTATTGAAGATTAGTGATCAGATAACGGCTAATTTGATAACTAGCTAAGTCAAGTCGCTCTTCATCTTGATAGATAAACTCACCAGCGGGAACCTCAATCCAAGCAAGTGCAGGAAGACCTTGGGCATCAAGGCCAATTCCAAACCGATGATCCCAATCTAAATCTGCTAACAATAAGCCCAACGCCTGCCGTTCGTGTGGATGGGGATAATGCTCAATATCGGTAATAGCCTGTTGCCACCCTTCTTGATAAGGCAGAAAGAAAGTTTCAGCTCCTAGGTTAGTTCGTTTAGCTAACTTATAAGCTAAAACAGGTTGTACTGATGTAAGCCAAGCTAACAAATCGTTGGGGTCGGTTGCATAGTCTAGAGCAAGACTAACGGCTGTCTCCCAACCTGAGTCCTCCCACCAAGATGATTTAGGCCATAGCTTGATCGCTTGCAGCCCTTGGGCACGCTGCTCTTGAAAACTAGTAGCAATAAAGAAATCGAGAAATAAAGGATGACTAAACCTAATTGTTTGGTTATGCATGCTGACTAAACATACAGCTCGCGCCAACTCCAAATGCTTCTTAGGAATGAGTGTGAGCGCCTTGCCTAAGTCTAAACTTGCTTCAGCATTTAAAGGATTAGTCGTTTTTACCTCCCAAGCCAATAGCTGTAAATGAGTTAACAACCCTGTACGTTCAGAAGTATCTGCTAGTAACTCATCTACCAAGGCTTTTAACAACAGACTTACCTTGCTGAATATCGAGAGGTTTTTCAGATAGAGTTTGCTAATGATTGGTAGAAAATAAGGTTTAGCCGCGAGTTTAAGTAGGCTATAAGGATTATTCAGAGCATCTTGTCGCGCCTTATCTGACCAATAGTAACTACTCCAAAACCAGCCAGTCGGTGAACTCTCTCGCCAAAAATTATCCCAAGTAGGACGTGTATACGTTTTAAATAAAGCTACTGCATGTTCTTGCCAAGAACGGCGTTGACTCTGCCACTTATACCAAATCACTTGAGTGGGTTCACCCGCTAATTGCCAAAATAATGTATCTGCCAGTGTTTGATCTGTAACCACCTGCTTTATGACTTGATGGATAGTAACTGGGTTGAGGACTAACGAATCCATACAATCAGCATCTAAGTTAATAATTTTACTTTTAGATCCTAGCTTCCAATTATTCACCGATTTAGTAGACATACTTAACAGTCTCGATGCAGTCATCAATAATTTAATGAAGTGTTTAGTGAGCTATCAACTCACTTCAGGTGCTTGTTTAGTTTAAGTTTAACTCAGCCCACCAATTGTCGGTTCTCTCACTCAACAAAGCTTAAATTTGTTAGGCTTAAACCTTCTAGCCCATGAATAACAATAAATATTATGACCAGCGGACTCTTAATTTTTACTTTGCTATTAGTTGGTGCTGCCGTTTGGGGTATCGCACTGTATAACCAGTTGGTGCTGCTGAAAAATAATACGGATAAAGCTTGGAGTAATATTGCGGTACTCCTTAAGCAGCGCAATGAAGAGCTGCCCAAGCTCATTACTGTCTGTAAAGAGCATATGAAATATGAAAAGGACACTTTAGAACGGGTGATTGAAGCGCGTAGCAAGGTCGCTAGCGCGATGAGTAGTGGTGACTTAAATGCTTTAGGGGCAGCAGAAGATCAATTACGAATTGGTCTAGGTAATTTATTTGCGGTGGCTGAGGCTTATCCCGAATTAAAAGCCAGCCAAGGTTTTTTGCAGTTACAACGACGGATTACCAGTTTAGAGGACAGCATCGCGGATCGGCGTGAATTTTATAATGATGCTGCCACGATTAATAATGTCCGTATTGACCAATTTCCGGACTTATTGATTGCGCGCCCGCTCAGTTTTAAGCCTTATCGCTTAATGACTTTTTCGAGTGCAGAAAAAGCCGATGTGGATGTTGCTGCGCATTTCCAATCCTAAATGCAAAATATTGGTGTTTTTGCTTGGGAGCAGGTCGCACGTAATCAGTTTGCTTCGGTGTTACGGCGGGCGGGTCTACTCAACTTTGCAGCTCAACTTAAATTTGTGCCGCTATGGTTGTTGCTTTGCTATCTGATCCTGCTGAATAAGCCGATTTGGTTATTACTGCCTGCTTGTTTTAACCTATGGTTTGCGCTTGGTTTTTTTAAGCGCTATCGCTTAATGTTGGATACCCCGCATTCGTTCATTAGCCATAGCGCCCAAGGTTATGTGTCTTTGCGAGGGCGCGCATTGCTACCCGCAGGCGAAAGTGTACGCGGCTTGGTGAATTTACCCGTTACTTTGTGGATTCCAGGTTATATCGAAGATCAACCTTTTGTACTCGATGATGGGCATGGACGCTGTCTGCTTTATCCGCGCCAAGCCGAAATTATTACCAGCCCTGCAGATACTTATTTAGATTGGCTGCATGCGATCTATCCGGGGCAAGAACTTTATGTCCTGGGTGATATGCGCACGCTTAAAGCGGATAATCACCAGCCGATTCGCCATCGGATGGCCGAACTTTTATCTCGTTGGAAATTGAAACCTAAAGTTTTATTAGAAGCCTATGACACCAATGGTAATGGGCGCTTGGATGAAGAGGAATGGCAAGAAGTGTGTAAAACTGCTGAGCGCGTTGCCCAAGAAGATTTGCTGGATGAGCAACCGGCCGTAGGTACGCATGTGATTGAGCAACCAAGCGGTGGACGCTTATTTATGATTACCAATTTGCCACCAGCGCGTTTAGCGCATCGTTATCGACGAGCCATGTGGATGCATAGCGCCGCTTGGTTAGGCCTAATGGCCATTGTGTATAGCGCAAGCCTTTAAGCTTATTGGCTTGCAGGATAAATTCCTCGGTATAATAGCCTCATAGGCGTTTCGCCTTAATTCGCTTAATAGGTAAGCCATTATGTCTAAATTATTGCTGTCTTCTTCCCTACTAGCCGTGTTACTGAGCCCTTTAGTTCAAGCGGATACCAGCACCATTGATCAAACTTTCTTTAATATGGGTGGCCCGAGTAAAGCACCTGCTACAGTAGCAGTGGCTACTCCAGCTACTGCGGTTAAACAAGCAGCCCCCATGCCTGATCCTGCACTGTTTACACAAGTTAAAAACTTATCCGAGCAAAGTAGTGATAATGCAGTAGATATTTTTGGTTTAGGCAAACGTGCCGCGGCTAATAATACAAATACCGTCGCAACCACCACTGCACCCGATGGAACTACCGTAGCTGCTAGCACAGCCACCACTCAAACCGGTATGCCTGATCCGAGTCTGTTTACCAATCCGGGCACACCTAACGAACAAACGCGCGACCATCCTTTCAAGCTGTTTTAATCAAATAGTCGCCTCGGGGCTGATATACTACGCGCAGTCAACCCCGAAGGATTTGCATGAAAGATGTCATCATTGTAGGCGGCGGCCTAAAAGGCATGCTGACCGCCTTATTCCTGCATGATGCAGGGCTGAAGGTTATGTTGGTCGACCAAAATGAACTAGGTCGAGAGTCGTCTTGGGCAGGGGGTGGTTTAATCACGCCCTTATACCCTTGGCAGACCAGCGCGTTTGTGAGTGCTTTAGTAAAGGATAGCCAAAAGCATTATCCGGCTTTGTGTGAGCGTCTATATCAAGAAACGGGCATTGATCCGCAATGGATTCAGTCAGGTTTGGTTATTACCGATACGAGTCAACAGCAAGCGGCGCAAGCTTGGGCTGAGACTTGGGGCTATCAGCTCCAGTTACTAGAAGGCCATACACTTAAAACTAGTGAACCGTACCTCGGTTCAGCCTTCAAACAAGCACTGTATTTTCCGGAGTTGGCGCAAGTTCGCAGTCCCCGTTTAAATGCGGCTTTACGCGCGATGTTACGCATGCGTCCCCTTTTGGTGAGCCAACATCAAGCTGTACAGCAATTACATATTGTGAATGGTCAAGCTAGCGGTGTTTATATTGGCAATGACTTATTTAAAGCGCATAAAGTGATTTTGACTGCAGGTGCTTGGACAAGTGCATTTGCTGAAGTTCAAGATAGCGAACTGCAACTACGTCCGCTCTTGGCAGAGTCGATTATGTTCCGCACCCCGAAACAGACACTAGCCCATATGATTGTGCACAAAAATTATTATCTGATCCCACGTAAAGATGGACGGATTGTGTGTGGCTCGGTATTTTCTTCCCAAGGCTTGGAAAAATCATTGAGTGAACAGGCACAGGAAGAATTACGTGAAGTGGCGGGGACGCTCATGCCTGAACTGCAGGCCTTGCCCATTCATAATCACTGGAGCAGTTTACTGTCTTTCTCAGAGAACGATGAACCCTTCATGGGTGAACACCCAGATGTTCGTGGCCTGTATATTAATGCAGGTCACGGCAGTAATGGGGTTGCGACAGGTTTAGGCTCAGTACGTGCTTTGGTCGCACAAGTACTAGCTTAAATTAGCCGCGTCGCATCTTGGCAAAATCGAGCATGCGCTGGGTGGAGCGTAAGGCCTTCACCCTGATGTCTTCATCCACGAAAATCTCGTTTTTGCCTGTTTCCAAGACCTGCAAGAGATTATGTAAGCCATTCATCGCCATCCACGGGCAGTGCGCACAGCTTTTACAAGTTGCCCCCTCACCCATCGTCGGTGCAGCAATAAACTCTTTATCCGGTGCAGCTTTCTGCATTTTGTAGAAAATGCCGCTATCGGTTGCCACAATGAAACGTTTATTTGGCAAAGTTTGCGCCGCTTTAATCAGTTGAGTGGTAGAACCCACCGCATCAGCAAGCTTAATCACTTTTTCAGGTGATTCAGGGTGCACTAAAACCCCCGCATCTGGATATTTTTCCTTCATGTCGGCTAAAGCTAAATGCTTGAATTCATCATGCACAATACAAGCACCCTGCCACAGCAGCATATCTGCGCCCGTCACTTGTTGGATATACCGACCTAAATGCCGATCAGGTGCCCAGAGAATTTTCTTGCCTTGTTCATCCAGCCAAGAAATTAACTCGACTGCAATACTGGAAGTCACTACATAATCAGCACGCGCTTTGACGGCAGCACTCGTATTGGAATAAACCACTACGGTGCGATCCGGATGCTCATCGCAGAATTTATAAAATGGTTCAGCAGGGCATTCTAAATCTAAGGAACACTCTGCCTCTAAAGTGGGCATGAGTACGCGCTTTTCAGGATTTAGAATTTTAGCGGTCTCGCCCATGAAGCGCACACCAGCGACAATCAGGGTTTTAGCGGGATGCTCATTTCCAAAACGCGCCATATCTAAAGAATCAGAGACATAACCACCGGTTTCATCGGCGAGCTCTTGTAAGTCTTGATCAACATAATAATGCGCAACCAAGACCGCATCCTGCTCTTTAAGCTTTTGGGCAATTTTGGCTTTAATTTCAACTTTTTGTTCAGGCGTATAATGCGGACGTAGGGACTCAACCTGAGCCGTAATCGGAATTTTAATTAAAGGAACAGTGGGTGTTTTGGCAGTCATGGCGAACTCTTTATTCAGCAATCGCAATAAGTCTTAAGCATGGGCTAGAACCGATTAGGATTCAAGTTTATCCCACTCGCTAGGTTTTTTAAGCCTAAGCAGATCTTAGGCTTAGATTAAAGTCTGGAAACTTAGAAGGCTTCTTCTTCCACTTCTTCTGCTTTTGGCTCCAAGGATAAACCATCCAGTGCAGATAAGTGCCCCGCCGGTTTGATAGCCTCACCTTTAGTTTGAACGGCATCATCCGGCGAAAGATTAATTCGCAGTTTTAAGTTGCTAGCAGAATCCGCATTGCGCAAAGCTTCTTCTAAACTGATTTTTTTCTCACGATACAGGCGATATAAATGCCCATCGAAGGTCTGCATCCCTTGTTGCTCGGATTTTTCCATAATTTCCTTAATCGCGCCGACTTCACCTTTCATAATCAAGTCACGCACGATGGGTGTACCTAACAAAATCTCAATCGCAGCAGTACGTTTACCATCAATCGTAGGAATCAAACGTTGCGAAATAAAGGCTTTTAGATTAAGCGATAAGTCTTGTAAGAGCTGGTGATGACGTTCCTCAGGGAAGAAGTTAATAATCCGATCAAGAGCTTGATTCGCGCTATTCGCGTGCAGGGTAGATAAGCATAAATGGCCGGTTTCAGCGAAAGCAAGCGCATGCTCCATGGTTTCACGAGTACGAATTTCCCCAATCAGAATCACATCGGGTGCTTGGCGCAGGGTGTTTTTTAAAGCATCTTCATAACTGTCGGTATCCACCCCCACTTCACGCTGACTAATAATCGATTTACGGTGTGGGTGCACATATTCGATTGGATCCTCGATGGTGATGATATGCCCATCTGAATTGCGATTGCGATAATCAATCAAAGCCGCGAGTGAAGTCGATTTACCAGAGCCAGTCCCGCCTACAAATAGAACCAAACCACGCTTTTCCATAATGACGTTTTTTAAGACTTCAGGCAGGCCAATTTTATTCGCGTCTGGAATTTCAGTTTTAATATTCCGAATCACCATCGCTACTTTATGGCGTTGCTTGAAAATATTCACCCGAAAGCGTCCAATGCCTTCCTCACTAATAGCCAGATTCATTTCCGGCTTGTGCTCAAATTGATGGCGCTGATCCGCATCCATCAACTCATAAGCCATTGTATGCACCTCTTCCGGCGTTAAACGTTCACGGGCTAAGGGTTTGAGCGTACCTTGGAATTTAGCAGCAGGCGGTGCATCAGCCGTGAGATATAAATCCGAGCCATCACGAGTCGCAAGAATGCGTAAATAATCTTTTAATGCCATCTGGGTGATCTCTTATTTTTATAATTCGTACAAACTTATTGTATCAGTAATTCCCCTAAAGTTGAGTTCAGCTCGTCTGGACACCTATACTTTACGCAGTTATTCAGGGTCTAAAATTATGCGTTTTACTAAACTACTTGCCTTTGTTCTGAGCCTCAGTCTTTTGGCTAGCTTTTCATCCAATGCTGCAGCGGCTATTCCAACCAGCAAACAACGTCCACGCATCGGTTTAGTATTAGGCGGAGGCGGTGCTGCAGGGGTTGCGCATGTGGGAGTTTTGAAGGTTTTAGAAGAGCAAGGCGTACCCATTGACGTAATTGCGGGCACTAGTATGGGTGCGATTGTCGGTAGTTTATATGCTGCCGGTTATAAAGCAGATGAGCTAGAAAAAGTCGTTAAAGAATTAGATTGGCCGGGTTTATTTGACGATCAACAAGCGCGGGAAATGCAAAGCTTCCAACTCAAGCGTGATAATGCGGGGTTTTTTAATACAGGTGAAGTTGGGATTAAAGATAGATCCTTAAAACTGCCTGATGGTCTAGTCAGTGGGCAAAAACTAATGTTTGAACTACGACGCTTATTAGAACGCGTGGCTCAAGTTGAGGATTTTGATCGCTTACCCATCCCTTTTCGTGCGGTTGCTACCGATATTGAAACCGGCGAACAGGTTGTGTTGCGCAAAGGCAATTTAGCTACAGCCGTGCGTGCCAGTATGTCGATTCCGGGCTTCTTCTCACCGATTACGATTGATAATCATGTGTTAGTCGATGGCTTTGTATCCAACAACGTGCCTGTAGATGTGGCTAAACAAATGGGGGCAGATATTCTGATTGTAGTCAGTTTGCCTTATAAGTTTGAAAAGCGTGAGCAACTGAATTCTGCAGTGGCAGTCACCTTGCAAGCTATGCAATTCCTCACGGCTAAAAACAGTTTGCCGCAGCTAAAAGGTCTAAATGCCCCCAATATTGTGATTGTGCCTGACCTACAAGATATTGGCTCTCTCTCCTTTAATCGGGTGAGTGAAACCATCCCGATTGGTGAGCAAGCAGCACGTGCACAGCTAGGTGGGATTAAACGTCTAGCAGCTTATGCGCCCAATTACCAAGCAACACAACTAGCCAAACGCAATGCGAATGAGCAAGAAGAACAAGGGATTCGTGATGGGCGGGTAGCTAAAATCATTTTAGAAAATGACTCAAGTCTCAAAGACGCTATCCTCCTCAAGCGCTTAGGGATTAAAGCAGGCGATGCTTTAAATATCGAGCAATTACAGCGTGGTTTAGATAATGTACATGGTTTAGGCTATTTCGATATTGTCGACTACAGCCTAACGCCTGCAGGTAAAGACTTATACGATTTACATGTGACCGCTCGCCAGCGCTCCACAGGGGATCAGCGTTTACGTTTTGGCTTTACTTTAGATGATAATTTTGAAGGGGATGCCAGCTATCAATTGGGTGTTAGGCATATTATTAAAGGTGCAACTAGAGCCGGTACGGAATTACGGAATAGCTTGATCGTCGGCGACCGTTTGCATGCAGAAGCTCAGGTGTTACATCCACTGAATGATCGCCAAGGCGCTTTTATTGATGCGCGTGCTTGGCATGATCGCCAAGACTTTTATGAGTATGTGGGTAAAGATCGCTCTGCTGAAGTACGTTTGGGTGAAACCGGTGTCGAAGCCAATTGGCGAGCCGATGTGGGTACCGCCAGTGAAGTGAGTGCAGGTGCGATTTATCGGAACCTCACCCCTGATATTAAGACTGGTAAACTCACTTTTCCGGGTGAATCCTTACAGATTGCAGGTCTTGAGCTAGCTTATAATACGGATACACTAAATGATGCTGATTTTCCAAATCGTGGCGAGTGGTTACAAGCCGAATATGTACATGGCTTTAAAGCCATTGGTGCGGATGTGGAGTTTGATCGTCTGAAACTTGCGAGTGGCAAAATTTGGACGGAAGGCAAACACCGCGTTACGTTAAAAGGCCAAGTGGCGAGTACTTTCCGCGATAACACCTTCATCACTGAGCAAATTACTTTAGGTGGCTACAATAGCCTCTCAGGTTTATCACCCAATCAATTACGTGGTAATCATGCGGCACTAGGTCGTGGGACTTATATGTACGAACTAGCGGATTATCCGGGGGTTGCAAAAGTATATGCCGGTGGCTCTTTAGAGTTAGGCAATACTTGGGATAAGGCTGAAGATGTCAGCTGGGGCAGTTTGCTGTTATCGGGTAGCTTATTTGTAGGCATGGATAGTCCCATTGGGCCTGCATTCATAGGAGTGGGGCATACAGAGGGCTATGACTCAAATATTTATATGCATGTAGGGCGTAGTTTCTAAACCATGCGCCTTGACCAATTTGTTAGCCAAGCTCTGCAGATTTCGCGTAATGAAGCACAAAAGCTCATTCGTGCGGGCTTCATTAGCGTCAACCAAACCGTAGTGACCAAAGCACCTACCAATATAACTGCGGACGCAAACGTAACTTATGATGACGAACCACTGAGCTTACCGGGTTTACTTTATCTGATCTTACATAAGCCTTTGGGAGTAATTAGTGCGACAGAAGACCCGAGTCAGCGCACTGTCTTAGACTTAATCAAGCATCCACATGCACGTTTATTGCATCCGGTGGGGCGCTTAGATAAAGATACGACAGGCTTATTATTACTCACTAATGATGGGCAATGGTCACATCGGATTACCACACCACGCCAGCATGTGCCGAAAGTATATCTGGCCCAACTTGCCGAACCTTTAAGCCAGCTAGCAGCTCAACAACTCTTACAGGGCGTACTCTTGCACGGTGAGACTCAGGTAGTGGCAGCCACTAAAATCGAAATTCTCCCTAAGCAACAAGTGCGCTTGACGATTCATGAAGGTAAATATCATCAAGTTAAACGCATGTTGGCCGCGGTCGGAAATCGTGTGATAACTTTGCATCGTGAACAGATTGGTGGTTTGCAGTTAGATCCTAGGCTACAGGCAGGTGATTGGCGCTTGTTGGCGAGTACAGAAATCGAATTAGTGTTTGCGTCTCAAGAGCCTCCACTCCCTCCCCTAAAGTCCCATGTATTTTCTGGGGTTAGTTGAGCAATTTTTCTAAGCTTGTCTATACTTAGCCTATTCCTGACTAAAAGTGTCAGGTATTGTAAAAGTCAATGCTGTAGATCGATTAGTCAAGACTGTTTGGGCTTTGTTTAAGGAGAGTAAACATGGAGCAATTCATCAGTAGACCAACCACAGCCTCACCGGCGCCACAGGTCGGCGACTTGTTCAAAAGTTACCCTGTGCAACAAGTGGACGCCTCTGCCATTCCCCGTTGGTTGAAACGTGGTTGGGAAGATATCCAAGCTAATCCAGCGGCTAGCCTGTTTTATGGGGCTTTTTTTGCCATTGCCGGCATTATTCTAAGTATGTTTTCTGCTGCCCATCCTGGCTTTGCAGTAGCTTTCACCAGTGGTTTCTTCTTAGTCGGCCCTTTCTTAGCCTTAGGTTTATATGTTCTCAGTTGGCAACGTGAGCAAGGCAAAAAAATCGACTTTGGTGCCTCTCTAGGGGCAATTCGTCACAATGCCTTGGGTTTAGGTTTATATGCATTAACTGTGAGTTTCCTGATGCTATTATGGGTGCCTGCCTCAGCGATGATGATTGCCTTGTTTTTCAATAATATTGGTTCTTTAAGTAACATGACTGGCTATGCAGCATTGTGGGATGGCTTGATGCACATGAATAATAGCTTTTTATTCGGCTTAAGCTTCCTAGGTGTGGGCTTCCTATTTGCCTTAGTTGCATTCGTTACAGGTGTGGTCACTGTGCCGACTTTGATTGAGCGTAAAGCAGACTTAATGACTGCGATTGCGACCAGTATCCGGGTATGTATGACTAACCCTAAAACCATGTTTTTATGGGCAATCACGATTACCCTGATTATTGGTTTAGGCTTAGCAACTTTTAATTTAGGTTTAATTATTGTAATGCCTTTAGTGGCTCATGCGAGTTGGCATGCTTATCGTGATCTCATTGCGAAAGATGCTAGTATTCGTTGATTGAACCGAAAGCTAAGTTGCTACGACAGAACTAGTAACACTCATTTTGATCCCATTTCATTTCCTTACTTACTGTTATTTACTGGTAACCTGACAAAGGTTACCAGTGCTTTTTCTGAGCTGTGCTATAGTGCTGGCCTATTTTGAGCCACTTTGCTAATAAAAATGCGCACTACTTTTGTTCCGCCTTACCCTAAACGCCATGCCTCTGCTCTGGGTGGTATTGCCACTCTGTTAAGTGCCAAGCGCGATTTATTGTCTTTCTGGAGCGAAGACTCTTTCCGTTATCAATTCATGAGTCGGCGCATCTTAAACCGCTCGATTTTTATTGCGAATACACCCGAACTCGTCAAATACGTGTTCGTTACGCAAAAAGACAATTACGAAAGCAAAAGCCCGCAGATGCGTAAAGCGCTTGAACCACTCCTAGGTGATGGCTTATTCATTAGCGATGGTGAACTGTGGAAAAATCGGCGTTTGCTACAAAATGGCTTATTCGACACCACACATATTCAAGCGTATAGCCAAGTGATGGTTGATACCTCGGTAGAGATGCGCGAGCAATGGGCTAGCTTACCTGCTGGTTCTAAAGTCAGTGTACTTTCAGCGATGGGGCAACTCACTTCAGAAATTATTGCACGTACTCTATTTGGTGCACGTTTAGGGGAGGATGCCGCAGCCGTTATTAATGCGTTTGCTGAATATCAAGCGGCGATTGAGCAGATTCACGTCACTAATTTCTTAGGCTTGCCTGAGTGGATTCCGCTTGGCAGTTTAAAAATGGCGGCTGCGAAAAGCTCTGCTAAACGTATCCATGCGATTGTCGATCATGTGATTGCTAAAGGCGAACAAGGTGGTTACGAACATACTTTATTAAATGAACTACTGGCGGCTAATCAACGCACCAAAGGCGCAGCGATTTCCCGAGAAGGGATTCGTAATGAATTAATTGTGTTGTTTATGGCAGGGCACGAAACGACTGCGAATGCACTGTCTTGGGTTTGGTATTTACTCTCACAAGCCCCTGAAGTCGAAGCAAAAATGCATGCTGAAATTGATCGGGTACTTGCGGGGCGTTTGCCGACTTATGATGATGTACCGAATTTGCCTTATACCCGTGCAGTATTTGAAGAAACTATGCGCCTCTATCCACCCGTGCCGATTCTGTCACGTCAAGCTAAAGACGAGGATGTGATTCGGCGGCGCAAGATTCCAGCTGGCTCAATTATGCTGGTCGTACCTTGGTTACTGCATCGGCATAAAGATTATTGGGAGCAGCCCGATGCTTTTATTCCTGAGCGCTTTATGGATGTGAATAAACGCCCTGATAAATTCTTGTATCTACCCTTTAGTGTGGGGCCACGGGTCTGTATTGGCAAAATGTTTGGCCTGGTGGAAGCGGTATTGGCTATCTCGATTTTAGCCCAGCACTTCCGCCTGACTTTACCGCAAGGTACTGCGATTACACACGAGTGTCGCCTCACTTTACGTCCACGCGGTGCTTTAGAAATGAAGCTGGAACGCCGCTAATGGATTGTCGTCTGGGCTGTGCAGCCTGCTGCATTGCCCCTTCCATTAGCTCGCCCACTCCAAAACATCCTAAAGGTAAGGCGAGTGGAGTCGCTTGCTTGCATTTAAGCACCGAGCTGCGTTGCGAACTATTCGGGGATGCAGCTCGTCCCCAGGTCTGTTCGAGCTTGATGCCGACATCTGAAATGTGTGGCGAAAATCAAAAACAAGCTTTAGCCCATCTTTTTTGGCTAGAACAAGTCACCTCCTCTTAGATAAATTACTTTAAAATCAAATTAATAGATTAATTTTATTAATCCAATATTCATTATTGAGAATTCCAATTTTAGCCACTGCTTACTTTAAGCTATAACCGAATGTCGACATCTTTCTCTAAATCTTTAAGGAATTAGCTCATCATGACGGACAGAATCCAGCTCGGTAGTTTGCAGGTTTCCACACTTCTGCATAATTTCGTCAATCAGCAAGCGTTGCCCGGAACGGGAGTGGAGCCTGCGGCGTTTTGGGCTGGGCTGGAACAAATCGTGAATGAGCTAGCGCCACGTAATCGTGAATTGCTGGCTAAGCGTGATGCGCTGCAAGCTAAAATTGATGCTTGGCATGTGGCGAATAAAGGCCAGTTTGATTTCGCAGCTTATAAAGCTTTCTTACAAGAAATCGGCTATTTATTGCCCGAAGGTGCGGATTTTTCCATTAGCACTGAAAACGTCGATACCGAAATTGCCACCACCGCAGGCCCGCAATTGGTTGTACCGGTGATGAATGCGCGTTTCGCCTTGAATGCGGCGAATGCCCGTTGGGGTAGTTTGTATGATGCGTTGTATGGCACAGACGCGATTCCTTCGAGCGATGGTGCAGCGGCGGGCAAAGCTTATAATCCAGTGCGCGGTGCTAAGGTCATTGAATTTGCGCGTAAGTTCTTGGATGAAGCTGCACCTTTAGCCTCTGGTTCGCATCAGGATGCTACGAGCTACACGGTAGCGAATGGTGCTTTGCAAGTTACCCTAAAAGATGGCTCAACACTTGGTTTAAAACAGCCTGAGAAATTGGTTGGTTACAAGGGCGAAGCAGCCAATCCAAGTGCAGTTTTATTGAAAAACAATGGCTTGCATTTTGAAATTCAAATCAATCGCACCGGCACGATTGGTAGCAGTGATACAGCAGGCGTGAATGATATTCTGCTGGAATCGGCGCTGACCACGATTATGGACTGCGAAGATTCGGTCGCTGCGGTGGATGATGTGGACAAAGTGCTGATTTATAGCAACTGGCTCGGTTTAATGAAGGGCGATTTGCAAGAAGAAGTCAGCAAAGGCGGCAAAACTTTCACCCGCGCAATGAATCCCGATCGGGAATATACCGCTGCGCATGGCGGCAAGCTCAGTTTACACGGGCGTAGCTTATTATTTGTGCGCAATGTGGGTCATTTGATGACTAATCCAGCGATTCTCGACAAAGACGGCAAGGAAATTCCTGAAGGCATCATGGATGGCTATTTGACCTCGATGATTGCGATACATAATCTCAAGGGCAATACCAGCGCGAAAAACACTCGTACTGGCTCAGTCTATATCGTCAAGCCGAAAATGCATGGTCCTGAAGAAGTCGCCTTCACCAATACCTTATTCGAACGGATTGAAGATGCTTTGGGTTTGACGCGCAATACGCTAAAAGTTGGCATCATGGACGAAGAACGTCGCACGACTATCAATTTAAAAGAATGTATTCGTGCGGCGAAAGAGCGTGTGGTATTCATCAATACCGGCTTCTTGGACAGAACCGGCGACGAAATCCACACTTCGATGGAAGCGGGCGCAATGATTCGCAAAGGCGATATGAAAGCCGCTGCATGGATCAAAGCCTATGAAGATTCGAACGTAGATATTGGTTTGGCTTGTGGCTTGCAAGGGCGTGCGCAAATCGGTAAAGGCATGTGGGCGATTCCTGATCAAATGGCCAATATGCTAACCACCAAAATCGGTCATCCGCTGGCGGGCGCGAATACTGCTTGGGTTCCATCACCTACTGCCGCCACTTTACACGCCCTGCATTATCACCAAGTTGATGTGTTCAAGCGTCAAGATGAACTCAAGAGCCGCCAGCGTGCGAATGTGGATGATATTTTAACTGTGCCGGTGGCGAATAATCCAAATTGGAGCGCGGCAGAAATCCAGCAAGAATTGGAAAATAATGCCCAAGGTATTTTGGGTTATGTGGTGCGTTGGGTTAATCAAGGCGTGGGCTGCTCGAAAGTGCCGGATATTAATGATGTGGGTTTAATGGAAGATCGTGCAACCTTGCGTATTTCCAGCCAACATATGTGTAACTGGCTCTATCATGGTATTTGTACCGAAGCGCAAATTATGGAGGCTTTCAAACAAATGGCGGCTAAAGTTGATGCACAAAATGCTAATGATCCGACTTATACCAAAATGTCTGGCAACTTTGAAAAGAGTGTCGCCTTTAAAGCGGCTTGCGATTTAGTGTTTAAAGGCCGTGAACAACCGAATGGTTATACTGAGCCTTTACTGCATAAATATCGTCAGGAAGCGAAGGTGAAATTGTTTTTTTAAGTTGCCCTCACCCCAACGCCTCTCCCTTAAGGAGAGGGGTATAAAGAAGAAGCCGCGGTTAGAGCGGCTTTTTTGTGGCTGCTTAGTAGGTTTGGTTGATTTTAACAAGCTTGTGATTCTTGACCCCTCCCGTAGAAAACCTTAAAGATGCTCTTATTCTTGAGTGTTTGAAGCATGATTAGGGATGGGCAGTGAATGACGATGGCTTTAAATTTGCCGATTGCGCGTTATCAATTTGAATTGCGCGCTTCCACGGCCTTGAGTTTTCCGCCTTACGCCGGCTCGACTTGGCGTGGAGCGTTTGGGAATGCGTTAAAACGGGCAGTGTGTGTGACCGGCCAGCCACATTGTACGGGCTGTTTATTACAGCGTCGTTGTGTATATAGCCAAGTATTTGAAACACCCGCTGGTGCAGAACCTTTGTTAAGTAAAGGCAATGCTGCACCGCATCCTTTTATTTTACATCCCTTAGCCACTTCTGGGCAGCAGTATCAAGCCGGGGATCGTCTGCGGATTCAGTTAAGTTTAATCGGGCAGGCGATTCAGCAACTGCCGTATTTTATTCATAGTATTCAACAGATGGGGCAACGTGGGGTCGGGACAAAATTAGGTCGCTATGAAGTGCTGAAAGTCTGGCAGGAAACTAGCTTGGGCGCTGACAGTTGGGCTTGTATTTATGAAACTGGCAAAGCAGAAGGTTTGCAAGCGCTTGATACCGTAATTCCTGCTTTGCCGAATGCCCCTGAACATATCACTTTAAGATTCAAAACTCCCTTTCGAGGCGTGCATGGTGGGCGTTTAATGAATGACGCTATTTTTGATTTGGCTGGGTTTTTGATGGGTTTATTGCGACGTTTGTCGTTGTTAAGTGCTTATCATGCTCAGACTCGCTTAGAGCTTGATTTTAAGGCGTTTAGTACCGCAGCAAGACAATTAACGGCTTATGAGACTGAGTTACGCGGATTTGCGTGGACACGTTATTCGAGCCGCCAGCAAGGTTTGATTGCGATGGATGGGTTGCTCGGTGAATTTAGTTTGGCGGGTGAGGCTTGGCAAAGTTTTTGGCCGTGGTTGTGGTGGGGTCAATGGGTACATACGGGAAAAGGGACCGTAATGGGGCAAGGTGAGTATGAATTGCAGGTCATTGCTTGACCGCTGTTTCTGGGGTGCTACACTGTGTGGTGTTGGTCGTTTATTGAAGCATTTAGTGGTCATTCGAGCTGGATTTTTATGTATTGCTTAAAAATTTCTCATGCAAACTTTTTATACAGCTGTTTTTCTGCTAAGGGCCTTTGCAAGTTATTGATTTTAAAGGATTTTTTGACGCTAGCCGTTTGAATGTAGCCCTGATTTAGAAGGGATTAAGACACCCACCTTGTTTGATGTGTTCGTGTGTGATATGTTTGAATGTAGCCCTGATTTAGAAGGGATTAAGACAACTATTAGATAATGCAATAGCTTTTAAGCTATCGTTTGAATGTAGCCCTGATTTAGAAGGGATTAAGACCTACATAAAACTTGTTATATTTGTCTTTTTTTAATTGGTTTGAATGTAGCCCTGATTTAGAAGGGATTAAGACTGTTTAATTGTGCACACAATAAACTTGCGCCTATTGTTTGAATGTAGCCCTGATTTAGAAGGGATTAAGACTTTGTCGCCATAAGCAACGACATCTGGGTGCTTTTTAAGGTTTGAATGTAGCCCTGATTTAGAAGGGATTAAGACATCTATTACCTTTTGCTTTTTACTAACATCTTTTGTTTGAATGTAGCCCTGATTTAGAAGGGATTAAGACGATTACCCAATAATCTATTTAAACGTGATATATGTCGTTTGAATGTAGCCCTGATTTAGAAGGGATTAAGACCCTGATAAAATTTATAATCTTTTTCATTTAGAAAACGTTTGAATGTAGCCCTGATTTAGAAGGGATTAAGACGTGGGGCGTACTCAAGCGCCTGCCCTCTAGGGGCGTTTGAATGTAGCCCTGATTTAGAAGGGATTAAGACATCAGGTAGGATTTGAACCTACAACCAGCCGATTGTTTGAATGTAGCCCTGATTTAGAAGGGATTAAGACCGTTGGCATGTGCCATACCTACCCTTTGCTACCTGTTTGAATGTAGCCCTGATTTAGAAGGGATTAAGACCTGCCAAGCCCGCGACTATTTAGATTTTTAAAATAGTTTGAATGTAGCCCTGATTTAGAAGGGATTAAGACTGTGGTTTGCAGCGTTAGGTTTAATTTATTACTCCGTTTGAATGTAGCCCTGATTTAGAAGGGATTAAGACCCGGTACTCGTTTGTTTATTTGTTAAAGTTCAGATGTTTGAATGTAGCCCTGATTTAGAAGGGATTAAGACACCGGCCTGTTCTTTATCTCCGCCCAACGATAAAGTTTGAATGTAGCCCTGATTTAGAAGGGATTAAGACTTTAATATCAATGCCAGCACTCAACTTACCGGAGCGGTTTGAATGTAGCCCTGATTTAGAAGGGATTAAGACGAACGGGCAAACACCGCCGTTCTGTAGAGAGGCGTTTGAATGTAGCCCTGATTTAGAAGGGATTAAGACGTCTTCGCGGGTTTCAGCGAAGAAATTGTTACCGGTTTGAATGTAGCCCTGATTTAGAAGGGATTAAGACCCCTGAACAATCAGGGTAGTAACCGTTTTGAGCGTAGTTTGAATGTAGCCCTGATTTAGAAGGACAACCCCTCCCAACCTCCCCTTATCAGGGGAGGAGCATCAAGTCTTAAAAGATTAGCTCCCTTCTCTGATAAGGGAAGGGGCGGGAATGGGTTTCTAAACCCAGCCATAACAAATAAAAAAAGCAAGGACTAGGCTTTAAACTTACCCTTGCTTTGTAAAGACAACCCCTCCCAACCTCCCCTTATCAGGGGAGGAGCATCAAGTCTTAAAAGATTAGCTCCCTTCTCTGATAAGGGAAGGGGCGGGAATGGGTTTCTAAACCCAGCCATAACAAATAAAAAAAGCAAGGACTAGGCTTTAAACTTACCCTTGCTTTGTAAAGACAACCCCTCCCAACCTCCCCTTATCAGGGGAGGGGCATCAAGTCTTAAAAGATTAGCTCCCTTCTCTGATAAGGGAAGGGGCGGGGATGGGTTTCTAAACCCAGAGCTGAATCAGCTAGATTAAAAATACTTTTACCTTTTCAAGCATCTAATTAGCCGCTTATACTCCAAGGTATGAGTAACCCCATGCAACAGCCACATACCTATCCACGCCGTATTTTATTGGCGGTTGCAGCTAAATCACCGCAAATTATTACTGAAACGATTTATGCGCTAGCCACTGAAGAACCCTACTGGCTACCCACCGAATTGCATGTGATTACCACTGGACGCGGCGCAAAAACTATTCAAGCTGCTTTAAGCCCAGAAGGTGAGAATTGGTTGGCAAGATTATGTGAAGACTATCAGCTAGCACCGATTAAACTGCCCCCTCATCACCTACATATTATTACTGACCATCAAAATCAACCTTTAGAAGATGTCCGTAATAGCGCTGATAATGCTTGTGCGGCGGATTTTATTACCCAATTTGTACGCGACTTTACCGCTGACCCGAATTGTAGTTTATACGCATCTTTATCCGGTGGGCGACGCACGATGACTTATTATATGGGCTATGCCATGTCCTTATTTGGTCGCCATCAAGATCGTCTAACTCATGTACTGATTGAGGATGAATACTTTTTTAATAATCAGTTTTATTACCCCCCGCCTCAATCCAAGCTCATCAACTGCCAAGACGGTTCAACCGTAGATGCACAAACCATTGAAATTACGCTAGCCGATCTTCCCTTCATTCGCCTACGTGACACTTTGCCGATGGAGCTATTTAGCGGCAAACAGCGCTTCACTGATTTGATTGCTAAAGCTCAAGCACAAATCGCGCCCCCTAGCGTGCAATTTAATTGGAGTTTAAAACAACTCATTTGTGGTGACACAGCCATTAAAATGCCGCCACTACAACTCACTTTTTATGTTTGGATGCTGGATAGACGTGCTAAGAATCTCCCACCAATTAATTGGCTTACTCAAGAAAACCCCAGCCTTCAAACCCAAATTTTAAATATTTATAAACGCATTTATGGTGAAACAGGGCATTTCGAAAAAATTGAACGCGCCCTTGAGCATGAACTCAATCACACTTGGTTTCATGAACACAAGTCCAAAACTAATGCTTATCTCAAAAAACAACTCCGCCTCACTGAGCTACCCAATTACTTAATTCACTCACACGGCAATCGACCTAGCACTTGCTTTGGCCTCATCCTTCACAGCACGAGTATTAATTTAAGTGCAAGTGGAAAATTAACAATCTTGTCAAACTAGCATTCAGCGGCTGCTTATTGAATAATCAAAGCAGAACCCCGTCTTAAAATGCTTAAACCAAGGTTTTGCAATGATTCAGACTCAGCTCAAATCACCTCATATCATTGAGGCGACCTACCGTATTGTCACACCAATGTTTATTGGCGATGCCGAGCAACAGGCAACTGGAATTTCCCCCCAATCCGTTAAAGGCACTTTGCGGTTTTGGTGGCGAGCTTTGAATTGGGGCAGGATTCGTTCGCAGGAGAAAACTGATGAAGCTGCCTTAAAAATTTTGCATGAGCAGGAAGCAAAGTTATTTGGTATTGCAATGGATGAGAAACGCTCTAGCTTGAATGAAAGGCTGATACGCCAAAAGAAAAAGGATGAGTTAGTGGCCAATGGGCAAGGTAAATTTACCTTGCAGATACAACAACCCAAAAACCTTACCCCAGTTAAAGTCAAGGACTTAACCACTGCGGGTTTAAAATATTTATTAGGGATAGGGCTTTCACGAGATCAAGAACACACCGCTTTAAGCACTGATCAAAGTTTCATACTCAAGTTAATAATTCGTGATGCTTCGCAGGATGAAAAAAATAATTTGTGCGATACCTTATTAGTGTTTGGTTTATTGGGCGGGTTAGGCAGTCGTGCCAGAAAAGGTTTTGGGTCAGTTACCATCGAATCCTTATCGAATGGCAAAGAAGCTGTTGCTATACCTCAAAATATTGCTGAATTAAAAAACATGATTAGTCGCTGGAAATGTAATGTGGGGCTGCCAATGTTTACCGCATTTTCTAGCCAAACTCGTATTGATATAACAGCACAAGGCACTAAGCCATTGGAGCTTTTAAATATTGTTGGTGAGGAGCAGCAACTTTATCGCTCTTATGGGCAGAATGGATTTGTGAATGGCAAAAGGGCAGAAAGAAAATTTGCTTCCGATCATGATTTAGTTCTAGACGTCATCCGCACCAAAACTACTCACCATAGTATTCCAATGCGCTCTGTATTTGGGCTACCGCATAATTATTTCTTTTCCTCTGAGTTTAAAAAGATTAAAGATGAGGCACTTGCAAGAGGCATGAGTGAGCCAGATGCAAAAAAAGAAGCTCGGCGGAAATCTCAAGCAGAATTTTCAGCATCTGAAAAGAATCGAACAAGAAGAGCATCTCCATTATTTATCCACGTCCACCAATTTCCTGATAAAAAAGTAGCGGTCATACAAAGTTTATTACCCAGTGAGTTTTTGCCAGATAGAACGGCATTAGAGTTCAAGATGAGTAATAGCCCAAAGGACAAAGTGCAAGTTACTTTTAATGAGCAAGCCATGATTGATTGGCAAGTGATTCATACCTACATGGATCGTTTCACGGATAGGGTACACGTACTATGAATAAGAACCACTACTTCCACTTCACCCTAGGCCCCGTACAAGGCTTTGTATCCCAAGCTCGTCGTACCCGTGATTTCTGGGCAGGTTCGTTTATTTTGTCGTGGCTTTCTGCAGTAGCAATGAAAGCAGTTCATACTCAATATTCTGATAAAAAATTAGAGGAAGTCATTTTATTTCCTGCACCAGACCCTGAGTTTATGAAATGGCTAATTGACTCCAAAGAAAAAGATCCTAACCAAAAACCAACTCAAGGGAGTATTCCCAATCGTTTTAAAGCGTTGGTTGACGACAATTTTAAACCTGAATTAGTGACCAATGCAGTGCAAGAAGCTTGGAAAGCCTTGGCTGATAAGGTCTGGGATAGAGATTTAAAGAGCTTTGGACAAGAGTCTAAGCACTACACTATCTGGAAAAGTCAGGTTGAATCATTTTGGGATATAGCTTGGATTATTACAGGTGACATTGAAGATAGCTCCGCCCTAGATCGTCGTAAAAACTGGCGTACTTACACCCCCTCTGAAGAGGAAGGTGTTAAGTGTTTTATGATGGATGGTTGGCAGGAGCTTTCTGGAGTGTCCTCACCTAAGCGTGAGGATATGAATGAATTTTGGAATAAAGTGCGTGGTGTTGATAAAGAAGGTCAATCTATCGAGAGTGAGCATAACGATAAAGACAAAAAAACCCTTTTTTATGACATAAATGAGGGTGAAGCGCTTTGTGCGATTGCGTTTATTAAACGTCGTTTTAGCCGTCATTTTGATCTGGTAGTAAAAGATTTTAAAGCGAGCGACCAGGGCTTTAAGATTAACTGGGTAATCAAAGGCTGGCCTGTACCTGATAATGTACCCTCTGTGACTTATATGGCAGCTGTGCATTGGTTGGAGCAGCTACTTCAAGAGCCACGCCCTAATGATGCTATGTTAGACGGGTTTCATGCCTTGGCTTTCGATTTGACTGGCAAACAATACAGTGAGATTCACACCAACATTAAGTGTTTAAAAGTCTTCAAAGAAAACCTTCTCCTCAAGAAAATACTAGCGCTAGATGGCAATGTTTTTTTTCCAACCGAACTAGAAAATCCACGCATCTTTTCTAAGAAAAACCCCAAGAGCATACAGCAGGCTCAAACCCTAAGCGCTTTAAAAACTATTACACAACGAGCAAAAGAGCTTAAAGCTGCACAGAGCAAGAAGCTTGAAACTATAACTCCGTTCTACGCCATTTTACTCATGGATGGTGACTCACTCGGCGAAAAAATGAGTAATAAAGACTTTCAGCATCCCATCACTAAAGGATTGGAGGAGTTTACAAAGAAAGTACCTTACATCGTTTACAACAAAAATGGCTTTCTCGTTTATGCTGGTGGTGATGATGTCTTAGCGATTTTGCCATTGGAAGATGCTCTTCCTTGTGCAGTAGCCTTGCGTGAACATTATATGAATTGCTTTAAAGCTAAACCTGATGAAGATCGTATCGCTGTCGATACCACTATCTCTGCCGCCATTGAATTTGTACATATCCATACCCCATTCACCAAAGTGCTTAAAGACTCCCACAAGCTACTGGATGACGTAGCTAAAGACGGTAGCGGTCGGGATGCACTTGCCGTGCGTGTCTGGAAGCCAGGTGGCTTACAGATTGAATGGTCGCAGCCTTGGGAAATTGTTTTAGATAAAGAAGGCCATGCTGAAGTCTGTAACTTGGCTCAAAAATTCAAAAAAAACAATCAAACCACTGAAGACTTTTCCAATAAGTTTCTCTACAAAATTCGCGAGCGTTTTGACCTATTAAACCCACCTAAAGACAAAGAGGATAAATACACCGACTTTTCTGTTTTCAATGATGAAACGAAAGCGATTCAGTTGATGACGATGGAGTATATGAATGCTTACAACAAGAAAGAATTGAGTTACGACACTGCAAAAGCTGTAGTAACTCGCTTAATGAAGCAATGCCGTCCTGTAAAGCGTGATAAAAATCATCCAACTAATCCAGAAAACTGGCTGCAAGTGGATATCAAGGATTTAAACGATAGCTTTATTGAAAAACATCAGTTGAGCAAAGATAAAAATAAAGCGGCTGACAAAATAAATAAACCAACACTAGAAAAATTCAAAATTTGGGAGGCTGATGCTGCTTTGTTAGTACGTTTCCTTGCACAAAAAGGAGTGGATCACTCATGAGTAAAGATAAAAACAAAGCTCATAAACAGCCACCTATTCACTATGGCAAAAAGGAAAAAACCAATAACCACCACAATGCTTCGACTACTTCCTCTAAGTTGACACCAGCAGCAACACAAACACACAAACAACCATGTAAAGACGTGATCGTACGTCCAATGCCTAAAGAAGCGGATACACCTTTAGATTTTACGAAGTCTATTAGCTTGCAATTCAGTGCAGTGGATACGCTTTTTTTCCGCGAAACCCGTCCAATGGAATCACAAGGCGAATTACAAAGTGTTTTTCCGCCTTCAGTGCGTACTTTAGCAGGTGCGGTGCGAAGCTGGATTGGTGAGGGTTGGCTTGATGAAACAGAAAAGCCTACCGACTGGAAAGATTTTAGTGAAAAAGAAGACTATCCATTAAGGAAAATTATTGGTTTTGGTGACGATTTAGGGGATCTCAAATTTCAGGGTGCTTGGCTAAATTTAGCAGGCGAACGCCTTTATCCCACGCCTTTAAATCTGATGAAAACCAAACAGGATGAGCTCTTTTTCTTAAAACTTGATCAACCTATTGAATGTGATCTAGGCAAGAAGGTGCGCCTAGCAACCTTTCCTAGTAATGAGGAACGTTATAAAGGCGGTAAAGCTTTAGAAAACACGTGGTTGACCGCAGCTGATCTAAGCAAAGTGTTGGAAGGTAATGCACCTAATCAGAAGATTGATATTAAAAAGGCAGACAAGCTCTTCGAGCGCGAATCACGTCTAGGTATTGCCCGCGATAATCAAAAGCGTGGGGTAATTGAAGGCTTATTGTATCAAACCCAACATGTGCGCCCTAACACTGAACTATTAGTGGAGTTAGATGTAGTAGCAGGTTTGCCTGAAATGCCCGCGCAAACAGTTGTGCGTTTAGGCGGCGAAGGTCGCCCAGCTCAAATAAAATTGGCTCAACAAACTACCCCGTTGCTAACCACCATTGAAGCAGCAGCGATTAAAAACAATAAGTTGGCCTTGTATTTGTTAACGCCTCTACCCATTCAAACTAAGGAAATTTTGCCCAACTTCACTAAGCAAGAATACCCTGAGCAAACAGTTTGGGTTGGCGAGTTAAACGGTGTCAGTCTGAAGCTACATGGTGCTGTAACAGGCAAAGTGTTACGTGAGGGTGGATGGGATATGGCAAAGCATGCCCCTAGAAAAGTCACCAACTTTATCCCCGCTGGCAGCGTTTTTTACCTTGAGCTAATGGATGGCAGCACTGCCAAACAAGCCTTATCTGCTCTACATAATCAGCAAATTGGCACATTCACAGAATATGGTTTTGGTCACGTCGCGGTCGGCGTTTGGAACGATAAATCAAAGGATTAACTCATGACACAAGCAACAGCAATTTTAGGTTTATTAGCACAAACGTCGATTCATGCAGGCACAGGCTCGAATACAGGCGTGATTGACTTACCGATTCAGCGTGAGGGGCATAATGGTTATCCTTGTGTGTTTGGATCTTCGATGAAAGGCGCTTTGCGTAATCATGCCGAAAATAAATATGGCAAAATTAATGCTAGTGTCACCTATGTATTTGGTCCTAATACTAACGGAGCAAGCGATCATGCTGGTTCCCTAATAATCAGTGATGCACGCTTACTATTGCTTCCGGTTCGGTCACTTACTTCTGCTTTTAAATGGGTGACTTGCCCTGATGTACTAAAACGCTATCAACGTGATGCTCAACGATTTAATTATAATGTTTCAGAGTTTAGTATCGAAATAGGTGAGGAAGAAGCCTGGGTACATACTGGTGATAATACAAGCAACGATTTATTTCTCGAAGAGTATCGTTTTAGTCAGTGTGATAGAGATTTAAGCCAAATTATCGACCAACTTTCCGCGTTAATGCAGCGTAGTGATGCTAAGAGTGTTCTAGAAAAACAGCTAGTCATAGTCAGTGACACAATGTTTGCTCACCTTTGCCAACACGCAACTCCCGTGAATGCCCACATAGCCATTGACTCTACTAGCAAAACTGTCACAGGTGGTGCTTTGTGGTATGAGGAAACGCTGCCTCCTGAAACACTCCTGTACCTAGGCTTATCCGCAAATAAGGTACGCAAACCTGATGAAAAGAATATTAAAGTAGATCTCCCTCCAGACGACTCTCCAACTTGGGTCTTAAAAGCTGTTACTGATTTATTTGATACAAAACCATGGCTGCAAGTCGGGGGCAATGAAACAGTGGGTATGGGCTGGTGTGCGGTTAAACTGCTAGAGGGAGATAAGAAATGACGCAAACTATTCAACAACAGCGTGCCGCTTATGCAATGAAGAGGGTGCTAGATGCTGCTAATGATGTATCTATTCATAGTGAATATAAAAGCTACGCTTCTAGCTTACCAGCAATGATACACACCAATGGTCTAGGACAAGCTGCTGCTTTCTTTAGATCAAAATCCGCGTTTGATAAAGAACAAAGCCGCAGAACCACTAAGGAAAAAGCCTATTTTCTTTTGTATCAAACTCTCTCTGACTGGCTTTGTGGGCAAGGTAATACGATTACACCGATGCCAAAACAACCTTACAGCAAACCCCATAAAGATAAACCTGCAGAAAACTATCAAGATATGTTGGAAGGCATAATACACGAAGATATGCATGCTTATCGTCTTGCACAAGCTGAAGCTCAAGCACTCATGGGTTGGGTCAAAAAATTTGCAAAAGCGTTTATGGTCGATAAGTCTAATGATCAACAAAACGCATCAGACAAGGCATCCTCATGACACTACCCATTTATAGCCCGATACAAAAGCAAGAGCCTAATTTCTCTAATGATAGTCACAGAGGGCTTCTGTTTGAGCGATTTTTTAATGCCTATGAAGATAATTTCAGTATCTTAAAAAGTAAAAAAATTGATGGTAAAGATAAAGATGAAAGCCCTCGAACAGATTGGCTAATCAAATCATTTACTAGATCAGATGTTGGGATTTCAGACGAGCTTACTCGTTATACAAAAAACCAAATTGAATTAACCACTGCACTTGCGGGAAAGTGCGTAGCTTTTAAGTCATCTTGGCATTTTGTTACAGGCATGGGCAACCCTCACCCTGTTGAAAATGGCTTTTCATGGCATCCAACGCTAGGCGTTCCTTATTTAACAGGTGCAGCGGTCAAGGGCTTGATACGCAGTTATTTTGAAAATAACTATAGTGAACTAGATAAAGAAGGAATCTTGTGGCAATGGTTTGGTAGCACCGACAAAGATTCTAAAAAACAGACTAAAGACTACCCAGCTATAGCAGGTGAGGTTATTTTTTTTGATGCAGTTCCCCTTGAGCCTGTCCAATTAGGTGTCGATGTTATGACGCCGCACCTAGGCGACTGGTATGAAAAAGGAGATACCATTCAGAATATTGCTACCGAACCTAATAATGTGCCTGCCGATTGGCATGACCCTGTTCCTGTAACATTTTTAGTAGCTAAAAACATCACTTTATTGTTTAGTTTTACTCTGCGCACATTTGAGCGTAATCCAGCGGACAAAAGAAAGCCAGTGAAGTTGGATGACGTAGGCTGTGTGCTAGAGCAAGCCTTAGACTATGCAGGCGCTGGGGCAAAAACTGCAACTGGTTATGGGAGTTTTAAGTTTACCGATGAAGCGTTAAAAGAGCACTCTAGTAGATTTAAAACACTACTAACTAAATGGCAAGAAAATGAAGAAATTACTCGTATCAAGAAAATGACACTAGAGGATCGTAAGTTATTTGAGTTACAAAAATCACTCAATCATGATAAAGAAAAAGGCATTAAACAAGCTGGTGGAACTACCAGTAACCAATTAGCGAATCTATTGGAAGAAGGTAAAACTTGGAGTTTTGAATACCGAATAAGATTATCGGACTTAGCCGAAGCGGTCTATAACTGGCATGGATGGGGGCCAAAACATAAAGTTGATAGCAAAAAAACCGTTTTAGCCCTGCTAAAAAGCACTTCATGAACTGGACTACCTTCTGGGACATCCTCGACAAAATCGGTATTTTCGCGGCGGTGGCGAGTATTTTCGTCTCGCTGTCGATTCGGGCTTATTTATGGCGCAAGGAAAAGCGCGATAATGCTTTGATTGATATTCGGCTGCATTGTCCTAACCCTGAGACCCTGATTACCTTGCAAGGACAGATTCGGCGCAAGAATCTGACGCGGGCTGAGGTGCAGGGTTTGCTTGGGATTTTACCCATGAAAGAAAAGGGCAAACGCTATGAATTGCAGGCTTTGAATCAAAAGGCGTTTTTTGATGCATTGGAAGAAGCTCAGGTAAATGCTGAGATTCATGAGCTGGTGATTGAGTGTAGTGCTAAGGAGTTGGAGCAGTTTGATCTTGGAAGCCAAGCTGACAACTAATAGGCCTTTCTATTCCTTCAGGTTTATGTGAATATACAACCAGTCACAACCAGTCAAAATTGAGATATAGCATGATAGCCATACAGTCAAACGAAGTCAAAACACGCTTTGCTGAAGTATTGCGCAAAGTAGAAAGCGGGCAAGAAATCGGCATCACTCGTCATGGGAAATTGATAGCGAAGTTATTACCTTGTGAGGCAGAACCTTCTAGTAAACAAATAGCTATCCAAAAGCTTAAAGCGTTTCGCAAACACAACTTATCAGCGGACGAGTCTATTGCGGATTGGCGTAATGAGGGACGACGTTAATGTTTGTCCTTGATTGCTCAGTTGCTTTGGCATGGTGTTTTGATGATGAGGCCAGCGATTATACTGATAAAGTTTTAGATTGTTTGGCCTCGCAAACTGCATTAGTGCCACGTATTTGGCACTTGGAAGTGTTGAATGTGTTGTTAGTGGGTGAGCGGCGTCATCGTATTCAACCTAATGAAACTCAAGAGTTTTTAAACCTATTGCAAGCACTCGATATTCAGACCGATAAATACTCCCCCGTGATTGAACAAGATGAGTTATTGGAATTGGCGCGAACACATCAGCTTTCTTCTTATGATGCTGCTTATTTGGCTTTAGCTTTAAGGGAAAGATTGCCACTCGCCACACAAGATAGGCGTTTGAAGCAAGTCGCTGAAAGCTTGGGTTGTTTTTTTCAGGTTTGATTAATTAAGAGAGGCAACGCGGTGCATACTTTAGTAACGCTATTGGGCGACCCTAAAATTCAATCTGATGGTAGTTATGTTGAAACTACTTATCAGTTTGAGAATGGTAATAAATCCAGCTTAACGAGCTACACCAGCTTTGCCATTAAAGAGCAATTTAAACCTGATAAAATGGTAGTTCTTGGAACAACAAAGAGTGCATGGCATTTACTAATAAAATACTGCCTACTGAAAAATCAAATGCCTAACAATCAAGAACCCATTCATTCCCTTCTGAGTCGCCTGAAAGCTGATTATGATAAAGATGCTGTAAGGCAGTCAGATTTAAATGAGGCCGCCAAACTACTTTCTTCAATAGATAAAGATCACTGTTGCTATGAATTGCGCTTAATACCTTATGGGCGTAATAAAAATGAGCAAACAGAAACATTGCAAATTATGATGGACTGTTTTGCAGATAATAAGCAATCACAAGAAGCAACACTTGATGTAAGCAACGGTTTAAGACATTTACCTATGCTAATGCAACAAAGTGCACTGCTATTGCAATCCTTGAGAGGTGTGAAAATAAATAATATATTTTATGGTGCTTTTAATATTGCTCAGGATAATATAACACCTATTATGGCCTTAGATGGAATGCTAGAAATTGATCGTTGGACCAAAGCACTGCATCGTTATGAGCAAGATGGAGACTACACAGCGTTTAAAGAGCCATTGCAGCATGAAAAACTCCCTAATAATGCCTTAACAGCATTGGGAGAGGCAGCGTATTATGAGCGCATCTTTAATTTGACAGAGGCTGGAAAGCATCTCGCTATAATCAAGAAGCATCTTCCAGATAAATTTGATGGTATTGGCGGGTTTTTCACTAAGCAATTCAATAAACATATAGCATGGTCTGACAATTTAGCTTTACAAGAGCGCCAAAGTGATTTAGCTCATTTTTATCTCAATCAAGGTGATTTTGTGCGAGCAGCTATCTTTGGTGTTGAGGCATTCATTACTTCTTTACTGCTCTCAACTGAAAAAAGAAATCAGCAAAATTTTCGTACTAGGAATAGAGCATCAAAAGAATTCAAAAGCTCAAGTGAAAGCGGACAAATTTCTAGTAGAGGTGATATAGCTTTATATCCCACCTTTGAAAAATTAAGTCGTATACGTAACTCATTAGCTCACGGAACTGAAGCCCAGCAGGATATTGCTCATTTAATGATTAACCCCACAGACTTAAAAAGCTGCTTGTTGGAGCTATTTGACCTCTTAGGCATTAACAAAGAGAAAGATGATAACCTATGACCACCTACTTCATTTCCCGCCATTCCGGTGCGATTGCTTGGGCGCAGTCGCAGGGGTTTCAGGTAGATCAGCAGTTGGCGCATTTTGATGTGAAGGTTGTGAATGCGGGCGATGTGATTTTAGGGACGTTGCCGGTGAATTTGATTGCTGAGGTGAATGAGCGCGGTGGGCGTTATTTTCATTTAACCTTGGAGTTACCTGCGGAGTTGCGGGGGCAGGAATTAACGGCAGAGATTATGCAGGCGTATGGGGCGCGTTTAGAAGCATTTACTGCACAGAAAGTTTAGTTAGTTTTTTTCTAATTAATAAAGCCAGATTGGGTTGAGCCTAGTCTGGCTTTTTTATTGGTGCCTTGTTAGTTCATGTATTTGACAAGCTTGTCGAAACTAACTATCCCCTATTTTTCAGGCATGATGTGATGAGTTTGTTAAAGGAATGCCTGATGGATCACCGCCTATTTATTTTCGCTGCTCTTAAGTTTTTCTGTGCTGTTAGCCGAGCTATTTTATGAGCGGGCGTTGCTTGTATTTGGCTTCTTATGATGTCTGTGAAGATGATCGGTTGCGGGCAGCTTTGGCTTGTGTGCGGGCTTATGCCACGGGTGGGCAAAAGTCAGTGCATGAGGTCTGGTTGACGACCGCTGAAAAAGGCGAGTTGTTATTGGAAATGAATTTAATCCTGAATCTGCGTGAGGATAGTTTTTTGCTTATCCGGCTTGATCCACGGCAGCATGTTTATACCTTAGGCATTGCTATTCCACCGAGTAATCCTGATTGGTTTTATGTGGGTTAGACCGATGAGCACTCTTTATTTAGATCATCAATATCTGAGTTTAAAACTAGAGGGTGAAACGCTGGTCACTTGGTTGCAGGATCAGCGTCAACGCCCCATTCCTTTGGCTTTATTAAAGCGTGTAGTGTGTTTGAGTAATGTGCAATTAGAAACGAATCTGCTGGGCGCGTTAGCCGAGCGTGGGATTGCGTTTATGGTGGCGAATCCACGCAAACCGAAGCGACGCGCCTTATTACTCGGGCAAGGCCACAATGATGCCAGTTTGCGTTTATTGCATTATCGCTTGGCACAAGATGCGGCTTGGCGGTTGCAATGTAGCCGTGAATTATTAGGCGCTAAATTCAAAGCACAATTACGCACTTTAAGCGAAATGCAAGCGCAGCGCCCTGAGCAGCGCCACACTTTCTGGAAGGCTGAGCAACAAATTCAACAGTATTTAAGTAGCTTGGCTGAGGCAGCCGGTTTGGAGAATTTGTTGGGTTTAGAGGGTGCAGCCGCACGGGCTGGGTTTATGGCCTTAGCTGCGGTGCTACCGGATTCCTTAGGCTTTACGGGGCGTAAGCGTCGACCCCCACCTGATCCAGTAAATGCGAGTTTATCGCTAGCGTTTACTCTGCTGCATTATCGGGCGGTTCAGGTATTGCATACCCAAGGTTTAGAGCCTTTATTGGGCTTTTATCATGAGGTCAGCTTTGGGCGTGAATCCTTAGCTTCAGATTTGATTGAGGTGTGGCGTCCGACTATTGAGGCTTGGGTTTGGACACAGTTCAGCCAGCAGCGGTTGCGGGCGCAGCATTTTAAAACGGATGCGAATGGCTGCTTTTTGGATAAGGCTGGTCGAGCTATTTTCTTTGCAGAAATTGAGGCTTGTTTGCGCCCCCTGACGCGAGCTTTGCGCTGGCAAACACGAGCGCTAATTCGACAGATGCGCGCTTGGGAGGAGGTGGCTGAATGACTGAAGCACGTCAAGCTTTATATTTAGATAGTTTGCAGGCTGATTCTGTGAGTTTGGAGACCGTGGCTTTGCGGGTGCGAACGCATGAGCAGTTAATGTTGTTTTATCCGTTACGGCGGATTGCGCGCATTGTAGTCACGGGCAAGGTAGAGTGGCAAACGGCTGCTTTGGTAGCTTGTTTAGATTATGGCATCCCCTTGGCTTTTCGGGAGCGAAATGGGCGTTTGATCGGGCATTGCTTAAGTGAGCGCAGTAATCAAACACCGCTAGAGGCATTGGTGACGGCGTGTGCCGATCATCCAGAGGGTGATGCTTTGTATCAGCAGTGGCGCAGCCAAGAAGAATATCAGTGGGTGCAGCGCGCGGGGCGCACCCGCCATTATCATTTGCAAGGGCGTTTGGCTTATCAGGTGATGGGGCAAGTTGAGCGCTGGGTGCAGGTGCAATTGCCTTGTCGCTTCGCGCAATTTACGGCTCAATTGCAAGCACCGATTGCCAGCCATGTGAGCGAAGTGCTAGCGGCTTATGGTTTTAGTGACAATATTCATTTACCGACTACGCGGCGGGTGCATTTGGCACGTGATCTGGGGCAGTTATTGAGCTTGGAAGTGTATTGGTTGGTGTTGCGCGGTGAGCGTCCGATTTTGCATGCGCAGCGGGGTTTGCGTTATAGCCTGATTGCTTTTTATGAGGAGCATCAAGCGCATTTTGAAGAGCGGGCGCGGATTGCTTTGAATCGTTTGTGGCGGCAGTTAAAAACCTTAGAGGTGGATTAATGGCTAAACCACGGTTTCCACATATTATTAGTTACGATATTGCTGAGCCAAAGCGCTTGAAACGGATTCATCGGTTTTTGAAAAAGGTGGCTTTGCCTTTGCAATATTCGGTGTTTTTAATCGAGGCGGATGCTAAGCGCATTGAGCAGCTCATGAAGCAATTGGCGCTGATGATCAAGGCGCGTGAAGATGATATTCGGATTTATCCGCTGCCCCTTCAGCCTGATTGGTGTGCTGTGGGCAAGCCGTTGTGGGATGAGGGCATGTTATTGACCGGTCTTAAATTACCGAGTGCTATGCAGTTAAAAGCAGAAACTTTTTGGGATGAGCATGCACGCTCATTGACCCAAGTAAAAAGCTAGCGGTACACTGTTCGTCGTGTTGAGTTCTTTCACAATTGAGTGGGTAAATTAGCTAGATTTTTATGCATTGCTTAAAAATTTCTCATGCAAACTTTTTATACAGCACTTTTTCTGCTAAGTGCCTCTGTAAGTTGTTGATTTTTAAGGCTCGCCAGACACGAGCCGTTTGAATGTAGCCCTGTTTTAGAAGGGATTAAGACTAAATTCTGACAATACATAACCCATTTTAAAATCGTTTGAATGTAGCCCTGTTTTAGAAGGGATTAAGACGCGCTTTGTAGTGAAATCTTCAAATTCTGATGGGTTTGAATGTAGCCCTGTTTTAGAAGGGATTAAGACTCATCTAACCATGCTTTAAAAGTCATTTTTAAATCGTTTGAATGTAGCCCTGTTTTAGAAGGGATTAAGACTAAGTCAATGCGCTTTGTAGTGAACTCTTCAAATGTTTGAATGTAGCCCTGTTTTAGAAGGGATTAAGACTTTGAATTCATTCATCCATTAGGCGCTATAAGCCGAAGTTTGAATGTAGCCCTGTTTTAGAAGGGATTAAGACGTTTCATAGAAACCCTTGAGGAACATATCGGCTTGTTTGAATGTAGCCCTGTTTTAGAAGGGATTAAGACAAAGTCGTTTCTGCTTTTTTCCCCGAAACTCCAGTTTGAATGTAGCCCTGTTTTAGAAGGGATTAAGACAAAATAGAATGCTTATATTTGCAACTCAAAAAAAGTTTGAATGTAGCCCTGTTTTAGAAGGGATTAAGACCCATTCGCAGGCATGTGCCTGCTCCTTATCTAAAGTTTGAATGTAGCCCTGTTTTAGAAGGGATTAAGACAAACAATTCGCTCTTACTAAACATATCAACCTCGTTTGAATGTAGCCCTGTTTTAGAAGGGATTAAGACACCGTCAATGTGAACAACTAACGGTTTTTGTGCCGTTTGAATGTAGCCCTGTTTTAGAAGGGATTAAGACGCAATTGCTTGCCAATTTGCCGCTACATAGCGGTTTGAATGTAGCCCTGTTTTAGAAGGGATTAAGACCATAGTTTTTATTAATTATATCTTTTTTCGAAAGTTTGAATGTAGCCCTGTTTTAGAAGGGATTAAGACAAACTCATTTTGCTACTCCTTAGATTTAAACTGTGTTTGAATGTAGCCCTGTTTTAGAAGGGATTAAGACATAAGTGTATCATGAGCACCCCCTGAAATATAAACGTTTGAATGTAGCCCTGTTTTAGAAGGGATTAAGACCAACTCAATCAATATGTGTATAGATTATCGCTTGTTTGAATGTAGCCCTGTTTTAGAAGGGATTAAGACTTGTGGGACAAGTTCACTGTGAACCGTTCCCGCCGGTTTGAATGTAGCCCTGTTTTAGAAGGGATTAAGACGCTCTTCATAGATCACAATGTCTTCAATCATCTCTTGTTTGAATGTAGCCCTGTTTTAGAAGGGATTAAGACGAGGTTGTTAATAACGAGGTGATTTTGACATTAACGTTTGAATGTAGCCCTGTTTTAGAAGGGATTAAGACAGAGGCTTGACATTGTTGATGGCGAATTAGTTGAGGTTTGAATGTAGCCCTGTTTTAGAAGGGATTAAGACTCAGCTAAAAAGCCGAGCCGCTCACAAATGCGTGTTTGAATGTAGCCCTGTTTTAGAAGGGATTAAGACGATAGTGTGGCAGGGTCAATGTCGCCCTCACAGGGTTTGAATGTAGCCCTGTTTTAGAAGGGATTAAGACTTGCTTCCATGATCTCCATTGAAGTTTCACGAGAGTTTGAATGTAGCCCTGTTTTAGAAGGGATTAAGACATCAGATGCAGCGCAGATTAGATAATTGCAGCCCGTTTGAATGTAGCCCTGTTTTAGAAGGGCAACCCCTCCCAACCTCCCCTTATCAGGGGAGGAGCATCAAACCTTAAAAGATTAGCCCCCTTCCCTGATAAGGGAAGGGGCGGGGATGGGTTTCCACACGCAGCTCTGATAAGGGAAGGGTCGGGGATGGGTTTCCACACGCAGCTCTGATAAGCGAAAGGTCAGGGATGGGTTTCTAAATACAACAAACAAAGAGCTAGGGATAGACTTACCACTCAGCAGCGCAACTAGCACTCAAAACACAGAGCTGTCTAAGCTTGCCCGATGAAAGACAACTGCTACCAACCCTATAAATCTACCCTTGTTCCACTAGCCCGAGCTAACCGCAAACAGCCTACACCCGCTGAAGCACTGATCTGGTCAAAACTGCTGCGCAACCGTCAATTAGCGGACTTCAAGTTTCTACGCCAGAAACCCATTGATGGCTATATCGTGGACTTTTATTGTTCTGCTTTAGGCTTAGTCATTGAAATTGATGGCAGCAGCCATGCCAATCAAATAGAGTATGACTATGAGCGAACACGCATCCTCAATGCCTACGGTTTACAAGTCATTCGATATACTAATAAGCAAGTTCTATCTCAACTACCCGAGCTTCGCTTACACCTTTTAGAGCTAATCCAATCCAGACAAGCAGGCCCCGGCAGTCTATGTTAATAATAAGCTTCAACCATCAGCGAGGGTTATCAAATGAGGTTCATTTTCAAAGTTTTAAGCGTGTTGGTTTTTTGTTTAGCTGCTCAGCTCACACCCAGTTATGCCGAAACAAATACAGCCTATCAAACACCAAAAATCATTACTGGAACTGGAGTCCGTGTACGTGCTAATCCTACCGTGTCAGCGGCTGAAGTAGGCAAGTTACCCTTTGGCACTGTGCTTGTGACTCAGCAGCGCTCGCCCGCCCAATCCACAATTGGCGCTAAAAAGGACTATTGGTATAGCGTGAATACCCCAGTCAAAGGTTGGGTATTTGGTGGTTTGCTGCAAGACTATGATGCGCAAAATCCCGATAGAATTGCCGTACAGCTGATTCGCAGCAAACTAGGTAAAGCCGACCGACTTGCAGATACTGGCACACTCAATTTCAATGATGCTCTCGAAGTCAGTCAATTTGCCCAACAAGCAGCTAGTAAAGCAAAAACAGTTGATTTAGCAGGTGATTTACAACTCGCTTATCTACAAGCTGTACAGCAAGGTCTATTTGCCATTCCCATCAATCAGGAAAAGAAACCACCGTATGCACCTTGGATTAAGTCTTTGGGCAACCAAGTGTTTTATCACGAATTAGCAGGCGGCTATTACGTCGACACACGCATCTTTTGGAAGCTAGCAGATCATTATAAACAAGCTCAAATCGGTGATGTCATTGCATGGCAAGCCGCCCATGCCGCCTTAGGCGGGGAATGTGAGGGCTTTGTAGACTGCGTGTCTTATCGAATGCAAATTACTCAAGGTGAATACCTTAAGCGCTATCCTAAAGGGCAGTACGTGACTCTAGCTTTGAAAGAAATCAATCAAGATTTAGAATTTATGCTCAAGGAAGCACCCCAGCAAAAAGAAAATATTAAAGAAATCGACTTTGCCCTGTGGGATAAAATCCTCGCTCCCTTAGGGTCTAGCCCAAATTTAGAACAGACCAAGCAATATTTGAAAAAAATTAAAGCTCTTGGTAAATAAAGTTGAGTTCCGTAACCTTCCCTCTGCTTGAGGGAAGGCTCAAGAAAGAATCGCTGTACAGGTTATTTAATCACACCGCACACCATCCGCGCACCACCACCACCCAAAGCGGCTGGATGATCCGCATGATTATCCCCACCCGCATGAATCATTAAAGCACGCCCGCTTAAATCAGCGAGTTTTAAACGGGGCGCTAAGACTGGGTTCGTTGCCTTACCCTCACTATCCACATAAAGCGCTGGCAAATCCCCTAAATGACCGTCGCCCCAAGGTAAACCATGTTTGCCCGTTTTGGTTGGATCATAATGCCCACCTGCAGCTAAGGCTGCCGTCATCTTGCCGTCTTTTTCTTTAGGCTCACAGCTTGGATTTTCATGTACATGAAAACCATGTAAACCGGCAGGTAAACCCGCTAAATTCGGGGTAAAGACTACACCATAAGGCGTTTCGCTAATCACAACTTGTCCTAGCTCGCCGGCAATGCCTTTATCATCAACCGCATTCATGGTGACGGTTAAATCCGCTGCCATACTTGCAGTGCTGAGCACTAATAAACAACCCAATAAACTAGACTGAAATAAAGCTTTCACGCAGCAATCTCCAAACGCTAAAAGCTTGTATGTAGTGGGCAAAAGCTAGTTTGTCAATCCAAGCTAGCTTTTCGTGAGGGATTAAGCAGCAGCAATCACCGTACGTTGGACAAAATCACCAAAGCTTTCTTGATGGCGCCGTGTGCTTGCAAAGGACGCAAATAAGCCATCCAGTGTACTCAGAATAGCTTTTTCATCCTGATTTTCGCGGTACAAAGTATTCAAACGATCACCATTGAAGCTCGCACCCAAATACAAGTTATAGCGCCCGGGCGATTTACCAATTAAACCAATCTCGCCTAATACTGAGCGCCCACAACCATTCGGGCAACCTGTCATGCGGATTTTGATGTCTTCTTGGCGTAGATTGTATTTATCCAAAGACGCTTCAAGTTTAGTGATCAAGGTCGGTAAATAGCGTTCTGCTTCAGCCATCGCTTGTGGGCAAGTGCTTAAAGCCACACAAGCAATCGAATTACGCCGTAAACCCGACAGATGACTCGCATCGGCTTGATAGCCATATTTCTTTAAAGCGCCTTCAATCAGTACTTTATCTTTAGGCTTTACCTTCACCAACACCAGATTCTGATTACCCGTCATGCGGAAACTGCACAGGTTTGAACGCGCAATTTCCAACAAGGCCGTTTTCAATTTCTGTGTATCAGTATCCAGAATACGCCCATATTCCAAACGCAAACCTAAATGCCATAAACCGTCGGTGGTTTCACTCCAGCCAAAACGATCCCCGGTGGTGGTGAATTCAAACGGGCGCACAGCTGCTAAATCAAAGCCCAAACGAGTATTCAATTCTTGTTTGAACCAATCTAAACCGTATTTATCAAGCGTGTATTTAAAACGCGACAATTTACGATCTTGACGATTACCAAAATCCCGCTGGATACCCACAATGTGATAACAGACCTCCAAGACTTGATCAGGTGTGCAGAAACCAATCACCGAAGCTAAGCGTGCATAAGTATCTTCGCGCCCGAAGGTCAGCCCCAAACCACCACCGACGGCCACATTGAAGCCCTGCAATTTGCCATTCTCAGCAATCGCAATCAGGCCAATATCATTCGCATACACATCCATGTCGTTATACGGCGGAATGGTAATCGCGATTTTGAATTTACGCGGTAGATAATGTTTGCCGTATAAAGGCTCAACTTCTTCTGCTTCGCCACCCGCGACTAAACGTTTACCCGCTGGCTCATCCAGCCAAATTTCATGATAAGCACGTGAGCGCGGCAGTAAATGATCACTAAGCTTTTGTGCATACGGGAAAATCTCCGCACTCAAGGGCGAGAGGCTCGGATCAGGTGTACACATCACATTACGATTTACATCACCACACCCGGAAATACTATCCAAGGCGGCTGCATGCATCGCTTGGATGGTTTTCTTCATCTCAAATTTGATAATGCCGTGGAACTGCAAAGCTTGGCGGGTCGTAATGCGCATGGTGTGATTCCCGTAAGTATCACTAATCGCATCCATTTTTTGCCATTGCTCAGCACTTAATTCACCGCCCGGCACACGCAAACGAATCATGAAAGAATGCGCAGGCTCAAGTTTTTTATCTTGGCGCTGCAAACGTACATCACGATCATCTTGCTGATAAAAGCCGTGGAATTTCACCAACTGCACATTATCTTCACTGACCGCAGCCGTAATCGGATTGAGAAAATCCTCCACTAAATTGCCACGTAGATAATCGCTACGATCCTTAATATGCTCCACAGCCGAACCATTGGGTACGACAACATTCCACTCTTTAGGGATGGGTGCAGTCATTAGGCAACACTCCTTATTTTACTAACTGTTCCATCATGTAAGCCGCATTCTTGGTTATAGCTTTCCCACCACCAACGACCGGCACGCTCATCTTCACCCACCGAAATGGAGCGCGTACAAGGTGCGCAACCGATACTGGGGAAATGCTGATCATGCAATTTGTTATAAGGCACTTGATGCTCTTTCACATAAGCCCATAAATCTTTGGTTTTCCAATTCAATAAGGGATTGAATTTCACTAAACCGCGTTGCTGATCCCATTCGAAAAACTTCATATTCGCCCGAAAGTCCGATTGGGCAGCGCGTACACCCGTAATCCACACTTCCGCGCCCGCTAAAGCACGATTTAGTGGCTCAATCTTGCGGATATTGCAACATTCTTTGCGTAGTTCGACTGATTCGTAAAATGCATTAATACCATTCGCAGTCACATAACGCTCAAGCGCTTCCGTTTGCGGATACATGGCACGAATTGGTTTGCCATAATGTTTCACCGTTTCAGCGAGGGTATCGTAAGTTTCCTTAAAATTACGCCCCGTATCTAAAGTGAAGACATCCACATCGAGATGATTGCGGAAAATGGCATCGGTAATCACCTGATCTTCCAAGCCAAGGCTGGTGGAAAAGGCAATGCGCCCACTGAAATGATCGCGTAAATCCCGCAAAGCTTCGTCTAAAGCGAAGTGGGTGTAAGCGCTCTCCAGTGCATGTAATTGTTCGTCATGTTGTGTCATGATTTTACTTCTATCTAGTCGAATGGCGGCAGTATCGGCGAGATTAAACATCTAAAAAAGTGATATATTTCGATATTTATATCTCTAAAATAATTAAAAACTCTAAGCTGGCTAAAGGTAGCAAAAGATGGCGCAAACCACTGAACTGATTGAAATGCTCAAGAAACTGCTCAAGCGGCATAATAAAACCTATGCTGAAGTCGCAGCCTGCTTAGAGTTATCGGAAGCTAGCGTTAAACGCTTGTTTTCTGAGCAGAATTTATCTTTGCAACGTCTGGATAGCATTTGCGCTCTGATGGATTTGGAAATTTCCGACCTAGTGCGCGAAATGAGTTCTGAACAAATTCATACCATTAGCGAACTCAGTCAAGCACAAGAAAAAGAAATCGCGGACGATTTGAATCTGATGATGATTACCGTTTGTGTACTCAATCGTTGGACTTTAAAAGATATTCTCAAACATTACCGTTTCACTGAAGCGCAATGTATTCGTTATCTAGCGCATTTAGATCGCTTGCATATTATTGAGCTACAACCTGGCAATCGGATTAAGCTCCTGACCGCGCCCAATTTTAAATGGCGGGAAAACGGCCCGATTATGAATTTGTTCCGCGCTAAGATCGAAAGTGAGTATTTTCGTACCAACTTCAGTAAACGCGGCGAAAAACTAGTCGTCATGAATGGGATGCTCAGTGACACCTCCAATCAACTCTTCCAGCGCAAAATGGCGCAACTTGCCAAAGAGTTTGATGCGATGAGCAAAGATGATTCAAGCTTGCCGATTGGGGAGCGTAAAGGCTCTACGCTGTTGATTGGCTTGCGGGATTGGGATTATGAGCGTTTGTTTAAGCAGAAGTGAGTCGACTCACTTCTGCCAGCAAGATCAATTAGAGCTTGTTGACTAAATACCCATCCGACTTCTTCACAAACATCATGAAGACCTCTTCAAAATTCGTAACTACCGAATTTTTCACTGAGTCTTTGGCTAATAAAGCGCTACGCCAAGCTTCAATGCGTGGACTAATGTGCAAATTCAATTTAAAGACTTGCTCAAGGATGTCTAAGCGCACAAATAAAGGCGCAAAAGCTACATCCACCAGCGCAAACTGACTGCCATTAAAGAAAGGCTCTTCGGTACTTAAAGCCTTAGCTACGCGCTCTAATCCTGCTTGTAAGTCCTGTTTAGCAGTTTCAAAACCGGCTTGTTCTTTAGAAGTGACCATTAAATATTGCTTACCGAATAATTCAGAAGCCACTTCCATCCAAGCCCGTTGACGCGCTTTGGCTAAAGGATCTGCAGGATGCAATTGCGGTGCATAGACTTCATCGAGGTATTCAAGAATCACAGCTGACTCAAAGACTGGCGTTCCATCCACCACTAATACTGGCACTTTACCTAAGGGTGAAATCTGCTTGAACCATTCGGGTTGATCCTCCCCCGGTACTAAATATTCAGTTTCATAAGCGACTTTTTTTTCTTGTAGGGCAATCGCCGCCCGTTGGGCGAAGGGGCAGACTTTAAAACTGATGAGTTGCAATTTATTAGAATTAGACATGAATACACTCCTAAAAATAAAAGCCCAGTGGGCTGATGGAAAATCGGCTTATTATAGAGACTGAACTAGTACGTCTATAATGTCCCTATCAAGAAAAAGTTTTGGAGCTAAAGCATGCAGATTCAGGATATTTTAGATTTTTGGTATACGCCGCCAATGCCACAGCACTGGTTTAATTCCACATCTGCGCTTGATGCAGAGATTCGTGAACGTTTCGAGAGCACTTGGGCTGAAGCAAAAGCGGGCAAGCTGGATACGTGGAAAGCAACTGCAGAAGGCTGCTTAGCCCTGTGTATTGTACTGGATCAATTTCCATTGAATATGTATCGCGGTGAAGCACGCAGTTTTTCAACCGAGCAGCAAGCGGTCGCAATCACTAAACATGCGCTTGAACAAGGCTTTGATCAGCAATTGCCGCCTGAGCGCGTGATGTTTTTATATATGCCCTTAATGCATAGTGAACATTTAGCCGATCAGGATGAATCGGTACGCTTATTTAGCGCAGCGGGTTTGGTGGAAAATGCGCGTTTTGCAGAACATCATCGGGGGATTGTACAGCGCTTTGGACGGTTTCCGCATCGGAATGCAGCTTTAGGGCGGGTAAGTACTCCAGCCGAACTAGAGTACTTAAATTCAAAAGAAGCGTTTAAAGGTTAAAGCTATCAGCGGGGCGGCGCAAACTGCTAATCAACATGACTAACATACCTAAGGCCATCACCACTGAAAGTACCATTAAAGTTTGAGCCATAGATAAGATTTGCGGGATGACCCACGGGGTATAGCCACAAGAAGTCAGTGGCTCAAACACGCTGGGTAGCCATTTATTCAGCGCTAAGAAGCTTGGGAAATTCGGATTCATTGAACAAGCACCATCCAAAAACCCCATTTCAGTGCCTAAAGTCCGGTAAGAGCGCTCGACAAAACCCAGCGAACAAAGTAGTACTAATAGGTTCGAGATAATTAAACCCACACGCTTAGTTCGTAGGATGAGACCCAGTAGGGAGGCTACGAGAATCCCCAAAATCCACGCGCGAATATGCACGCAAAGCACACAGGGGTCGTAATAAAAGGCATATTGGTAAACCAGAGCAGCGCCTTCGAGCACAATACACAATACAATTAAGATAAGCCAAAACCCAGCAGAGCGATTCCAGCGCGCAAGTCTTTCTAGCATTTAAAATACAATCCTTAGTAGTTTTGATAGTTTTTGTTCGCAACGGCGCATCTTTGCCGCTTTTGTTTTAATTGTCTATGCCTGTGGGATCAAACTTATAGCCCACCCCATATATAGAACGAATCACTTCTTTCTCAGGAATAGCCGCTTCGAGCTTACGACGCAGATTTTTAATATGGCTATCAACTGCCCGATCCGTAACAATTCGATGATCATTATACAAATGATCTAAAAGATGATTACGTGAGTAAACCTTACCGGGGTTGTTAACAAACTGTTGCAATAACCGAAACTCAACTGGCGTCAGCACCAAAGCTTGCCCATTAACACGCGCTTCCATACGTTCGGCATCAATCTCAATGCCGCTTTCGACTAAGAATTCACGGGTGGGCAACGCTGCACGCCGCAGAATATTTTTCACTCGCACCACTAATTCACGCGGGCTATACGGCTTACATACATAATCATCCGCGCCCAACTCCAAACCCACTAAACGATCAATTTCATCGACTTTAGCGGTAGCCATAATGATCGGGGTGTCAGTGAATTGGCGAACCTCACGGAAAATCTGTAAACCATCTTTGCCGGGGAGCATTAAATCCAGAATGATTAAATCCGGCTGCTGTTCGCGCACCCAAGCCACTACTTCTAAACCATTCGCGAGCCAAGCTACATTGAAACCCGATTGCTGCAAATATTCTTGCAAGACTTCAGCGAGCTTGGGTTCATCTTCTACAATCAGAATGCTTTTTTGCTTATCCATGCTTATTTACATCGGCTAGAGGAAATTCAACATACACCGCTAAGCCCCCTAAAGGCGAGTGCTGTGCATAAATCTGCCCCCCCAAACCTTCCACAATATTTTTACAAATTGATAGTCCCAACCCAGAACCACCTAAAGCGCGACTACGGGATTTATCTACTCTAAACAAACGATCAAACAACCGCGGCAAAGCAGCATCAGGCACACCCGGCGCGCTGTCTTGTACAATCAACACCGCTTTATTGCCTTTTTGTTGGCTGCGCAGCACCACGCGCCCCGGTGTATCAGTATAGCGATAACTATTTTCTAGCAGATTCGCAAATACTTGGCGCAGGCTTTTATAATCCGCTTGTATGCATAGAGGCTGCGGTTGCAATTGTGACTCCAGACGCAACCCCTTACTGGCAAGACGCGTACTGCTGCTTTGAATCAAGTCTTGCAGTACTTCATTTACCTCCAACACCTCCAACTCTGAGCGCTCTAATTCACCGGCATCGGACATCGATAACTGATGTAAATCATCCACCAATTTACCTAAAGACAGTACCTCAGCATGCAAGGAGCGAATCCGTTCAGGAGTGGGGCTACGAATCCCATCCTGAAGCGCTTCAATCTCGCTGCGTAACACCGCTAAAGGTGTACGCAATTCGTGGGAAATATCCGCAATCCATTGCGCACGCAGCTCTTGATGCCGCTGTAAAGATTCTGCCAGTTGATTAAAACGCTGTGCTAAATCGCCTAACTCATCACTAGAACTGACAGGAATTTGCGTACTGTAATGCCCCTCACTTAAGGTTTTTGCACCCTGCATCAACCGTTTTACCGGACGTACAAATTGACGGGCGGCGATTAGCGCAATTAACAAAGATAAGCCCACCGCAAACAAAGCAATTAAATACGCATTATTGGCTTGCTGCTGACGAAACGTTTCCGCGACTTGATCTGTTATCAGCGGGCGTTGAATAATTTGCAGCCAACCGACGGTTTGCTGCTCAACAGTGATGGCTAAATTGGTTGTTTTCTCTTCAGGCCGTAATACCGGCACACCCATAATCACCGCTCCGCTCTTATCCAATAAACGTAAACGTCCACCAAGGCTTTGATTGGGAGGAGGAGGTTGATCATTATTTTGCCGATTGTGTCCCCGATGATCCTCACCAAAACGCTCTGCTCTACGGGCAAAGCGTCCCTCGCCTATTTCTGCAAGCAAACCTGACCAATTACGTCGGTCTAAGCGCAAAGCATTCCAACTATGTTGCTCCTCCCAATACTCCACCAAACGCTCAGTTAAGCGATTAGCGCGCTCTAAATCATTGCGATATTGATAATCCGCAAAGCCAGTACGAAAGCTCCAATTCATGAAAAACATCATGAATAAAATCACTACGAAGGCAGTGGTAAGAATAGTGAGCAAGAGTTTGGAGAAGATGGTCATTTTCATCGGCTTATCATAAGGGCTAAATGCGTAGGAAAAATGGAGCTTCGACGACTATCTTGCTAAAACTACCGTCAGAATTGCTAGTAAATATGCCACTCATCGGAAAAAGCGAACAAAAAACGAATAACTACTAAGAAATTTTAATTGGCAAAGTTCGTCATTAGTTCGTATATTTAGTTCGTGTTTGGTTCGGTTTATAATGGGAAGGACGGGATATGTCAAAGTTAACACGCAGGCAACAGGAGATTTTACAAACAATACGCTCGCTATTTGAACTCAATGGCTATGCTCCCACACTTGATCAGATTGGCAACCAAGCGGGTATTAATACCCGCAGTACTGTTCACCAACATGTGCAGAGTTTGATTAGTTTGGGTTATCTGGAGGAGGCTTCGGAAGGCAAGCGTGCTTATAGCATCCCTGCTCATTGGACTGCAGAACCTGAACCTATTCATAGCAGCCTACAGTTATTAGGAAAAATCGCTGCGGGTAAACCGATTGAGGCTTTAGATAAAAATGAAATTAGCCCAAATGAATTATTCCTCGGTCCTAATCGCTATGCCTTAAAAGTACAAGGCGAATCGATGCGGGATATTGGTGTTATGGATGGTGATTATGTAGTGATTCAACATGCTGAAATCGCTACTAACAACGATATTGTAGTCGCTTATGTGGAAGGTGATGGTGCGACGTTAAAACGAATTTTTTATCTAGCTGATGGACGGGTTGAGCTGCATCCAGAAAATAGCAATATGCAGCCGATGGTTTATCCGGCAAGTAGCGTACAGGTACAAGGCAAAATGGTCGGTTTATTCCGTAGCTATTAAGCCTAAATCACCGCATTTAATCTTATGCCCTGATCCCTAGACCAACCACTAGGGTGATTATAGGCAGCGTATACCGCTGCCTTTTTTTTAAGAAGATATTAATAACAGGAGTTACAACATGGCTATTAAAGATAATTTAAAACCTCCAACTCACTTAAAACCTGCCTTGCATCAGTCAACAAGTGATTTAATTCTTAATGACCATTCAGAGGAAATTAAAAGCCAATTAGATTTAAAAGAAGCTTGGGGCGTTATTCGCTGGGTTTTAGTGGCTTGGGCTTTAGGTGTTTGGCTATTACTCGTTATGCTACCCGGGATGGATAAAATTATTAATACCACAACAGCTATGTTGCATTTGCCCAATATTTTTATTGGTTTGGGATTAATTGCTGCCATTTTCGCTTCTTACAGTATGCGCTCTGATAAACATTTATTATGGTTTTTAGGGGTCTTGCTACTGCTAGCGGGCTGGATGTAAACGAAAGGTGTGAAGAAAGCGGCAACTCTCTCCACACCTGATCCTGTGTCATTTGGGAAGATTCGACAGGAGATTAATTATGACTGATTCAAAGGTAAAAACCAAATTTGATCGGCCAAGCTATATTGCACGTAGTAAATCCCTTCGTGATTTATTACGCGATTTACGCAAAGCTGAATTATGGTTATTTATGGCAGCGGTCGCTGCATTTTTAGCATCTGCTTTTTTCGTGGTGAAATACTTTGTAGGTGGCGATATGACCCCTGAGGCTTGGACCTCAGAACAATGGTTAAATGCCTGTTTGGGCTTAGGTATTACTGCGGTTATAACCGCTGCTCAAGCCTTTTTATATGCCTCTGGCTATAAAGGCCCAGCCGCGATTATCGCTACCTTTATTGTGGTTTTCTTCGGTCTATTCTCTGAAATTTCACAATCGATGGAGCGTGAGGATGCGACCGTGCGGCATCGTTCTGAAAACTCAGCGGTGTTCCAAGCTGCAGTAGGCAGTATCACTACCTTAGCCAGTAACGCCTCGAGTATTTCTAATGAGCAACGTGCTTTAGCAGATACGCGTGCTCAATTAGCTTACTGGCAAGATTTAAAAGCACAGAAAACGGCTAATCATGAAGCCGTTAAATACTCACATAAAACTTTGGACAAACGCATTGCTGATTATGAGCGCAAATTAGAATCTTATAATCATCAAGTGGTCATGCAAGACCAAACACGCTCTAGCTTATTAAGCAGTGCAATTAGTCAAGCCAAGCAATTAGAATATGATGAAGATAAACATTATGCCATGATTCGTTTAATTAAAGACTTTTTGGGCGTGACTGGCATTTGGGCTTCCTTTTTATTCTCAGTGATTATTATTGGTACCTTTGAATATGCTTTCCATTTTGTAGGAACTTATGTAGCGGATCACCGTGCTGCTTTATTGTCTCTAGGACGGGATTCACATGGGGAGCTTATTAATGCACCGGATGGGATTCCTTTGGCAGCTCAATTAGCAAGTGGTGGCAACATCCCCCAAGATCATGCGAATCAATTGCGTAATGAGTATTTAGATTGGGTCTCACCTGATCGCAATGCGCGTATGACTGTCACGATGCCCACTGAAAACTCGCAAAAATTGGAAGGCGTAGAAACGGAGGAAAACAAAATAGCCGATATGACCCAAAAGCGTTTCTTTAAGATTATTTATACCGATGTGCGCAATCGAATTTTGAATGGTGAGCTGAAACCGACCATTCGCCCAGTCACTGAGGCTGTAGGTGAAATTATCCGTGAAAAAGGTGAACGCATGGGAATTAAAGCCTCATTGATGGGCAAACCACAGCGCCAAGAAATTGCTGAGACTATTTTGCGCACGCTTGAACAAGAAACAGTGGTTGAATTGAATGCTGAAGGCGGGGTGGGCAAACCTAAATATGTGTTAGCCCCACGTTATGCTGAAGCAATGCTCTTAAATAAAGCCGCCATCTAACCCTCCCCCTTCCTTACTTTGCCAGAACTTGCTGCCACTCAGCAGGCTCTGGCTGGAATTCCACTGGGTTTATCAAATATCAGGCTGCATTCCTCTGTATAATCAGCTATAAACCAATGATACAGAATAGCTAATGAATGGACTTGCCGCGCTTATGTTAAAGCACACTCTGCCGATAATGCTCTTAGGGCTAGCATTATCCTGTACTGTTGACGCCGCCCCGCGTTCTTATGGTCCCGTAAAAGATCAGGATACCCTTTGGACGATTGCTGATCGGCTACGACCTGATAATACAGCTACAGTGCAGCAAACCATGCTGGCACTTTATTACAAAAACCCTCAAGCCTTTGCTAGCAACAATATTAATTCTTTAATGAAAGGTGTGTCACTTAAAGCTCCAAGCTCAGCTGAAGCACGCCGCTATAAACGCCTAGCGGCTTTACGCGAAGCTAGAAAGCATAATCATTTTTGGAAACGTGGGGTGGATTTGCCGCGCTCCGAGCCACCGCCTGTCCCAAAGCTTAAAGAACGTGCAGTCACTAAACGTTCCAAGCCAACAGTCGTAAAAACCGCTGCTAAAACCCCTACTTACACAACTATTCCACGCAATGCCACGCGCCGCTTAGCTCGCTTACAGGCCCAATTACAAATTGCTGAGGCTAAAAACCAAGAGCTGACGAGCGAACTTAAATCGCTACAAGCTAAACAATCACAGGGTAAGCCTAATCCACAACTAGACGCACAAGTCAAAAAACTTAAGATCGAGTTGCAAGAATTAACTAGTGTGCTTGATCAGAAAGACAATCACATTAAAACGCTACAAGCTTCTCTAAAAAATGCGAGCGAAACGATTAAGGCACAACATGCAGACAATATGCGTCTGTTTGACAAACTCAAAGAAGTAAGCCCTGCTAGTGTGCCTAACTCTCCAAGCTCAGCGGGCAAATCGGAATTAAAACTCACGACGGTTGAGGCTTCAACAGCTACCATTGCAGGCACAGCTGACCCTAAAGCAGCGGCTGAGGCCAATAAAAACGCTGCTAAGCCTAGTGAGACTGCTACTAAAGCTGAAGCTCCTAGCACTCCAGCAAGTACAACTACCACTGAAAATAAAGAACCTACCGCTAAGTCGGTCTGGGCAGATGAAAGCAAAACGCCAACGCCTGAGACTAAACCGGCTACGCCTAGTACAGAGGCTAAGCCTAGCTCTGAAACCACTACAACGGCTAATCCGAATACGAGTTCTAATCAAGCGACTGAGCCTAACACGTCTAAACCGAGCACTGAGCCACAAACGCTAGCAGCTGCAGTACCTAGCACTACCCCAACAGCTAAACCCGAAAACGCTACTGATCAGCCAGCAACTGAAGCATCTAAAACTGAAGGCGTTAAACCGAGTACGGAAGCCACCAAAACTGCCACTAAACCTAACGAAGTCACCAAAGTTGAAACTGCAGCCTCAACAGAAACGACTAAGCCAGAAAATAAACCTAGCACTGACGCACCTAAACCTAGCGAATCAACTGAAAAATCGGCTAAACCAGAAGACAAAACCACTGGAGTTAAACCCGCAGAAGACACTAAACCGAATGACTCTGCTAGTAAAACCGCAGAAGCTAAAACTAATGCTGACACTGGAATCGCTGGTGCTGCGAGCAAGTCACCAGCAACTGCCAGTAGCGAAACAGGCTCCGAAATTAAAGCACCTAGCGGTACTCAAACTGCAGCTAATTTAGAACCTACGAATGATGTGAAAACCTCTAGTTCAGTACCGGTTTCACAAATGCTCGCCCAATCTGGCAACCAAGGTAGTACTGGAGCTAGCACAAACTCTTCTGCGCCATTACGTGGGGTTTCACCTTTAGCCTTGGCAGTAGCTTTGCTTTCTTTATTATTTATTTTAGCGATGGTTTGGCGTGCTTTTGTCCAGCAACGGGAAATGCGGCGCTTGGAAGAAGAAGAAGCACGAGTCGCCGAACGGATGCGGCGGCGTTTAGAGGAAAATCAGTCCTCAGCAGCTAGTACAAGTACAGCTACAGTGGTGGAGAAAAAGGATCCTGACCTTGATTCAACCCCAGAGATAAAATTTTAACAATAGATGACTGAGAAAATTCTCTTACTGCATGGCCTTTGGTTGCATCCTTGGGCTATGCGTTGGCTAAAGCAGCAATTCACTAATGCCGGTTATGAAGTAGTCACACCGATCTATCATTCGATTAGCTCAAATTCGGCTCATAATGTCAGCCTCGTTTATCAAGCTGTTCAGCGGTATGCCTTGCCCACTGAACGCTTGCATATTGTTGCACATAGTTTAGGCGGGATTGTGGCTTTGCAAATGCTCACTTGTCATGCCGAATTACCACCTGGGCGCTTAGTCACTTTAGGTACTCCAGCTAAGGGCAGTTTAATCGCGCATCGTTTGGCTAAATATCGTTGGTTTCGCCCACTGATAGGACTCAGCTTTGAAGGCGGTTTAGATGGACAAGGTTTACCCGAAACTTTATTGCAGCATGAATGGGGCGCGCTTGCAGGCACTAATCCGATTGGTGTTGGAAGAATCTTCGGTGGTATTGCCGAAGTGAATGATGGGGTCGTAGCGCTTTCAGAAACTTACCATCCTGCACAAACAGCGCATCGCATTTTGCCTGTCTCGCATAGCAGCATGCTGTTTTCTAAACAGGTGGCACAAGAGTGCTTGCATTTTATCCGTACGGGTCAGTTTTCTCCTCAACACTAATTCAGTCACTCCAAAAGCTGTCAAGTCTTTTTTTGCTGTGGATAAGTCCTAAGCTTGCTCATTGTGGTCAAGCTTTTTTTGAACCACTAGATGTAGTATGTTTATCCAGCCGCAAGATTACATGAGATTTTTGGTAGGTTTTTACCGATAAATGGTAGTTTTAGGGCTATAAACTTCAAATTAGCAGATATTTTGCAAAGCTTATTCCACTTCTTATTAGAAAACTATTTAGCTAAAGATTAAAGCTTTGTGCATAAACCTGTGGATAAGTCTGTCGATAAGTGAGTAGAACTACGTTCATACCCTTTATATTTTGTTTTGGTCAATCGTCTCTTTACTTCTAAAATAAACGGATCTGTCGTCTTCATCTAGAAAATTGGTGATGAATACGGTACAAGTGCCTCCCATCTTTTTTAGCTTAAAGTACACCCATGAAATACGACGTCTACGGTATTGGCAATGCGCTAGTCGATAAAGAATTTGAAGTGACCGATGCTTTTTTAACAGCTGAAGGTATTGAAAAAGGCTTAATGACCTTAATTGATGAAGAGCGTCATAATCACTTATTAGCCAGTCTTAAACAAAGCTTTGGCTTAAAAAAGCGCGCAGGTGGTGGTTCTGCAGCGAATAGCATTGTGGCAGTCAGTCAATTTGGTGGTAAAACCTTTTATGCCTGCAAAGTCGCTAATGATGAATTTGGCGAGTTCTATATGCATGATTTACATGCAGCAGGCGTTGATACACGCTTAGATCAAGTGCGTTGTAGTTCTGAAGGTAAAACGGGTAAATGTATGGTGATGGTCACGCCTGATGCAGAGCGCACCATGAATACCTATTTAGGGATTACCAGTGATTTTTCTGCTGCTGAATTACATTATGAAGAATTAAAACAATCTAAATATCTTTATGTGGAAGGCTATTTAGTTACCTCAGATACCTCTCGTGCGGCTGTCTTAGCAGCGCGTAAAGTTGCCAAACAACACGGGGTGAAAATGGCAATGACCTTTTCTGACCCGTCAATGGCAACCTATTTCAAATCGGGTTTAGTAGAAATGCTGGGCGAAGGGGTCGATGTTTTATTCTGCAATGAAGAAGAGGCCTTTGCCTTTACGGGGCAAACCACGCTACCCGCTGCAATTCAAGCACTGAAACCACTAACACATAAACTCGTGATCACTTTAGGTAGTGAGGGTGCTTTAGTAGTCAATGCCGATAGTGAAGTCAAAATTGCCGCGCAAAAGGTGAAACCTTTAGATACCAATGGTGCTGGTGATATGTTTGCTGGCGCATTTTTGTATGGACTTACCCAAGGCTTAAGTGATGCGCAAGCAGGTGATTTAGCGAGTAAAGCGGCTGCCCAAATTATTCAAGTGTATGGGGCGCGCTTGACCAAGCAAGTCCACCAGGACTTGTTAAAAACCATTTGACATACTGGCATAAGCGCTGTATGACTTTTTCATGGAGCGCTTAATTCGATGAACAAGCACTTAGAACTTGCCTCAATCATTGAAACTCGTAGACCTGTTTGGTTTGCAATGTCTCAGTTATTTCTTCAGAGTGAATATAAGGATGATGTTGAAACCGTTGCTAAAACTTTGGCGGAATCCCCTTATTCACTCCCTGAGCTTGAAGCTATTTTGCGCTATGAAGTTACCCCTGTATTAAAGGCCGATCTTTCAATCTTTGCGTGGCCAGGTGATGCTTATGATAAGGACGCATTAGAACTACAACTGACCCGCCGTATTAACCAGAAACCGTGGTTTAAGTTTGGTCTACCGAAAAGTATCCGCCATGATTGGCAAACTCTTCAACAGCTTATTGAAGCTGAGCGACAAATCAACATCACGCCCAAAATTGAATAACTTTCAAACAACTTGTAACTAGTTCAACTTGCTATTTCAAAAACAGCTTTTGCTTAAGCCTTAAGCACATTACCTGAACCCACGATAAACGCTTCTCTACCCTTAAAAATATTACTAATTTTATCGGGCAGACCTTTGCACTTGTCCTCCCTAAGCTCGGCTTTTTTTAAGCAATCTAAGATGATGAATCCTAAGAAAAACATTTCGGGATTTTATTGGGGTAAAGGGAAAGACCAAATGTTCACGCCAATTCAAAATGGGCAAATACGTACTAATCGTGCTAGTACGATTGAGCCAGTAGAAACTAACCAATATAGCCAACGCGATTTAAAGCGCCATGCTGACCGCTTTGTCAACTTTGAGCTGCCAAAAACGTTATATCAGCAAATGGCACGTTTAGTTGGTAATTTCCTACAACAGATCGTCGGGCGCGAGGACGAGAATCAAAATAAAAGCAGTAAGCCAGAGTATGCTACACAACGCTTTTATAAACCGATTAGCACTGCAGGGCAGCCACGTGAAGTACGCGGTATTGCAGATCGCATGCCACGCCTCGTTGATCCAGAAAATCCTTTTCCTAACAAGGATCTGATCCTATTGGGTGAAGCCAAAGATTATCCTTCGGCAGTAATTGCTATCCAATACGATGACACCGTGAAGCCTGTGTTTTATGAAGGTAATCAGGTGGTTGCACGTCATCTCTATTTAGATAGCACGCGTGGTTCGATCAGGGGTTTATTGATTTTAGCGGATGGTGAACGTATGCCTGTAACAATTCGCGTGCTTACGGCAGTTTAGGACACTCACACATTAAGTTTTTAGGGCAAACCACAGGGTAGCGGGGATAATAACTAAACTACCCAAATTACCTAGCATGACCAGCGAGGCCACCCGCTCCGGCTCCTGTTGATATTGTTCAGCAACTAACACATTCAGCACGGCAGGAGGTAAAGCAGCAAACACCAATAACACCCCAGTTTCCAATGCGTCTAATTGTAAAAATGGCAGCAAGACGAAGGCTGAAATTAAGCCAGCTGCAGGGCCTGCAATCGCACCAAATACACCTAATTTCCAGTCTTTTAAACTGACATCTAATAAGCGCACACCTAAAGAAAACAGTAATAATGGAATCGAAACCTGCCCGAGTAGTTTCAAAGTATTCGCTAAGGGCATCGGTAAACTAATGTGTAGAGAACTCATAATCAAACCTGCAAGCGCTGCAATAATCATCGGCATTTTTAGTAGCTGCAAGGGGTTGGTTTTATGATCCAGCAGGTATAAGCCCAACGTAAAATGCAGCAGCATTTCAATGATGAAGAGCACTACCGCCGCTTGGAGCATATCTTCACCAAAGGCAAATAGAATCAGCGGAATACCCATATTGCCGGAATTATTGAACATCATCGGCGGCAAAAAGGTTTTCAGATTGATTTTAAAGACTAAGGCAATGGGTAACAGTAATAAGCCTGAACCGAGCACTACTGCCAAACCACCCACAGCTAAACCCCAATAACCGCTGAAATCAAAGGGCTTATCCATTAGCGCCCAGAAGACTAAAAAGGGCGCGAAGATCTCCATATTTAGCTTATTCACCACGGACATATCCGGACGGAAACGCCAGCCGTAATAAGCCCCTAAACCAGCACAAGCAAAGACTGGAAAAATAATTCCGATGATGCGTAAAACGGCTTCAAGCATAGAATTGGTTTAACGACTTGCGAGTTGATTACGTTTACGCGCTTGCTCAATATAGGCTTTGGCAAAACGCTTACCCAACTCTAATTGCCCTTGCGCATTGTAATGTACATGGTCATACATTTTGCCTAAACCCTCGGTAGATACCAAAATGGTATTACCACTCGCCTGCTGAGCTTGGCGCTGGCTAGCTTGTACTTGGGCAACTTTTGAAAAGGCTAAATCTTCAGGATTGATCTGGCCAAGAATAAATAGACTATTCGGTGAATTAAGGTCATTACGTAAAGCTTGAATGAGACGATTTAAACGGCCGCCATATTGCCCAGCCAAATTGGCGCTGCGTGCATCGCTTTCGCCTTGCATCCACACAATAGCGTCAATTTTCTTATCATGATCCTCTGGTAAGGAAAATCCCACTTGGCGCAATAAGCCTTTATATAAAGCCTGCCCTGGCAACCAGCGCTCAATGGTGCTGCCGGTCGCGGCTTGTTTAATAATAATATGGCGATCATTGGGAAAAGCACGGGCAATTTCGTGAGCAAAACCAATTTCTGGGCCAAAATAGGCAAATTGCCCTAAGCCTTTTTCACGGCCTTGATAATAGAATTTTACATTTGTTGGAGTCTGCCGATAGCTGGCGGGAATTTCCGAAATTTTACCTTTCCCCATCATATTCGATTGTCCAGCCAATAAATAAATTCGGTCTTCAGCATGACTCAGGCTGGTTAGGCTGAATAATACAACTGAAAGCAGCATCCCTGTTAAGCGCATTAATAGTTCCTCAATGAAAAATGCAACGATTACCGTGCCAAGCTTACACCAAAAAAAGGCGACCCGCAGGTCGCCAAGCTAGTAAAGATTAGAGTCATGCAGTGAGCTTAGTTGACGGACTCATCCAGCTGTTCCAATTGTTCCTCTGGTTCTACCACGGTTCGTTTCGGTTGCGGTAAAGCATTAGCCGTTAAGGCATACCAATCGAGGTGGCGAGTAGAGAGCATTAGAGCGGCTAAGACTGCGAAGATCAGTAAGCTCCCCATTAAGAGTGCATTATCTTCAGCCTGAAGAATCACATAAAGCACAGCATATAAACTCAATAAACCACCACCTAACAACAGACCTAAGTTGCGGTTATGTAAGATCGCACCGAAATATAGGGTTAATAAACTGGTACTGGCTAAAGCGGCGATTAAATAAGCCCAAGCAAAATCAATATGCTCAGACAGAGAAATCAGCAAGAGATAAAATACGGTTAAAGCTAAGCCTACTAAGAAATATTGAATCGGGTGAATACGTAATTTCTTCAATAACTCGAACATAATCAACACTGTAAAGGTCAGTAGAATAAATAACACGGCGTATTTAATACTACGCTCGGATTGCTGATACATATCCACCGGCTGTAATAACTCGAAACCCACGGAACGACTCATGAGCGCATCACATTGATTCGCCCGACATTGCTCTAAGGCTGCATTCACATTGTAAGAGAACGAAGAGGCGCGCCAATGAGCAGTAAAACCTTGAGCATTGATAGCACGCTCTTCAGGCAGTAATTCGCCACTGAATTTAGGGTGTGCCCAATCTGCGACTAAGCGTACATCTGAGTTTTCCGCCAACATGGCAAAACTCATCGCACTCATCCCACGTAATTGCAGATCAAAATTAAATTGAAATTGTTGCGCAGGCATAGTGCTAAAGTCAGGAATTTTTGCATGCATACCAGCCGCCGCATTCGGTAGATTAGTGCCAGGATTAAAGGCGAGTTTTTGTTGATTCCAAATGAGTTCAGGGGGCGCGGCAATACCGCGTTGATCACGCACCAATACCGATACATAGGGGCTGTATAATTGCAGCTGATCGTTTTTATGTTCATTAATTAAATCAACTAGAGCTTGGGTTTCAAAGCGCCCTGATACTTGTAGGCTGCTATTGTAAATCGGCACGGCATAAATCCCGCGATAGCGAGTTTCACTATCCAGTTTACTTTGCATCTCTAATTGTTTGGGAATCATAATCAAGCGATTCTCAACCGTTTGTGCTTTCACGACTTCCCGCGTAGCACCATCTTTTTCAGTGATGGTTTCTTTTAAATTCACGGTGAGGGTATAAGGCACTACGAGCACCGGGCCTGCTAGCACTTGAGAACCCGGCCAGCTTTGCTCAATGCTGCTATAGGCCTCAGAGCGCCAACTGGCACGTTCACTCACTAAGCCCATCAACGAAGCTTGTGGAATAAAAAGTAGAATAATTAGTATAAACAGAGTGAATAATTTTAAGGCTAAACGGTAGTTTTGCATGATTAAACTCCTTATGCATTGCTGAAAATCTTAAGCAATGACCATGCAAAATTAGGGTGAAAGAATTTGGAATTTATGCGCAAGGGTTTGCAAAACCTGTGCAGTAGCTGAACTGTCGTAGTTTTGCAACAGGTAGTTTCTTTTCAAGTGAATTTTCTGTTACTTTTGTAAGGTATCCAACAGGAGGAGGAATAACGATGATAAAGCTACCTGCTAGAACCTTTCTGGCTGTATCTATAACCTTTGCTCTTAGTACTACTGCGCAGGCGGCGGGCTTCGCTCTGATTGAAAACTCCGCTTCAGGCATGGGGAATGCCTTTGCTGGTGCAGCTGCCGTCGCTGAGGATGCCTCAACTACTTGGTTTAATCCTGCAGGGATGGCTGAGTTGGGCGATGGTACTCATGTCAGCGCCGCTGGTCATATCATTATCCCTAAAGCGAAATTCACCAATAAAGGCTCTTGGGTCAACCCAGCATTGACCGGTGGGGACTTCGAGCAAGCCAAAGCAGCTTTAATTGGCAAAAATGATGACGGCGGTAAGGCAGCCTTCGTACCGAATGCTTATGCAGTTAAACGTATTAATGAAAAACTGACCGCAGGAGTTGGCATTAATGCCCCCTTTGGTCTAGAAACCAATTATGAGGATGATTGGATTGGGCGCTATAACGCCTTAGACTCTTCCATGCAAACTGTCAATATTAACCCCTCTATTGCTTATGAAGTGAATGAGCAACTTACTTTCGGCGGTGGGGTTAATCTGCAATATATTACCGTGGAGTTAGGTAGTGCGATTGACTCCGCTGCTGCTTGTCGCAGTATTGCAAGTGCGGCTAATAGTGGCGATTTATTATTGAGCTGCTTAAGAGCCATGCCTACCTTGTCCAATAAAGCCACCGATAGCAAAGTGGTCATTAGCGGTGATGATGTATCGTTCGGTTATAACTTAGGCGCTATGTATAAGCCTAATGATAAAACTAAAGTTGGACTCAGTTATCGCAGTGCTATAAATCATAAATTAGAAGGTAAGGCTGATTATAGTGTTAACGCTGCTTTACAACCGATTCTCACCGCCACAGGTGTCACTCGCTTTAATGATGTTGATGTAACAGCTGACGCGAATCTCCCCGACACGCTATCTTTAGCAGTTGCGCACAAAGTGAACGATAAAGTCGAATTACTCGGTGATATTACCCAGACTGGCTGGAGTAGTTTCGAGCGCTTGCGGGTAGTGGATAAGAAAACTGGCGCAATTGTCACCAATGTGGATGAGAAATGGAAAGATGTGACCCGTTATTCGGTGGGGGCGAGTTATCAATATAATGATCGTTTGAAACTACGGGGTGGGGTAGCTTTAGATAAAACACCGATTCCTAACGCTAAATTGCGCACTCCGCGCACCCCAGATAATGACCGTACTTGGTTAGCCGTAGGCGCGAATTATAAATTAAATAAAACCTCTAGCCTTGATCTCGGTTACGCACATTTATTCATGGGTGAAACCCCCATTGATAATACCAGTGAAGACAATGGTTATGCCGTGCGTGGGGTTTTCGATGCCAGCGTTGACATTATCAGCGCGCAATTCAATATGTCATTTTAAGAGGGCCTAAACATGATTAAACCTAAAAGCTTAGCCTTCTGTTTAGCAGCAGCCTTAGGCCTAGCCAGTTACAATGTGCTAGCTTATGATTTCGATGCCAGCCAAACAAATGCGCAAAACAACTACAGCCCTGCACTTTCCCCTTTATTTGACCCTACAAATGGCATTATTCCTAGTACCAATGATTTACTCTTCCGGGGTAGCACCGATGGTACTTTAAATATTCCCACCACTAATTTGCCTGCCTCGAAGTTACCCCTCTATGAAGCCATTAACTCCTTAGATGGTTTTGCTTTGACTGCACCGATTACCACAGCCTTCAGTAATGTGATGGATGCCTCTACCGTAAAGGTTGGTAGTAGTGTGTATGTGTATGAAGTCAAAAAAGACCTGGCTACTGGTGCTGTCACTAGTATTGAAAAGGAACTGACGGCGGCAGATATTTATGCGACACCAACTGCTGATGGCAAAACTTTAGTTTTAGTACCGCTTAAACCTTTAAAAGAAAGCACCGGCTATATGGTCGTATTGACTAATAGTATTAAAGATAAAGCGGGTAAAGCAGCGGCTAGCTCCTCTTACTATTTACTGGCAAAAGCGACTCAATCCTTGGCGAATACACCTTATGCTGCTTTAGAGCCTTTGCGCCAATTAATCGGTACTCAAGAAGCGGCTGCGGTAGGGAAAGGCGTAGCAAAGCAACGTATCATTTTGAGTTGGACATTTACCACTCAATCAGTCACACCTGTACTCCAAGCTGCCGTTGCGCAAGCAAAAGCTAGCAAAATGTTGATGTCACCGGCTTTAGGCACGACTAAAACCTTCTCTAGTAACTTACGTGGCAAAGCGAATGTGCATATAGGTAGCTTAGACCTGCCTTATTATCTGAATGCAAAAGCGCCTTTAACTAGTTATTGGCAAGGTGTGGGTGATAGCAATCTCACCCGCTATAACCCAACACCCAAGTCAAAAAGCACTCAAACCGTTCCAGTCTTGATGAGTGTGCCGAATGCGACTTCCTTGGTGGGTGCAACTCCACCAGCCACGGGTTGGCCAGTCATCATCTTCCAACACGGTATTACTCGTAGTCGCTTAGATATGTTGGCAATTGCAGACACTATGGCTGATGTAGGTTTTGCGGTAGTAGCGATTGATCTACCTTTGCACGGAATTACTGACAACACTAATCCGCTGAAAGCGGATCTCAACCCTGCCTTCTCCGGCGATGTCGAGCGTACTTTCAATCTGGATTTACGTAATAACAGTACAGGTGCGACCGGTGCAGATGGGATAATTGATAGCTCTGGCTCTTATTTCATTAATCTGAGTAGCTTGCGTACCTCGCGGGATAATATCCGCCAAGGCATTTCTGATTTGACGGTCTTACGTAAGAGTTTAGGTAGTATCCAAAGTATGAGTCCTATTCCTTTGGACACGAAAAAGGTCGGCTTTGTAGGTATCTCCTTAGGCTCTATGGTAGGTACAGGGTATCTAAGCCAAGAAGCCACCAGCACCCCAGCCACTTTAGCTGTTCCAGGGGGCGGTATTGCCCGTTTATTGGATGGCTCTGAGACCTTTGGCCCTGCTATTCAACAAGGTTTAGCCGCGAGTGGCGTCATTAAAGGTACTGCAGCATATGATACCTTTATGGCAGTTGCTCAATGGGTAAGTGACCCCGCCGATCCGATTGTCTTAGGTAAGAGAGCTGCTGCCAAACACCCGATTCATATGATGGAAGTGGTCGGTTTAAATGGGGTGGGGAGCGATAAGGTGATTCCTAATCGTGTGGTAGGCGCGCCGTTATCGGGTACTGAACCCTTGATTAGTGTCATGGGCTTAAAATCGATTACCCAAACGGGTACGCCGGATGGAGTCGTCCGCTTCACTGAAGGTGTACATGGATCACTGTTAGATCCAAGCAGTTCCTTAGCTGCGACCACTGAAATGCAAGCAGAAACTGCCGTATTCCAAGTGAAACGCGGTGCAGCTATCCCAGTGTTTAATCCAGCCGTGGTTAAACAATAAGCCTAGTTATTTTGCTTCTGTTCAGCCCTTTTGCTTGATGTAAAAGGGCTTTTTTCTGCACCAAATCCGTGGATGTGTTTTCAAGCTGCATTTGCTATGGTGTAGGGCTAACAGGCTCTCTGGAATAGAACAATGTCTGAAAATAATCGCATGATTTCCCCTACTAGCTCACGTGAAGAAGAGTATGTTGATGAACATATTCGCCCACGTCGCCTCAAAGATTATATTGGTCAGCCCGTGGTGCGCGAACAAATGGAGATTTTCATCGGCGCCGCACGGGCGCGGGGTGATGCGCTCGATCATACCTTGATTTTTGGCCCCCCCGGCTTAGGCAAAACCACCTTATCGAATATCATTGCTCAAGAAATGGGTGCGAATCTACGCCAAACTTCAGGCCCTGTTTTAGAAAAAGCCGGTGATTTAGCTGCACTCCTGACCAATCTGGAGCCGCATGATGTGTTATTCATTGATGAAATTCATCGCCTCAGCCCCATGGTCGAAGAGATTCTCTATCCAGCGATGGAAGATTTTCAGCTAGATATTATGATTGGTGAAGGCCCTGCAGCTCGTTCAATTAAACTGGATTTACCCCCCTTCACCTTAGTCGGTGCTACTACCCGCGCTGGTTTATTAACCTCACCGCTACGCGACCGCTTTGGGATTGTGCAACGCTTAGAGTTTTATAATGTGGATGACCTCGCTTATATCGTTGGGCGGGCTGCTAATATCTTAAATGTGCCAATGGAAGAAGGCGGCGCATATGAAATAGCTAAGCGTTCCCGAGGTACGCCACGGATTGCCAATCGCTTACTCCGTCGTGTGCGGGATTATGCACAGGTTAAAGGCGATGGACGGGTCACACCTGAGCTTGCTGATCGTGCCCTCAATATGCTGAATGTGGATGATCAAGGCTTAGATCATATGGATCGGCGCTTGCTATTAGCCATGCTGGAGAAATTTGATGGTGGCCCCGTTGGTGTGGATAGTTTAGCGGCCGCCATTGGTGAAGAACGTGGCACGATTGAAGATGTGTTAGAACCTTATTTGATCCAGCAAGGCTTTTTGATGCGTACCCCTCGGGGGCGCGTGGCTACTCGCCATACTTGGCAATATTTTGGCATGTCGATGCCTAGTAACGCTGCTTTGCAAGAACAAGTTTCACTGGAGCTGTTCCATGATACTGACAACTAAACCAAGGATTGCGCATGCGTTCTAATCCTTTAGATGAAGTGCCTTCTACTTGGGTGGTAGGCACTTTTTTCTTTGTACTGTATTTTCTGATTGGTTCCATCTACGCAGTGGTTCAACAAACCCAAGAGAACCAACACCTCTTCACAGCAGGTGGTTTCTTTACGATTGAAAGCTTTGTGTTTGCGATGACCTATCCGGTATTAGCGGGGCTATTATGGTGGATGAGCTTCAAACACCGTGAGGAAATTACCCAGCTCTTACTCAATGTTCCCGCACCCGCAGAAATTCCCCAATACATTTGGTTAGCTGTCGGCATGATTATTTCCTCGATGGGCTTGGCTTATTTAATGTATTACCCTTTGTCCTTTATTGCGCCTGATTTAGTACAGAAATGGTTTCTCGACAGCCCACCCCTATTATATTGGGATGCGCAGGGTCATTATTGGCTAGGGAACTTTATCGCAGTAGTGGCCGCAGTGATCTTCGCCCCCATTGTGGAGGAGTTTATTTTTCGTGGCTACTTACTTAATCGCTGGACGCTGAAATTAGGCCCGATTCCTGCCGTCTTACTCTCCTCGGGTTTATTCGCTTTTCTGCACTATGACATGCTCGGGGCTTTTGTGTTCGGTGTATTTCTTTGCTTACTGTATATGAAAACACGTTCACTCGTTGGCCCGATCATTGTGCATTTTGTGAATAACCTGATTGCTGTCAGTATGGAATGGATGGATCGTATGTGGTGGAGCGGTTTTACACCCATGACCATGCAAGATTTCTATGATCAAGCCGGTTGGGGAGTATTTGGCTTAGTAGTAGGGGTGCCGTGGTTGTGGTGGTATGCACGTATACATTTTCTGCCCCTGCCACCCTTATTACTGTCTCATCAGAATGGGGGGCAAACGCCAAACTCTCAAGTGATAGGCTAAGTGCCTATCACTTATCTAACCCCATTAAACCACTTCCACCAACAAAATTATCCCCTCAACCCCGACCACTTCGACCTTAGTACCAGCAGGTAAATCTTTGCCACGCACCCGCCACGTACTATCACCAATCCGCAATGAACCGCTGCCTTGGACAATAGCTTCATTTAAGACATAGCGCTTACCAATATGATTGAGTAGACGATTATTTAACTCTGGCTCTGCAGTGGGTGGATCACGGAAAAACTTGGATTTACGCCAAGCATAGAGGCTTAAAATAGAAGTCGCGCCAAACAGTAAAAGCTGCCAGCCTAAACTTAAATCAGGAACTACCCACAGCGCTAAGCCGGTCAGGATAGCACCGAAGCCAAACCACATTAAAACTGCACCGGGTGCGAACATTTCTAAAGTAAGCAGCACTGCGCCTAAAATTAGCCAGTACCAAAATTCAAGATTCATCATGCTTACTCTTTCTCCCGCATGACTTTCCACAGCTCATTGATGCTGCCAATCGATCCCATTAAGCCACTGGTATCCAAAGGCATAAAGATCGTTTTCTGCTGATTGGAATCCGCAAACTTACCTAAAGCTTCAACGTATTTTTGTGCCACGAAATAGTTAAGGGCTTGCACATCACCTTTAGACACTGCTTCTGAGACCATTTGTGTAGCTTTTGCTTCTGCCAGAGCCTCCCGCTCACGCGCCTCTGCACGCAAAAAAGCAGCGGATTTAGCACCTTCAGCTTCGAGAATTTGCGATTGCTTTTTACCTTCTGCCTCGGTAATTTGGGCGCGCTTCTGACGCTCAGCAGTCATTTGCAGATTCATTGCCCTAACTAGCTCAACAGGCGGCTCAATATCTTTAATCTCCACCCGCAAGACTTTGACTCCCCAAGCACTAGTTGCCTCATCCACGATAGTTAAAACTCTCGCGCCGATTTCATCGCGCTTACTCAGAAGATGATCTAATTCCATCGAACCACACACTGAGCGCAGATTAGTCATTGTGAGATTTAAGATGGCATTTTCCAAATTGGCGACTTCATAAGTGGCTTTGGCAGGATCAAACACTTGATAGAAAATTACGCCATCAATACTCACATTCGCATTATCCGCTGTAATGACTTGCTGTGGCAGAATATCTAACACTTGCTCCATCATATTGACCTTGCGGCCAATTCGATAAACAAAGGGCATAATCACCCCCAAACCCGGTTGCAAGGTATAGACATAACGGCCAAAACGCTCCACGGTATAAGCAAAGCCTTGTGGAACTGTCTTTACCCCCATGAAAAATAAAGTCACCACCAAAACTATGATGGCTATGGCAAAGTATAAGAACATGATTCCCTCCTAAGTTTATTTGTTTTTATAGAGTACGCTTATTTTTAGAGTATACCATTCAAAAACCAATAGGCGATTAACCATGCTAGGGGCTGTGCCGAGGTGAAGACAGCTTATCGGAAAAATTTTGCGTTCAGCGTAAAAACAGAAAAGCTTCTGCTATAACTTGGCTTGCTAGCAAATGGATCGAGGTATATGGGCAAACATAAGCTGTCAACGGATAATTTCTTAGTCTTACCAACAGCTGTGATGCATGAGCAATTGGTTTGTCTAGCAGGCTATGGTGCCGTTTTATTTTGGCTACATACGCTAGCAGCTTTATTTTTATGTCTTTTAATTTGGGCACACCCGCCCTTTAGCGTCGGCTTATTAATGGCTTGGTTGCTCAGTATTACTTTATTGGCAGCCAGTTGTTGGTGGGTAAGCAGCCATTTCCAAATTGATAAAATCCCAGAAGATAGCTTATTAACTCGCACCCAACGTTATGTCTTGCTGAGTACACTCCTACATGCCTTGTGGGGTGCATCCGGTATTTTACTGTTTGTGAATCAAATAGAAGTTTTAGCAGTCCACAGTGCTCTATTGCTCTTAGTCAGTTTAGGTGCTTTGCCCATGCTGTTGCTATCTTGGCCAATTGCTTCGGTGCAAATCACGGCGGTATTGCTCCCAATGGCTTTAATGTTGCTTTGGCCGAATGAGGCCATTTTTCGCTTATTGGGTTTAGTGCTAGTGGCGGCTGCTATTGTCGGCCTGTTAGCAACTCGACCTTTAGCGCAACTGATGCATAATTTCCAGCTTGCTCAGCGCAAATTGCTAGAGCAGATGAATACCGATTCGCTCACTCAATTAGCCAATCGCCGCCAATTTGAGCAATTATTTAAATTAGAATGGCGTCGCTCCGCACGTACTCGCGAGCCTTTAGCACTTTTGATGTTAGGCATTGATCAAGCAACTGATACCGATGCGAGTGAACAGTGTTTGATTGCGTTAGCAAGCTATTTAAAGTCAGCTGTGCAACGCGCCGGTGATTTAGTGGCACGTTATGATGATCAACGTTTTATCGTCCTCTTGCCCACTACTAATACTCAAGAAGCTGCACAACTTGCTGAAAAGTTTCGGAGCGAAATTGAACGCAAGCAATTGACCTGTGCACAGTTAACTGGATTAAAAGTCAGTATTGGAGCTGCTAGCTGCCAACCCCAGGCAACACGTGAACAAGCAAATCTTGAGACTGACCCACTGGATGTGGCTTATCCAGCAATTTTATTAAAAGCTTCCGAGCGCGCTTTACAACAGGCACAGTACCACGGAGGGAATCAAGTAGTATTTGAACAAGCTAGTGTTTAAGCAATCCTCAAGCTACACAGGGCTACAAATTTCAATTAGAAAACCATTTGGATCACTAACATAAGCAATCACTTGTCCCCAAGGCATGGTTTCCGGCTGTTTGACTAAGCTTGCACCCGCTACTAGAGCCTGTTTCAAAGCAAGCTCAACATCCTCAGTTTCAAAAGCCAATTCAAAAATGGGCTGTTTTGGATCAGCACTTCCTGGGTGCTTCCCTAACTGACGCATTAAGCTTAAGGAAGAAAAAGCTAATAAGGTGTCTCCCGTTTGCAACTCTCCATAATCACCGGACTCATGTAGCATCTTAAGCGTAAAGCCAAAAGCCTGCTGGTAAAAACTTAAACTTGCTGCTACATCAGCTACATACAAAATGGTGTAACGGAAACGCATAGTCTTCTCCTCTTGAACTGGTATGTCTGATACTAGACAGTTTTAAAACAAAAAACCCTGAAAGAATTCAGTCTCTTTGAAAACTGCAGAATTAGAGAAGTAAAACGCGCGTTGTGCTAGATGCTTGGCGTGAAGTCTAAGGGCCAAGGTGGTTAAAATTTTTATACGAGCAATACTCCTGTAAGCACGTGAACTAGATTTGAGATAATTATATGAACTACTTCAAATCTGCTGAGCTATCAGCTTTCGATTTTGTAACAAGTTAGCTTTAATCAAGCGGGCTCGAAGGATATTACGGCTAATACCTAATAGTTGAGCTGTCTGCACTTGGTTATAATGGCAATATTCATAAGCTGTTTTGATAACCGTATTTTCAATAAAATCATACAGTTCAGGGTTAGGCGTATCGTATAATTGAGTCAGTGCTTGTGATAATAAATTTTCTGGCTGAGTCTGGTTAATTGGCGGTGTTGTTGAGACAACTTGAAGAGTTGTTAATTGAAAATCCTCAGCTTGAATCAAGTTATGATGGCATACCAACAGTGCATAATGGATAGCATTTTCGAGCTCGCGGATATTTCCTGGCCAAGCATGTTGCAGTAGTTTTTGTTTAGCGCTGCTGCTCAGATTGACGGTAGTTAATTTCAAACGGCGTCGATATTCCTGAAGGAAATAGCAGGCTAAAGGCATAATATCACCCTTACGCTCCCTTAAAGGCAGTAGGCTTAATTTAGCCACATGCAGGCGATAGAATAAGTCTTCACGAAAACGTCCAGCCGCAACGGCCTCCTCTAAACGCACATTAGTGGCAGCAATAATTCTTACATTAATTGGGATCGCTTTACGTGAACCTAAACGAACAACCTCTCGCTCTTGTAATACTCTCAATAGTTTAACTTGTAGTGATAACGGCAAATCACCGATTTCATCCAAGAATAAAGTACCGCCATTAGCGGCTTCAAACCATCCTATTTTGCTACTTAAAGCTCCAGTAAACGCACCTTTTTCATGCCCAAATAATTCACTTTCTGCAAGTTGCTCTGTTAGCGCACCGCAGTTGACAGCAATAAAGGGGCCTTGCTGCCGTTTACTTAAAGCATGAACATGGCGTGCAATTAATTCCTTGCCAGTTCCTGTTTCCCCCATAATCAGCACATTCGCATCACTGGGAGCAATATTCCGAATATAAGCGAGCAGCTCTAGTGATTTAGGATCCTCAAATACTAGAGCCGTAGCACGAATAGAAGTGGTTAAGGTTTGAGCATTAGGTAGGGTAATTAATGGTAAAGGCTCACTATCTGAGCAATTTGAATAAGAAAGCATATTAGATTCCGCTAAAAAAGCTATTACAGAAAGGCATATTCAACAAACTGTCCATAGCCTATGGCGGCGAACTTAGCAAACATCCTGCTTATTCCTAACTAATAAAAGCTCATGTGCTTATTCTGTATTGGATATGGTTTGTTGCTCTAGCAACACTTAGTCAACATTTATGCTGTCATGACAACAGACCTAGGCCGAATAAGACTCTATAAGAAATTGAAATGGCTAACTTTTTATTTGTTGGCACAGTATCTGCTCACACCTTGGTTAATTAAGTTGATGAGCAGATTGAGAATGAAAATTTTCTGGTTTCTCCCTACACATGGCGATAGTCGTTATTTAGGCACTACCTTAGGTGCGCGTACTGTTGATCATAGTTATTTAACGCAAGTAGCCCAAGCTGCTGATCGTTTAGGTTATGAGGGTGTCCTTATTCCTACTGGACGTTCCTGTGAGGATGCTTGGATTGTAGCTGCCTCTGTTGTGCCTTTAACACAACGCCTAAAGTTTCTGGTAGCGATTCGTCCAGGGATTATCTCGCCCACTGTATCCGCGCGCATGGCTGCCACATTAGATCGTATTTCTAATGGGCGTCTGTTATTAAATGTGGTCACAGGCGGTGATCCGGACGAGCAACGTGGGGATGGTAGTTTTCTATCACATACAGAGCGTTATGAAGAGGCTCAAGAATTCTTAACGATTTGGCGGCAAGTGGCTGCGGGTGAGACGGTTTCTTATCAGGGTAAATATATCAGTGTTGAGAATGCTAAGGCTTTATACCCTTCCGTGCAGCAGCCGCATCCCCCTTTATATTTTGGTGGCTCCTCAGATGTCGCTTTAAATTTAGCTGCCGAGCAAGTGGATGTGTATTTAACTTGGGGTGAGCCACTGGCTGCAGTCGCTGAAAAGTTACGTGATGTACGCGAACGTGCAGCCAAACATGGACGTACCTTAAAGTTTGGGATTCGTTTACATGTGATTGTGCGAGAGACCTCTGAGGAGGCATGGCGAGATGCAGCGTCTTTAATTTCGCATGTAAGTGACGAAACCATTGCCGCTGCACAGGCTGCCTTTGCCCGTTTTGACTCCGTCGGCCAGCAACGTATGGCTGCTTTGCACCAAGGTCAGCGTAATAAATTAGAGGTCGCGCCCAATCTATGGGCTGGAGTGGGTTTGGTACGTGGCGGAGCAGGCACCGCTTTAGTGGGTAGTGCTGCTGAGGTAGCGGAACGGATTAGAGAGTACCAAGCATTAGGGATTGAGACCTTTGTTTTATCGGGCTATCCACATTTAGAGGAAGCTTATCGTACTGCTGAATTACTCTTCCCTTTATTAGATTTAACCCTATCAAACCAAACCAACAAGACTACCTTAGAAGGTCCTCGTGGTGAAGTGATTGCGAATGATATTGTTCCACCAAAAGCCTTTAATGTTTTGCAGGATAAAGCAGCATGAGCGTGGCAATTCCTAACCCTATTCAGCAGGCTTTAGATAGCATTATTACTGACTTTGCTAAAACAGCCGTAGCGCGTGATAAGTCTGGAGGAACGCCGAAAATAGAACGTGATTTGTTACGTCAAAGTGGCTTACTTAATATTAGTACTCCTATTGAATTGGGCGGTGCAGGTTTAAATTGGCAGCAAACCTTGGATACAGTGCGCCAGCTTGCTCAAGTTGATAGCTCACTCGCACACGTATTTGCATTTCACCACTTATTACTAGCCACCACTCGTTTATTTGGCGCACCTGATCAATGGCAACGTTGGTATCGCGATAGTGCTAAATACCGCTGTTTTTGGGGGAATGCTTTAAATCCTTTAGATCAACGTACTACCAGTGAAGCGCGACCAGGTGGACGTATTTTTAATGGAGAGAAAAGCTTTTGCTCAGGTGCAACGGATTCACAAATGTTACTAGCCTCTGCCATCCAAAAAGATGCGCAAGGGCAAAATCAGCTGGTGATTGCTGTTTTACCATCAGATCGAGCAGGCATTCATATCTATCAAGATTGGAATAACATGGGGCAGCGTCAGACCGATAGTGGCAGTGTGCGTTTTGAATACGTGGTGGTTGATGAATACGAAGTGCTTACTCACCCAGGTCCACTCTCCTCGCCCTTTGCTTGCTTACGCCCTTTATTGGCACAATTGATCCTAACGCAGATTTATTTAGGTATTGCTGAAGGCGCTTTACAAGAGGCAAAACATTATACGCATACCCAAACACGGCGCTGGTCTACTTCATTAGCAGCTACAGCCTTGGATGATCCATACATTGTTAGTCGCTATGGAGAGTTCTATTTGGGTTTAGAAAGTGCTCGCCTTTTAAATGAGAGAGCCACTTATTTATTCGATCAAGCTTGGCAGCAGGAGCTGGATTTAAGTGAGCAGCAGCGCGGTGAAGTAGCTTTAGCGGTTACTTTGGCTAAGTTAGCAGCGGGTCGAATTAGCTTGGAAGTCAGTAGTCGTTTGTTTGAGGTCTGTGGTGCACGCGCAACCACAGCTACTTTAGGTTTAGATCGTTATTGGCGCAATGTGCGTGTTCATAGTTTGCATGACCCCTTCGACTATAAAATCAAAGAGCTGGGCGATTGGCAGCTCAATAATCGTTACCCTACTCCTTCGTTTTATTCTTAATACAGTTCAACCCATGATTAATGATCACGGGTTGAACTACTTAAGCAGCTACAGAAAAAGCAGCTCCTAGATACGAGGCTTGTAATTCAGGATTTTGGCTCAGTTGCTCCGCCTTACCATGAACATTTACTTTGCCAGTCTCTAGCACATAAGCATAATCAGCATAATGCAAGGCAATCGCTGCATTTTGCTCAGCTAACAGGAAACTAGTTCCTTCCTGTAGGCGAAGTTGCTGAATAATCTCGAAGATTTCTTCCACAATCTGTGGAGCCAAGCCCATAGAGGGTTCGTCTAATAAAATCATTTGGGGTTGAGCCATCAAGGCACGTCCAATAGCGACCATCTGTTGCTCGCCGCCTGAAGTATAACCTGCCTGTGTAAAGCGCCGCGTTTTCAGACGTGGAAAATAGGTATAAATACGGGCTAGTTGTGCATCAAGCTGAGCTTTAGTGAGTTTGAGAGGTAGGGCCCCCGTTTTAAGGTTTTCTTCTACCGTTAAATGCCCGAAACAATGACGTCCTTCTAATACCTGAACTAAACCTTGTCTGACTAGCTTTGCAGGGTCTGTGTGGGTAATCAGCTGACTTTTATAGCTAATCTGTCCTTTAGTCACTTCACCACGCTCTGCACGAACTAGATTAGAAATGGCCTTTAGCGTAGTACTTTTCCCTGCACCATTCGCCCCTAATAAAGCTACAATTTGCTGGGGATAAACAGTGAGTGAAATATCCTTAACCGCTAAAATAACTTGATTATAAAGCACTTCGATATGCGTCAGCTCTAAGATGGGTGTAGACATGCTAAGCTCGCTAAAAGATGAATACAGGCGTTAGACCTGTTAAACAGGCCTAACATTTATCGGTACTACTTTAGAGTTCTTTAGAGTTCTTTAGAGCAATCGCGCGGTGTAATGCCTTTTTCCTTCGCATACTTTTGCGCAGATTCTTCAATGATGGGGCGTAATAAAGCACGATCAGCCTGTACCCAATCAGAAATTACTTTCCATTGGGTGCCGTCCCATTGTTGGAAGCGTACCGCCCCACCGCCTTCATGGTCTGAACAAGACAGTTTGAGCTTCTGTAATAAGCCTTCTGCGCCCAAGTCTTTTAAGCGTGCATCATCAATATTTAAATGCTCAAAGCCCCATTGAACTTGTTCACCTGTCAAAGGGGTTTTACCAAATTTTTCTTGAGCTAAACGCACTGCCTCAACATTCAAAATCCCATTCACAACACCAAGGTTATAGTAAACCGTACCGAAACGTTTGGGGTCAGACAGATTGGTTGTTCCCGCATCGACTACAGTCTTTTTAATTTCTTGCAGCACAGGGAAAGCCGTACCAGAAGGGTGGGTAGTGATGGAGATAAAGCCTTTAGCCGCATCTCCAGCGGGGGCTGCGTCTTCTTCCGAATTACTCCAGATATTACCGATGATATGATCAACCGGAAAACCAGTTTTTTGGGCAGTTTTTAAAGCCACTGGATTCATCACTCCCCAACCACGCAAAATAACCCAATCAGGTTGGATGCGTCGAATATTTAGCCACTGGGATTGCTGCTCATTGCCTGGGTGAGGCACTTCAATAGTAGTCGATTCGAAGCCGTACTTTTTGGCCAGCAAATCAATAATTGGATTAGTTTCTTGTCCATAAGGCGAGCCGTGATAAAGCGTAACTATCTTTTTGCCTTTTAATTTATCCAAACCACCGGCCTGTTGGGCAATATAGTTAATAATCGCAGAAACTTCTGAATAAGGGTTAAGTTGCAAAGGGAAGACATAAGGAAAAACACTGCCATCCGTCGAGTCAGTGCGGCCATGATTGATCGTAATCAGCGGTAATTTATCATTGGTAGAACGCTCTAACGTAGCATAGGCAATACCCACTGATAAAGGATTAGTAGCCGCGGCAGGGGCACCATTTAGGCCAGTTTTTAAGCGCTCATAGCATTCCACCCCTTTCTCGACTATATATTCGGTTTCACACTCGCTCCATGTTAACTTGACCCCATTCACACCACCTTTGGCATTAACATTCTGTAAGTAGTCAATAAATCCACCAAAAAAACCTGTACCACCAGCAGCATATGGCCCTATCCGATAGCTTTGTAGTGGGAAATACTGCTCATTGCTCCCAGCTTGTGCTGTATTAACTGTTAGCGTACTGCTAATAACTGCCGCAGCCAAAGCCGACAGCGTTTTAAAACGTTGTTGCATGATCGATCCTAAGCAAATAGTTAAAAGGAGAGGTTGAGAGTTTTAATAGCGTAGTGGCCAAATCCGCGCACGTTCTCGGCATCGCTGCCATAAGCGTGCTAAGCCATCGGGTTCTTTAATCAGGAAGAAAATGATCAGGCCACCAAAAATAATTTTTTGGGCGTTCTCTAATTGTCCAATATCAACCCAGTGATTAGCCGGTAATAAACCAATCAGTTGAGAAAGCAGTATCGGTAGCAAGACGATGAAAGCAGCACCAAGGAAATTACCCAGTAAGCTTCCCATACCACCAATAATGATAATGAACAGAATTTGGAAGGAGCGGGTTAGGTCAAAGCCGTGTGGTTCGACAGTACCTAGATAAGTAAACGCCCATAATGCACCCGCAATGCCCAAGATAAAGCCACTCATACCGAAGGCGAGCAGTTTGGTTTTTAAAATCGGAATGCCCATGACGGCTGCTGCTGTATCCCTATCGCGTACCGCCATCCAATGCCGACCCAATTCACTTCGCACCAGATTGCGCGCAATTAAAAATAAACTTGCAACAATGCTGAGGGTTAGTAAGTAACGCCCTACAGGGGTACTAAAATCGTAGCCTGCCATTACTAAGGGTGGAGCGGTAATGACCCCTGAAGTACTACCGTTTGAGAACCAACTAAATTTAGTAAATAGCCATTGGATAAAGAATTGTGCGGCTAGAGTGGACACAATTAAATAAAACCCTTTAATTCTTGCACTGGGTAAGCCAAAAATGACGGAACTTGCCGCAGCGAATAAGCCCCCTCCAAGGATACTGAATAACAAAGGTAAATCTGGAATACGTAGCTCAAGGTTGTAAGTAGCAAAAGCGCCGACTGCCATGAAAGCTGCTGAGCCCAAAGATAATTGCCCTGCATAACCGGTTAGTAGGTTGAGACCCAAACCAGCTAGCGATAACACTAAGAAAGGGATCAGAATTGCATTGAACCAGTAATCGGAGCCCCAATATGGAAGGGCGACAAAGGCTAAGAATAACAAGATGCCGAAAGCAACATAGTCCTGTCTAAGGCGAAATAATTTTTGTTCGGCTTTATAGCTGGTAGCAAGTTGTCCGGCTTCAGTAAACAACATCATTTTTACTCCTTATACACGCTCAATGGCTTGCTCACCGAACAGGCCAGCTGGACGAATTAATAAAAAGCCGAGAGCAAGCACATAGGGAAACCAGTTTTCAATCCCTCCACCTATAACAGAACCTAAATAGACCTCTGCCAATTTTTCGCTAGCACCGACAATTAATCCCCCAACAATCGCACCTTCAATCGAAGTAAAGCCCCCAATAATCAGGACTGGCAAGGCTTTCAATACGATTAATGATAAGGAGAATTGCACCCCGACACGCGCGCCCCACAATAAACCCGCAACCAAGCCAACAAACCCAGCGACTGACCAGACAATGACCCAAACTTTGGGCAAGCGAATGCCTACAGCGAGAGCCGCTAGGGTGTCATCGGCTACGGCTCGTAGTGATAAACCAATCTGAGTTTTATTGAAGAAAATTGACAGGATAATGACTAGGCTTAACGCGATGCCTGCTGCGAATAAATCAAACTGTGAGAGGAAAATACCGCCAATAATGAAAGGTTCATCTTTGATGCCTAGCTCTAAACCATGTACTTGTGCTCCCCAAAGCAATTGAGCCAAACCTTCAATGACATAAGACAAGCCTAAGGTAGCCATGAATAAGGTAATCGGAGAACGATTTGCTAAAGGGGCTAGAACCCAACGCTCAATCCCCAAGGCTAGAACTATCATCACGGCAAGTGTCATAAGAAAGCACAGCCAGAAGGGAACCCCACGTTCTAATAGGCTCACGAAAGTGAGGGCCGCAAATAAAACCATAGCGCCTTGAGCAAAATTGAATACACCTGAGGCTTTGTAGATAAGTACGAAACCGATGGCTACAAGGGAATACATAACCCCGGCTAATAAACCACCCACTAAGACTTCAAAAAAGAAATTCATTATTTAGCCCTCATCTGAGCCTTAATGGCGAGTGCCTAAGTAAGCGGCAATCACTTCAGGGTTGTGGCGCACTTCTTCAGGGCTACCATCACCAATTTTTTTGCCGTAATCCAACACAACTAAATGGTTAGACAAGCTCATGACGACACTAAGGTCGTGCTCAATCAAGACAATAGTGGTACCAAACTCGCGATTGATGGCGCGAATAAACTCACTCATTTCTTGCTTTTCTTGAGCATTCATACCCGCCATCGGCTCATCTAGAAGTAATAACGTGGGTTCAGCAGCCAGCGCTCGGCCTAACTCCACCCGTTTTTGAATGCCATAAGGCAAAGTACCTACCAAGGTTTTTCGCCATGCAGTTAAATCCAGAAAATCAATCAGTTGCTCCACATATTCGCGATTGCTTCTATCTTCCCTTGGCGCACGTCCAACACGGAAGGCTTGTTCTAACCAAGTGCTGTGACGTTTGAGGGTGCGGCCGGTCAGTAGGTTATCTAGGACACTCATGCCTTTGAATAAGGCAATATTTTGAAAAGTACGCGCAATTCCCTGCTGGGCCGCATAACGAGGGGTCATCTGTTTATGGGGAATTTGTTTGAAGGTAATTGTGCCTGCTTGAGGCTGGTAAACCCCATTGATCACATTTAGGAGTGAGCTTTTCCCAGCTCCATTTGGCCCAATGAGTGCAGTAATCCGTTTCGCTTGTACTTCAAAACTAATATCAGTGATTGCTTTAACCCCTTTGAAAGCCAAGGAAATATTTTCTAATTTCAATAAAGGTGGAAGGAGAGTGTGAGCCGTGCTAGTCAATTCAGTACTCCCTAAATCCATTGCAGGTGATAAAGCGCAGGAGACAAGAACTTATCGCTCTCCTGCTTAACGGGAGCTACTTGCCATTGTTGGTATTCAGGATAAATCCGTATGTCCAAGCCTAGGCGTTGAAACCAAGCTTGTGCTTCAGGTGTTAAAGGTTCGCCAATTAATAACGGTACGCGAGTACGGCTTATCCCTAGCACATCCTTTAACGGACGGCGCACTAACCAGTAGCCAAGGGTGTAGTAATGTAAGCGCTTTAGCCAAGAAGACGGTGGTGCTTGCAATGAGCTGTCTATCCAACGGCGCGCCCATGTACCTGGTTTAGGTAGGCGCTGTTCGGTAATCTGAATCAGCCGTTCCCAAGTCGATTTTTTGCCTAGAATGAAGCTTGGGCCAATTTCGCGCCGATCCGTGTCGCGGGTTTCTAGGAGTTCTGGAAAATTTAGGCGAAAACCAGCGACTAACCACGGAGCTAATAAATAGCGTGCTTGCTCAGGAGCTGCATAAGCACGCGTTAATAAAACCTCATCTTGTTCATACAACTGCTCATGCTCAACCAGTTGTTGCGCATGAGTGACTAGCCATTCATGGCTAAAACTTTGTTGCTCAGGTTGATGGTCAGCATTAAAGCGGTAAAAACGAAAGGCAGTGCCATTAGCTTGAGCCACAAAGCTAGCAGCACTCACACGACGGTTGGACTCTAGTAGTTCTGTGTAGGCTAAAACATAGCGCGCATTAATACGGTCTTGTCCTTGTGCGTAGATACAAACATCTAATTCGCAACGATAGGCAGCAATGCGTTGTAACCATGAGGTATCCGCAATAAACAGAAATGGACTATCAATGTGTTTAAGTAAGGTGACTAATTCTGTATTACTAAGCTGTGGATCCAGTGGAATAGCCTTACCACCTAAGGCTTGAGCAGCTAAGGCCAATAGCAATGCCTCTGAACTAGGAGGGGTAATTAACACCAAGCTGTCATCACTACCAAACCCACACTCTATTAAAGCAGCTGCGAGTTTTTCTAGAACTTCAGATAACTCTTTCCACGTTTTAGTCTGCCAAATCCCACGCTGCTTATAGCGTAAGGCAATACCCTGTGGTTGCTGCTCGGATTGGTAAACCAGTAGCTCAGTTAAAGTGTGGGGGTAGTTAGACATGCTTGACTCCTTAAGCGGCTTGAGTACTGAGTGCGGCTTTAGCCTCTAGCTCACGTACCAAAGGCAATACTTTCTGACCGAAATAAGCTACTTCCTCGTGATAATGTAGGAATCCTGATAAAATCAAATCGACACCCACTGCCTTTAGCGCAACGATTCGCTCAGCAATTTGTTGGGGGGTGCCAATCAGATTGGTTTTGAACCCATCATTGTATTGCACTAAATCTTCGAAGCTAGATTTTGCCCAATTACCTTCACCCTCAGGGCTAGCTTTACCTGCTTGTTTGACCGCATCACCAAACGCATTCACTGCTTCAGGATCGGCTTTTTCAATAATCTCAGCTAAAACAGCTTTGGCTTCTTCTTCAGTATCGCGGGCAATAATGAAAGCATTCACACCGATTTTGACGTGATGATGGTGTTGAGCCGCCTTACTGCGAATATCATCAATTTGTGCCTTAATGCCTTCCACGGTATTGCCGTTCGTGAAATACCAATCAGAGACACGGGCAGCCATATCGCGGGCAGCACGCGAGCTACCACCTTGGAAAATTTCAGGATGCGGTTTGCGGGTCGGCTTAGGTTTTAAGGTATAATCACGGAAACGATAAAAATCACCGGCAAAATTAAAATTATCTTCCGTCCAAATACCTTTTAACGCGCGAATAAATTCTTCAGAACGGCGATAGCGTTCATCATGCTCTAACCACGGCTCACCAATCGCGGTAAACTCGCCTTTAAACCAGCCAGAGACAATATTGACGGCAATCCGTCCGTTCGTGAGGTTATCAATGGTAGCTAACTGCTTAGCAACCACGGCAGGCTTCCAAGGCCCTGGTAAAATCGCTGCAATGACCGTTAGTTTGTTGGTAGCCGCTAGTAAAGCATGTGAAAAGGCGACCGGCTCATGTTGATTATCTGCTCCATAACCTGCAGTAAAGCGAATCTGTGATAGCGCATAATCAAAACCATTTTCCTCGGCTAATTGAGCAAGGCGACGGTTGTAATCGATATCCCAACTGGTTCGTTGTTCAATTTTACTAACTACTAAGCCACCACTCACATTAGGCACCCAGTAGGCAAATTTGATTTCCTGTTGACCCATAATCTAAACCTCTTTAAGCAAATAATTTTCAGGCAGCCAAAGCACGTTTGGCAGCTTGCACTTGATCAAGGATGGGGAGCGCACGCTGGGTAGCTAGCTCTAGACGGCTTTGTAGTGAAACACTATTGACTTTGTAATTTTCAAATTCACTTTCCACCCCATACACACCAATTGCCAGCGTATTCGCCTGAAAAAATGCGAACAGTGGGCGTAGCTGATGTTCAATGATTAAGGTATGGCGTTCGCTACCACCCGTAGCTGCTAATAACACAGGCTTGTCAATTAAGGCTTCATGGTGAACGAGATCAAAAAGATGCTTGAACAGCCCTGTATAAGAGCCTCGATAGACTGGAGTTGCCACAATTAAAAAATCAGCAGTTTCAATCGATTTAATAGCCTTTTGAATGTTATGAGGCGCTTTATCTGGGCGAGTGACTTGACCTAATTCAGACGCTATATCTCCAATTTCAATCGTCTCAATATTCAATGAGCGATGTTTAGCGATTTGGCTAGCTAAGGCATTCACTAAAGCTGAGGTTCTTGATGGAGTTTGTAAGCTCCCCGATACGGTTACTAAATTCAAATATTGAGCCATTTTTATCCCTGCCGCTTAACTTAAGAAACAATGACTTTTTATTGCAGGGACTGTGCCAAATTTAATTTCTTATATTATCAATAACTTATATTAAATTTGCCTTTTGATAATTCTTAATTAATTAAACAATTTGTTGTTACGCTGTTGCTATAAGAACAAAGGATTATTTTTAGGAATAGATGGAGTAAATAAACAAGATCCTTTTATTATTATTTATGGATACCATATAAGATATTTTTCTGTAGATAGAACTTAGTGGTCATATTGTTTGCATTTAGCCTAATTCAACTAAAAATGACCAAATTTTGTTGCAGCCTATACAAAATTGCTGATCAGGTGTTGCCAAATCAACAGTAGCCACGGCTTGCTAATAAGAAATTGAATTTTTGTTATTTAAGAGTATTGGTTGGCTTAACCCATACTAGTCAGGGTATTCACTATTGACTAATTAAGGTTGTAACTCGCAATGAGCATCGAGGTATTTTGGTTTTTACCTACCGCAGGAGACACTCGCTATTTAGGTAAAAAAGAAGGTGGACGTGCGCCTACGCAAGCCTATTTGCAACAGATAGCGGTAAGTGCTGAAACCTTAGGTTATGACGGCTTATTAATTCCTACCGGAGCAAGCTGTTTAGATCCTTGGGGTGTCGCTTCCAGTTTAGTTCCGGTCACGCAACGTATAAAACTCCTGGTGGCTTTACGTACCTCTATCACTGGCCCTACTGCTTCAGCGCGCCAAGCGGCTACCTTAGATCAAGCCTTGAAAGGGCGTCTCTTATTAAATGTAGTTCCTGGTGGGGATGCGGAAGAGTTAGCGGCTGAAGGGGTGCATTATTCACATGATGAACGATACAGTGCTGCTGATGAGTTTCTTACCATTTGGAAAAGTTTATTAAGCGGTGAAACTGTTAATTTCAAAGGTAAACACTTTGATATTCGTAATGCACGTAATGTGTTTCCGACTGATCAACAGCCCTATCCCCCCCTGTACTTTGGTGGTTCATCTGCTGCTGCCCATGCACTTGCTGGCAAACATATTGATGCTTATCTGACCTGGGGCGAACCACCTCAAGCTGTGGCTGAAAAAATTAAAACCGTTAAGGCTGAAGCAGCTAAACATGGGCGCACTGTACGTTTTGGTGTGCGTTTACACGTGATTGTACGTGAAACGCGTGCAGCTGCCTGGGAGGCTGCTAATGAGCTAATTGCTTATTTAGACGACGAAACCATTCAAAAAGCCCAAGACAATTTTGCTCGCCTTGATTCAGTGGGGCAGCGCCGTATGACCGAATTACATGGTGGTAAGCGGGATCGTTTAGAAGTCAGCCCTGATCTATGGGCGGGAGTAGGTTTAGTAAGAGGCGGTGCAGGTACTGCCTTAGTGGGCGACCCTGAAACAGTGGTAAAACGCTTACAAGAATATGTGGATTTAGGCGTAGACACGTTTGTCCTCTCTGGCTATCCACACTTGGAAGAAGCCTACCGTTTTGCCGAACTAGTATTCCCACTGTTACCCAATAAACAACAGTTTAGCACCCAAGGTTTTTATACGGGTGGTGCCTTTGATAGCCGAGTAACCCAAAGTAATACCCCCCTTGTTGCAGCTTCTTAATAAGTTTGGAGATAGTCATGAATTTAAAAACAACCTGCCTCGCTTTGTGGTTAGGGGTGAGCTTATTGGCGAGTTCCCTTGCAGTACAGGCTGAAGATGCGCCTGAAACCATCCGTTTTGGTTTTCAAAAATACGGCACTTTAACCTTATTAAAAGAGCGCCAAATTTTAGAAAAACACTTTGCGGATCAAAAGATTAATATTACTTGGACAGAGTTTCCTGCTGGCCCGCAAATGTTGGAAGCGTTAAATGTGGGAAGTATTGATTTTGGTACAGTAGGCGAAACACCCCCCGTCTTTGCACAAGCAGCGGATGCAGCCTTGTATTATGTGGCACATGAGCCAGCAGCTCCGAAAGGTGAAGCCTTGATAGTGCCTAAAGATTCACCTTTACAAACGGTTAAAGATTTAAAAGGTAAACGGGTCGCCTTGAATAAAGGTTCTAACGTCCATTACTTATTAGTAAAAGCTTTGGAAGAAGCAGGTTTAACGATTAAAGATATTGAGCCTGTTTATTTACCGCCTGCGGATGCACGCGCTGCGTTTGAAGGTAATAAGGTGGATGCATGGGTGATTTGGGATCCATTCTTAGCCGCCGCACAATCGGCATTGCAAGCGCGAGTGTTACGGGACGGTGAAGGGCTTGTAAAAAACTATCAATATTATATCGCAGCAAAAAACTTTGCCGATCACTATCCAAGTACCATTAAAACCATTGTGGAAAATTTGCAAACCTTAGACCAATGGACGACGGAGAATTTTACCGAGGCAGCTAACATTCTAGCCCCTGCCATCAGTCAGCCACAGGAAGTAGTAGAAGTAGCTATTAAACGGGGTGGCTATGGTACGCAATTCCTTACGCCTGAGATTATTGAATACCAGCAAAAAATTGCCGACACCTTTTCTGACCTAGCACTGATTCCAAAAAAACTCGATGTGAAATCCGTCGTGTGGCAACCAAAATAAGAGAAATTTAGCCTTCTATCTAGCGAGGTAGAAGGCTTAGGAGGCTCTATGCACAACAGTTCACGTACGCATTGGTTGCAACCCTTACTTCCTTGGTTGGTACCCCTATTATTAATTGCGCTGTGGCAATGGTCAGTAAGTAGTGGTTGGCTATCCAATCGTGTTTTGCCCGCGCCCAGTGCGGTTTTAAAAGCGGGTTGGGAGTTATTAAGCTCTGGACAGTTAATCCATCACTTAGGCGTCAGTTTTCAGCGGGCTGCCTTAGGTTTTGTGATTGGTGGTGGCTTAGGCTTGGCTCTAGGTTTGATTACTGGCTTGTCACGTTGGGGCGAAAGCCTGATTGATAGCTCGGTTCAAATGATCCGTAACGTACCCCATTTAGCACTGATTCCGCTGGTCATTATTTGGTTTGGTATTGATGAGACTGCTAAAGTATTTTTAGTGGCACTGGGTACTTTATTTCCCATTTACCTCAATACCTTTCATGGTATCCGCCAAATTGATTCAGGCTTAAGGGAAATGGCGCAAAGCTATGGTCTGACAGGTTGGGCCTTATTCCGAGATGTGATTCTGCCAGGAGCTTTGCCATCGATTTTGGTGGGTGTGCGGTTTGCCTTGGGATTTATGTGGCTGACCTTAATTGTCGCGGAAACCATTTCAGCTCGTGAAGGTATTGGGTATTTAGCGATGGATGCGCGAGAGTTTTTGCGTACTGATGTAGTCGTGTTAGCAATCTTGTTATATGCCTTACTAGGCAAATTAGCCGATGTATTGGTGCGTTTATTAGAGCGTGTTTGGTTGCGCTGGCATCCTGCCTATGTAAGGAGTTCATCATGAGTATCCAAGGAAGTCGTATTCATTTACGTCAATTGAGTAAACAGTTTCAGCAAACACCAGTCTTACAACAAATTGATCTGGATATTCAAGCGGGTGAATTTATTGCCATTGTAGGGCGCAGTGGTTGTGGAAAAAGTACTCTATTACGCTTATTGGCAGGTTTGGAACAAAGTAGTTCGGGACTGCTCAGTATTGACGGTAAAGCCCTAGGTGAAGTAGGTCAGACTCGTTTAATGTTTCAAGATGATCGACTATTACCGTGGAAAACGGTGCTAGACAATGTCGGTTTAGGTTTAAAAGGTGCATGGCAAGACCGCGCTAGGCAAGTATTAGCAGAGGTTGGTTTATCAGAAAAAGCCAAGGCCTGGCCTGCACAATTATCAGGTGGTCAACGCCAACGGGTAGCTTTAGCCCGAGCGTTAATTCACCAGCCACATCTTTTGTTGCTGGATGAACCCTTAGGTGCATTGGATGCGCTCACTCGTTTAGAAATGCAAAGTCTGATTGAGCGTATTTGGCAAGAGCATCAGTTCACTGTGGTATTAGTCACGCATGATGTACCAGAGGCGGTGCAATTAGCAGATCGAGTATTGGTATTGGAAGCAGGGCAAGTGGCTTTAGATTTACCGATTACCCTAACACGTAGTCGCGATATGGCCTCACCTGAGGCCGTGCAATATAGCGCACAGATTTTGCAGAAGATTTTGCGCCCAACTAGCGTAACAGGCTTACATCAAAGTCGTTTGGCTTCTTAGCTGAGTTAGCAAGTATAGCCAAAGCGATTGAAAGAAAGCTTGTTAGTGGCGTATGTAAACGCAGCCACATCTTCAAAAGTTCCTATTTCTGACTTGCTGATATAACTCATTGAATAACCTCAATGATCTCAAATTCATTTTTGGCAATTTGTGTGAGGGAGGCATCCGCTGCTGCTAGTCTAGTAAAGACCGTAGCCTAGGCTACGGTCGCTCAGCGCTTTCTGGATACATTGCTGTACTTAGTCAATGCCTTACTACACTAGAAAGCGGGATAAATCGCACCTTTGTAATGCTCTTTAATAAACTCACGAGTCACATCGCTATTTAAAATTTTGGCTAAGGTAGCAATCGCTTTATCGTCTTTGTTTTCAGGACGTGTCACCAAGTATTCACCCCAGATATTTTTACCATCTTGTCCCTTCTCAATATAAAGTGATTTATCCAAAGGCAATTTAGACTCTAGTACATAATTACCATTTAAAGTCACAAGCTCCACCTGATCCAAAGCTCTCGGTAAAATGGCAGATTCTAATTCAACAATTTTTAACTTCTTGGGATTTTCTGCAATATCTTTGAGAGTTGGTAATGGATCAGTGGGGGAGTCTAATTCTGGCTTACCATTCAGTTTAATTAATCCTAGTTTTTGTAGCAGCAATAAACCACGTCCACCATTGACAGGGTCATTGGGAATAGCAACGGTTGCGCCATCAGCCAATTGCTTAACATCTGTAAGTCGTTTGGAATACGCCACAAATGGCTCAACATGCACAGGCACAATAGGGCTTAGGCTCGTACCATGTTGTTGATTATAATCATTTAAAAATGGACGGTACTGATAGTAGTTAGCATCAAGCTGTTTGGATACCAGTTGTGCATTGGGCTGAATATAGTCTGAAAACACTTTAATATCTAAATCAATGCCTTCTTTAGCTACCAGAGGTTTTACAAACTCTAAAATCTCTGCATGTGGTACTGCGGTTGCGCCAATCACTAACTTTTCTTGAGCGAATACATTAGCACTCAACCAAAAACTCAGAGCAGTTAGGGTAGGAACAAATAAATTAAATGATTTCATAGATACTTCCTTATAGAGAGCCAATTTGATTAATGAGTAAAATGGGCTACTAGACGATTGCCTGAAGCCTGTAAGATTTGTACGAGCACGATTAGTAAAAGAACGGTAATAATCATGATTTCTGTTTGGAAGCGTTGGTAACCATAACGAATAGCTAAATCACCAATACCGCCGCCGCCGATGGCTCCAGACATAGCGGTGTAGTCGACTAACACCACAGCAGTAATCGTAATAGCCGCAATAATTCCCGGCAGAGCCTCTGGTAATAAGGCTCGGAATACAATTTGAGGAATAGACGCCCCCCTTGCTACTGAAGCATCGGTAGCGCCTCGATCAACTTCGCGTAAGGCTGTTTCCACTAAACGAGCAAAGAATGCTGTAGTGCCAATCACCAAAGGGGGAATCACACCCCGTACCCCTAAAGACACTCCCATTAAAAGAGTGGTCAGTGGCATTAACAAGATAAGTAAAATAATGAATGGGATAGAGCGCAAAATGTTTAACAAAAAAGATAGCGTACTATAAGCAAATCTTTGTTCTAAAAGCTGATTTTTGCTGGTTAAAAATAGTAAAGTGCCCAAGGGTAAACCGAATAACACCGTAAAAAATAAGGAACCCCCTAGCATTGCTAAGGTATCTAACACGGCTTGACCTATTTGCTGCCAATCCACCTTATCAAACAGCATAAACACCTCCATAGACAGGGAAGGTAGATGTTGTGGTAGTAGTGGTAGTGGTGGTGTGCTGGCTTGAACTAACGCTGTTTGGGTGGGAGATTATTGGTGGAACTTGGTTTACTGCCTCAATATGCACGCCCTGCTCACGTAAGTATTGAAGTGCAGTTTGAATAGACTCTCCGCTTAGACCAATAGTTAGTTGCGCATAAGAGAGATTACGAATAGTCCCTATGCGCCCAGCGACAATGTAATAATCTATTCCAAAGCGACGTGCTAGCTCACTCAATAAAGGCTGATGCGTAAGCTTTCCTAAAAACGTAAACCGATAGATTGATTCCGCTAAATGACTCTCTAGTGGCGGCGCTAAGTGTTGTTCGAGTTCGGATACCAGTGAATAAGTGCTGGGATGTTGTGGATGTAAAAACACCTGCTCCACCTTGCCCGTTTCTACAATACTCCCCTTATCAACTACAGCAACTTGATGACAGATTTGCCTAACTATATCCATTTCATGTGTAATCAAGACAATAGTTAGTCCTAGTTCTTGATTAAGCTCAGCTAATAACTTGAGTATTGAATGCGTAGTTTCTGGATCAAGCGCACTGGTCGCCTCATCGCAGATCAAGATACTAGGTTGACACGCTAGTGCTCTGGCAATACCCACTCTTTGCTTTTGCCCACCCGATAGTTGGCGCGGATATTTATGTGTATGCTCACTTAAACCTACTCGGGCGATTAACTGATTTACCCGTTGGTTGATCGCCTGCTGCTTAAGTTGTCCAGCAATTTGCAAGGGAAAAGCTATGTTTTGCCAAACAGTTTTCGCATTTAATAGATTAAAGTGTTGAAAAACCATACCAGTTTTTTGCCTTAAGTGCCGCAAATTACCTTTGTATACGGTGGCAGTAGAAACACCATTAATGCTAATCAGTCCAGAGCTTGGATATTCTAATAAATTAATTAACTTTAACAAGGTGGACTTGCCAGCACCTGATCGACCAATAATGCCAAATATTTCTCCTGCAGGAATATCCAGATCTATATTGCTAAGCGCCTTAATCTTTTTTCCATTGACAATATAGTCCTTATTAACTTGTTTAAAGCGAATGACAGGTGTTGATTGATCTTTTGGCTGCATAAAAGTCCTTCATACTTGCAATTAAGTGATACTTAAAGATTCATAATCAGCAATAGAGTAGATAACTATTCACAATACATGCCACTCTATAAAATAGAATAAAATCATAGAGTTATATTTATTTATTTGTAAATCTTGTTGAATTACCAACAATGTTGAGATGAATTTATTGAATTACTGTTTGCACAGCAACATTACTTTTAGAGAGCGGGTCAGCAAAAGCGATTAAGTAGCTTGCTGTTTTATTTTAGTGAAATAGATATTTTTTATTTAATGAGTATAAAGTTATTTCGGCGATTTTCAAATCAATCAATTTGACTCATTAGTTTGGTTTATTTTAAACTAAGAAATAGCTATTTTTAGATAAATACCGTTTGAATGCTTTGAAAATATTGAGTTAAGTTAGTGAGAATATCTTGATAGAAAGCAATAGGACTAAGAAATTTATAGTTTAGGTTAAACCCAGCGATTTTTACCACTGGGAAATTTGAATAGAGTATCAGCTTGCCAATTTCAGCGCTTGCTCACGCTGTTCTCGTTTGATTTTTTCAATATCACGATAACGTGCCGCTGGATGATTGTCAGGCAGGTAAGCCCCTTCCCCAAACAACTTTTCGCGCAAAGTACCCTCGCGATATTCTTTGGGATAGACACCGCGGCTTTGCAATTCTGGTACTAGATAGCCAACCACATCTTCAAAGGTTTCATGTGCCACCACATAGGCTAAGTTAAAGCCATCTAGGTCAGTATCTTCAATCCATTCTTGCAATTGATCGGCTACAGTAGAGGCAGAGCCTACGAAAAGTGGGCCTAAGCCGCCAATGCTTGCCCAGTTTGCTAACTCTTCAATTGTCCAGGTTTTACCACCTTCAGCTAAGTGCTCAACCGCAGAAATAATCGCATTGGTCTCCACTTTGCGCACACTATCCATACGGGCGTAACGACCAAAATCAATGCCTGTCCAACCAGAAGTAAGCACTAAAGCACCATCATAAGAACCGTATTGTTGATAGTCTTTAAGTTTGGCTTGCGCCTTAGCATCCGTTTCATCCACCACAATCGTTACCAAGGCATAAATAAATAGTTTTTTAGGATCACGTCCTGCGGCCGCCGCGCGCGCTCTAATATCTTGAACATAAGCGCGGGTCGTTTCGCGAGTAGGCGTTGAGATAAAGACTAATTCGGCGTGTTGCGCGGCAAAATCCTTCCCTGCCTTAGAAGCACCGGCTTGGAATAGTACCGGTGTACGTTGTGGTGATGGTTCACATAGGTGATAACCAGGGACTTCAAAGTATTTACCCTTGTGCCCAATCTCATGAATTTTCTCAGGCAGCGCGAAAATACCTTGTTCTCGATCACGAATCACCGCCCCCTCTTCCCAACTGCCTTCAAATAGTTTGTAGAGCACTTCGATATATTCATTCGCAACTTCGTAACGATTATCGTGCCTTTTTAAGCCGGTTTGACTGATATTTTTAGCCCCGCTTTCTAAGTAAGACGTGACAATATTCCAACCAACTCGCCCTTTAGTGTGATGATCGGCTGTCGAAAGGCGGCGTGCAAAGGTATATGGGTGCTCGAAAGAGGTGGAGGCGGTAATGCCGATACCTAAGTGTTTAGTGACGGATGCAATAGGATTGGCTAGTTGCAAGGGATCATTAACCGGAATTTGCACACCCTGCAAAAAGGCATGATTATTATTGCCGTGATAGACATCATAGTAGCCAATCACATCAGCAATAAACACCGCATCGAAAATGCCTCGCTCCAAAATTTTTGCTAAATCTGTCCAATATTCTAGATCTTTATACTGCCACGAACGGTCACGTGGATGACGCCATAAGCCAGGTGATTGATGCCCAACGCAATTCATTTCAAAAGCATTAAAGCGAATAGGTTTTGTCATGCGTAGCTCCAAAATAAGGTGAGCTGCCAAATTAGTTTTGGCAGCAGAATTTAGTACTGACTTCAGTTAATTCCACGGATGACGCGGCGGATTGATGCCATTGAGGTAGTAATTACCGATATGGAAGTATTTCCAACGTACTGGATCATGTAGGGTATGGACGCGTGCATTACGCCAATAACGATCTAAATTATGCTGAGCTAAGGTCGAGCGTGTACCCGCTAATTCAAATAAACGATTGGTTGCTTCTATCGCAATCTGAGTGGTTAACACTTTAGCTTCTGAGGTGGTTAAGCCAGCGGTGTTAACGGTTTCTTCCGTGCTATTAGCCTCTGCTTGATCAATCGCATAGCCCGCACGTTCTAATAAAGCTTCGGCAGCATGTAATTTAATCTTCAGGTCACCTATCGCATGAATGGTAAATACATCTTCGGCAGCAGTCGGTTTATCATTATCCAACCAAGGGCGACTTTTCGTTTTAATAAACTCAATGGTTTCATCAATGGCTTGGCGTGCAATACCGACATCAATCGCTGCTTGAATAATTTGTGAAATCGCGCCTGCTGGCGTAGGTTGTTCAAAAGCAGTGACTATAATAGTACGATTTTTAGGTACTTTGACGTTTTCAATTTTAACTGCACCGGATGCAGTGACCCGTTGCCCAAAGCTTGACCAATTATTAGTAACTGTTAAACCTTGTGCATCCCGATCTGCAAAGACTAAGACCACTTGCCCGTTTTCATTCACTGCTACAATCGGCACAATGTGCGCTAACAATGCACCCGTGGTATAGAACTTCTCACCATTTACAACAACATGGTCACCCACATCCACGGCTTTAGTTTCAAACGCAGCGACCGTTTTACTGTTTAACTCAGAAAATGCATTGCCGAACCGATAGCCTTTCAAAACTAAATCAAATAATTGTTGTTTCTGCTCATCTGTACCATCGACGCTAATGTGCGCTACTAAGGCTAAATGATTTTGCACGATCTGAGCTACACTCGAATCCGCAGCCCCAATAATTGATGAGATCTTCGCAATTGTGGCATACGAAGCCCCTAAACCGCCGTACTCCTTAGGTACATTCAAGCCCCACAAGCCACTTTGCGAATAAGCATTGATTTCCTCAATCGGTAAATAACCTTCACGATCACGTTCAGCAGCTCCTGTAATTAACTGTTTTGCTAACTGCTCAGCAATTTGAATAGCCTCTTCTTCACTAGTTAAACGATAGGCTGGTGTGGTAGGTGGTGTTAAAGGCCTAAAAGGCTCTGTCGAATTAACACGTGGACGCGTAAAAGCAGGTGTAGTCATAGGTATAAACTCTTAAATAAAAGACTAAACAGATAGGTAGTGGTTAAAACCTATGAATCACTTGGCAGATATTGTGCCAATCTATTTTATCTTTTTAAATCAAAAACTTAATTTATTAATAATTTTTGGTAAATGTTGCTAATTCGACAAATTGCTTAAGTATTGTTGATAAAGAAACATAGTAATTTCAGTGACTATTTTTAATAATTTTTTTTGCAGGAAAATAGCTAATTATATATGAAATAACTATTTCCTAAATAAAGCATCCTTTCCTACAGTTTGGCCTTATTGATTTGCAACCAAGCTATTTTAGTCAGGGAGAATTTACATGTCTGGCATTGCTAACACTTATAGTTTTGCACCAATTGTGCAAGAACCCCATTATGAAACGGTGGCGCAGAAATACCGTCCAATCTTTCAACGCATTGCAGCCAATACCTTAGAGCGTGAGCAAAACCGTCGTTTGGGGCGGGAGGAAATTAAATGGTTAAAAGAAGCGGGTTTTGGTGCTGTGCGCGTGCCAGTAGAATACGGTGGTGATGGAGTCAGTTTGCCACAGCTCTTTCAATTGTTGATTGAGCTGGCAGAAGCCGATTCTAATATTGTACAGGCTTTGCGTGGACATTTTGCCTTTGTAGAAGACCGCTTGAATGCACCACGCGATGAGAAGGTGCTGACATGGTTTAAGCGGTTTACCCAAGGTGATTTGGTAGGCAATGCCTGGTCTGAAGTCGGTAGTGTGTCAATCGGTGAGGTCAATACGCGCGTATCCAAACAAGATGGCAGTTTAGTTGTCAATGGGCAGAAGTTTTATAGCACAGGGAGTATTTTTGCCGACTGGATTGATTTATTTGCTCGTGATGAGGATGGCAGCCATGTGATTGCCGCGGTCAGCACCCATCAAGCAAGTGTCATTCAAGAAGATGATTGGGATGGTTTTGGACAACGCACGACCGGAAGTGGTACTTCGATTTATCAAAATGCTGTGGTTGAAGAACTGATTCCGTTTGAATCGCGTTTCAAATATCAAACAGCATTTTATCAATTGTTCCATCTAGCTACTCTGGCAGGGATTGCTCGTGCAGCCTTACGTGATGTATCTAGGCAAGTGCGTGATCGCACCCGCATTTACAGTACTAGTAATGCATCTTCTTTTGCGCAAGATGTGCAAGTACAACAGGTAGTGGGGGAAATATCTGCCTATACCTATGCAGCCGAAGCTACAGCGGTTAGAGCTGCCTTTGCCTCACAGCGTGCTTATGATGCGCATTGGCATGGAACACCTGAACAAGAAAAACAAGCGAATATTGAAGCGGAATTAGAATCAGCGCAAGGGCAAGTGGTGCTTTCTGAATTAGTCATCAAAGCAACCAGTCAGTTATTTAATGCCTTAGGCGCATCTGCTGCCAGCACTAAATTATCTCTTGACCGGCACTGGCGTAATGCTCGAACCGTTGCCTCACACAACCCATTAATTTATAAAGCCCGCATTATTGGTGATTGGCAGATTAATGGCACTGAACCCCCCTATGTGTGGAAAATTGGACAAGGTCCGAGCTATAAACCATTACCTGAATCAACCACTTCAGAAAGTTCTGTTTCCAGTACAAAAGCCGCCTAGATTTATTGATAACCACACGCTGTTTGCGTCAGTGTGTGGGTTTTAAACGGCGCGCATAATGATTTTTCGGCAAATAGGCTTGTTTGCCAAATAACTTTTCCCGTAGAGTGCCTGTACGATATTCTGTTTGATAACGTCCCCGATTTTGTAATTCAGGGACAATAAATCTTGCAAAATCTTGCCATGTTTCAGGCACTACCACCCGGCTTAAATTAAAACCATCGATCTCTCCAATATCCATCCATTGTTCTAAATAGTCAGCTACCTGTTGGGCATCACCAATTAATGTCGTGTAGCGACTGCCTAATTTAAATTGCTCTAATAATTGGCGCCGCGTTTTGCCGAGCACATAAGGTAGCGTGGATTGAATCGCATTAGAGTGACTTGGGGTAATCGGCTCATCTAAATCAAATTGTGCGAAATCAATGCCAGTACTGGCAGAGAAGTGGGCTAAGCCTGCCTCTGGATTGGCATAGTGCAGGTAGTCTTGGTATTTTTCCTGTGCCTCGCGCTCGGTTTGCCCTGTAATTACAGCAATCCCGACATAAATCTTTACATCCTCAGGCTGGCGACCTGCATTAACGGCTGCTTGACGCAAAGCTCGAGCTGTTTTTTGTGCGCTTAGTGGATTCGGTGCACCTATAAAAACCGCTTCCGCATGTTGACCTGCAAACTGTTGCCCACGCTCTGAACTACCTGCTTGAAATAACACAGGGGTACGTTGTGGAGAAGGCTCGCTCATGTGAATAGCATGTGTTCGATAAAATCTGCCATCGTAGTGTATCGGATGAACTTTATCCGAATGCGTATAAATCCGCTGCTGCTTATCCTTAACGACCGCATGATCTTGCCAACTGTTTTCCCATAGTTGATAACAGAGTTGTAAAAATTCATCGGCGCGATCATAGCGGCTATCGTGCTCAGCTAAACTATTAGCTCCCAAGCCGCGTGCGCCACTATCCACATAGCCTGTAACAATATTCCACGCCATGCGTCCTTGGGTTAAATGATCCAGTGTGGAAACGGTGCGTGCAAAAGTATAAGGTTGCTCTGCATAAATATTGCTGGTGATACCAAACCCTAAATGTTTAGTTACTGCGGCCATAGCAGAGACTAAGAGCCACGGATTATTGACAGGTAATTGAATCGCTTCCCTTAAGGTTAGCTCAGTATTATTTTGATAAACATCGTAATAGCCAATCACATCTGCCAGAAATAAGCTATCAAATAGCCCCTGCTCCAAGATTTTTGCTAAATCTAGCCAATATTGTAAAGTATTATATTCAAAAGAGCGGTCACGTGGATGTGCCCATAAACCATGATGAATATGCCCTACACAGTTCATATTAAAAGCATTGACATGAATAATTTTTTTAAGCTGCATCATGGTTCTTGAGTAAGAATTGTAAAAAATAAATCGTTAAATTAGCTTATTAAAGTGCTAATTTAAACACGTTAAACGATATGAGCTGCTTGCAAAGCATTAAATACGATGGCACGTTCCTTTAGTAGCTCTGGACTTTCACGCTTGCGTGGACGTAATACGTTAATTGCTAAATCAGCGGTAACAGTACCTGGTTGATTACCAATCACGATTACACGATCACTTAAAAAAACCGCTTCATCCACATCGTGTGTGACTAAAATAAGGGTAATATGATGAGCTAGGGCGATATGTGTTAATAAATCTTGCAAGCGGATACGCGTAAAAGCATCAACTGCACTAAAAGGCTCATCGAGTAATAATATTTTTGGACGACGATATAAGCCACGTGCAATGGCTACCCGTTGTGCTTGTCCACCCGATAAGGACTTAGGTAAAGCTTGTTCATAGCCACTTAATCCAACTTCTTCTAATAAACTAGAGATATATGGATAATCAGGTTTGCCTTCAGCAGCGAAGGCAATATTATCTGCTACATTTAACCACGGCAATAAACGTGGTTCTTGAAAAATAAAGCCAATACTCTGATTGATATTGGTAATTATTTTACCTTCAAGGCTGATTTTCCCTTGATACTCTAGCTCTAATCCAGAAATGATTCTTAATAAAGTGCTTTTTCCACAACCACTAGCACCAATTAGACTGACAACTTGCCCTCCTTCCACCGTTAAATCAATAGCCGTTAAAATAGCGCGCTCAGCAAATTTTTTCTGATGGACTTGAATTGTTAACAAACTCATAGGCTCTATATCCTAGTGCAGCTACTGATGATTAACTAAGGCAGTATCACGCCAACGTAAACTCTTATTTTCTAAACTCTGTAATAATGAATCGCTAAATTTTCCCAAAATAGCAATTAAAATAATAGCGACAATCACTCGATCAGGGCGGCTGGTTTCACGTCCATCAGATAATAAATAACCTAAACCTTGTGAGGCAGCAATTAATTCAGCAGCTACTAGAAACATCCAGGATAAGCCTAAGGCTGTGCGTAAACCTGTAAAAATATAGGGAAGTGCGGCGGGCAATAAAATGCGCTTTACTAGTTGCCCACGATTTAATCCATAGATACGACCAACTTCAATTAATTTACGATCTACATTTTGAATGCCGCTTAATACATTTAAATAAACAGGAAAAAAAGCACCTAATGCAATCATAATGATTTTGGGTGTTTCATCAATTCCAAACCATAATAAGAGTAAAGGCACCCAAGCAAGACTGGGTACATTGCGTAAGGCTTGGAAAGTAGGATCAATCAGTTGTTTCAAAATAGGTGTAAGCCCTACTAATATCGCAATGATTAAACCTAAGCCTGATCCTATTAGAAAACCTGTCAACACCCTAAAAGCGCTAATGCTAATATGGGCTAATAAATTATCTTGGAATAACTCTTTAAAAGTACCAACAATCACACTAGGCGGTGGTAATAGCCTTGCCTCAAGCCATTGTTGTTGAGCACCTATTTCCAAGCCTAAAAAGAATAAAACAGGCAGCAGCCAACCTATGAGATTAAGCTTAGAAATATTGAGTCCACTGGGATTAAATTTAGAAAAACGCTGTAGGAAGCTAGGTTGATGATAAGCTTCATTCATGGCTTCAGAGGGGATACTCATAATACCTACCTTACTTTACTAAATCGCTAATAAAGCTAGGATCAATTAGGTCATGAACTACTTTAGTCACATCGGTATCTGATTTCACTAAGCCTTCTTCCGTCAGGATAGGAGCAGCTTCAATTAAGGCTTTTTTATGCTCTTCACCAATAACTGGATTGGAAAAATCAATGCGACTTAATTGTAACTTAGCAACTTCTAAAGGAATTTTAGCTTCTTCAGCTTGTAAAGTAGCTGCTTCCTCTGGATGTTTAATGATCCAATCACGTGCTTGCTCATAAGCATTAAGTACTACTTTTACTGCTTCTGGATTTTCTTTAGCAAAGGCTTCCCTCACATTTAAGAAACTGTAAGTATTAAAATCAATATTATGATAAATAATTTTAGAACCTGCTTGTAGTTGGCTTGCGGCTAAATGTGGATCAAGCCCAGCCCATGCATCGACTTGACCTTGCTCTAGGGCGGCTCGTCCATCTGGATGTTGAAGGGGAATAATTTCAATATCAGATTTTTTTAAACCGAATTTCTGTAAGGAGCGTAGCAAGAATAAATAAGGATCTGTGCTTTTAGTAGCAGCGACTTTTTTTCCTTTTAAATCTTGTATCTCACTAATGGTGGAGTCTTTAGCAACAGCTAAGGCAGTCCATTCAGGGCGAGAGGCGACGTAAATCGCTTTAATTGGATTACCATTCGCTTTCGATAATACTGCTGCAAGCCCTGCCGTACTGCCAAAATCAACGCTATTGCCATTAAGATATTCTAGAGCACGGTTGCTGCCTGCACTCAATACCCATTTAACTTTAGTATTGGTGTTCTTTAAAGACTCTTCTAACCAACCAAATTTTTTTAATACTAAGCTAGTCGGTGAATAGTAGGCATAGTCTATTTTAATCTCATCAACGGCAGCATAGGTATAAGGTGTTATAAAAAGTGTTGAACCTAATAGTAAGCTGCCAGCTAGCTTATTCAATAAAGGCATAGTCATCAATATTAATTCCTGTTCGACAATGTCTTTTTAAAACTAACAAACTTAGGCGACGATGCTAAATAGAATATTCTGCATAGCTTTGCAGAAATATCTTCTGTGGATTTATTTCTGTTGATCTAGCAACAGCTAATCAACAGATCGTTGTTGCTATCACAAATGGGGTTTCAATGTATTAGTAGTAAACCTGTGAGTAAATTAATTTTAATATTTTGATTTTTAAGGGAATAAAATCAATTCTGAGCTACGGGTAGGTGGTTGGCATAATGCTTGCGTAGTGTAGTGATGACTCAAGGTTTAAATACTCTCAGAAAACTACTAATCGAGATGTCTCATGTCTGAAAATCATTTACCCGTTTTGGATTTATCACACTTAGATGCAGGTTTAGCAGAACGTCAACAGTTCTTAAAGGATCTAAGACATGCAGCTCACGATAGTGGTTTTTTTTATGTGATTGGACATAGCGTGAATGCATCACTGCTAGCACAGGTACAGCAGCAAGCGAAGGCATTTTTTGCTTTATCCAGCGCGGATAAATTAAGTGTACAAATGATTCATTCACCACATTTTCGCGGCTATTCACAAGCCTCAGCCGAATATACGCGTGGGCAACGTGATTGGCGCGAACAGTTTGATTTAGGAGCTGAACGAGTTGCCTTAGCCCTAGCTGCGCATGAGCCTGCATGGAAGCGCTTACAAGGTCCTAATCTATGGCCTCAAGCTTTGCCTAGCTTGCGCCCTATCGTTGAAGAGTGGCAACGAGCATTGAATCAGACTGCTTTAAAAATTTTGCGTGCTTTAGCCTTAGCTTTAGGCTTAGCAGAAAATGCGTTTGACCAGCTCTACGGTCAATCTCCCAATGAGCATGCCAAACTTATTCGCTATCCCGGACGTGAACATACTGATAGTGAGCAAGGGGTAGGCCCACATAAAGATAGTGGAATTTTAGGCTTAGTTCTGCAAGACGAACAAAGTGGCTTACAAGTCCAAACTCATGCGGGTGAATGGATTGACGCCAAACCGATTGCAGGTAGTTTTGTCGTGAATATTGGTGAGCTATTGGAATTAGCCACTAATGGTTATTTGCGTGCCACTATTCACCGTGTCATTACACCTCCCGCTGGGCAACAGCGCTTTTCTATCGCTTTCTTTTTAGGTGCTCCACTAGATACTACCGTACCTATTTATCCCCTAGCCCCTGAGTTAGCTGCACAAGCGCAAGGTCCTGCTACTGATCCCCTAAATCCACTACTGCGTGAGGTGGGTTGGAATTACCTCAAAGGACGCTTGCGCTCCCACCCTGATGTCGCCCAACGTTATTACGCTGATATCCTGGCAAATTAACAACCATATTAAATTAATCCAATTAACATAGGTCTGAATCATGAAACTAAAAAGCTTTACCCTTACCTTCAAAAAAATCTTCCAAGTGAGTTTACTAGCACTGGCAAGTCTAACTTTGAGTGAAGCTTATGCCGCTGATGAAGAGTTAAAAGTAGCAGCTGATGCTATTCCACATGCAGAAATTTTAGAGCATATTCAAAAAGCCCACCCAGAATTAAATTTAAAAGTTATTGAAATTGTGAATGGCGTTAATCCGAACGAATTACTAGCGGGTGGGGATGTGCAAGCCAACTACTTTCAACATATTCCCTATTTACGTACCCAAGAAGAAGCCCTAAAACGCAAGTTTGAAGTAGTAGCAACCGTCCATATTGAACCTTTAGGTATTTATTCAAAAAAATATAAAAGTCTAAGTGAAATACCTGAGGCAGCAGTCGTAGCTGTACCCAATAATGCAAGCAATTTAAGCCGTGCCCTATTTTTACTACAAGCGAATGGGCTAATTAAGCTAAAACCTGAGTTCACTGATGCTAGTAAACTTGCCAAGCCTAGTGACATTGCTGAAAATCCTAAAAAAATAGAAATTAAGGAAATTGAAGCACCTATTTTACCGCAAGTATTACCTGATGTTGCTTTGTCAATTATTAATGGTAACTACGCCTTAGAGGCTGGTCTAAAACCTGCTAAAGATGCTTTAGCCTTAGAAAAAGTAGAGGGCAATCCTTATGGCAATATCTTAGTAACGACTCCTGAGTTAGCTAAAAATGAAAAAATTCAAAATTTAGCTAAAATATTAGAATCAGCTGAGATCGCTAAATTCATTAATGAGCGCTATGAAGGTTCTGTTATTCCTGTACATGCTGATAAATAATTTATAACTGATGCTTTAGAACCATTCTCTATGCTAGAGAATGGTTTTTTATTTTATGAATGATATTGAGTTAGTTATGATTATGACTGATACTAATAAACATATAATTATTATTGGCGGTGGCTATAGTGGAGCTTTAACAGCAATCAATCTTTTACTTAAAGATACTGCTCCTCTGCTAAAAATTACACTGATTGAGCAGCGTGCTTATGTAGGAATGGGATTAGCTTACACTTGTTGGGATGATAACTTATTACTGAATGTACCTGCAGGAAATATGAGTGCTTTCGTAACTGATCCTGATCATTTTGTAAGATTCTGCCAAACCTTAGATCCTGCATTTAATAAAGGTTCGTTTATTTCACGTCGTATTTACGGCGATTATTTGCAGCAAAGCTTACAGCAAGCTATAACAAATAGCATACATGAATTTGAATCTATTAAAGATGAGGTTCTTGCTGTTAAAAAAATACAACATAAAAGTAATTTCATAATTTCGTTGAAAAGCCTTAAGACCCTTGTAGGTGATCAGGTCGTATTAGCACTGGGGCATTTTCCCTCTAAAAATTTATTAGCTAATTCTAATGGTTCATTGAATAATTATGTGAATAATCCATTAGACTGGCGATCAATCGATCAACTATCACATGATCAAACTTTATTAATTGTCGGAACAGGGCATACGGCTATCGATGTATTATTTCGTTTGACTAGCAGTAATCCATCACGGTCAGTTATAATGCTGTCACGCAAAGGCTTATTACCCGAAGGACATCGTTTTAATCCACAGCCTCCACTCATTAAAGGTTTTCCCACTTATTTAGAGTCAGTGCCAAAGACAATTCGTGCTTATATGCAAGCCATACGGCAGGAAGCTAGGCTACGTATGGACACACAAGGGGATTGGCGCGATGTACTAAATGAACTACGCCCTTATACTGCTCAATTGTGGCAGTCCTTGACTGAAGCAGAACGCCGACGTTTTCTACAACATGTCCTAGCTTATTGGGATGTGCATCGCCATCGCTTAGCCCCTTCAGCTCATCAGCGCTTAAAAGTGTTATTAAAACAATCAACAATAAAATTATTAGCCGCACGTATTCGAGCCATTCAACCCATACCACAAGGATTTGAAGTTGAAATTCAAACAAAAACCAATGAAATCCAAGCTTTAAATGTAGGGGCAATCATTAATTGCACCGGACCTAATAATCATCTAGCTAGTATACCCAATCCCTTAATTCAACAATTACTAGCAGAAGGTTTAATATTACCAGATGCATTACATATTGGAGTACAGATTGATGAGCATTATCAATTAATTAATGCAGCAGGTAGTGCAACCAAAGATCTATATTATGTAGGTCCGATGTTGAAGGCACACTTTTGGGAGTCTATTGCAGTCCCTGAATTGAGAGCTCATACCCATCACTTGGCTGGTATTATTGTGGATAATGCTTAATTTTTTTCAGCTTTTTCTTTTTTTAAAATTGCATAGCATAACTTCTTATTTAGTTTTCAAAAAAAATTCATTATTATACCTTGAACAATGACTTATTATCTTTAATTTTATGAGGTATATATTATGTTAGAAAAAATTAAGAAAGCTGTAATTTATACAGTAGCTGCTGTTGCTATAGCGAGCTTTTCAAGTTCTTATGCAGCGGATAAATTAAAAATTGGTGTTTTACCCGGTGTTTATGCGGATTCAATTAATGCTGCTGCTAAAGAAGCTCAAGCTCAAGGTATCGAAGTTGAAGTCGTCGAGTTTACAGATTGGACGACGCCCAATCTCGCTTTAAACTCTGGTGACATTGATTTAAATTATTTTCAACATCAACCATTTTTAAATAAAGCCATTGAAAAACAAGGTTTTAAATTAGGTAGTGCTGGCACAGGCGTCTTAGGTAATATTGGTCTATACTCTACTAAATATAAAAAATTGACTGATATTCCTGCAGAAGGAAAAGTAGGAATTGCTAATGATCCTGTTAATCAAGGGCGAGGTTTATTATTATTAGACAAAGCCGGTTTGATTAAACTTAAAGCAGGGGTTGGTTATCTAGGTACTTTAAATGATATTATTGAGAATCCTAAAAAACTTAGTTTCGTTGAAGTAGAAGGCCCGCAGTTAGGGCGTATTACTGGGGATGTTGATATTGCCCAAGGGTACCCGCACTTTATTGTCGCCGCTAAAGCATTTGACCCTTCTAGTGGTTTAGCTTATTCAGGTATTGAAGATAAACAATTTGCTATTCAATTTGTCACTAAGGCAGAACGTACTAACGATCCTGTGATTAAAAAGTTTATTAAAATTTATCAAGACTCGCCTACCGTACAAGAAGCGATTAGCCGTGGATTTGCTAATGATAAGAATCTTTATTCTTTAGCTTGGCTAAATTAATTCTTTATTCCTATTAAGGGGTGGTTGGCATGAGTTACTCACTAGCGTTGCGCCGCGATACTCTCAGTAAATTTTCAGAATTTGAAAAGCGTGAGCCTATTCAGACTAAAACAGAAACTGGAGATTTACTATTCAATTCAAGCCCAAAAACTGTTACTAAAGGAATTAATATTGTTTCTTTTAAGTCAGTTATCAAGCTTTATCCACTGGCAACGGGCGATTTCTATGCACTAAAAGGAATTGATTTGGATATTCCTACGGGTAGTATCTTTGGGATTATTGGGCGCAGTGGGGCGGGTAAATCAAGTCTACTACGTACAATTAACCGCTTGGAGAAACCTAGTAGCGGCCAGGTATTCGTGGGTGGTATTGATATTGGTGGTTTAAATGAAGTGGATTTAGTTAAATTACGCCGCCGTATTGGCATGATTTTTCAACACTTCAATCTCTTATCTGCCAAAACTGTTTTCGAAAATGTCGCTTTGCCGTTACAAGTTGCAGGTGTACCTAAGGCAGATATTCAACAGCGTGTATCAGAGTTATTGGCTTTGGTCGGGCTACAGGATAAACATCACACTTTTCCTAAGCGCCTATCTGGCGGGCAAAAGCAGCGTGTGGGCATCGCACGCGCTCTTGCTACCAATCCTGAAATCTTATTATGTGATGAAGCCACTTCTGCCTTAGACCCTGAAACTACCCAATCTATTTTGCAATTATTGCGCGATATTAATCGTCAATTAGGTATTACCATTATTCTAATTACCCATGAGATGAGCGTCATTCGAGAAATTGCTGATCAGGTAGTCGTACTAGAACAGGGTGAAGTCGCTGAATGTGGACTGGTGTGGAAAATCTTTGGCAACCCTCAGCATGAAGCTACTAAAGCACTATTAGCACCTTTGCAACATCATTTACCCGACGATTTGCAAGATCGTTTACAAACTACTCCCCCTATAAGTGGTCCTTATCAACAGATTTTGCAACTGTCTTATAACGGAGAGAATCAGCTAGAGCCTGATTTATTGCGCATTAGTCAATATTTCCAAGGTAGCAGTCTATTACATGGCGGAGTAGATCGGATTCAGGGACATGCGCATGGTCGTTTATTACTGGCTGTAGACAGCAACATAGCTTTACCTGATTTTAAACAGCTAACTCAGGGCAATCAGGCAATTGCTCATCATATCGAGGTATTAGGTTATGTCGCTGGCACTTTCCATTCCCGCTGATCGCTATTGGCAGGCCTTATTTGATACGCTGGCCATGGTCGGTGTTTCTGGTGCTATTGCTTTTGTGGCGGGGATTCCCTTAGCTATTTTATTAGTTGTCACCGCACCGCAAGGTTTTTTAGCTTCCCCGCGCTTAAATCGAGTGATCGGTAGTCTTGTCAATGGCTTTCGTGCCACACCATTTATTGTATTGTTAGTAGCACTGATTCCGTTAACCCGTTTGTTGGTCGGTACTAGCATCGGTGTGTGGGCAGCGATAGTCCCCTTGGCGATTAGTGCCACTCCATTTTTTGCCCGAATTGCTGAGGTCAGTTTGCGAGAAGTAGATGCCGGTTTAATCGAGGCTGCACAGGCTATGGGATGCAAAAAGTGGGATATTATTCGTCATGTCTATCTACCTGAGGCACTGCCCAGCATTATTGGTGGTTTTACTATTACACTCGTAGCACTCATCAGCTCTTCTGCAATGGCCGGGGCAGTCGGTGCCGGTGGTTTGGGTGATTTAGCCATTCGTTATGGCTATCAGCGCTTTGATACTCAAGTAATGGTCTTGGTTATTGTGATGCTAATTGTGTTGGTGACACTGGTGCAGTTTATTGGTGATCGCTACGTGCGTTGGCTGAAAGAGCGTTAAAGCCTGCTGACTAAAAAAATAATTTAAAGTAAAACGAGATAGCTTTGCTATCTCGCTTAGTTTCTATTGTAAAGATTAACGCAGCACTTTGCCTGGATTCATCATTGAATGTGGATCAAGCGCTTTTTTAATAGCCGACATTAACTTTATCTCTGTCGCAGATTTGTAGCGTGCTGCTTCATCACGGCGCAACACGCCTAAACCATGTTCAGCAGAAATAGAGCCTGCGCATTGATCAACAATATCATGTACTTGACGATTAATTTCAGCCTCTAGCTGCATAAAGTCAGCTGCGTATTCGGATGCAGCAGGACAGAAATTATAGTGCAGATTACCATCGCCAATATGACCGTAAACGACTTGTCTCAGGGCAGGGTATCGTTGTTCAACTTGTTGTGTCACGGCATCAATGCAAGCCGCTATTTTAGATAAGGGCACGGAAATATCATGCTTAATACTCTTGCCCTCTATGACTTGAGCTTCTGCAATATCTTCTCGTATGGCCCACATCTTGGTAAATTGGCTCATATTTTGACAGATTAGCCCATCCCGAATCAGCTCAGCCTCCATCCCCCGCTCTAAAAGTTGTTCAAATGCAGCTCTAACTTGCTCTTCGTTATATAAACTGCTGATCTCGAGAAATACATACCAATCCCCGCGCTCTGTCAGTGGTAAACGTCGATCAGGAATGTTTTTCTCAACAAGGCTAACGGAAAAGTCACTCATAATTTCAAAAGCAGTCAGTTCTGCACCAAAATTTCCTTGGCTTAAATGCAGCAAATGTAAAGCAGCCTCTGGGGTAGGAACCGAAAGAATGCCAAGTAAGGTCGTGGTGGGGATAGGAAATAGCTTAATAGCGGCTGCGGTTATAATGCCTAGCGTTCCTTCACTACCAATATAAAGGTCGCGCAAACTGTAACCAGTATTATTTTTTCTAAGTTCGCATAATCCATTCCAGATTTCCCCTTCGGGGGTCACTACTTCCACCCCTAGACATAACTCGCGGGTATTACCGTAACGTAAAACCTGAATACCCCCTGCATTGGTAGCAAGATTTCCACCAATCGTACAACTGCCTTGACTGGCTAATTTGAGTGGGAACAAGCGATTCACCTTACTAGCCGCTTGGTGAATTTCTTCTAAAATAACCCCGGCTTCTGCCACTAACGAGTTATTTTCAATATCGATACTACGAATACGTTTAAGGCGTGCCAACGATAGCAGGATGGCGCTCTTGCTGTTATCAGGCGTAGCCCCCCCAGATAAACCCGTATTCCCACCCTGCGGTACTACAGGTACACCTTGTTGGTGGCATAAACGCACGATAGCGGCCACATCCTCAGTCGTGTCAGGCTGTACTACCGCTAAAGCGTCCCCCTTCCATTTTTTTCTCCAGTCTGTCAGGAAGGGTTCCATGTCAGTAGCACTAGTATAAAGGCGTCCACTAAAAGACTGGCGTAGTACATCAATTTGCATATCCTATCCTTGTAATAGCTGGTGAACTTACCAACATTGGCAATTACTATTGCTTAGAATAGAATAATGCAATTATTATTGCAATTTATTTTTACTGGCAATGACTATTGAATTTTTGCCTAATCGTTTAGCCCAGCTCCGCTGCCATTGAGCTTCTAGCACAGTGGCCATGTCATAGCCTTATCCGGTTGAGGCGTACGCCCATCACCACAACCGAGGACGCCTTGGTCAAAATCAATCACTGCACCAGTCATTAAACCAGACTCCTGTGAGGACAAAAACGCGGCTGCCCGTGCCACTTCCTCTGGCTTAATTAAACGCCCATTCGGTTCCCGTGCTTCTACTGCATTTAGCCAATCCGAAGGCGCATGGTGAAAATTAGCTTGAATCGCATGTTCGCCTGGACTATCCATCCAACCAATATTTAACACATTAGCGCGAATTTTATTGCGCATCAGGGAAAAAGCGACATTTTTGGTCATGGCGACTAATGCTGCTTTGGAAGCGGAATAAGCAGTTAAGAAAGACTGTCCACCATGTGAAGACATCGTACAAATATTTAAGATAGTACCTTCGATCTTGTGCTCTACCATATGGCGAACAGCAGTTTGCATCATAAAAAACGGTGCTTCTGCATTCACAGCAAATAGGCGTGTGTAAGTTTCAGGGTCAGTATCCAAAATTGAACCGCGATCTGTGCAACCTGCACAATGCACTACACCATGTAATTGCCCAAAGGTGGCTATGGTATCCGTAACACATTCACTGGCTTGCTCGCGTTTAGTGAGATCAGCTTGGACAAAAATTACCTTGCACTGGGCGGTCGATAGTGATTTTGCTAAGGCTTGACCACGTTCTGTATTACGCCCAATTAAAGCAATACCCGCTGCACCACGCTCGATAAATAAGCGCGCGGTGGCTTCCCCCAAACCTTGAGTGCTGCCAGTGATGAGCAAATACCTATCCATTAGCTGGCGACTAAAATCCGTACCATACTCTGCTGGAGCTAACATGCGCACCTCCCAAAAACTAATAATTGCCAGAGTATAAGCGAGATAAGTAAAAATTCAATGAATTTTTCTAATTTTAAATTTATGCAATTTTAATTGCAGAACTATTTACTATAGCACTCAGTCTTATACTGACGTTAACTGAGCCGCTGCTGTAAGGTTTTCCAGAGGAAACCTCTGTATATCAGGAGCATCTATTTGGTATAAATTGTCACAACTGCTGAGTAATAACTTACTTGCGTAGATACTACCCAGCCCTATAAGCCTGAACAAAAATCACACCGCAATCGGTGTCAACCAAGGTTGATCTTTAGCCTCTGCACTATCCACCACAGCATCAACAAAGGCGACACCTTTTAAACCGTCATAAGCAGTAGGAATGTGCTGGCCAATTGCACTGGGTGCACGCCCTTGCTTTTGGGCATGAATAAACTCAGCAAAACCCGCATAAAGATTAGCAAAAGCTTCCAAATAACCCTCTGGATGTCCAGGGGGCGTCCGGGTACGTACTTTTGCTGCTTCACTTAAATCTTCCGCGCCACGCTTGAGTATTTCAGTACGGCCATTTAGGGGGGAATAGATCAATTCATTAGGCTGTTCCTGAAACCAACTCAGCGAAGCCAACTCCCCAAAAACACGTAAGCGCAAGCCATTTGAACATCCCAAGGCCACCTGTGATGACCATAACAAGCCTCTCGCGCCCCCTTCATAACGCAACATGACATGGGCATGATCGTCAAGTTGACGTCCATTCACGAAAGTTGCCAGATCAGCCGTCAGGGATTGCAACTTTAGACCGGATACAAAACCCGCTAAATGGTAGGCATGTGTACCAATGTCACCAATAGAGCCTCCCCTGCCATTTTTTTTCGGGTCAGTGCGCCAAGCCGCCTGTGCATTACCCTCTGATTCGATAGCGGTAGCCATCCATTCTAAAGGGTACTCAACCTGCAAGGCACGAACTTTACCTATTTTACCAGCAGCCACCAGTGCACGCGCTTCATGTACCATGGGATAACCTGAATAAGTGTACGTCACCCCCATAAATACACCGCTATCCCGCACTAACTGCTCTAAAGCCAGAGCCTCTTCTAAGGTCGCGGTCAAAGGCTTCTCACAAATCACAGCAATACCAGCTTCAATAAAGGCTTTAGCAATAGGATAATGTGTAAAATTGGGTGTGCAGATGGCGACAGCCTCAATACCATCTTCACGCTCTACTTCAGCCGCCACCATTGCTTGATAATTATCATAGGAGCGTGCTGGGTCAATCTGTTGGCTAGCTGCAAACGCATGACCTGCTTGCGGATTGGCATCAAATGCTCCCGCAACTAATTGGAAAGCACCATCTTGACGAGCAGCGATACGGTGAATATTGCCAATATAAGCTCCCGTACCACCGCCAACCATACCTAGCCGTAGCGGGCGGTTCATTTGATTAGACATACATTCTTCCCTTAGTTAAGTTTAATCCAATCCCAGAATGGCGCGATTAGCGGCTTGGTCAGCACCTGATTTAACAAAATCATCAAAGGCACGATCGGCTACGCGAATAATATGGTCGCGAATGAATTGCGCACCTTCAGCCGCCCCATCCTGCGGATTTTTCAGGAAGCACTCCCATTCCAGTACCGCCCAACCATCAAAGTCATAAGTCGCCAATTTACTAAAAATAGCGCCAAAATCGATTTGGCCATCACCCAAGCTACGAAAACGGCCAGCACGCCGACTCCAAGGTTGAAATCCACCATAAGCACCTGTTTTACCATTAGGGCGAAACTCCGCATCTTTGACATGGAACATCCGAATGCGCTCATGGTAATGATCGATAAAAGCCAGATAATCCAGTGCTTGCAACACGAAATGGCTAGGGTCGTATAAAATGTGGCAACGCGAATGCTGCTTAACCCGCTCCAAAAACATTTCAAAGGTTAAACCATCATGCACATCTTCACAGGGGTGAACCTCAAAACACAGATCAACACCGTACTCATCAAACTGGTTCAGAATCGGCAGCCAGCGCTTGCCCAACTCGTCAAAGGCTTCATCTACCAGACCTTCCGGCCATTGTGGGTAGGGGTATAAATAAGGCCATAAAAGGCTACCCGTAAAACTGACATGGCGATCCAAGCCCAAATTAGCGGAAGCGCGTGCAATATAGGCCATTTGTTGCTCAGCCCAAGCGCGACGCGCTGCTGGATTTCCACGCACAAACTCCGGTGCAAAGCTATCCATCAGACGGTCGTGTGCCGGATGCACTGCCACCAATTGGCCGGTAATATGTGAAGCGAGTTCAGTCACTTCCAGTCCCCGCTCTGCTAGCACCCCTTTAATGTCATCACAATAGGTTTGGCTTTCTGCAGCTTGCTTAATATCAATGAGTCGGGTATCCCAAGTAGGGATCTGCACACCTAAAAAACCTTTATCTGCTACCCAACTAGATAGCTCGGGTAATGAATTGAAGGGTGCTTCATCGGTCGCGAACTGCGCAAGATAAATACCTGGACCTTTGAGCGTTCTCATACCCCAACCCTCTGTTTACGTCTAATTTCAATTTGTTGTTGTCGTGCAGCTTGAACTGACTCGCGCTCCGATACTTCTGGGACGCCTACATCCCAATCTGCATCACCGGGAACCCATTGATAAGCATCGGTTACGATACTGATCAAGGTGGTTCGGTCGGTGGTTTGCGCCCACTGCATGGCTGCTGCTAGTTCGTCTAGAGTGTCGACTTTACGCGCCAACGCCCCCATCGCTTCAGCATGCTTCACAAAATCAACGGCAAACGGCTGTTTCACGCGACAATCCTTGAGTAAATTATTAAATTCCGGCACACCCTTAAAGGTTTGCAAACGGTTAATAACCCCGTAACCACCATTATCACAGACCACAATAATCATTTTATGACCGGTCAGAACCGTAGAGTAAATATCAGAATTCATCATCAGGTAGGTGCCATCACCAATCATAACAATCGGTGTACCCTTTCCCTTTTTAGCCAGCGCATGCCCCCAACCGGCAGCAATTTCATAGCCCATACAGGAAAATCCAAATTCACAATCAAAAGTGTGAGGCTGTTTAACACGCCAGCCTTTGCTAACTTCACCGGGGATACCACCGGCGGCGGCCACTAAAGTATCATTGGGTTTTGCGCTCTGATTAACCACAGCGACTACTTGAGCATAACTAGGAATAAGGGCATTAGTCGGCTGTTGGTGTTGATCTAGTAAGGCATTCCATTCCGCAAATAAACCTTGTGCTTTAGGCAATAAAGTCGCGTCAGCAGACCAATCACCCAACATAGCATCGAGTTCTCTGACCGTTTCTAGCGCATCGCCTACTACCGCCAAGGCACGATGTTTGTTCGCATCAAAACGCGCGGTATTAATCGCAATAAATTGAGCATCCTGCCGAAAGGCTGTCCATGAACCAGTGGTAAAATCTTGTAAGCGCGTACCAATAGCTACAATCACATCAGCCTCGGCTGCTAGTGCATTCGCCGAAGTTGATCCCACAATGCCGATAGGCCCAGCATGGGCTGGATGAATATGTGTCACCCCCCCTTTACCGGCAATGGTTTCCACTAATGGAATGCCTCGTTTTACGGCAAAATCTGCGACTATCTGCTCAGCTAGTGCATAACGCACCCCACCGCCAGCAATAATTAATGGCCGTTTGGCCGTTTGTAATAAAAGTGCTGCTTCAGCTAAGGCTGCTTTATCAGGGCGAGGGCGTGAAATACGCCAAACCTTTGGTTCAAAAAACGCGGTTGGATAATCAAACGCTTTCTCTTGGGTGTCTTGAGCTAAACCAATAAAAGCTGGCCCACAATCGGCTGGATCCAGCATGGTCGCAATAGCTTGTGGTAATGAAGTGATGATTTGCTCTGGTAAAACGATTCGATCCCAATAACGCGAGACCGCTTTGAAGGCATCATTCACCGTAATACTTGGATTATGGTAGTGCTCCACCTGTTGCAAAACTGGATCAGGAAGACGATTAGCAAAGGTATCGCCTGCCAGCATCAGCAGAGGCAGGCGATTAGCATGAGCTGTTCCTGCGGCAGTGACCATATTGGTAGCACCTGGCCCAATCGAGGTCGTGGCAATCATGATTTGTCGACGTCTTTGTGCTTTAGCAAAACCTACTGCGGCCAAAGCCATCGATTGTTCATTCTGTCCGCGCCAAGTGGGTAATTGATCTTGAACGGCTTCCAAAGCCTCTGATAAGCAAGTGACATTGCCATGCCCAAAGATACCAAACACACCGGCAAACAAAGGCTCACGTTTCCCATCAAGATCAGTCCATTGATTGCATAAATAACGTACTAATGCCTGTGTCATGGTCAGGCGAACTGTATTTTGACTCACTGTCACTCCTCCTTCTTAAATCATAAATTTGACGCTAAGTTGGATTTTATGAATTACTTATTGACAAATCAATATTTTTGCAATAATTATTGCATAACGATTTTAAATCATTATCAATCCACAGCTTGACAAGCTTGATAATCACTAGGACTCACAGCATGTATGAAAATTTTGGACTTTTTATCAATGGACAGTGGCGTGCAGCCTTAGATAAAAGTATGGCTGATGTTTTTTCGCCAGTAACAGAGAAATCGCTTGGCCTAGTCCCTTTAGCCACGCTAGATGATACCGCTGAGGCCATTGCCTGTGCTCAACAGGGGTTGAAAGCTTGGTCTGCACAGAGCGCTTTCAGCCGTGCGGATAGTTTGCATCGCATCGCGGATGAAATGATCAAACGCTCAGCAGAAGCAGCTCGCATGATCTCGACCGAAACTGGCAAGCCTATAGCACAAGCAGAACGTGAGTGGGTGTTATCCGTAGATCAATTCCGTTGGTATGCCGAAGAAGCACGGCGCATTTATGGACGTATTATTGAGAGCCGTGTGCCACGAGGACGCTTTGAAGTACTGCATGAACCGATTGGCGTTGTTGCTGCCTTTACGGCTTGGAATTTTCCAGCGTCTTTGGTAGCTCGTAAAGTCGCTCCTGCACTTGCTGCGGGTTGCTCGATTATCATCCGTCCGTCCTCTCAGACCCCTGGAACAGCAATGGTCATGGTGGATTGTATGCGCGCTGGCAAACTTCCTGCGGGAACAGTCAGCTTGCTTAACGGCAGTACTCACCATACTTACGACCCTATTATGGACTCCCCTGTGGTACGTAAGGTCTCGCTCACAGGCTCCACCCGTGTCGGACAACAAATGATTCGTGATGCCGCAAAAACGGTCAAAAAGGTTTCGATGGAACTGGGTGGTAATGCACCTGCCATTATCTACGATGATGCCGATTTGGAACTGGCTTTGAATGCTTCAGTCGCCACGAAATTCGCTAATGCGGGTCAGGTTTGCGTCACAGCCGACCGTTTCTTTGTCCATGAATCAGTACATGACGCTTTTGTTGAGGGCTTTGTAACCCGTGTCAAAGCCCTGAAGTTGGGTGACGGACTAGAGCCTAGTGTAGACATGGGTCCACTCATCAATAGCCAACGTCTACAAACCGTCCATGACCTTGTGAGCGAGGCGCTTACACAGGGCGCTAGTTTGCTAGCAGGCGGAGAGCGTGCAGCAGAATTCAATGTGGGGCATTTTTACTTACCTACTGTACTCACTGAGGTTCGGGATGAAATGCGTGTGTTTGCAGAAGAGAATTTCGGCCCGATTGCAGCGATTAGCCGTTTCAGTACTGATGAGGAAGTGATCCAACGTGCCAATGCGTCTGAAATGGGTTTATCCGCTTATGCCTTTACACGTTCAGCTACACGGGCTAGGCACACCGTGGCAAGCCTTAAAGCCGGTATGGTGGGAATTAATAGTTATGCATTAGCCGCTTCTGAAGCGCCCTTTGGTGGCACGAACTACTCCGGGATGGGACGAGAAGGGGGCGCAGAAGGCATCAACGATTATTTAGACACCAAGCTCGCACAGGTCGTATTGTGATTAAAAACAGTATCAAACAGCTTTGGGCTAGCGGTAAGCCCGTTATTAATGGCTGGCTGTCCATTGGCAATTCATTTAGCGCCGAAATTATGGCCGCACAGGACTATGACAGTCTAACCATCGATCTCCAACATGGAGCTTTGGATTATACGGCTGCCTTGCCAATGCTGCAGGCCATGCGTGCTAGTGGCAAAGCCTTAATGATCAGAGTGCCTTGGAATGACCCAGCCATGATTATGAAGGCGCTGGATGCAGGGGCTTACGGGATTATTTGCCCGATGATTAATAACCGCGCTGAAGCTGAAACCTTGGTAGCCGCTGTACGCTACCCGCCTCAAGGTCAACGCAGCTTTGGGCCAACGCGAGTCAGTTTTGCAGCCGGAGCGGATTATGCGCGTGAGGCCAATCAAGAAATGCTGGCGATTGCAATGATCGAAACCACTGAAGCACTAGAAAATATTGAAAGCATTGTTAGCACCCCCGGCTTGGATGCGATTTATATCGGGCCAGCCGATTTAAGCCTTTCTCTCATGCAGGGGCGTTTAGCACCGGGTTTTGATCGGGAGGAAGCTGACATGATTACGGCCATTCAAAGCATTCTAGCTACCGCTAAACAAGCAGGAATACGCGCGGGTCTGCACTGTGGTAGCTCCGAGTATGCAGTGCAAGCCATTGAGTGGGGTTTCGATTTGACCACGATTTCTGGAGATAGTCGTTTATTAGCTGCCGCCTCAGCTAGCAGTATAAAACAAGCACGCGAGCTATTACGTGCCAAAGAACAAACCTTTTCACCAGATGATCCCAGTGCAAACGCTAACTAATAAAGGCGTTTAGTAGTTTTCAGCAAGGAAAAGTAATTTTCCGAAACCGTATCGATGTAACCAACGGAGGAACCCATGAAACAACTAGTTTTAAGTCTTTTAGCGACCTCAGTGCTAGGCCTAGCCACCATTTCCACCCCTAGTTTTGCTGCTGGTGAAAAGAAAGTATTTTTCTTGCTCCCCAATGCCACCACCATTCGCTTTGAAAGCCGTGACGCACCGTTTTTTACCACGGCCATGAAGGAACTTGCTCCTGATGTCAAAGTGATCGTCCAGAATGCTCAAGGCGACCCTACGAAGCAGCAAGCACAAATTGAGGATGCCATTGCTCAAGGGGCAGCCTTGATTTTATTAACCTCAGCAGATGCTAACTTAGCAGCAGGTGGCTTAGCGGCTGCCGAGAAAGCCAAAATCCCTGTAGTGCTTTATGACCATGATGCTGTAGGGGGTAAGGCAGAGGCGCATGTGGTATTTGATTCTTTGTCTGTTGGCAAGGCTCAAGGAAAACGTGCTGCAGAATTAATTGCGGCGATGGATAAAAAACCCGTCAAAGTGGCGCGTGTAAAAGGCAATCAAGGTGAGTACGGTACTGGCCAATATGAGGCCGGACAAGATGAATTTTTGAAGCCACTGATCGACTCTGGAAAGATTAAAGTGGTGTGTGAGCAATATACGCAAAACTGGGACCCGGTTCTTGCCCAAAGTTTTGCTGAAGATTGCTTAACCCGCAATAGTGGCGATGTGGATGTATTCATTGGCATGAATGACGGTACAACGGGTGGATCGGTTGCCGCGCTGATTAGCCAAAAATTCAAGCCAGGCGATAAATTAGTGACCGGCGGCCAAGATGCAACCGTGGAAGCCTTACGCTATGTCGCACAGGGCTGGCAAGACAATTCCGTGCTTAAGGATCTTAAAGTAGAAGCCACCTATGCCGCAAAAGTAGTCAGCTCTGTTCTTAAAGGCGAAGGCGTACCCAAAGATTTGGTAAATGGCAAGGTGAATAATAAATTCATGGATGTGCCCGCTGTATTCCTACCTGTCTCTAATATCACCCTTGATAACTTGGGTGATGTGGTAACTGCCGGAGTGTGGACTTGGAAAGAGATTTGCCAAGGCATTGAACAGACTGAAGTTTGCAAAAAAAATAATAAGTAATCGGGAGAACACTATTCCCCCATCCCCGACCCTTCCCCCTTGCGGGGAAGCGACGGCTTAATCACCAACCCAGAAGGCAATATGGATGGATATGGCTTCCAATAACCTAGATACCCGCACCCCATTGATTTCGATGCGAAATATTCGCAAATCGTTTGGCTCATTACACGCTTTACAAGGTGCATCCATTGAAGTTTATCCCGGTGAGATTGTTGCATTAGTGGGTGACAATGGCGCGGGAAAATCCACCTTAGTTAAGGTAATGGCCGGTGTACATAGTTTTGACTCAGGTGATTACGAGATCGAGGGCAAGCCTGCCAATATTAAAACCCCCTCCGATGCTAACGAACGCGGTATTGCCACAGTCTACCAAGACTTAGCCTTGTGCAATAACCTAGATGCCGTACAGAATCTGTTTCTCGGGCGTGAATTAACAGGCTCATCGTGGTTTGGCAAACGCATCAATCGAGCCGCTTGTGAAGTTCGTGCACGTGAAGTACTCACTAAGATGCGTTTGGGTAATCTGTCATTAACCCGCCCTGTGGGTGCCATGTCCGGAGGGCAACGCCAAAACATAGCGATTGCCCGCTCTATTCTCTGGCAACCCAAAATCGTTATTCTAGATGAACCTACCGCAGCCTTAAGCCATTCTGCCGCTGAGCAGGTGTCTTCACTAATCCGTAGTTTGGCTGATCAAGGACTAGGCATCGTGGTAGTCAGTCATGACATTCACCATTTTGTGGTCAATGCTACCGACCGTATTGAGGTGATGCGCTTAGGGGCTAATGTGGCTAGCCTCAAATCAATGGAGGTAACGGGTGAAATGGTGGTTAATGCCATGGTAGGTGGTAATGAGAGCGTGAATTTGGCTGGCTAGATTAGCCTAAACCTACTGCTTGTTTGCCTTCACACACATCAGGATATAGTTATGACCGCACTAATGACGACGCTGGAAGCACCTGCTACGCCTAAGCTCAAACGCCGCACCTTTGGCGAGCTACTCACCACCGATTTAAGAGCATTGCCTGTTCTAGTAGGCTTGGCCTTCTTATGGATTTTCTTTACTTATCAGAGCGAGGTCTTCCTAACCGCGCGCAACTTGTCTAACCTGCTTCTTCAATCAACCGTGGTTGGCATCATGGCATTGGGCTTAATGTTTGTGCTATTAGTCAAGGAGATTGATCTATCGCTGGCAGCCATTAATGGTGTGACCGCTGTGTTAATGGCTAAACTGATTGTTGAGTTTGGCTTTTCGCCTTGGTTAGCCATTCCCTTGAGCATCCTACTAGGCGCAGCCATTGCTAGCTTTTCAGCACGCTGGGTCAGTTTTGTTGGCGTACCTTCTTTTGTGGTTACCTTAGGCTTGGGTCTCGCTCTCAATGGTATTCAATTGCTTTTGCTACCACCAACCGCACGTTATGGACTGATGGGTACAGGTATCGAGCATATCGCTCAAACTTACATTACTGGACTATGGTCGTGGACACTAGTCACTATCGGTATAGCCCTCTATGCACTACTTATTTTTTCGAATATGCATCGCCGTAGACAGTTGGGGCTGCCAGTTGCGCTATTAACTTCGGCGATAATGCCGCTTTTAGGGGCTGCTTTATTAGGAGCCATCTGTGTTTCTATTTTTAATCAGCATAATGGCATCCCGCTCCCGGTGTTAATCTTTGTGGTTTTATTAGGTCTTGGCGGCTACCTGCTCAAAGAAACACAGTTTGGCCTAAGCCTTTATGCCATCGGCAATAATGATGAAGCCGCTCGTAGAGCAGGCATCAAAGTTCCTGTCATCCGCATGTATGCCTTCGCAATTGCCGGCGGTGTGGCCGCAATCGCTGGCATTATTTCTGCCTCACGCACCTTGGGGGTTGGTGTGTTTTCAGGTGGCGGGGTTGGCGGTGGAACGCTGCTATTAGAATCCATTGCCGCCGCCGTGATTGGCGGTGTCAGTTTGTTTGGTGGTCGTGGTGCGATTTATGCCGCACTATTAGGGGCTTTGGTGATTGGCACAGTGCAGAATGGCTTGAACTTAATGGGTGTGGAAAATGAAATTCGCTTAATTGTGACAGGCGTTTTATTGATTGTTGCGGTGTCCATCGACAAATTAATTGAAAAGTTTACCGGCCAAAAAAGTTTTTAAAGGCTAGTGGGGCTTGTAAAGGTTTTTTTCGGGTGCTCCTCCAGAGTATGGGGACAAGTGAACTTGTCCCTGTGTCTTTTCCTCATTATCCTATCTGTCTTCAATAGATTGGTTAGATTTGAGTGAGTTGCGTTTATCGCGTCACTAAGTCAGTACGACAAGGCATTAACAAGGTAGATTAGCAATGCAGACCAAAAAGAAAACCAGTCAAGCCACAAAGGTACAAGCACCAAATGACTATGAAGCATTTATCAAGTTAATCCATGATCAATATGACTTGCTTAGCAAAAGTTATAAAGGCATCGCGGTTTACTTAACACAAAATCCTAATGATGTGGCGGTACTTTCTGTCAATGAAATTGCCAAGCGTTGTAATATTCACGCTTCTAGCTTTGTGCGCTTTGCTCAGTCTTTCGGTTACGAGGGATTCAAGGACTTACAAACCCTATTCCAAAAACGTTTATCAACCGCGGCTCCGGGTTTTGAAACACGCATTAATGCGCTGGAAAAAGAACTCAGTGAACATACTGATCATACGGACATGGGTTTCCTACGTGATTTGGTCGTGAGAGATATCGCCTCTTTGCAAGAATTACTGGAGAACATGGACAGCAATGCTCTAACACAGGCGGTAGAGTTGCTGCAGCAGGCTAATATTATTTATCTGGCAGGGCAGTTACGTTCTTCACCAGTGGTGGAGTTGCTACGTTACATCCTCACCATGTTGGGTAAACGCTGTATTTTGCTCGACCCCAGTGGGGGCTTAGCCACGCATATGGCGCGCAACATGCAGACAAGTGATGTATTAGTCGCCGTTTCTTTCCGCTTTTATGCTAAAGAAGTGGTCAATATCGTCGAAGAAGCATCCACGCACCAAGTTCCGATTATTGCCATCACCGACAGTACTTTATCGCCAGTAGCAAAATCGGCCAAGGTGTTATTTTCGGTGCCCGAACATGAATATGCTTTCTCGCGCTCATTGGCAGCCCCTATGTGTTTGGCACAGGCTCTCACAGTCGCCTTGGCTAACCGACTCCAAGTTGGAGAGACGGATCAACCTGCCAAGATTCGCACCGTGACGAGATAAGCTAAAAAACTAAGATTTTTTATACTGTTTAATGTAGATGAAAACGAGCGTCTTTAGATAAGGACTCAGTATTAACAGCCGAACAAGCCACCAGACTCATAGAGGCTTTACCTAGCCATATAGCGTTAATCATATGCTTCTCCTTAGCCACTAGACTAAGACAACGGAAAGAGTGATCACAAGTAGATTTCGAAGGGATGGTAGATGGCCTGATCTAAGGCATACGTGAGCTTCATGGCATGTGCAAGTAAGCCCTTGCACGTACTCCAAGAGCTTGGTAGCTGGGAAAGTGTAGAAATGGTTAGGCACTACGCACACTTACGCGTAGAGCATCTAGCTAACTATGCTGAGACAGCATGTCATACATGGCACAAATTCGGCACAGTACTAGAAAACAAATGAGGTGTCTTAGAAAGACAAAAGCCCTGTAAACTATTCATTTACAAGGCTTTAAAGGTGGTGGGTCGTATGCGATTCGAACGCATGACCACCTGATTAAAAGTCAGATGCTCTACCGGCTGAGCTAACGACCCGTCGAGGCGTGCATTCTACACAATCAGAGATAGGTTTCAAGCATTTTTTTAACTGAACCTCTAATTAACTTAAGTTTTCCTGTAAATGGTTAGTTTATGCAGTTAAACCTAAACCTCTAACACCGGCTCGTTCTGCAAACAATGAATGGTTTTTGCTACCGCTACACCTTCAGGAACTTCCTGCATAGTCACCCAAGCTTGTTTCAAGTGTCCGAGTGTCGCTTCTTGCAAACTTTGTAAAGCGGCTGAAGTGCGTTCAGCATCAAAAAATGCAAAGGGTTCATCCAAGAAAATAAATTGGCTTTCGGTGTCATTGCTCTCGACCAGAGAATTCCCCAAAGCCATCCGCATCGCCAAGCTAATTTGCCGCTGAGTCCCAGAGGAAATTTCATCGAAATCGAGATAGTCACCTTTCTCATCCGAGAGAACCCGCAGAGCAAAATCATTATTGATTTCTAAACTATTGTAATGGCTATGAGTGAAATCAGAGAGCAAACCTTGGCAACGCTGCTGCACAATTTGATTAAAACGGGCAATCGAAAACTGTGAAGACTGGCGAAGTAATTCAGAAGCCTTAGCCTTCACTTTCAGCTCCTGTTGATAAGCTGTCATTTGTGCTGTTTGCTCAGCAGCTTCGCGATTCAACGACATAAACTGATCAACCAAACTACGTTCCTTGCTCACATCTTCATCAAGGCTAGTCATACATTGACCAAAGAAGCGCCCACGCTGTTTTAAGTCCTCACTAATGGTATTGCCGGTATAGCGCACTTGATCCGGCAAAGCCGCATATTCGCGGACTTGTTTGGGCATATCAGCTGATAAGGATAAATCACTCGCTAATTTACCGACCTCAGGTACTTGCGAGAATAAATGGCGCTCTTGTAAATACTGAGTGGATTTACCCCCTAACATCGCATCGATTGAAGTATTCGCTTGTTCCCAACCCGTTTGTAGGATGTGACTAAACTGATTGGCTTGTTCGCGCAACGGTTGTAAGCGATAACGCTCTACATACCAACCTCTGAATAAAACAAAGCTAGTAATAATCGCAATGCCTACCCCAACCCATAGTAGTAAGCGCGCAAAGAACGGTTCGTGGGTAAAATCAGGTCGATGAATCCCATCCAGCCATTGAGGCACTAAAGTCAAAATAGCCCAAGCTGCTAACACCAGCAGCAGACTAATCATTCCCAACATACTCCAACGCCCTAGCCAGCGACTTTTGCGCCGATAACGCTGATAGGAGGCATGTCCAGCCAGATACTGTTCACTACCAGTTGGAATGGCACTGACTAAAGCTTGGCTTTGCTTTTGTCGATCCTCTAAAACTTCACGGACTTCTAATAAATCCGGCAAGCGTTGTGTATCCACACTAATCGCTGCTTGAGCAGCTTGAGTCGCTTTGTGATCAGCTTCAAGCTTATCAAAAGACTCTTGAGCACTTTGTAGCTCTTGCTGTAATGCATCATCTAGCTGTGCATAGGCTTTAATGCCTGCCATTTTGTGCAGATTGGTAATATCCGGCTCGCGCTCAGTACCTAACTGCTGACTCCAATAAAAAGTTCGGCTAAAAGTTGAATAATTAAATCCCACTAAGCGCGTTAAGAATTGATCCACTGCTGTTGGTGTAGAGGCAAGTACCTGCTGTTGATCATCCAATAAAGAAGCCTGCTGACTTCCCAGTTTGCTGACCCTACGTTTTAAATGATAAGTGTTGCCAGCATGGACAAAACTCACTGTAATACTCGCCTCTTCAGCCCCCCAATGAATTAATTTATTGGTACGATCTGCAGTTAAATTATCAGTCCGCCCAAATAAGCCAAAACTTAAAGCTTCACCAATACTACTTTTCCCTGATTCATTCCTCCCGGTGACTAAAATCAAACCGAGTTGGGGTAAGTCTTTTAAATGCAGCCGCTCATATTTACGGAAGTTCTCCGCAATCACTTCCGTAATAATCATCCCTGATCTCCTGTGTTAGCCGCTTGCTCTAAGCGCTCAATCACTAATTTCGCTGCTTCTTGATAAAGATTGGCATCAAAATTCTCTTGATTAGCTACCACTGCAAAATTTTGCTGACAAAACTCAGCAAAGCGACGGGCAGCAGTACTTTTTAGCTGTGAAGTATTAAGCCATTCGGCTCGTACGGGTTCAGATGACACTCTTTAGCTCCGTTCCAAGATAGGTTTGTTTAACTATAATGCAAAACCACAAAAAAAGGCGGATTCATCCCTGTTGCCTTTGGGGTCAGCCCTCTAAATGACAGCTCATCGGTTAGATAGGTCGCTTTAGCGGTGAGAAACGTTTAAAACATGACAGCCTCACCTAAATCACTAAGATACTGGCGCTTCCACGGACAAAAGGACCTGTCATGATGGCTAGAATCTTAATCATTAATCTGAATTCCAAACTCACTTACCCTGACTTATCCATTGCTTATTTAGTCACGCCCTTACGCGCTGCCGGATTACAAGTAGAGGTGAAAACCCTAACGACCGCCACCCCTAGTGAACCACCTACAAATCAAAGGCTTAAGCATAACCTTAGCCAGCCTGAGTTGAATCTGACAAATATCCAAAAATATTTAGAGAATACTCATCCTGATCTAATTTTAATTCCTAGTTATTTAAACCATTATGCAACTGTTCAACACTTAGCTAACTACGCGGCTGATTTAGAGCTACCACTGATTTTAGGTGGAGCTTGCTTAACAAGCTGTAGCAGTGAAGACTTACCTTTGTGGTTAAGTTTAAGGGGTATCACTGCGGTTTTCGTGGGTGAAGCTGATTGGGTTATTGTTGATGTGGTAGAGACCCTCCTGCGTAAACAAGATTTAGCTGTATGGCCAGGTATTTGCCAGTCAGGGCTAGAATTGGAAACTTTCAGTGCACCACCGTTACAAGATTTAGAATTATTGCCGTTACCGGATTTATCAGATTTTGCTTGGCAGACGCATCGCTCAGCTTTAATCCCTATCCTTACAGGACGCACGACTCGATTAGAAAATAAGCAATATGTTTATAGCAGTCGTCCGGTACAAAGCGTTTTAGAAGAACTACAGATTCAGGCCGAACGTTATCAGTGCAAAGATTTTATCTTCCTCGATACTAGTCTCAATACCAACTTAGCCATGTGGCATGGTTTAATTGATAATATCCAAGCTGTTGTTCCGGGTTGTCGCTGGCTGGCGACGATTTATTTAGATGGTAAAAATCCTTTAGGCCTCGATTTGAATACTTTTGTTGCAGCTCGTGCAGCTGGCCTAAGGCATTTGAACATTAGCTTAGATACTGCCCAAGCCCTCAGACAAGGCAAACTCTTAAATGCAGCGATGGAACGCAATCGCGAGTTAGTGGCACATGCTTATCAGGCAGGTTTAAGCGTGCATTGTTTGGTGAAAAATTATACTACGCACAATAGCCTTGCCGAGTTACCCAATACAAATGATTTGATACTGCGCAAATTAGTAGAAAATGAGCAAGCGAAACAGGTAGCTAGCCTCCAAGGCAAACACGTTAGCTCAAGCAAAATAGAAACTAACTCTCAGCCCAAACAGAACTCAGCAAAAAGAACTCGCCAAGCTTCAGTTAAAACGCTTAGTACCCCACCAGCAGCACCCACTGCCAATGACAATTTTTGGCGACGTTTCAAAAAAACCTTAGTCCTCCCAAAAGCCCGTAAAACATCTGAAGCAAATCAGCTAGTTTAGAGTGATTTGTATAAATCATTTTAATTAATCAGTCACCGTTCAGGCAGAAACTGCGAGGATGCGCAAGGAGCGGGCAGCTCGTCGGGTAAATTTAAGCAGCTTTGTGAATGATTTTATATTTGGATGACAAATCCTAATAATAAAAACAACGAACGGCAACGACTAATGAAAAAACAAAATCTATTTGCACTGGCTGCAATTGCAGGTATGGGCCTGTCTGCTTGTAGTCAAAATCCCCAAGCGATTCCTGAAGCGGATGCATTAGTAGGTACGTCTGTGGTACGTCCACCATACGCACAACAAGCTGTACGTGTTCCGAAAGACCAACAGCTAGGCTATCAACGCAATATTCCGCATGCTTATCCAAAACCGAATATGAATTACCAAGACCCACAGGGGGGTTATGGTATTCCTTCAATTCCACCGCAAATGGTTAGCAATAATCAAATGCCCCGTTTGTCTAGAGCAGAATTACGGGCAATTGGCGATCAGATTTTCAACAATGAAGGTGGTGGAAATTTAAATAATCTAGTGCATTGGAATGATGGTGAAGACTTTGCTTCCATGGGGATTGGTCACTTCACTTGGTATCCAGCAGGTCGCCGTCAGAGCTTTGGTAATACCTTCCCCGGTTTATTGGATTATATGGCACAAAATGGAGTTCAATTACCCGGTTGGTTACAACAAGCACGGGTACAAGGTGCACCTTGGTCTACCCGTGAAGAACTGATGGCACAGAAAAACTCGCCCCAAGTTCAACAGTTACAAAACCTTTTGTACAACACACGCGAACTGCAAGCTCAATACATTGTAGACCGTACCCGTACAGCCATGCCTAAACTTGTGAAAGCCTCTAATCAACAGTCCACCGTAGCACGTAATCTGAATGCAGTAGCAAATACGCCCGGCGGCTGGTATGCACTCATTGATTATGTGAATTTCAAAGGTGAAGGCCTAGGAAACGGTGGCTATCGTGGCCAAAACTGGGGTTTACGCCAAGTGCTTGAGGAAATGCGTCCGACTGCGCATGGTCAACAAGCACTCCATGAATTTGCTGATGCAGCAATGCGCGTCTTACAACGCCGTGTACAAAACTCAGATCCATCTCGTAACGAAGCACGTTGGCTACGTGGCTGGCAAAATCGGGTCGATACTTATCGCAATCCGATTGTTTAAAGTATAAAGATAGCTAGTAGTATTAGGCTGCTAGCTATTATCTATTGCATGACGGACTTGACGCTGTTTGCGTGCATCTGTACCTGCTTGTTGTACCACTCTTTGGCGCAATCCCGGCACAAAGGGAATCTCACCTTTTTGCCCACTCCGCGCATAATCTAATAATAATTGCTCCGTAAAAGCTTCATCTAGCCCCAAGTCACTTAAAGCAATTTCGTGTACCAATTTAAATAAACGTGGCAAAGCAATTTGATGGGTTTGCCCAGAACGTTGATGAAGTTGCTCACTCAGAATCCAAAAACGTGCAAACGGCGTTTCACCAAGTAGTAAATCCAAACTATGCTCGAAACGCCCTGAATTACCGATTAAATCCCAATAACGCGCAAAGCGATTCATCTTTTGCATAGTGAACGGATCAATCCGATCAGTCGCCAGAATGTTATAAGGCGGATAGGGATTAAAGATGAGGCCGAAAGCTTCCGTATGGCGAATAATCGGTGCACCCCGTAGACGCTTGAGAATTCCTACTTGAATCTCATGTGGATGCAAAGCCACTAACTGATCAAAGCCTTGAGCAAAGCTTGCCAGATCCTCACCTGGTAGCCCAAAAATTAAATCCGTGTGTAAATGTGCAGTACTATGCTGACGCAGCCAGCGCAGGTTCTCAATAGACTTGACATTATCTTGCTTACGACTAATTAACGCTTGTACTTCAGAGTTGAACGTTTGGATACCGATTTCAAACTGTAAGCTGCCAGCTGGAAAACGCTGAATGCATTCTTTTAAAGCATCCGGCAAATGGTCAGGCACTAGTTCAAAGTGTAGGAAGGTTTCAGCATCCAAACGTGCAAGGAAAAACTCTAAAATAGTTTGGGTAGTAGCTATTTTTAAATTAAAAGTGCGATCAACAAATTTAAAATGGCGTAAACCGCGTTGCCACAGTTGTTCCATTTCAGCTAAAAACCGAGTTAGCTCAAAAGGATAAGCGGTTTTATCTAAAGCCGACAAACAAAACTCACATTTAAAAGGGCAACCCCGTGAAGCCTCTACATATACAAACCGTTGCTTAAGATCGGTATCCGTGTAGTAATCATAAGGTAAATTTAGCTGGGCTAAGGGAATCAGTGGGCTTTGAATAAATTTTTCTTTTGGTAACTGTCCATTTAACAGCTGAGTGCATAACTCGCGCAAACTTTGCTCAGCAGCTCCACTAATCACATAATCAGCTTGTTGACTAATGTTTTGCCCTTTAGCTTCATAACTGACTTCTGGCCCGCCTATTATAATGATTAATTGAGGCTGCAGCATTTTTAGCAAACTCACTACCGCCATCGTTTCCGCTACATTCCAAATATAGACCCCGAAACCGATCATTTTAGGCTGTTTGACCAAAATCTGCTCGGCGATGTCTAAAGGACGCATGGCGATAGTGAACTCTAGTAGTTCACTCTGAGCCTGTAAACTGCCCAAATTCGCAAATAAATATCTTAGCCCTAGGGAGGCATGGGTATAACGTGCATTAAGCGTAGAAAGCAAAATTTCGGGCATATAGATTAATGATGGGGGAAGCGAAGCGCAGTCTAGCACAAAATGGATAACGAATCTGATTTTAGGGTTGTTGTAAAGAGATAAGATGTAGTTTTAATGCGACATTTATCGCAACATTTAGTTCAATCAATCTATTTTTTAGATAGTTCATTTTTTTAAGAATCATAATTTTTTATTTTTGTCAAGAGAGGCTGCAAGCCTTATTTTAACTGGCTTCAGTGTTTTTTTATCATTACATAAAAAAAATAAATAAGCATAAAAATCATCCATTTATCGGACAAACTACCATCCAAAAAATGGCGACTTAGCCTATTCATCCTTACAGAAGCACGTGTTACAGTTCGCCCCGATTCATAGCCCAGTCGTAAGACTAGCCATGAATTACCTTTATAAACAAACTGTTAGGTTATTGTTATGACTTTGTTTAACCATTTTCTAGCTTTGCTAGTAATGGCGCTTGTTTGCTCAAGTCCAGCGCTAGCTGCCGGAAAGAAGGAGATGACAATCAGTCTTCGCGTAACTGCGACTGCTTATAATTCTCTACCGAGTCAAACGGATGGAAATCCAGACCTCGCTGCTTGGGGTGATCGTTTACGCCCAGGCATGAAAGCCATCGCTGTATCTCGTGACCTGCTCTATAAATATGGATTAAAACGCAAAGCTAAGGTACGGATCAGTGGGTTTGATGGCGAATTCCTAGTGCTCGATAAAATGCATGAACGCTGGGAAAAAAAGATTGATATTTACATGGGGAAGGATCATCACAAGGCACGGCGCTTCGGGCGCAAGAGTGTGACCATTAAGTGGTAATTCATTAGCTCCAAGGATGGACACAAGCCCGCGTTATGCGGGCTTTTTCTTATCCATACCTATCAAGATTTTCTTCTTTCGCAGAAAAGATGGTTTTGCATAAGTACTTGAATGTAAAACCCCTACTGCAGATACGATCATTTTAACTAAAGAATTTGGATAACGTTTATTAACTGGCAGATCAGTGGTTTGTAGTTAGCTAAACAACAAACGCCCTATAGTTTAAGTTAACAACCAAAGCCCACCTTATCACCCTAAACCCTCGATTAACAAGTTGGACTGATTATTTCTACTTATTAAATAAATATTATTTAACTATAAATTAAAAAAATAACTATTTAGTGAATATCTCAAAAAGTACAAAATGAATAATAAATATGCTTTATCGGTGGGTTCAACTATTGCCTTAGCAACTTGCACAAGTTCTATTCATGTAGCTTATAGTCTAGAGGCTGAACGGCACGCCTTGATTAATCAAAATAGCCTTAACGGCACCTCGAGCATGCCCGAGCTTTGCGTGAAAATGCTAAACAATGATTTCTCCCCCTAAGCAGTCAGTTTTAAATCATTTAGGTTAAAGGCATCTTAACTGAGATGCCTTTTTTCTTAATGCGCCTCATCCCAATGAGTACCAATGCCAGTTTCTACCAATAATGGTACTGATAAACTAACTGCATTAGTCATAAGCTCAGCAATTTTTGGCTGCACTAAACTTAATTCAGCTTCAGGGACTTCAAAGACTAATTCATCATGCACCTGCAGGATCATTTTGGTCTGCACTTGGCTAGTGCGTAACCAGTGATCGACAGCGATCATGGCTTTTTTAATAATATCTGCCGCAGTCCCCTGCATTGGTGCATTAATCGCCGTGCGCTCTGCGTATTGGCGAGTGGCTGCATTACGCGCTTTAATATCAGGTAAGAATAAGCGGCGTCCAAATAAAGTCTCTACATAACCTTGGGCGCGCGCTTGCTCACGAGTATTTTCCATATAGGCTTTCACGCCAGGATAACGCGCAAAATATAAATCAACATAAGCCTGAGCTTCGCGCCGATCCACATTTAATTGCCGTGCTAAGCCAAAGGCAGACATACCATAGATCAAACCAAAATTAATAGCCTTGGCAGCACGGCGTTGTTCAGTGGTGACTGTTTCTAAGCTCATCCCAAATACTTCAGCTGCAGTAGCGCGATGCACGTCCAAGCCATGAGCAAATGCATGGAGTAAGCTTTTGTCACCTGACAAATGCGCCATAATACGTAATTCAATTTGTGAATAATCGGCAGCTAATAATTTACAGCCCTGCTCAGCAATAAAAGCTTGGCGAATCCGCCGTCCTGCTGCAGTACGAATCGGGATATTTTGCAAGTTCGGCTCAGTGGAGGAAAGTCGCCCCGTTGCAGCTACCGCTTGATGATAGGAGGTATGTACGCGCCCTGTACGGGCATTAATCTGCTCAGGCAACCGATCGGTATAAGTCGACTTCAATTTACTTAAACCACGATGCTCCAAAATTAAAGCCGGCAATTGATGACCTAAATCGGCCAACTCCTCTAATACATCCTCGGCGGTTGAGGGCTGTCCTTTCGGGGTTTTGCGTAAAATTGGTAAGCCGAGTTTATCAAAGAAAATTTCTTGAATTTGTTTAGGTGAAGCTAAATTGAATTCTTGACCTGCGGCTTGGTAAGCCTCTTCAACTAATTCCTGCATGCGCTTTTCAAGTTCAAGACTTTGCTTGTTAAGCATTAAAGCATCGACTTTCACCCCATTCCGTTCCATCGTAGACAGAATCGGCACTAAGGGAATTTCCACTTGCTCATATAATTCACGTTGCCCATCCAAGGCTTGCAGTTGTGGCCAAAAATATTGATGCAAACGGAGAGTATAATCAGCATCTTCTGCTGCATACGGGGTAGCTTGCTCTAAAGCAACTTGATTAAAAGTCAGTTGGTTTTTACCTTTACCCGCAATATCTTCGAAATGAATCGTTGTATGCTGTAAATGCTGCTCACAAAGCGTATCAAAATCATGGCGGCTAGCGGTTGAATCCAATACATAGGATTCCAGCATCGTATCCTGCTTAATGCCATTCAAAGTAATGCCATGATTAAGTAGGACATTGCGGTCATATTTCAGATTTTGCCCAATCTTGCCCAAACTTGGGTTTTCTAATAAGGGTTTGAGTTGGGCTAAGGCAACTTCACGATTTAACTGTACCGGTGCACCTAAATAATCATGCGCCAGCGGTAAATAAGCGGCTTCACCAGCCTTCAGAGCAAAGGACACTCCCACAATTTGCGCATCCATATAACTCAAACTAGTGGTTTCGGTATCAAAGGCAAACTCACCAGCCGTTTGTAGGCGAGTAAGCCACTGATCCAACTCAGCTTGGGTGAGAATGGTCTGATACTCGGTGTCAGTGATAGCTTTAACAGGCGGTAAACTTAAGTGCAAAGGCAAGGAAGAGGGTACAGAGACGGAATTGACCGCATTAGGGTTAGTTGACTTAGGCGGCTCTAATTTATCTAAAGCATTCAAGCGCGAGCGGAATTCATAACGTGTATAAAGTTCACGTAAAGCCTCTAGATCTGGTGAGCTAAAGGCTAAATCCTCTGGGCTTAGGTCTAAGGGCACATCACATTTAATCGTGACTAATTCATAAGACAAAGGCAAATGCGCCAAAGCTGAGCGCAGGTTTTCACCAACCTTGCCTTTAAACCCTGCAGCACCCTGCATGATCCGTGCAAGGGAGTCATATTCTTCTAGCCATTTAACCGCAGTTTTTGGCCCCACTTTATCCACACCCGGCACATTATCCACTGCGTCACCCATCAGGGCTAAATAATCACGAATTCGCTCTGGGCGCACACCGAACTTCGCTACCACACCGGCTGGATCTAGATAGGTATTACTCATCGTATTGATTAAATGTACGCGCTCATCGACTAGCTGTGCCATATCTTTATCGCTAGTCGAAATCACTACAGGCCCTGCATATTCCTTAGCAAGTGTACCAATCACATCATCCGCTTCTACACCTTCAACCATCAGTAGGGGATAGCCGAGTGCTTTCACCATATCTAAAAGCGGCTGAATTTGATTGCGTAAGTCATCTGGCATGGGTGGACGATTAGCTTTATAAGCAGGGTAGAGTGCATCACGGAAAGTGTTACCCGAAGCATCAAAGACGACTGCCATATGCTCAGGTTCATAATCCTTCCGCAGCTTATCCAGCATATTTAAGACCCCATGTATCGCACCGGTTGCTTCACCTTTGGAATTGGTTAAAGGCGGCAAAGCATGAAAAGCGCGAAATAGATAGGACGACCCATCCACTAGAATTAGGGGTTTGCTAGGGGAACTCATGGTTTAAGCTCATGGAAAATTTAGAGCCTTAAGGTTAGCGTGCTTTCAGAATCGGAGCGAGTAGAATTAATCAGCGCTAAAAACAAAGCCCCTTACAAGGGGCTTTGCAAAATACACATAAAGATTTAGCTTATAAATCAGCCATAATATTGGCACGACCGACAATCAAAGGATCAATAGATTGGATATTGCGTAGATCTTTACCGGTGTAGTGAACTTTGTGCAGGATATAACGCATCGCATTTAAACGTGCACGTTTCTTGCAATCAGACTTCACTACTGTCCAAGGCGCTTCTGCGGTATCCGTGTGGAAGAACATCGCTTCTTTGGCGGTGGTATAAGAATCCCATTTATCCAAAGAAGCTAAGTCGATCGGACTGAGTTTCCATTGCTTTAAAGGGTGTAACTTACGTTCTTCAAAACGACGACGTTGTTCCGCACGACTTACTGAGAACCAGAATTTAATTAAATGCACACCACTGCTAGCTAAATGACGTTCAAACTCTGGAACTTGGCGTAAGAAATCATCATATTCTTTGTCAGAACAAAAACCCATAACACGCTCAACGCCTGCACGGTTGTACCAAGAACGGTCAAATAAAACAATTTCGCCTGCAGTTGGCAAATGTTGGACATAACGTTGGAAATACCATTGACCACGCTCAGCCTCAGTCGGTTTTTCTAAAGCAACAACACGCGCACCCCGCGGATTGATATGCTCCATAAAGCGCTTAATCGTACCTCCTTTACCGGCTGCATCACGACCTTCGAACAGAATTACAATCCGCTGTCCGGTTTCTCTTACCCACATTTGCATCTTGAGTAATTCAACCTGTAAGCGGAATTTTTCTTTTTCGTAATTTTTGCGTGACATGCGATTTTTATAAGGATAAACCGCAGAGCGCCAATTATCGACTAGCTCATCATCCTTATTCACTGTTGCTTTCGGTGCATGCGTTTGCCAACGTGCCAAAGCAGCTTCTAAAGCTTCTCTGTCATCTGGTGAAGCACCATCAAGCATCACTTGTAAACGTTTGAGCATGGCGGCTGCATCGGCAGGACTCGCCTGTTTAGCTTCCTCCAAGATTTCAGTTGCTGCTGAAATCTGTGCATCTTGAGCTGCATTCACTGCTTGAATAGCACTAAATGCCTCAATGCCAGCCTCTGTACCTGTAGTTAAACTTTCTTCTTTCGTATCCATATGAACTCCAGCTTGCCTTAATCTGTCATAAGACAAGCGTATGTTATTTGTCAATTGAGTTGCGTTGATGAATGTCAAAGGATTTCGAATGCTATAATGAAATTCTTACGCACTGATTATTATAGTGGAGACTAAACGATGAGTTTAAAATTCGGACAGTTTGTTGTTTTAGCGGTAGTGGCTTTATTGGCAAGTAATGCTAATGCAGCAGGTGCTAAAGCAGGGCAACGTTTTGGAGATTGGGGGGTTAAATGTGAAACAACCCCTGATAAATCCGAAGTATGCTATGTCCAACAAGTTTTATCTGAAAAGGGCAGCAAACAGCCTTTAATGATTACTGTTTTAGGTTATGGCAAAGGCAAACCTTTCCCGACCGCAATTTTCGAATTGCCGAAAGGAGTAGATATGAAACAGGGTGTACAATTAAAAGTCGACAAAAACCAAGCGGTCGCCTTCCAAGGTAAATGCGACCAACAAGGCTGCCGTGCAGGCTTTACTTTAGATAATGCCATGATGCAGCAGATTTCTAAGGGGCAACGCGCCTTACTCGCTTATCGTCCAGGCCCTAATAAAGAGCCAGTGATTTTCCCCATTTCATTGAAAGGTTTAGCACCCGGCTTAAAAGCAGTTAAATAAATTAAAGTGTAGAGAAACAAGCTTGCATATACCCCAATCTTTTAACCATTATTGGGGTATATAGATGAAGGTTTACTTTCCAATACAGAAGGAACTAAAAATTTCGCCTAATAAATCATCAGAGGTGAATTTACCTGTAATTTGCCCTAAAGCATCTTGTGCTAAGCGCAACTCTTCAGCCATTAATTCACCTGCATTAAAAACCAGTAATTGCTGCTCAGCTCGCCCCACAGCGGCTTGGGTAATCTCTAACGCTTGTAAATGACGCCGTCTTGCCATAAAGGTATCTTCGCGTTCCCCTTGATAGCCCATGCGTGTCTTTAGTTCTGTTTTAAGTACATCTAAACCTAAACCTTGTTTAGCTGAAATATACAGATGCTGCCCTTGCTTGCCGACTGCTTTACCAGTTAGATCGACTTTATTATGCACTGTTAGTACTGGAATAGTGGCTGGAAGCTTGTCTAAAATCGCATGATGCTCAGCACTTTCTGACTGCGTATCATCGACTAGCATTAACACCAAATCAGCTTTTTCAACTTCACGCCAAGCGCGTTCAATCCCAATTTTTTCAACCGGATCATAACTTTCCCGTAAGCCTGCGGTATCAACAATATGTAAAGGCATACCTTCTAGATTAATTCGCTCACGTAAGACATCACGAGTCGTGCCTGCAATATCGGTAACAATAGCGGTTTCTTGGCCAGCGAGCGCATTTAATAAACTAGATTTACCAGCATTAGGCCGCCCTACAATGACTAGGTGCATACCATCACGCAATAAACTGCCTTGTTGTGCTTTTTGAAAAATTTCCGCTAACTGTTGCTTAATGTTGGTAAGACGTTGGGTGATGGCTGAATCTGCTAGAAAATCTATTTCCTCATCAGGAAAATCTAAGGCTGCTTCTACATAAACACGTAGTTCAATCAGAGCTGTGAGTAAGTTATCCACAGCTTTAGAAAAATCACCTTGTAAGGAACGCAACGCAGAACGCGCTGCCTGCTCAGAGCTAGAATCGATTAAATCGGCAATCGCCTCCGCTTGAGTGAGATCCAATTTATTGTTTAGAAAAGCGCGTTCGGAAAACTCACCAGGACGGGCTAAGCGGGCGCCTAACTCTACGCAACGCTTCAGCAGCATATCCAGCACGACTACTCCACCATGCCCTTGTAGCTCTAAAACGTCTTCACCAGTAAACGAATGTGGTGCAGGAAAAAATAAAGCTAAGCCATCATCTAAAATACTGCCATCTTGAGCACGAAATAAACGGTGGCTAGCGGCACGTGCAGGGGGTACTTGGCCAAGCAACTGCTCAACCAAGGATTTTAGATTTGAACCAGAGAGACGAATAATACCGATACCCCCTCGTCCAGGCGGAGTTGCCACCGCAGCAATGGTATCGGTATTCATCTTTGTCTTAAGCGTGCCCTACGATCTTTTTATTAATAAACCATTGTTGTGCAATGGATAAGACGTTGTTCACAACCCAATACAACACTAAACCTGCAGGGAACCAAAGGAACATAAAGGTAAAGATCAATGGCAAGAATTGGAAAATTTTCTGTTGTACTGGATCCATTTGTGGAGGATTCAATTTCTGTTGTAGGAACATACTTGCGCCCATTAACAGCGGTAGTACAAAGTAAGGATCCATAATCGATAAATCCTTGTACCACAGAATCCAAGGTGCCTGACGTAACTCAACGCTTTCTAAAAGTACCCAATACAAGCCCATGAATACCGGAATTTGAATCAAGATCGGTAAACAACCACCTAGGGGATTAATTTTTTCCTTCTTATACAGCTCCATCATCGCTTTTTGTTTAGCTTGTGGATCACCCGAAAAGCGCTCATTAATCTCCTTCATCTTCGGTGAAACGGCTTTCATTTTAGCCATTGATTTATAGCTAGCAGCCGAAGGCCAGAAGAATAAGAGTTTAATAAATAAGGTCAGTAGGATAATAGTCCAGCCCCAGTTCCCCACAAATGAATGAATCGCCTGCATCAGCCAGAAAATAGGTTTAGAGACAAAGGCAAAAATCCCATAATCAACCGTTAAATCTAAGCCTTTAGCAATCTTTTCCAAATCATCTTGAACCTTAGGGCCAATCCAAATCTGGCTTTTAAAAGTATCCACACCACCTGGTACAATTTCTTTAACTGGGCTGCGTACCCCTAAGATATAGTTAGGCGTACCATTCTGTTGCAGCTCCATACTGTAATAGGTGTTTTGCTGATCTTGGGGCGGAATCCAAGCACTAATAAAATAATGCTCTAGCATACTAACCCAACCACCAGTGGCAGTTGCGGTCAGTGGCTCTTTCATATCTTTGAAGTTCAGCTTTTTATATTTGTCATCCGCATAATAAGCACCCCCTACGAAAGCTCGAACTCCACTGGTGAGCACATTATTGTCTACATGACTCGGCCCATGTTTGAGCTGACGATATTCCGAGCCTACCCAAACTTGGCTAGAATTATTCTTAACCTCTTCTTCTAAACTAACATCGAAACTACCTTTTTTTAGGCGATAACGTTTGGTGACTACCACACCATTTGGCCCTTGCCACACTAAAGGCACCACTACTTCAGCTTGATCAGCACCTAAGGCATATTCAGTTTTTTCGACGCTAAAATCAGCTAGATGATTAGGTGCTAAAGTATCTGCTGCTTGGCCATTAACCGCTTGATGTTGCAAACCTGACTGAGCGACATAACTGCGCCCATTTAAATCTAGAATACGAACTGGCTTATTTTTTTCTTCTAAACTAATGGGATAAGTTAATAAATCTGCAGCGACAATATCGCCACCTTTGGTACTAATTTGTAGATCTAAAACATCAGTTTTAACACGAACAATTTGCCCAGCTCCGGTGGTAATACCACTCCCATTTGGAATAGCAGGTACCGTTTGAGATGCACTAGATGCACTGTTAGCCGTTTGACTAGGCACTGAGCTAGCTTCTGTACTGGTTTGTGTTGTTGGTGTAGGTAAAGGCTTAGGAGCGTGATCTTGTTGCCAGCTAGTCCATAACAAAAACCCCAAGAAAATTAGGGTCAGGTATAGAAACGGGCGTTGGGAATCCATCATGATTCAATCCAATATTGGGGAGTTAAAGCTTTTAAAGGGTCATTTTGGCTTGAGGAGTCGTTTTTAAAGCAGGATATAACCGACTTAATTGCTCCCATAAGATTACAAGCTGCTGCAGTATAGCAGCGTTGTTAAGTTGTGCCACCTCAGACTGTGTGATGATCACAATATCTAATTTAGGTAGGTTTGCACGATGCAGACGAAAACTTTCTCGTACTAAACGCTTAATACGATTACGATCAACAGCGTGTTTTAAAGAGCGTTTTGATAAAGCAAACCCTAATCGAGGCTCGCTACGGGAGCTTTCGCGCACACGGGCAAATAAGCCTTGAACCTGAACTCGTCGATGCAAACCACGCTCAAAAACACGCTGGAATTCGCTAGGCCGAGTCAGACGACAGGTGCGCGGATAAGCAGCCACGCTAATTCTAAAATTATGGAATTAGGTTTTTGCGACCTTTTGCACGACGTGCACTCAGTACTTTACGCCCATCAGCAGTACTCATACGAGCACGGAAACCTTGTTTACGCGCATGACGTAAATTGCTAGGTTGGAAGGTTCTTTTCATTGCAATACACCAACAAAAATTTGAATTAAACGCAGTTTTGCTTGGGTTAAATGCAAAAAGATGCCTTAGCCCAGCCGCTAAAAGGTCAGGCAAATTACTTGATAAGCTTAGTTTTGTCAAGTGAAGAGCTTATCCACAAACAAAGTTCTTAAGCTTGTGGATAACTTCCTGCAGGCTCTATAATAGCCTGATCCATTCTAATCATATTTTCCTGTTCACCACCACGGGACGCTCGTTTATGCTTTGGCAACAATGCCTAACTCAACTCGAACATGAATTTCCTAGCCAAGAAATCAATACGTGGTTAAGAAGTTTACATGCAGTTGAGAAACCTAAAGCCCTGTATCTACTTGCCCCGAATCCAATTGTTTTACAACATATTCATGAAGTTTTTCTGCCGCATATAGTTCGCCATGTACGGAATTTGTCAGGGGATCATAGCTTTGATGTAATGCTGCAAATTGGCTCACGTAGTGCACCTAAACCTATACCTAAAGCAGCCTCACCTGCCCCAGTTGTAGAGCCGTCTATAGCAGCGCCTGTGCTAGCAACACCCCTGCCACTAGCAACGAATATAGCTAACTCTATCGACTTTAGCGCAGCAACCCCAGCTCCGGTTTCAGAACGCTTTGTTAATGCTTTAAATAGCAAGATGACCTTCGAAAACTTTGTAGAAGGTAAATCTAATCAATTAGCACGTGCTGCTGCGTTACAGGTAGGTGAGAATCCAGGTACTTCCTATAACCCTTTATTTCTCTATGGTGGAGTTGGTTTAGGAAAAACTCATTTAATGCACGCGATCGGTAATTGCATTCTCAAAGCTAATCCTGAAGCCCATGTTTTATATGTCTATGCTGAACGATTTGTAAACGATATGGTAAATGCTTTACGTACTTCACGCATTGAAGAGTTTAAACAACATTATCGTAGTGTAGACGCCTTATTAATCGATGATATTCAATTCTTCGCAAATAAAGATCGCTCGATGGAGGAATTTTTTCATACTTTTAATGCTTTATTAGAGGGGCAAAAGCAGATTATTTTAACCAGTGATCGCTATCCACGGGATGTAGAAGGTTTAGATGACCGTTTGCGCTCACGTTTCAATTGGGGCTTAACGATGCAAATTGAGCCACCTGATTTAGAAACGCGAGTAGCTATCTTACGTAAAAAGGCTGAGGATCACGAATTACATTTACCTAAAGATATTGCATTTTTTATTGCTAAACATTTCCGTTCGAACATTCGGGATTTAGAAGGCGCCTTGCAACGTGTGATTGCGAGTATGCGTTTACGTTGTATTTACGAAATCAATATGGACTTCGTGCATGATGTGTTGCGTGATCAGCTAGCGAGCCAAGATAAAATGGTATCGATCAGTAATATTAAAAAGCTGGTTGCTAAACACTACAATGTACGCGCTACGGAAATGGACTCCAAACGTCGCACACGTTCTGTGGCGCGTCCACGTCAGGTAGCAATGGCTCTGGCGAAAGAGCTTACTAGCCACAGTTTGCCTGAAATTGGTACAGAATTTGGCGGGCGCGATCATACTACGGTACTGCATGCTTGTCGGAAAATAGCTGAATTACGCGAGTCTGATCCTCGCATGGAAGAGGACTATCGGATTCTCATACGGAGTCTAACAAGTTAGGGATAAGTATAAGGATAGTTATGGGGAAAAGCTGTGGATAACTTAGAGTGTCAAAACCATCCACATCTTATCCACAGGTTGTTATACAGTTCATTCACCTAGTTTTTAATTAGCTATTAAGCTTTAAATTCAACTAGATAGAGGACTTATCCACAGATTTTGTTGACTCTATTATTATTATAGTAAAGATTTATATATCTAAATGAAATTAATACAAACTCGTGAAACCTTACTCGAAGCCCTGCAAGCAACTCTAGGCGCTATCGAGAAACGTAATACATCAGCGATTTTAGAAAACGTGCTACTGACAATTGCTAACAGCCGTAGCTACTGGCGTGGTACTGATCTTGAACTAGAGATTGCAACGTCTAGTTTTCTAGTAGATGCAACTGAAGGCTCAATTACTCTACCTGCACGTAAGCTTGCTGATATTTGCAAGTCTTTACCTGCTGAAAGCTTAATCGCCATTGAAGTTTTGGATAATCAGCGTGTTTTGGTAAGTTGTGGACGTAGTCGGTTTGAATTAGCTACTTTACCAGCCGAAGATTTTCCTAGCCTTGAGGATATTGGTGAAAGTTACCAATTAGAACTACCTGAAGCAGATTTAAAGGTTTTACTTGATAGCACAGCCTTTGCAATGGCGAATCAGGATGTACGTTATTATTTGAATGGGCTCTTGTTAGAGTTATCCCCAACTTATTTACGCACAGTCTCAACAGATGGACATCGACTTTCTTTGTATACTTATCCACAGGAATTAAATATTGTGGATAAGTCAGTGCAGTTTATTCTGCCGCGTAAAGGTGTAATTGAATTAACTCGACTATTGCGTAGTGACGCTAAAACGCCAGTCAGTTTGCAAATTAGTCAAAATCATTTAAGAGTACAGCTTGATAATTTACAATTTACTACCAAATTAGTCGATGGCCGCTACCCAGATTATCAAGCTGCTGTTCCTGCTAAAGGGCGAATTAGTATTGAAGTGGATCGGAAAGCTTTTAAAGACATGCTGACACGGGTTGCAATTCTTTCTAATGAAAAATTTAGAGGTGTACGGCTAAACTTAAAACCGAATACACTAACGGTTCAATCGAATAATCCAGAGCAAGAAACAGCTCAAGATGAATTAGATATTTATTATCAAGGCGAAGAGTTTAATATCGGTTTTAATGTCAATTACCTTTTGGATGCGATTAATCATATCAATAACGATACTATTGTTTTACAACTTAATTCACCTGAGAGTAGTGCTTTAGTAACCGACCCTCAAGATGAGGCAATTCGTAATGTCATCATGCCCATTCGTCTATAGGTAAAGTTTTTGTCTGTTTGGCTGCAGCACATTGCTATTCAAAATTGCCGCTTAATTCAGCAAGCTGATTTAAGCCTTTCACCTACCGTTAATTTTTTAACCGGGGCGAATGGTTCAGGCAAGTCTAGTTTTTTGGAGGCTTTGTGTGTTTTATCGCGAGGGCGTTCATTTCGTACCCCTCGCATCAATGAGGTGATTAGCCAGCAGGCTGACGCTATTACAGTAACGGGCAAGTTGTTTAACGAGGAGTTGGAAAGCAGTTATCGCTTAGGTATTGCTAAACAATGCAACGGCCAAACACGGATTCGCATTAACCATGCAGATATTAACCAACAAGCAGAGTTGAGTAGTCATTTACCCCTGACCTTGATTCATCCGGATAGCTTAGATCTAATTGCTGGCTCCCCAGTGCATCGACGTAGTTTGCTAGATTGGTTAGCTTTTTATCGTGAGCCTGATTTTCAGTTGGAGTGGAAAAACTATCAACGCATCCTCAAACAACGTAATGCTTGTTTGCGTGATTCGAAACAACGCTACGCTCTAACCGATTGGACCAAACAACTGATTCAAGCTCAACCTAAGCTTTATCAATTTAGATTGAGGTCGACTAAAGCTTTAATTGCAGCTTTGGATTCCGTAAGTTTACTTTATCAAGCTATTGGTCAAGTCCAATTGAAATTACACACGGGTTTCCCATCGCAGGTCGATCCTATGAATCTCCAAACTCTCCAGGAGTTTTACCAAGAACGACAAGATCAAGAGTTGCGTTATGGGATGAGTTTGTATGGTGCTCATAGAGGTGACCTATTGATTACGATTAATGGCGAGCCAGCGGTACGTCGAGCTTCACGTGGGCAGTTGAAGTTATTAGGTATAGCCCTATTACTTGCACAGAATGAGGCTATCAGCACAAACGAGGCAAAACGTGGTATAATAGCCATTGATGATTTAGCTGCTGAACTAGATGTGGATAACCAATCTCTACTGGCTCAAGTCTTACAAAAAACTCAGAAACAATTGATTATCACCGGCACACGTCAACCTTTACCCGAATTTCTACCTGCAGATGCTCACTTGTTTCACGTGGAACAAGGTCAAATTCATCTGTTGAATACTTAGGATTAGTCATGAGCGAGAACCAATACGATTCCTCGAATATTAAAGTATTACGTGGCTTAGAAGCAGTACGTAAACGTCCTGGCATGTATATCGGCGATACGGATGATGGTACTGGTTTGCACCACATGGTATTTGAGGTGGTGGATAACTCCATTGACGAAACATTGGCCGGCTACTGTAAAGAAATTAAAGTAGAAATTTTTAGCGATGGTTCGGTCAAAGTCTCCGATGATGGTCGCGGTATTCCTGTGGATATTCATCCTGAGGAAGGTCGTTCGGCAGCTGAAGTGATTATGACCATTCTGCATGCAGGCGGTAAATTTGATGATAACTCCTACAAAGTGTCTGGAGGCCTTCATGGTGTTGGTGTATCAGTAGTCAATGCTTTATCAGAGCAACTTGAATTAACGATTCGTCGTGATGGCAAATTACATCAACAGATTTATAAAATGGGTGATCCTGTTGCACCTTTAGCAGTGATTGGTGATACCGAAGGCACAGGAACTTCAGTACGCTTTTGGCCAAGTCATACTATTTTTACCCAAACCGAATTTCATTACGATATTCTGGCAAAGCGTTTACGTGAGCTCTCCTTCCTGAACTCCGGTGTGCGGATTCGGTTAGTGGATCGCCGTGGCGAAGGGCGTGAAGAGATTTTTGCGTATGAAGGCGGAATTCAAGCCTTTGTTGCTCACTTAAATAAAAACAAAACACCGATCAACCCAAGTATCATTTATTTTTCTACCGAACAAGATGGGATTGGTGTAGAAGTAGCTTTGCAGTGGAATGACTCCTATCAGGAAAATGTTTACTGTTTTACGAATAACATTCCTCAACGTGATGGTGGAACGCATCTTTCTGGGTTCCGTGCGGCCTTAACACGTACCTTGAACAACTACATTGAAACTGAAGGTTTATCAAAAAAAGAAAAAATTAGTCCAACTGGGGATGATGCGCGTGAAGGTTTGACAGCAGTACTTTCCGTGAAAGTACCTGATCCAAAATTTTCTTCACAAACTAAAGATAAGCTAGTTTCCTCTGAAGTGAAAAGTGTAGTCGAAGCTACGATGAATGAGCGTTTGGGTGCTTTTCTCTTAGAAAGTCCTCAAGAGGCTAAACTGATCACAGGGAAAATGATTGAAGCAGCACGTGCTCGCGAAGCAGCACGTAAAGCTCGCGAAATGACTCGCCGTAAAGGCGCTTTAGATATTGCCGGTTTGCCAGGTAAATTAGCCGACTGCCAAGAGAAGGATCCTGCTTTGTCAGAGTTATTTTTGGTTGAGGGTGATTCTGCGGGTGGTTCTGCTAAGCAAGGTCGTGATCGCCGTACCCAAGCTATCCTTCCGTTAAAGGGTAAAATCCTAAATGTGGAAAAAGCACGCTTTGATAAAATGCTGGCTTCTCAAGAAGTTGGAACTTTAATCACTGCTTTAGGCTGTGGGATTGGGCGTGAAGACTATAATCCTGACAAGCTTCGTTATCATCGTGTAATTATCATGACGGATGCGGATGTAGATGGTTCGCACATTCGTACCTTGCTACTTACCTTTTTCTATCGGCAAATGCCAGAGTTGGTTGAGCGTGGGCATATTTATATTGCTCAGCCTCCGCTCTATAAAGTGAAGCGGGGTAAACAAGAGCAATATGTCAAAGATGAAAATGAAATGGAAAACCATCTCATTCAACTCGCTTTAGATGGGGCGCAATTACATCTCTCTGCGGAGGCACCTGCTATCAGTGGTGAGGCCTTAGATTCCTTATTAAAGCAATACAATTCAGCTCGGCAGATTATTGGCCGTTTAGCCCGTCGTTACGATCAAGATGTACTTACTAGTTTATTGTTTGAACCGATGCTGGCTTCTAGTGAAGAGCTAGTGGCCGATCAATACTTCGCTTGGGTTAAAAATGCTATTGAGCATTTAAACATGACTATGAATGGCGAACGCTTATATAAAGTTGCCTTCCGCAAAGAGGATGACAAGCAGTGGTCGATTGAAGTGAGTCGTCGGCAACATGGTCTAGATCATATCTTAGTGTTGGATCAAGGCTTATTCGCTACACCTGAATTAAAGTTACTCATGCGGGTAAATCAAGAGTTGGATGGTTTATTAGCTGCTGGTGCTTATATTCAACGTGGCGAGCGCAAACTAGAGGTGCAGCGTTTTGATACCGTTGCTCATTGGCTGATGCGTGAAGCGAATCGTGGTTTAACGATTAGCCGTTATAAAGGCTTGGGTGAGATGAACCCTGATCAGCTCTGGGAAACTACAATGGATCCTGCAGCTCGTCGTTTAATGCAGGTAAAGATTGAAGATGCTATTGGAGCAGATCAGATTTTTACGACTTTGATGGGTGATCAAGTAGAACCACGTCGTGAATTTATTGAGACAAATGCCCTAGCAGTGGAGAACTTAGATATTTAAGTTCCACGTGAAACATTGAGTAGTTCAGCACAGATAACATAACAGGTACACGTATGCATAATCCATTATTACAAACAGACGGGTTACCCCAATTTAGTGCCATTCAAGCTGAGCATGTAGAACCAGCTTTGGAGCAAGTACTTAAGGATAATCGTGAGTGGTTGGCTAGGCGCTTAGCAGCACCTATTCAGGCCTCATGGGATAATTTGATTTATCCTTTAGATGAAGTAGGTAATCGCCTAGAACGAGTCTGGTCGCCTGTGAGCCATTTAAATGCAGTGGCGAATACTGAGTCTTTACGAACGGCTTATAATGCTTGTTTACCTAAACTAAGTGACTACCACACTGATATGGGGCAGAACCAAGCCCTGTATGAGGCTGTTAAAACCGTTGCTGATACTGAACAAAACTTAGAGTTAAGTCAAAAGCATGCCTTAGCAAGAAGCTTGCTATCCTTTCGCTTGAGTGGAGTCGCGTTACCTGAAGATAAAAAGCAACGGTATCGTGAAATTAGCCAGCAGCTTTCCAGCTTAAGTTCGAAGTTTTCTGACAACATTCTGGATGCCACTAATGCCTGGTTTAAGCAGATCACCGATCTAGCCTTGCTAAATGGTATTCCCGAGTCTGGTTTAGACATGGCTCAGCAAGCAGCTCAGCAACGTCAGCTAAGCGGTTGGGTATTTACCTTAGACTTTCCGAGTTATTATTCGGTTATGGCCTATGCTGACAATCGAGAACTGAGAGCAGAGCTCTATCAGGCTTATACCACGCGTGCTTCGGATTTAGGTACTAATCTTGCTTGGGATAATACCCAAACGATGCGTGATATCTTAAGACTTCGTCAAGAAGAAGCTGAATTACTCGGCTTTGCTAATTATGCGGAAGTCTCATTAGCCATGAAAATGGCAGACACCACTCAAGAAGTAATCGATTTCTTAGCAGATTTAGCCAAGCGTAGTAAACCTTTTGCAGAGTTGGAGTTTGCTGAGATAAAGGTTTTTGCACAAGAGCAGCTAGGCCTTAATGATGTGCAGGCTTGGGATGTTACCTATATTAGTGAAAAAATGAAGGAAGCTCGCTTTGACTTCACGGATGAAGATTTAAAGCCCTATTTCCCTGTGGATAAGGTGATTCAGGGGTTATTTAGTCTAGTAGAACGTTTATATAATGTACGTATTCAACAATCGACAGCAGTGGATATTTGGCATCCTGATGTGACTTTCTATCAAGTCTATGAGGTCGATGGGAGTTTGCGTGCAGAGTTCTATTTAGATCTTTATGCCCGTCAGCATAAGCGGGGTGGTGCATGGATGAGTGATTATTGCGGACGGTTTAAACGCAAAGATGGCTTACAAATTCCAGTCGCTTTTATGACTTGTAACGGTACCCCTCCAGTGGGTGATAAGCCTGCACTTTTTACTCATGATGAAGTAGTGACCTTGTTCCATGAGTTTGGGCATGGTTTACACCATATGCTAACTAAAGTGGATTACCCTGATATTGCAGGTATCAATGGCGTGGAGTGGGATGCAGTCGAGCTACCCAGTCAATTCATGGAAAATTGGTGCTGGGAGCCTGAAGTGCTTAATCTGATTTCCGGCCATTGGCAAACGGGTGAACCCTTACCCAAGGATTTATTTGATAAAATGCAGGCTGCACGCCACTTCCAAACTGCCATGATGATGGTGCGCCAATTAGAATTTGCCTTATTTGATATGCGCTTACATATGGATCCACAAGCATCTGAACCTGGGCATGTGGAACAAATACAAGCGGAAGTACGCCAACAAGTAGCTGTAGTTCAGCCGCCTGCCTTTAATCGCATGGCTCATAGTTTCTCGCATATTTTTGCAGGTGGCTATGCGGCAGGCTATTACAGTTATAAGTGGGCAGAAGTACTCTCAGCCGATGCTTATGCACGCTTTGAAGAAGATGGTTTGTTTTCAGCTGAGGTAGGCCAAGCTTTCTTAGAAGAGATTTTACAAGTAGGTGGTTCGCGTCCAGCGATGGAGTCTTTTGTGGCTTTCCGTGGGCGAAAGCCACAAATTGATGCATTGTTACGGCATAGTGGTTTGGTGCAAGCTGCTTGAAAGCTGTTACGCTGCTGTTAGTTATTTTTATTTTAGGAGTGGGTGGCTATCTTGCTTTACAAGCTTGGCCACCTTTTCAATCAAACTCTCCCAAACGCATTACCCTCATTTCTTCAAAAAATTGTTGGCTGAACGAAAGTATTTGTACAGCAGAACATGAGAGTGTACAGCTTAGCTTAGAGCTAGCTCCACATCCAGTACCGTTAATGAAGCCAGTGCAGGTGACAATGCAGTTAAAGGCCGTAAATAATCTAGAAAGTGCCAGCCTTAAAATTGAAGGCGAAAATATGTATATGGGCTTTCAAAACGTACTGTTGACTAAACAAAATGACAGTGAATGGCAAGGAAATTTTAGCCTACCTGTTTGTAGCGAAGCTGAGATGCATTGGCGGGTAACGGCTACACTGAACGCTTCACAACAAGTCTATCAAGCTAGCTTTAAGCTAGCCACTCAGCGCTAATTCAATTTAATCTGAACCCTAGCTGAGCTATTTCTAAGGCTCAAGCCGTCAGGCGTATAAACCTGATTCCCCATCGGTTTTTGGTAGTCACCTTTCTGAAAAATTGCTTAGATTAAGCTATACCAACGACCCCACAAAACGAATGATTACAAAAATAATGGCCGCAGGCGGGTTTTGCCATGCTTTCAAGCTGTCTAAATTTTCCAGAATAATTTTTTATCTCAGCCTAAGTAGTAGTGGATTAGCCAGTTTTGCTGCGCTTGCTGCCCAACAAATGACTAGTCCTGATCTTAACTTAAGTATTCTTGATCCACGCTTTTCTTCACTCAATGAGCTGACTGCGGCGGAGCAAAGTAATTTACTTTTACAGGCACAACTTCCGGATGGTGTTGAACTACCCTTAACAGCTATTAAGTGGCGCATTGATAACAGTAAAGGTGTACCGGTACGGCAACTGCAAGGGCAAGAGCAAGCTGTACAATTAGATGCAGGCACTTACAAAGTGCAGCTTAGCATTGGTCAATTTACTAGTACTAAATTATTAAGCATAAAAGCAGATGTACTGAGTAAGCCTTATTTTAAGGCCAATATCGGACATCTTGTGATTGAAGCCAACCATTCAGCAGATTGGTTAATTACTAGTTTAAGCACCGCCAATCCTAGTTTTGCTGTGAAAGCAAGTCAAGAAGTAGACACTTGGGTCCCAAGTGGATTTTATGAGGTTACACCCGCACATAGCGGTGTAACACGTCGTCAAGTGGTGAATGTACTCGCCGGTGAAGTCAATACCTTAACTATTGATATCCCCTTAGTTGAAGTCAATTTAATCGCAGTGGAAAACAATCAACCTTTATTTAAGCCAGTCGAATGGGCGGTATTTCGCTTAGAAAAAGGTGAGCGTCATTATATAGGCAGTTATTATCAACACTCACAAGGTATTACCGTTCCAGCAGGGTATTATGAAGTGGTAGCGACTCATGCTTCAACGGTACGAAGTCGACAATTCTGGGTGAAAGAAAATACTAGCAATAAAATTATTCTAGCGATGGACTAAGGTCAAGGCAGCAGCTTTATGAAGCTGCTGTACGTTGCGCTAGTTTGACGTAGTAATTGGATGAATAGGTAAAAAAGGCACGCTCTTTATCAGTAATGGGTCTGAGTTGCTTAACGGGGCTACCCGCGTATAAATAGCCGCCTTCAAGTTGTTTACCGGGTGGTACTAGGCTACCTGCTGCAATAATAGTTTCATCAGCTACTACTGCACCATCCATCACAATCGCTCCCATACCAATCAAGCAGCGATTACCAATGGTACAAGCATGTAAAATGGCTTTATGCCCCACGATCACATCATCACCAATAGTTAAAGCAAGGCCTTCGGGGGTTGTAAAGGGTCCGCCATGCGTGACATGTAATACTGAGCCATCTTGAATATTAGTGCGTTCGCCAATGGTGATAGGATTAATATCTGCTCGAATCACTACCATAGGCCAAACAGAACACCCTGTACCTAAACGAACTCGACCACTCACATAGGCTGTTTCATCGACCCAAGTACTGGGATCAATCTCCGGGTAATGTCCTTCGAATGCTTTAATGGTCATGTTAGCAAGCCTTCTCTTCGCCCGGCGGTAATTGCAGGAAAAAGCCATTTTCTTGGATATTACGTTTCACTTCACTGGCTTCAGCCAAGACCATCTTTCGCTCGGAAGAAAGTTCGAATTCAAATGAGAATTCGGCTTCTCCGAACAGCTTTAATAAAGAGGCAGGCACTTGGGTAAAATCATCTCGTTTAGGAAGAAATAAATAAGTCTGCTGTTTACGCCGACTCCGGTAAACATAACATTGCATCAGGTAATCCTTTTACTCGCGGGTCATTACTTCGCTAGAGATTATATCCGCAAAGCTCACCTTATGCTCTACCAAGCCACCATTCAACCGTCTTTCAATGCGTAAAGAATCCCCTTCAGTACCCAATAGCTTACCTTCATATTGACGACGATCTTTTTGTGTAAGGCGAATATATTGCCCCTGATAATCCGCTAATTGCTTTGGTTCTACCGATTTATAAGACATGCTAAATAAAGCAGTTTTAGGCAGCTCTTTGCCTGTGGGTAAAGGTTCGGCCGGTTTGCTAGGATCGCTATTAGCGGTAGTACTGGCGGTTGGAGTTTGAGTATTGGCATTTGGCAATCTAACAGCGACGGTTTCTTGGTGAGCAGGTAGTTCGCCAGTAGCGACCGGCTCAGTCACTTGTTTGGAGGGAAGTTGAATGCCTGCTTGTTTTGCATATTGATAAACTTGGTTATCAGCACCCGCAAACCAAGTTGCAATTGCTAGTAACAAACCAATAAATCCAGCCATCACCCAACCATAAACTTGATGCCAGACACTAGGTAAAACGAGGACATTGACAACAGGAATAATAGCGACAATACCAGTCAAAAAATGATGCACAAAGCCTGCAATAATCACCCTTAACCAGCTGAGTAAAAATAAAAATAGCCCTATTGCAAATGCAATAATTAATAGATACTCCACAGCAAACCCTCTGAGTATTTTTAATCTTCTAAATAAGTATAACCGATTAAACCTGCTTCAATTTCACGCAGCAGCATTTTCTGACGATCGGTATTATCTACGGCAGCGGCTAGTTTTTTCCGGCATTGTGCCAACAAGTCCTTAGGTTCAAAGTGAATGGAACGTAAGAGTTCATCAATGGTATCACCACGCTCTGGTTCACTGATTTGATAGCTTCCATCAGGAAACAGTTCCACATTAATGGAATCAGTATCTCCAAATAGATTATGCAAATCGCCTAAAATTTCTTGATAAGCCCCTACCATAAAAATGCCGAGTAAATAAGATTGCTCTGGTTTGAGAGCGTGCAAAGGTAAGGTAGTTTCTAAGCGCCCATGTTCGACATAACGTTCAATCGTACCGTCTGAGTCACAAGTTAAATCTTGCAAAGTCACTCGACGTGTAGGGGCTTCATCTAACTGATGTAAAGGCATAATTGGGAAGATTTGATCAATTGCCCAAGCATCTGGCATCGACTGGAAAAGCGAGAAGTTGCAGAAGTATTTATCTGCTAAGCGTTCACGTAAATTGGTCTGAATTTCGTTTTCAAGGGAGTTGAAAATTTCAGGATTGGCAATCAATTTTTGGCTAATCGCTCGATGCAAGCTTTCAGCTTGAGCACGCTGTTGCAGATTAATTGCCCCGTGCGCGTACAAACCATGAGCCTCCCCCAACCAATAAGCGGCATCGTGATAAATCTCTGAAGGTGGCAGGGTATTTAGGTTTTGGAGTAAGCGATAAAGATTATGCAGAATAGTCGGATCGGTGTCTTGCGGCTTGTGAATGACGGGTGCTTGCTCAGGTTGTTCTGGGTCGGTATCAATCACATTGGTAATGAGCACCGCATGATGCGCCGTCATCCCTCGCCCTGATTCAGTAATAAAATCAGGTAGTGGCACATTATAATCTTCACAAGCATCTAAGACGCTGCGTACTACCGTGTTTGCGTACTCTTGTAGGGTATAGTTGATAGAGCATTCACTACGCGAGCGTGAGCCTTCATAATCCACCCCTAACCCCCCCCCTACATCGACAACGCGAATATTCGCCCCGAGTTGATGGAGTTCTGCAAAATAACGACTGGCCTCACGCATACCCCGTTGGATATCTTGGATATTCGCAATTTGCGAACCCATATGAAAATGCAAGAGTTGTAAGCAATCAAGTTTACCGGCTTGCTTGAGCGTATCGAGCATATGCAGAGCTTGCGCTGCAGATAGCCCAAACTTGGATTTCTCTCCACCCGTGTTTTGCCACTTACCTTTGCCCAAAGAGTACAAGCGTACCCGTATACCTAATAGTGGTTCGATTTGCAGTTTTTCAGCTTCTTCTAAAGTTTCTAAAAGCTCAGAAGGTTTTTCGACCACAATATAAATCTTATGCCCCATTTGCCGACCAATCAGGGCAAGACGTAAATATTCGCGGTCTTTATAGCCATTACAAACAATAGTGCAGCCTTCAGGGGCTGAACCTAGTACCGCCATTAGCTCCGGTTTACTACCCGCTTCTAAACCAACTTGCTGTTTGCCACCAGCGAGAATTTGCTGCACTACACTGCGTTGCTGATTAACCTTAATTGGGTAAATAGCGGTATAGCGACTTGAGCGTCCTGATTCAGCAATTGCTTTATTAAAAGCAATTTGCAGGCGTTGTACGCGGTCATGTAAGACATTTACAAACCGTACCAACAGGGGAAAACGCATGCCATTTTCTTGATGCACACGCTGAGCAAATTCATACAGATCCACTTGTTGTTGACTATGCGGTAAACACATAGCGACATGACCTTGGTCATTAATATCAAAATAACCATTGCCCCAATTACGAATTCGATAAAGCTGGCGGGCAGAATCCAGATTCCAAGTGCTGTCTGTACGCATATTAATCCTGCTAAGTTTGAAATTATTCGCTGCAATTCGCGCAGAATACTCGCAAAGTTTCTTAGAGGCTATCTTCGTTATTCACTCTAAGGTTTCCAAACCAAAATTAGCTCAAAAGCCAAAATTATTTTTGCTGAAAAACATCTTGTGCTAAGCACCAAAATCCTTATGATGCTGGAGTATCCTGTACAACAGACACACACAAACTTCACCTCTTCTGCTGATTTTCAGAGCCAAGCTAACGGATAGGACGAGACTTATGGGCACACCCTTCGCTGTTGATACCACCGATCAATTTGATCCCTTAGAACTACAAACAAATCTCAATAAAGCTTTTGGACTTTGGCAACAGTTTTTACTGCGTGCCACGGGTGCTGCTCTCAAAGCTAAACCACGGGTTTCTGCGGGTGATATGGCTTTCCAAAATTCAGCGCTGCGTTGGGCTGCCAATTTAGTCTGGCATCCGTTTGCAATTGCTCAGGCCAATTACCAGTTTCTGCAAGATCAGTCACAACTTGGGCAAAGAATGGGCATGCGTATGCTCGGTTTTTCTGGGGTGAAGATTAGTGATGAAGCGAGCCTCAAAGACCGTCGTTTTAAAGACCCCGCTTGGCGCGAAAATCCAGTTGGCGAAACTTTAATGCAGTCCTATTTAAATATAGCTGACTATTGTAAAAGCCTGATCCATCTCACCGATGGATTACCAGAGCACGAAGCTAAAAAAGCGGTTTTCTTTTTAAATAGCCTGGTAGATGCACTCTCACCTAATAATTATGCTGCCACCAATCCACAGGTCTGGAAAATGGTGTACGACACCCAAGGTGCTAATTTAGTGAAGGGTATGGAAAATCTGTTAAATGATTTTCAAGATGGTGAACTACGTATTCGTATGACGGATATGAAAGCCTTCGAACTAGGTAAAGATATTGCAACCACACCGGGTAAAGTGGTGTTTCGCAATGATTTGATGGAGTTGATTCAATATCATCCTAGCACTGATAAAGTTCGTAAACGCCCACTCTTAGTGGTTCCGCCGTGGATCAATAAGTTTTATATTCTTGATCTGCGCGAGCAAAACTCTTATGTGAAATGGGCGGTTGATCAAGGCCACACTGTCTTTATTATCTCTTGGGCTAATCCCGGTTCGGCACAACGTAACTTAAGTTTTGATGATTATCTGCAATCCGGTACTTTAGCGGCGCTAGATGCAATTGAAGCGGCGACGGGCGAGCGTGATGTGAATGTTGCGGGTTATTGCTTAGGGGGTACTTTAACAGGGGCAAGTTTAGCTTGGCTGACCGCGAAGCATGATGATCGGATCAAAAGTGCTACCTTCTTTACGACGCTATTAGATTTTTCTGAGCCAGGTGAAATTGGTGTTTTCTTAGATGAACCACAAGTTGCGGCTTTAGAGCAACGCATGGAAGATAATGGTGGCTATTTAGATGGCAAAAATATGGGTTCTGCCTTCAATATGCTGCGCGCCAATGATCTGATTTGGTCTTTCTTTGTAAATCTCTATTTATTAGGTAAAGACCCCATGCCCTTCGATTTATTATTCTGGAATTCAGATAGTACTCGGATGCCCGCAGCCATGCATAGCTTCTATTTGCGCAATATGTATCTGGAAAACAAACTTTGCCAACCGAATGGCATTCAGCTGCTGAATACCCCGTTAGATATTACCAAGGTGAAAACGCCGGTTTATTTCGTATCGGCTTACGATGATCATATCGCCCCTTGGCGCAGTACTTATGATGGTGCACAGCTATTTGCTGGCCCTGTACGCTTTGTCTTAGGGCAATCGGGGCATATTGCTGGAATTATTAATCCAGCTTCAGCGGATAAATACGGTCACTGGGTGAATGAGCAACTGCCTGCCTCTGCTGAGGAGTGGTTTAAAGAAGCGCAACTAGTGAAAAAGTCTTGGTGGCATGATTGGGATCAATGGGTTTCGCAATACGCTGAGGGTGAAGTTGATGCGCGTGTACCTGGTTCAGGGCAATTAAATCTACTCGGTGATGCCCCCGGCACTTATGTACGTGTCAAGGCGAGCTAACATGAGTGAAGCTTCTAATCGTCGTCTAGTTTATAGCTGTACTCTGCCAGTACGTTGGGGGGATATGGATGCTTTCGGGCATGTGAATAATGCGATGTATCTGCGCTATTTAGAGGAAGCGCGGGTACAGATGCTAGTGGCTATGCTCGGCAATCAAATCACTGAGGGTGATTTCGCCACCGTCGTCATCAATGTCGGTTGTACCTTCCTCAAACCCATTACTTATCCAGATAGTGTACGTATCGATTGTTATGCGGGTGAACTGGGGCGCTCTAGCTTTATGACTTGGTATGAGGTAGTTGCTTTATCTGCGCCAGAGCAAATGGCTAGTGAAGGTTATGCCAAAGTTGTATGGATGGATCGCCGTAGTGGTAAGTCTGCCCCTTTACCCGAACATATTATCAAAGCAGTAACAGGCTAAACCAAACTTGGCGCTTAAGCTCTTAACTGGTTTAAGCGCGCCCTCTTTCTTTTAGAGGCTTGACCCTCAGAATGAATTAGTGATCATATGCCCCTTTTAGCCTAAGCTTCAGGGGTTATATGGATATTCAAGCACAGCATCAGTATCTCCAACAACAAATTGATGCCTTGACGACTGTCCTGCCGATTCAAGCCCCCTTACCCGATTTTGTCCACTTTAATCCACTGATGCACTATGAGCAGCTCCCCTTCGCGGCTGCACTCAAACAGGTTTATCAGCGTACCGGTGCACTTGGCTACTTGAGCCAAAACGAATACAAACGCTTTTATGAGCAAGGCCGAATTAATGATGCTGATCTACAAGCAGTGCTTAGTACAGAGGTTGATTTCAACTCTCAAGAAGTTGTAGTAGAAGGCTGGACAGCACGTGAACTCAGCCAACTGATACTGCTGAATCCAATCAAAAAACTTAGTTATCGCCAGGTACGTTGGAAGATTGAAGAAGAACAGGCTCTCGAACGATTCCAAGCAGAGGTTTCGCCATCCAGCCAGCAGCGTTTATTAAAAGCGGCGGGTTTAGATGCCAGTCAAACTCAACAAGCTCTCAATAATTTATGGCAAGCGACTTTGCGAACTTTAGATGTGCATGAAGATTTTACTCATCCTGAAGCAGTCACTTATTTAAGTGCAAGCAATTTAAGCCATCTTTGGCAGGAGATTAAGGAAAGTGCACATTTAGATGAAGCAGATATGGAGCAGCAGGTACAGCACGCCGGGCATGAGCGCTTACAAGGTTTAATGGATTTAGTAGGGCCAGTGACTACCTTACGCGGTTTTTTGAAAACACTGACCGGTGAGGATGTCTTGCATGAACTCTGTCCTTTATTGTTTCGCCAATTAGGGCAATGGCTCGATTTAGAACTATCGGGTTTAACGGAGAAACCCGATAGCTTTTTGAGCTATTGGAAGCAGTTAGCACTCAACGATCATTTCCCAGGGTTCAGTGAATTAGACCCTTGGCATGATTACATTATTTCTCTAGATGATAATCCTCTAGTGATTATTCGCACTGAACTGATGCGGATTGGTATCGCGCGTGAAAATTGGGGGGCTTATTTACGTAGCTTAGCACTCGAAATCCCAGGTTGGTCAGGGATGGTGAATTGGCGAGTACAACACCCTCATTATGCAGAGCAAACCAATTCCATCGTAATGGCGGATTATTTAGCGGTACGTTTAGTTCTAGAGCACCTACATTGCCGCAAAGTAACACGTGAGCATTGGAATATTGAAGCTTCTCTGCCGGAATTGCGAGGCTACTTTAATCACAATTTATCTGAGCTATTAGTGCGCTTTTATGCTTGGCAAGCCCGTCTTCCTGAACACCTACAAATGCTGGCTTCAGGGGTATTAAGTGGGATTGGCGATGAGGTCTCACGTACTGAATGGCATCAGCTTGCCCATATGATTATGACTTGGAAGTTAGCCGCAGGTACTACCCTACCGGTACGCATGGATATGTACCAAGTCGTGTGGCGTATGTTTGTGTTGTCCCAGCATTTAGGTCTCAGTGCACAGCAATTAGAAAGGGTCACGCGTGAGCAAATTGGGCGTGTAAGTTTATTAATGCAGGCGCTAGACGAGCCTAATCGACGGGGGCATTTATGGTTGCGTGCATATGAGCGCCATTATCGTTTGCAAGTCTTCAATGCACTTATGAGTCCTATCCAGTTACATCTCCCAAAAAAGCCTTTAGCACAAATCTTGTTCTGTATGGATGATCGCGAAGAAGCTATGCGTCGCCATTTAGAAGAAATTGAACCACGCTTTGTGACTTTTGGAGTAGCAGGGGTCTTTGGCTTGCCGAATAATTGGCGAAGTTTTAATAATCCGAAAATGCTTAAACTAGCCCAACCGGTAGTTACCGCTGTGCATGAATTCCGTGAAGTTCCTGATGTACAGGAGACACCCGCTGCTATTCAAAGCTATCGCAAAAAAGCCAGCTGGTTAGAACAGTTAAGACGATTTAAGAGTCATGCACTGCGCCAAAGTGGTTTAGAAGCTTTCCTCAGCTTGCCAATGATGAGTAGTTTCGCCTTGAGTGAATTAGTGGGGCGTAATCTAGCAGCTGGGCGCTATCAACAGCTGACACAGAAGCTAAACGAACAGGTGTTAAAGCCTGTGCAAATGAGGGTGCAGTACACTGCCATTGAAGCTAAGGCGGCGCATGATTCGATGCAAATCGGTTTAAGTTTGGAGGAAAAGGTCGAAAAGATTGCTGCCTTTATCAAAGCAGCTGGGTTTACCCAAAAGTTTTCCCGCTTGATTTGTTTATTAGCGCATCGTGCGCAACATTTGAATAATCCGCATTTACTGGCCTATGGTTGTGGGGCTTGTAGTGGGCGTTTTGGTGGACCGAATGCGCGAGCATTTGTGGGCAGTATTAATGAGCCAAGCGTGCGCGCTGCTTTAGCCATTAAGCATCAAATCCATATACCCTCCGACTGTTGGTTTGTTGCTGCGGAGCATGATACGACGAGTGATGAGATTCGTTGGTTCGACACCGATTTGATTCCAAACAGTCATCAGGCAGAGTTTGCTCATCTGCAAACTCAGTTGACTAAAGCTGCACAGGCTTCTGCTCATGAGCGCTGCCGTAAATTTGCTACGGCTGCTTTAAATATTACGCAAGCACAGGCTTTCCAACATGTACAAGCGCGTGCCGCTTCTCCTGACCAAGCGCGTGCCGAGTTAGGCCATCAAGGTTGTGCGGTTGCCTTTATTGCAAAACGTACTATGAGTCAGCAGCGTTTTTGGGATCGTCGCTCTTTCTTAATTTCTTATGATTATGCTCAAGATCCTGATGGGCATTTATTAGAAGGGCAACTTTTAGGAAACGGTGTAGTTGGGGTAGGGATTGCGCTCGATTATTATTTTTCTCGGATTCAAAATGGCTATTTGGGTTCAGGGAGTAAAGTGCTGCACAATTTAGTCGGTGGTTTTGGGGTTATGGAAGGCACTGCGAGTGATTTACGCACGGGCCTGGCTCAACAGATGACTGAATTACATGAACCCATGCGTTTATTAGTGGTGGTGGAGGCTTTAGTGGAAACGGTGACTGCGATTTATCAACGCCAAGCTTATTTAAAACAGCTATTAGATAATGAATGGTTACAGTTGGCAGTAAAAGATCCTAAAGCTGATGCACTCTATGAGTTTATTCCGCATAAAGGTCTGATAAGATGGGAGAATATTACCTTGCCTTTGCCAGTGACTAGTAGCTCTCTGGATTGGTATTTGGGTAAACGAGATTATTTACCCCCCGCCCGAATTATGAGTGTCGCTGCCTAGAGTGGAACTATTCCATTCAAACTGAGTCCATAATGGGTTTAGGGAAGCAATCAATCTAAGACTTTATGGAGGCTCTAGATTAAGATGAAACCGATTGTATTGTTATTTGGGTTCTTAGGTTTAGTGACCAATCTAGCCTTAGCCGACACCAGTAGTCTTTTGCCGGTGCAGGATGCCATGGCGGCGGAAGCAACGCTGGTCGATTCAGATAGTAAAAAGCTCATGCAGGAATTGTGTGAGAGCTATGCTGATGATGAGGGGTTAAAAGATGCTGCCCGTGAGAGCAATATCAAAGATTGTTTGGCGAGTATGACTACCGATCTCTCAGACATGGAAACGACTGCGAGTTCTTCAGCAGAGCCAGCTGATCAACCGATAGATGAAAATGCGAGTCATCCAGAGGCGCTAATTGCGAATGAATTGGCAGAAAAACCTTTACCAGGTGCTGAAGAGCTAGTACCAAAAACCCCCTTGAAAACCGAATAGCTATTGACCTCCTAGAAAATAACTCTTAAGGTGTTTGCATAAATATATCAAAGACCTAAGGGTTAGGGTCTATACACGGGGGCTTAAATGTCTGGCAATCCAATCCTCTTTGAGGATGCAAGCGATCTCACTAATAACTTGCCGCAAGCGCAAGCATTTGAGGGTGGACGCTTTTTATTAGAGCAAGGCGTTAAAGGCGATTTAGCTAAATTAGAGCAAGTCGCGCAAAACTTTGATAATGATCCTTTAACTTTACGTTTACTCAGTACTTATTTACGTCGCTGGTATGCTGGGCGCTTAAATGGTTTAGAAAGCATTCCAATCCTCTTTGATCAACGCCCGACAGGACGGGCGCTACGTCGGTTATTAGCCGCTTTTGAAATGAAGCTAGCGGGTGCTTCAGATATCACCTTGTTATATCTGTTAAGCTTAAGTGATCGACCTGTGCCACAGCAGCCAATGAAGTTTATCTTCCGCTCCACTTTTGTGGAACGTTGGTTAAGTCGGCGTGATGATTATGTACGTTTTTTAGCTCCGCTCGGGCGCTTAAATGAAGATCATTGGCATTGGGTGCTGGAAAATCTCCGCCGCTTAAATTTGCTAGAACCACCGATTGAAGGCCATCAGGATTTGCTGTTAGTGCCTGAGCGGATTCGCCTGTATTTGCGTGAAGAGCTGCGCATAAAAAATCCAGTCGCCTATAAACAAGGCAGATTGGATATGGACAAGCTCTTCCGCGAAAATATTGTGCCACTTGCGATTCTTGAGCCGGAAGTCGTTGAAGAAAAGCCTAAACCTGTTTTGTGGGAAATGAATGAATTGGATTCTGCGCAACAACAAGTCTTGGCTTTACGCTGCTCATTAGCTTCGTTGCGTCAGCATAGTCATGATCTGAACCAACACTTATTGAGTATGCGTACTGCCAATTTGATGACGGCAACTCAGGAAAATAATCCTATATCAGCCTAGTCAGGTGAAAAGCGAGCTGAGATAATCCGCCGCATGGCATTATTACATCTACGCAATATTCACCTCGAAAACGGGGATAATCGTCTGTTCGATGGCATTGAACTGCAAATCGAAGCAGGTGAACGCTTATGTCTAGTGGGACGTAACGGTACAGGCAAATCAACGCTCATGAAGCTCTTGTGCCGTGAGGTACTGGCAGATGACGGCGAAATTATCCACTCGCCTGATTTAAAAATTGCTCGTTTGCAGCAAGATGTACCACATGGCAACAGTGCTAAAGTCTTTGATATTGTGGCTGCTGGCTTCGGGGACTTGCATGCTGAAGAAGAGTGGCAAACTCAATGGCAAATCGAAGCAGTGCTAAGTCGCTTAAATTTGGATGGTGATCAAGCCTTTGATGATCTATCTGGTGGCTGGAAACGCCGGGCTTTATTAGCTCGCGCTTTAGTGGCTAACCCTGATCTGTTACTGCTGGATGAGCCGACTAACCATTTAGATATTCCCGCTATTGAATGGTTGGAAAACTTCCTTCTGAGTTATAAAGCAACGCTGCTTTTTGTCAGCCATGATCGGGCGTTTGTGCGTAAATTGGCGACGCGGATTATTGAGTTAGATCGTGGGCGTTTAAGCAGTTGGACAGGTAATTTCGATAAATATGTCGAAAATAAACAAGCGGCTTTAGATGCTGAAGCTCAACAGGCGGCACTATTTGATAAGCGCTTAGCGGAAGAAGAGGTGTGGATTCGCCAAGGGATTAAAGCCCGCCGAACACGGAATGAGGGACGGGTGCGGCGCTTAGAGGCAATGCGTGAAGAATATCGGCAGCGGCGTAATTTACAAGGTAAAGTTCAAGCCCAAATCGGCCAAGCGGAAGCTTCCGGTAAAGTAGTTTTAGAAGCTAAGCAAATCAGTTATGGGTTTGAGCAACAGCCTTTAATTAAGAACTTTAGTACTACCATTTTACGTGGCGATAAGATCGGTATTATTGGTTCAAATGGTGTTGGTAAAACGACCTTAATTAAATTGTTGTTAGGCGAACTGACTCCTCAAACTGGCGAGATTAAGCAAGGAACCAATTTACAGATCGTCTATTTTGATCAGCATCGCTCTCAATTCGAGGATGAAAAGAACCTGCGTGAGAATATTGCTCCTGGTTCTGATTTTGTGGAGATCAATGGCCAACGCAAACATGTGATTAGTTATCTACAGGATTTTCTCTTCACACCTTTGCAGATTCAAAAGCCAGTTAAAGTCTTATCGGGGGGTGAGCGCAATCGCTTATTATTAGCCCGTTTGTTTGCTCAGCCTTCCAATTTATTGGTGCTTGACGAACCTACTAATGATCTAGATGCAGAAACTTTAGAGCTTCTCGAAGAGTTATTGATTGATTATGCAGGTACTTTAATTCTGATCTCGCATGATCGGAGCTTCCTGAATGCGGTAGTAACGCGCAGTATCGTGTTTGAAAATGACTCAATCTGTGAGTACGCAGGTGGTTATGACGACTGGCTCATACAACGTCCTGAGCCGCTTGCTGAAAAGCCTACCGAAAAAGCAGTGCCCAAACCGAATACAGCTGCTAAAGAAGAAGCTAAACCAGCTGTGAAGGCTAAGAAGCTTAGCTATAAAGAACAGCGTGAGCTTGAGCAATTACCGCAATTAATTGAGCAACTTGAGACCCAGATGGCTGAATTACAAGCAGTGATGGGTACTGCGGAGTTCTATCAGCAGGATACGGCTAAAATTACCGCAAAACAGCAAGAATTAGAGCAATTAGAAGCTCAACTTGAAACAGCCTTTGCGCGTTGGGCAGCTTTGGAAAACACTTAATAAAGCCACCGCCTGTCGCTTTTTTGCTTTTATATCAATAATTAATTGTGCCTGAAAGAGGCTTTTGCTAATTTAGCTCTAGCCCTCAACTCATAAATAAAAATAATCATTAGGCATGAATCAGCTCAAGCCCCTTATCTGCTTTTTAGCTAGTCTTAGTTGGCTAGTTGCCCCTAGCGTGCAAGCAGCTCAATCGGTACAGCCAGTGGTGACTACAGTATTTGCTGATTCGCAGGCTACTGTGCCAGTGAATCTGAGTTATACAGTCACTAGTCCTGATACTGAAAATACAGTTGGTTTAGCGCTGCGGGTACATTACAACTCCACCGCTTTAGATTTTGTCAATCAAACGCCGTATGCGAGCCAGTTACAACCCATTGGCACACTAAGTGATGATACGCAAAATTTGGATGGTGATCTAAGTACTGATAAGTATTGGGTGTTAGCTTGGGTGGATATTAATGCCACTTGGCCAGGGACAGGTAAAACACCCTTAAATTTACTTAGTAGTAACTTTAAAACCAAAGCCGGTTTTGCTGGTTCAACCGCTGTGCGTTTGACTGCAGCAAGTACCGCAAATAATACGAATTTTCAAACAAGTCCTTTAGTAATTTGTGCTAAGCCAACCGTCTCTATCAGTGCCTCAGATGCGCTTGCCAATGAAAAAAATACCAATACCGCTAGTTTTCAAGTGAGTCTCGCAGCGGCTCTACCACTGGAGTGTGGCAACTTAAAAGTTAATTATCAGGTAACTGGTACCGCTACAGCCGGTAGTGATTATACGGCTTTAACCGGTAGTGTGACGATTCCAGCAGGTAGCCAGCAAGCGACTATTCTAGCGACGCCACTTGCGGATAGCTCAACGGAAGCCGATGAGTCGATTATCCTAACTTTACAGACTAATAATAACTATCAGTTAGCTAGTAGTACTCAAGCGAGTGCTATTCTGCAAGATGCAAGTGTTAGCTCTTTACCAACCGTCACATTAACCAGCGCCAAAACGCAAGTGCTCGAAGGCACTGATACGAGTCTGAATCTTACGCTAACGCGTCAAACCAATGATCTTAGCCAAGCACTAACTGTTTATTTACAAACCAGTGGTTCAGCTACTGTTGGCAGCGATTACCAAGCCTTACCTAGTTCAGTCACTATTCTTGCTGGCCAAACACAGGCGAATTTGGTTCTAAATCTATTGAACGATACTCAGCAAGAGCAACAGGAAAGTCTAAAAATTAACTTAACAACCAATTCTGCTTATCAGTTAGCTGATCTGAGCCGTTTAGATTTAACGCTCCTAGATGATGAAACTTTGAGTAATACGGATTTAGCTTTAAATTCAAACAACGCTCAGTCTATTCCCAGCTTAAGCCAATCAATGTTGATCGTATTAAGTACACTCTTAGCGCTATTAGCCTTTACCCAAGCGCGGTTGCGCCAGCGTTTAAAGCTAGGAGCCAAGGCATGAGCAAACCCCTTTTGCAAAGATTGGCCTTAGGTTTAAGCGTAGTATTTAGCCTTCTGCAGCCAAGCGCAGCGGATGAGCTAGTAGAACCAGAAATTTATCAACCAGCGCCTTATGCTTTGTCTGCTAAGCAAGCTCAACTCAAGCTAACCAGCTTAAACCCTGCTCAGCGTGGTTTAACTCGCTTACTCTTCCCTGCGCAGTCGATGCATTTGGGTAAACCTAGTGCAGCCGAGCTAAGTGCACTCACTCAGCAAGATACGCAACATAGAGCTTTAAAAATTGGCATTGAACGCCCCGTACCAGCTTTACCTGCGGTACAAGATTGGGTGTGGCAGCCGGTTTTAGGTGGGCAGGCTGCGCAATTTATGCTTAGCTCGGAAGGAGCTGCTAGTTTGCGTGCTTTGATTCAGTTGGAACAAGCCTTACCGACTGGGGTAGAGCTACGCATCTTTGCTCCCGAACAAGATGATGAGGTTTATGGCGCTTATCAATCCAGTGATTTTAAAGTATTAGAGGGTGCTAAACAGCTTCAACTATGGACACCTACTATTAGCGGTAGCCAATTAGGTGTAGAGGTGTTTGTACCTGAAGGGGTTGATTTAACCCAGATTCAGCTCAGTATCCCGCAAATTTCGCATATTGATTATGACTTTAAAACCGCCCAATTTAAGTTAGCGAATGAGGCTATTTTAAAGTTTTCCAGTTGCGATGTGAGTATGGCCTGTGCACCGACGGCTTGGCAGCCCACTGCCCAAGCCGTAGCACGCTATATTTTTACGAATAGTACAGGTAGCAGTTTTTTGTGTACCGGTACACTCCTGGCTGATAAAGATACAGGTACACAAATTCCCTATTTTATTACCGCAGCCCATTGTATTAATGAGGCTACTTCGGCAGCTAGCATGGACTTTTACTGGTTCCATCAAGAAACTAGTTGTGGCTCTGGTACTTCATCTTGGGTACGTACCACAGGTGGTGCTGATTTATTAGCCTCAAGAACTGAATTAGATAGTACCTTAGTGCGTTTACGCACTTCCCCACCAGTAGGGGCGATGTTATCCGGTTGGGCTTTAAGCAGTTTGGCAGCCAATGCTCCTGTAGTGGGTATTCATCATGGTTCAGGTTATCCCAAGCAGTTTAGCCAAGGCAATTTTGTAAGCTATGCGAATGTGAGTACCACTACGAGTGGCTTTATGGTGACTAAAGATCCAGCCGGTAGTTTCACTCAGGTAGCTTGGACTCAGGGGATTACGGCACAGGGTAGTAGCGGTTCTGGTTTATGGACAACTATCAATGGAACACCCTATTTAAAAGGCACTTTAGTGGGCGGTTCATCCAGTTGTACTACGCCCAATTCGCCCGATGAATATACTCGTTTGGAGCGTTTTCATCCTTATGTGACAACTTGGCTTGAGGCTACGGGGGGCACAGTAACGAGTTTAGTCAATCCTAATCAACCTTTAACGGCTTTAGTGGATGGCGTGATTATGGCACGCTATTTAGCGGGGAAGCGTGGTGCGGAGTTAACTGCCAATGTCACAACGGCTAGCGTTGATTATACTCAGCTTGAAACTAAACTCGATTTACTGAAACCAACCTTAGATTTGGATGGTGATGGTTTGTTGGAAGCAAACAAAGATGGCGTTTTAATGGTTCGCTATCTGGCAGGATTAACCGATGCCGCGCTAATTGGGCAATTTGATTTTACTAATTCGAAAAGAAAAACCGCTACAGAAATTAAACAATATATTGAAACGATTTTATTTTGAGCGAAATTAATTAATGAAAATACGGCTCGGATTCAAGTTAATGTTTCCGAGCCAGAATGCGCTACAGGTTTAGTGCACCGTAGCTAGTTTCCTCACTAGCGGTTGAGGAATGAAAAACTGATAAAGTGAAGTGTCAGATCTAGACTTGAGTGTAGTCAAAAAATTGTAGAAGTCAAATCTATCTTACCCATAAAGCATTGATTTCAAATATTTTAGTTTATTAGTGAATTCTAAAATATCGAAGCTTTAGTAATTCCACTATACTAACCGATTCCTTTCTCGCAGTAGCACTCATGGCCGAATTTGAATACATTGATAAATCAGAACAATTAAATAGGTTTTTAGAAAAAGCTCAGTATTCTGAGTGGATTGCCTTAGACACTGAATTTATTCGAGAAAAAACTTATTATCCGCGTCTTTGCTTAATTCAATTGGCTACTGCTGATGATTTAGTTTGTATTGATCCTTTAAATATTGAGGATTTATCGGTTTTTTTCATGTGGTTACAAAATCCCAAAATGCTAAAAGTCTTTCATGCGGCTTGGCAAGATTTGGAGATTTTGTATCATCTCAGCGGTCAAGTTCCCGCCCCTATTTTTGACACACAGATAGCGGCAGCTGTGCTCGGTTTGGGGGATCAATTAGGCTATGCCCGTTTAGTGGAGGAGTTATTAGGCATACAGTTGGATAAATCGCAATCGCGGACTGATTGGGCACGACGCCCCTTGACTCATCAGCAGCTCGATTATGCGATTGATGATGTACGTTATCTACGTCAGATTTATCCCTTGCTTAAACAGCGCTTACAAGAAACTGGACGCTTAAACTGGCTGAATAAGCCGTTTGAGCGCTTAGCTGAAGCAAGCGAATATACACCTGATCCTTGGCTGAGCTGGGAACGGGTCAAGGGTGTGCAGCTCTTAAAGCCTAAACAATTAGCTGTGCTACGTGAGCTTTCAGCTTGGCGCGAAGAGTTAGCTATTCAAAAAGATTTACCCCGCCGTTGGTTATTAACTGATGAAGTGCTAGTGGATATGGCACGGATGAAAAATCGCGATTTGCATGATTTTGCGGATATTCGTGGTTTAAGTACTGAGCAAATCGCTCGTTATGGACAAGTTTGGCTAGATTTAATTCGGCGTGCGCAAGCTTTGCCTGCAGAAGAATGGCCGGATTTACCTCGTCGGCGTAAATTGGATGCTGAGTTATCCTTAGTGGCGGATTTATTGATGGTGATCGTTAATCAGCAGGCCTTAGCTCATAATATTTCCGCAGCAATGCTTGCGAGTCGGGCGCAAATTGAAAAAATGCTCACCGAAGGTCGCACACAGCTCTCAGATGATTGGCGAGGCAGTTTAGTGAATGATTTATTCGCCCGTATTTTAAGTGGTAAAGCTTGTGTGCGAGTACAAGATCAATCCTTAACGATCGACACCTAATCTTCTGCAGAGCTGTGTTAAACTGCGCTTTTAGCAGTTTGAACTTATAGGCGATGGTATGACCGAGCGTATTGCTACCGTAGAGCGAAATACTTTAGAAACTCGTATTTCTGTGACCGTCAATTTAGATGGCACAGGCAAATCTAGTTTTAATACAGGGATTCCCTTTCTGGAGCACATGCTGGATCAAGTAGCACGGCACGGCATGATTGATCTCACCATTACTTGCCAAGGTGATCGCCATATTGATGACCATCATAGTGTGGAAGATATTGGGATTACCTTAGGTCAAGCGCTCAATAAGGCAGTAGGTGATAAGAAAGGCTTGCGTCGTTATGGTCATGCTTATGTACCCTTGGATGAAGCTTTATCTCGGGTAGTGATTGATTTCTCTGGTCGACCCGGCATTGAGCACCATGCAGATTATCGTCGCTCCCACATTGGTCAATTTGATACCGACCTCTTCTTTGAGTTTTTCCAAGGTTTTGTCAATCATGCTTTAGTCACGCTGCATATTGATAATTTGCGCGGACATAATGCGCATCACATTGCTGAAACGATTTTTAAAGCTTTTGGCCGTGCCTTGAGAATGGCGCTAGAGCTAGATCCGCGGATGGCTGGGATTATGCCTTCGACTAAAGGCAGTTTGTAATGAAAGTAATGAAAGTTGCGATTATTGATTACAATATGGGCAATCTGCATTCCGTTGGGCGTGCAGTGAAGCATGTAGCTCCCGGCGGTACTCAGGTCGAAATTACCGCAGACCCTGATTTTATTCGCCATGCAGATCGGATCGTTTTTCCAGGACAAGGTGCAGCACGTGATTGTATGCGTGAGCTTGAAACCCGTGGTTTAAGTGAAATTGTGCGTGAAGTTGCTAAGACCAAACCCTTTCTAGGTATTTGCATGGGTATGCAAGTGCTGATGGAATTCTCAGAGGAGAATGCGGGTGTGGAGTGTATGGGCGTTTATGCAGGTAAAGTGAACTACTTTAAGCACTTAAATATTGCGCATTTAAAAACGCCACAAATGGGTTGGAATCAAATTCAGCAGAAAACGGCGCATCCACTCTGGACTGGGATTAAAGATGCTGCACGCTTTTATTTCGTGCATAGCTATTATGTGGAACCAACCGATCAAAGCTTAGTGAGCGGTGAAACCTTCTATGGTTTGAATTACGCTTCAGCCATTGCGAAGGATAATGTATTTGCGATTCAGGCTCATCCTGAAAAATCGGCAGAGGATGGCTTACGGCTGCTTGCAAATTTCATGCAGTGGCAGCCGTAATAGAGTGGGTTTAGACCAGCTTATCGTCGAAATCCCACATGACTGTTTCTTTTTGTTTAGCTGCTTTCTTAAGCAGCTCAAGCACCGGATAAGCACGACGGTTAACAGACACCGTTTCTTCTTCATCCTCATGCTGCTTCGGTGCAAGATGCTGATTTTCTTGTTTAGCCGCTTCGGTCAAACCTGTTTGAAACGTCTGCAAGGTTTTTTCTATCTCAGTACCTAAAATGGCTCCTGGAATCGTGTCGCTATGCCCCATGAGCTTGATCATATGGCGTGCATCCTTTTCAAACATGGAGAAGGTACCGACTTTGCTATCAAAACGAACTAACATGGTTTAACTCCTTATCAAGATATGCGTGGGCTATTTCTGACAGATCAGGCCTTTCAAATAATAGCCCTCAGGAAAAGCTAAACGGGTGGGATGATCGCTCGCTTGATCCAATTTACGAATGATTTGTGCATCACAACCCGCATCAACCGCAGCATCCGCTACAATTTTTTGGAACAAATTGCTATCCATTAAACCAGAACATGAGAACGTAAATAGTAGCCCATTCGGCTTCAATAACCTAAAGCCTAGTAAATTTATGTCCTTATAGCCACGCGCTGCTTTCTCAATTTGGCTTTTATTTTCGGCAAATTTGGGTGGGTCTAGAATGATTAAATCAAACTGTCGACCTTCATCTCGGTATTGGCGCAATAGCTGAAATACATCGCCTTGAATATTGTCCATTTGCTCAGGATTAAAGCCATTGAGTTGAGCGGCTTGTGCCGCTAAATCCAAAGCAGGTTGGGAAGCATCAATATTAATCGCTTTGATTGCTCCCCCTTTGAGAGCCGCAATTGAAAAGCCTCCAGTGTAGGAGAAGCAGTTAAGAACCGTTCTACCTTGCGCATAGTGCTCTACAGCGGTGCGATTGTCTCGTTGATCTAAATAGAAACCAGTCTTATGCCCATTGAGCACATCAACGCGATAGTGACGACCTTCCTCAAGAATATCGATAAAAGCTGGTGGCATTTCTCCAAGCAATAAACCTGTGGTTGTGCTTAAGCCTTCTTTCTTGCGGATCTCTACATCGGAGCGTTCATACACCCCTTTGCAGGCAAGCTGCTCCATTAATAGCTCGGCAATCACATGCTTCCAATGCTCAGCCCCAGCGGTAAGTGCTTGCATAATCAGCCAATCACCAAACTTATCAACAACAACACCTGGTAAACTATCTGATTCAGCATTGAGTACACGATAAGCAGTGTTACGTGCGCTAATTCCTAGACTTTGGCGTTGCTGTAAAGCGGCTTGAATTTTTTCAGCGAAAAAAGCACGATCAATCGTTGCTCGCCCCACCGCCCATAAGCGTACTTGAATTTGTGATTGTGGCGACCAAGCGCCCATGCCGAGTAGATCGCCATGTTCAGAGCGTACTTCTACCGTTTCCCCTAAAGCGGGTTCACCTTTGACACTAGCAATCGCACCAGAAAAGACCCAAGGATGGCGGGCACGAATATTTTTATCCCGACCACGCTGTAACACAACTTGTGGATAAGAGGGGCGAGAAGTAGCAGATTTGATAGTCAAAACGAGGTCTCCGATGCACAGCTTGCTTGTTATACCTGCACGCTTTCCCTTTGGTCAAATAAGATCGTATCAGCTTTTTGTAAGTCGCTAACTTGCTCTCGTTTGAACTGAGGCGTAGAGTGCTTTTTTGTAAATAGCAAGTTAAATCATGTCTGAGTTTCTCGCCTCTTTGGCCTTTTCCCTGAATGTCACTGGCCCCATTTTTCTGATTTTAATGCTGGGCGTGTATTTAAAACGCATTGGCCTTTTAACTGATGCTTTTGTCGAAGCAGGTTCACGCTTAGTTTTTAATGTAACTTTACCAGCCCTATTATTTATTAGTGTAAGTAAAACGCATATTAGTGAAAGTGCTAATTTTGGGTTGATTGGTTTAGGTGCCTTACTAAGTATTATTACTTTCCTTATCTTAGAAATATTTGCTTATTTTACGGTAAAGCCAGCTGAGGATCGCGGTGTGGTTGTACAGGGTGCTTTCCGTTCCAATATGGGGATTATTGGTCTAGCCTATTGTGCGAATGCTTATGGGGAAGCTGGAGTAGCGGCTGCGTCTTTGTATTTGGGCTTGATCACGATTCTTTTTAATATTCTTTCAGTGATTACCCTGAGCCGCTCTCTGCACAAAAAGGGGCAAGGGATTATGCCGATTCTGAAGGGTATTGCGAAAAATCCACTAATCATTGGTATTTTGCTCGCCTTACCCGTTTCCTATATGGAGTGGAAACTACCAGAGATGGTTCTGAAATCGGGCGAATATTTTGCCCAAATGACTTTACCCCTCGCCCTACTGTGTACCGGTGCTTCCTTGAGTTTTAAATCCATGCGCCAAGATATGCACAATACGGTAAGTGCCAGTTTAGGTAAGTTAATTTTTATTCCCCTCGTGTTTACTGCCTGTGGGATTTGGGCAGGATTTAGTGGCATTGAATTAGGTGTTTTAGTCTTAATGTCGTTTGCACCAACCGCCGCAGCTAGTTATGTGATGGTTAGAGCGATGGGGGGGAATAGTGCGCTGGCTGCAAATATTATTGCTTTAACCACAGTCGGTTCGGTGTTAAGCACGAGCATTGGTATTGCAATCGTGAAGGGGTTGGGTTTGATGTAAATCAGGTTTAGACGGTATCGTCGACCTGCAAGGTAAAATCTCGTTACAATAAGCGACTTTCTGTTTAAGTGAACACGAGCATTCCACTATGACCCAACCGAATATTGAAGCGGTTAAGCGCTATTTACTGGCTTTGCAAGATGATATTTGTGCGCAACTAAGCGCTGAAGATGGTCAAGCCCCATTCGTTGAAGATGCGTGGGAGCGTCCAGGTGGCGGCGGTGGGCGTACTCGAGTATTAGCGGGTGGTGCTGTCTTTGAACAAGGGGGAGTGAATTTCTCTCATGTCTTTGGTTCAACACTGCCACCTTCTGCTACAGCGGCTCGACCAGAGTTAGCCGGGCGTAGTTTCCAAGCAATGGGCGTGTCCTTAGTGATTCACCCGAATAATCCTTTTGTGCCAACTTCGCATGCGAATGTGCGCTTTTTTATTGCAGAGCATCCTACAGAGGCGCCTGTGTGGTGGTTTGGTGGTGGTTTTGATTTAACTCCATATTATGGGTTTGAAGAGGATTGCATTGCTTGGCATCAAACCGCTAAAAATGCTTGTGATCCGTTCGGTTCTGAGGTTTATGCTAACTATAAGCGCTGGTGTGATGATTACTTTTTCTTAAAACATCGCAATGAACCACGTGGTATTGGTGGCCTCTTCTTTGATGATTTGAATGAATGGGGTTTTGAAAAGACTTTTAACTTTATGCAAAGTGTGGGTAATCACTATATTCAAGCGTATCGCCCCATTGTGCAAAAGCGTAAAAACTTAGCTTTCAATGCAGTTCAACGGGATTTCCAATTATACCGACGTGGGCGCTATGTAGAGTTTAATCTGGTCTATGACCGTGGCACCTTATTCGGTCTACAGTCAGGTGGTCGCACCGAATCGATTCTGATGTCGCTGCCGCCTTTGGTGAAATGGCGCTACGATTGGCATCCCACACCAAATTCCGCCGAGGCTCGTTTATACACTGATTTCTTAAAGCCTCGGGATTGGTTGAATTTAGACGGCAGCTAAAGTGACTTGCAGGACTCACCAAGATTTTTCGCCGGGTTGGGGTTTATGATTCGATAGTTTCATAAACTTCCAAAACAGATAAGCAAGAAAGCCTAAAATGAAAATAATGGTAAGGCTCGACATAAACAGAATGCCAGTTAAACTGCTGAAAAAGCTCGACATAACTTGTCTCCTAGTGGACTTATGACAAGTTTAATTTTGAGCTTAGCCTAAAAATCCACTTTGATTTCAATCAAAGGCCAGATGCCCAGTTGCAGGTTTATTGGCTTATATCAAGTTTTGGTGAATTAAATTTTAATGCGCAGCACGCAAGGCGGCTAAGGCACGATCTACATTGACTAAGCCGTAGCCATAATCATTATCGCGACCCTGAAGACCTAAATCGATAGCAGTTTGTTCTAGCAGTCGAGGTGTAACACCCTGCTTATTCACTGAGAGTAGCAGCGCAATGAGGCCAGTTACATGTGCAGTTGCCATTGAAGTACCTGTGGCTAAATCAAAGGTGCCTGCGGGGGACGTGGTAAAAATATTAACCCCAGGTGCTGCGACATCAATATAGGACCCACGGTTAGCCCGTCCAAAGATACTTTCTTGTTCGTCGACAGCGGTGACTGCTAACACATTATCAAAAGCAGCCGGATAAGCCGGCTCAGCATTAGGGCCGCCATTACCTGCTGAAGCCACCACAATAATATTGTTTTCGACCGCTTTCTGGATCATTTTGCTTACTAAGGGATCCGTTTTACCCGCAAAACTAAGGTTCAGTACATCAACCTTTTCTTGAATACAAAGATCAATCGCTTTGGCTACTAAACCTGCGGTACTGCTACGGGCATTGGGATTTTGCTGATCAGAACTAAAGGCGCTAACCGCATATAAAGAGGCTTCCGGCGCAATCCCAATCCGTGGATTTTGCCCAATCAAGACACCCGCAATCGCTGTACCATGCTTTTGATTATTGCTATCTCCAGCAGGGATCAACTCAACACGTCTAACCTTGGAGTTGTCTAAGGAACGATGCAAAATATCGATTGGCGTATCCACCATGCCAATTTTGACTCCAGCGCCCTTAGTAAATTGATGAGCTTGAGCAATACCTGTTAAATCGAGCGGATAACCGATTGAGCCTACTGCATTAGTGTTAGCACTTGCTGCTGTAAAGAATAAATGACTTAAATTCGCTTCAACTTTATCTTCCTGTTTATTAATGGTATCTACTAGGGACTTGGGATCTTGGCCATTAGTAGCTACCGTGAGCATTTTGGTACGGACAGCTAATAGCTCATCGGTACGTTTTTGTGTCAAGCGATAACGCTGCAGTACCTCTTCAGCAAACCGAGCTGACTGCCCAGCATCATATAAGAGGAGTAATTCGTTCTGTCGATAGTCACGGTTATTATCAGGTAGGTTACCTACACACCAAGCACTAGAGATTTGGCAAGCTGGCGAGTCATAGCTAATCTTTTTATCCGCTGGCGCTGCAACTACTAAACTTGCAGTACTTAAACCTATCAGAATAAAGCCAAAACGCTGAGCTTTCCGTTTTAAAGCCTCAGCTACTTGGAAGGCAAGTCTAGTCACTGTGGCGTTTTATCCTCAAATTGTGGGCCTAAAAATAATACAGGTGAACTTTGCTGAGCAGTCTGCTGCATAATGCTATCGGCTAAGGCAACTTTATCGATATTGGGAGCTACCGGCATTTCAATCGTAAAAATGCTTTGAGCATTTGGCCCTGCAACAATATGTGCCTGCCATTTATTTAAGAACTCACAAACTTCTTGGTGCTTAGCATTGTCGGCAAATTGCACTAAGAAGCGGCTCAGTGCAGTTTTACCATCAGCAGTAAAGTTCACCGTATGCGGAGTTTCCACACTGGCAACTGTAAACTGGGAGTCAGCCTTGGTATTAAACTGGTTATAAGCCAAGACAGCAACTTGGGCAATCACTAAGCTTGCGAACACTGCATTCGCTGGAGTGAACCACTCAAGATTAAATAAGGGTTGGCGCCATAAAAAATCGAACCAGTTTTTCTTAATTTGAGTTTTTGGCTGATTCATAACTGAAGTGTTATGACTATTCGAAGCAGGCCTAGTCGCTTGGCTTGGAAGAGGTTCAGGCTCAACTACTAATTGAGTCGCTTCAGTAGGCTCCTCCAGCTTTTCGTCAGCACGGTCAATGCGTACTAACAGTTTATTTAAACGTTGCTCAGTGGTATCAAGTGCGGACAACTCTAATAGGCTTGTATTGGTGCGCACGATCCGCATCATTTTTTCTTCTTGTGCAAGCTCATGTTGCAGCTCTGGATATTGCTCCAAAGCTTGATTAACTAATCCCTGTTCTGCTTTGCTAAGCTTATCGGTGAGATACCACGGAAGTAAGCGGCGCGCTTCTTCTAAGAGTTTATTGGACTCAAGATTACTCATAAAGATGACCAGTTTATATATCGAATTCCATGATTCCAGCTTTTTCAAGCATTTGACCTAAACGCTTGCGAGCATAGAACATGCGTGTTTTGACGGTGTTCTCGGAGATGTTAAGAAGATCAGCTACTTCTTTGACTGACTTATCTTCAAAATAAGTGAGCTTTAATACATCTCGATGTTCATCTGTCAAATGGTTCATCATGCGCAGTAATTGATCCTTCATGTCTTCCTCAATCCGGAGTTCTTCTGGATTGGGAGCACTATCTTCCATCGCCAACATGAGAGCATCATCATCTAAAGTGACTTCAGATGTTTTTCTTAGCCAAGAAATGAGCTTATTACGGGTAATAGAATAAATCCATGTAGACGCTTTGGATTTACCTTCAAACTTATCAGCGGATCGCCATACATCAAAGAGTGCATCATCAACAATATCTGCCGCTTGTGCGACATCATCTTTCAGTAAGCGAGCACAATAACTCACTAGTCGAGGTTGATATTTCAAATACAAACGCCTAAACGCTTGTCGATCCCCTTGAGCAATTTGGCTTAAAAGTTCCTCGTCGCCAACATTCCTAATGTTTTGCTCTGCACTATTGCTATCAGTTTCTTGGTGCTTGATTGAACCGTTCATAAGCTTCGTCGCCCTGAATCATTATTTGGTTTGAATTTCTTGTAATTTTTTCTTGCAGCCTGAGCTAGGTAGAAAAAACAAATGAACCGACGGTTGTGATGGCACGACAGAGAGTCATTAGCTGCACACTATTGTAGAACTGAGCGTTCTACCAAACAACACCTCGGCTTCATAGAACAGTGGCTTACATCCTAATCAAGGATCATTACACACTCGAACTAGTCATCATAAAATTATAATACTCCCTCGCAAATCTATCGGGCCTTCGGGCCCGAGTTTTTTACACCGATTGATCTATATCGTTGCATAAAGGCAAGCTGCTATTATTCTTGAACATTCATGATCGGGCAAGGTTGTTCTGTCGCCTCGCTCATTTAGCGATTTTTATTCTGTTTTAGGATTACTTCTATGTATCAAATTGGTACAACACTCACTCAATATATTATTGAAGAACAACATACTTATGAGGGAGCTAGCGGGCATTTCACCGGGCTATTAAATGATATTGCGACCGCTTGTAAAAAATTGTCTGGTTTAACCAGAAAAGGTGCTTTAGTCGGGGTATTAGGTGCGGCTAGTTCAGAAAATGTCCAAGGTGAAATTCAAAAGAAAATGGACATTATTTCCAATGATGTTTTTATTGAAGCCTTAGAAAATAATGGGCATGTAGCTGCTTTGGCGTCTGAGGAAATGGAAACCGTTTATAACCTCAAAGAAGGTAAACGGCGTGGCGGGTATTTAGTGACCTTCGATCCCCTCGATGGCTCTTCAAATATGGATGTGAATGTGTCGGTGGGGACCATCTTTTCTGTGGTCAAGGCTCCCAAAGGTGTATTAAACCCCACTGCAGAAGACTTCCTTTTGCCCGGTACTAAACAAGTTGCTGCTGGTTATTGTCTGTATGGGCCTTCTACCATTATGGTGATTACTACCGGGCGCGGTGTCAGTATGTTTACCCTCGACAATAGCTGTGGTGAGTTCATTCTGACCCGTGATGATGTGAAAATTCCCGAAGATACCAAGGAATTTGCTATCAATACCTCTAACCAACGCCATTGGGAAGCACCCATCCAGCGGTATATTCAAGAATGTGTGGCTGGCAAAGAAGGTGTGCGCGGTAAAGATTTTAATATGCGCTGGGTGGCCTCGATGGTAGCAGAAGTCCATCGGATCCTGTCCCGTGGGGGAATTTTCATGTATCCACTGGATGAAAAAATGCGTAAATCCGGTAAGGAAGGCAAATTACGCCTACTTTATGAAGCTAATCCTATGAGTATGGTAATTGAGCAAGCCGGTGGTTTAGCTAGCACAGGGCGCGAACGAATTTTAGAGATGCAGCCTTATGCTTTGCATCAACGTGTACCAGTGGTGTTAGGCTCGAAGAATGAAGTCCAACGTGTGATTGATTATCACCTACTCTAATTAACCATAGTTGCCCATTAGTGGAGTAGGCTGCGAGCTTGCTCCACATCCAGTTTAATCTGTTGTTTGAGTAACTCAAAAGATTCAAAACGCTGTTCAGGGCGAATGAAGTCAGTTGGCTCAATCGTCCAATGCTCACCATAAATTTGCTCAGAAAAATCAAATAAATGAACTTCTAAACGGCTTTCTAAACCATTGACCGTAGGGCGTGAGCCTAAGTTGGCAATTCCTTTTACCTTTGCTTCAGCCGCTCGATAAGCCTGCACTGCGTATACACCTTTACACAATGCAATATTTTCTGGAATCCGCAAATTTAAAGTGGGGAAACCAATCGTCCGACCCAATTTATTCCCATGTCGCACGCGACCCGATAAAGAATAAGGTCGCCCAAGTAAGGTTTTAACTGTGGTTAAATCGGCCTGAGCTAAAGCTTGGCGTACCCAAGTACTGCTTACGCGATCATTAGTATGTAATAAAGTTGAGGTTTGAATGACCTCCATACCTTGTTGAGCACCCATAGCTTGTAATAGGTTATAATCCCCGCGGCGCTTGCGGCCAAAACGGAAATCATCACCAACTACCAGAGCACGTACTTTTAAACCATCTAAAAGTATGTCTTGAATAAAAGCCTCAGGCTCCATTTCAGCAAGCGCTTGGTTAAAGTGCAAACAGGCAAATTGATCTAGCTGTAGACTTTGCAGATAAAGCAGTTTATCCCGCAGTGGTAAAATACGGCTTGGTGGCGGCTGACGTAAGTATTCAGCAGGGAGTGGTTCAAAGCTAATCACCGTGGACGCCAAGCCTAAATGTGTTGCCTTGTCTTGTACTTGCCGAATCACACTTTGATGACCTAAATGTAAACCGTCAAAGTTACCAATCGTGGCGATACAGGCTTGGCTGGAATGAGTCCACGCACGTAGCAATTTCATGGCTAACTTAAGCCTACAAAGTTTTGCTGACGCAAGGCTTCATACACAACTACTGCCACCGTATTTGACAAATTCAAGCTACGGCTATCCGGTAACATCGGAATCCGCAGCTTTAAATCTTCAGGCAAGCTGGCTAAGAGGATTTCCGGTAAGCCACGCGTTTCAGGGCCAAACAGCAAGACATCCTCATCTTGAAAAGCTGTTTCTGCATACGAGGTTTTAGCTTTGGTACTGCAAGCAAATACACGCTTACCGAGTATTGCTTTATTAAAAGCCGCAAAGCTTTCATGCTCTTGCACAGCAGCTAAATCTCGGTAGTCCATTCCCGCTCTTCGTACTTGCTTTTCATCCAAGGAAAACCCTAATGGATGAATTAAGTGTAAACGACAGCCCGTATTGGCACATAAACGCATAATATTCCCGGTATTCGGCGGAATTTCGGGTTCAAATAAAGCAACATGTAACATTGCTCAGTTAGCCTCCTGAGCTTGATAAACCGTGTGACCAGCCAACAAAGTACGTTGGACTTGGCCATTAAAACTCCAACCTGCAAACGGTGTATTTTTGCCTTGGCTGAGCATTTTTTCTAGGGTGAAGTCCCAAAGGACATCAGGTTTTAATAGCACTAAATCAGCCGGAGCACCGATCGCAATACAACCTGCTTGGCTACCAATAATGCGTGCTGGATTAAACGTAATCTTTCTTAAAGCCTGTAGCAGCGGCAGAACCCCCTCTTCCGCTAAGCGCAAAGTCAAAGGCACTAAAGTCTCTAAAGACGCAATCCCTGGCTCGGTTTGCTGGAAAGGTGCAAGCTTCGCATCCAATTCATGCGGCTGGTGATCGGAGCAAATTGCATCAATTGTCCCATCACTTAAACCTTGCAGCAGTGCATCACGATCCGCTTGGGCACGCAAAGGTGGGCGGACATGGCATAGTGGGTCGAAATCTAACACATTACGTTCAGTCAAATAGAGTTGATGGGCAGCCACATCCGCAGTGACTGCTAAACCATCCCGCTTCGCTTGGCGAATTAAACGCACACTACCCGCCGCAGATAAACGACAAAAATGCACACGGCTACCAGTTAATTCCATTAAAGCAATAATCTGTGCGACAGCAACTGTCTCAGCCGCTGCAGGAATCGCAGGTAAGCCTAAGCGGGTGGACACTTCGCCTTCATGCATCACCCCTCCGGCGGCTAAACCATGCTCTAAGGGATACATGAACACGGTTAGATCATGCGTAGAAGCATATTCCATCGCCCGCCGCATCACATTTAAGTTTTCAAAGGGTTGCCAAGCATTCGTGACACCGACACAGCCGACACGCCGCAAACCACCAATATTGCACAAGCGTTTGCCTTCTAACTTAAAGGTCATATTGCCGATGACTTCGACATTCGCTAGTTGCAAACCTTGGTTAATTTTGCGGATTAAATTCACTGCAGCTGAGTTATCAATACTAGTCGCTGGATCAGGTTGATAGCAGAGTGTGGTAACTCCACTTGCGGCAGCAGCGCGCGTTTCACTGGCTAAAGTGGCCTTGTGATCTAAACCCGGCTCACGTAACCAAGCGGCAAGATCAATAGCACCAGGCATTAGCCATAAACCGCTAGCATTCACCTTTTCGGCAGCATGGAAGTTGTCTAACGTGGTTGATTGGCCGCCGATGGCTACAATAGTGCCGTCTTGAATATAGACATTCGCAATTTGATCGGTGCGTGAGTTGGGGTCAAGAACACGGGCTTGTTGGATGATTAGATTCCTCATGCTGCACTCCCACCCATAATCATCGCCATCACCGCCATGCGCACGGCAATCCCATTAGTGACTTGCTCTAAAATCACTGAGCGCACTCCATCGGCTACTTCAGTATCAATTTCCACACCGCGATTAATCGGCCCTGGATGCATCACAATTGCATCTGGTTTGGTCAGTTCTAAGCGCTTTTCATTTAAGCCATATAGTTTGGCAAACTCACGTTCAGAGGGAAGTAAAGCCCCTGCCATCCGTTCACGCTGGAGACGCAACATGATCACCACATCCGTATCACGCAAACCTTCATCCATATCATGAAAAACCTTCACGCCCATACGTTCAATATTGGCAGGAATCAAGGTTTTCGGGCCAATCACGCGTACTTCACCTGTCAAAAGAGTGGTTAAGGCGTGAATTTGCGAACGTGCTACCCGTGAGTGCAAAACATCACCCACAATCGCAACTTTGAGTGGCTCAAAAGCACCTTTCTTTTGGCGGATGGTGAACATATCTAACATCGCCTGTGTGGGATGGGCGTGACGACCATCACCAGCATTCAGGACACTAATATGGGGTGCTGCATAGCGGGCAATGAATTGCGCAGTACCCGCATGTTCATGGCGTACCACGAACATATCTGCATTCATCGCCTCCAAATTGCGCACCGTATCCAGTAAGGTTTCACCTTTAGCCGTGGACGAAGTACGAATATCTAAGTTGATAACATCAGCGCCGAGGCGTTGGGCAGCAATCTCAAAGGTCACGCGGGTACGAGTCGAGTTCTCAAAGAACAAATTCATCACTGTTTTACCACGCAGCAGCGGTGCTTTTTTTTGCTGTTTGGCAGGTAAGGTCACGAACTGTTCGGCACGATCCATAATATCGTGCAGTAATTGATAAGGTAGCCCTTCAACCGTCAGGAAATGGTTTAATTTATTACCCGGCGCGAGCTGCATGCTCAAAGGCAAAGGGCCGGGCTTCAGATGAGGATGCATGAGGCATATTCGCTAGGTGACTAAGGTGGCAGTATTTTACAAGTTTGTGCCAGCCTGATAAACCCTTCACTTAGTCTTTCCTTACCAATTCCATGCGGAGTGGGTCTTGGGAAATATGATAGATATATTCTTTACCCGGCTCTTCACGCAATACACAGACTTGTGGCTCAATCGGTAGTTCACGCCCTTGGCGCGCTACAATCGCCGCTAAAGTAATACTTGCTGGGCGGCCATAGTCGAACAATTCATTCATCGCAGCGCGAATAGTACGACCAGTGTAAATAATGTCATCGACTAAAATAATATGCCGATCCTCTAAGCTCAAAGGCAAGCGTGAAGGTTCAGTCTGCACAGCTAGACCAGTGCGATTATAGTCATCGCGATAAAAGCTAATATTTAAACTACCCAAATCTTCAGTAATCTGCAGGCGTTCATGCAACACTTCTGCTAGCCAAACACCAGAGCGCTCAATACCCACTAAAACGGGGTTAGTGATTTGGTGTTCACTTAGATAAGTTTTTAATTGCTCAGCGAGTTGGGTGAGTAAATCGGGTAAATTATAGTTGTTGTTGGTGGGCATAATCGTGCATCCAATTCTCTAAAATAATCGCTGCCGCCAGTTGGTCGATTTCTTCCTTACGAATTTTACGCTTACGACCGGCTTGGCGTGCATTTTTCAAAAGCTGTTCTGCTTCCCGCGAGGATAACTGTTCGTTCGCAGTCTGCACAGGGAGCTTAGTACGCTTTTCGAGTTCGTGGCAAAATTTTAGGATGGTTTCTTGCATACTGCTATCAGTGCCATCTAATTTGCGCGGCATGCCCACCACTAAAAGCTTAGGGCGCCATAACTGAATTAAGCGTTCAATGCCGTCCCAATCAGGCTGATTATTTTGGGAATATAAAACTGCTTGTGGAGTGGCTAAACCCGTGAGTGTATTACCCACTGCAACGCCTGTACGATTCAGGCCAAAGTCAAACCCTAGAACTGTAATCGACATTAACCGTGCCCAGCTACCGTGCCTAACAGATTAACATCAATCCCTAAAGTAGAAGCTGCACCGCGCCAACGATGTGGATACGGCATATCGAAGAGAATTGAATTTTTGGCATCGCAGGTGAGCCAAGCATTTTCTTTGATTTCTTCTTCTAATTGCCCCGGACTCCAACCAGCACAACCTAAGACAAGCAGGAACTGATCAGGCCCATCACCAGCCGCAATATCTACTAGAATATCGCGTGAAGAGGTGATGGAGAGATTCTCCGCAATATGTAGAGTACTTTCCCATGAACGATTAGTGTTATGCAGCACAAAACCTTGCTCAGCTTGTACGGGGCCTCCACTCATAGCGACTCGGTTAGCCAGCCGCACATCATTCACTTCAATATCTAATTGAGCTAGTAATTCGCCAAAAGTCACTTCAAGTGGGCGATTAATAGTCACACCAAAAGCCCCTTGCTCGTCATGCTGGCAAATTAAGGTCACCGTGTGATCAAAGTTTGGATCGTCCATGCTGGGCATGGCAATCAGCAAATGGTTGCGTAAATTAGCAATAGCCTGCATAAGCTCTATTCTGTATTGAAAGTACCGCTATGGAAAATCCAAGTGCGGGTGATATTTAATTGATCCCATTTTTTACGAATTTCGGCGGGCAAAGGTGGATAAGGGGAAGCTAAGCGCACAATGCGTAAAGCAGCCTTATCCAGTACATTGAAGCCCGATGATACGTCAATTTGACTGTCGACCACACGACCTGCATGGTCAAGTGTCACATTCAAAATCAACTTACCACTCATATTGCGGCGAATAGCTTCTTCAGGGAAGTTAATATTACCAATTCGCTCAATCTTCTTGATCCAGCTATCAATATACTCCGCTTCTACTGCGCTTTTAGCACTCACCGCATCAATGAAATGAATCCGTGGACGCCGCGCATATTGGGCTTCGGCAGCATCTACTTCTGCTAATAATTGTGCAATTTCCTGTGCACTGTCTGCGGTTATATCAGCAATTAGATTATGTGTAGTATCAGGCTGATCAGGTTCTTTACTCAGCTCGGTAAAAGTGGTTGCTTTGCTAGTTAGAATTTGTGGATCAATTTTAGGCTGTAAGTCTTCGGTACTAGCTTCTGACTGAAGTGGTGACTCCCCGTCATTATCTTGCGGTAATAAAGAAGCTAAGGGACTGCGTGGCTTATTATCTTCATCCTCAGTCCCACTGGCTTCTTGATTCGCTTGTGCTAAAAAATTGACTTCTTTCGGTGTAGCTTCACTAGGTGTTTGCACAATCGTAATATCTAAAGCAGGCGGGATGGCTAAACGTGGTAGAATGACGGGCGCGAAGGATATGCCAAAAATAACAGCAGCATGCACAGCCAGTGCTAAGGGCAGTGTCTTCATCAAGGGAGAATGATTCGGTGCGTAGATCGCCTCGTTCATGTGCATCGTCTATCTAGGTAGCTAAATGATTCTATTATTTGAGCCGTAAACAGCCCTTGGTTATTTACCCTATTTGCTTTAATACTAACATTAGACGTTTTAGATAGGTAGCTTTCCTTCAGGGCTTATTTTCTTGGCGCAGCTGATGCGTCTAAAATCTTCGCTATTCGATAACCATCATTGGCATTTAACACATGTTGTCCTTCACTAAACATCGTTTCAGTATGTCCAGTTAAAGCAAACACATTCTGCATATTTTGGCTGTGTGGAGGGACTACAAAGTCACTTGATTCAGGGCGCTTACTGTTCCGCACAATTGACACATAACGAAGGGCCGGATGGCTTTGATGATTCAGCCAATATAAAAAGTTACCGGGGCGCTCTTCGCGTAATTCGGTATAGAGCTGACGCGAACGGGGTAAATCAATCCCCATGCCTGCAGCTAGGTCAGCTAAGGGTGTATTAATAGCAACCTCGGATAAATCAGCCCAAGGTGTACCTGTATGCGGGGTGGCAATCGTGATTAAGGTTTTCACTGGTACGGTGTTGAAAGCTACTAACCAATAACGTCCTACTAAACCACCTGCCGAGTGACCGACCAAACTTAGCGGTTCTCTACGTTTAGCCGAAAGCGCTTGTAGATACTGATCTAAAATCACTGCTTGCTGTGTAATGGATAGTTGATTAGGCAGTTCCAGGGTATAAAATGCTTGTTTGGGGCGCTTAGTCAGTACTGTGCTATTCACAATTCCACGTGGGGTTAAGACCAAATTGCCTCCATCGACCCATCCTGAGGACTGTAACGCTGAGGCCACATGCTGAAAGCGCCAAGCCATCCCTTGCTCTTGAAAGCCTGGAATGAGAACTAAAGTTTCTGCTTGAGTCAGTGTGCTAAATAAGCCTAATGTCAGTACAGCTAGGTGCTTAAACAACTTCATATTCTACCCTTATCGGTTAAAGCAGCTATTTACTGCTAGTATAGAGTTTTTCTTAGTTTGACTACTGCTAATGACGATTCGTTGTATTGCCTTTGATTTAGACGATACGCTTTGGGATTGCCAAAGCGTCATCGAACATGCCGAACAAACGATGTATCGTTGGTTGCAAGCTTACTATCCTGTTATTAGCCAACGCTATCCCAGCTTAGATAGCCTAGTAGCAAGCAGGATAGCTTATGTTGGTCAATATCCTGAACTACACCATGATTTGACTACCTTGCGTACTGGTTGGTTGCAACAGCTCTTAGTAGAAAGCGCTTATGATCCAGCTTATGCTGAGCAAGCTTTCCAAGTGTTTTGGCAAGCGCGCAATCAGGTAACATTCTTTCCAGAAGTTTTACCCAGTTTAGAGCGTTTAGCACAAAGTTATTCTTTGGGTGTGATTACTAATGGCAACGCGGATGTGCACCATATTGGTATTGGCCATCTATTTGAATTTGCTTTGAATTCTGCTGAAGCGGGTGTTGCCAAGCCTCATCCGGCTATCTTTCAGCAAGCTCTAAATAAACTTCAATTAGAACCACATCAAATGGTTTATGTGGGTGATGACCCAGAAAAAGATGTAATTGGCGCTCAACAAGTCGGTTTACGTACTATCTGGTTCAATGCTCAACAGCGGGAGCGACCTTTAGGACTAAAGCCAGATGCAATTATGACGAATTTTGCTGAAATAGAAGCACTACTTAAATTATTATAAATGCTTCTTAGGGCGTTCTTACTCACTAGAATAATTTATAACTGCCAATAGCTTCATGGATGAAGACGGACAGGATATTTCAGTATGCAACACAGCCAAACCGTCAACCCTAAATCACGTGACCTAGATACTTGGGTACAACGCTTATGGGTCTCTAACCAAGAGCGTGATTTAGACTTGCTGTATAAAGCGATCAAGCCTTTATTAGATCGTGGTGAATGTGAACCGCTTCAACCTTGCAGCTTAGATGTAGCCGAAAACCTGCGCTTGATTGAGGCGGAGCAACTGACTTTATTAGCTGCTTTGCTCTCTGATCCCTTGTATGCCCATGCTTTAAAGCAAGGTGAGATTGAACGGGAGTATGGCAGTCAAGTCAGTCGCGTTTGTTTTGGTATGTGGAGTTTACACACCTTCCGTGAAAATACCGCTGCTGCTGCTGATCCCACTCAAAAGGAACAAGCTGAATTAGTCCGCAATATGCTGCTCTCAATGGTTGGCGATATGCGGGCGGTATTGATTAAGTTGGCTTGGCAGCTGCAATATTTGCGTTTGTTGGCACGCGAGGACTTAGGCCCTGTTCATACGCATGCAGCGAATTTAACCATGATGCTGTTTGCACCCTTAGCCAATCGCTTAGGCATTAGCCAAATTAAATGGGAGCTAGAAGATTTATCTTTCCGCTTTTTAGAACCGCAACAATATAAAAGTATTGCCAAAGCTTTGGCTAATACGCGCCTGCAACGTGAAAACTATATTGATGAGTTTATTCAGGTTATTCGTGGGATATTAGCCGCAGCAAATATCAGAGCAACTGTCTATGGTCGGCCTAAACATATTTATAGCATTTGGAAAAAAATGCAGCGTAAGCAAGTACCAATTGACCAACTTTATGATTTACGTGCGATTCGGATTATTGTGGATGATAACGACATTTGTTATCAAGTACTAAGCCTAGTCCATGCCCGTTGGCCGCATATTCAGGAAGAGTTTGACAATTATATTGCGCATGCAAAATCCAATGGCTATCAATCGATTCATACCGTCGTGATTGGCCCTCAAGATCGTGCGGTAGAAATTCAAATTCGTACCCATGATATGCATCAGTTCGCAGAGCTGGGGGTTGCAGCACATTGGCGCTATAAAGAGGGTAGTCGCTATGATCGTAATTTAGAGCGGGTGATTAATTCCATGCGCCGCCTCTTGGATGCGGATATTGATGACAGCGAGTTACTTGAGGATTTTCAGGCTGAATTATTCTCAGATCGAGTTTTCGTTGTCACACCCAAAGGAAAAGTCATTGATTTAATCAAGGGTGCTACACCGATTGATTTTGCTTATGCGATTCACACGGATATTGGCCATCGTTGTCATAGTGCACGCGTGAATGGCCGACTCACTTCTCTCAATTACGAACTCAAAAACGGTGATAAGGTTGAGATTATCACGAATAAAGAGCCGCGACCAAAAATGAATTGGCTGAATAGTAGCCTCAATTTTATTAAAGCGCCTCGGACTCGCCAAAAAATTAATCATTGGTTCCGCCAACAGAATCACGAGCGTAATTATCAAGAAGGTATCTCGATTTTAGATCGCCAAAAGCATTTACTTAATTTTCCTAACCTCAAACCTAATGATTTATACCAGCAGTTTGGTCGCCAAAATGAACGTGATTTTCTAATTGCTTTAGGGCGGGGGGATATTACACCCAAGCAATTTGCAGATTCGCTGATTCGCTCGCGTTCCACTGAAATTCCTCTGCGCAAAATCAAAAAAGTAGCACCGACTAAGCAAGTAGGGGGGGTCAGTGTGCAGGGGGTTTCGGATTTAGTTACTCAAATCGCGCAATGTTGCCAACCTTTACAGGGTGAGGCGATTATAGGCTATATCACGATCGGTCGAGGGGTCTCCGTTCATCGCACGGATTGCAAAAATATCCTACATTTAAACGATGAACAGAAAAAACGTTTAGTCGATGTGAGTTGGCGAGGGGGAGCGATGGATTATGCAGTCGATATTCAAGTATCTGGGGAGAATAAACCTGGCCTAGTGCGTGATGTAGCGGATGTTTTAGTTCGCCTTAACATTAATATTCACGAGATTAATACGCTGCCCCGTGAAAATGATGAGGTATCGTTTATTAATTTAACGATTCAGATTCAAGATATAGAGCAATTATCTGAAGTGTTGGAGCGCCTGATGCAATTGCCCTCAGTGCGAGATGCACAACGGCGCTCTTAGAATGCTGAGTTAGAAACTTACACGTACTGAAGTGGTTTGCCCAGCGCGTAAAATAGTCAAATCGGCGCTGGCACTATTCATTAAGCCCTGCATAGCTTGTAAGCTAGACGAGTTGCTATTTAAGGGTGTTCCGTTTATACCAGTGACAATATCACCTGCTAGTAAGCCAGTTTGTCTAAATAAAGCTTCATTCTGCCCCGGTACAACCCTGAATCCTGTTAATTGACCTTTTTCAGAAACGGGGCTAGGACGAATGACTTCTAAAAGTTTTAAATTATTTTGTGCCACCTGCTGCCGAAAACTGCTTAAATCAGAAGAACGACCTGCATTTGCTTCAGGATCAACTTGTGGTTGAGGGGGTTGTGGAGGAACGGCTCCTGGTGCTAAAGGCGCTTTTGGCGTGCCACCATCATCCTCTAACTCTTCTTGTTGTATTTTTTGTTGTTCAAGTTGTTGCTGTTGTAGCATTAATTGATCAGGTACTACTTCAGGCTCTGGCTCAGGAATATATTCCTCAGTAGGAATTTGAGCTGCTTCACCAGCTGCTCCTGCAGACTCACTTAATTTAGGCATACCTAAAGTTTCAATTTTGCCTTGCCAGCTAATTTCTACTTTGTCAGGAAATACCTTTTCTAAAGTGGCTCCATTGCTTTCAGCAATTGCCTCACCTACGCCTACTACTTTTTGATTAGCGCCACCTACTTCGATAACAGCAACCCCACTTTTATTCGGAAGTGCATAAACACCCACTAGTTTTAGAGGGATACGAGGTGCTTCTGGAGTGGGAGCAGGGGCTGGCTCAGCAACAGGAGCTGCTACAGGGGCTTGAGGTGGCTGATAAACACCCAATAAATGATAGTTTGCTAATTCTTGGCCAATATCAGTAGCACTTGCATTAGCTGGAATGACTTCAACAGCGGGGGCAATTTCAGTTTGATTGGCTGCGGTAATGGCGGCAGGATCAGCGGGGAATAAAGTCCAGGTCAGGCGGGCTAGGAGAAAACCACTGAGTATGACTAATAAAAAGGTCACATGATCAGGAAGTTTTTCCAGCATACGATCCAACAGTTGTTGTTGCTTAAGCTTTTGCATAGATCAAACCTGTGCAGTCAAAAATCAACCTTATAATATGCACGATACCAGCTTATAAACCGACTTGTGCCTTCATTAACGGAAGTGCTAGGTCGATAGCCGACAGCCTTTACTAAATCCTCAACATCGGCAAAAGTGTCAGGGACATCGCCGGGTTGCAAGGGTAGAAGATTTAGCTGCGCTTTTCTACCTAAATGTGACTCCAGTGCAACAATATAATCAAGCAGCTCAATTGGTTGCTGTTGCCCTATATTATAGACTCGCCACGGCGCAGAACTACTACTTGGATCAGGTTTTTTGCCATTCCATGCGGTATTTTTTGTGGAAGGTTGATCTAAAACACGAATTACGCCCTCCACAATGTCATCGATATAAGTAAAATCACGCCGATGTTTGCCGTAATTATAAACATCAATGGTTTCGCCCGCTAAAATAGCCTTAGTAAATTTAATGGGAGCCATATCGGGTCGACCCCAAGGGCCATAAACGGTAAAAAAGCGTAAACCGGTAGTTGGCAATGCATATAGATGTGAATAAGCGTGTGCCATCAGTTCATTGGCCTTTTTAGATGCGGCATACAATGACAAAGGATGATCCACATTATCATGCACTGAATAAGGCATGGCCTCATTCGCGCCATAGACTGAGCTAGAGGACGCATAAACCAAATGTTTAATTTTCTGCTGGCGGCAGCCTTCGAGAATATGTGCAAAACCGACTAGATTACTGTCAATATAAGCGAGCGGATTTTCTAGAGAATAACGCACACCCGCTTGAGCGGCTAAATGGACAACGGTATCGAACTGCTGATCAGCAAATAACTGCGCGATACCTTCACGATCAGCTAGATCCATTTCTACGAATTGAAAACGCTGCTCGCTATCTTCTGTACGAATCTGTTGTAAACGATCCTGCTTTAACTGAACTGAATAGTAGTTGTTTAGATTATCTAGGCCAACGACACTATCGCCACGTTTTAACAGTGACAGGGCTACATGCATTCCAATGAAGCCGGCAGCACCTGTAACAAGCACATGCATTGCTAAAATTCCTCAGTTTGACTGGGTTAGCAGTGTAGCGACTTCCCTATACTTCTCGGCAGTTTTTGCGACAATCGCGCTAGGTAAGCTAGGGCCGGGATAAGTTTTGTCCCAATCGAGGGTTTCTAAGTAATCCCGCACGATTTGTTTATCAAACGAAGGTGGATTTTTACCAACTTGATACTCGTCTGCTGCCCAGAAACGCGAGGAGTCTGGCGTGAGAATCTCATCAATCAGTACCAATTGACCTTGCTCATCTAAACCAAACTCGAATTTGGTATCGGCAATAATAATTTTATGTTCTAAAGCATACGCAGCAGCACGTTGATACAGCTCAATACTCACCTTACGCATTTGTGCAGCTAATTCGTTACCGATCTTCTCTTCAACTTGAGCATAACTGATATTGATGTCGTGCAAGCCTACATCGGCTTTCGTCGAAGGGGTAAAAATCGGCTCAGGTAATTGCTGCGCCATTTTTAAGCCACGTGGTAAGGGCAAACCGCATACCGTGCCTGTTTGCTGGTAATCTTTCCAGCCCGAACCAATTAAGTAACCACGGACAATCGCTTCTACTGGCAAAGTTTTTAAGCGCTTAACCAACATACTGCGCCCAGTGAGCATTTGCTTTTCTTCAGCACTTAAAGGCAAATCATCTAGGGTCAAATTACTTAAATGATTGGGCACCACATCTTTAAGTTTTTCAAACCAGAACAAAGCCACTTGAGTGAGTATTTTGCCTTTGCCAGCGACCCCAGTCGGTAAAACCACATCAAAGGCGGAGAGGCGATCCGTGGCTACAATCAACATATGTTGATCATCAATCGCATAAATATCACGCACTTTACCCCGCGCTAGCAGGGGTAAGTTTTGTAGATGAGTTTCAAGCACAGGTGCGGGTAAATTTGAAGTACTGACAGATTGGCTCATTGCTGCATAAAGTAGTGAGAAATGGATTAAGCCGTTATACTATCAGATTTTTCGTTTCATAAGGGTAGCAAGATGATGCAACCACTCGTAGGGGTGGTCATGGGCAGCAATAGCGACTGGAAAGTCATGTCCAAGGCCGTTGAACTGCTAGAGCAGTTTGGGGTAGCGCACGAGTATAAAGTCGTGTCGGCACATCGTACACCCGACTTGCTGTTTGAGTATGCCAGCACCGCACAGGCTCGCGGTTTGCAATGCATTATTGCTGGAGCCGGTGGTGCCGCCCATTTACCAGGTATGCTAGCCGCTAAGACGCAGATTCCGGTATTAGGGGTTCCTGTACCTTCGCGCTATCTAAATGGACAAGATTCCCTGTATTCGATTGTGCAAATGCCTAAAGGCATTCCAGTTGCTACTTTTGCGATTGGTGAGGCGGGTGCGGCGAATGCGGCTTTATTCGCGATTGCACAACTAGCTATGCAGGATGCTGCTTTAGCTAAGCAATTAGCAACGTTCCGCGAAGCTCAGCGCGAGTTTGCTTTGAATATGCCTTTGCCGCCCCCTGCGGAATAGGCGCTAGTATTTAAACTTTTATCTATATCATTGAGTGGCAAGTTAATGCTTCTTCCCGGTTCGACGATTGGTATGCTCGGTGGTGGGCAATTGGGACGTATGTTTACGGTAGCAGCACGTACTTTAGGCTATAAAGTCATTGTGCTTGAGCCGGATCCTTTAAGTCCTGCAGGTCAGTTGGCTGATCAACACTTACGTGCAGCTTATGATGATGAACAGGCTTTGCGCCAGTTTGGTGAGCAATGTGCTGTAGTCACCACTGAGTTTGAGAATATTCCTGCCCAAACTTTAGAGTTTTTAACGCAATTTTGCCCCGTGCGTCCTTCGGCAACTGCCGTGCAAGTTGCGCAAGATCGGATGGTCGAAAAAGAGTTTGTGCGTAGTTGTGGCCTGTCTCCAGTTCCCTTTGCGCCGATTCGCCAACTGGCCGATATCCCGAGTGCTTGTAGCCAGATCAACTTTCCGGCGATTCTAAAAACGGCACGGTTCGGGTATGACGGTAAAGGTCAAATCACCGTCAATCATCCCAGCGAAGTTGAAGCGGCTTTTCTACAGCTCAAAACAGTCGAGTGTGTGCTCGAACAGCGTGTTGACTTAGCTAAAGAAATATCAGTGGTGTTAGCACGTAGTGTACACGGTGAGATGGACTGTTTCCCTGTTGCTGAAAATCTGCATCGTAACGGAATTTTGCATCAAACTATTGTACCTGCTCGAATTAATGAGGCTTTAGCTGAGCAAGCTAAACAAGCGGCGCAACGCATCGCTGCTAAATTGGAGTTCGTTGGTGTGATGGCGGTTGAGTTTTTCGTTACCCGTCAAGGTGAGCTGCTCATTAATGAAATGGCACCCCGTACCCATAATAGTGGGCACTACAGCTTAGATGCTTGTATCACCTCGCAATTCGAGCAGCAAGTGCGGATGGTTTGTGAGCTACCGTTTGGCGATACGCGCTTACATACGCCGGTAGTGATGATGAATCTGCTAGGTGACTTATGGGGTAGCAGCCAACCGATTTGGGATGAGTTACTACACAGTCCAAACAGCAAATTACATTTATATGGCAAGCATGAAGCGCGTGCAGGGCGGAAAATGGGGCATTTCTGCACCCTCCATCCTGATTTGAACGCAGCGATTGCTGAAGCCGATCGTATTTTCTCCACGTTACCACAGGTTTAAAGCATGACGGATAGCAACTATTTACGTGAGATTCGTCAGGATATTCGCTTTGAGACGGAACTGTGTGGCCATCGTTTTACGTTTCTCAGTACTTGGGGGATTTTTTCGCCACGTGAAATTGATGAAGGGACAGACTTGCTCCTGAAGTATTTAGAAATTAATCCCAGCGATGATTGTTTTGATTTAGGTTGTGGTTATGGTCCGGTTGGTTTAGCGATGGCAAAGCTAGCACCGCAGGGGAAAACCTTGCTGGTGGATAAGGATTTCATGGCGGTTGAATACAGCAATCGCAATGCGCAGTTGAATAAATTACCCAATGCTCAAGCCATGCTGAGTAATGGTTTTCAGCATATTGATCCCAGCTTACGTTTTGACGTGATTGCTTCGAATATTCCTGCCAAAGTCGGTAAAGAGATGATGACAATTCTACTGCATGATATGAAAAAGCATCTGAAGCCGAATGGGCGTATTTATTTAGTGACTATCAATGGCTTACGCGAGTATATGAAGCGCAATCTGCAAGAGGTGTTTGGTCATTACAGTAAGCTGAAACAAGGTAAAAATTATACTATTTCTTACAGTGAACGACGTTAAGTGGGTTTATCGTGCATTTTTTCCATTTCGTCCTGAAGTTTAAATTATTTGCTGAACAAAATAATCTATTAACAATGCCTGAACTATACTCAAGATAGTCCACGACTTAAGTAGTGGTGTTTATTGATTTTACAATGAGGAGTATCACATGGGTGTCGTTGAAATTCTAATCATGTTAGCTATTGGTGCGGTTGCTGGTTGGTTAGCAGGTAATCTGATCCGTGGTGGTGGTTTTGGCCTAATCGGCAATATTGTGGTCGGTTTAATTGGTTCCGTGATCGGGACTTTCGTAGGTGGCATCATCAGTGGCGCACTGAATTTGAATATTCCTGGGATTGTAGGCTCTATTATTTGGGCTACAGTGGGTGCGGCGTTACTCTTGTTCATTATCAGCTTGTTTAAACGAGCTTAGTTAGATTTTTAGCTGGGCAAGCGTTAATTAATTGACTGCTTGCTCAGTTCGAAGCATTCAGTGAAAAATTCTCCAAACTTCCTAATTCCTTAGAGATAAACTCAAGTTTCATACTTCTCTCTCTTGTCTGATCGGGTTAAAGTAAAAGGCTTTCCTTAATATCTTCACCGCAGGACTATCACAATGGCTGACGAATTATCCCAAGCTGCTTTGGATTATCACCGCTATCCAATGCCGGGCAAGTTGGAAGTAACCCCTACTAAGAACATGGTCAACCAACGCGATTTAGCCTTAGCTTATTCGCCTGGGGTGGCGGCGGCGAGCTTAGCCATTGCAGAGAATCCAGCTTGCGCAGCTGATTACACCACCCGTGGGAATCTAGTTGCGGTGATTTCTAATGGCACCGCAGTCTTAGGCTTAGGGTCGATTGGCGCTTTAGCTTCTAAACCTGTGATGGAAGGAAAAGCAGTGCTTTTCAAAAAATTTGCAGGCGTGAATGCTTTTGACATTGAAGTGGATACCCTTGATGTCGACCGCTTCGTGGATGCAGTAAGCCTATTAGAGCCAACATTTGGTGGGATTAATCTCGAAGATATTAAAGCGCCCGAATGCTTTGAAGTGGAAAAACGCTTAAAAGCAAAAATGAAAATCCCCGTTTTTCACGACGATCAACATGGCACCGCGATTTGCGTAGCAGCGGCCATTCGTAATGGTTTGAAAGTTGCCGGAAAAAATCTGGAAGATATTAAATTAGTCTGTTCAGGTGCAGGCGCTGCAGCCATTGCCTGTTTGAACCTACTCGTACAGATGGGCTTAAAGAAAGAAAACATCACGGTGAATGATCGTTTCGGCATCATTTATAAAGGCCGTGTAGATGAAATGAATCCTTACAACTCCGCTTACGCCATCGAGACTGAAGCTCGTACCCTCGATGATGTGATGGATGGGGTTGATGTGTTTTTAGGCTTATCCGCTCCCCGTGTCTTAAAACAGGAGCATGTGAAACGCATGGCTCCCAATCCTTTAATCTTAGCTTTAGCCAACCCAGAGCCTGAAATCCGCCCTGAGCTAGTGCATGAAGTACGTAATGATGCGATTGTGGCGACCGGACGCAGCGACTACCCAAATCAAGTCAATAATGTTTTATGTTTCCCCTTCTTGTTTCGCGGCGCTTTAGATGTGGGGGCGACTGAAATTAATGAAGCGATGAAGATTGCAGTGGTGGAGGCCATTGGTGATTTAGCCATGCGCGAGGCTTCAGACACCGTGGTGGCTGCTTATGGTGGTAAAGCCTTCAGTTTTGGGCGCGAATATTTAATTCCTAAGCCTTTCGATCCACGCTTAATGACTATTATCCCGCCACGTGTGGCTAAAGTAGCGATGGAAACCGGAGTAGCGACCCGGCCAATTACCGATTTCGAAACTTATCAGCGTCAATTGGAAGGATTCGTATTCCGCTCTGGCATGACCATGAAGCCGGTTTTTGAGCTGGCGAAAAGTAATCCGCAACGGATTGTATTTGCTGAAGGTGAATCACAACGTGTGATTAATGCAGTACAAATTTTGGTGGATGACGGCATTTGTAAGCCCATTCTCTTGGGTGATCCGGCTAGCATCCAGCAGAATATTGATAATTACGGTCTGCGCTTAAAAGTTGGCGAAAATATTGAAGTCATTGATCCGCGTAATAATCCGGAATATCAAAAGCATAAAGTGGCTTACTATGAGCTAATGTGCCGCAAAGGGATTACGCCCTCTTATTCTAAACGTGTGATTGCTACTCGTAACACGGCTCTTGCTGCCATCATGGTTCGTTCTGGCGATGCCGATGCGATGATTTGCGGGGTTGAAGGGAATTTCATTTCGCATTTGCGTTATGTTCGCGACTTGATTGGTGCGCGGGCAGGTTTGATCGATGTTGCAGCAGTCACCATGCTCATTCTCAAGCGGGGTACCTATTTCCTCACCGATACACATGTTAGTGTCAATCCGACGGCTGCACAAATAGCTGATAATACGGCTTTAGCAGCTGAATTAGTCAGTGGTTTTGGGATGGAACCCAAGGCAGCATTATTGTCACATTCTAATTTTGGTAGCCGCCAAAATGAACATTCCGAAAAAATGCGTCAAGCTTTACAAATTCTGCGTGATAAATATCCAGATTTATTAGCAGAAGGCGAAATGCATGCCGATGCGGCGCTATCTCAAGAAATCCGTGATCGGTTATTCAAGAATTCAGCCTTTACTGGTGAAGCCAATCTGTTGGTATGCCCGTCCTTAAATGCCGCGAATATTGCCTACAATATGACGAAAATGCTGGCAGATGGTTTGCCCGTAGGGCCAATGCTGGTCGGTACCAACTATCCAGCGCATATTTTGACTGAAAGTACTACGGTGCGTGGGATTGTGAACATGGCTGCCTTTGCCAGCCTCGATGCGATGAATCGGAAACGCTAAAGGCTTAAGGGATGCTTCGGTGCTGAAGCATCCCCTACTTCTCTACACTTGTTTTAGTTTTTACATAGCGTGCTAAAAATCGATCTAATTGATTAGCGAAGGCTTGGCGATCTTGTTGGTTTAAACTGGGAGGGCCACCGGTGATAGCGCCGCTGCTGCGCAACTCTTCCATTAAATTACGCATTCTTAAGCGTTCCCGCATATTTTCCGGTGTATAAAAATCCCCACGCGGATTGAGAGCATGGGCTTGGTGATCAATCACTTGAGCCGCTAAAGGAATATCGGCGGTAATGACCAAATCACCTTCTTTCACATGTTGAGCGATGTAATTGTCGGCGACATCAAAGCCAGCGCCCACTTGCTTAGTTTTGATAAAAGCCGAGCGTGGGATGCGTAAGGGCTGATTTGCGACCAAGATCAGTTCAATCTGTTGGCGCTCCGCTGCACGGTAGAGAATTTCCTTAATGACATTGGGACAAGCATCCGCATCTACCCAAATTTGCATAAAACTTCCTTGAATGATTCGACTTATCGCGAATAATAACGCTTAAAACCTGTAACTTACTATGCACTGCTAGACAGCTTAGTTGCATAACGTACAATTCAGGCATGGACATATCACCGATTCTTAATCCCCTGAATACACCGCAACGTGAAGCTGTCGGTGCTCCCCCAAAACCTATTCTCGTGTTAGCCGGTGCTGGGAGTGGCAAAACTAAAGTTTTAGTACACCGCATTGCTTGGCTTTTAGAGGTAGAAGGGGTTTCACCGTTTAGTATTTTAGCGGTTACTTTTACCAATAAAGCAGCCAATGAAATGCGTGGGCGGATTCAGGAGCTACTAAGAGTCAATATCGGTGGCTTATGGGTGGGGACTTTCCACGGTTTAGCGCATCGCTTATTACGTTTACATTGGCGCGAAGCAGGTTTACCACAAACTTTCCAAATCCTTGATTCGGAAGATCAACTGCGGATGCTAAAACGTATCCTCAAAGCTTTAGATTTAGATGAAACGCGTTGGCCACCACGCCAAGTAGCGGGCTTCATTAATAGCCGCAAAGATGAAGGTTCGCGTGCTCAGCATTTAGATGATCGTGGTGATCCAGTACAAGCGCAATTGATTCGTGTGTATAGCCTGTATGAGGAACAATGCCAGCGGAATGGGGTTGTGGATTTTGCCGAACTACTGCTACGTTCACTCGAAGTGCTGCGGGATAATCCGGCTTTACAAAGCCACTATCGCAATCGCTTTCGGCATGTCTTAGTGGATGAGTTCCAAGATACTAATGCACTACAATATGCTTGGCTGCGTTTAATCGCTGGGCAGAAAAATCCTATTTTTGCGGTGGGTGATGATGATCAATCGATTTACGGCTGGCGGGGGGCGAAGATTGAGAATATCCGCAATTTCACCCACGATTATCCCGACTGTGAAACGATTCGTTTAGAACAAAACTATCGTTCCACCGGCAATATTCTCCAAGCTGCAAATGCGCTGATTGATCATAATCGCGGGCGCTTAGGCAAAAACCTCTGGACAGATGGCAGCAATGGCACCCCGCTTGATTTATATGCGGCTTTCAATGAGTTGGATGAAGCGCGTTATATTGCCGGGCGCATTAAGCAATGGGTTGATCAAGGTGCGCGCCGTGAAGAAGTAGCGATTTTATATCGCTCGAATGCGCAGTCGCGGGTATTTGAAAGTGTATTTAATGAGCAGCGCATTCCCTATCGGGTCTATGGTGGTTTGCGCTTCTTTGAGCGGGCTGAGATTAAAGATGCACTTGCTTATTTACGCCTGACTTTAAATCATGCCGATGATCCATCCTTTGAGCGCATTGTCAATCATCCACCGCGTGGTATTGGTGAACGCACTGTGGATAATATCCGGCAGATTGCACGCTCTGAAGGTCGATCTATGTGGGAAGTGACCGAAGAGGCTGCACGTTCGGGCGAATTTACTCCACGTGCTGCTAATTCCTTACTGCAATTTATTCATTTAATTAAACAAATGGGTGAGGAAATTCAGCGTCTGCCGTTAGCAGAGCAAGTGGATACCGTGATTGCTTTAGCCAAATTAAAAGAGTATTTCCTCGCTAAAGAAAAAGGTGAAACAGGTCAGGCACGCGTGGATAACTTAAATGAGTTAATCACTGCCGCAGCAGGTTTCATTCAAGTGCAAACCGATGAATTACCCGAAATGGATGATTTATCCTCTTTCCTTGCGCATGCCGCTTTAGAGGCGGGTGAAGGCCAAGGTGAGGCGGGTGAAGACTGCGTGCAAATGATGACTTTGCATTCTGCCAAAGGTTTAGAGTTCCCCTTAGTGTTTCTCGCTGGATTAGAGGAGGGTTTATTCCCGCATCAAATGTCGGCAGATGATCCAGGACGCTTAGAGGAAGAGCGCCGCCTTTGTTATGTCGGAATCACCCGCGCTGAGCAGCAATTAGTTTTAAGCTATGCCGAGCAACGTCAATTACATGGGCAAACTCGCGCTAATCCACCCTCACGTTTTTTGCGTGAGCTGCCAGAGGAATTACTCAATGAAGTGCGCCCGAAAGTGCGGACTTATCAAACTAGTTACCGAGCGAGTGCCCCTGCTGCTTATAGTCAGCCAAGAGGAACTAAAACTGAAAGCGGCTACAGCATTGGTCAGCGCGTGAGCCATGTTAAATTCGGTGAAGGCATTATTACGAATTCGGAAGGTGCTGGCCAACATGCTCGAGTGGAAGTTAATTTCAGTGCAGTCGGGCGTAAATGGCTAGTCTTGGCTTATGCAAACTTAGAAAAGCTCTAAGTTTTAGCGGTAAATGCCTTGTTGAATACTCAAGAGGGCATTGACGGCAGCGGCTGCAAACATAATCCCCCCCCAACGGCCTTCAATGAGAATATATTCCACCCCTAATTCATCGTAGCTCTCTTGTAAAACTTCTTTGCCATATTCGGTATTCACAAAACCAGAAGGCATGGCAATAATCAAGGAAGGCTTTTCCACTTCGCCTGCTTTTAATAATTCTAATAAGCGACATAAGGCGGTACTGGAGTAGCCAAAAACTGTAATACTATTTTTTAAATAAGGTTTCCATAAATCCACTGCAGTCATAGCGCGAGTTTGTTTAGTGCTTTTTGCCATCGAAATAACAGAGGACTTATTAATAAAACAGAGCGGCTCTTGATACAGCAAACTACTATCTAAATTGCCGCCGAGCATGTCATGGTCATACAGCATATAGGCGTATTTTTTAATGGCTTTTTTGCCAGCTTCAATGGCATGTGGACTAAATTTCACTCGCTGTGCTAAGGAAGGCTCGCCGCAAGCGCGGATTAAATATAAAACAATTTGCTGCTGATCAAGGCTCAGATCTGAAAAATCACTCAGGTCACGGATACGATCCCAAATTTGTACCTCGATTTTTTCGGGGTCACGTATATATTGCATGATGGTGCTATTCTCTAGCTCGCTTTATTGGACGACAAAGTCGAAATATTGATGCGGATAAGGTTCGTGACGCAGCGTAAAATGCCACCACTCTAGATCGAAACCTTGAAAGCCATAGCGTTCCATGACTAACTTTAAAAGTAAACGATTTGCACGTTGGTCTGGGGTAAGCTTGGGATAATTGGGCGCAGATGCTTTGCCAAAGAAATCAAATTCAGTGCCCATATCCAGTTCTGGATGCGCAGGGTTTTGTAAATTGACTAAGCCTAAATCGACTGTACTGCCTCGCGTATGACTGGAGCGCTTAGCAATATAGCCCTGAGCGAATAGCTCAGATTTGCTCAGGTCAGGATGAAAGCGGGCTGCAATCGCCTGATCTTCTGGTTTATGTTCCCAGCGTAAAAAATGGGTTACAGCCCGTTGTGGGCGATAAGCATCAAAAATTTTTAAGCCTAAACCAAATTCTGCCAAAGCAGAATGTGCTTGGACTAAGGCTTTAGCGGCTGTAGTGGTGAGGATGGCTTCATTTTTCAAATAGCCATCAACGGTTTCCCCAAGAAAATTATTGCTCCCAAAATAACGTAGATCACGAAGAATATGAGGGGCGTAAGTGGATAAGCGTACAAAGCCAGTTGGCAATGAGGTTAGGGTCACTTTACTTTACTACCTAGTAAACCATCTGGGCGAATCAGGGAGCTAATATCTTCATAAGGAATGGTGAATTCGGTAGGACCCATTACATACGGAGCAACTTCATAACTATTGAAAATAAAGCTTAAACCGTCTTTATTGACTCCATAGTTGTCATTCAAGACAAAAGCATTATTTGCAAAAGTAAAGCCATCTTCTTCAAGACTAGAATGTTCAGCAAGCTGGCGGGCTTCACGGAAAGCCCGTTCACCTTCTACATTGAGGGCTGCTTCATAGCCAGGACTCATTAAATCATCCAAAGTTACTTGGTTGCCATTGGCTAGATTCAGCACAATGAAGCGACTGCCATTAAAGGGATGTGCGCCACCGGTAAAGCCAAATTCTTCAAAAAGTAAAGTAAGTAACGTATTGGTGTTGTAAACAACTTTTATCTTGCGTTCAATTTCCCAGCTGGAAAAATTATTTGAATCATTTTGATAGTCTTGAATAAAGCTATCTGCAAACGCTTCGACTGTTTGGGGCGTTGTGGTTTGACTCGGTGCACCCTCAATCGTATCTAAGAGTTGATGTTTAATTAGCTCATTCATTTTGCTAGCTAATTCAGGCTTAGTATCTGAACTAATTTCTGGATAGCTAAAGCGTACCGACGCACACAAGGCATCCTCGGGCTTAATTCGGGTAGTTGCGCTTGGACATTTAGCTCCTCCTTGGCGTTTGAACTCGCGCATTTGATAACTAATCCCTAAGGAAGAGGCATTTGCAGTGTCGTCTGCAACTTGATTGCCACTATCACAAGCAGATAGAACAGAGGCCAACAAAAGCATTGGCAAAAAAGACACTCGCATAAATATTCTCGCTTATAATGGTGCTGCGAGTGATCTAAGCACCCACAGATAGTCTAGGGTATCAAAGATACCTAGGCTTGCGAAGCTAAAAAATATCCTGAAATAGATTCTTCATCTAAGGGGATAGACGCTCAATTTGCCAACTATTTTGTTCTGTATTCCGCCGATATTCAAAGCGATCATGGAGGCGATTCGGGCGACCTTGCCAAAATTCTACTGCTTCTGGAATGATGCGAAAACCGCCCCAAAAATCAGGCAAAGGAATCTCCCCATTGCTAAATTTTTGCTTCATTTCTTCGAGTTTAGCTTCCAGTAATTTACGCGAACTAATAATGGAGCTTTGGGCGGAGACCCAAGCCCCTAGCTGGCTACCACGTGGGCGGCTAGTGAAGTATTTTAGAGACTCAAGCGTAGAGACCTTCTCAACGCGACCAGTGATTTCGACTTGACGCTCTAATTCTTTCCAAAAAAATAGTGCAGCAACTTGTGGATTTTCAGTGATTTGCTGTGCTTTCTGACTGTGATAATTGGTATAAAATACAAAGCCTTGTTCATCGAAAGCTTTCAATAAAACGGTGCGTAATGTCGGTTTGCCTTGAGCGGTTGAAGTCGCAATCTGCATGGCATTTACTTCAGCAATATTGGCTTGATTAGCTTGTTGAAACCAAGTTTCAAATTGTGAAAAAGGATTAGCTGCTAAGTTAGCCTTGCTGAGTCCTGCTTGAGTATATTCACGTCGTAAAGCTCCGATATCCATGCTGAGTCCCTTAAGCTTAAAGTCGGGCTTTATTATAACGACTAGTGTGGGTAAATAAAAAAGCCAGACACAAGGTCTGGCTAAAAAAGCGCAAAGGAAGGGCTAGAACCTTTGCGCCAATAGGAGTCCAGTCCGGACTCTAGGGGCTAACAACACGAGTAAAAGTCATAAACCATAAAAATCAGCAATATACTGTTGCTCTTGCATCGGCACGACCATCGGTGCAGATTGCGGTTGAAGCGCATTATTGCGTGCTACCGTATAAGCTTGTGTTGCCGAGCGTTGAGGTGCGACTTGCATCCCTGGCACAGCAACCGTTCTAAAAAAGTTTGGCACGACACCATCTGCGGGGCCTGGTAGGCTTACATGATAGGCGGCGTAAGCTTGTCGTTCCCAAGTTTGGTAAACCGGATTGCTCTGAATATTGGAGCAACCTGTTAATAGCTGTGTGGCCAACACTAGCAACATCAGCCGTTTTGACGGTCTTATTCTTATTGCTTTCATGATGTTTTGGGTTTGTTTGGGTTTGTATGAGCTTATGGTGGCAGAGAATTTTTTCTTATGCACACATCATTTGGATGAATGGATGATTCTTTGGATAATTGGTTTTAATTAAGAGATTAAGGGAGGTTTAAGCTCGAAATTTCGGTTACGCATATTGTTCTAAAGCCCATACAATATGTTCCCGCACTAAAAGACTAATAGGTTGCTCGAGTTTCGCTAGGAGGGCTTGATGAGTGCGAACCTGCCTAGGTGCATTGCCTAGAGCCACAGCTAGATTGCGTAGCCAGCGTTCATAGCCAATCCGGCGAATCGGGCTACCTTCCATTTTTTCTAAAAACTCTGCCTCATTCCAAGTAAATAATTCTATTAAATAAGCACTGTCTAATTGGTGACGGATTTTAAAATCAGTTTCATGACTAATTTTAGCAAAGCGATTCCACGGGCAAATTAATTGGCAATCATCGCAGCCATAAATACGATTACCAATTAAAGGGCGAAGCTCAAGTGGAATAGCGCCTGCATATTCAATCGTTAAATAAGAAATACAACGAGTAGCATCTAATAGATACGGTTGAATAATTGCTTGGGTAGGACAAATACTGATACAAGCAGTACATGAACCACAATGCTCGACAACAGCACCTGTTTCAACTAAAGGCAGGTCAGTATATAGTTCACCGAGAAAAAAATAAGAGCCACTCTCCCGATTCAGCAAATTTGTATGCTTACCTAGCCAGCCTAAACCTGCTTTTACTGCAATGGGCTTTTCTAATACGGGTGCACTATCTACAAACACTCGATAACGTAAACTGCCTAATTCAGCTTGTAAGCGTTGCGCCAGTTTTTCTAAGCGTTGGCGTAGAACTTTGTGATAATCACGTCCTAAAGCATAACGGGAAATATAAGCTAGTTCTGGATGATTCAAGATCATCTCTGCAGGTGCGCTATCTTCTGGCCAATAATTCATGCGCACGCTAATAATGGATAGAGTGCCTTCAACTAATTCTTCAGGGCGGCTGCGTTTCGTGCCATGCCGCTGCATCCAAGCCATTTCGCCGTGATAACCTTGTTCTAGCCAAGTCCAAAGCTTTTGTTCAGCACTCGACAAGTCAATTGAGCTGATTCCCACTGCATCCAAGCCGAGTTCTGCTCCCCATACAGGTAATTTGGCGCTAATATCAGCGATTAAGGCAGCTTTTTTAGGATTATCCACAGGCATGATGCTTAGCAGTTTTTCTGACAAACTCCCAGTTTACACGATTGAGCAAGTACGCGAATTAGATCGTATTGCGATTCAAGAGCAAGGCATTCCGGGTTACGAGCTGATGCAGCGTGCTGCTAATGCTTTATTCGCAGCTATTCTTCAGTACTACCCGCAAACACGCTCAGTTTGTATTGTCTGTGGTACAGGCAATAATGCGGGTGATGGTTATGTGTTAGCAGGGTTGGCACGAGCAGCGGGCTGGAGAGTATCTGTATTAGCTGTTAGTACGCCTGTGCAATTACAAAATGATGCACAAACTGCCTACCAAGATTATTTGGCGGTTGGTGGGCAAGTTGATGTATTCACAGGCGATTTGCCATGGGCTGATTTAGTGGTAGATGCTTTATTTGGCACAGGTTTAACGCGCCCCTTACAAGCTGAATTCGCTGCAGCAGTTGAGGCCATTAATGCTTATCCGAAACCAGTTATTGCGGTCGATATTCCTTCTGGTTTAAATGGCAATACGGGTCAGCCGCTGGGCTTAGCGGTGAAAGCAGCTTTGACTGTGACTTTTATTGGTCTGAAACAAGGTTTATTAACCGGGCAAGCACGTGATTATGTAGGCGATTTAGTGTTGGCTGATTTAGCTTTGCCAGCCAATGTCCTGCAACAAATACCTACACAGACCTATACACTTTCAACAAACTTATTAACTCAGTTACTACCCAAGCGTTCGCGTTGTGCGCATAAAGGTAAATTTGGGCATGTGTTGCTAATCGGTGGGCAGGCTGGCATGGCCGGTGCGATTCGTTTAGCCGGTGAAGCGGCTTTACGTACAGGCAGTGGATTGGTCACAGTCGGTACTGATCCTAGTCATGCTGCTTGGTTGAATCTCACTCGCCCTGAATTGATGGTTACAGCTTTACAAGCTAATGAGTTAAATGAGTTATTAGCTGGAAAAACAATCATCGGTTTGGGGCCAGGTTTAGGTCAAACGGCTGTAGCTCAAGCCATTTGGGCAAATACGCTAAAAACTAATTTACCCTTAGTGTTAGATGCTGATGCTTTAAATTTGCTAGCCCAAGCTCCACAACAACGTTCTAACTGGATCTTAACTCCACATCCTGCTGAAGCAGCGCGCCTATTAGCGGGTAGTACGCAAGAAATTGAGCAAGATCGCTTTGCAGCTATTCGAGCCTTGCAGCAAAAATATGGTGGCGTGATTGTGCTCAAAGGTGCAGGTAGTTTGATTGCAGACGATGAGCAAATAGCGCTTTGTTTAGCGGGCAATCCGGGGATGTCTACTGCAGGTATGGGGGATGTTCTAACTGGGATTATTGCTAGTTTGCTTGGCCAAGGTTTAAGTTTATGGGAAGCAGCGTGTGCCGGTGTTCTGATCCATGCTTTAGCAGGGGATAAAGCGGCAAAACAAGGTGAACGCGGTATGCTGGCGAGTGATCTAATTAATAATTTGCGGGAATGGGTGAATCCATGACTCAATCAGAAGTTTATTTGCCTGATGAAATGGCTACCCTCGCTTTAGGTGCGCACATTGCACATCAATTTTCTACCGGTGGCATTATTAAATTGCAAGGTGATTTAGGGGCTGGAAAAACGACTTTTGTGCGTGGCTTATTAAGGGAACTTGGGTATGAAGGAACAGTCAAAAGCCCTACTTATACCTTGGTTGAGCCTTATCATCTAATAAATCAAACAATCTATCACTTTGATTTATATAGGCTCGCTGATCCGGAAGAGTTAGAATACATGGGGATTCGGGATTATTTAGATAAAGATGCACTCTGCATCCTCGAATGGCCTGACAAGGGCGGGGTCTATATTCCGAAGGCTAATTTACAAATTACTATTCAACAGCACTTAGCGGGACGAGTTGCTTATTTAGAATACAATTAATTTAATATTTTCAATTACTTATAAAGTATTCATAAAAAAATACTTGAAAAAATTTCGTTGCAGGTTAGTATGTGAGCATACCGTAATCTCTACTCTGCGACGGATTGTCTATTCCTCAGTGATAATTCGAAGGCTGGCTGGGTCTAAAAATCATGCAAAACCAACATTTGACACGTCGAAATTTTATTTTAAAGCTTGCAGTCGCTTCGGGCGTACTGAGCAGTAGCTTGGTGACCGGTCAATTATGGGCAGCTCCACGCGGTCGCTTAGTGGGTGCAAAATTATCGGGTAATGCCAATGCATTAAATATCTCTTTACTTCTAAGTGCTCCAGTTAAATACAAAATCTTTACTCTGAGCAATCCTGAGCGCGTCGTTATTGATCTCTATCAAACTGATTTAGATGGCAACCTCAAGCAAGGCCGCCATGACCGTCCACCTTTACAGGCCATTCGTTATGCGGTGCGTGATGATGGTAAGTTGCGGGTTGTGCTAGATATGGCAAACACGGTCAGTGTTGATGCCAATATGAGCAGTTCAGGTGGCGATAATGTCTTAACTCTCACTGTGACGAATAAAGCAGGTGGCACTAATAACCGTCGTCGTCGTCAAGCTGAGAAAGCAAGTAGCCAGGATGTAGTTCCTGATGATGAAGGCCCTGCACCCTCTAGTCGGGCAAATTTCGTGGTAGCTATTGATCCAGGTCATGGTGGGCATGATCCGGGGGCAATTGGACGTGAAGGTACTCAGGAAAAAGATGTAGTTTTAGCAGTTGCTAAGAAGCTGAAAGCACGGATTAATGGTGCTCCTGGGATGCGTGCTGTATTGACACGCAGTGATGACCGCTATGTAGATTTGCGTGAGCGCACAGAAATTGCGCGGCGTAACAATGCTGATTTGTTTATTTCTATCCATGCTGATGCAAATAATCGTGCGAATTTGCATGGGTCATCTGTATATATTCTTTCCGAGCATGGTGCTTCCAGTGAAGCTGCACGCTTATTAGCGGATAGTGAAAACTCTTATGAGTTGCGCTTGGGTAATGTACGTTTAGCTGGTAATAGCGACAAAATTGCCTCAATCCTATTAGATCTAAGCCAAAATGCTACGATGGATCGGAGTTTGTCTTTAGCAAAACGTACTCTGCGAGAGTTATCTTCGGTGAGTAATCCGCTGCGTCCACAAGTAGAGAGTGCTAGTTTCGTGGTCTTGAAAGCACCAGATATTCCGTCGATGTTGGTAGAAACAGCCTTCATTAGTAACCCAGCGGAAGAGCAGCGTTTGCGTAATCCAGACTATCAACATCAATTAGCGGATGCGATTTTTAAAGGCGTTCGCAGCTACCAACATGCTTATCATCCAAACAGCCGTCGCAGTAGTTATTCAGCAGATGCGGACACCGATGATTATGCGCAAGGGGATGAGCCTTTAGGTTAAGTGATTTTCACAAGCAAGCTGCAAAGCCAAGGCTTGCTTGGATCTCATGTTGAGGGTCCTAGTTCAGTACCTGATATCTGAACACAGAGGATCTATTTTTAGCCAGACACTGCTCTGGCTTTTTTTATGGCCGAAGATGTTCTGCTACAAAGTCCTCTCGATAAGGCAGGTGCTCATAGACGCTTTGCATATATTCAGCCACTGAGCGCTGTTCGTATAAAGTATGTTGGCGCACCGCTTGCTGGAAAGCAGGGCTGGCAAGCCAATGGCTAGAACGGGTTAAAGTCGGAATAAAGCCGCGCGGTACTTTATGTTCCCCCTGCGCACCTGGCTCAAAAACCTGTAAGTGATGCTGAATACAGTACTCAATCCCTTGGTAGTAACAGGCTTCAAAATGCAGGCTATCGAAGTATTCTGTACAGCCCCAATGCCTGCCATACAGTCGCGTATCACTGCGGAACATTAAGGAGCCGGCAATACATTCTCCATTTTTATCGGCCATCACCAGAATAACTTGATCAGGTAGCTTAGCAGCGACTTCTTTGAAAAAGCCTTCATTTAAAGTCGGAATGCCCCATTTACTTTCAAAGGTATGCTGATAAAAGAACGCAAAGCGCTCCCAATCAGTGGCTGTCGCGCTATACCCATCTAGGACACGCAATTCAACCCCAGCGTCTTTGACTTTGCGGCGTTCTTGTTTGACGTTTTTGCGCTTTTTCGAGCTGAAGGTTTCTAGGAAATCATCAAAGCTTTGATAACCAAAGTTTCGCCAATGGAATTGGCAATCATGGCGCGTAAAGAGCTGCTGTTGGCTGAGCCAATCTTGCTCTTCACCTAAAGGAAACAGCCAATGTACGCCACTCGCTTGCAAGGTTTCAGCGAGCTGCAATGCGCTTTCTAATAAGACGGGATAAATTTCCGTTTCTTGCCCTGACTTCACTAATAAGCGCTGTCCACTTGCCGGTGTATACGGAATCGCTGAAACTAATTTCGGGTAATAACGTAGCTTGTGCTGCTTATAAGCTTCCGCCCAAGCATGATCAAATACAAACTCGCCATAGGAGTTGTATTTTTCATATAAAGGCATTGCACCGAGCAATTCCTCACCTTCATAGACCGCAATATGCCGTGGTAACCAGCCAAATTGCTTACTCACACACTGGTGATGCTCTAAGGCAGCCAAAAACTCATGACGCACGAAAGGATTATTATCCTGCACTAAAGCATTCCATGCGCTGCGAGAAACTTGATCTAAATTAGAAATGATTTGAATATGCATGGTGACATTGTGCCAATTGCTGCTAGCCTCGCCAATGTCTGCGGAAAAAGTAATACAATTAAACTTGCGCCGCTCTTAAAATGAGGAGAATAAATTCATGCCCATCGCGCCTGCTCTCTTAACAAACTTTCCTACTGACTTACGCCCTAGTGCTGAACTAGCCTTGAATGCCAGCCCTTATTTGCAGGAACAATTAACCCGTTTCCCGCAATGGGTGGATGAATTATTGAGTAGTCAGGCTTATCAGCAGGGTGAATTAGTCGAGAAAGTTTCTGCAGAGATAGCAGCCATTGTTGATGAGACGAGTTTATTAAAAGCAGTACGCCAAATTCGTCATCGGGAAACGGTGCGGATTGCTTGGCGAGATTTAACCGCTGCTGCCGATTTGATAGAAACGCTCCAAACCACCTCTGATCTGGCCGATGCTTTAGTCAGTAGCGTTTTGGATTGGTGGCATAAAGAGTTGGTATCTAAGCACGGTCAACCCTTCAGTCGGGCTGGTGTATCACAGCGGATGCTGGTTTTAGGGATGGGAAAATTGGGTGGGCGTGAACTGAATTTCTCTTCCGATATTGATTTGATTTTTGCTTTCCCTGAGTCTGGTGAAACCGATGGTCGGCGGAGTTTAGATAACCAAACCTTTTTCACCCGTGTTGGGCAAAAGCTAATTAATAGCTTAGGGCAAGTGACAGGGGATGGCTTTGCCTATCGGGTGGATATGCGTTTACGCCCTTTTGGTGAGGTCGGGGCTTTAGCTTTGTCCTTTGATGCAATGGAGCATTATTACCAAACACATGGGCGCGAATGGGAGCGCTATGCAATGGTCAAAGCGCGAGTCATGGCAGGTGATCTGCAAGAAGGTCAAGAGTTGATGCAGCGCCTACGTCCTTTTGTCTATCGCCGCTATTTAGATTACGGCTCGGTTGAACAATTGCGCGAAATGAAGCTCATGATTAATCGGGAAGCTTTGCGTAAAGGCAAGCAAAACGATGTTAAGTTGGGCAAAGGTGGCATTCGTGAAATTGAATTTACTGCTCAAGTTTTTCAATTAATGCGCGGTGGGCGCGAGCGTGCTTTACAAGAACGGAATCTATTAAAAACCTTAGATATTTTAGAGCAACAGACCTTATTAAGTGCTGAAGATGCCAGCATTTTACGAGAGGCTTATCACTTCTTACGTCGGGCTGAAAATCGGGTGCAAATGTGGAAAGACGAGCAAGCACATGCTTTGCCGACTGAGCCTGAGCAGCAACAGTTCATGGCAGGATCTTTAGGGTTTGCGGATTGGCCGAGCTTCATGCAGGTTTTGGATGCCCATCGCGAACAAGTGAGCCTAATCTTTAAGCGCATCTTTGCGGTGGAAGGTGAAGAGGATAAGCCCGATGAAGACCCGAATCAGGAGCTAATCCAACTCTGGCAAGGGAATATGGATGAGGATCATGCCTGCAATCTTTTGCTGTCTTGGGGTTTAAAGCCAGAAACCGAATGTTGGCAGCAGATTCAAACCTTACGCGAAAGTCGTTTATATAAATCACTGACTGAATTAGCACGCACCCGCTTAGATCGCTTAATGCCTGAACTTTTAGCCGTCTGTGCGACCCAAGCCCATCCAGCCCAAGCGCTCACGCGTAGCTTACAAGTGATTCATGCGATTGCACGGCGTTCAGGCTACATTGTCATGCTAGTCGACCATCCAGGGGCCTTAGAACAATTTGTGAAGCTGGTGCATGCGAGTGTATGGATTACTGTTCAGCTCACGCAGCATCCGATCTTGCTGGATGCGCTCCTCGATACTCGGCAATTGTATCGCCCACTTAATCGGCAGGAGTTAGGTACGGCGCTTAAGCAAGTCTTGGGTAGTGTTGACCCTGAAGATACGGGTTTAGTCATGGAACGTTTACGCCAGTTTAAACAAGCTCAAGTGTTGCGGGTAGCTGCTGCGGATATTACCGGCAAATTGCCTTTGATGATTGTGTCTGATCAGCTCACTTGGATTGCGGAAGCGATTCTGGAGGAGACTACACAGAATGTTTGGCAAACCATGACCGCTAAGTCAGGCATTCCCGAGTATGTGGTCAATGGCATAAAGCGTGATGCGAGTATTGCAATTGTGGGCTATGGCAAATTAGGCGGTATTGAACTGGGTTACGGTTCAGATTTAGATATTGTATTTTTGCATGATAGTTGTGGCGAGCAACAAGTCACAAATGGGGAGAAACCACTAGAAAGCCCTGTATTTTTCGCACGTTTAGCCCAGAAAATTATCAATGCCCTTGCTACTTTTACCCACGATGGGCGCTTGTATGAAACCGATACGCGCTTGCGCCCTAGTGGTGCTTCCGGTTTACTGGTGTCTAGTGCTGAAGCCTTCCGCCAGTATCAATTAGAAAAAGCGTGGATTTGGGAGCATCAAGCCTTATTGCGGGCGCGGATGATTACCGGTAGCCCAGAGTTGCGTCAGCAATTTGAAGCCATTCGCTATGAAATTCTCTGCCAACCCCGCGACACTGAACAACTGCGCCAAGAAGTCGTGAATATGCGCCAAAAGATGTGGGATGCTTTAGGCAGCAAAGACCAAAAAGTTTTCAATGTGAAGAAAGATCCGGGTGGTATCACCGATATTGAATTCATTGTGCAATATTTGATTCTTGCCCATGCTCATCAACAGCCTGCTTTGGTCGAATGGAGCGATAATATTCGCCAGTTAGACTCACTGCGCACTGCCAATATCCTAAGTGCAGAGGAAGTAAGCCGCTTGCAGGATATTTATCGCAGCCTACGCAATCACACCCACAAGCTAGCCTTACAAGAGGAGTCCACCGCAATCAGTGCTGAGGACTTCGTTGAGGAACGCGACTATATTAAAGCAATCTGGCTGAAATATTTGGGAGCTGAGGCTCATTGATCGCCTCTGCTCGTACACAAGCCACCTGCGCGCCCTTCAATTCACGCAAAGCAGGAACTTCTTTGCGACAACTGTCTTGCACATAAGCGCAGCGCGGGCCAAACGGACAACCCTGTGGCGGACGCAAAGGCGAAGGTGGCTCGCCTTGTAGGTGAATACGCTCACGTTTTTCGCCAACTTCGGCTACCGGAGTCGCAGAAAATAAGGCTTTGGTATAAGGGTGCTGAGGGGTACTGAAAATGGTTGCTGCATCCGCATACTCCACCGCCCGCCCGAAATACATCACCATGACATAATCCGCAATACGCTGTACCACAGATAAATCATGCGAAATAAAGACATAGGCTAAACCTAAATCTTGTTGTAATTCGGTGAGGAGATTGAGGATTTGTGCGCGTACTGATAAATCGAGGGCAGAGACGGGTTCATCTAACACCACCACTTGCGGCTTGAGCATCAAGGCGCGGGCAATGGCAATCCGCTGGCGCTGTCCGCCAGAAAACATATGTGGATAGCGTTCAGCAAATTCAGGACGTAAACCAACGCGGGACATCATATCCGCAACCGCAGCACGACGTGCTTCAGATGATAGTTTAGTATTGAGCAGCAGCGGTTCTTCCAGCATTTGCTGAATAGTTTTGCGCGGGTTGAGTGAGCCATAAGGGTTTTGAAACACCATTTGTACGCGTTGGCGTAGGGCTGCATCGGGTTTATTCGCGGTATTCACTTTCTCACCCGCCAGCCATAATTCACCCGCTGATGGTGTTTCAATTAAGGTTAAGGAGCGCGCTAAAGTCGATTTGCCACAGCCTGATTCCCCCACCACCGCTAAAGTCTCGCCTGCGTTTAAGCTGAAGCTCACGCCATTCAAAGCACGTACATAGAGTGGTTTTTGGAACATGCCTTGGCGCGCGCTGTACTCCTGCTGCAAATTGACTGCACGTAAGACTTCACTCATCGCAGCACCTCAACTGTATTCAAAGGGTAATGGCAACGCAGCCATTGCTCACTATTACGTACTAATGCGGGTTGTTGTTCATGGCATAACGCTTGGGCATGCGTGCAGCGTGGTGAGAATAGGCAACCCGTCGGACGATCTTTTTGCCCCGGCACAATGCCTTGAATGGTTGGCAAGAAATCACCCGCAGGCGCGCGCTCGGGTAAAGCATCCAACAAAGCTGCTGTATATGGATGATGTGGCTGATTAAATAAACCAAACACCGGCTGCTTCTCAACTTGTTGCCCTGCATATTGCACTACCACTTGTTGTGCGGTTTCTGCGACGACACCCATATCGTGAGTGATTAGGATTAAGCCCATCCCTTGAGTTTGTTGCAGTTTTAACAGCAGCTCCAAAATTTGCGCTTGTACCGTCACATCCAACGCAGTGGTCGGTTCATCAGCAATCAATAATTTGGGATTGGCTGCTAACGCCATCGCAATCATGGCGCGCTGGCTCATCCCACCAGACATTTGATGCGGATAAGCTTTATACCGCCGTCGTGGATCAGGGATACCCACGATTTCCAGCAAATGCAGTACGCGCTCAGTACGTTCTTTTTTCGAGCCACCTAAATGAATGCGAATAGCCTCGTCGATTTGATAGCCGACGGTAAAGCACGGGTTGAGGCTAGACATGGGCTCTTGGAAAATCATCGCTATCGTGCCGCCATTGAGCTTGCGACGTTGTTTGGCAGGCATAGCGAGTAAGTCTTGCCCCTCTATTTTGAGTTCATCGCAAGTAATGCGTGCGGTCGGTGGCAAGAGATTCATCACTGCCATCATGGCCACCGACTTGCCAGAACCCGACTCGCCTACAATCGCTAAAATATCGCCTGCATTAACGTCTAAATGAATGCCTTCAACGGCTTGGAACCAGCCATGTTGGGTTGGGAACGCCACTGATAAATTGCGAACGCTTAATAGACTCATGAGCGGCGCATCCTTGGGTCAAGGGCATCGCGCAATGCATCACCCACTAAGTTAATCGAAAGTACCGTCAATAGAATCGCAAGCCCCGGAAAAGTCACAACCCACCACGCACGGCTAATGAACTCACGCGCCTCGGCTAGCATCGCCCCCCATTCAGGAATCGGAGGTTGTGCGCCCATCCCGAGGAAACCTAAAGCTGCCGCATCTAAAATCGCATTGGAGAAGGAGAGCGTTGCTTGCACAATTAAAGGTGCCATGCAGTTTGGTAAAATGCTATTGAACATTAAGCGCCAATTACTTGCGCCAACGATGCGACTAGCGACCACATAATCACGGTTCTTTTCACTCAAAACATTCGCACGCGTCAGGCGTACAAAGTGTGGCAACATGACTAAGGCAATCGCATACATGGCATTAACTAAGCCAGGGCCTAGCACTGCCACTAAACCGAGGGCGAGCAATAAACTTGGGAAAGCTAGAATCACATCCATGAGGCGCATGATGATGGTATCGACCCAACCTTGATAATAGCCTGCGAGTAAGCCGAGTAGCGTGCCTGCAATTACAGCTAAAGACACGACGACAAAGCCAATAAACATCGAATAGCGTGCGCCATAAATCAGTCGCGATAACATATCGCGCCCCACCGCATCGGTACCTAAAATATACGGCCAATGACCCGCTTCCGTCCAAATCGGGGGGAGTAATAAAGCGTCACGGTTTTGTAAGCTGGGGTCAAAGGGAGCAATCACATCTGCGAAAATCACGCAAATCATCACTAAACCTAAGAAGCCTAAGCCCCATAAACCACCTTTGCTTTCTTTGAAATAATTCCACGTAGTACGCCAAGCATCATCCGCGAACAGTTTCATTTGCCGTCCCTCACACGCGGATTAATCCAGCCATACATCAGATCCACGATCAAATTGACCAACATGACCAGCATGGAAATAAATAATAGGCCACCTTGTACCGCTGGATAGTCACGATGCGAAATCGCATCAATCATCCATTTACCCACCCCCGGCCACGAGAAAATCGTTTCAGTTAATACAGCACCCGCAATCAACGTGCCGACCTGCAAACCAATAACGGTCACTACGGTAATCATGGCATTACGCAAGGCATGAATTCCAATCACGCGCCAAGTCGGTAAGCCTTTTGCATAGGCAGTACGAATATAATCTTCACCCAAGACCTCCAGCATGGCTGAGCGCGTTTGACGGGCAATCACGGCCATCGGAATAGTGGAGAGCACTACACTGGGCAAAATCAAATGATGCAGTGCGGACTTCACCGCGCCTTCTTGCCCCGATAGCCAAGCATCTACGGTCATAAAGCCAGTTACCGGTTCAAAATAGTAATTAATAATATCCAAGCGCCCTGACACAGGCGTCCAACCCAAGGTAGTGGAAAACAACATAATCAGCAGCAAACCCCACCAGAAAATCGGCATCGAGTAGCCCGTCAATGCGCTACCCATCAAGACATGATCCGGCCAGCGTCCACGTTTCACCGCTGCAATAATTCCTGCAGGAACACCGATTAAGACAGCAATTAAAATGGCAAAAAAAGCCAATTCCATGGTGGCAGGTAGGCGCTCAAAAAACTCCTCTACCACAGGGCGATGGGTCGAGATGGACTGACCAAAATCGCCTTGTAAAAGGTTTTTGAGATAAGAGAAATATTGCACAATGACCGGTTTATCTAACCCGAATTGGGCGATCATTTCAGCACGGCGCTCGTCTGAAATACCCCGCTCACCCGATAAGATCGTAACTGGATCACCCGGCAAGAGGCGTACAAATAAGAAAGCCGCTAGGGTAATCCCTAAAAAAGTGGGGATCAGCAGCGCGATTTTGCTAAGAATAAACTTGAACAAGTTGTGGCTCCTTGTGTGAAATGAGAGCTACCTGGTGGCAGCTCTCACTCAAGCGATTATTCAGCTAAATCAACGTTTTTGAATTGGTGTAAACCAAACGGAGATTGTTTATAACCCGTGACATTTTTGCGTGCCACTTCATACACTACCGAGTGCGCAATCGTCGCCCACGGTGCTTCTTTCTTGAATACTTCTTGTGCCTGCTCATACAGCTTGGTGCGTTCGCCTTGATCATTCAAGGTTTTAGCTTTTTGTACTAAATCGTTGAATTCTTTGTTGCACCAGAACGCCCGATTCGAACCATCCTTCACCGCATCACAACCGAGCAAGACTGCTAAGAAATTATCAGGGTCACCATTGTCGCCCGTCCATCCCATCAGCAAAGTATCGTGTTCGCCTTTCTTGGAGCGCTCTAAATATTCTGCCCACTCATAACTAACAATTTGCGCATCCACACCCACCGCTTTCCAGTCAGCCTGAATCATTTCCGCCATACGTTTCGCATTCGGGTTATACGGACGCTGTACGGGCATCGCCCAAATATTAGTTTTTAGGTCTTTTACACCCGCTTCGGCTAATAATTTTTTCGCAGCTTCCACATCGTAAGGATCATCCACGACTTTATCGTTATAGCTCCACATGGTCGGTGGAATTGGGTTCTTCGCAACTTTGCCCGCCCCTTGATAGACCGCATCCAAGATCGCTGGCTTATTAATTGCCATATTCAGCGCTTTACGCACTCGCGCATCATCGAAAGGTTTTTTGGTGGTGTTATACGCAAAATAACCGATATTCAAACCCTCTTGGCTTAATAAGGTAACATCTTTGTTTTCTTGCATCGCCTTTAAGTCGGCTGTATTTGGGAAAGGCATTAAATGACATTCACCCGCTTGTAACTTTTGCCAGCGCACCGCATTGTCTTTGGTAATCGCGAATACCAAGTTATCAATTTTTGGCTTGCCTTCCCAATAATTTTCATTGGCCTTATAGCGAATCATGGCGTCTTTTTGATAAGCCACTAATTGGAAAGGCCCAGTGCCAACCGGATCGGTATCGACCTTTTCCGGTGTTTTCGCCTTCATCATGGCATCGGCATATTCTGCTGAAAGGATCGAAGCAAAATCCATCGCTAAGTTCGCTAGCATGGGGGCTTCAGGGCGCTTCAGGGTGAATTTGACGGTGTAATCGTCAACTTTTTCAATCGTGTTCAATACATCCGGCATCGACATGCCAGTGAAGTATTCGTAGTTACCATTGGAGACTTTGTGATAAGGATTATCATCTTTCCACTGACGATTGAAAGAGAACAGCACATCGTCCGCATTAAAATCACGAGTAGGTGTAAAGTCTTTGGTGGTCTGGAATTTAACGCCTTTGCGCAATTTGAAGGTATACGTTAAGCCATCAGGACTGACTTCCCATGATTCCGCAAGCGCTGGAGAAATACTGGTTTCGCCCGGCTTAAACTGCACTAAACGGTCATAAATGGCTTGACCTGCCGCATCGAAAGTCGTGCCATCAGTATAAAATTGGGGGTTAAAACCAGAAGGAGCGCCTTCCGAACAATAGACAAAGGTTTTCGGGGCGGCGTAGGCTTGGGGTGCTAAACAAACAGCACTTAGAATGGATAACGCAATTAAATGCTTCTTCATGGCTAACTCCTCGTTATAGATTTGATCTTGCAAGCAAAAGTGTAAGCTCTTATGTACTCAGAATATGCTCTTTTCCAGTTTGCTTCGTCAAGACCAAAGGCAATTAACCTAGCGTAGTATTTTAAATTTAAAGTAAATTAACTAGGATAGGGGCAAGTCCTTAAGTAGCCTAAGCCTGTGTGACTGCTGGTCTAGGTTGCGCCCGTGCAATGATAATAATTCCAAGCAGGGACACTAGCAGGCCAAGCATCATCGCCCATGACAAAGGCTCATCAAACATAACCCAAGCCCAAAGCATCGTGACTGGCGGGCTGAGGTATAAAATAGCCGTGACACGGGTCGCAGACGATTTTTTCAAAGCCAGATAATACAAACCCCAAGCACCAAAAGTCGCAATAAACACCAACCAGAGAATTCCACCAATAAAGTTAAGCTCCATCACTGGCATTACGCCGCCTTCATTCCAAGCAAATAGTGCAAAAATAGCGGCGGCGGACAGGCATTGAATACATAAGCTTTGATGCACTGGCAAGGTATTCGCGCGGCTACGCTTTTGTAGCAAAGTCGCTAGTGCTAGTGACGTGGTGCCAAGGATTGGTAGGATATAAGCCCAGATGGGAACATTACCCATTTGTACCGACCAACCTGAGGCAATCAACACACCGACTAAACCAAGCGCTGAACCTAGCCATTGCTGCGCCGTTAAAGCTTGCCCTAGCATCGGCCAAGATAATAAGGCGACCACTAAAGGCAACATATCAGTAATCAGCGCCACTAAACCTGTTGGTACACCCAAGGAAATAGCGAGTGCAAAACCTGCTAAATAGCCCGACATAGCCAAAATACCTAAACCGATTTGCGGCAGAATATCTTCCCACTTCAAGCGCGGGCCAATCAGTAGCGCAAAGGGCAAGAGAATCAAACCAGAAACCAAACTCCGCCACAGTAAAATCAGAAAGATTGGTGCATGATCACTAGCAAAGCGTACACCAATAAAACCTCCACTCCATGAAACAATTAACACAAGCTCCAAAAGCATTAACGAAGCAAGCGCCCACAAACTAGTGTTATGTCTGGATAGATGAGTAGCTGAATTATTCATTGATTTTTTACTATTGGCTTGCGTGGGAAAGATGTGTGGGTTTGGACAAGTTTACTTGATGAAACTTGATCGGCTGAATTGAGTTAGTATACCTGTGCTTAATGTAGAAATTTACTTCATTTTAGCGTCTTAGTACTGTCTAAAATAAAACACAGCTTGTATAGTGCCAGCTTATGAATCACTCAAAACTACTTTCAATTTTAGCGAATCGTTGGCTACTTCTCTGCGTAACTACACAGAGCAGCTAGTTTTGTCTTTATTAATAGCTGCGGGATTACCCTCAGCTCATTAGCACCCATCCCGCGGCCTCATACGGAGCGCATCATGCGGGCACAAATCAGTAGTTATTCAGAGCAGCGCAATTTTCGGCTGGGTTTATTTTTTGCTTTTGGTGGCACGGCGCTGTTTGCGCTGAAATCCATTTTTATTAAGCTCGCTTATACACAAGGCGTTGATACAGTCACTTTACTGACCTTACGTATGCTAGTGGCAGCCCCTTTTTATCTAGCAGTTCTCTTATGGCTAGTCTATAAAACCAAAGTCACGCGCCCTGCTAAGCAAGACTTACTAGCTATTATTGCACTTGGTTCGATTAGTTATTACGCCTCTGCTTATTTTGATATGCAGGGACTAAATTACATTTCAGCGCAACTTGAGCGCTTGATGCTGTATACCTATCCGCTTATGACAGCGGTTTTGGGGTGGTTATTATTCAAAGAGGCGATTACCCCAAGGATTGTACTTGCTTTAGTGTTGACCTATAGCGGAGTGCTGTTGCTCTATGCTTTTGAAGCTAAATTAGGCGGAAGCAATGTGGGCTTAGGAGTGGTGCTGGTCACTATTTCTGCGCTAATCTTTGCAGTCTATTTAGTTTATAGCAAGCGCGTGTTGAATCGGGTGGATAGTATGCTATTTACCAGTATTGCTATGCTTTCCGCCACTGCCTTTGTCTTTATCCACTTTCTATTGACGCATCCACTCAGTGCAATCTGGGTGAACTCCACCGCTTGGTCTTATGCACTGCTACTCGGCTTTTTTAGTACCGTGTTACCGAGCTTTATGCTCACCGAAGCCGTTGCGCGGATTGGTGCAGCGCGCGCTAGTATTATGGGTACTGCAGGCCCCATTATTACCATTATCTTAGCAGTGATTTTCCTCGGTGAGCCGTTTGGTTGGGCGCATTTAGTGGGGATGCTGTTAGTGATGCTTGGGGTCAGTTTATTGAGTAAAAAGTAAACTTTAATTTCGGCGTAATAGCAGCAGTTTAGCGAAGCTACGGCTATTGATCATTTCAACTAGGCTAAACCCACTACCTGCAAACAGGCTTTGCCATTCACTCAAGGTGCGTTCACGCCCTTGAGTCCCCATCAGCATTTGCATATCAAAGCTAGCGATTGTGCTATCCAGTTGTGATTCTGCAGCGACCACTTCACCAATTAAAACCCAAGGCCGATGCTGAGCGCAGGCTATTTTTAAATTCGCCAATACTTGTTGGCTTTGCGCCTCACTGAGTGCATGAAAAATCGCAAAAAAGACATATAAATCCTGATCCGTTTCTGCAGGAGGTAAACTTGTGAACATATCTCCGCCTTGAAGACTCATACGGGCTAGCACTTCAGCGGGGAAAATGCCTTGCCAATTAGCTTGGGCAATCACTTGAGGTCGGTCAAAAACTAAGGCAGTTAGCTGTGGATGAGCTTGTAAAATACTCAAGGTTTTATGCCCAGTTGAGCCACCAATATCAATTAAATGGCTAAAAGCACTCCAGTTAAAGTCCTGCAAAAATGCAGTACCTGTCAAATGTTCTACTGAACTCATGGCATTTGCGAAAAGCTGAGCAAAATCTGGATGTGTATCCAGATAGGCAAATAAATCAGCTCCATATTGTTGCTTAAAAGGAATCTTACCAGTGCGTAGACTATCTTCTAAAGCTTCAAACCAAGGTACACTCATTTCCGGTGAGTTATGCAGCAGAATCATCGCGCGAATAGATTGAGGGTGGTCTGCTCGCAAATAATGCGAAGTCTTGGAGTTTGTAAAACTTCGCGCAGTCGTTTCCTGAAAAATCCCAAAAGCAGCTAACATCCGTAATAGTCGGTATAAGTGATCCTCGTGCAAGTTTAGTTGTTTAGCTAAATCCTCTGTCGTCAAGCTGTTCTCAGCTAAAGTCTCTGCGATTTGTAAGCGAGTTGCCACATATAAAGCCCGCGACTGCCAAAAGGCTGAACTCATTTGTAGCAAGCGAAAGGGGGGCGGTGTAAGTTGCGTGGGTAGGGTTTGGATTTTATTCGCAAGCTTGAGGGCTATTTGATAAAGGCGAACTTTAAAACGGTTGGCTTGAAAGCTTGACATATTTATTCCCCTGTTAACTGAGTAGTTGTAGGTGGTATCAAACCTTGCACCAGTAAGTGTCCATTGAAAGCGGCCAGTTTATTTAGAAAAGCCTCATCCATTGGTCGCCCTAATTGTTGCTCGAAAATCTCTTTTAAGAGCATCGGCGTCATGGCTAAGCTCACAAAAGCCATGCGTAGTATATCGGCATCAAGCTCGGGGAGTGCTTGGCCGCTAGCTTTAAATTCAGCTAGTTTGCGGGTACTACGTGTACGCCCGCGTTCTAGTAGTTGATGAATAAAGCGTTTGCCAGGGCCTTGATTCAAGGCCAACACTTTCAAAATTAGCTTAGGAAAAGCAGGCTGATGACTCATGCTCTGGTAATACAGGTGTAGGAAATCTACCAAACCTTGTGGGGATGCGAGGGTTTGCCCGTCTAATACATCTAATAAAGGCTGCAAGGTTTCACGGATCATTTCTTCATATAAACCTTCTTTATTACCAAAGTAATAGCGAATCATCGCGATATTGGCGTCAGCTTTTTCGGCAATTAACCGAGTCGTTACGTGGTGATATTCATCAGCTAAAAAGCAATCGAGGGCTGCTTTGAGTAAACGCTCGCGTACAGTGATTTCAGCAGAAGGAGATGTTGTTTCCATAGTGGATAACCTGTTCTATCAATAAAATCAGGTTAGCACTGCAGGCCAAGTAGGTTGTAGCAGTTTAGTTAATCAAGATTAGCGGTTTGATTGAGCGCTTGAAGGGGATAAATAGAATGGCATGAACGAATATTAAGGCTAGAGAAGCAAAGCTCCGTCCTTGGAGGTTGCGTTCCCTACACGTATTAAACCATTAATTCATAGGAACACCCAAGCCTTGAGTAATATATTTTTGCAAGCGTTGGGTACGAGTTTGCGTTAAAGCAGCTAATTCCCCATAGCGTAGCATCGGCTCCATACTTCCCCAGCAGTTCATTTCTTGATTATCACAAGCGAACATCGCCTCAATTTCGGCATCGCGAAACACAATCCAAGCTTTCTGCGCGGCTTTGAGTTTGCTAGTCGCTGTTTTGTCGGACTTGAACTTGGTTAGCAGTTTTTTCCAAGTGTCATTTAGCTTTTTATCAGCAGCTTGATAATCGTCAAAAGCACATTGATTCAACTCTGCTTGATTACCAGCTGGATTGCATTTGAACGGTGAGTTGCTAGCTGCATAAGCTGCTGAGCTACCCAGCAGCAAAGCGATTACAAACAGTGATTTCATGCGGTTTCCCTCTACTTAGTGGCTTATCATGCTTCAGTAGTCATTTATTTTTTTAAATTGACTAAAACTTGAAATCCACCGTAAGCCATGCGCTTAAAATCAAAAGGTGGCTCATCCATATCACCACATTCTTCTAAGCGTGGATCTTCATAGACTTTGGTATTGACTTCATCCCGATGTTCACGTGATTCAAATTCAATGAAAGCAAAAATCACTTTTTCATTAGCACTAGCGTTCACCGCTTTAGGAAAGGAATCACTCGACCATTCTGAACTAAGGTCATCGCCTAAGCATTCTTTATAGGAAAGTGCGCCATGCTCAATCCAAATTTGCCCTGCACATTGCGCCATTGCCCGATAAGCCTCTACGTTCTCAGCAGGTAGTGGCAGGATATAACCGTCAACATAACTCATCACTTGGCTCCTTAATTAAGCAGCTAACTGGAGCAGCTGCTTAAGGATTAAAAGGCTAATACTTATACTTTCGCGCTACGCCACTGACGCAGGCTCAATACAATTAAGCCTAAAGCAGTTAAGGGTAAAGCGCCATACAACATCAGTTTGCTGAAGGTATCTAAGGACGGATTACTTGTAGCAACTAGGACTAAATAGACTGTATAAGCAATATAGTAAGCCAAGAATAAACTGCCTTCAGAGCGGCTAATGGCTTGTCCGGTAAAGAAAATGGGTAAACAAGCTAAGGCCACACCAATCATGACAGGAATATCAAAGCGTACAGTAGAAGCTTCGACTGGAATACCTGTTGGAGCCACAATGCTGGCTATCCCTAACACAGCCATAATATTGAAGATATTGCTGCCAACTACATTTCCTACGGCAATATCCCGTTCGCCCCGAATTGCTGCGATGATGGAAGTCACGACTTCCGGCAAGGAAGTTCCAGCCGCGACAATCGTTAAACCAATCACGACTTCACTGACACCTAAGTATTTAGCGAAGATTACCGCCGTATCGACTAACCAACGTGAACCCAATACGAGTAGGACTAAGCCAATCACAATAAAGCAAATATTTTTAGCCCAAGCTTGTTTCTCGCTAGGATCACCCAGTAAGTCAGCGACTTCTGGATCAATGGCTTCAGCCGCTTTGCGGCTATCTCGGCGGCTTGTATAAATAAGAAAGGCGACATAAGCGAATAAACCACTCAGCCAAATAATCCCTTCAGTACGGCTAAACTGCCCATCAAGTGCAAATAATAAAACACTCACAGAGAGAAATATCATTAAAGGCACATCAAACTTAATTAGCTGTTTGGAGACTACTAACGGAATAATTAACGCGGAAATACCAAGAATAAATAAAACATTAAAGATATTACTGCCGACGACATTGCCCACCGCAATACCTGCTTGACCGTCTAAGGCGGCTTTGACGCTGACTGCTAGTTCTGGTGCGCTTGTACCAAAGGCAACGACAGTTAAACCAATGATTAAAGGAGAGATTCCTAAGGCCGCTGCTAAACGCGAGGCACCACGTACCAATAATTCAGCTCCGACCACTAAAAAGACGAGTCCGACTATGAAATAAACAAGGGTCATCGTTGAGCTACCTTTAAAGATCAAATAAAACTTAAAAATAAGCTTAGTTGGGTGGAAAGGAAAGGTAAGCCTAAAGAACTTAGGGATTAAGAACGCTAGCCTAAACTTCTTGAGTAAAAGTTTAGGCTAGTGATGAGGAGTGTAAGTAAATTTTTATTTAGCACTGTCCAATTTAGCCATTAGGTGGCGCAAAGCACGCATTTCGGCGACAAACTCCAACTCAACTCGGTCTAACTCAGCCAAAATATGTTTCTTCAACTCCTCTTTAGAAGTCTTAGCATCGACAATGATGTCGAGTTCATAAATTGCTTTGGAAAGCACAGGGGAAATTTCATAAATCTCGCCAGTGGTTGCCGTCCCGCTATCAATCATGCGAGTTTGTACAGCACGGCCAATGTTATAGCTGCGCGTGATGGGTAGCAGTGAACCTTTTGGGCGTTGGTATTTTATCTTCAGTACATCGGTCGCAGGGGCGATGTGCGAAAGCGTATAGCCAATAATTTCTTGCGGATTTTGCACGCCCATCTGGGCTAAGTTTGGATATTGAGTCGTCATTGTCATTAACCTATTGTTCTGTGGTGGAATGCAAACTATAACACTCGGGAAATCAAGAAGAAATCTGAACTCAAAGCGCTTTGGATGAGATTATTTTACCTTTTTGGGTACAAATATCGAACTGACTAACGCTTCACGCTAAACTAGCCAGCCCTTGGAATTATATTATTAAAACTAAAGTGAACACGCCGACCCCCATTAATAACAACCAACTTCGCAAACAGCTAAACACCGTCATGGGTGCAGATCGGTTTCGCTTGCGGCGTGAGTTTCAGCAATTAGAACGCAAACCCGACGCAGCCCGTGCAGTGCGCTTACAAGCGAAAATCGAAGCAAGTAGTCAACGTCGTGCTTTACGCATTCAAAATAAACCCCAGCCTGATTACCCGGAAGATTTGCCCGTTGCACAGCGCCGCGAGGAAATTATCAAGGCAATTCAAGAACATCAAGTGGTGGTCATTTGTGGGGAAACTGGCTCGGGGAAAACCACGCAGTTGCCGAAAATGTGTTTGGATGCAGGCCGTGGAGTTGATGGTTTTATTGGGCATACTCAACCACGCCGGATTGCAGCGCGCAGTGTCGCCGACCGGATTGCTGAAGAATTAAAAACTCAGCTGGGGCAGCAAGTCGGCTATAAAGTGCGTTTCACCGATAAAACCCATCAAGATAGCTATATCAAGCTAATGACCGATGGGATTCTGCTGGCAGAAATTCAGCAGGATCGGTATTTGAATGATTATGACACCCTAATTATTGATGAGGCGCACGAGCGCAGTCTGAATATTGATTTCCTGCTAGGCTATTTGAAATGGCTACTGCCCAAACGGCGGGATTTAAAAATTATCATTACTTCCGCGACGATTGATCCACAGCGTTTTGCTGAGCATTTCAATGGTGCACCGATTATTGAAGTTTCAGGGCGCACTTATCCGGTGGAGCTGCGCTATCGGCCTTTGGTAGATATTGAGGGCGAGGATGAGCGCGATTTAACCGATGCGATTTTAGATGCAGTCGATGAATTGGGAGCGGTCGGCAGCGGGGATATTTTAGTCTTCCTACCCGGCGAGCGCGAGATTCGTGAAACAGCAGAGGCGTTACGCAAACATCACCCACCTTCCACAGAAATTTTGCCGTTATATGCGCGCTTGTCTGCAGAAGAGCAGCATCGAGTCTTTGAAGCACATGGGCGGCGGCGCGTTGTCTTATCCACCAATGTGGCGGAAACCTCACTCACTGTACCGGGGATTCGTTATGTGGTCGATGCAGGTTTAGCGCGGATTTCGCGTTATTCATGGCGCGCTGGGGTGCAACGCTTACCGATTGAAAAAGTGTCGCAAGCCTCCGCTAATCAGCGTTCTGGTCGTTGTGGGCGGGTAGCTGCGGGCGTGGCGATTCGTTTATATAGCGAAGAGGATTACAACAGCCGTCCACTGTTTACCGAACCGGAAATTCTGCGTACCAATCTCGCCTCCGTCATTCTGCAAATGGAAACCATGCAGCTGGGCGATATTGAGAAATTCCCCTTTGTCGAAGCGCCTGATCTCCGCTTGATTCGGGATGGCTATAAGCTGTTATTTGAAATTGGTGCAGTGGATGCTGATTTTAATCTCACGCCTAGCGGTCATGCTTTAGCCAAATTTCCGGTGGATCCGCGCCTAGGCAAAATGCTCCTGACCGCTGAAAAAGAGGGGGCTTTAAAAGAGGTTTTAGTGATTGCGGCAGCTTTAGCGATTCAAGATCCGCGCGAACGTCCAATGGATAAGCAGCAAGCCGCCGATGAAAAACATGCACGTTTTAAGGCAGAAAACTCTGATTTCTTAAGCTTATTGGCGCTTTGGGAGTATTTTCATCAGCAGCGTAAAGAGCTTTCCAAAAGCCAATTCCGCAGAATGTGTCTGAAAGAGTTCTTATCATGGACGCGCTTGCAAGAATGGCATGATATTCACCAGCAAATTCGTAGCACCTTGCTTGAAGGGGGAGTGAAGGAAAACGAAAAGCCTGCAGAATATAGTGGGATTCATCGCAGTTTATTGTCCGGTTTGCTTGGTAATATTGGCCTGAAAGATGAAGATTTAGAATATCAAAGTGCGAATGGCCGCAAATTCCTGATTTTCCCCGGATCGAATCTGCGTAAGAAAGCGCCGCAATGGGTAATGGCCGCCGAGTTGGTGGAAACTAGCAAGCTCTATGCCCGTACGGTCGCAAAGATTGAACCCGAATGGATTGAAGAATTCGGCGCGCATCTGCTCAAACGTCATTATACCGAGCCGCATTGGGAGCAAAACTCGGCGAATGTGTCGGCTTTCGAGCGGACTTCTTTGTATGGGATTACCGTCACACCCAAGCGGCGTGTGAGCTATGGACGGATTGATCCGTTGATTAGCCGTGAGATTTTCATTCGCCACGCCTTAGTCTATGGCGAATATAAAACCAATGCCGCTTTCTTCCGTCACAATGGCGAATTAATCGCGCAAATTGAAGAACTAGAAGCTAAAGGGAGACGGCGCGATATTTTAGCTGATGAAAAACTGTTATATGACTTTTTTAATCCGCTGGTTCCAGCGAATGTCGTCAATGGGGCTTCTTTTGAAAAATGGCGCAAACAGGCTGAGCAGAAGCACTCCAAACTTCTCTATCTGACACATGATTATTTAATGCAGCGCGATGCGGGGCATGAGCGTAGTGGTCAATTTCCCGACAGTATTGCTGTGCAAAGTATGATTTTGCCGTTGCGCTATCATTTTGAGCCGAATGCAGAGGATGATGGCGTGACAGTACGTTTGCCGCTGTTAGCGCTCAATCAGCTTTCACCGACTCGCTTTGAGTATCTAGTGCCTGGGATGCTGGAGGAAAAACTAACCGCTATGATTCGAGCTTTGCCGAAGCAAATTCGCAAGCAATTTGTACCTGCGCCGGATTATGCGCGTGCCTGTTTAGAAGCGATTGAGCCTAGTGAAAAAGTGTCTTTATCTGAGGCTTTAGGCCAGCAGCTATTGCGCATGAGCGGTACACGGATTGATAGTGAGGCTTGGGAGCAGATGGAGTTGCCGGAGCATTTATTGATGCGCTTTGAAGTAGTGGACGATAGCGGGGTAGTGGTGAAAGCGGGGCGCGATTTATTAGTGCTACGCAATAAAGTCGGTCAGCAAGCGAAGCAAGAACTGATTCGCCAACCCACTCAGCATATTGAGCGCCAAGGTTTAACTGAGTGGAATTTTGGCGATCTGCCGTCTACGCATTTGCTCGATATGGGCGGCATGAAATTGCATGCTTGGCCAGCTTTAACGGTGGCTAGCCCACAAAGTAGCTCGGTGGATATTAAGCTATTTGATAATGAGGCCGAAGCACAACGCCAACATCGTTTAGCAGTATTGCGCTTATTTATGTTAGCTTTGCCTACAGAAGCACGCGATGTACCAAGGCAAACTCCACAAATGCAGCAACTCTGCTTGCATTTTGCTGCCAGTGGCAAGTGTGATGAACTCAAAGAGAGTATTACTCGTTATGCTTTCCGCCAAGCCTTTGCTGAGTTTTTGGATCTACGTAAACAAGCTAGTTTCGCCGCTGCGATACCTGTGGGGCGGAAACGTATTTTTGCTCAAGCGCAAGATTTAGCACGTATGCTTGCTCCTGCTTTAGCGGCTTATCATGAGATTCGTAAGCTGTTAAAAGGCAAAGTGAATCCTGCTTGGCTCGAAACTTTGAATGATGTGAATGACCAACTCGCGCATTTAATTTATCCGAATTTCTTGGATGAAATGCAACCGGATGAAATCCGGCACTTGCCACGTTATTTAAAAGGCATTCAACGCCGCTTGGAGAAAATGCTCGAAGCACCCACTAAAGATCGAGCCTTGCGTGTCCAAGTGCAGCCTTATTGGGATCGCTATAAAGAACGCCTGCATAAAAATCGCAGCCAAATGAACGCCAAGCAAGATGCGGCTTTGCATGAGTACCGCTGGATGGTCGAAGAGTTTCGGATTTCTTTATTTGCGCAGGAATTGGGAACGGCTAAGCCCGTGTCAGCGAAGCGTTTGGATAAGGTTTGGGAGGAGGTTTAAACGGGTTCAATCTAGCTGTGGTTTAGTTTTTAAAACAGATTTTTCAAGGTAGAGGCACACATGGCTCATCAATACATCGCTGAGATTATTTGGCAGCGTGGCAATCAGACGTTTCTCGATAATCGCTATAGCCGCAAGCATTTATTAAAATTTGATGGCGTTGAAGTCGTTGGCTCCTCTTCAGCGCTAGTAGTGCCTTTGCCTTATTCAGAGTCGCAAGCACTAGATCCCGAAGAGGCTTTTGTAGCGTCCATTTCCAGTTGCCATATGTTGTGGTTTTTATCGATTGCTGCGAAACAGGGTTTCATCGTCGATAGCTATCACGATACCGCAGTCGGTGTAATGACATTGAATGAGCAGAAAAAGTATTGGGTTTCAGCGGTGACTTTAGAACCTAAGATTCTGTTTTCTGGCGATAAAACTCCTACCGCTGAACAGCTAGAGCAGTTGCATCATGAGGCGCATGAGGAGTGCTTTATTGCTAATTCGGTGAAAACGCAGATTACTGTTAAGCCTTAGCATCAATAGCTGCCCGTGCAGATTTCTGCTATTATCCTTAAAATGCGGATTTTAAGGATAATTCATGAAAACGATTAATGCTACCGAAGCACAAAAGCAATTTGGCTCATTGATTGATGCCGCTATTCATGCCCCTATTAGCATTACCAAACATAGTCGCGAAGTCGTCGTTATGGTCTCAGCACAACGCTTTTATCAATTGGTTGAACTAGCTAAAACCAATTTAGAGGCAGCTACTAATGCGCCACCTACACACGCTTTGCTAGGTTTATTGGGTGCAGGTAAGGAGATTAGAGCTTTCGATTCGCCCGCTGAGATTGATACTTGGCTACAGGCTGAACGTGAGCAATGGTCGCCTGCGGCATGATTGCTAGCCGCAAAATCTATCTAGATAGCAATATTTTTATGTATGCGCTGGAAGGGCATGAATTATATGCCGGAGTCTTGCAGCAGCTTTTTCACTATATTGCTAGTGAGCAAATTGCTGTTTATACAAGTGATTTGACCCTAGCTGAGTGTTTAGTGATGCCGCTTAAATTGGCGAATCAACCGCTAGCTGATTTATATAAAATGCATCTTACTAGCCATGCAGGTTTAGAGTGCTTAGCGCTTTCGCGTGAAGTGCTTATGCAAGCAGCACAGTTACGGGCGGATCTAAATATTAAATTACCGGATGCGATTCATGTGGCTAGTGCGCTCTTATCTGAATGTGACAGTCTGCTTACCAATGATCGCGGCCTGCGTGCACCTGCCCATTTAAAGACTTTACAGTTAAACGACTTTTTATCCGGTTAAGTGACTAGCACAACTTGCTTAGTATTTAATAAGGTCTATGCAAACTAACCTTCACATTCAAGCCGACACCCTCTACCGCTTCATTCAACTCCATCCGCGCTTGATGATTCTGACTGGTGCGGGGGTCAGCTTAGCTTCAGGTATTCCGACTTATCGAGATGAAAATGGAGTCTGGTTGCGGGGTGCGCCTTTACAACATTACGACTTTATTCAAAAAGAGTCCGTGCGTAAGCGTTACTGGGTGCGTTCTTTTGTGGGCTGGCCGACTATTTCGCAAGCTCAACCGAATCGAACTCATCAAGCTTTAGCCAAATTAGAGTCTTTTGGGCTAGTGGAGCTATTAGTAACGCAGAATGTGGATAATTTGCATCAGTCCGCAGGGCAACAAGCAGTCGTTGATTTACATGGGAATTTACAGCGGGTTGTGTGCTTACAGTGCGGCAATAAAACCACACGGCTTGAGCAGCAGGAGCGTTTAGCAGAGCACAATCCACTCTTAAAAAGCCTCCAAGCTGAAATTCGCCCAGATGGTGATGCAGCCTTGTCGGATGATTATTTTGAGCAATTAGAGTTACCCGCTTGTTTGGTATGTGGTGGTGTTTTAATGCCCGATGTCGTGTTTTTTGGCGGTACCATTCCAGTCCCTAGAGTAGAGCAATGTTTAGGCGCTTTGGAACAAGCAGATGCCTTATTAGTGGTAGGTAGCTCTTTAAAGGTCTATTCAGGCTATCGTTTTTGCTTACGAGCTAAAGAGTGGGGTAAACCGATCATTTTGCTGAATCCGGGTAACACACGTGCAGATGAACTAGCACAGCTCCATATTCGGACGGATGCTGGGGATGTGTTAAGCGAATTAGTTGAATGTTTCTTCTCGCAGCTCCAGTGTAACTGCGAGGATTAAACGACTAAAAAGTATTCATTAAGAGCTACTAGAACCGCTCTTACCGCCGAAAATATTGAAAGTATCCATCCAGCGTTTAGCAAAATCAGCGTTGCTCATAATGGAGGATTGGAAAAAGCCCATGGGATCATAGCCATCAGCTCCAGAAGTTAGGCGCTCCAGCATTTTATCCATGACTTGTTTATTGAATTCCTGTACATCGGGTAGGCCGACTAAACGGCGCATTTCTTCCGGTGTGACCTCAACATCGATTTTTATATTCATCGCCTTCTCTCCTCAACAGAACGAATTTTATTTTAAGTATGAAATGGATAGCCGTTTAAGTGTGTTTCCAATAATACGGCTGCTTGATTCGGATCATCTGCATCAGTCACTAATAGTAAATGCACACTATTTCCCTCAACTTTGGCAGAGACACCTTCGATTTTGTAACGATTATCCAACACCGTCAAATTAACTAATTCACCTTGGGTATTAATCACACCCAAGGCTGCTGCCATTAATTCACCATCGGCATAACTATTATCGGTAGCCTCAGCCGCCGCAGAAAATATCCAACTGCCATCAGGTAAGGTAGTGGCATCAGTGAAGCATAAAGGCACCCCCGCCACTGCGCCTAAATCATAAGAGTGAATCGCAAGCACTAGCTCAGAACCCAAACTTTGCCGCTCTGTGAGCGCGGTCAACGCTTGCGCTAGATCCAAACGAATACAAGCATTTTGGCTATCAACGGCTTTATTGCCCCGTTGCAGTAAGTTCAGATAAGCATCAACGAAAGCACCTTCTATATTCAGATCAGCAAAGTGCTCAGCCAATTTTTCATACAAAGGACTTAAATCAATGATCAGTGGTGATGTATTAATGGCACCATCAGCCGCTAAACCCAAAAGCACACCTCGGTGGCGGTGTTTTTTTGAGCCAGACCCGAGCGCTAATAAAGCACCATTAGGATAATGGCCAAAAGTAGGCAATAGGGTTAAAACTTCAAAATCAGGTTTATGCGCTTTACGTTCTTTGGGATGGTCTGGCAAATCACCTTTCAGTAAGCGAAATAAACGCCCAGGTGTGGGCTGATTGCGTAAGAAAATGCCTAAATGATTTTCATCGTCGGCAACTACATATAAGTAATCGCCAATACTAACTAAGCCGCTCGCCGCTGCTAAAAATAGCGGGCGGCCAGCTTCTGTAGGTTCAAGCAAATCTAAATGACGTAGACGATTTAGCTGCAAGATAAGCTACCTTATTCTAAACCTTGGCTAGTCAAGTATTCATCATACGTACCACGATAATCCACTATCGAGCCATCGCCCTTTACATCGAAAATGCGGGTGGCTAAGGAGCTGACGAATTCACGGTCATGGGAGACAAAAATCAAGGTGCCATCATAACGTGCCAAAGCACCGTTTAAGGATTCAATCGATTCCATATCCAAGTGGTTGGTGGGTTCATCCATCAGCATCACATTGGTACGAGACAGCATCATCCGCCCGAAAATCATCCGGCCTTTCTCACCACCGGATAAGACTTTTACTGCTTTCTTTACCGTGTCACCACCAAAAAGCAAACGACCTAAAGTGCCGCGAATTTGGGTTTCCGCATCTTCACCTTCATAGCCTTCCTTACGCACATATTCAGCGATCCAATCGGTGAGGGCGCGGTCACTTTTGAATTCATCCTCATGATCTTGATCGTAAGTAGAAATCCGCACTTTCTCCGCCCATTTAATCGTACCTTTTTGTGGCTGTAACTGACCCAATAACAGCTTCATTAAGGTGGTTTTACCTACACCATTTTCCCCGATCACAGCGACTTTCTCACCGGCTTCCACGGTGAAACTGAAGTTTTTAAGCAGTGGTTTTTCCATGCCTTCATAGCCGAAGGTGAGGTTTTCCACTTCTACGGCAAAGCGATGCAAACGCTCTTTTTCATCGTATTCAAAGCGAATCCACGGATATTGACGGCTGGATGGCTTTATATCTTCTGGCTTAAGCTTCTCAATCAGTTTGCGGCGGCTGGTGGCTTGTTTGGCTTTGGATTTATTCGCCGAGAAGCGGCGCACGAAATCTTGCAACTCCAAAATCCGCTCTTTAGCCTTGGCATTTGCATTAGCTTGACGCTCACGCGCCATCGTAGCGGCTTCCATAAATTCGTCGTAATTGCCTGGATAAACCTGAATTTTACCGTAGTCTAAGTCAGCCGTATGGGTGCACACTTGGTTGAGGAAATGGCGGTCATGCGAGATGATAATCATGGTGGATTCACGATTATTCAGGGTATCTTCTAGCCAGCGAATCGTGTTGATATCGAGGTTATTGGTTGGTTCGTCTAAGAGCAGAATATCAGGGTTCGCAAACAATGCTTGGCACAAAAGCACCCGTAATTTCCAACCGGGAGCGACTTCACGCATTGGGCCATTGTGTTGTTCGACTGGAATACCAACTGCGAGTAATAATTCACCGGCACGTGCTTCAGCCGTATAGCCGTCAATTTCGGCGAATTGGCCTTCAAGCTCAGCCGCGCGCATGTAGTCATCTTCAGTGGCTTCAGGATTTGCGTAAATTGCATCCTTCTCTGACATGATTTTCCACATGTCCTCGTGCCCCATCATCACCACATCCAAGACGCGCCTATCTTCATAGGCGAATTGATCTTGGCGCAGATAAGCCATGCGCTCGTTAGTATCTTTAGAGACGTTACCGTGCGTGGGTTCTTGCTGTCCACACAGGATTTTCATAAAAGTCGATTTACCCGCTCCATTCGCACCAATCAGGCCGTAGCGGTTACCGTCCCCGAACTTCACGGAAACGTTATCAAATAAGGGTTTTGCACCAAACTGCATGGTGACATTAGCTGCAACTAGCACAGGGTATCCTCGTGAACAAAACTGGATGTGTTAATGAGGTGCTACTTTAGCAGTTTTGTGCTGTGCACGCAGCGAAACTAAGCGTTAAATTAAGGTGGACTCACACAACGCTGATAACGGGTATTTACAGTGTTTGCGAACTTAGCTGTGGTGAGAATGCGTGAAGATTTTTCGCTGTGTAATTCAATCCCGGGTAGTTGTGCATAAAGAGGGGCTTTACCCGTTTCTTGCTGGTAAGTTTTTAAGACGGCTTGGTAAGTTGGCGTACTGTTAAACGCGAGCTGCTTTTCTTTTAATAAGTCCCGCCGAACTTGATAATCTTTAAAGCCCAAATGGTATTTCTGTACCACATTACGTACCGCTTGTTCAGTACCGCTGACGGTCATTTCCACATCCCCATCCGCTTGGTAAATCAACAAGTCGCCATCAGTAGCAATCTCCTTAGCGATGAGTTTGCCAATCATGGTTTGGAAGGCTGCATTACGACTGCTATAGCGGCCAGCATTAAAATCAGCAAAGCGGTAGATTTTCTTGTCATAGCCACTTTCATAACCTAATAGCAACAAAGTACCGTAGTAAAGCCCACCTTTGCGCGTATAGAGTCGATCACGGATTTGATAGGTTTCTTCTAGGCTTAAAGTTTTGCCATTGCGCCGTTCACGCTCGAATTGCACCGCGAAACTGACTGCCACTTGCATAGAACCAATCGTATTAATTTCATTATTGCCCTCAATAAAGCTATTCGCGAAGCGATTGTCTACCAGCCAGTTGAGTTTATATTGCTGAGCATATTGTTTAAGACCGCCAATTAAATCACGATAGGCTAAATCTAAATCACGCTCAGTTTTAGCTTTTCGAATGCGTTGCATAAAGCTGTCATTCGCAGTCGGAAATTTATTCAGAAATAACACAGCTCCATCACCAAGCAGTGAAAACTTTTTTAGTTTATTAATCACTGCTTGCTCAGAGATTTTTCCTAAATTGGCAATGCTTGGATTAGCCACAAATCCTGACTCTTGATCAGCGATTGCAATGACGGCACAAATATTTTCACGACTTTGGTTAAGGCCATGTTCTTTTAATACAGCCAATAAGTCGGTAGCCCACGCCCGGGGTTCACGAGCATTTGGCTCTGCGGTTTTAATCAGTTGTGTGGTTTGTTCCAGACTTAGGGACGGGAGCACAGGTTTGGCTTCCGTGGCTGTTTTGGTTTCGCTCAGTTGGGCTTTGATGACAGGATAGAACCAAATGCCTAAACCAATAGTGCCTAAGCCGCCTAGCCAGAGCAGGAGGGTTTGGAGTTTTTCTAAGAGCCAGTCAATCATTTTTGAGCATTTTATCTGTGCTTATTAATGTACTCTAGCAAGCTATGAATAGCAGGACAAATTCTTAAGATTTGTTTTAATATCCGTTAGTCGGCGTTTGATGAGTGTTCAACGGCATGTACGACATTTTCCTCAGCTATTCCAGCAAAGACCTTGAGCGAGTGCGCCCCTTATTTGAGGCTTTAACCTCTCAAGGTTGGGTGGTTTTTTGGGATCATCTATCCATTAGGGCTGGGTCTAACTGGCGCTCTAAGATTAATAAGGAAATTCATGACAGCCGTTGTGTCATTGTTGTCTGGTCAAAAGATTCCATCAAATCAGAGTATGTGATTGAAGAGGCCGAAATTGCGGTAAGGCGTAAAGTTCTTGTCCCTATTTCATTGGATAATGTAAGCCCACCCTTTGGCTTTACCCAAAGACAAACGATCAGTTTTAAATCTCTACAGCCAAAAGCAAATACTATAGCGTATGAAAAATTATTAGGTTCAGTTCAGTATTTGGCTGGATCACCTGAAAGAGTTCCTTTTTCTTCAAAAAATCCTGAAGGTGGTTTTAAGAGTTATACGATATTTATTTTATTACTGCTACTAATACTCCTTGTAGGCTTATATCAGCTTTTTCCATTGTTTTTTTCTAAAGAAAGAACGCTAAATGAAATTAGAGATAGTGGCGAACTTATTATTGCTACACGTGATACCTTACCCCCTATGGGATTTAGGCAGGATGGAAAACTAGTTGGGATTGACATTGAATTGGCGGTTAATTTAGCAAATTCATTGAATGTAAAGCCAAAATGGGTTTTCTTTGAGGATATTAATCAAAGAGAAGAATTGCTCGTTAAAAATAAAGTTGATGTGGTTATTTCGTCTTATTCAATAACAGAAGAGCGTGAGAAAAAAATAAAATTCTCGATTCCTTATTTCGATAGTGCTTCAGTCATCATGGTTCGTAAGGAACAGGCAAATAGTATAAAAAGTTATAAAGACCTAGCCTATAAAAAAGTGGCGGTACTTCGCGAGAGTTTGAACGCCGATACTATTCGTGCTTTAGCGCCTACTGCTGAGCAAATAGAAATTGATGGTAGTATGATGCAAGGTTATCGAAAATTAGAAGAAAAGGAAGTAGATGCAGTTGTTTACGATAAGCCAATGATTGAATATTTTATCGCTAATCATCCATCTAAAGAGTTTTCAGTTATTAGTGGGCCACCCTTGGATCCTAATAATTATGCGATTGGGGTTAACTTGTTAGAGGGTAAGTTGCTGGAGCATATTAATGCTTTCTTAGAAAGTTCAAAAAAAAATGGTTTTTTGGATCAATTATCTGCCAAATATGCCACCTCTAGTATAGTTGTAGAGGTCAATCAGCAAGTCGATGCCTTTACAGAATATACGATTAAAAAGGGGGATACCTTGAGTAAAATTGCCTTTAGTGTTTATGGTGATCCCAGTTTATGGGAAGGAATTTATGCTTATAATCATAAACTGGGTTTAATTGAGTTTGCGGGTTTAATTCGATCTGGGCAGAAAATTAAAATTCCGGTGCAAAGTAGCTTGAAATAGCGGATTTTGATAAGACTCAGATTGCTTTTAGGGGCTGCGTAGTTTATTACCTACCAGCAGTCTTTCTACAAGATGTCTAGCTGTAGCTTGTATAAGTCCTTAAAATAGGCTGCTACTTCTAGTTGCTACTTTAGACACAATATATGAAATATCTAAAAATCCCTGTGACGCCCTTTCAGCAAAATTGCAGCCTCATCTGGTGTGAGCAAACCAAAGAATGCGTATTGGTTGATCCAGGTGGTGAAGTACCTAAGTTGATGGCGGCAATTGAAAAAGAGGGCTTGAAACCCATCGCTGTCTGGCTCACACACGGGCATTTAGATCATGTTGGGGGGACTATGCCAATTGCTGAGCATTATCAAGTCCCGGTGATTGGCCCGCATAAGGGCGATGCCTATTGGCTGGATGGCTTGCCGATTCAATCTCGCCAATTTGGTTTTCCTCCACATGAGGCTTTTCGCCCTACTCAATGGTTACAGCACGGCGATACCTTAAGTGTTGGAACCGAGAGCTTTGAGGTTTACCACACCCCCGGTCATACACCCGGCCATGTTGTATTATTCAATCGTCAAGCCCATATTGTCTTTGTAGGAGATGTGCTATTCGATGGGGGCGTAGGCCGTACTGATTTTCCCGGCGGTAATCACCAGCAGCTAATGAACTCCATTAAGCAACAGCTTTGGCCTTTGGGCGATCACATCACCGTCGTGCCAGGACATGGGCCGAATACCACGATTGGCGATGAACGTCGCACCAATCCCTTTGTACATTGAGTCATGCTGCGTTCTCTAGCGCTCTTCACTTTAAGTTTAAGCTGTGCAGCTTGTGCGGTGACTTCAAGTGTACCAGCACGCTCCTTACCCATTAATCAACGCATGATGTTAGCTGCTCATAATGAGGTGCGTGCGCCGCTAGGGTTGCCGAAACTTACTTGGTCAGAGCGTTTAGCGGATTATGCTCAAGTTTGGGCAGCGACTTTAGCCAGCCGTTATGGATGCAGTATGCAACATCGTAGTGAGGTCGGCAGAGATGAATGGCAGGTCGGTGAAAATTTGTTTTGGGCAGGTACGCGGCGTTGGACGGATGGACGTAGAGAGTTGGAACCGATTAGTCCAAGACGTGTAGCTGCTTTATGGGCGAGTGAAGTGCGTGATTATGATTACCCGAGTAATCAATGCCGTCCTGGAGCACAATGTGGGCATTACACACAGATGGTCTGGCGCGACACTCAAGAGGTAGGTTGCGCTGCAGCCGTATGTGGAGATTTAGGGCAGATTTGGGTCTGTAACTATAGCCCTGCAGGCAATTGGTTGGGGCAGCACCCTTATTGAAGCTTGATACTGTAAAACACCTCATGGGGCGGTTGCCCTTTGAGGTCAGGTTGTTTAACCCCTAATTTAATTTGCTCCCCCGGCTTATATTTAGCGAGGTAAGTATATAAATCGCCTGCATTCTCGATCATTTTACCATTGATACTCGTAATCTTATCACCCTCATGTAAACCTGCCTTATCAGCAGCACTATTAGGGACAAGTTTGCCAATCGTTACTCCATTATTGGCCGGAACGAGCCAAGCGCCCAATTTACCTGTGGGTGGTAAGCTTAGAAATTGAGTCAGCAGTTGATAATCCACCTCATCATTTAGGCGTTCACGTACATCCACACTATGGATAGTAGCCTTGGAAATTTTGGGTAAGCGCCGACTCACATCATTCGGAATAGCAGCTTTAGCACTGACATGTCCAGAGCCTGCAAACACAACCATACGGGATTTTTCATTAGCCTGTAGAAACTTCACAATGTTAGCAGCCATCGTTTCGTCCCAAATCCGCTGTACCATGGCAAAGTTTTCAAATTGACCATGTCCATGTGCATGATCAGCAAAGACTTGACGTAGTTTGTTCAGATAAGAACCTGCGGCTGGAGTAATTTCTTCAGGGAGTTGTGCGCGCTCGGCTTTGGTTAAGCTGTCTAAGCCTTGCATGCCAACTTTACTTGTCAGTTCAGCCGGAGCGTTTAAAGCAATCACTGGTAGCTTATTTGCTCTGGCATATTCCAATATCGGGCGTAACATCCGAAAATCATAGCGCCAACGATTATAATAATCGGTTTGTGCAAGGAGCTGATCTTCGTCAATTTTACCGGCTAGATAATTATTGATAATGGGCTGAAAGCTTTGCTGAAACCACTCGACTCCAATGCCAATATTGGGATTTTGGCGGTGCATTGCGCGCAGGATCAACAGTTGATTCATGTGATGATCGTAGCGGTCATGGGTTTCACCCACGAAGACGACCCGCTTGTTTTGTAGCCTTTGCATGAGTTCTGGGAAGCTAATTTGCTTATTGCCATCAATAGCGACTGGCTTCCAGCCATCTAAAAAGGCATTTACCTCAGCTAAGTTTTGATGCTCAAGCGTCGTGGCTTGTACAGGCAAGGAGAGAGTGCTAGTGAGCAGACAGATTAAGGCTAAAAGTGAAGTAATTCGATCTCGCAGTATCATAGCTGTATTTTGTATCCTTAAGCGAATCTTGGTGTCAGGTAGAGTTTAAAACTCTGTGTGCTAACAGATGCTTCCATGCCATCTCTGTTATGTTAGCACCCTGTCAGAAAAGTGCGCATTTCCCTTAGATAATCGGATAATCCAATGATCTTAATCAGGCTTTTCATGATTTGTGTTGTGCTTATCTTAGCTTGGACTGGGCAGGTAAGTGCTAACCCAAGCAACGCTAACTCAACGATCCTGCTACAACATCAACTGAAATTAAAAATTGATCTCGTATCTACTCGTTTGTCGGTGGCTGACCAGTTAAGGTTCAGCACTGAGGACGCGGAAACTTGGCAATTTAGCTTAAGTGAGCATTTTAATTTAGAGCCTAATCCTGCCATAGAGTTACTCAGGAATGAGCAAGGTCTGAAGTATTATCGCGCTAAACAGGCAGAGCTCAGTTTAAGCTATAGCGGTCAGCTTAAGTCTACTCCAGATTGTGCTTGGTTAACCCAAGTTTGTGTACAGTTTGATGCTAAAGGCATCTATTTAGACGCGAATAGCCAGTGGTATGCCGATGCGCCGAACGCGTTACATAATTTTGAGTTAACAGCGGAATTACCCAAAGATTGGGTGAGTTTAACTCAAGATGAGCAAGTACAAAGCACTTGGAAAGAATTGCAGCCACAGCAGGCTATTTACTTCTTAGCAGGGCCATTTAAGGTCTATAGTGAGCCTGGTAAATATGCAACTGCTCAAGTTTATCTACAAAGCGCGGATGATGAGCTTGCCAAAAAATATCTTGCAGCGACTCATCAATATTTGGAGGCTTATTCCAAGCAGTTGGGGGCGTATCCTTATCGTAAATTCGTCACTGTCGAAAGTTTCTGGGAAACAGGCTGGGGAATGCCTTCCTTTACCTTATTGGGTTCTAAAGTGATGCGCCTGCCATTTATTTTGAGCAGTTCCTTCCCACATGAAATCGTGCATAACTGGTGGGGCAATAGTGTCTATGTGGATAGCTCACAAGGTAATTGGAGCGAGGGCTTAACGGCTTACTTAACTGATTATCAAAGCAGTGCGGGCAAGGGTGAGGCGATGAATTATCGGCGCGATACTTTGCAAAAATACGCTAGTTTCACCAGTCATTTTCAGGATTTTCCGCTCAAAGATTTTCAAAGTCGTCATGATCAAACGACGCAAGCGATTGGCTATGGCAAATCGCTGATGCTGTTTCATATGCTCAAACACCAAATTGGTGCAGCCGCTTTTGAGCAAGGGTTGCAGGCTTTATATAAGGATTATGCCTTCAAGGCAGCCAGCTTTACTGATGTGCAAGCAGTTTTTGAAAAAGTCAGTGGACAGCATTTACAAACTTTCTTTAAGCAATGGCTAGAGCGTACCGGTGCACCGCATTTGGCTTTAGGCGAGCACCAATTTACCGATCAAGAAGGTAAAGTACAACTGAGGATTACCTTAAAACAAACTCAAGCCAGTGAGCCTTATCAACTTAAAGTACCTATCGTAGCTGGCTTTAAAGATGGAACAACTGCAACCCAATGGCTTGATTTTAATACGGCACAGCAAAGCTTTAATTTAAGTTATACACAAAAGCCGGTGGCAGTCAGTATCGACCCTGAATTTGAAGTCTTGCGCATTCCCGAATTCGGCGAGGTGCCTGCCGCTTTAAATGTTTTATACACTGCTGAGCCGAAAACTTTTGTAATCGCACGACAAGTGCCTGCTGGTATGGAGTTAGCTTGGGAAGAGGCAATTACTGCTTTCAGTCGTGGTGATAAACCTAAGCAGCAATACGATGATGCCCCTTTACCGGATGAAGGTACTGTAATTTTATTGGGGGGCGATAATACGGCCTTGACAGGTTTATTAGAGCGCGCTAAGCAGCCCTTTAAACTCAGCGAAACGGCTTATACTTTAAACAGTGTGAATTATACTTGTGGTTTGCATTCTTTAGCTTTGACTCTAACAGCGGGTAAACAGCAATTAGTGCTCTTAGATGCAACTACGCCTGAAGCTTTGCAGCAGCTAATTAATAAGCTGCCGCATTATGGAAAATATAGCTATGTGCTGTTTAATAGCGCTAGCGGCGAAAATGTAGCCAAAGGCCAATGGGAAGTGAATGATTCACCGTTAACTCTGCATTTTGATTAGTTAGGCGATTTTAACCACCGTGCGCCCGACAATTTTATTCTGTAAATAGTCGGGGAAAGCTGTTAAGAGTCCGTCGAAATTAATTTCACGCTGGATGATTTTATCCAAATGCTGTGGTTTTAAATCAGCCCCGAGGCGCTGCCAAGCCTCATCGCGCATTTCCCGTGGTGCTTCAATATTAATTCCAATCAGAGATACACCGCGCAGAATAAATGGCATGACAGTGGTAGCAAGCTCAAAACCACCCGTTAAACCGATGCTAGCGATACTGCCGAACGGTTTAATCGTGCGGGTTAACCAAGCTAGCGTCTCGCCACCCACATTATCAACCGCGCCACCCCACAGTGCGGTTTCGAGCGGACGTTTACCCATCGCTAAACTATTGCGATCCACAAAGCGGCTTGCACCTAGTGCGCTTAAATAGTCGTGATGTTCGGTTTTGCCGGTATAAGCAACTACTTCATAACCGCGTGAGGACAATAAATCTACCGCGAAGCTACCCACGCCACCCGTTGCACCCGTGACTATCATTGGGCCATGCTGCGGTGTTTGCCCCATGCGCTCTAAACGAATCACCGCTAACGCAGCGGTAAAGCCTGCTGTACCAATCGCCATCGCTTCACGTTCACTTAAGCCATGCGGAACTGGAACTACACAAGCTGCTGGTACTCGTGCATATTCAGCATAGCCACCATCAAGGGTTTCGGAGATACCACCACCCACGACTAATACTGAATCACCCTCCTGAAAGCGGGTATCAGTGGAGCGATGAACTTTGCCAGCTAAATCAATACCACCATTGAGGGGAAATTGACGCACAATCTTCGCGCTACCCGTTGCGGCCAATGCATCCTTGTAATTAATGCAGGACCAGCTAACCTTAATTACCACCTCACCCGCGGTTAAGTCGTCTAGCTGCATAGTTTCAAACGCAGCACTGACTTTATTTTCATGCTGACGAATACGTAAGGCTTTAAATGGATGCATCGCAGATCCTCTCCTTGCGATTAAAAAGATTGGGTGTGCTTGAGTCTAGCGGTGGCTAATTCAGTTAGTCCAGCAAAAACGGGTTTTAGGTTACAAGGATAAACATAGTTTTCCTAAGGGATAGACGCTATTCAGTACTAGCTATCCTAGGTTATCATCGGCGCTCCTTGCCATGCATCGGATTGGCTGAATACGAATGATCGATTTCCTGATTCTCTTGCTGCTGATGCCAGTAGCAGGTGCACTATTTATTCTGTTTTTGCCCGAGCAACGACAGCCTTGGATTCGCCCGACGGCTCTAATCACTGCCACCCTCACTTTACTCTATACCCTCTATTTGGCAACCCAAATGGATTTCAGCAATCCAGCCGTGCAATTAGTCGCTGAATATCAATGGAATAAACGCTTAGGTACTTATTTTTCCTTTGGGGTGGATGGTTTGTCTTATCCCTTAGTGGCTTTAACCAATCTATTAACCTTGGCAGCAATTGCTGTTTCTACACAAATTAAAGAGCGTATTAAAGGTTATTATATTTTGCTCTTACTATTAGAAGCAGCAACGATGGGCGTGTTTCTAACTCAAGGTTGGGCGCTCTTTTATGTTTTCTGGGAATTAGTATTGATTCCGCTGTTTTTCTTAATTGATCGTTGGGGCGGAGTGAATCGCCAACGAGCTGCCTTAAATTTCGTGTTGTATACCATGGGTGGCTCGGTATTTATGCTCTTAGGCTTATTAATGCTATTTGATGCTAATCCAGAACACCGCTTTCTCTTTGCCTCAGTTAAACGTGCCTCTGCAGTGATTCCGCCTGAAACCCAAACTTTAATTTTTTTAGGGTTAATGATTGGCTTGGGTGTGAAAATGCCGTTGTTTCCTTTGCATGGTTGGTTGCCCTTAGCCCATGTGGAAGCACCTAGTCCCGTGAGTATTTTATTATCAGGTATTTTGCTCAAAATGGGGGCTTATGGGCTGATCCGTAGTGCTGAAATGCTGCCTGCGGCCGCGCTTAATCTGCAGAATTTTATGATGGCGCTGGGCATGATTGGTATGTTGTATGGTGGCTTGTTAGCTTGGCGGCAAAGCGATTTGAAGAAAATGATCGCTTATTCCTCGGTGAGTCATATGGGGGTAGTGATGATTGGCATTGCTGCCTTAAATGAAAATGGCTTAATGGGGGCAGCTTATCAGATGGTGGCACATGGCTTAGTTGCGGGGGCTTTGTTTATGCTGATTGGCCTCTTATATGAGCGTACACACACCCGCGATATTAATGATTATGGCTCACTGTTAAGAGCGACACCACGTTTTGCAGTCTTAATTATTTTAGCTTTGGTTGGTGGTGTGGGTTTGCCAGGAACAGCAGGCTTTATTGGTGAGTTGCATGCTTTAATCGGTGGCTTTGAGCGTTGGGGTTGGTTAGTCGCTGTTCTATCCTTAGGCATGTTAATTACTGCGACCTATAGCCTGCGCACAGTTAAGCAACTTTACACTGGGCCGGTGAACTTGAGTATGCAACAAGTGCCAGACTTAAAGCCGCTAGAACTAGCTGCAGGCGGGATATTGGTAGCGGGTACGCTCTTACTGGGCTTTTATCCTTTGCCTTTACTCAACGTACTACTCAGCAGTTTACAAGCAATTGCTGCACCTTTTGGAGCTTAAGCGATGACTGAATGGCTGCATCGATTACTCTTACTGATTCCTCTCTTGCCCCTGCTTGCCGGTTTTTGGATTGGTTTAGGGGTAATTTTCAAATGGAATCGTGGTGAACAAGGTGAACGTGAAACCGCCTTGCTTGCGGTGGGTTCGGCGCTGTTAGTGTTTTTGGCTTTGCTGGGTTTAGCCGTTTATAGCGCTGTGAACGGTTCTCTAGGCACTATTATAATTTCCCGCTGGCTGGAAAGTGGCAATATCCAAGCGAGTGTTAGCCTGCTATTCGACGGCTTAAGCCTGAGCTTAGCGACGGTTTTCAGTTTTATTATTTTGCTGACTTTACACTTTTCAGTGAATTACCTACATCGTGAAGCTAGTTTCCAGCGCTTTTTCCTGATTATGTGCCTGTTTCATACCGCTATGCTGTTGATTGTCCTTGGTGGCAATCTGATGGTGACTTTTGTTGGTTGGGAACTAGCAGGGATTAGTTCTTATTTATTGATCAGCTATTCATGGCAACGTGAATATGCTAGCACCAATGCTACGCGTGCTTTCGTGACCAATCGGGTGGGTGATGCTGGCTTTCTATTGGCTATTTTCATGGCTTTAATTTACTGGGGCAATTGCGATTGGGAGGCGCTCTTAGTGCAAAGCCAAATGGAGCCGGGTTTGGTCGCCAATCTGATAGTGCTGGGTCTGATTCTGGCAGCCTGTATCAAATCTGCACAGTTTCCATTTTCAGCTTGGATTTCGCATGCCTTAGAAGGGCCAACGCCTTCCAGTGGGGTTTTCTATGGCTCAGTGATGGTACATGCGGGTATTTATCTTTTATTGCGCTTATCGCCCATGTTGGAGCAAATGCCGATTATTGCTTGGCTCTTAGCGGCAATGGGTTTAGCAACGGTCGTTTATGCTTGGTTTTTAGCACAAATGCAGACGGATATTAAAAGCTCGCTAATTTTCTCAACCCTGATGCAGGTGGGTATGATGGTGGTGGCGATTGCAGCAGGTTGGACGACCTTAGCTTTAATCCATTTAGTGCTGCATGCTATTTGGCGGATTTATCAATTTTTATGGTCACCCTCATTTCTACAGCAAACTTCTAGTCCTGCCCCCGCTGCACCCGCTTGGTTTCAGAACAATTTATGGCTGCATAATGCTTGCCTACAACGTTTCTGGTTGGATCGGTTAGCGGATACTTTTTTAGTGAAGCCCACCCGCTTATTGGCACATGAAGCACAGTTATTTGATCAACAAGTGGTAGACCGTTTAACCGGTACACCCTCTCATACCAATGTCTTGTCGACGTTAGTACAAATGCAAGCCCTTCAAACTGGGAGTTTGCAGCTTAGTAATCAGGTGGGAATAGGCTCGGGGATCTTTGGTAAGCTCCTGCAACGTATTGCTGAAATCATGGAGTGGTTTGAAGAACGCTTAGTCCTAAAAAGTAGTAGTGATGGTTTAGCTGGTTTAGCCACAGTTTTAGGTGAACGAGCTGAGTTGGTGGAAACTTATCTGCGGCAACCCCGTTATATGCTGGTCTTGATTGCTGCTACTTTAGTGGTTGTGTTATGAGGGCGCGCTAGTGGAATACCAAACAATCAGCGCCACCTGGCCACTCTTAAGTTTATTACAGCTTGTGCCTTTACTGGCTGGCTTGCTGCTGATTCGAATTCGTCAGCGGAATGCAATGATCTTAGCTTTAGTGGCTTCTTTGCTAGAAATTGCGTTAGCGCTCACCTTGTATCTAAATTTTGACAGTACGCAGCCTACAGGTGTCATGCAGTTTGCTGAGCAGGTGCCGTTTTGGGCAGCGGTTCAGTATCATGTGGCTGTTGATGGTATGAGCGTCTTATTTATTCTGCTCACGACCTTGCTGGGCTTTTTGTGTGTGGTGTTTATTCTCTTCCGGCGCTTACATGGTAGCTCTGTGCTTGCTGTCATGATGTTGGTGCAAGCAACGCTAGTAAGCCAGTTAGTCACTGTGGATTTACTCTGGTTTAATCTAGCTTCCATTCTGGAAATGCTCTTGATTGCTTATCTAACCAAACGCTGGCCTGCCTCTGACGATGTCATGCCTGCTTTAGTGCGCTTTTTGCAATTTATGGCCGTCGGTTTGATTTTGTTATTTGCCGGCACTTTATTACTGGGTTGGAATTACGCCGCGCTTAAAGGTAGTTGGTCGTTTGATTTAGCTAAGCTTGCCACCGTAAACGTACCAGAAGAAATGGAGGGTGTTCTGTTCTTTCTCCTGTTTTATGGTTTAGCAGTGCGTATTCCTCTCTTTCCTTTTCATGGCTGGCTACCGGATTTTCTACGTTTTGGGAATGTGGCGATTGCCCCAATTTATCTTTTAGGTTTAAAACTTGGTGTATATGGACTATTGCGTTTTGTGTTTCCACTAATGCCCAATGCGATTTGGCAATGGCATTATGTCGCGGTGGCCTTTGCCATGGTGGGGGTATTTTATGCAGCTTTACTCGCTTTAAAGCAGCAGAATCTACGTAGCCTTTTAGGGTTTGCGGTGGTGAGTCATACCAGTATTCTAACCATTGGCTTGTTTAGCCTTGATCCTTTGGCTTTGCAAGGTAGTGTCTTATTAGCCGTGAATTTTGGTTTAGCTATTTCAGGTTTGCTGCTAATGACCGGTTTGGTTTGGCAACGCACTCGTACCACGAACTTGCATCGTTTAGGTGGCATGTTTGATTACATTCCTTTAGTAGGCATTGCTTTCCTGATTGCAGGTTTAGCGATTGTGGGGATGCCGGGTACACCGGGCTTCAATGCAGTCCATTTTGTGTTAGAAGGGGCGATTAAAACCTTCGGTGCACCGGTCACGATTGGTGCAGCCATTGGTAACTTAATTGCCGCTGGTTTTTTATTGCGTGCTTTCCAGCGAGCCTTTTTAACGAAACCGAGTGGTAACACCAGCCATTGGAATACTGAACCTTCTCAACTCACTGAAAAAATCTTAGCTGGCACCGTGATTTGTGTAATTGTGGTGGTAGGTTTTTATGATGTACCTTGGCTGACTTTAATTGCTGAACCTGTCGGCGGAGTAGGCGAGTTATTTAATGAATTACGGGCTATGTCTGGGATAGCGAATCATGACTGAAGCCATTCCAATGACGAGTGCAGCCTTTCCTTGGTTGAGCTTACTGATTCTATTGCTCCCTCTAGGGGGGCTGATTGCAGCAAGTTTAGCGCCACGTGAAGCCCGATGGGCGGCTTTGGCTACTTCAGTCGGGGCACTGCTGATTTCATTAGTGATTGTGGCAGGTTTTAATCCAGCCCAGTCAGGCTTTCAATTTGTTGAACGTAGCCCGTGGATTCCCTCGTTAGATATTAATTATTTGCTGGGGGTCGATGGTTTATCAGTACTGTTCTTGCCGTTTACTGCTTTGCTGTTTATTGGTGTGATTTTAGCCTCATGGAATGCGATTCAAACTCTGCCACGGTTGTTTTTTGCCCTACTGCTGCTGCTAGAAATGGCGATGATGGGGATCTTTTCGGCTTTAGACACCATTCTGTTCTTTCTCTTCTGGGAGCTGAGTGTCTTACCGATTTATTTCCTGATTAGCCTTTGGGGTATCGGGCCAAATCGGCGTTATGCAGGGGTGAAATATACCTTGTTTATGCTAAGTGGTGGAGTCCCGCTCCTCTTAGGATTTGTGGTCTTAGCTTTACAAGATCCTAATGGGGTTAGTTTTGATTACACACGTCTTTTACATATTGCACACACGCATGACTATCAAACGGCGATCTTTATTCTGTTAGCCGTGGCGTTTGCGGTGAAGCTCCCGCTATTTCCCTTGCATTCATGGTTGCCAGTGGTCGCGCAAGAAGCACCTACGCAAGTGGTGGCTTTATTGGTGGGCTTAAAAGTGGGTGTGTATGGAATGATTCGCTTTGCCTTTCCTTTAGCCCCGAGTGCTGCTCAGGATTTCCAATATATCTTAGTCGGTTTAGGCATGTTAGGTGTGCTCTATGGTGCCTTAGCCGCTTTAGGACAAACTAACCTACGGCGAATGTTAGCCTTTTCAAGTCTAAGCCATGTAGCAATGGTGTTTCTGGGCGTGGTGAGTATGACGCAGCAAGGTTTGCAAGGGGCAATTTTTCAATTACTGAATTTCACCGTTATTGCTGGAGGTTTATTTATTCTTATTGGTTTTATCTATCAACGAGTAGGCTCTAGCGAAATTCCAAGCCTTGGGGGTATTGCGAAAAGTATGCCCTTATTGACTAGTTTCTTTTTTATTTTAGGGGCTGCTAGTTTAGGAATTCCGGGGACTAGCGGTTTTCCGGCAGAGTTTTTGCTGATTGTGGGTGTTTTGGAAACGTATTTGGGGGCGGGTTTACTTGCATTGTTTAGCATTATCTTAGCCGCCGCTTATTTCTTATCCGCTTATCGCCAAGCTTTTCTAGGGAAGACTCGGCATGCCTCGATTGGTGAATCACCTGATCTTAAACCGCGGGAGCTAGTGATTATGCTGTTATTCACTGCGATTGTTTTACTGTTTGGCTTTTATCCGCAAGGACTACTAGACTTCATCTCTACCAGTAGTATGAGTTGGTTGGAGCGCATGACCTTATTAGTTGAGTAAAGTTCCCTATATACCCCTAACGGCTAGTGCGTATAATCGCCTTGCTGGTAGGTTTCCACCTAGAATAGCACCCCCGAAAATAAGCAAAGAATTGAACCTATGGAACTGCTGCTAGACATTAATGTATGGAGCGCCTTCTTAACCTTAACCCTATTAGAAATAGTGTTAGGGATCGACAATATAATTTTCTTAACCCTTATGGTGAATCGCTTACCACCAGAACAGCGTGCTTTGGCGCGTAAGCTGGGTTTATTTGGCGCTATGATTAGCCGTGTCTTACTTTTGCTCTCGATTGCTTGGGTGGCAAAGTTAGTTGAGCCTTTATTTACGATCATGGGGCATGCTGTTTCAGGTCGAGATCTAGTTTTAGTATTTGGTGGTTTATTTTTGATTTATAAAGCAGTCACCGAGATTCACGGTAGCTTAGAAGGCGGTGTTGAAGACGGTGAGAGTGCGATTAAAAAAGGCGCTTCAACCTTTATGGGAGTAATTGCACAAATCGCAGTGATCGATATTGTGTTCTCACTGGACTCAGTGATTACTGCGATTGGTTTGGCTGACCAAGTTTTTGTCATGGTGGCGGCGATTGTAGTCGCGATTTTAGTGATGATGTTTGCAGCTGGGCCAATTGGTGATTTCGTTGAGGCACATCCAACAGTCAAAATGTTGGCACTTACTTTCCTAGTCTTAGTGGGAGTCGTGCTGGTGGCTGAAGGTACAGGCCATGAAGTACCCAAAGGTTACCTCTACTTCGCGATGGCTTTCTCGTTTGGTGTGGAAATGCTAAATATGAAAATGCGCAAAAACTCCAAGAAAGTGGTGGATTTGCACGATACCATGCCGCAAAAAGAGCAGGATGTAGAAAGATAAGATGCGACTGCTTAGCCGTTACGGGAGTTTATTAGTGTGCTGTGGGGTTTTAGCTGCCTGCAGCGCCCCGCCTGTAACGGCTGCTCCTAAAAAGACCTATTCCAAAATCAAGCTCTTAAGCGAATTTACAATACCCCGTGCCAGTTTTAATGGTTTAACTATTAGCGAGCTTTCTGATCTGGCTTGGGATCAGGATGAGCAACTACTTTATGCTGTTTCTGATCAAGGGCGTATTTTTCATTTCAAGCTTAAGCTGGAAAATGAGCAAATTACGGCAGTAGACCCTGTTTTTGCAGCCGGTTTAGTGGATAACAAGGGTAAGCCGATTAAGCTGCGGGATTCGGAAGGTTTATTTGCGCTTAATGCGAATAATGGCAAAAAAGGCGATACCCAATTAATTGTTTCCTTTGAGCATGGCCCCCGAATTTATCGGATGACTCCACAAGGCCGCCAAGTGGGTGTCGTACCCATTCACAAAGATTTGCAAAACGCCAAAGCTTATCGCTCGCAAAACGCTATGTTGGAGTCGGTAGCTTATCATCCTAAATACGGTTTTCTTACTGCGCCCGAGCGTAGCCTTAAAGGTGAACCGAATAATTTACAGACTATTTATTCGGCTAAACAAAAGTGGTCTTTTTTAGCTTATCCTGCTGAAAATAGCTCAGTAACTAGTTTGGAAATTCTGCCAGATAAAAGTGTCTTAGTGTTGGAGCGGGCTTGGGTTGGTATTTTACATCCAATGGTGATTAGTTTGCGTCGAGTCGACTTGGATGCCTGTGCTAAAGCGGAAGTCTGTGAGGTGCAAGATTTAGGGGTTTATTCAAGCCTAATCCAAGTAGACAATTTTGAGGGTCTCACCCAAATTCGCGATAATCTGTATTTAATGGTGAGCGATGATGGTGAACGTGATTTACTACGGAATCAGTTAAGCTTATTTAAAGTTGAATAACTTCAGGTTCAGGGTGTCGAAGCATGCCAATTAAACAAACTTGGAAAAATGTCTTCTGGTTGCTGTTGGGGGTGCTGCTAGCTTGGTTAGTGTTACCGTTTTTCCAGCGTTTACCCGGAACTAATCCTGTTGCTGAACCACTTAAAGTTACCCCTGCTGCTGCTTTTACCAATCAAGAAGAACGCACAATTAATGTGTTCCAAACGACTAGCGCTTCGGTCGTTTATATCACCACAACGGATAAAGTTATCGATTATTGGACACGTAATGTCAGTGAGCGCCCCAGTGGTACCGGCACAGGTTTTGTCTGGGATCAGCAAGGACATATCGTTACCAATTATCACGTGGTTGAAGGCTACAAAACTGCCAAAGTACGCTTATCCGACCAACGGATTTTTGAAGCAGATGTGGTAGGGGCGAGTCCACGCCATGATTTAGCGGTCTTGAAATTACGCAATCCTAAAGATCTACCATCGGCTGTAAACATTGGTAGTAGCCATGATTTAAAAGTGGGTCAAACGGTTTTGGCGATTGGTAATCCGTTTGGTTTAGATCACACCCTTACCACTGGGGTAGTTTCTGCTTTAGGTCGCAGTATTGATGGCGAAGGCCAGGGCAATACGATGGAGGATTTAATCCAGACTGATGCAGCGATTAATCCGGGTAATTCAGGTGGTCCTTTACTGGATTCATCAGGTCGCGTGATTGGTGTCAACGTAGCAATTTATAGCCCCTCAGGTGCTTCGGCAGGGATTGGCTTTGCGATTCCAGTCGACACAGTGAATCGTGTAGTGCCTCAGCTGGTACAAAATGGTCGCTATATCCGCCCCGTATTAGGGATCACTATGAATGATGGGGTGAATGAGGGCGTAGGCGAGCGTTTAGGTGTAAAAGGTGTTTTGGTATTAGAGGTTGCGCCTAATTCTCCCGCAGCTCAAGCTGGTTTACGTGGCACCGTAGTACAGGCTAATGATGAGTTAGTGTTAGGTGATATTATTCAATCGATTGATGGTAAACCAGTTACTAGTACTAGCGAGCTTTCTGCAACAATGGACAAATATAATCTGAATGACACAATTAGAGTTCAGATTTTACGTGATGGTAATACGAAGCAAGAGCTAGATATTAAGCTTACCATGCAACACTAGCGTGTGTAGTTTGAGTATTTGTTTGGAGTTCATCTTTAGGGATACTGACTTTCAGACCTGAATCTAGAATATAGGATTCCGCAATAGTGGATACCTGACCCTGCCACAGCGTAGGACCATAAGCGTTAAAAATTTTAGAATCATAACCGAATAATTTTAAGGTACTTGAGAAAATCTGCTCTTGAGCATACAGGCGATTTGTATGCTTCGGAAAATGCTTTTTGGCCTGCGCCGCAAATACCATCAAAGGCACTTTAAACTCATCTAAAGGCAAAGCAGCAGGGTTGGTATTAAAGTGGCAATGCGTCAGCGCGCTATTATCATGGGTAAATAAGCTCTGCCCATGATCTGAGGTATAGAAAATCACCGAGTTATCTGGGCGCTGCTGGCTAATTAGCTGTTTTAAAAACCTATCCACACTGTGCTCAATCGCGTTCAAATAAGCATTGATAATAATCTCCTTATTATCGACGGTCATTTCGGTAAACGAATCAGTCGCTGCGGGTTGGAACTGTGCGTTTTCTTGAGGATAAGCTAAAGGATACGGCCAATGTGCTCCCCATTTCACAGCTACAATGAAGCGTTTTTGTTTATTTCCTTTCATTAAGGTCGCGAGGCTTTTTAAAATTTCACTGTCTCGATCTTTCGGATAAATACTACGTGGATACCCGATATAGTGGTCGATAGACTTTAAGTCATAGCCGGTTAGATGATTTTGCACTTCGCCCGGAGCCATTTGCCCATCCATTAAATAAGTTTCGAAGCCAGCACGCTTAGCGTATTGAAAAATAGTTGGTAGATTATGTTGGGCAGTTTTAAAGTCTTGTTGGATTTTTGAAGTTAACCCAATACGTAAGAATAGATTGGAGGTATTGGAGCAATTTGAAACAGAATTGACTACTCCATAGTTTTGCATATCCTTGCTGAATTGAAGCGAGCTTAAAAAGGGAGTAGTATTTTTAGGATAAGCATTCACTCCCAAATAATTCCCTGAAATAGATTCATCAATCACCCAGACGATTGTTTGATATTCAGTGGTTTTGCTAGTCTGAATACTGGGTGCTAGGATACGCTCTTCGTGTTTAGGTAATGCCGAAAAATATTGATGCAGCACTAAAGGTAGTTTGATTGGAGCTGGATAAGATTGAGTGGTAATCGAGAAAATTTTATAACTAAGTAAACCAATACTGGCAATCGATAGGGCTAAGGCTAATACACTCCAACCAAACCAAATGCGCTTCTTTTTGACAATCAAAGAACGTAGGCATAAAGCAAAAATCAAAAAGAAGGTACTGGCTGCTAAGGCATAAGTTAAGGGTTTTTTATAAACCAACAAATCAGCCGCCCGCCCTGTTTCAGTTAAGGCTGTCGCTAGGATAGCAACTGTAATCCCGCTAGGACTACTGCCTAACATTTGCGTGTAAAAATCAACACCAAAAATAATCGAGCAGAGTGCTATTAGGCTTACAGCCATCCAGCGATTAGCAATAAATAAAATAGAAATTAGAGCTAGTAAACTAAATAGATAACTAAATAAAAATAAACCACCTTTAATAAGACCTTTTTGATCATAGGGTTGACTGAGGTAATTGGTTTCAATGATAAAGCTGATCGGGTTAATAATCGATTGCTCGAAAGCAATTAAACCAGCAAATAATAAAAGACCAAGCAGCAGTAAAGGCAGCTTTAAATTCATTATATAAATCTCTGATGCTTGAATTTATTTTATAATAAAGATATTTGGCATCAATTAAATTTATATTAAGATTAACTGGTGAGTTTTCAGGATAAAAGTAAGCTTATTTTAGGTAAGCCAGTTCTATTTGGCTTACCTAATTTGCGAACTAGTTCAAGCTTAACCCTTGTTTGCAAGCGGGATCTGTTGCTGAGGGCGTGGCATCGGGATAGAGGGTACGAATACCAACACTACGGCGGGCAAACACTGCAGTGAAATGTTGTCCATCATCTTGAACTGGCAATAAGCAAGCGGTGGTTTTGTCACGGCTATCAGTTGGGTTTTCGGCAAAAGCGCGCGTGCCTAATTTCAATAAATCTTCAGCACTTAAAGTTAAACCATAACCTTTAATCGAGGAACGCGCAGTGTAATTACCAAAGCGCATGGTAGCCCCCATAGAGTACAAGACATTAGGGACGACTTCATTCTGCCGATAGTTATCCATCCGGCATAATTCACCTGTTTGCTGAAGCTGCACATAGCGCCCCACATAATGCAGACCACCAATCGGGCCATTAGCCTCAGGCTCACCACAGAAAATATGGTCAAAGGCATGTACTGCAAACCAAGCTTCGGTTAAGTCATTTAAATAAGCTTCAGGATTGGGTTTAGCCGGTCGATTTGCAAATACTTTATCTTGAGTGAAGGTTTTAATCCGTGCTAGTACCTCAGGATGATTATGCAGCATCTGCTTAAATTCTTCAGGGCTGACTTTATTCCCAGCCGGGCCACAGACTGCATTTACCGCTTGCCCGAAAGCATCCAGGCTCGGGGCGGGTGGCGTTATATCGGCTAGGCCATTTTTGAGTCTCACGGGATTATTGCTGTTATCAAAGAAAGCTAGGCAATTGTTAGCAGGCGTGTTAATGGGGCGCGATTCGGTCGGAGTAGTTGCGGTTGCATTGCTGTAATGCCCGCAGCTTAATTCAACCCATTTCTTATCCGCGCCAATCTGTAGATAAGCATGCGTCGGATTGGGTTCGCGGTTTGTGCCTAAAGCAGGAAAAGTTTGGCCTGCCGTTAATGGGCTAACATTGCTGTGTTTTTTAATAGAGGTCACTGCATCGCAAGCGCGATCAAGTACAAATTCATTAGCTTGAGAAAAATAAACTTGAGCAGTGGCGCTCGTGGCTAGAGCTAAAGCCCCTAGCCCTAAACCGATTTGAAGTGATTTCAAGATGCAAAGTCCTTATAAAAAGAGGCAGGCTAACACAGCTGATTAGCTGTGTTGAGCTGGAAGTTTGGACTTAGCTTATTGATGATAAGTTCAGACTAAAACCGCTACTAAATATCCTTCATCAAGCGCAAAGCATCATAAATTGCTGCATGAGTATTGCGTGCCGCCACTGCATCACCAATCCGATACAATAAGAACTGACCTTCAGGATTTTTCAGCAGAGTTTGTGCTTGGCCGTCAATCAGTTGTTCATAATCCACTGCGCCTAGATTTTTCGATTGTGGTTTGAGTTCAAAATAGAGTTCATCTAAGGGTTGAGTGCCGTGATTGACAATAATCTGATCGTAGTCTTTACGCTGCTGCCAAGAGCCATAATCACTGCCAATAATCGCGGTTAAACCTTGCGTTGATTTTTCCACGGCTAATAAGCGGTAGGTGACGGTGAAAGTCACTTGATGCTGCTGTAAATTGCGTAGGTAAGGGACTAGGTTCATGCCCATCACTTCCGGCGCGAAACTGCGATCTGGCGTCATAATTTCCAGTTCAGCACCACTGGCAGCAATCCATTCGGCAGCTTGTAAGGCGGCATGATCGCCCGCATCATCATAAAGCAGCACTTTTTTCGCCGGTTTGGTACTGCCCGCTAAAATATCCCATGTTGAGACCACATGCTCATTGCCGCTGGCTAAAATTTCAGTATTTGCCAAGCCACCGGTGGCAATCACCACCACATCTGGTTTAAGTTCCAACACATCTTCGGCTTCAGCCCAGCAATTAAAACGGAATTGCACGCCATAGTGCTCACATTGCGCTAAACGCCATTCCACAATGCTGATCATTTCGCGCCGATGCGGGCTGCGTGCAGTTAAGCGAATTTGTCCACCCGCTTCACTATCCGCTTCTAACACAATCACTTCATGCCCACGCTCACCTGCAACGCGCGCTGCTTCTAAACCAGCAGGGCCAGCGCCGACAATCACGATGCGTTTTTTCACCGATGCAGCTTGAAGTTGATGCGGCATGGTTAGTTCACGACCTGAGGCCGCATTGTGAATGCAATAAGCTTCACCACCTTGATAAATCCGATCCAAGCAATAGGTCGCACCAACACAAGGGCGAATGCTGTCTTCTTGGCCTGCGATAAGTTTGCGCACAATATGTGGGTCGGCTAAATGTGCGCGGGTCATACCCACCATATCGAGTTTACCGCTAGCAATGGCATGGCGAGCGGTGGCTAAATCGGGAATTTTCCCCGCATGGAAAATTGGGAAGCGGGTAATTTCACGTACTTCACCCGCAAAATCTAAATGCGGTGAATTACGCATGCCTTGCACGGGAATAACGTCAGTCAAAGCTGCATCGGTATCAATATGCCCACGAATAATATTCAGGAAATCAATCAAGCCTGAATCACGCAAACGGCAGGCGATTTCAATACCCTCGGCTTTAGTTAAGCCACCGTCGAGGACTTCATCGGCGACATTACGCACACCAATAATGAACTCTTTCCCAACACGCTCACGAATCGCTTTTAACACTTCCATGCTAAAACGTAGGCGATTCTCTAAAGAGCCGCCGTAGTCATTATCTAAAGCATTGGTATAAGGCGACCAGAATTGATCGAGCAGATGTCCATAAGCTTCTAACTCAATCCCGTCCATACCCGCCGCCTGCATGCGTTCGGCAGCATCGGCGTAATCACGAATAATCCGCTCAATATCCCAATCTTCAATCACTTTGGGGAAAGCACGATGCGCTGGTTCGCGTCGCGCCGAGGAGCTAACTACCGGCAGCCAATCGCCGCGCGACCAATGCGTGCGCCGCCCTAAATGGGTGAGTTGAATCATCACAGCCGCACCCTGCTCATGGCAAGCATCGACTAAATCGCGCAGATGGCTAACGACTTCATCTTTATAAGCCAAAATATTATTAAACGCGGGTGCACTATCTTTCGAGACAATCGCCGAACCAGCGGTCATGGTCAGGGCAATACCCGCTTTGGCACGTTCCACATGATAGGCACGATAGCGGGCGGTGGGCATGCCATTTTCAGGATAAGCCGGCTCGTGCGCGGTAATCATAATTCGATTACGCAAGGTCAAATGCTTGAGTTGAAAGGCTTGTAAGAGTGGATCATTAGTCATCACAGAGGTCTTCCTTGCTTAATACCACATATCAGGTTTGGCGGATTTTTTCCCACGAATAAAGGCTTGCAGCGCTTCATCAATGCTGGGGTCTAAAGGTGGCGCGACATACTCAGCTAATTGCTGCTTCCAAATGGCATTGGCGCGTTGTTCAGCGGTTTTGCTGCCATCCATTTCCCACTGCTCAAACGAGCCACTATCCGCTGTGGTCGATTCATAAAATACGTCGCTGTAGTTGGCGAGGGTGTGCGCTGTCCCTAAAAAATGCTCATTGTGACTATGGCGCTGGCGGTACGAATCGAGTGCAAAAGCATTCTCATCCAACGCCAAGCCTCCCAGCATCCGCGCCATCATCCCAAGCCGATTGGTATCGAGAATAAATTTCTCATAACCCATGGTCAGGCCGCCTTCTAACCAACCGGCTGCATGCAAAATCCAATTTGCACCAGACATTAAGGCTGGGGTTAAAGCATCGGCGCTTTCTTGCCCCGCTTGGAAATCACTGACTTTGGAGGAGGTAAACGCGCCCCCGCAACGCAAAGGTACGCCTGCACGCCGCGCTAATTGCCCAATCGCAAAATAAGCCAAACTGGCTTCCGGTTGCCCAAAGGTGGGCGAGCCATTGCGCAAGGACATGGTGGTAAGGAAATTGCCATAAATCATCGGTGCACCAGGCCGCACTAACTGGGCTAAAGCAATTCCTACCAAGGATTCGGCATGGGCTTGTGCAATCGCACCCGCTGGCGTAACGGGTCCCATCGCACCGCCTAACACGAAGGGGCAAACAATAATCCCCTGCCCTGCAGCGGCATACGTGCGAATGACGCGCGTTACATCGCCATCAAATAAGAGCGGCGAAGTGGCATTGATATTCCCCATCACCACACAGTGCTGCTCGACGAATTCCTTGCCGAACAAAATCCTCGATAATTCAATCGAATCTTCCGCACGCTCTGGGCTAGTAATCGAACCTAAATAAGCCTTGTCCGAATAGCGCATATGCGCATACACCATATCCAAATGGCGCTTATTCACTGGAATATCTACCGGCTCGCAGATCGTACCGCCGGAATGATGAATATGCGGGCAGGTGTAAGCGAGCTTAATAAAATTCTGAAAATCTTCTAAAGTGCCATAGCGCCGCCCGCGCTCTAAATCGGCGACAAAGGGCGAACCATACGCGGGTACAAACACCACATTATCGCCACCGACGGCAATTGAACGCGCCGGATTACGTGCATGATGGATAAATTCGCGTGGCGTGGTTTTAATCAATTGCTTAATTAAACCCGCTGGAAAACGCACAATCTCGCCTTGCGCCTCTGCACCCGCGTCCACAAATAAACGAATGGTTTCTGCGTCGCCGCGAAATTGCATGCCAAATTCTTGCAGGATTAATTCGGCGTGATGCTCAATCGCCTCCACACCATCCACACTCAATAATTCATAGAGTGGAATTTTGCGTTTTAAATAGGGTGGAAAGGCTGCCGCATCTGTGCGATGCGTGTTACGAGCACGGCGACGGGAGGAACGATCCGTAGAGGCTTGAATTGTATTCATAAGACCACCGGTGGCGAAGCTATGATGATTAACTGTAGCAGTGTTTTGCTTGACCCACGACTGGGCTTGTGTTCATGTAAGGCATGAAAAAAATTAATGTTCATCTGCTATCGATGCGTTCTTTGCTCGCTTTCCATATCGCTGCGCAAGAGCAAAGTTTCACACGGGCGGCTGCGGTCTTACGTTTAGGACAGTCTGCAGTTAGTCATAGTGTGCGCCAATTAGAGACGGTGTTAGGGGTAAAGTTGTTTGAGCGTGAAGCCCAAGGTGTGCGCTTAACTGCGATTGGGCAACGCTTAGCGAAGCGCATGCAATTAGGGTTTGGCGAAATTCAAGCCGGTTTAGAAGAGGCGATTAGCAGCCAGCAAGCTTCGGTGTTGACCATATTAGTTTCTACCTCGCTGGCTAGCCATTGGTTGATGCCACGGATTGCGCGCTTTAAGCAAGCTTATCCCGAAGTACAATTGCGCATTATTACCCAAGATGCCTATCAAGATATTGCCAAACTCGAGTTTGATTTATGTATTCCGGTGGGTGGTGTGCCAGAGGGGGCTTATCAAAGCTGGAAATTTGTTGATGAGGTCTTGTTTCCGGTGTGTAGCCCCGCTTGGTTAGCTCAACAAGAACAGATTCAGCAGCCTAGCGATTTATTAACGAAGCCACTGATTCATCTAGAAGAGCATTACATTCCGCGCTTTAACTGGCCACAATATTTTCAACATTATGGCTTGAAGCTCAGCCATACCCGCAAAGATGTGAGTTTTAATGATTATTCAATTGTGGTGCAGGCAGCGATTGAAGGCCAAGGTGTTGTGTTAGGTTGGCATCATATTGTGCAGCCTTTGATTGAGCAGGGGAAATTAGTCGCACCTTTGCGGGAGCGCATTCTCACTCCTGAGCCATTTTATGTGATTGCCCGCGAAGATAAATCTTTGAGTATGGAGGCGCAGGCTTTATTGGAGTGGCTTTTAGTGGAAATGCAGCAGACTGTAGCGGAAGAGTAGCTTTACAAGCCAAGCTCATAAAGCTACTAACAGATAGTTTATTCAATAACTTTCGGCACTAAATACAAGCCATCTTCCACTTCAGGCGCAACGGCTTGATAAGCTTCGCGATGATTGGTTTCAGTCGCCACATCTTCACGTAAGCGCTGTACTGAATCCAAAGGATGTGCCATTGGCTCGACACCTTCTGTATCTATGGCACTGAGCTGAGCAACCAAATCAATAATGCTACTGATTTTACTTACATAAGCAGCGGTTTGATCCGCTGGAATTGCTAAGCGCGCTAGGTGCGCTACTTTTTGCACTTCTGCTTCACTAATCGTCGACATGCTTAGCCCTCCAACTTTTTTTTCAGAATGTCATTCACGGTATTCGGATTGGCTTTGCCTTTAGACGCACGCATCGCTTGACCGACAAAGAAAGCAAACAATTTATCTTTACCGCTACGATATTCAGCCACTTGCGAAGGATTTTTCGCAATGATCTCATCAATCATTGCTTCAATCGCGCCGGTATCACTGATTTGTTTAAGCCCCTTGGCTTCAATGATCCCATCTACGCTACCTTCATTATTCCAGAGCGCTTCAAGTACATCTTTAGCGGCGGTTGCGGAAATGGTGTTATCTTTAACCCGCAGCAATAAACTGGTTAAAGCATCCGCCGCAACCGGTGAAGCACTAATGTCAACTTCATGCTTATTCAAGAGTGCAGCTAAGCCACCCATCAGCCAATTCGCGGCTAATTTTGCATCATTCGTACCTTGAGCCACGGCCTCGAAATAATCACCTAATTCACTGCTAGCAGTTAAGGCTTCGGCTTCATAGCTACCTAATTGATAGGTTTCAATAAAGCGTTGCTTCTTAGCATCGGGTAATTCCGGCAAGCTAGCACGTACTGTTTCAATATCCGCTGGAGTTATTTCTACCGGCAGTAAATCTGGATCAGGGAAATAGCGGTAGTCATTAGCATCTTCTTTGCCACGCATGGAGCGCGTTTCGCCTTTATCGGGGTCATAGAGCCGCGTTTCTTGTACCACTTTGCCGCCCGATTCAATCAACTCAATTTGGCGCTCAACTTCATAATTAATCGCCCGCTCAATAAAGCGGAAAGAGTTCAGATTCTTGATTTCAGCACGCGTACCAAACGGTTGCCCTGGTTTGCGTACCGAGACGTTAGCATCACAACGGAACGAACCTTCCTGCATATTGCCATCGCAAACCCCTAAATAGCGCACTAAAGCGTGCAGCTTTTTCATATAAGCCACCGCTTCTTTGGCGGAACGCATATCGGGTTCAGAAACGATTTCTAATAGCGGTGTGCCAGCACGGTTTAAATCAATGCCGGTTTTGCCATGAAAATCTTCATGTAAAGATTTGCCCGCATCTTCTTCTAAATGCGCACGGGTAATGCCGACCCGCTTAGTGCTGCCATCTTCAAGTTCAATATCTAAATGACCTTGAGCAACCACCGGCAATTCAAATTGACTGATTTGATAGCCTTTCGGCAAATCAGGATAGAAATAATTCTTCCGTGCAAAGATCGAGCGCGGGGTGATATTGGCATTGATCGCTAAACCTAAGCGAATCGCCATTTCGACCGCTTTCTTATTCAATACTGGCAAAACACCTGGCATCCCCAAATCAACGAGGCTGGCTTGTGTATTCGGCTCGGCACCATAAGCAGTGGAAGAGCCGGAAAAAATTTTACTCTTCGTGGCAAGCTGAGCATGGATTTCCAGCCCAATAACGGTTTCCCATTCCATGACTGTCTCCTTATGCAAATTGGGCAGGCACTTGTTTGTGCCAATCACTATTTAATTGGTACTGATGCGCCACATTCAACATCCGTGCTTCTTGGAAATAATTACCAATCAGCTGCATACCCACGGGCAACCCATCAGCCGCAAAGCCAATCGGGAAAGTCATCCCCGGCAAACCCGCTAAGCTAGTCGGAATGGTGTAAATATCCGCTAAATACATCGCCACCGGATCATCGGCTTTCTCACCAATCTTGAAGGGCGTGGTGGGAGCAGAAGGACCCATAATCACATCCACATCTTTGAAAGCATCCACAAAGTCTTGCTTAATCAAGCGTCTGACTTTCTGTGCTTTGAGGTAGTAAGCATCGTAATAGCCCGCGGATAAAGCATAAGTACCGAGCATAATCCGGCGTTTGACTTCTTCACCAAAGCCCTCCCAACGACTGCGTTTATATAAATCCATTAAATCTTTCGGATTTTCACAGCGATGCCCAAAACGCACCCCATCAAACCGCGAGAGATTAGAGGAGGCTTCCGCTGGTGCAACTACATAATAAACGGGGACGGCTAAATGCGAGTTCGGTAAAGATACCTCTTTAACTACTGCGCCCAGTTTTTCAAATTCTTTCACTGCACGTTCAATCACAGCAGCCACATTTGAATCTAAACCTGCGGCAAAAAACTCTTTCGGTAAGCCAATCCGTAAGCCTTGAATCGAGTCCGTTAAGCTCGCGGTATAATCCGGCACTGGCTCATTCGCACAAGTGGAGTCGCGTTCGTCAAAGCCTGCAATTACATTTAAGGTAAGCGCGCAATCTTCAGCCGAAACCGCCATTGGCCCACATTGATCAAGGCTGGAGGCAAAGGCAATCATGCCGTAACGCGAAATCCGTCCGTAGGTGGGCTTAATCCCAGTCACGCCACAGAATGAACCTGGTTGGCGAATCGACCCGCCCGTATCGGTGCCTAAGACCATTGGCGCTAAACGCGCTGCAATCGCTGCTGCGCCACCGCCTGAGCTACCACCTGGAACACAATCCGTATTCCAAGGATTGCGTACTACACCATAAGCTGAATTTTCATTGGATGAACCCATCGCGAACTCATCCATATTGTTCTTACCTAAGAGCACACCACCAGCTTTTTTTAATTGAGTGGCTACATGCGCGTCATAAGGCGAAACAAAGTTAGCTAGCATCTTCGAGCCGCAAGTGGTCAAGATACCTTCAGTGCAGAATAAATCTTTCAGTGCATACGGAACGCCCGCTAATGGCCCCGTCAATTCACCTTTACGGATTTGCTGGTCAATCGCTTGGGCTTGTTGCTGAGCCTGCTCGCGTAGCACCGTAATATAAGTATTTAAGTTCCCATCTAAACGCTCAATACGGTCTAGATAGGTAGCAGTGGCTTCCATCACTGAGAACTGACCGCCATGAATACCGCTATGCAGTTCTTTGAGTGATAAAGCGCTAATAGAATCTTGGGACATGCTGTCTCCGAATTTTATAAGCGTGTGAGAGTGCTGGTAATAGAACTGCCCACTTGATAAGTGGGCAGGTTTAGCCAGTGAATTAAGCGGATAACTATAGTTCAAGCACTCAGTGAGTCGCAAGCAACCCTAAACTTATTTAAATGCAGGAACTGTTCCATTCAAAATGAAGTTGGCGTTAAACGTGGTGTTTTCAGGGTGTAATAACACATTACCTAAAATGACATTGGTATCATTATTGGGTCCTGCATAGATAGTAGTTCCATCTAAGTTGACATCGGTAGCGAAATAGCCGGGCATTAAATAGGCCGTATTCACACCCGTATTACCGGGTGCGATTAGGAGAGCACCTAAGGTCACATTCAAATCGCTACCAGGGCCATTGGAAATAATTGTATTACTATTATTCACATCCCCAGACCAAAGCATCGCTACTTTAGTATTAGTCAACTGGGCATTTTTGCCATAAGTCGCTGTTTTAGGGCTACTAAAGTCTACTAAAGTGCTTACAGAGGACAAAGCAATGGGTGTCGCGGTCATTGCACCCATATGGTTGCGATGATCGATTGCTACATAATAATTACCTGGTTTCACATCATGAATTAGGATTTCTTTAGCACCGGTTTTACCATCGACTAAATCACCATCGCGTTGTAGGATGCTGGCATGCGTCATCAGGCGCTTCTCAGGAGCATTTGGATCACGTAACTCAATTAGCACCCAATCGACCACTGCATCATTGCCAGTAGCTGCATAGATGCTATCACTTAGGGTTTCTTTACCTAAATGCCCAAAAGGTGAGACTGCATAAGGCGAATTAGTATAGCCAAAAGAGTCACTGAGTGATCCATACGGTTGCTGCTTAGGTAAATAGTTTAAGCGCCGTAAATCGTCAGACATTAAGCCCGTACTAGAGTTATAAGCACCCTGCAAAATGGCGCGTACACTCAAACGAATATAGCTATTCGTAATGGGGTCTAAATAATCCAAGACCTCATCTAGATCAGCATCAACTGCATCACTAGGATTTCCATCTGCATTGGGATCTGGTTTCTCGTCACGTGTTAAGACGCCATCCCTATCATCATCAGAATCTAAATAGTTGTGAATACCGTCTTTGTCAGAGTCAATCCCATCATCTGGATTCCCATTCCCATTCGGGTCGGGCTGTTCGTATTTAGTCAGAATCGTATCGTTATCATCATCGGCATCTAAATAGTCGGGACGACCATCTTTATCAGTATCATCATCAGTGGGTGTATTGCCATTGTAGTTTTCATACCAAGTACTGATCAGGTCGCCATCGTCATCTTTATCTAGATAATCAGTAATACCATCTTTATCCGTATCATCATCAGCTGGAGTACCACCATTATAGTTTTCTAACTTGGTGAACACACCGTCGTTGTCATCATCGGTATCAATGTAGTCGAAGCTACCGTCTTTATCGGAATCTATAGTTGGTGTGTTTTTGCCCGCATTTTCGGTGATAGTGGGAACGCCATCATTATCATCATCTGGATCAATGAGATTGGGAATACCGTCACTATCATGATCAAGCGGAGTGGTAACCGATGAACCCACCTCTAAATTATCCGGTAAACCATCTTTATCACTATCAGTGCTATCGGGATTAGAACCTAAACTGGCTTCTTGAGCATTCGTGAGACCATCACCATCATCATCTTTATCTGCACTATGGGCGTCATCTTTATCTAAGTAATCAGGCGTTTTATCACCATCCGTATCTACAGCATCTTCAGGTTGATGATTGCCATTGGGGTCATTATTTTCAGAGAGTGACAACTTGCCATCGCCATCATCATCCGCGTCTAGATAATCTGCGATACCATCTTTATCGGTATCATCATCGGTCGGCAGCCCAGCATTATAGTTTTCGTATTTGCTGTACAAACCATCATTGTCATCATCCGCATCGAGATAATTCGGCACACCATCGGTATCGGTATCTTTTGTCCCTTCATCCTTAGTAAGAATACCGTCGCCATCATCATCAGTATCTAGATAATTAGGTAGTCCATCGGCATCAATATCCTTAGTGCCTTCGTCTTTAGTAGTAATACCATCATTATCATCATCGGTGTCACGATAGTCATACACACCATCCTTGTCGGAGTCTTTAATCCCTTCAAGTTGAGTAGACAGTCCATCGCCATCATCATCCGCATCGAGATAATCAGGCACTCCATCTTTATCGCTATCATCATCCTTAGGGGTGCCAGCATTATAGTTTTCAGAGTCAGTACTGATTCCATCACCATCATCATCTTTATCGAGATAATCAGGAGTACCATCGTTGTCGGTATCTTTAGTGCCTTCGTCTTTGCTAGGAATTTCGTCGCCATCATCATCGGTATCGAGAATGTCTGCAATTCCATCATTGTCAGTATCGCGTGGATTTAAAGGGTCATTGCCGACTTCCGTTTTATCATCAATGCCATCACCATCGGTATCTGGATTGTCTAAATTACTGCCTAAACCGGTTTCAAAATTGTCATTTAAACCATCATTATCCCGATCTTCTGCTACATCGGTAACTCGGATGGCTAAGGTTTGCTGATCACAGGCTTGATAGCTGTCACAGAGCTTGATAGTCACATTGTAGATATTATCTAAGCCTTGATCTTGTGGTTTCTCGAAGTCAGGTGGGAGTTTAAAGCGTAATAAACCTGCGCTATCAATGCTGAAGAGCGCATCATCTGCACCACCACCTAAGCTCCATACTAGGCCTTTGCCTTCAGTTTCACCTTCTGCATCAGTCGCTGCATAATCGACAAGCGCATTACTATTATTTTCAGCGGTGGTGACAGAGGCGGTGGCGGCACTGCCTGCATTACTAATACTCGGTGCAGTATTGCTAATCGTATTTAAAACTAAAGTCGCTGTATCGTCTTCATTCGGCTTAGCTAAGCGGTTGTACGGGGTGGAGTCTGGATCTTCATTGAAGGAATAAGTAATTTCAGCAGGAATGCGATAACTAATATCAGTCCCGACTTTAGCGCGAATGGTTAAAGTGCGTTTGCTATTCGCTAATACTTTCCCGACCGACCATTGACCCGATTGAGCATTAAACAAACCTGTGGAATTATCACTCAGATAACTCATCCCGCTTGGTAACTCAATATTCGCAGTAACCAAACGTGAGGCGGTTGCAGATGTATTACTTAAAATATAAGTGAGATCAACAACACCATTCCGATCAGGTTTTAAGGGACTAGCTGTAGCTGCTAATTCCAAATCAATTTCAGTCGAGGAGGTACTAGTAAGCCATTTAAAAAATGCCGCTGAATCATAAGCTTGATCACCCGTATCGGCTAAGGCTAACTTGACATGATAACGCTGATTAGCTTGCAAACCACCTAAAGATGCAGTCAAGGGGGTGGTAAAACCATCTAATTGAGTGCCGGTTTTACCGCTGCCATTACCATTATCGATGAAATAAGCTGAGTTGGTTAATTGGCAAGCTGTACCATCTTTGAGGCTACCTGCGACTCCAGCATTGACATTATTGACCGCAATCGCTTGTTTAGTATCTGGTAAGAAGGCCGCATTTTGAGTACCCGTTAAGCCAGGGCCTGAAATAAATAAACCAAATACATCGTTGAATTTACTACAAACATATTCAGGGTATTCGTCGGAGCCAAAGACTAAAAGGAAGTTAATCCTATCGCCTTCGGGAACAATATCAAACTCAATGATAGCGGGATCATTGATTGCCGTAGCTGCTAACTTGGTTAGGTCAGGGTCGGCATATTTGATGGTAGTGTTAAAGGTATATTTTTGACTGCTATTCGGGCCAAGGATACTGCTTAGATTGCCCGTACTCATGAACAAACCTTCATTGATGCCTAAAATAGGATCAGCCCCTGAAGGATCAATACCACCGGTAAAAATACCATATTGATTTTTAATGCCTTTAGTAATTTGCAGATTCTCAACAGCCAAACCAGGTCCATCCAGAATCAGACGCATATCACTTAAAGTCGGTGATGCATTTAAATTCAGTGCTGCCACAGCTGGCAAGCTACTAAATATTAAAACGCTTAAGAGCAAAGGCCGTACACGCCCGAGAGTGCGTTGGGACATAAGCAAGTCCTATTGTTTTTATTATCAAGCCCAAATAGATAGATAAATAGCGGCAGTAGCCTAGAGATAAGCGCGCTAAAAATCCTTTATGACGCAACTAGGCTATAATATAAATTTATTCATGTCAAATTGCTGATTAATACCATTAATCTGAATGCGCCACTCATCCCTTCCAGAGCTAACTACAGCAAGGGATAATGTCTTAAAACCCCAACAACTATAAAAACAATTTAGGGTGTCTACGTGAAAACCCATCTAGTAGTACCAGTAGCTACGGCTATGCTTTATGCGTGTTCCTCGTGTAGTGGCGTGTTACAAGCCGGGGTATTGCCTTGGTCTGATTACAATGCCCCTGATTCACCATTGCCTGTGTATAACCCGAATCCTAGTGGTTATCAGGAAGAGTTAGCAGCACCAGTGAGCCAGCTAACTCCCCCATTGATGCAACAAACTAATTTCTCGCAGCTAGCTGAGCCTAAAGCGTCGTTTTTTCCGCAAAACCAACGCTGTGATCCTCAAAACTTCTCTTTGGATGCTTGCATTGTCAAAACGATTGGCAGTCAAGAAGGCTTACTTCAGCAAGTCACCTATTTGCGCTCTAAAAATCCCCAAATGCGCGAAGGGGCTGGCTGGGCTAATTTGCCCAATAATGTCTTATTGCAAACCGCTTTAGAGTTGATGCGTTGGGAGCATGGACAGAGTGCGTACGCCTTACAAGAGCGTTTTAATTTAATGGAAATTCCGTCAGCAAGACATGCTGGCCAAGCCCAATACACAGGCTATTTTACTCCAGTAGTAGAGGTACAAAATTGGCCAGATGAAAATTATCGCTATCCTATTTATTCCTTGCCACCGGGTGAGGATTGTCATTTTACGCGTGCTGAAATTGATGCAGGTGCACTGCGTGGGCGTGGTTTAGAGATTGGTTGGACGAATGATGTGGTGAATCTATATTTTTCACATATTCAGGGTTCGGCCATTGCCCGCTTTAGCGATGGACAAGAAGTGTTTTTAGATTATGCCGGTACTAATGATAAGCGCCATGTGAGTATTGGTCAGTATTTACAAGCTCAGGGCTATCAAGGCAGTTTAAGCAATGAGAGTATTCGCCAGTGGTTGCATCAGCACCCAGAACGTATTACCGAAGTCTTGCACCAAAATCCACGTTATGTATTTTTTAAGAAAACCGAAAATCGTCCTAAAACCTCAATTGGTTCAGAAGTAATTCCTTGGCATACCGTCGCAGTAGACGATAATTTTATTCCTCTAGGCTCAGTGCTTTTAGCGGAGATTCCACGAATTGATCATCATGGTGAAATGGTCGGATCCGACTGGCGGCTGTTATTTGCCCAAGATCGCGGCAAAGCGATTAAAGGACCCGGTCGCTTGGATTTCTATACCGGTGCTGGCCCACAAGCAGAAAAAGCCACTTATCATATGACAGGCTTCCGTAAGTCCTATTTAGTCGTGCTAAAACCAGAGTTTTTTAAGAATAGTTTCGCGGGGCTTTGAACTAAGCGTCTATTCATCTAACTAAGCTTATGGTAACTAATATGGGAAAGTTTTATTTTCACTATGCTAGGCTTGGTTGGTCTCTAATAGGATAACAAACTCATGGTAAACCTGATTGATGTTGTCATCATTGCAATCGCTTTGATGGCTGCCTTGGGCGCGCTTTTATTGCTGCGACCTCAAGCACACCAACAAGACGCACATGATGTGCGAAAAATTCGTTTAGGCGCCGAGCTTGATCAGCAACGTATTGCCGAGATTCTTAATACGATTCAACATGGCGCGCAAGATGCAGACTACCTGACTTCGCAACTCAAAAGCCGTGTTGAGGATATCAATCGTGAAGCCCAAACCAGCCGTACTGTAGCCGAAGAAGCTGAGCGAACCATTAATCGTGTCAAAGAAGCAGAAGGTGAGTTGCGTAGTATTTCTACTCAGCTTGGGGAGCGTATCCAATATGTCCAAACTTATTGGGATGGTCAGCTAACAGATACTGTCGAAGCAGTGCGGAACGTGCATAGCAAGCTCACTCAAGGGTTAAGCCAAGTGGATGAGGGCTTAGTACGGGTGCGTGAACAAGAAAAAATGGCACAGGGCTTTACACAAAAACTGATTGAAAATCAGAAACTGCAGTTTTCTGCCCAACAGGAAAATGCACGTTTAGCCACAGATATTAATGCACAGCTCGAATCTATGCTGCGTGAGTCCAGCAAAACCTTACATAGTATGCAAGAGCAGCAAAAGCAAGCGGATAGTCTGTTCGCTCATTTCACTAATGAGCTTCAAAGCTTAGAGCAACAAGCCCAAGAATACTTTACCAGTACTTTCCAAACTACCGATGTAGCACGTCAAGAACTGATTCAAGGTTTGGATGAGACTCGCGAAAAAATGGCTAAACTGCGGGAGCAAGATGAACAAGGCAGTTTGATGGGGCAACGCATTCGCCAGCAGTTTGACAAGGTTGATAAATTACAAGTAGATCGTTTAGCTAAAGCAGTCGATTTGACAGATGAAATGTGTGTTGATTTGCAAACAGGCTTAGAAAACGCGCGTAATCTACTCAAACTGCTGGAGGAGAAAACGCAGCAAGTTTTGAATGAAGTGGAGGGAGAGCCAGCGAAGCCACAAGCGTCTACTGATGCCACTAAGCGTAATGACAACTTGTTTTCTTTGAGTGCTTATCGTTAGGGAAAAGAGCCATCCGTGGCGTCCCGAAGGTAGCTATCCGTGCATGTTACCTTGACCTTTTAGCGTAGAGACTGCAGCTCAAACATTCAGAATATGTTTGAGCTGCGATATTGAGTGTAGACGCTTTTTTCGATTCCGCTGATAAAAATGTATGAATTCTTACCAAGTTTATTTATCAGCAGCCTTTAAGCTTAATTTTTCATCTTGCTCATGCAACTGTAAGTCCCACATTTGCTTATAAATTCCTGCTTGACTCAGTAATTCAGTGTGTGTTCCTTGCTCAACGATTTGACCTTTTTCCATTACTAAAATCTGATCAGCATCCACAATGGTCGAAAGGCGATGGGCAATCATAAGAGTAGTGTGTTGTCCTGCGACTTCATTTAAAGTCTTCTGAATAGCTTGTTCAGTCGCACTATCGAGTGATGAAGTAGCTTCATCAAAGATTAAAATCGGTGGCTGCTTTAAAATTGCCCGTGCAATTGCTACTCGCTGCTTTTCCCCACCTGATAGCTTCAAACCCCGTTCTCCCACCACGGTATTCCAGCCTTCAGGTAAGCTTTCAATAAAGCTACGAATCTGTGCCATTTCTGCGGCTTGTTCTAAATCAGTTTGGGTCGCTTGTGGATTGCCATATTGTAGGTTATAGCGAATGCTATCATTAAAGAGCACCGTATCTTGAGGAACAATGCCAATCGCTTTGCGTAAGCTATGTTGCGTCACTGCGCGAATAGCTTGGTCATCAATCAAAATCTGCCCACTATTCACATCGTAGAAACGATACAGTAAGCGCGATAAAGTCGACTTACCCGCACCACTATGCCCCACAACAGCCACCTTTTTACCTGCAGGCACGGTAAACGAAACTTTATTTAAAATTTGCCGCTCTGGGGTATAGCCAAAATCAACTTGCTCAAAACGAATCTCACCTTGCTGGATTTTTAACTCAGATGCATTTTCTTGATCATTAATTTCAGGGGGTGTTTCCAGCAAATGGAAGAGCATATCCATATCTGCCAGCGTGTATTTCAGTTGGCGATACATAATGCCTAGCGCACCTAAGGGGATGAATAATTGCAGCATAAAAGCATTCACCATCACCAAGTCCCCCAAAGACATCGTGCCTTTGACTACTCCATTGGTGGCCAAAAACATAATCATAGTGACGCCAACCGCAATAATCGCACCTTGCCCAAAATTGAGAATTGACATGGACGTTTGGCTTTTGACCGCCACATCTTCCCATTCGGCCAAAGTACGGTTATAGCGTTCGAGTTCGAGTTGCTCATTATTGAAGTATTTGACCGTTTCATAATTGATTAAACTATCAATGGACTGGTTGCTACCTTGGGAGTCGAGACGATTCATAGCATGCCGATGATCCATGCGCCACTCGGTGATTTTCACCGTAAAAATTACATAGACAGCAACTGTTGAGAAAGTCACTAAAGCAAAAATCGGAGCATAGTTATGCAGTAGAATCGCTGCGACTAAAGTGAATTCAATTGCAATCGGTACAATGCTAAACACCAGATAGTTGAGCAAGGTGCTGATCGAGCTAGTACCACGTTCAATATCCCGTGCAATTCCACCCGTTTTGCGTTCTAAATGATAACGCAGCGATAATTTATGTAGATGCTCAAGGACGCGCACCGAGACTTGTCGAATCGCGTGATAGCGCACTCGTGCAAATACAGTATCACGTAGTTCATTGAATAAAGCCCCTGCCAAACGTAAAGCACCATAAGCAAAGAGTAGGCTGAGCGGTAAAATTACAAGCTGTTGAGGCTTATTTTCGAGGCTATCCACAATTAGTTTTAATACAACCGGAATGCCTACATTCGCTAGTTTGGCAGCCACTAAGCAAGCTAAAGCAAAAAAAACTCGACCACGAAAATCAATCAAGAAGGGCAACATGGATTTTAAATTGTGCCAATCGCGGCGATCAGTATGAGCACGTTCGGTGCGTGCAGCCGGCATCATCATGGAGTGCATATCAAACCCTATAGAACAAGGCTGGTAATAGTACGCCGGTTCATTAGGGGTGTCACAAACGATAAAGTTTAGCAGGGTATTTCGGCAGTAGTTAAAAACAGCCCCGTCCTAAGAGCAGGGCTGTACCTCTAGCGGTTTATCTATTGAATTAGTTAGATTTATTGATTGGCGCGAAATTTACACAGATCAAGGTGAATGCACTCTGAATAATGATTAATATTTAACCAACTGCTTAAGCGAGTGCTTGTGTCATAATAGGATTTTTCTGACCAGCACGGCTGGCATCTAAAGGTAGTAGAGATGAAAGAACGTATTCAGAAGCTGCTGTCCCGTGCAGGTTATGGCTCGCGCCGTGAGATTGAACGTTGGATTGAGGCAGGCGAGATTTTGGTTAATGGCAAAGTCGCAGCACTCGGCCAGCCAATTAGTGAAAGCGATAAGGTGATTGTGCGTGGTAAAACTTTGCATTTAGAGTCTAAGCTGCGGGCGACACCTAAAGTCATCATGTATCACAAAAAAGCAGGCGAAATGTGTACTCGCCACGATCCAGAAGGTCGCCCGACTGTATTTGACAACTTACCTCATCTACGCCAAGGCCGTTGGATCATGATTGGCCGTTTGGATGTGAATACCGATGGCTTATTGCTGTTCACGACGGATGGTGAGCTTGCAAATCAACTCATGCACCCTTCATCAGAAGTGGAACGCGAATACGCAACGCGTATTTTGGGTGAGGTTACGGATGAAATGCTACAACGCTTGCAATCTGGTGTACAACTTGAAGATGGCCCAGCACATTTCTTGCGTATCCTGGAAGGTGGGGGTGAGGGGGCTAATCATTGGTATCATGTGGTACTGGCAGAAGGACGGAATCGTGAAGTGCGACGTTTATGGGAATCACAAGGGCTAAAAGTGAGCCGCTTGATTCGGGTACGTTATGGCTTCTTGAGTTTGCCACGCTCTTTACGCGGTGGGCAGTATGAAGAGTTGGATGTAAAAACACTACGGCGTTTGTATGAGTCAGTTGGGATGAGCTTTGAGGAAGTTGCTCCTACCGAAACTACAAAACCTTCGGCTTATCGACCAGCGTCAAAAGAGCAAAACAAGCCCCGTTCGCCTAGCCCCTATAATAAAGTGCGCAACCCGACTAAAAAATCTGCTGATGCCAGCAGCAAGCTACAGCGCCCAGCTCGTAGAGATTTTAATCGACCCAAATAAGCATTCAGGTTCAGCGGCTATTTTGAACGTTTAATCTACGCATCATTATAAATTCTATTCATTTAAGACCATGCTAGCCCTCAAGCTTTTTAGGGAGGGCTGGCGATGTTGAACCCCAAATATTGTTGTCTGGGCTTAGCCTTACTGAGTTACCAAGCAATAGCACAACCACAAGTGGAGTTAACACTCAGGCAACTGCTTGATCCCACTTGCCAGGGGATTGGTTTAGTGGAAACAGCTAGTGCTGAACCCGGTCAATGTATCCGCTATCAAGTAAAAATTAGTAATAGCGGCAGTAGTGTTGCTCAAGCGGTGAAACTTAATTTGCCGATACCTAACTACACCGCTTTAAAGCAGGATTTAGCCAGCTCTGAACTGATTGAAGCACTCGTTTCACAGCAAAACAATCAGCTATTACAAGCTGAAATTGATCAGCTAGAAGCGCATGAATCAGTGAGTTTGCATTACACCGTGCAAGTGCTGTAGTTACTGCACTAATTCAGCCAGTAAATTGGCGTGATGCAATTGCTGGCGTTTTAGACGTAAGCGCTCGCTACGGAAAATGGCAACTAAATCAGCCAGTGCATCCTCAAAGTCATCATTGATGATTACATAGTCATACTCAAAATAATGAGCGATTTCATTACGTGCATCGCGCATGCGACGTTGAATGATTTCCTCGCTGTCTTGTTTGCGATTGCGTAGACGTTCTTCTAAAGAGGCTTGACTAGGTGGTAGGATGAAAATACTAATGATGCTATCAGCGCGCTCACGCACTTGACGAGCGCCTTGCCAGTCAATTTCTAAAATCACATCTTTGCGCGCAGTTAAGAGTGAGTCGACCGCTGTTTTTGAAGTACCATAGTAGTTATCAAAGACTTGGGCATATTCTAAAAATAAGCCCTGCTCAATTTCCTGTTGGAAGGTTTCCACATTTACAAAATGATAATGCTCGCCGTCGACTTCGCCGGGGCGAGGTGCGCGAGTGGTATGTGAAACTGAAATCGTTAAATGCTTAAGTTGTTGGCAGAGTGCATTCAATAAACTAGTTTTGCCAGCCCCAGAAGGCGCAGACACAATATACAGCTGACCAGGTTTCATCGTTTTGAATTCCTCTTAATTAAGCACCAAGCATTCGCTTGAAAATATACGTTTGAAATAGTTCTACTAGTAAAATGGCAAAGATGCGAGTATAGAAACTGAGGGAGCGTCATTCTAATCAAAACCCATAGAATGCAAAAGCAAGCGAGGTCATAGAACGATGATTCAAGTCATAAACATTCCAGCCTTTTCCGATAATTATATTTGGCTGATTACCCATGAGGAGCGTAAGTTCGGTGCAATTGTGGATCCGGGCGATGCTCAGCCCGTGTTAGCGGAGTTAGAGCACCGTGGGATTGAGCCGATTGCTTTGCTGATTACTCATCACCACCGCGATCATGTGGGCGGCATTGCTAAACTATTAGAGGTTTATCCTCAGCTCAAAGTTTACGGCCCTGCACGCGAGAATATTCCGCAGATGACACATCCCCTACAAGAAGGTGATGTGGTGGACTTACCCGAATTAAAGACAAGTTTTCAAGTAATGGATGTAGCAGGGCATACCGCAGGGCATATTGCCTATTATGGTGATGCTAGCCTGTTCTGTGGCGATACTTTGTTTGGCAATGGTTGTGGTCGCGTGTTTGATGGCAGTTTAGATGCACTGCATGCTGCTTTGCAGCGGATTGCGAAGTTACCTGCTGAGACTTTAGTGTACTGCGCGCATGAGTACACGATTGATAATATTGGCTTTGCGAAGTGGGTCGAGCCGGACAATAAAGATTTAGATGCTCGCTTAGAAGAGTGCTGGCAATTACAAGAAGAGACTCCCAAACGTGCCACTGTGCCATTCAATCTAGGCAATGAATTTCTCACCAATCCTTTCCTGCGCACCCATATTCCTGAAGTGATTGCGCGCGCAGAGAAAGTGGCTAAACGCGATTTGAAAACGCAAGCCGAGATTTTCGCAACTTTGCGTATTTGGAAAGATACCGAGTATGACTAAACAGTCTACTCTTTAAAATCCTTACAAGCTCATGAAGTGCTGGCGATAAAATTTTAATTCATTAATCGAATCATAAATATCGTCCAGCGCTAAATGGCGAGATTCCTTGGTGTATAGCTCTAAAATGCTCGGCTTCCAGCGCTTTGCTAGTTCTTTCACGGTGCTCACGTCCAAGTTGCGATAATGGAAGAATTTTTCTAATTCTGGCATTAAGCGGGCTAGAAAGCGCCGGTCTTGGCAAATGCTATTCCCACACATCGGTGAAGCACCTGCTGGCACATGCTCTTTAAGAAAATTTAAGGTCGCTTGCTCAGCCTGTTCAGCCGTCCATTGACTATCGAGTACCCGTTGAATTAACCCTGAGCTGCCATGCTGCTTTTGATTCCACTCATCCATTTGTGCCATTCTTGCATCTGTTTGATGAATTGCTATCACGGGGCCTTCAGCCAGAACATGCAGATCTTTATCGGTGACAACAGTGGCAATTTCAATAATGAGATCATTGAGGGTATCTAGACCGGTCATTTCTAAATCGATCCAGATCAAATTATCCTGATGGGCAGCCATGACTTGTTATACTCGTTTACTTGAAAAATGAACTAAGACGCAGATATTTACCTGAATCTCACTACTGAGTTCAAGTGCTAATTAGGAAACGGCTTGATGCAAACTTTTACATTGATTTTTTTAATTTTTTTATTTGCCTCCACTCTGGTGCAAATCTGGCTGTCTTTGCGCCAAAAGCAAGCGGTACAAACGCATCGTGACGCAGTGCCAGAAGCTTTTGCGGGTAAAATCACCTTAGCGGAGCATCAAAAAGCGGCTGATTATACTTTGGCTAAAGGCCAGTTTGGGCGTATTCAACTCATGCTGGGGGTTATTGTGCTGTTAGCTTGGACTTTGGGTGGAGGCTTGGAATGGTTAGATCAAGTTTGGCGTAGTCTTGGCTGGGGAGCCTTACTCACAGGTACAGCCGTGATTTTAAGCATGACTTTTATTTCCAGTCTGATTGATCTACCTTCTTCCCTGTATAGCACTTTTGTTTTAGAAGAACGCTTCGGTTTCAATAAAACTACGTTCAAAACCTTTGTAGTGGATATGCTCAAAGGCACAGTTTTAGGTTTAGCCATTGGCGTGCCCCTAATTCTATTTGTACTCTGGTTGATGGAGTCAGCAGGAAGTGCATGGTGGATTTATGCTTGGGTCGGGCTAACCGTATTCTCCTTGCTGATGACTTGGGCGTATCCCAAATTTATTGCACCTTTATTTAATAAATTCCAGCCACTAGAAGAAGGCGAAGTGGCCAATCGTATCCATGCTTTATTAGAGCGTACAGGCTTTAATAGTAAAGGTGTGTTTGTGATGGATGGCTCAAGGCGTTCAGCACATGGCAATGCTTATTTCACCGGCTTTGGCAAAAATAAACGTATTGTGTTTTTCGATACGTTGCTTAAGCATCTCACTCCTACACAAATTGAAGCAGTATTAGCCCATGAATTAGGCCACTTTAAGCGCAAGCATATTGTGAAGGGGATGATTTTGTCCGTATTGATGACCTTAATAGGCTTTGGGGTTTTGGCTTGGTTGATGCAACAGCCTTGGTTTTATACCAGTTTAGGCGTTTCACAACCATCCACTTATATGGCTCTTATCCTGTTTATGGTCGTTAGTCCGGTATTTACTTTCTTTATTACCCCGCTGATGGCAAGGTTTTCACGTAAGCATGAGTTTGAAGCTGATGAATTTGCAGCACAACAATCCAGTGCGACGGAACTGATTGCCGCTTTGGTAGGTCTGTACAAGGAAAATGCCAGTACGTTAACACCCGATCCGCTGCACTCGGCATTTTACGATTCGCATCCTCCGGCTGCGATCCGCATCGCTCATCTACAGAAACAGACCTAAACGAGGATAACCATGAAATCCATCGCGTTTTGCACTGCTAGTTTAGTGCTTAGTATGTCCGCTCACGCTGCCGCCCCTGATCCTATGAATGGCAAGCGCTTATTCGAGCAATCGCGCTGTTTGAGTTGTCATACGACCGAAGTCTTTACCAGTCCGACGCGAAAAGTAAAAACTTATGCTGCACTTGAAAGCCAAGTGCGGCGTTGCGACGCTAATCTTAGTACTAACTGGTTCGATGACCAAATCTTAGATGTGGTTTCTTATTTGAATCAAATGTATTACAAATTCCCAACACCTGCTTCTGCTACCCCAAAACCGCAATAGTTTCAGTTCGCTTTCTGGCAGTTTTGCTTCACAATAAGGCCTATGATGAAAACTGCACAGGATATTGGTCGAGTTATCACCCGTTATGGAGCTGAACTCATTCTAGAAACCGCGAGTGGTGAGCACCTACGCTGTACCACTCGACGCAAATTAGAAAATGTGGCTTGTGGCGATTATGTGCGTTGGCAAGTGGAACAGCAGGGTAATGCGAGTGTCCTCGCTATTTTACCCCGCCAAAATGTCCTCGAGCGCCCTGATTTTCGCGGTAAGCTGCGTGCGGTTGCTGCCAATATTGATATTCTGCTAGTTGTGAGTAGTTGGCGTCCTGAGCCGAATTGGGAAATGCTGGATCGTTATTTAATTTCAGCACATTTACTACCCGCTGAAGTTCTGATTGTTTTTAATAAAGCGGATTTGCGCGATATTTATCCGAATGCTGAACACGAAGCTTGTTTGCGTGAGTATCTTGAGATTGGTTATCAAATTGTTCATACCCAAGCGAAGGGGGGTGAGGGATTGGTTGAAATTGAAGAGGCCATTCAAGGTAAAACTGCTATTTTTGCCGGTCAGTCAGGTGTGGGTAAATCATCCTTGATTAGTCAACTAGTTCCTGAAGAAGAAATTCGAGTGGGTGAAATTGGCGAAACAGGTGAAGGTCGGCATACTACTACGGTATCGAGTCTGTATCATTTGCCCGGTCAGGCAAGCTTGATTGATTCGCCAGGTGTGCGCGATTTTCCGCTGCCGAAATTAACCGTAAGCCAATTACAAGCCGGTTATCCAGAATTTTCTCGCTTTGCAGGGGAGTGCCGATTTAATAATTGCACTCATCAACATGAGCCGGGTTGTGCTATAAAGACGGCACTCACGGTCGGAGAAATTCCGCCGCGACGTTATCAGCGTTATTTAACCCTATTAAAAAGCCAAATTAATAACTAATTTAAAACTGGCTAATCCCAAGAGTTTATTAGAGTGATGAAGGATCGTTTTAAGCTCAACTGGAGTATAGGCTGTTTGCTCAGCTGCTTGAGCTTAACGCAAAGTCTCAAGGCCAGTACTCTCGAAGAGCAACGGATTAATTTCCAAACCGCAAGAGCTGCACTACAAGCTGGTAAGGTCGAGGAGGCTCGCCTGTTAGTGCCACAACTCAAAGATTACCCTTTAGCAACTTGGTTGGAAGCACAACTCTTGACGGCTGATTTAGCACAAGTATCGGACGCTAGTTTAGCTAAGTTTGTGCAGAATAATCCAAATTCTTTAATGGGCGATAGTTTCAGTGCGCGCTTAGCTGAGCGTTTGGCTGCTCAAGGCCAATGGGCAGAATTATTAAATACTATTCCAGATAACCCTGAGCAACTGACGACGCAATGCTATCGCACAGAGGCTTTATTAAATACCGGGCGAATCAATCAGGGTTTAGAACAAGCCAAAGCTATTTGGGAGATAACGAAAAAAGATTTCCCTAATGATTGCGCAAGTATGCTCTTACAGCTACAAACTAATAAGATTCTGGGCTATAGCGATTATTGGCAGCGTATTAAATTATTAATGAGTAATAATCGTGTAAGTGCCGCCCGTGACTTAACTCCCTATTTAACTGAAGAAGATAAAAAATTCTTCGAACTCTGGTTAGAGACCCGTGCTTCACCCACAAAAAAATTGCCTGAGTTATTCACGCAAACTGATAGTCCACAACTACGAGCCATTATTGTCGATGCTATTAAAGAAGTTGCCGATGATAAATTAGAAACCGCTTTACCACTTTGGACCCAAGCTCAAACGATTTTTAAGTTCACTAGTGCGGAGAGGGGCGAGGTTGAAAGTCGTTTAGGCATGTGGGAAGCCTGGCGACATAATGACGACGGCTTGCAGCGCTTAAAGCGAATTGCAGTAGCGGATCGGACGAAAGAAGGGAATGTGTGGCTAGCCCGTTTAGCGATGCGCTTACAGGATTGGCCTGCTTTATTGGAGTCTTCTATTGCTTTAGAAGCGGCTGAAGGTAGCGATGATGAATGGGATACTTGGTTTTATTGGCAAGCACGCTCCTTAGAAAAGTTAAAACAGACCGCAGAGGCACAAACGGTCTATGAACGTTTAGCAAAGAATTCGACCTATTACGGCTTTTTAGCTGCAGATCGGATTGGGCAAGACTATACAAATTTAGATCAAACTCCACCGGATCGTAGCCAACGTATTCAAGGCTTGCAGAAATTGGCGGTTTATCAGCGCTGGCAAGAGTGGAATGCGCTAGGTGAACGCAGTCAGGCACGTAAAGAATGGTTTCGTTTGTTGCAAGCGATGGACAAGGAAGGGGTATTGGCTGCCGCTGAATTAGCTTTGCGGCAAAACGATGCCAATTTAGCGATTTGGACAGTCTCTAAGGTCAGAGATTGGAATAGCGTCGATGTGCGTTTTCCCTTGATGTATGAACAAATTGTAATGGATCAAGCACGCTTGCAGGGTATACGCCCCGAGTGGATTCTAGGTATTATGCGTCGAGAAAGTGCGTTTGATGCAAGTGCAGAGTCCAATGCTAAGGCTTTAGGTTTAATGCAATTAATGCCCGGAACCGCGCGTGATATTGGTCGGCAGATGGGCATGCAGTTGGTTGCAAAAGAGGATATTTTGCAACCAGATCTGAATGTTAAGCTAGGAAGTGCCTATCTGCGTGATATGTTAAAGCGCTTCTCTGGAAATTATGCACAAGCAACAGCAGCGTATAATGCAGGGCCAGGGCGGATTCCTAAATGGGCGCCACCCCAAATGCTTGCAGCTGATCAATGGGTGGAAAGTATTCCCTTTGATGAAACGCGTAAATATGTACGAGCAGTGATGGCTTATACCACGGTCTATGATCATAAGCTCAATAAAGATCAACACTTGCGTTTATCAATGCGCTTGCAACCGATTCCAGCCAAATAAACGGCTTGGAATTGAACGGGAGAATGTTTCGGCATGAAGTCGCAGCGGCGACAACAAGGTGTAGCTATGCTCACTGCGCTGCTTATTGTGGCTTTAGCAGTGATTGTCGTTACCTCTATTTTTGTGCAGCAGCGCTATAGCATTCGTCTAAGCAATAATTTGCAAGATTTGGAGCAAACTTATCAATATGCCTATGCAGCAGAAAAAATGGCGGGTGTTTGGTTAGCAGCAGATATTAAAGAAACCAAGGATGGTGCTTACGATAGCTTGAAAGATAATTGGGCGCAAAAAATCGATCCGAAGCCGATTGATGATGATAATGGACAGCCGATTGGCGAGCTCCAAGTTAAAATTGATGATCTGCAAGCCTACTTTAATGTGAATAATCTTTATGATGTCAAGACTAAAAAACCAAGCCCCTCGATGATGAAAGTTTTTCAGCAGATATTAGTCTCTATCGATTTATCACCGACTAATTTTGCTAATGCTATTGTCGATTGGGTTGACCCAGATGATCAGTTAACCAATAGTAATAGTGCTGAATCTGATTATTATTTACTGCAAGAAAAACCGTATAAAGCCAGTAATGCCTTAATTTTAGATACTAAAGAGCTTTATCTGATTAAGTTAGATGATGTGAGTGACAATGAGCAAAGAAAAACATTGCTGGCTGAGTTAATGCCATTGATCACTGCTCTACCAACAACAACCTCGATAAATGTAAATACAGCGCCTGCAAATGTATTGACTGCAATCGGCTTAACTGATCCACAATTACAAGCGATAGTACAAAAGCGTAATGACACTCCGATTAAATCAGTGGAGGCTTTGCAGCAGTTAGTCCAAGGTTTGACTAAAGAGCAAAAAAATTTATTAGGGGTAAGTTCGAATTATTTTCGCTTAAGTGGGGAAGTGCGTTTAAGGAAAAGCCGCTTGTTTTTGAATAGTGTGTTATTTCGCTCAGCAGAAGGAAAGGTTCATGTGATAATGCGTCAGTTTAATCGAGTGAGTCCACCACCTGAAATTGAGCCAGAAGCATCCTAAACCCTGCTACTTTTAGTATGAATAACTAGTTGATAATTACTTATGTTGATCCTGCGTTTACAAACACCTCAAGATACCGAGTTTGCGTATGCAAAATTGGACGGCAATGCTGTTGCAGGGGAATGGCATTCGGGTACTTGGGAGCAAGTTAATAAACTTAATGGTAATCAGCCAGTTATTTTATTAATTCCCAGCGCTGATGTGCTACTGACACGCACTGTCTTAGTGACTACGAATACTCGCCAATTAAAACAAGCCTTGCCTTATGCTTTAGAAGAAAGCTTAGTCGGCGAGGTTGAAGATCAGCATTTTGTGTGGCAAGCCGAAAACGATAATACCCTAGCCGTTGCGGTCATTGAGCGGGAGCGTCTAAAGGCTTGGATGCAACTTTTAAAGCAACAAAAACTGCGTGCCAAGGCTATTTTACCCGATGTGTTTGCTTTGCCAGTGAATGAGGCGATGCCTACTTTGTGGCAACGCGAAGGGCAGGCTTGGGTACGCACTGATGCCTTGAGTGGCTTTAGTTGTCCTGCGGCTTCTCTATCTTTATTAGTGAATAGCTTGTTTGATCCGGAACTACAGGAGCGCAAACTGCAGCTGTACACGGATCAGCCGGCCGATTGGCAGCAAGCTTTTACTATTTTGCCAGAGCCTCAACCTAATCATTTATTGCAGAAAAGCTTACAGGCTGGCATGGGTTTGAACCTGCTCGCCGGTTATCAAGATGACAGTATGTCTAGTTTCAACCGCAATTGGCGGCGTTGGAAGCTAGCGGCAGGTTTAGCAATCTTCTGTGGTGCAGTGTGGGCGGGTATTCAAGGAATGGATATTTGGCACAGTTCTGAACAATTGAAACTCGCTGAGCAGCAAAATTTAGCCTTGTTTCATGAAATCTTTCCAGAGGTGAAAGATATTGAAGTGAGTGCTCTGCGCTCGCGAGCTACCTCAGAAATGGCGAAACTTGAAGCTCTGAATCCAGCAGCGACCGACAAGATTAGTCTTTTACCTTATTTGACGATGGTGGGTAAAGTTTTTCAGCAAGAGCAAGGCTTAAAAATTACCGAAATCCGGGCGCGGGATGGACGTTTAAGTGTAGTGTTTGAAACCCCCGACTTAAAAGCGACTGAACGTATTGGCCAAGGATTAACCACTTTATTGGGGCGTGAGGTCAATGTGAAGTCTACACAAGCCAATAATGTGGTACGCGGCGAAGTGACCTTAGGTGCTGGAGGAGAAAATACATGAAAGCTTGGTTTTCAGCGCTCTCCGAACGCGAACGCTATTTATTAATTATGGGTGTCACCATTATTTTAGCCACTTTGCTGTGGTTCTATGCGTGGAAACCGCTGGTGAAATATAAAAACCAAGTTACCGCTGATTTAGTGACGGCTGCTGAAGATGCTAGTTTACTGAAAAGTGCGAAAGCACAACTAGTTGCTGATCAAGCTGCTGCTAGCACTCGGCAACCTATTGATACCACGACTAGTGTACAAATCGCGATTACGCCCGTCTTACAGAAATATCAATTAGATAAGCCCGAGATTTTGGTACGTTCTGAGGCCAAAGGTAAAGAGGGTGTCAATATTCGTTTAGATAATGCGCCGTTTGATCAAGTGATTGCTTTTCTGGCTGAGCTTGAAACCCAATATGCGATTTATGCGACAACCATTGGGCTTATTCCGGGGGCTGCTCCGGGTTTAGCAGGTTTGCAACTGACTTTAGAACGATGAAAAAACAAGTATTTTGGGTTTTAGCGGGTCTTACCAGCTTCACAGTGTCTTTAGCAGTGTTAGCACCTTTGAGTTTTTTTACCCAACAAGCGACTAAGGCTAGGCCAGAACTTAGCTTTGCTGGGGTAAGTGGTAGTTTGTGGAATGGTAAGATTGCTAAGGCGACTACACCTCAAGCGCAAATTACGGATTTAACTTGGAAGTTTGCCCCCAGCAAATTACTCAGTGGCATGTTTGCCGCCGATATGGAAGGTAATGTTCAAGCAGTGCATCTAAAAGGCCAATGTGGTTTGGCTTGGAATACTAATTTAGCTTGCTCACCCTTGAATTTAGAGTTGCCTGCTGCTGCTTTAGGCCAAGTTAATCCAGCTTTGCAAAATTTACCCATTGCTTTGGGCGGTACTTTTCGCGCTATTGTTGATGATATTCATTGGGATCGGGAAACGATGCCGATTATGAATGGCTCGCTGATTTGGGATGAGGGCAGTGTGCAAACCCCGATTGCGGTGAATCTAGGTGGGCAATATCGCGCACGTGTTAGAGAGGGCAGTGGCAAGCAGGCTTTGAATATTGCTTTGCAATCCGATCAAGCCAAAATTGTGTTAGACGGCAAAGTAGATGTTGAGAAAGATGGTTTATATACCGCAGAGATTTTTCTTAAGCCTTCAGCAGAGGCTGATCCAAGTATTGCCCAAGGCTTGAGTTTATTAGGCTCTGTACAAACTGATGGTAGTGTGCAACTTAAGCACAATGGACAGCTTGCTTTAAAGTTTGATGCAACACCTGCAGCGGTAGCCGTAGCTGATCCAGCAACGCAAACTGTGCCAGCTCCAGCTCCAGCTCCAGCTCCAGCTCCAGCTCCAGCTCCAGCTCCAGCTC
>NZ_CALFHZ010000019.1 GCF_937876535.1 uncultured Thiothrix sp.
ACATGAGCGTCTCGCCGGAGGAATCCTCGCCCTTTAGGGCGGGGAGGATGTCAATTATTTGAAGGCAGTGTTTGGGATAATTTAGCCTTTGCTTTAGCACGTGGCTTATCTCGTCTTGAGCAAACTCAGCAGATTGAGGCGGTAGCCACTTGGGCTGGATTAGACTCATTACTTAAAAATAAGGCCAAACAACTTTCCGGTGGCGAAGCACAGCGTCTAGCAATAGCACGTGCCTTATTGCGTAAACCCAGCGCTTTATTATTAGATGAACCCACCGCCAATATGGATCACAGTGCACGTCTATTAACCTTAGAAATGCTGGAAAACCTCAAACAACAAGGCTTAATGCTTATGGTCGCCAGCCACGATCCAGACTGGTTTCAAGCAGTCACTAATCAGCAGATAAAACTCTAAAGCCTCTACAGAATCGGTTATAGTCATATTAATCACGGAGGCACTATGAGTATCAAAATTTTATTTTTTGCGAGCCTAAAAGAACAAGTTGGGTTAAGCCAAGTGCAAAGTCCCTGGCAGGAAGGCTTAACCGCACGACAGCTCTGGCAACAAACTACGCACACTGAATTTCCTACGAATGTTTTAGTAGCGCGTAATCAAGCCTATTGTGAGGCAGATACCTTACTCGCCGATGGGGATGAGCTTGCTTTTTTCCCGCCTGTCACGGGTGGCTAAGATGATTGAAATTAAAGTCACTGATAATGCTTTCGATCCTTGGCAAGCGATTCAAGCTTTTCAACAACAACCCAGCTTTAATGCCAAGCACAGTGGTGCGAATGCGGTATTTGTCGGCACGATGCGGGACTTTAACGAAGGTGACCCAGTACAAGCCATGCGCTTGGAGCATTATCCCGCCATGACACAAAAGCATTTGCAGCAATTAGTAGCGAAGGCTTGTACAGATTGGAGTCTAGATCATGTGCTGCTAACCCATCGGGTCGGTGAGCTGATTCCGGCTGAGCCAATCGTGCTCGTGGCTGTGTGGTCGGCGCATCGGCGTGCAAGCTTTGCAGCCTGTCGGCAAATTATGGAAGACCTCAAACACCAAGCCCCATTTTGGAAACAAGAGACATTAAATGATGGCCGTCGACGCTGGGTCGAAAAAAATACTGTAGGCTAAAGTGACAACCCTCAATCGCCGCCAATTTCTCCAAACCAGTCTCGCTTACGGTTTAACTTGGCCGTATTTATCAGCTCTTGCAGCTGAGCCTAATCGTTTTACCTTACCGGCTGAATACGCTAAACATCATTCCACGTGGATGGCTCATGGGGTACAGCCACGCTTTTGGCCAAAAGAATTTGTACCTCCGATCCGAAATAATTTAGTGCTGATTGCGCAAACCATCGCGAAATATGAGCCAGTATCCTTATTAATCCGCCCAAATGAGCAAGAGCGGATTCAAGAGTTTTACGGCAACTCTGTCACTTATGTACCACACCCTCTTGATAACCTTTGGATACGTGACAGTTCACCTAGTTTATTAATAAATGCAGCCGGTCAATTGCAGGCGATCGACGCCCATTTCAAAGGTTGGGATCAACCTGAAGCCTATAAGCATGACAGCCAACTCGCTAAGTTTATGGCTCAACAGCTACAAGCTGAGCTTTTAGAGGCCGATTTCGAATTAGATGGCAGCAATCTTGAAGTAGATGGAGCCGGAACTGCTATTTTAACCGAAAGCAGTGTGTACTATCAGGGGCGAAATAGTGATCTAGCCAAAGCCCAACTGGAAGCGCGTTTACAGCGCTTAATGGGCATACAAAAAGTGATTTGGCTGCCGGGCAATCCGACTGGCAATTTAGCTGAGCGCCGCACCGATTATTACGCTCGGTTTGTACAGGTGGGAAAGGTTTTAGTAAGCCATGAACCCAACCCAGACTTTCAAGAACACGCTCTTACTTTGCGTCACCAAGACATCCTCAACCAAGCCACCGATGCCAACGGCAAACGTTTAGAAGTGATCGTGTTAAATAAACCTAAAGGTGCGCGCGTTGAGTTCATTAGTTCTAATTTTGCCTCAAGCTATTTAGGTTTTTATGTGTGCAACAAAGCTGTTTTAATGCAGGAATTTGGCGATGTACTGACTGATAATGCGGCGCGGCGCGCCTTACAAACAGCTTATCCCGAACACAAAATCGAATTATTGAATATCGATGCTTTAGCCTCCGGTGGTGCTAGTATTCACTCTGTTACCCGTCAACAACCTAGCTTATAAAGCGAGCGACTCATGCAGCCTAATAACGACGCACAACACTATAACGAACTTGGCCAAGCCATTGGCTTTCCTGTGGCTTGGCAAGCTAAACCTGTACCCAGCTTTCCTATCTTAACGGGGCAATATTGCCGACTTGAACCTTTGAGTTTGCAACATGCTCAAGATTTATTTGCCGCCTTTACTGCCGATCAAGAACACCGTATTTGGACTTACCTACCCTATGGCCCCTTCACTGATTTTACAAGCTTTAGCGCGTGGTTAGAAAAAAATACCAGCAGTAAAGATCCTGTTTTCTATAGCATCCTAAATGCTGAAGGTAAAGCACTCGGTATGGCGAGCTATTTACGGATTGATCCTGCCAATGGCGTAATTGAAGTTGGGCATATTAATTTCTCACCTGCCTTACAAAAAACGCGGGCTGCCACTGAAACTATGTATTTGATGATGCACTATGCCTTTGAAGATTTAGGCTATCGGCGCTATGAATGGAAATGTGATGCCTTAAATAAGCCTTCTCGCCAAGCTGCTGAGCGCTTAGGTTTTCAATTCGAAGGTATTTTCCGTCAAGCAACTGTATATAAACACCGTAATCGTGATACTGCTTGGTATTCGATTTTAGATAGTGAATGGCCAGCACTAAAACAAAAGTTTGACGCTTGGTTAGAGCCTAGTAACTTTGATACTAATGGACGCCAAATTAACAAGTTGGTAGCAGGTTAAATTTTTCTGAATAATCTGTGCCAAAAACTTGGCTTTGATTGGTTTTGTTGCCCTAATGCTAGCTTACGTAGTTTTCTGGCCTTTGGTGCAACAATGTCACCCAACTCACGAAACGCTGCTCTTTCTAACAAAACTAGTTCGTTATTAATTTTTGCTGCTAAACAGAAAGGAGGCCATTTACTGTAGATTACATGAGATAAATGAGCCATATCAATTTCAATCTGAAATCGCTTTACAATGCGATCTGGTTTTTGCTTGATTTCAAGTAAATTAAACCTTGCCTCAATCAAGTCTTTATTAAAACTTTGTGTAATAGCCAACTCATAATCAAGATTAATGGCTTCACTAATAATATTGCAAATAACACTGCAACAATTATCAGTTTCATTAAAACTCACAGCCTTAACTTTGGCTCTGATAGGATACTTTACTGGTTTGGGTAGATAAATGTCTGGTGATAAGCCAAGCATTCTATGTTTATGAAGTTCCTGTAGGAAAATGTCACTTTCTAAATAATTTAATACTGTATCCTTTCTTTTTAAGACTAAAGACTTTGCCGCTAATAACTCGAAGGATAAAGCTTGAGTAATTTTTTCATACCCTTGTTGGTACAAGGCTAAAGCCTGCACTGGAAGCTGCCAGTTAATATTAAACTCATCCAAATAACCACTTATAAAACCAAAACGATTGGTCTTTAATAGTGAATCATCACCATTTTGCTTATTTCCCCGTAACAAGCCCGATATATACTCCTCCTGAGAGCGGAACACTTGGTGATAGATAAAATAATTATCTAAAACCAAACGTTTAGCCGCAAAAACCTCTGCTGACAAGACCCCACGAGCCGAATCAGCCTCTGGAAACTCAATGACTTGCGAGTCAGGAAGGATATATTTTCCCTTTTTGATAATGAAATTATGTATACGTGCCGCTCGTACAGGAGTTTTTATATTTAACAAGCTTTTTACATGATCGGCTTTTTGTCCCTGTAAAGTTTCTTGAAAAACATAATCCTCTATCTTCCTCGCATGGTTAGGCACCTCCATGAGCCATTGGAACATACAAACATTAAAATCATGTTTTTTAGCTAAAAAATCTTTGATTGTTTCAGAAAAATTTGCAGCACACCAATACTCATCAATATCCAAAAACATTAAATGAGTAAAATCCTCAGCCAAAGTTTCTTGATGAATTTGAGTATAAACATGCACTTGGAAGTTCACATCCTTAGCTCGGCATTCTGCCATCTCTTTATCAGCTAAGCTAAAGCGTAAACGCTCACCATAAATAGACTTTAGCTTTTCTAGAACCTGCCAAGAATTATCAGTAGTATCATTGACTCGAATATCGAGCACATCAAAGCCAAAATAAAAATGATGGTAAACCCATAAAGGTAGATAAAAGCCCTCATCTTTAGCAATAGCTGCTAGTTTTACTTTAAACACTGGCTTCATTCTTAATAGCTCTTTTTAAATCTTCGTCATGATCCAAGTTAATTTTTTAAAACCCTCTCCAGAAAATTTGCTTTTTTAATGAATAGCCACGATTTAAAAGTAGTTAAAGAATTTTCTGCAGCGCTTTTAAACATAAGTTTACGAAGTTGCATAACTTCCGGGTAAATTAGATTGCCTAACTCACGAAATTGATACATTTCTAATAAAAACAGCTGTCCATTTATCTGGGCGGCTAAACAAAAAGGAGGAATGCCACTATAAACTATATAGGTCAAATCACCAATAGCAATCTCAGCGCTAAACCTTTTAATAATAGAGTCTGGCTGTTGTTCTGTGCTGAGCAAATGAAATTTAGCAGGCACTTTTTCCTTCGCAAAGCTTTGTGTAATAACTAAGCTATAGTCAATTTTTTGGCTATCTATTTCACAGCTAAACCTGCAATAACCTGTCTGTTTATCAAAGTCAATATCATAAACTTTAGCTTTAAGAGGATTATTTATTTTTTTCACCCCATAAATAGACTGATCTATCCCGCGCATTTTATTTTCATTAACTTGCTGAAGAAATATATCGCTCTCTAGATAATCTAAGACAACTTTCTTTCTCTCTAAAACAGATAAACCCGCCTCATTAAGCTCATCGTTAACTACCTTAACAACTTGAATATATTTTTTTCTATAATCAAGCAAATTATCTTCTAAAATACTCCAACGAAGAATATACCTTCTTGCAAAGGAAGGAATAAAACCGTGTCGATTCCTTTTTAGAAAAAAACTACCGCCACTTTGCTTATTACCACGCAGTAAACTTGATATATATTCATCTTGAGAGCGAAAGACAAAATGAAAGATAAAATAACCACTTAGTTTTAATCGGGATGGTTCAAACAAAAAACCTGGCACAATAGCATTGTTCTGATTATTTTTTTCAAAGTCTATTTCAGTTTGATCAGGTAAAATATACTTCCCTTTTTCAAGAAGGAAATTATGAATTCTTACTTCTTTAACGGGAGCACTCAAATTAACCAAGCTTTTTACATGATTACTATGCTGCCCTTTCATGATCAGCTTAAAAGAAAAGTCATTTAGTTTTTTTTCAGGATTGGGTAGCTCCATTAACCATTGAAACATACAAACATCGAAATCACTGACTTTGGCCAAAAAATCTTTAATTGTTTCTGAAAAATTGACTGAACACCAATATTCATCAATATCTAGAAACATTAGATGGGTAAAATCTTCAGTTAAAGTTTCCTGATAAATTTTATTATAAATATAGGTTTGAAAGTGAACACCTGTTGCTTGGCACTCTGCCATTTCTTCATCAGCTAAGCTAAAGCGCAGACGCTCACCATAGATAGCCTTAAGTTTTTCTAAAATCTGCCAAGAATTATCAGTGGTATCGTTTATGCGAATATCTAATACATCAAAACCAAAACGCAAATGGTGATACACCCATAAAGGCAGATAAAAGCCTTCATCCTTGGCAATCGCGGCTAGTTTGATTTTGAATGCTTGAGTCATGCACTGCGTCCTTAAAAACAAGTCCAATTAGGATAACGTGTTTAGGCTTAGGTTTCGATGGAGCTATACCCATTTTGCTTTTAAACCTAGGTAAGCCGCTTGCAGAATGCTAGAGTTTGCAAGGTCTTTGGCTTAGTCCAGTGGTGATTTGTTAAGGTTTAGGTGGTTCTTTTGGAGAGATTTGAAATGAAATTTACAGTAGAAAATATGAAGTGTGGGGGTTGTAGCTCAGCGGTGCAACACAAGATAGCAGCCCTAGAGGGGGTTGAGCAAGTATCGGTAGATTTAGCAACTAAAACGGCTGAAGTACAAGGCGAGGTTGATGCAGAGCTGATTATTGAAACGCTGACCGAAGCAGGCTACCCGACCGAATTGGTTGAATAATGACTAAACCTGTGCGCCTTTCCATTGCTGGCATGATGTGTGCTGGTTGTGTGAGTTCAGTCGAAGCGGCCTTAAAACAAGTCGATGGTGTCGAAGCGGCGAATGTGAATCTTGCCGAACGCACTGCTTTAGTAACTGGTAGTGCTCAACCTGAAGCTTTGGTGACAGCTGTTAAGCAGGCCGGTTATGACGCGGCACTGATGCAAGGTCGACAAGCTGAAGTAGACAAGGAAGCCGCTGAAGCAGTTTATTATCGCAAGCTTTGGCAGCGCGTTTGGGTGGCCGCTATTCCCGGTAGCTTCCTTATGGTTGGTGATATGCTCTTACATGCTTTACCACATATGCATGGCTTGGGGCGCTGGTTTTGGTTGGTCATGGGCTTGATTACCTTAGGTGTGTTAATCTATTCAGGTGGTCATTTCTTTCGTGGAGCTTGGCAGCAACTCAAACACTACGCCAGCAATATGGATACCCTGATTGCACTAGGAACTGGAACCGCTTGGTTGTATTCGATGCTCGTGGTGTTATTCCCTAATGCTTTTCCAAGCCTTGCCCAACATGCTTATTTTGAAGCCGCTTTAGTGGTCATTGCTTTAGTTAATTTAGGCCATGCCTTAGAGATGCGCGCCCGTGGACGCACGACAGCAGCCATTAAGCATCTAATGAATTTGCAACCACCAATGGCGCACGTGATACGCCATGGGGAAGAGCTGGATCTTCCCTTAGAAGAAGTCGGTTTAGCAGAAACCTTGCGTGTGCGTAGCGGTGAAACTATTCCCTTAGACGGTACAATTATCGAGGGTAACTCCCATGTGAATGAAGCCATGCTTACGGGTGAAGCTTTGCCTGTTGCTAAAAATAAAGGCTCGCTGGTCACAGGCGGAACGCAGAATGGGGATGGCAGCTTTGTAATAAAAGTTAGTCATATTGGTGCCGACACGGTGCTCGCCAAAATCATTGAAATGATTCGCCAAGCCCAAAGCTCTAAACCGGCTATTGCGCGTTTAGCGGATCAAGTCGCCTCTGTTTTTGTGCCTATAGTCGTCTCGATAGCCCTGATTACTTTTCTATTATGGCTCTGGCTTGGGCCAGAACCCACTTTAAGCTATGCACTAGTTACCTCGATGACTGTGTTAGTCATTGCTTGCCCCTGCGCTTTGGGCTTGGCAACACCGATTGCGATTATTGCTGGCATTGGGAAAGCAGCTCAAAACGGCATTTTGATTCGTAATGGCGATGCCCTCCAACAAGCGGCTAAGCTCGATACGATTGTATTGGATAAAACCGGCACTTTAACTGAAGGTAAACCTATTCTAAATGCCATTTATCCTGCTGAAGCTTATGAAGCTGACACTGTTTTACAGCTCGCTGCTTCTTTAGAAAAAGGCTCTGAGCATCCCTTAGGCCAAGCCTTACGCACTGCTGCTAAAGCAGCTAACCTAAAAGATTTAAAACTGAAAGGTTTTCAGAGCATTACGGGGCATGGTGTCCAAGCTAGCCTTGCTGAGCAAATCTATTTCATTGGCAATACCCGTCTAATGCAGCAGCAAAACTTAAACTTAGCAGCTTGGCAGGAGCGCTTAAAAACACTGGATACAGCGGGGCAAACCCCAGTATTTTTAGCCACTCAAACTGAGATTATCGCTCTATTTGCGATTGCGGATGCGCTCAAAACCGATGCTTTAAGCAGTATCCACCGCTTACAGAACCAAGGTTTGGAGCTAGTGATGCTGACTGGGGATCGGCGCGAAGTCGCTGAACAGTTAGCATCACAGTTAGGTATTACACACGTACATGCTGAAGTCCTACCCGCTGATAAATTAGCCGTGATTAGTCAGTTACAGCAACAAGGTAAAATAGTCGCAATGGTGGGTGATGGTATTAATGATGCCCCCGCACTAGCACAAGCCGATGTGGGCTTTGCAATTGGTGCAGGCACGGATGTAGCGATTGCCGCCGCCGATGTGACCTTAATCGGTAGCTCCTTAAACGGCATTGAACGCGCGATTCGCATCTCTAAAGCAAGCACTAACACGATTTGGCAAAATCTATTTTTTGCCTTTGCCTACAATGTTGTCGGAATTCCGATTGCAGCGGGCATCCTCTATCCGGCTTTTGGAGTCTTGCTTGATCCCATGCTGGCTGGGGCTGCGATGGCCCTCTCCTCAGTGACGGTTGTCTTGAATGCGAATCGCTTGGCACGGCTTAAAGTTTAAACCTGTGCCTTAACCCAACGCTCAATCTCAGCATGGGGCTGGGTATAAATCCACTGCTGAAAATCGCCAAACTCATTAGACCCTTGCGCTTTTAGCTGTTGCATTAACTGGCCTAAGGCTTGATTTTCTAAACCAGTCCAAGTTTGGACTAAGCGACCATTAAACTTCTCGCGCACAGTTTGCCAAACCTCAAACGCCTGCTGCATTTTCAAATAGCTGGTTTGAAACTCTGGGAAAAACTCAAACGCACGTTCAAGGAAAATAGTTTGTGTTTGTCGACCGCCCTGTTCTTTGACACTAGCCCAAGGATAGGCAGGTAAATTAGCTTGGGTTTCTAGCCATTGCAGTAAAGCATTATAAGTTGGGCGCTTGCGATCCCGAATCCGGGAGGCATGATTCCGATTTTCAAATAAGTAAATATCTTTATTAAAGAAACTCGAAGAAGCGGCATAGCGGAAAATATCTTCTAAGGTGTCGAAACCTGCCAAAAAGCGCTCCGCATCCAAGTCTGCAAAGGCTAAAATTGGGTGGATTTCCTTAGACAGACAAATCTCGCCAAATTGATAGTTATCGGCTTTAAATAAGAAATGTAGGCCATCATGCCCATATTTAAAGCCCATTTTGTGATACAAACGCCCAATAATATTGCCTAAGTCATTCCAAGAAAAATAATGCAAGGAAATCTCAAAATCCTCACTAGAAGAGCCAATCAGGTCAACCTGAAACTCTCGATAGGCAAAGGAAAAAACATGGCTATTACGCACAATTTCAGGAGATTGAAACCGCTCTTGCAGATAAGCTTTAAGGTCAATTGCTAAGCTAGGCGTTTCAAACAAAATATCCAAATCACCAAAGGAAGTTTTGCTTCGATAAGCGGGTATTGCTGCCATTCTACATTCAGGAAAATCAGCTTGTAGTTGCGTAAGAACTTCAGCTTTTAGCTGCTCGTATTCAGCCAATTGATAGCGACGTACTGGTGTATTTTTTATTGCTTGGCCACCCATAAAATCCCTCAAAGGCAAATTTTGCTAGAACCCACAGTGTACTGTGAATAGCATCACAATAGCCTCTATTACTCCGATGAAAGGCTTGGCAGTGATCCCTAGAGCAGTTACTCTTAAATCCCTTAGTTAAGGAAATTCATCCATGTCTGCTTGTAAACCACCGCCTGTGATCAGCGCAGAAACTTATTTAGTGAATGAAAATGAACGCCTAGAAACCACTAAACAAGAATTTGTGAACGGTTATGTATATACCAAAACCGAGGCTAGTCGCAATCACGATAGGTTAGCAATGAATTTAGCAGGTTTGCTCTTTATGCAGCTACGTGGTTCACGCTGTCGGGTGAGTCAGGATATGAAAGTACGGATTCAAACGCTGCACGAAGATTATTTTTACTACCCTGATGTGCATGTCACCTGCGAGCGGGAGCTGAATAATTATTACAATACATCACCCTGCTTAGTGGTGGAAATTTTATCTGCACAGACTGCACGGATTGATCGCTCTGAAAAATTTGCAGCTTACCGCCTGTTACCTTCTCTGCAAGAATACCTGCTGTGCTCACAAGATTCTCCCATTGTAGAAATCTATCGACGCGAGCAAAACTGGGAAGTGGAATATTTTATGGCTGGCGCTAGCTTTGCACTGAACTCAGTCAAAGCTAGCTTAAACGTTAACGATCTGTATGAGTTTATTATTGATGAGCCGAATGAGGTTTAGCCTAAATTTAGAAATCGCCTGCTGCACCGCGCTGCATAATATCGGTAATAATTGCTTGTACCTTTTTAGCCTCTACAAATAGCTCTGGTGGTAAGGTTTTCCCACCATGAAGCATAATATCCATATCCAGTGAGTACAGATAGTATTTGCCTTGTTTGTCTTGCACCATTGCGATTCGGCAAGGTAGGTAAGCTGAATAGGCATCACTGTAATCAACCATACGCATAGCAGTTTGTGGATTACAGAATTGAAAGATTTTTAGGAAGCGTTGATCTTGTCCGGTTTCTAATTTGACCTGCTCTGATAAAGGCAACTCACCAACGGCTTTAATATTGTGCTCATTCGCTACCATTTTCATGCTTTGCTCGGCATCGGCAGGACTCACACCGTCAGCTAAGGGATATTTTACAATCGTGGCTTCAGCTGAATTACCTGTTTCTTTAAGCTTCTTCCACATTTTTAAATAGATTTCTTTAGCTTTTGGATCAAGTTGCGCTAAAGCTTCCTGCTCAGCAGCCATCGAGCTTATTTGCATGAACAGATTGCCGTATTTGAAATAAGCAACGGCAGCCCCAAGCACAGCAAGTACACCAATCAAGGCAAGCATATTGCGGATAAAATTCATGTTTCCTCCCATTAGCGCTGCTAAACCATCCTGAAGCTTAGCTCTATATAAACGAGCTATTCACCCAAAACAATCCGCTAAAAGTAATAAGCTTACCTAGTATTCAAGAAGAAACTGAATCCAACAATAACTCTGCTAGACGATCGCGCACTAAGACACTGCCACTTGAGCCTAAACGCATTTTTTCTAGGAGCACCGAAAAATCTCCACAAGCATCCACCGCACGGGTCATGACAGCATCCACACAATAGCGCCACTCTTCTAATTCGGGTGAAGTTGAATGCGGCAAAAAAGGCCCCCGATATAACTCCACTGCTTCAGTCACGCGCCCTGAACGTAAACGTTCCCAGACATCAATAAAGTCCGCCCAAAGTGGCATGAGTAAGCGATAAGGACGCGAGCCGATTTGACCATCCAATAGGCGTCGTAAATGCGAAAGCTCAGCTTTAAGTGTGGAAATGGTAATTGGCATATCACCATATAAAGCAGCATGGAAGGAATCCAGGGTCAAACCCTGTGGATTCAATGCGAGCAAACAGAGAATCTCTAATTGCCGCTGGGAGAGACGTTGTACTTGCCCACGGAAAATTACTTGTGGTATGCCAAGTGCATGTAATTCTAACTCAGCGCGAGGCTGCCAAATTGGTAAATGCTCTGCAATCGCTCGCGCTAATTCACAAACCGCAGCTTGCCCTAAAGGGGTGTGATGATTCCAAGTACTAGAAATATTCAAAATACCCACAACTTGTGCCGTTTGCGGATGCACAATCGGCGCGGCATAGCCAACCCAGTCGTGTACAAAAGGTAAATAATGCTCTGAAGAAAATACGGTAGTAGCCTTGCCTAATTTCAAACTTAAGCCAATTGCATTAGTACCCGCAGTGTCCTCCCGCCAATGCCCCCCTGCTGCGAAATTCACCGCTTCCGCACGTGCCTGCATATGGGGGCTTGCAAAAGTCCAGAGTAAATGACCTTGGACATCCGCTAAAGCCGCCACTAATGAGCCTTCATGAGCTAATTGCATGATTTGCTCGCGCTCACGTTGGGCAGCAGCCCGTAGAGGTGATTCTTGCCAGCGTTGTTGAACTAGATAACTTTCATCTAAGGGAGCTTGAGTGTGCAGACGGGGATGAAGGTGAGCAGCACAACGCTGCCAAGAAGCATAAATTTCAGGGCGTACTAGCTGTTCACGCACCTTTGCACTGCCAGTAATGAAGCGCGACCACTGTGTTTCCGTCACCCGTCGCCGTTGCATTAAATAGTCACTGGCTCTGACCGGTATCATTCCAAGCTCCTTCTGAAGGATTGGCTAGACAAGATCCCTTAAGATGATTTAATAGGATAAATTTCGCTATGCTGGCTGGAATTATGATATACGGCACGTCCCCCGTCGAGCCATGCTGACGGGGTTTGTGCCCGAATAAACGGGAGCCTCTCCTCCTAACACGCACATCGTACAACAAAGTTTTTTGTTAAAAAAGGGTTAAGTTTTTTCTAGGATTAAAAAAATTTATATTTTCGATCAAAATGAAAACTTCATGCGTTTTATTGGTTTAAAACCTTTTTTTCTTAACTATAAGTTAAAAATAATTAAATTTAACGCAACTTCCGTAACAATGAATAATAACCTAGAGTAGCGCTCAAGATTAGAACAACCGCACTCAAGGAATTGCGATGCAAATACGGAACACCACACACGCCTATGGCTGGGTTTCTATCACCCTGCATTGGGTAATGGCACTCTTACTAATAGGTATGTATTTTGTGGGCGATTATATGGTCGAACTCACTTATTACGACCCGCTTTATCATACTTTACCGTTTTGGCATAAAAGCATTGGCATAGCTTTAGGCTTTGCGCTGTTATTTCGCCTCGTGTGGAATTTCAGCAACCCCAAACCTGCCACTATTCAAGGTGCCCCTGAATTCACTCACCGTTTAGCCAAATTAGGTCATCTCGCTTTATATGGCTTATTGGTCGTCCTTCTGATTAGCGGTTATTTAATTTCTACTGCCAAAGGCAAAGGTATTGAGGTATTTGGCCTGTTTGAATTGCCTGCCCTCTTAGCAAGCAATGAGCAGCGCGGCGAAATTGCTGGTGAGGTCCATGAGATTGCTGCCACCTTATTTATGTTGTTAGTTGCTGTACATGCACTAGCAGCCATTTTTCACCATGTTTATTGGAAAGATAACACCCTAACTCGTATGTTAGGTCGTTCATCACAAGCTTAGGATAACTATTCATGAAACGTTTATTAGCCAGCTCAGTATTAGCTTTAGGTTTATTAGGTAGTGCCGCTATTGCGCAAGCCGATGACTACACCATCGACAGCGAGAATATGCATGCCTCCATTAATTTCCGTATCCAGCATTTGGGTTATAGCTGGTTATACGGCCGCTTTAATGATTTTTCAGGCACGTTTAGTTATGACGAAGCTAAACCAGAAACAGCTAAAGTCGAAGTAACGGTCAAAACCACTAGTGTGGATAGCAACCATGCTGAGCGTGACAAACATATTCGTAGCAAAGATTTCTTTGAAGTGGAGAAATTCCCAGAAGCTAAATTTGTCAGCACTGCTTACAAACCAAATGGTGATGGTACTGGTACTTTAACCGGCGATTTGACCCTAAAAGGCGTGACTAAACCCTTAGAAGTCAAAGTACACGAAATCGGTGCAGGCAAAGACCCCTGGGGTGGTTTCCGCCGTGGTTTTGAAGGTACTGCTAAATTCGCTTTAGCTGATTATGGCATTAGCTATGATTTAGGGCCTGCTTCTAAAGAAGTTGAATTGATTCTGTCTTTAGAAGGCGTAAAAAAATAAACGCTTAAGTTTATTCATGACTTAGGGTGAGACTGCATCCTAAGTCATTCTGTTGGAGCTAGCTGCATAAGCCTTCCGCAATTGCAGCAAATCCTCTTCGTAGTATTTCTCCTCGGTCAACTGCTCAATTATTTTCTGCGCTAAAGCTAAACGTTTAACTGCGATTAGAGTTTTGGCCTGATAATAATCCAATTTCATTCTGAAAAAATTACCCATCCGCCGCTCAATACGCCGTTTTGAAAAATGGAATAACCGTAAAGCTTGCCAAGGTTGTTGTTGAATCAGTAAATCCATTTCCAACCGATTGAAAGCCGCGGTATTGAGTATATCTTCGCGCAGCCTTCTCCAAAGCCAAGGCTCAGCGAGCGGCCAAATAGCCACCATTTTTTCTGCAAGGCTTATCTCAGTTGCTTGAGGAAACAATAATAAGTGCACAACTTCGCGTAAGCCTGCCTCACTAAGCAAATTGTTTTGCAAACAGCCCAAGGCCAAACCGAGCTTTAAATCAAAATATTTATCTAAAACCGACCAACGTAAAACACTTAAAATGCCTAATTCGTTTAAAGCATCTGGTGCAAATGCTTGTACGACAGCGGTGAAAATAGAATCTGCCTTGAGTTGGGTTAGCTGAACACTTAGTTGAGTAAATACTGCCTGCTCTACCTCAAAATTTAAGCTTTCAATTCCATCATCATACCAAGCAGTTGACACCAGCTTACTAATAGTGCCGCCAGCCCCTAGCTGAATATTCATTCGCTGGACTAATTCGCTCACAGATAACTGCAGACAAGGCTCTAATGCTTTATGGGGTAAATGGCTATAAAGATAAAATCTGACTAATTCCCCTTGATCCGAAATCGCTAATAAACAACGTCCGATCACTTGTTGCTGCTCATCAAAAAAATACAATACGCGCTTATTAATATCTGCTGCATTAGCGACTACTGAAAAGAAATTCACTCCACCGCGGCTTAAACAGGTCTGAAAGTGATCCCCCATGCGAAAGACTTCAAAAATATCTTTGGCAAAGCGCATGTAGATAGTTTGGGTCTTATTTTCAAGCTTCAACTCTGTCTTTAGCTTGAAGCCTTCTACCCAAATTTGCGTATTTACACCCCGCTTTTGCATTCTGCTCAGCCAAACCTGATTGGCTGGTGCAGTCACTAAGGGGTAAGCATTTTGCTGTTGTGCTTGACATAACCACCCAACCACTCGCCGCACAGCTGGTTCTAAACTCGCTAAGGCTAAGAGCGAATTTAACTTATTCGTATCAGCCAACCATTCAGGTGGAATCTGTTCTAAACCAAAGGCCTTATGTAATTGTGCTTGCAATGCTTGTAAGCAATTTGCTTCCCAAGCTCTAAAAAATTCATGGAGGGTAGCATGCAAGAGCTTTTCTCTGAAACGATCTAAACGCTGCTCGGATAACGTGATTGGCTCATCCTGCTGAAGACGCTGCTCTAAATTAACTAAACGCTGCTTTAGAAAACCCGCTAAGCGCTCATCGGTACACTCAGCAAGTTTCGTCTGCACATAAGCTCGTTGCTGCTCTACTTTGGCAGAATTAGCTTTGACACTTTCTAAAATTCGCTCAGCCACCTGCACTGACTTTGGATGATAGCGACCCAATAATTCTAAAGAACCATGCAGGCTTGTTGGATAAGTCAGTAAGTCTTCAGGTACTTCTAAAAAGCTGGGTAATACTTGCATCTCAGCTTGCAATAAAGGAAGTAGCTCAGCCATTTTAAGCACGCAAGACCAAAGCTTATTTAAGCTCACATAGTAGTAAATCTCCTGATAGCCAGCCCGATACAAATAGGCCAATACCTCAATGACTTGCAAAGACTCGGAATAACTGGTTTCAGCTTCTAAGCTTTGCCACCACGTGAATAGGCGCTTAAAGTGTTCTGCTGAAGGATCAGCTGCTAAGAAAGCATCAAAGGCGACCACTAAGCGCGGCTCATCAAAGCGCTCCTTGAGCGCTAAAGTCTGGCGGAAATAATCTACACAAGGCCAATGCACGGGAATGATTTCATAGAAATAATAAAATCGAAAACCATCGTCTATCTGCTCTGGCGCAGATTCACAAACCAGCCCAAGCTTGGTAAAGAAATCAGCTTCACGCCCCGTCATCTCCTTATACCCAAGCGCTGCTTCTAGCAGATATACAGCCTGCTGTTGCTGTTGAGTATAATAAGCAAGCAGCTTAGACCAAGGCTTTAAACGTGCTTCTAAAGCTTCAGCACTGCTAGAGCCTTTTAAATAACTCAACCATGCTCGCACCAAGCGTTTAAAACGGCGTGCATCAGACTCTTCATAGCTAAGTTGCCAATGTTGGAAAACTTTTAAAACGGTTTGTGGTTGTCGCCAAGGGCTGGTTTCAGATAAACGCTGTAACTGAGACTCTAAATTACTTAAAGCTTTAGTCAGCTCTGGTACTTGGCCAAACGCCTGCAAATCGTCTAACCAAGGTTTGAGCTTATGCACCAAAGGCATTTCTTGTTGTTTGAAGCCTATCCATGACTCACGTGCTGCCTGACTAAACTGCTTTTCTAAAGCTTTCCGTTGTTTAGCAGGGTAAGTAGCCTGATAGAATTTGTAATACTCACTCGCTAAGCCTTTAAACTCAGCTAGAAATAACTGGCTGTCTTTATGCCAATCCTGCCAAGCCGCTAAAACTGTAGGAGTGAGCAGACTGGTCACAAGATCAATTAAACGTCTACACTCTTTAGTCGACAAACGCATCAAATCCTCTAGCCAAACTTGCCAAGTTTCCGCAGCCTCTGAGACTGCTGGCAAAGCAGGCAGCTCTAATTTGAAAGCAGCCGCTTGGAGAGGGAAGCCTTCAAAATAATGACGCTGACTAGCGAAAAACCGCTTATAGGCAAATGCACCTTCGGCCTGCCAAACTGGATTCGCCAAAAGACTAACTAAATGACTCGTACGACTAGTGTTTAACTCTTGGCTGAGGGTAAACAGCAAAAGACAAATTTTAATGCCATCTGGGAAATTTTCTAAGATTTGACTGAGGGCTAGTTGCTCGTGCTCCAGCCAATCTACGGCTTGCTCTAAGAGCTTAGGGTTGAGCGATAAGCACCAAACTAAGGCATCCAGTAAAGGCACTAGGGTTGGGCACTGCTGTTTCAACTGGTTGACTTGGCGCACTAAACGCGCCGTACCTTGCTCGGCTAATAATAAAGCTTGCCACGGTTGCACCACTTTATTTTCTAATAAGGCACGCACCGCTTGCAGCTTTAAGCTCACGCGCTTTTCCCAAAGCTCAACTGAACCAACTAGCTGCGGCAACGCACGTGGAAAAGCATGCACAAGCCGCTGATAGCTATATGCAGCTTGGGCTAAGTCCTCAGTTTGTAGTTGCCGGACTTCTTGATCCCAAGGGCCAGGTACATAGAGGATTTGCCAGCTTAAAACCTGCTGATCTTGCTTAGAAAGTGGATAACCCCATAGCCAGCCCAAGCGCGCACGCAAAAATAATTTGGCACGCGGTAAATTATTGCTGTATTTGGGCTTAGGAGCTTCATCGACATAATCTTGCATAACCAAGTATTAGCACACGTGTTAACTTAGGACTGCAATGACAGCTTCACGTTTCCGTTGTTTAAGTAGCGCTGTTACAAAAATCACATAAGCCAACGCAGCCAGAATAAAAACAGTGAATGCTAAACGCATACCCATCCATTCGGCTAAATAGCCGACTAATAAAGCAGCAATGCTTGAACCTATAGAAATACAGATCACTGATAACGCAGATAAGCGTGAAGCCTGCTCAGGAAATAGCTCAATCATTTGTCCCAATAAAATCGGAAAAGCCACTGACATCCCTAAACCGACTAGAAAGCTACAACCCCAGAATAGATAAATCGCTGTATTCACCCAACCGTTTAGCCCTAAACTATTTTGTGTGATTACGCCGAATAAACAGAGGATCGCTAAGCCTTGCAGTTTTTGCTGTGCACTCCAGCGGCTGGCTAAAAACGCATGCCAAACCCGTCCTATAAGCATGCCTAGCATTAAAAAGAAAATACTAGTATTTGCACTAGTCTCACTCAGATTTAAGCCTTTGGTGACATAACTCGTCAGCCAAAATGATTGCCCCCATTCCACAAAGCCTAAAAAGATATAGGCAGCTAACACCAATAAAATAATCGGCTGACGCAGGATTTTTAAATAAACGCCTAATTGATTACTGTGTTGAGTATTTGCAGTTGAATCAACAGCATGAGACTCTGAAGTAGCGGGATAGAAACGCTTAGGGCTAAATGCAACTAGTAAAATAACCATAAAGCCCGTGAACAATAAATACGGCTGCTGCCACTCAGATTTCCAATTTAAGATCAGGCTCACCCAGACCGGCGCAAATAAGGCGCCAAAGCTAAAGCCTACATCTGCAAGGCTTAGCATACGGGTGCGATGTTCTTCATTCTGACTCATTCTCGCCAATAAACTATGCGCGATGGTAAACAATGCGGCATCCAGCACCCCCATACCCGTATACGCCAACACAAACAGCCAATAACTTTGGGTATTGACCAACGTGAGGACTAAGATCAGCATGATACTGGTATAAATCAGCAGCAAAATCCGCTGGTCAAAGCGCTTGGCAATATCGCCCCCTAAAATTGCGCCAAATAAGGAACCCACCGTAATCAAGCTCATCAGAAAGCTCATTTGTGGATAATCCAAAGCAAAATGCGCTTGGACACGGGGTGTTAGAATCCCGAGTAAATTACCAAAAATACCGATTGCTAAAGAAGCATAGAGAATCACCCAACCCAAAGCTGGGGTTGAGCGAATAAAATCCGTGGTGCGCATGTTTTATTAATCCTTATAAAAACAAAAATCGGCAGCTAGTAGACTAGATACCGATTATTCAATACTGAGAAACACGCAGTTTAGGCTGAAGCCTTAGGCTTGCAAAGTACCGCGTCGAATCTGATCACGCTCTAGTGATTCAAATAGTGCTTTGAAATTACCCTCGCCGAAGCCTTGGTCTTGTTTACGTTGAATAAATTCAAAGAATACCGGCCCCAATAAAGTCTGAGAAAAAATTTGTAGCAACAAACGCGGCTGCCCGTCGGTGGTCGAACCATCCAACAAAATACCGCGCATTTTTAATTCATCCACCGGCTCGCCATGATTCGGCAAACGCTCTTCGAGCATTTCATAGTAGACATCATTCGGCGCATTCATCAGCGGCACACCGGCTTGGCGCAATAGATCCACACTCGCCAATAAATCATCCGACAGCAGCGCAATATGCTGAATACCTTCGCCATTGAATTGCATCAGGAACTCTTCAATTTGCCCTGTGCCGCCACGCCCTGCTTCTTCATTTAACGGAATGCGAATTAAGCCATCCGGCGCAGTCATGGCGCGCGACGTCAGGCCAGTATATTCGCCCTTAATATCGAAATAGCGAATATCACGGAAGTTGAATAATTTCTCATAATATGCGCCCCAAAACGCCATGCGCCCGCGATAGACATTGTGGGTAAGGTGATCAACCACTTTAAAGCCATAACCTTGCGGATGACGTTCCACACCCTCGACCCACTCAAAATCAATATCGTAAATCGACTTACCTTCTTCAAAGCGGTCGATTAAATATAAGGGCGCGCCACCAATACCTTTAATGGCTGGTAGGCGTAATTCCATTGGCCCGGTCGGGATTTCAATCGGTTGTGCGCCCAATTCCAGAGCACGCTTATAAGCTTTGTGTGCATCTTTGACACGGAAAGCTAAACCGCAAGCACTGGGGCCATGTTCAGCAGCAAAATACGTGGCTAAGCTTTTCGGTTCGCGATTAATGATGAAATTAATATCGCCTTGACGATACAGCAATACATCTTTGGAGCGATGCTTGGCAACCAGACTAAAGCCCATTTTTTCAAATAAGGGCTCTAGCACATTCGGAGTGGGTGAGGCGAATTCAACAAACTCAAAGCCCATTAAACCCATAGGATTTTCAAATAAATCAGACATGATCAAAACTCCACAAGTACAAGATTTCGTGACAACTCAGCGAGAACTTATGTTGCGAAAGGAGGACTCACCGGACGCCCGCGAATACTGCGTGCGAGATGTTGCCCCATGATCAAGTGATTCATTAGGTTTGAAAAATTTCGTGTAATAGAAAGCTGTAGTAGTTATATAACAAAATGAGAAAAACTGCGAAAAGTATAGGTTTGCTTGCCGCATCGCCCTAAGAAACGGAACACCTAACCGCCAAACCCAAGCAGGCTAAACGCAAGCCTGCTGGTGTTTTTATATGAGATCACTCTCAAGCCGCATCCACCTGAATCACCTGCTCAACCTTGCTCAACTCACTCAGTGGAATATGGCAAAGAATCGCGTGTCCTGTTTCAGTTTGCTGCAAAGGTGGCATTTGGGTTTCACAAAGCGCTCCGACTTTACGTGGACAACGGGTTTGGAACGGACAACCAGAAGGCGGATTTACCGGCGAAGGCAATTCACCTTCCAAGACAATATGGCGTTTTTTCACTGAAGTATCAGCAATCGGAATCGCAGATAGCAAAGCTTCGGTATAAGGGTGATACGGCGGGTTGAAAATTTCATCGGTCGTGCCCTGCTCCATAATGCGCCCAAGGTACATCACCACAATGCGATCCGATACATAGCGCACTACGGACAAATCATGGCTAATAAACAGCAAAGTGGTTTTTAAATTGCGCTGAATATCAGTCAATAAACCAGTTACCGCTGCTTGCACCGAAACATCAAGTGCCGATACCGGTTCATCCGCAACTACCAAGGCAGGGCGGCCTGCGAAGGCACGCGCAATACCAATCCGTTGCTTTTGTCCACCGGATAATTGACGCGGCCGACGGCGGGCAAAATCACGCGGCAATTTCACTAAATCGAGTAATTCCATCACGCGCTGATTGATTTTATCGGGGTCTTGCTCAATGCCAAACTTCTTAATCACGCGCGCAATTTGTGAACCAACTGTGTGGCTAGGGTTTAAAGTATCGAAGGGATTTTGGAACACCATTTGCAACAAAGACACCATTTGCGCTTTGCGTTGCTCGACTGGCAATTGACTAATATCGACACTATTCAGTTTAACTTCACCCGATGTAGCCTCCTCCAAGCCCATTAAGACTTTAGCGAAAGTCGATTTGCCGCAACCTGACTCGCCCACAATGGCAACCGTTTCAGCCTCATGGGCAATCAGATTAATGTCCTCGTTGGCTTTCACATATTGGACTTTTTTGCCCTTGATCAGCGCCATCATCGAGCTATCTTTGAGGGTGTAATACTTTTTCATGTGATTTACTTCTAGTACTACTTTGCCGATTTCGGCCTGCTCGCCACTCAAACCCACGGGACGATGGTTCGCCCAATCAATTTCCGCAAAACGCACGCAGCGCACATCGTGCCTTTCCTCATTCGGTACAAGCTGCATATGAACACCAGTTTTACTATCGCAGCGCCCTGCTTGGAAAAAGTCACAACGTGGGCCGAAATAACAACCTTGCGGACGATTTTGCGGCAGCGGTAATTGCCCACGAATCGGCACTAAGGGGCGCGAATTTTTATTGCTGCCGGGCAAAGGAATCGAGGCAAACAAACCACGTGTATACGGATGGCGCATTTCATTGAACACAGTCTGCACCGAACCGGTTTCAACTGCTTCGCCTGAATACATCACCGTAATGCGATCACAAGTCTCCAGAATCAAGCCGAGATTGTGCGAGATATAAATCATCGAGGTGCCGAACTGCTTGGAAATGTCCTTAATCAGTTGCACAATCCCCGCTTCGACCGTCACATCTAAAGCCGTGGTTGGTTCATCCAAGAGCAATAAGGCAGGTTTGGATAATAAAGCCATCGCAATGACAACACGTTGCTGTTGCCCGCCCGAAATCTGGTGAGGATAAGAATCCATAATCCGCTGCGGATCAGGCAATCGCACCGCTGCCAGCATATCCTTAGCGCGTTGGGCAGCCTCCGCTTCGCTCACATTCTCATGGTAGAGCGGCACTTCAATCAGTTGCTCACCAATCTTCATGGATGGATTCAAGGACGCCATTGGCTCTTGGTAAACCATGCTGATTTGTGAGCCACGAATACGGCGCAGTTCCTCATCACCCATCTTCTGCAAATCGCGGCCATTGAACAGAATTTGCCCGCTTTTGACGCGCCCGTTCTTACCCATGTAATTCATAATCGCCAGTGCTACGGTCGACTTGCCGCAACCTGACTCCCCCACAATACCAATCGACTCCCCAGGCATTAGTGTCAGATTAAAATCAATTACCGCTGGCACTTCGCCTGAGCGCGTGTAATAGGAAATATTGACGTTTTTACACTCCAAGACTGGAGTAATGGCTGTAGTACTCGACATGCTTTTACTCCTTAATCCCGTAGTGAAATTTCGCGTAAACCATCCGCCAGCAAATTAAAGCCCAAAATTAATGAGGCTAAGGCGGCAGCGGGTAAATACATGGTATGCCCTGCGAATGCGCCTAAAGGTACGGCCTCTTTGAGCATTAAACCCCAATCTGGATCAGGTGGCGGCAAACCCAAACCTAAGAAACCTAAAGTGGCGATGGCGACCACGGTGTAACCTAAACGCAAGCAGGCATCGACGATTAACGGGCCACGCGCATTGGGTAGCAGCTCAACCAGCATAATGTACCAAGGGGTTTCGCCACGGGTTTGCGCAGCAAAAATATAATCGCGTGTTTTCAAATCAAGCACCAAACCACGCACAATGCGCATAATCTGCGGCGCGGAGGCAAAGGTTACCGCCACCACCACTGTCCAACCGCTCGCGCCCAAAGTAGCGACAATAATGATGCAGAGAATAATGAAAGGGAAAGACAGGAAAATATTAGCAATGAAGGAGACTATTTCATCTGCCCAGCCGCCTTTGTAGCCTGCCAACACCCCCATCATCATGCCAACGACATAGGCCACAAAGGTGGCGAAAGTTGCCCACACCAGAACCTTTTGTGCACCCCAAATAATACGCGACAAAATATCGCGACCTTTGTGATCCGTACCCAACCAAAATGTCCCACCATCGGGAGCATGCGCTCCAATTTTTTGGAAGGGTGCCATAATCGCATTGGGATCATATAAGGGTAAAAATGGCGCTAAGATAGCCATTACTACCCAGAATAAAATAATCAATAAGCCAATCATCCCGACTGGGGATTCACGCATTAAAGCTAAGACTTTAAAAAAACGCTTTACCCGAGATTCACGCTTGGCAGGTAATTCATTGTCGAATTTAACACTATCAGTCATGGCTTGGCTCCTAGCTAAAGCGAATCCGTGGATTCAATAAGGTATAACCAATATCGGAGATAAATTGCGAAAAGACTGCCACGAAGACTGCAACCATTACGCAAGCCTCAATCACATAAATATCCCCGAATAGAGCCGCATCCACGAGCAAATAACCGAATCCTTTATACGCAAAGAACACTTCAACCACGACTAACCCAGACAACAGCCAATTCAACTGCAGCACAATAACCGTGAAAGGAGCAATCAAGGCATTGCGTAAAGCATGGCGCATAATGACGCGCTTATACGGCAAGCCTTTGAGGACAGCAGTGCGGATATATTGTGAGGTCATCACTTCCGCCATCGAAGCGCGAGTCATCCGCGTAACATAGCCAAAGTCATAAATTACCAAGACTGCAACGGGTAAGATCATCTCTTTCCAGCTAAACCCACCAGTCATACTGGAAGTACCGGGTAGAAGATGCCAAGTATAAACAAATAAGCCGGTTAAAAAGGTAGCTGTGACAAACTCAGGGATAGAGGTAGTTAACACAGAAAAAACTGAAATGACTCGATCCATCCACGAGCCTTCTTTCATTCCCGCTAAAACCCCCAGTGTGAGTGATAGTGGAATCATAATAAGAAAAAACACCAAAGCTAAAATGCCGGTATTCTTAAGGCGATCCGTTAGCAATTCAGAAACCGGAACTTTATACTGTAGCGAATCACCAAAATTCCCATGTAAGGCACCTCCAATCCACTGCGTATAGCGGGTGAAAAAGGGTTCATTATAGCCGTTTTGACTTAACCAAATTTCACGTTGCTCAACGGATGAATAAGGCCCAAGCACCTTACCCGCTACCGCCATTTTATCGGCTTCAAATAGGGAAAATAGAATAAACGACACAACTAACATGATCAGCAGCATCGCTACTAGCCGTTTCGCAGCTAATACGATCATAAGCTAACACTCCTTCTACAGCCTGCTGCTCTCCCTCTGCTAGGTCATGCAGTTAGACTTCCTGTGGTTTTTTGGTGGCAAAACCAAAAGCCCGCTTGTTAGCGGGCTTTTAGTTAGAGATTAAAACTTAAGCATCTAGCCAGACCTTGTTATAAGGAGTACTGAATTGATGATATTGAGTCGGATGCGCTTTCACACCTTTAACCTTGTTGGCTGCAATGAAGAAGTTAGATTGCCATAAGGGTTGTACAATCACCGCATCGTCTTGCAGAATACGTTGCACATCTTTCATCGCCTCTTTACGCTTAGCAACATCAATCAGTGCTTCGGCCTTATTTAAAGCGGCCTCAAACTCTGGATTGTTGTAGTTGGTTTCATTCCAAGGCACACCCGCACGATAACCCACACTTAGAACCATAGTACCTAAGGGGCGATGCGTCCAAGCCGTGATCCCAAATGGAGTTTTATCCCAAATTTCCCAATATTTCGCTGCTGGCATTAGATTAATCTTGATCTTAATCCCCGCTGGAGCACATTGCTCTTTAAGAATTTCGCAAGCCTGTTGCTGCCAAGGGCCATTGGTGTTACCGCAATCTAAAGTCAGCTCAATGCCATCTTTATAACCTGCTTCTTCCAACAACTTCTTTGCCTTTTCATGATCTTGCTTGAGCTTAGGCAATTCGGCATATTCAGGATGAATGGGGCTAACATGATGATGTTCGCCTACTAAACCACCTTTACCCTGATAAATCGTTTGCACATATTTATCTGCATCAACACAAGCTTGGACTGCTTGACGCAACTTTTTATTGTCGTAAGGTTTCTCACTCACCCGCATCCGAATACAGCCGGTTTGGGCGGTTTGTGAAGGATAAATCGTAGAATTCGGCACACTTTCTGCGAGTGCATAAGAAGCAATATCAAATTCATAAATCATATCGACCTGCCCTGAAGCAAACGCCGCTAATTGCGCCGTAGAAGCTGGACCGTGGTCGATATATTGAATTTCATCGATATAAACGTCGCCGCCCCAATAGGGTTGATCAGAACGTTTGAGGATAGCGATTTCACCAACTTTATACTTGTCTAATTTATACGGCCCCGTACCAATCGGATTCTTGATTAAATCTTTACCATCTTTTTCAAAGTTGCGGTGCACAATTGCAGTTGGGTAATTGTATAGATTTTCTGGGATGGCTAATTGGGGTGAACTCATTTTGAGCTTGACGGTGTAATCATCAACCTTAGTAACCGCACCTTCAATCATCTGCTTGGTCATTTTCGGTTTGCCATCTTTATCTTTCTCGCCGGTATCCACATCCTTTACCATCGCGGAGAACAAACCAACATTTGACGACCCTGTTTTCGGATCAAGCCAGCGGGTGAAGTTAAAGACTACATCATCCGCATTGAACTGATCACCGTTGCTCCATTTCACATCTTTACGTAGTTTGAACGTCCATTCGGTTAAATCGGCATTCGCTTCCCAACTTTCTGCCAGCATCGGACGAGTGACATTATCAGCACCGGTAATTGTTAAATACTCTAAGAACTGACGAGCTACATTCGACTTTTCAGTCCAGTCAAATAAGGCTGGATCAGTAATCTCTTGCACTGGCATCGAGACTTTTAAAACTCCACCCTTTTTCGGAGTTTCTTCGGCTGCCATTGCGGCTGGCATCAAATTTTCGCCCAAAATAGTGCCTGCTACTGTGTAAGCAGCAACTGCCGACATGCCTAATAAAGTAGTAGTACGCAAAAATTCACGGCGTGAGATTTTCTTATTATCGAGGTCAGCGATAAGCGTAGGGATCATTGGGTGCTTATCAGCTTCCGGAAATTTAGACATAACATTCTCCAGTCCAGCTTTCAGTGGATTTAAGTGAAAAACGGCAGAGTAGAGTTAGAGAGATGACCCGATGCTACTCTATTAAAATTACAACTTCAAGAAAGCAAAAACTGCAGCATTTTTTTGCTGCATCGCACAAAAAATATTAAATTCTTATTTATCGACCTTAATAGAGTTAGCTCTATTTACTACTAGCAAAACGACTAGAAACTTATATAGTGAGCACCATCATGTAATACCAAACTTACACGAGGAGTTAGCAATGGCAAATGACCGACATTATTTGGGCGGACAATGGTTGAGCGGCGAGGGTAATAGATTGCAAGTTGACAACCCTGCGACTGAAGCTATCGTTGCTGAATTCAACCTTGCTAGCGAATCGCAACTCTTATCAGCCGTTAAATTAGCCAAACAAGCGCAAAAAGCCTGGGCAAAATTAGCCAGTTATGAACGCGCTGCTTATTTACACAAGTTAGCCGATCAATTAGTCAAAGAGGCTGCCAAAATTGGCGCGGTACTGGCTGCTGAATCGGGAAAAAGCCTTGCCGATGCGGAAGCTGAAGTGATTTATGGCGCAGAAATTACCCGCTATCATGCGGAGTGGAGCCGGAAAATTGAAGGCGAAGTTATTCCGAGTGACTCTCCTAATGAACAACTGTTATTAATGCGTGAGCCGATTGGAGTAGCAGTTTGTTTAATCCCATTTAACTACCCGATTTATACCCTACTGCGCAAACTCGCCCCTGCTTTGATCACCGGCAATACTGTGATTATTCGCCCCAGCAATCATACCCCCTGCTCTGCGCTAGCCCTTGCAGAAAGTGTGGAAGCAGCCGGTTTACCCAACGCCGTGATACAAATTGCGGTCATGGATCATGCTGTATGCGAGGCGCTGTGTCGTCAGCCAGAAGTCGGCATTATCTCGTTAACCGGTAGTGTCGAGGCAGGTCGGCAGGTTTTGGATTACAGCAAAACGAATATCACTAAAGTGTCGTTGGAACTAGGTGGAAAAACACCCGCGATTGTGGCAGATGATGCGGATTTAAAAGCAGCCGCCACCGCCATTATTAACTCAAAAACGACCAACTGCGGCCAGCTCTGTACTGCGGTTGAGCGAGTTTATGTGCAAAGCAGCGTTTATCCGCAGATGGTAACTTTATTGCGTCAAGCAATGGAAGGACGGAGTTTTGCTAATCGTGCTGAACACCCAGAGGCGATGGGGCCTTTAATTAGTCAAGAGGCACAAACCCGTACACATGCTTTAGTCCAAGCGGCGATTCAAGCTGGTGCCATCTGTGAGGTTGGCGGGTATTTACCTGAAGGCTCTGGCTATTTCTATCCACCAACCCTCCTCACGCATGTCAATCACAGTATGCAAGTGGTAAAAGAGGAAACCTTTGCACCTGTACTTTGCGTCATGCCCTACCAAGATTTGGAAGCAGCGCTCGAACTCGCCAATGATCATCAATATGGTCTGTCTTCTGTGCTTTTCACCAATCGTTACAAAGATGTGATGCGCGTCGCAACCAGCATTGAGGCTGGCGAATTATATATTAATCGCACGCCTGCCGACCCTTATCAAGGCTTTCATGCTGGCTGGAAGAAGTCAGGTTTAGGCGGCGATGATGGTAAACATGGCATGTTAGAGTTTACCCAAACTCGCATGGTCGCTTTGAATTTTGCCTGAAACTCTGCACACAGGTTAGCTGATGAAAATTACCGAATTAACAAGCTATATCGTTGCCACGCCTTATCCGCATATTGGCGGGATGTATTGGATTTTTGTGCGCCTCAAAACAGCTTGTGGCATTGAAGGCGTGGGTGAAATTTACTCCGCAACCTTTCATCCTAAAGCCCAAATTCCCATGATTGAGGATGTGTTCCAACGTTATCTGTATGGACACGATCCACATCATATTGAACGTTTTTATCGGCAATGTTATTCCAGCGGTTTCACCCAGCGCCCTGATCTGAGCATGATGGGGATTCTAAGTGGCTTGGAAATGGCTTGCTGGGACATTATTGGCAAAGCCGCAAATCAGCCGGTTTATCAATTGATAGGCGGTAAAGTAAACGAAAAATTGCGCTGTTACACCTATCTCTACCCGAAAAATGCAGCGGGTGAATATGATTACAGTGACCCCGATTTAGCGGCAGAATGCGCAGCCGAGAATCTTAAAAAAGGTTTTACTGCGGTCAAGTTTGACCCTGCGGGGCCTTATACCGCGTATTCGGGGCATCATATTTCTTTAGAAGTGATGCAGCGCTCAGAGCTATTTTGTAAGTTGCTTCGGGAAGCGGTCGGTGATCAATGCGATCTATTATTTGGTACACACGGACAAATGACACCCGCATCTGCGATTCGCTTAGCAAAACGTTTAGAAGCTTATGATCCTTTATGGTTTGAAGAACCCGTTCCTCCGGGGCAGCCTGAAGCGATGGCTGAAGTGGCGCGCAAAACCACGATTCCCATTGCAGCAGGTGAACGCTTAACTACTAAATATGAGTTTGCGGCACTCTTGCAAGCAGGTGGCGCAAGCATCTTACAGATGAATTTAGGACGTGTGGGCGGCATTTTGGAGGCGAAAAAAATCGCTAGCTTAGCCGAAGTCTATTACGCGCAAATTGCACCGCATCTTTATAACGGCCCGGTAGGTGCGGCTGCTAGCATCCAATTAGGCGCTGCGACTCCAAACTTTTTAATTCAAGAAAGTATCGAAACTTGGGGTGGTTTCTACGCCGACATACTACACAAACCGATTGATTGGCAGGATGGATATATCATTCCACCCACTACTGCGGGTTTAGGTATTGAAGTGGATTGGGCTGTGGTTGAAGCTCATAGTCCTTACACTGGCGAGCGCCTACATCTGCAAATGCACCCTACTCCTTACGATGTGAAAGATCATGCACCAGCCAAAGGTTGAATACGATTACATCATTGTTGGCGCGGGTTCGGCTGGCTGCATTTTAGCAGAACGCTTGAGTGCCTCGGGCGAATTTACCGTGCTGGTGTTGGAAGCGGGTGGCACAGATAATCATCCGTGGTTCAAGATGCCAATGGGTTATGGCAAGCTCTACTACAACCCACGCTATAACTGGATGTATTACACCACACCCCAAAGCGCATTAGCACAGCGCAATCTGTATGTGCCGCGTGGCAAAGTACGCGGTGGCTCAGGTGCGATTAATGCCATGATTTATGTGCGCGGGGCGGCGCAAGATTTTGATGATTGGGCAAATGCGACGGGTGATTCAGGCTGGTCGTATCAATCGGTGCTCCCCTATTTCAAACGCCTTGAAAATCACTGGAATCCCGACTCAAACTGGCATGGACACGAGGGCAAAATTCATGTCAGCTCCTTGCGCTCAGGCATGCACCCCGTCTGCAATAATTTTCTAAGTGCTTGTCGTGAAATAGGCTTCCCTGAAAATACCGATTTCAATGGTGCACAACTGGAAGGCTTCGGCGTTTATGATGTGAATATCGACCACGGTATTCGTGACTCTAGCTCACGCGCTTATTTGCAACCAGCACTAAAGCGCAGCAATCTAAGCGTACAAACTGAGGTAGTGGTTGAGCGTATTTTATTTGATGAACAGAAACGGGCTATCGCTGTGCAAATGGCTCATGCTGATAAGCCTGTCGTTTGCCATGCTAGACGTGAAATTATTATTAGTGCAGGGGCGGTAGAAAGCCCCAAATTGTTGGAATTATCGGGTATTGGTAATGGTGCAGGTCTACAGAATTTAGGTATCCCTACGGTGCAGCATTTGCCCCAAGTGGGCGAAGGTTTACAAGATCATTTATGCGCCAGCTACTATTACAAAACGAATGTTCCCACCTTGAATGAGCGCTTTAACTCTTTGATTGAGCAGGCCAAAATGGGTTTACAATACCTGCTTTTCAAAACTGGCCCACTCGCTTTAAGTGTTAATCAAACCGGCGGCTTCTTCAAAACCAATCCTGAGTTAGTTAACCCCAATATTCAGCTTTATTTCAATCCGTTATCTTACACCATCCCGAAAGATGGCAAAGTCGCGATCAAAACCGATCCTTATCCGGGGGTATTGCTCGCCATCGCAGCCTGTCGCCCAAGTAGCCGTGGCAACATACACGCCATAAGTCCTGCTAGCCGTGAAAAACCTGCGATTAATCCCAACTACCTCAGCACGGAACAGGATATTCAAGATGCCCTAGCAGCTAGCCGTTTAATGCGCCAAATCGTGCAAACCAGAGCCTTGCAGAACATCATTACGGAAGAAACGATTCCGGGGCTACCCGTACAAACAGATGCAGATATGTTGGAGTTCTTTCGCGCTAATTGTGGCTCGATTTATCATCTGTGTGGCACTTGTGCAATGGGAAACAGTGCAGAAAATTCAGTAGTGGATAGCCAATTGCGCGTACATGGTGTGCAAGGCTTACGGGTGGTGGATGCGTCTATTTTCCCGAATGTCACGTCGGGGAATATTAATGCGCCGGTGATGATGGTGGCAGAACGGGCAGCGGATTTGATTTTGCAAGCTGTTTAATGGAATTAGTTACGAAAGATCAAAGCAGTCAGAATCAACCGTTTGTGTAGAAATATAAGCATCTGTAGCCAATCCTTCAGTACGCACTTGATTGGCTAAACGGACGGCTGTGTCCAGATCCAAACCATGCCCAACTACAATCGCTGATTGCTCATTGCTATAGGGCGCACTGGTACTATTTGCCACAGTATTTAAGAGTTTAAAAGTATAAGTGGGATATTGAGTACGAAACTTCTTTAAGCGTGTTAAAGCCTCAGCGCGTGTGTCATAACCTGACCCTACAATCACATTCCGCGTACCTGCCAAACAGGGTTTAAAATAGCTAGCCGAGCTTGGATTAGTGGGCAGCACGTTCCCTGCTTTGCTAGGTGTAATCGAGTTAATATCAAATTGATTAGGCAAAGGCAGTTGCTCAACGGGTGGGACTTTGGATGTATTAAGACTAGGCACTTGTTGAACAACCTTATTGTTCAAATCATTATTGCTAGCTAACTTATTCAGTGGAAAGCTATTGGAACTAGGTTCTATCTTGGTTAGCGGAGTTGAGTTAGGTTCTGACTGAGGCTGATTCGAAAGCGAATTCATCCAAATACCAATAGCCAAACCCAGCACTGCTAAGCTTCCTACAGCCACTAAAGGTAAGAACAAGGGCTTAAATTTGGTTCTAGTCGAAGTTTGAGTAGGCTTAGCTGCTGTGGCCTCTTCATCCGGTTTATCTGCAACCTTTTCTTGCTTAGATTTAGAAGGCTGAGTACCAGAAACCGTACTTGGAACCGTTACACCATACTGGTTTTTAATGCCTCGGATCAGCTGTTCAATATGGTAATTTAAGTCGCGCCCTGAGCGTATTTCGGTAGCATTCCGGAAAGCTAAAAGCTGTAAGCTAGGTGGTAACTCAGCCTCCAGCGGCATTCGCGCTTGTTCGAGTAGCACAGGAACAACAGGGATGTTCTGTTTCAAAGCCGCTTCAATTTCAATACGCACAAAATCTGCTGGATCATCAAGACGGCGTAAGCCCTGTGCATTTTTAACATTCAGCCACTCATTGCCAATCAACGCTAACATCAACTCGGATTTAGCGACAGCCTGATTTAAGTATTCACGAAAATCGACCCCTAAAGGAATAGCATCAACATCAATAAAAACCGAATCAGAGCCAAACACCGCTTCTAAGCGTTCAGCGAGCATACCTGCAATATAACCAGAATCATCGCGTCGATAGGAGATAAAAATTCGTGGCATGATTCAGCCTTTGTTGATTGTAGTTAAGCTTAGCTAGCGATTAATTTCTCAAGACGATCAATCTGAGCATAGCCTATTTTCAAAAAGATAACGATTCAGGGAGAAACTTATGGGACAAATATCTATTGCCTATGGCGCTATTTTGGGTTCACGCTGGAGTACAACTGAACCCACTTTATTACAGGTTAGGAATCTTAAAGTCATTGAACAATTACCGAGCACCGATACTTGGCCATTTTTAACTCGTGAGATGTTTGCTTTAGCAGGCACTAATCCAGAATCTGGGCATTATCGACAACAAGTGATTCATTTTGGAGCGAGCTTCAAATGCCTTGAATGGGATTGGGCAGAATGGCTAGGAAAGTTTGAAGACTTACTCAGCAAGCTGTTCTGGGATGAAGTCATGTTGCATTTACATAGCGAAGCGATAGGACATTATGATTATTACTATGAATCCTTGATTCCTTTGAATTTTTATGCACAAACTCCATTTACACCTAACCAAGAATGGCAGTTAATCGGTGGGCCACGCTACTTTGACTATCATGATCATGCTAAATGCTTGGAGCAGGATGGGAAAACTTGGCGCTACTCTAAAGGAGAGTGGAGCTTAGTGCTGGATTAGCATAAAGAAAAACTTCAGCTAGCCCGAGCGAAGATTAAATCTCAGGCTAGCTACAGGCAATATTTAGCCTAGCACTGAAAAACTACTCTCCTGATTAATCTCCCGATTCCGAGAATAAAAGCCAATACTCAAAGTACGCCCTAAATACTCCATCGTATATTGTACAGGATCTTTGTCATGATCTTGCCCTGCTTCGCAAGCCACAATCAGAGTTGCCATCATCTTGCCCGCAACAGCTGTATTCTTGAATTGATTACCACTCGTACCAATCGCGATGTAATAACCGGGCAAATCCGTTTTGTCATAGATCGGAATCCAATCCTCAGTGACATCATAAGCCTCGACTGTACCGCGCACTTGATTAGGAATACCTAAATCAGGATAGCGCTGTGCCATCCGCATGATATGAGTGACTGCATGCTCGGTCAGATCACGGCTCATAGTGTCAGGATCAACCCATTCTTTTGGATCACACTCTGGATCCTCACTACCCAGCAGCATCATACCGCCGCTGGCCGGACGACTATAAACCGCCACATCACTATCCGAAGTGACCATACCTAATTTTATATAATCATAATGTGGTGGCGGTGGAACATGGGGAATTTCTTGGCGTAAGGCACGGGTACTCATTTTCATTTTATCCGCCAAACCAACTAGCGCATTGATCTTGGATGAGTGAGGGCCACCCACATTTACTACCACTGGCGAATCAATTTGCTCGCCATTTTTTAAACTAATGCCGCAAACCCGTCCATTTGCTTGGCGAATCTCCACCACCTCAGCATTGAAACGGAATGCTCCACCTGCAGCTTCGGCAGCACGCTGTAAATTATGCGCAGCCAATTGGGGATCATTTACATAGCCGCCTTTTGGCCAGTGCACTGCACCACGCAAAGCTCCAGTAGTTGGTTCTGCAAAACCGTCTTGATCGGGACGTTTAGGCGGGTAATACAAACGCGCATCATAGCCCGGAATAAACTCCTGCAATTCTTCAGGGCTAACTTCGCGATAAGGAATACCCAATTCTTTAGAAAGCTGGATGGCCTTTTCTAAATAGCCATTGTGTTCAACTTTCATCACTAAGCAGCCGCACTCATTAAATTGAGCAAGACCAGATTCATCCTCTACTCCGACATATTTCGCCCAATCTCGCCAATAGTGATAACCTTCATAAGCCATTGCAGTACCATCCAAGGTAGAATAGTAGGTACGAATAATAGCGCTGGAATTGGAGGTGGAACCGAAGCCAGCTGCCCCTAGTTTATCCACATTCAGGGTTTTCCAGCCGCGGCGCGCGAGCTCTAAACCAATGGCTGCGCCTATGATGCCAGCACCGATAATAATCGCGTCATACTGTTTGCTCATGCTACTAATCTCCTTGTCAAGTCTTGGTGATGGCTGAGTAAATTTTCGGTTTTAAACTATTTTTGCTTCAAAATACATTAGTGTTTGGCGTTGTCAATACAATAGTGTATGTTAAGTACTAGAGAGAGTAGAGAGAAAGGCATGAGCGATGAAAACCGCGCTAACCTTGAACGTCAAGACTGGATTAGGGCTGCGTACACCGTATTCATTCAGGAAGGTGTGGAGCGGGTACGCGTCCTAACTCTAGCTGAAAAGTTAGGGATTACGCGAGGTAGCTTCTATTGGCACTTTAAAAATCGCGATGAACTATTACAGGCTTTAATAGAAGTCTGGCAACAGAAAAATACAGGTGAGCTATTAGCCGCTTGCGCGAGTAGTAATGATTTTACTGATCGCATGTTAGCAATTGCCGATTGTTGGACTAATGAAAACCTCTTCGATCCAGCTTTAGATACTGCGATGCGCAATTGGGGTTCGAATAATCCAAGTATCGGTCAATTGGTACACGAAGAAGATCGAAAACGCTTACACGCTTTCCAAGAAATGTTTGAAGAACATGGCTGCGAAACCGCAGAAGCTATGATTCGTGCGCGCGTTTTTTATTTCACTCAAGTTGGCTATTATGCCCTTGAATTAGGTGAGTTATTGACTCAACGCTTACGCTTTTATCGTGAGTATTTCTGGGTATTCACTGGTGAAAAAATCGATGAAGCCCGTTTCCAACAATATCTAGAAAAGACCTTACCGAAAAACTCGGAGTGAAGCACCACCCTTACACTCTGATTTGCGCTCAAGCTATTCAATAGGAGAGTGTATTTTATGAGCCAAGAACCCGCCGTTTCCACCGAAGCAGCCTCCCAAGCTCGCCCCCGCCGTACTAGGCAACGCCACGCTGAGAGTGGCTCCAACTTTCATCTGCACCAATTGCCATGGCAACAGCTCAAAAACCCGTATAAGCCCATTGAAATTATCTATGAAGAGCAGATCGAGCAAATTCATAATACCTCGATGCGTATCCTCGAAGAAGTGGGCATGGATATTCTGGACGATGAGGCGCGCGCTTTAATGAAACAGTGCGGTGCGAAAATCACGGCTGGCAGTAATCGGGTACAGTTTGATCGGCATATGATCATGGATTATATCTCCAGTGTCCCTGAGCTTTTCACTCTGCACGCGCGTAATCCAGAGCACAATCTGCAAATCGGTAAAAATTTCACCAGTTTTGGCACGGTGGCTAGTGCGCCGAATGCCAGTAGCATGGATGGCGGAAGACGCGCGGGGAAGCATGCCGACTATCAAAACTTCCTGCGCTTGATGCAGAGCTTGAACATTCTGCAATTCACGGGCGGTTATCCGGTAGAGCCAGTCGATATTCATGCTTCAGTGCGCCATTTGGACTGTTTAGCGGATTGCGTGACCCTCACCGATAAAGCCTTTCATGCCTATTCGCTTGGCAGACAACGCAATCGTGATGGGATTGAAATTGCACGGATTGCGCGTGGAATTAGCCATGAGCAACTGGAACAAGAACCTAGTTTATTCACCATTATTAACTCCAGCTCGCCCTTACGCCTCGACCAACCCATGCTGCAAGGCATTATGGAGATGTCGGCACGTAATCAAGTGGTGATGCTCACTCCCTTTACCCTTGCAGGGGCAATGGCTCCCGTGACAGTAGCGGGTGCAGTGGCTCAGCAAAATGCCGAAGCTTTAGCCGGTATTGCCTTTACGCAAATGGTCAGGCGTGGTGCGCCCGCCGCGTATGGTGGCTTTACCTCGAATGTAGATATGAAATCCGGCGCACCTGCATTTGGCACACCGGAATATGTGCAGGCCGCGCATATTAGCGGACAACTTGCCCGCCGTTATAAAATCCCCTACCGCTCCTCGAATGTCTGTGCCTCTAATACCGTCGATACGCAAGCAGGCTATGAATCGACTATGGCCTTGTGGGGCGCGATTATGGGCGGGGCTAACTTCCTCATGCATGGTGCAGGCTGGTTGGAAGGCGGTTTATGTGCTTCGTTTGAAAAGTTAATCGTGGATGCTGATTTGCTGCAAATGATGGCGGTTTATCTACAAGGTGTCACCGTGGATGAGGCTAGCCTTGCGTTGGAAGCAGTGAAAGATGTCGGCCCAGGCGGTCACTATTTCGGTACTGCGCATACGATGGCACGCTATAAAGATGCTTTCTATGCCCCCCTAGTTTCCGATTGGCGCAATTTCGAAACTTGGCAGGAAGCGGGTAGCCCGACCACTTACGAGCATGCACACAAACTCTATAAACAAATTCTACAAAGCTACGAACCACCGCCTTTAGATGCTGCGATTCGCGAAGAGCTAGACGATTTTGTTGCACGCCGTAAGAGTGAAGGCGGCGTCGCTACGGACTTTTAAGGATTAAGGAATCATTTATGAAATCACATGTTAGGGTCGCAGTGATTGGCGGCGGTGTTGTGGGTGCGAGCGTTTTATATCATTTAACCAAACTTGGCTGGCAAGATGTTGTTTTAATTGAGCGCTCTGAACTCACTTCAGGTTCGACATGGCACGCGGCTGGCGGTTTCCATACCCTAAATGCCGACACCAATATGGCGGCACTGCAAGGCTATACGATTAATCTATATCGTGAATTGGAGCAAATTTCTGGGCAAGCCTGCGGTCTACATCATGTCGGTGGCATTACCTTAGCCACTACACCTGAGCGCATGGATTACCTTAAAGCTGAGCGTGCTAAACATCAATACATGGGCTTACATACGGAAATTATTGGCCCTGATGAAATCCGTAAACTCTCGCCGATTACTAATACCGACGGTGTAATCGGTGGCCTTTACGATCCACTCGATGGACACCTTGATCCTTATGGCACGACTCATGCCTATGCGATTGCGGCAAAAAAGCAAGGCGCTGAAGTTTACCTACATACGCATGTGAGTGCTTTAAACCCGCGTCCTGATGGCAGTTGGGAAATTGTCACGAATAAGGGTAATGTGATTGCTGAGCATGTGGTAAATGCGGCAGGATTGTGGGCGCGTGAAGTTGGGCGTATGGTCGGAATTGAGCTGCCCTTGCATCCGATGGAGCATCAATACCTAGTTACGGATGAAATTCCTGAAGTTTATAACCACGGTTCGGAATTGCCGCATGTGATGGACCCAGCCGGTGAAAGCTATTTGCGTCAAGAAGGTCGCGGCTTGGTGATTGGTTTCTACGAGCAGCGTTGCGACCCGTGGGCAGTCGATGTGACCTCTTGGGATTTCGGCCATGAATTATTGCCTAATCAATTAGATCGTATCAGCGAATCCTTAGAGTTTGCCTGCAATCGCTATCCGGTTTTGGGTCGCGCAGGGATTAAAACTATTATCAATGGCCCTTTCACCTTCGCGCCTGATGGTAATCCTTTAGTCGGCCCAGTCGGTGGCTTACGCAATTTCTGGTCAGCTTGTGCGGTGATGGCCGGTTTCAGCCAAGGTGGTGGTGTGGGTTTAACCTTAGCCGAATGGATGGTAGAAGGCGAACCCACTCGTGATGTATTCGCCATGGATGTAGCACGCTTTGGCAAATTTGCGACTCGCGCTTATACCCGCCATAAAGTGACTGAGAACTATCAAAAACGCTTCTCGATTTCCTTCCCGAATGAAGAGCGCCCAGCCGGTCGCCCACTACATACCACGCCGATGTATAGCGTGTGGAAAGAGCAAGGTGCAGTCTTTGGGCAAGGCTATGGCTTAGAGCATGTGAATTACTTCGCGCGTGAAGGCGAGCCACGTTATGAAACACCGACCTTTGTGCGCTCCAATGCTTTCGCTACGGTCGGCGAAGAATGCCGCAATGTGCGCAATAATGTGGGCATTAATGAAATCCACAACTTCAGTAAATTCTTAGTCACAGGTCCCAAAGCGCGCGAATGGCTAGATGGCATCATGGCAGGGCGTATTCCAGAAATCGGTCGCCTAAGTTTATCGCCACTATTAAGCCCGAAAGGTCGAATTATTGGTGACTTCACCATTAGCTGCTTGGCCGAAAATCATTTCCAACTCACCGCTTCTTACGGCGCACAAGCTTATCATCAACGCTGGTTTGAGCAGCATTTGCCAGAGTCTGGAGTGGAGATTCGCAATATTTCCTTGCAACGCATTGGCTTCCAAATTGCAGGGCCAAATGCCCGCGCTCTATTGAGTAAGATCACTAATATTGATCTAAGCACCGAAGCTTTCCCCTTCATGAGCGTGCGCCAAGGTGAGGTGGGTTTAACGGATGCCATCGTACAGCGTGTAAGCTATACCGGCGATCAAGGTTATGAAATCTATGTGGATAATAGCCAGCAGCTGGCTTTATACGAAGCGCTGTCTGAAGCCGGTAAGGAGTTTAATCTTAAGCCGTTTGGCATGCGTGCCATGATGAGTTTGCGTTTGGAAAAAAGCTTTGGTTCATGGCTGCGTGAATTTAAACCCGATTATACCCCACTCGAAACTGGCTTAAGTCGCTTTGTGGCTTATAACAAAACGGCTGATTTCATTGGTAAGGCCGCTGCTTTAGCAGAAAAAGTGCAAGGGGCAAAACGTAAACTCACCACCTTCATTGTCGAAACCGACGATGCCGATGTGCACAGCGATGAACCGATTTGGCACAATGGTAAAATTGTTGGCTCAGTCACGTCTGGTGGCTATGCGCATTGGGCACAAAAATCGGTAGCGATTGGTTTCTTACCGCCCGAATTAATTCAAGCAGGCACGCAAGTTGAGATTGAATTATTAGGCAAAAAGCGCAAAGCCACGGTGATTACTGAAGCGCTGTTTGATCCGCAACTGACCTATTTACGAGCTTAAGCGATGCAGGCTATCACACTGATTTCCTGTCTAGGGGAAAATACGTATCCGATCTGTGCGCTATTGGCAGATTATTTGACCGAGCAAACTGGCATACCGGTGCGCTTTGATCAAACTACGCCGTGGCTAGAAGCTAGCGAAAAACTAGCGAATGGGCAGATTCAAATGGGTTGGATTTGTGGCTTGCTGTATACCTTGCAACAAGATCGACAAGCACGCTATCAGGTGCTCGCTAAGCCGATTTTTGCAGGACACAGTAAGCCAGAGTATTTCTCTTATTTAGTGGTGCGGCGTGATAGTGGCATTCAATCCATTGCTGATTTAGCCAATAAGCGTCTGGTGATTAATGACCCAGACTCTTATTCCGGTAATCATGCTTTATGGGCGCATTGGGCAAAACTACCGAATCCGCCGACGTTTGCTCAAGTGTCCGAAAGTGGCTCACACTCTAATTCCCTGCGCATGATTGCGGCGGGCGAGACGGACGTGGCAGCGATTGACTGTACCGTATTTGATTACTGGCTGAAAACGCAAAAGCCAGAGATGCAAACGGTGCTTGGTCAACTCAAGGCCATTGAGCAAATTAACCCTGCACCTACCCCGCCACTGGTTATGCATAATTCAGTGGATAATGATACTACGCAAACCATTCGCCAAGCGTTGTTAGCCCTGAATCATTCCGCGTGGTTAGCGCGTTTACAAGCGGCTGGCTTACAGGGTTTGGTAGCGGTGCAGGATCAGGATTATGATTTTATGCGTGAGAGTTATCGCTTGAGTCAGGGATTTAAACCGTTTTAATGTTGTTTGCTGTCAGTGACTTGGACTTGTCCATTCATTAACATGGGCAATAGCCAGTCTCGCAGAGCTGTTAGTTTTTGGTTTTCTTTTTGATTATTGAGAACAAGTTTATTATTTTCTGCAATAACATCATCATACGCCTGCAATAGTAGTTTATCGGGATAGGCTACTTGCAATGAAAACAAATCATTTTTAGTTATTGAACCAAAGGTCGTTCCTTCACTATTTCTTCGGTCAAATAAACGCTTGAAATAATCCATCACATAGAAAAGATAGGCATCAAATCCGTCTTTACTTTTAAGTGCAGCCAAACCACGACCGATACAACAATCAATATCAGCAATGTTCATTGTACCAACAGGTGCGCGGACACTTAGTAAAATATCACCAGCTTTTGCGAACCTGCTAGGCTGAGTGGTGTATTGTCGAATATTTGGAAAGCGTATCCCAAAGTCTGTTGAGCCTTGAAAAAATACAGTGCCGTTCCCATCTTCATTGTAACTGCTTCCCTCAGGCGATTGCCCCATTGTGATATTTGCAATTTGGTGAAGCTCTTTCACTTCCCATACCGCCGGAATCTCCCGTTTCAACTCCTTGCTATACACCATCTTTCCGCCCGATGACTTATAGGGCTTACCGTTTTCATCGGGGAAATCAAATTGCACAAACCAGTAATCGTAGAGTGTTTTCGCCATGGCTTCGAGTTTGGCGTTGATGCGGTTGTTAATTTCGATTTTTTGGTCGATGGAGAAGAGAACCGCTGCAATCTTGTCCTGATAAAACTTTTCAGGAATTTTGAACATGAGTTTAGTTAGATAATCAATATTGATGTTATCTTGAATACTTCCACTTGCAGAATTCTGAATTGACCGCCTGATATATGTAAATACGTAGTGCATGAATAGCTCGGATGATTCGTCCGAGTCGGCAACAAAACCAACAACACTATCAGGAAAACACATTGGATACCCTAATAGGGCTGTCTCCGCAATGTTAGCTGCAATAGTTATAACAAGTGTGTTTTTCGGCCAAAGTTTACTTTGTTTAAGCCCAAAATCATTATATTTATCAGTGTGTGATCTAATAAAAAGATTGGCAGCCTTAACTTCTCCCGTTTGAATCAACGGATATTTACCATTTACGAACAAAGCCGGATCATTTCTTGGACGATGTTTAGACTTACCTCTATTGAAAGTACCAAGTTCATCAAGCTTCTTATCTTGCCAATGCTCATTGTATTTCGAGCTATTAAATTTCATAGCAGAGGCTCACTAACTGGGTTTCAAGCTGGCGGGATTCGGCGTTCGTCGAAGAAGAAACCCCTCCCATCCTCCCCTTGTCAGGGGAGGGGCGAAGAGGCAGTAGCACACTTTTCTTGTTCCTCCCCTGACAAGGGGAGGTTAGGAGGGGTTTCTTAATCGTCCAACAAGCTGTTGAACAATTGCTAAAGGTAGTCGAATTTTTAAGAACCCTCACCCCAACCCCTCTCCCAGAGGTAGAGGGGGAGCAAGAGCTTGTTTTTCTTAGCTCCTCTACCTCTGGGAGAGGGGTTGGGGTGAGGGTCTTCAATGACAACGAACAAAACAGTTCACTCATAGCGTAAACTCGCTAACTGGGTCTTAATCTCAGCTTCAAGTTGGCGCGATTCAGCAAACAGCGTATCAAGGTTATCGGTAAAGCCTTTCATTTTGGCGGCAAACTCATCAGCAGTAATATCGGTATATTCGATCTTCACATCAAAATACTGCCCCGCGCTAAATGAGTAGTTCTTTGCTTTGATTTGCTCGTAACTGACCACCACCGAAAAATCATCTACTGCCGTTTTAGCATTGAAAGTGTCGATAATGTGCTGCTCTTCCGTTGGGGTAAGCACTGTTTTTTGATTCTTGCCATCCTTGATCGTTTCGCCAAGGTTGGACGCATCAATCAGCACTACCTTGTCTTGGTTGCCCTTATCAATGAATAAAATTGAAACATTCGTCCCCGTGGTCGCAAAAATATTGCTTGGCATTGACACCACACCCGCCAGCATTTTCTGCTCCACCAAACGCTCACGGATACTCTTATCAATGCCGGATTGCGCGGTAATAAACCCTGTCGGCACAACAATTGCCGCCCTGCCCTTGTCTTTTAGCGAATACATAATGTGTTGGATAAACAGCAAATAAATCGCCATTTTATCCTTGGCTTTATTCGGCACATTCGGAATCCCTGCAAAGAAACGCGCCTTGTTTTCCTTGGTATCCAGATCGTCACGAAAATCACTAAAATCCATTTTGAACGGCGGATTGGAAACAATGTAATCAAACTTCGCCAGCTCAGCCCCATCCTTGTGATAGGGCGACAACACGGTATTGCCTTGAATAATATTCGGAATGGAATGCACTAAATTATTCAGAATCAAATTGAGTCGCAACAGCCCAGACGATTTTTGCGAAATATCCTGCGAATAGATACTGCATCGATTTTCCCCAATCGCATGAGCAAGATTCATTAGCAAAGTTCCCGATCCGGCCGACGGATCGTAGCATTTGACATTCATTACTTTGCCACGAAGATCAGTGGGCACGAGAATCGCCGCCATAATCTTAGCGACCGCGTGTGGGGTATAATATTCCGCGTATTTGCCGCCACTGTCCTTGTTGTAGTCCTTGATCAAGTACTCAAAAATATCTGCAAAGAAATCAAAACCCTGCGTAAAAATATGCTCAAAGCTAAAGTTCACCAGTTTGTTGATAATCACTTTACAAAAATTGTCGCGTTCAGCAGGGTCTGCAATAAACTGGCTGAGTGCATCAAACAAGCGCACTTGTGCTCCACCGCCAGTTTTCACCGAGAAAATATCGCTGTTGACAATCGCAATTTCACGCAGGGTATCATCAAACAGCTTGGCGAAATTAGCCTCGTTTTGCCGCGCAAATAAATTGGAAATCAAGTGTTCTGGGCGCAAATATGCCGTGCCTTCGGGTAACAGCATGGTCAGCATTTCATAATCATCAAGGTCGAGACTAGCGATGTGCTGCTCCCAGTTTGCGGCGTTAGCAGTAGCCGGATCCGCTTTTTTCAGCTCATACGCCAACTTGTCGCAGAGGAATTTATACAGGAAAACCTGCGTGATGATCTTGAATTCATTGCCATCATTACCCAGCCCGTAAGCAGCACAGATATTTTTCAAATTATCGATCAGTTCGGTGGTGCTTTTCTTAAAATCGAGGACTACCAAGGGCTTACTCCAATACAGGCAGTTTGGTGAAATGTGGGGCTTTAGCAGCTTTCTTATCGAAGGTCAGCGTCGTATCACAGCCCTTGCCCCGCGCCACATGGGCAATCAGCAAATCTGCCAGATCATAGGTGTTGTTTTGTGCGCTGCCAACAAAATCACGGACGCTCAAGGAATCCTGAAATTCTAGTGCCACCATAGACAGCAATTCACTCAAAGAGCCTAGTAGTTCGTCTCGGGGTACTTCATAAACACTTTTCAGCACCCACATCAGTTCCAGCACGACCACGTTACTGACAAACAAGGGCTGCTTGTTGGCTTCGGCATCTGCCAACAATTGAGTGGCGATTTGCATCTGTTGCTCGTCGTCCTGTACCAGAAAGCGTACCAGCACATTGGTATCAACCGCTTTCATAAAGCCTCATCTCTGATGTATTGGGCAACCGCCTGATCCATTTCTTCAATGCTCACCGGACGGGACTTCTTGTATTTGCTTAACAGCCCAGCAACTTCAACTACCTTGCGGGTAACAGGCTTGATGACTACTTCCCCCCGATCATTAAGGACAAATTCAACCCTGTCCCCTGTGACCAGATGCAGGCTATCCCGTACACTCTTGGGGATGGTAACTTGACCTTTTTGTGTCACTGTCGAAACAAAAGCATTCATACCAAGCTCTCCAGTATTACTTTAGACCTTTATTATTACTTACGGTAATACTAATTGCAAAGCCTGCTACCAAGGAGTCACCCCATTAAATTCATCCAGATACTCTTTCACGACCAACTGATTGATATAGCGGGTACTAGCGGGGGTTAGCTTGATGTGTTGTGTTTGTTGAAATTGTTGTACCACATGCCGCTGCATCATGCGCTCAAAATAACTGTCGTTGTCAAGGATGTTCCTGTTTTGCAGCACGCTGTCATCGGCTTGTTGTTTAACCAATTGCAGTGCCTCGAAAATGCGCCGCTCACTATCAGAGATTGCACCGTGCTCTAGCAGTCGTTTATGCACGCGCACAAATTTGATGTCACCTGCGTATTTGCTTTGCAACAAACGATTTTTGCGGTTGATTTCGCGTACTTTGTCCTGAATTTTGTTGAGAGTGAGCATATTATGCTTCATCTCTTCCTGACTAACTGCCTTAAGATTACGGTTCTTAAACAGGCGTTCTAGTTCCTCTTTGAGTTGCACGAAGTCGGAGTCTTTAGGATCAATATTGCTGGTCATGGTTTCGCGGGCACGGCGCAAGGCATCTTTCAACTCATCCGCCAGCTTGAGTTCCTCCTCACCGATTTTGACAAACTTGAACAGCACTTCTTCCAGTGCCATATTCAATAAGCCACTGGTATCAGATTGATTTTCAAGGCGATCTTTAAGGTTAAGCATTGCTAAATGATTATCCACCTCATTATACAATGCGTTGATTTGCGCGAACGGCAGACGTTGCAACAATTCATTAAAACCTAACAAACGGCACAAGTTATACAGGCTGCGAGCATCCGCCAGAGCTTTTTTTAGTAACAATATTTGTGCCCGATCCTGAATTTCAGTGATTTGGCGTGAGAATAGCTCTTTGTTTAAGGTATCGTATTGAAACAGTACATCCTTGACCGCTTCCAACTCTGCTGCAATTTCCTCAGCGGATTTGAACAGCTTGGAATAATGCTCCATTTCATCGCCCAGCTCACTTTGTAGCTCATCAAAATAGGCTTTATTGGTTTTGTCGAATTCGCTACGAATATCAGCAAAATCCACCACATAACCATAGCGATGCTGCTTATAAGTGCGGTTCACCCGAGTCAAGGCTTGCAGCAGATTATGGTCACGAATGACACGACCTAGATAGAGCTTTTTCAAGCGTTTAGCATCAAACCCTGTCAGCAGCATATTGTAGACAAACAGCAGATCAATAGTGCCTGCCTTGAAATCCTCCACCCACGTATCGCGCTCTTCCTTCGAGCCGACATCATGCAAAATCAAGGCAGCAGTTTTCACTTTGTGTTTTAGCAAGACCCCCGCGTCATAGTCACTTGGCATTTCCGCAATCGACTTAAACGCATAATCGGCCTGAAACTGTGCAAACAGTTCCTTGGCTTGCTCAGAGCTGTCGCAAATCACCATCCCACCAATGTTTGAATCATTCAGGGTGGCACGGCTTTTTTCAAAATCGCGCACGATATAGGCCAACATCGGCTTTACAAAAGTAGGGTGGGCAACAATGTCCTTCATCGGCAACTTGCCCTTTTCCACCTCAATTTTTGCCAGTGCTTCCTGCAAAGCCATTCGATAATTGGTTTCAATCGCCTCGCGAATCAGGCGCAAGGTGTAACCATCAGCAATAGACTTGTTGTAGTAATACTTGTGGATATAGTCACCAAACAAGACTTTAGAATTAGTGTCTGTGCCTAATAACGGAGTACCCGTCAGCCCAATTTTAATGGCGTTTTGGTCTGACTGTTCAAGGTTAGCCAAAAAGCTCCCTTGTGGGTTATAGCTGCGGTGAACTTCATCCAAAAAGTAAATACGCTGAATATTGACCGCGTAATCTTTCACGCGCATCACCTCTGGATCATCCTTGAACTTTTGGATATTGACGACCGTAATTTCGAGCTTGCCCGTGTCATTGTGAAGCGCCGTCGTTTGCTTGATGTCCTGTGCGAAAGCTTCACGGGAATTAATCTTATGAACGGTTAATCCGCGACTGATAAACTCTTTGGAAGCTTGATTAAGCAAATCCAGCCGATCTACGATAAAGTAAAACTTTGGAATAACCTGTTGCTGCTGGAAGTAATCCACCAGATAACGAGTACTGTAATACGCCAGCGCGGTTTTTCCGCTGCCTTGGGTGTGCCAAATAATTCCCTTGCGCTTGCCTGCATTAAGTTTTTGCTCAAGCGCTTTAGTGGCAAACAGTTGCGGGTAGCGCATTATATGCTGCTCCCAAGCATTTTTTTCTTTCACATAAACAATGGCGTAACGCAGGATAAAGCGCAAACGCTCTCGACTCAGTAATGACGTACATACACGGTTGGTTGGAGTGTTCGGGTCTTTATTGGTAATAAATTCTGGGCTATTTTTGATAATTAAGCAGTTGTTATCTCGAAGCACTAATGCTTCAGTAACATCATCTTCAGGGCTTAGCAAGGCAGCAATATTCAGTGGCTCTTCTTCACGGAAATAATTGAACACTGCCTGCTGATAGGAGCTTGAAGCATAGAATGCACCCTCCAGCGGTTCAGACGAATCATTGTCATATTCCATATTATTGGAAAACAGCATCAACTGAGTGACGTTGACAAAGCGCCTGAATTTCTTGTTCTGGAAACGCGTATTAATACGATTACGTTCCGCTATCACTCCATCACGATTATTAGGCTTTTTAACCTCGATGAATACCAACGGCATTCCATTAATTAACAAGGTTATATCGGGTCGAAACTCATCATCACCATTTTTATACGTTAATTCAGTGACAACGTGGAAGCTATTGTTGTCGAAATTACCGAAATCAATTAAACGTATACCGGAACGCTGGATCAGCCGCTCATAAAAAGCTTTGCCTAAATCCTCATTGTTGAGCAATAGGCTGGTGTCTTCACGCAATCGCTCAATATCATCAGGGGCCAGCTCTGGATTAAGCAAGCTAACAGCTTCACGAAACAAGGAAGGGAAAATATTGTTTTCCTCATCCCATTGAACTGTTTTCAAAGACAGATAGGTATAACCCAAGCGCATTAGGTGCAAAAGCGTTGGGATTTTGACGCGCGTATCTTCGTTAAAACGCATAGGATGCCTAGCAATTACCCAATCGAAATCTATTTTTAACAATAAGTATCGAGCTGAGCAAGCAATGGCTAATGCTTAATGACTTTTATCGTAATCTAAGACGCAAGTCTAATGAAGATCAATGAATTATAACGGATGCACTACACCCTCTTTCGCTTTAAACGCATAACGCTTAAAAAGCTCAAGATAATTCTTGAACACATACGCGCCATTCTCTTGCAAGATTGCCTCTCGCTCTTGCTGATAGGTTTGGCGCAATTTGTACCAAGGCAAAGCAGGATATTTGTGATGCACCGAATGCAGGCTATTTTGCAGGAAAAGAAAACTTAAAAAGCCATTCGCCTCGACCACAATAGTACGCTGTTCAGGGGTGTGCACTGCTTGGTGCTCGGCAAAGATACGAATCGAGGTCAGTGAAATCGAGAAATAGCAGGCTAACAAGTAAACACCAAGTGGAAATTGCCAATACAGCAACCACGCAAGCACTAACCCTAACCAAGGCAAATAAGCGAGCCACGCTTGTTGAGTGTATTTATCACCCGCTTGTAGTTTTTTAAATTCACTGATTAAAAAACCAGTCACACCCAAGGCTGGCCCAATCAAAATACGCCCTAGTAAAGTGTTATTTAAGGTATACAGACCTTGCAACCAAACAGGCATCGCCGCCCAGCGCTCGCTCGTCATGTAATAAGACTCAGGGTCTTTACTGGGATAACTGATATTCTCCAGCACATGATGCTGGCGGTGGGTATCGCGATAAATAATAAACGGTAAATATAAAGCCAAAGGCGGCGAACCTAAGCCCTCATTGAGTTTTTGCCAAGGCGTAGGGTGATAATGAATGATTTCGTGTTGCAAAGAGCCGTAAAAGCTTAGCAAAACCGCCAATGCTGGGACGAGAACCCAGATAGGAAATAAGCTATGCAAGCTCGTCAAAACACCCCAGAGTAGATAAAAACTGCATACTAAACCCAGGGTAAGATATTCTATTTTTTTTAGTTTTTCTGTCATGGCATTCATCCCCAATCGCTATTAAGCCATTTTAAGGCTTGCGAATGGATTTGCCCACTAAACACTATGACACATTTGTTATTAGTAAATAACTAAACTAGGATTAGTTCACTAAAGTAAACAAATGGTGTTACTAAGTAACAAAGCTAGTAGTGATGACCAATTCTAAACGAGAAACCGGAGAGCTTTTCCAGAAGCGTTTGCAATTACTGATTCAACACTCTGGATTGAATAAGGCGCAGTTTGCCGAGTCGATTGGCGTTAATCGCTCAGCGCTGGCGCAACTCTTGTCCGATCAATTATTGCGCTTACCGCGTGCAGAAACACTGAGCAATATTGCAGCAGCCTACAAGGTCAGTATTGATTGGTTGTTAGGCTTATCACAGGATGAGCATATCCGCTCTTCGGTGTCCTCTGCGCTGGAAATTGAGCAAGTCCTGAATGGGCAACACACTAAACTAGGACAATGGCATCGCGATGCGATTGGTTACAAAATTCGTTATGTTCCCTCTAATCTACCCGACTCTTTGATGATTGAAGAAGTCATTGACTACGAGCGCCAATATACGCAAGTGCCGCTCGAAATTCGCAAATTGGAAACCAACTCGCAACTGGCCTATAACCGGATTGATGAATCAGAAATGGAAGTTTGCTTACCCTTGCAACGGTTGAAAATGCTTGCGCAAGGTGTAGGAATCTGGGAGGAACTACCGAAGCGCTTACGTCGCCAGCAGTTGGAGCATATTCAACGCTTGCTAGATGATCTTTATCCAAGCTATCGCTTATTTCTTTATGATGGGCGCAAAACCTTCTCTGCCCCCTTAACCGTGTTTGGCTCGCAACGTGCAGTCATTTATGTGGGCGATATGTATGTGGTAATTAATACTTTAGAGGAAATTCGTGCTTTAACACGGCACTTTGATCGCTTGATTCGCAATACTGAAATTAATCCACATGAGAGCGCTGGATTTATCCAGTCACTCCTAAAAAAACATTTGTAATTTATAAAGACTTCACTTGTTCTTTTAAGTATTTCGCAAAATCTTTAGCAATATTGGGATGGCGCAGGCCATACTCAACATTGGCCATCATGTAGCCTAGTTTAGAACCACAATCATGGCTTTTACCACTTAAATGGAAGGCATTAACCTGATACTCGCGCATTAAAAGTGCAATCGTATCCGTTAACTGAATCTCGTCACCTGCACCTAAGGGAGTGCGTTTTAACCAATCCCAAATATGCGGAGATAAAACATAGCGCCCAACTACAGCCAGATTAGAAGGTGCACTGTCCACATCAGGTTTTTCGACAATCGCACTCATCGCCACAGAACAACCCGGCTCTAGGGTGTGCCCATTAATATCTACTACACCATAAGATGAAACCTTATCCATTGGCACAGGCTCAACCATAATTTGACTAATGCCCGTTTCATCATATAAGCGCAACATCTCAGCTAAATTATCAGTTTTTAAGTTACACGCAGCATCATCAATTAAAACATCGGGCAATAACACTGCGACGGGGGCATGTCCAACCACAGGATGTGCACACATAATCGCATGACCTAAACCTTTAGCTTCGCCTTGGCGCACATGCATAATCGTGACATTTTTAGGGCAGATTGACCGCACCTCATCCAATAACTGGCGCTTTACACGCTTTTCCAGCATAGTTTCCAATTCAAAACTGGTATCAAAATGATTCTCGATAGAGTTCTTACTATTATGTGTGACTAACACAATTTCACGGATGCCAGCTTCAACACATTCATTCACAATATATTGAATCAACGGCTTATCCACTACTGGGAGCATTTCTTTGGGAATAGCTTTAGTCGCAGGTAGCATCCGAGTACCTAAGCCTGCTACGGGGATAACGGCTTTACGAATTTTATGTTTACTCTGCTCCAGCATAGTAGTTCCTTCTAATTCTCAAATGTTCGAATAGTTTATTAATTAATCAGCAGTGCTGCATTGTAAAGAATTTTTTTCACCGACAAATAGCGACCGCATCCGCTTGACAGAGTTCCATTAAAATCGTCGGGCACAATTCAAGTTCTAAGCCACGTCGACCTGCACTGACAAAAATCGTCTTAAAATTTAGAGCAGACTCATCCAACACGGTGGGTAATTTACGTTTTTGTCCTAAAGGACTAATACCCCCCACTAAATAGCCGGTAGTACGCTCAGCTTGTTTGGGATCTGCCAGTTCGGCTTTTTTTGCACCGACTGCTTTGGCTAATGCTTTAACATCCAGCTGCTGTGTCACAGGTACAATGCCTATTGCCATTTTTTTCATATCACTGTCTAAAGCTACCACCAGAGTTTTGAAAACACGCGAGGCTTCCACTTGTAGCGCTTCAGCCGCTTCTAAGCCATAGGAGCTAACCGTAGGGTCATGTTGATATTCATGAGTTTGGAAAGGTAAACCAGCTTTACGAACCGTCAGAATGGCAGGTGTCATGGACAGATTAAATCAAACTTTTCATAGTGCTGAACATTATGCTGCATCTGCACAAAGAATGCTGAATTATTAAGATTGATGGTGATTAGATAAAAGTACCTAGGTTATGTTGTCATAACCTAGGTCAACGACTTAGGGTCGATATGTAGAGAGAAACTGAATACTATAAGATAAAGTGTAAGCTGCGGTTTACACTCTAATAGTTTTTTCAGAATTTTACTCTGTCCATATCAAATAGCTCAGCATATTGTTTGAGCGCATAGCGATCTGTCATCCCTGCAATATAATCAGCAATCGCGCGCGCGCGCCCTGTTTCGCCTGCAGCCTGCTCATACTGTTTTATAAAAGCTTGGTATTTAGGTGGTAACAGGCGTGAGTCCTGCAAATAAGCGTTAAAGAGTTCACGTACTACTCTCTGTGCACGCCACGACATACGATACACCGTAGGGTGAAAATAGAGATTTTCCCGCAAGAAACGCTTGAGCTCATTCTTAGCCGCCCACATAGCCTCGCTATACTGAATCAAAGGTTTAGCTTGCTGACGTACCTCATCTAAAGTTTGCACCCTAGATGCATCAATAGCTGCCTGACTGGTTTCAATCAGATCCACCACCATAGCACTGATTAAGCGCCGCAAAGTTTCGCGCACTAAACTACGTCCCTCTAATTGCGGATATTTCTGTACTACTAAAGCATATTGCTGTGCAAAAATCGGAACTTGTTGCATTTGTTCTAAGCTAATCAGCCCTGAACGTAAACCATCTTCAATATCATGATTATTATAGGCAATTTCATCAGCTAAATTGGTAAGCTGTGCTTCTAGGGAGGCTTGAGTCTTAGTCAAAAAGCGCTCACCTACCTCACCTAAGCCCTGTGCATGTTTAACTGCACAATGCTTGAGAATACCTTCGCGCGTTTCAAAAGTGAGATTCAAACCTGCAAACTCCGCATAGCTATCTTCCAGCCAATCCACGACCCGTAAAGATTGCAAATTATGCTCAAAGCCACCATAGGCTTGCATGCAAGCATTAAGCTCATCCTGCCCAGCATGTCCAAATGGGGTATGTCCTAAATCATGGGCGAGCGCAATGGCTTCGGTCAGGTCTTCATTTAAGCCCATGCTGCGCGCTACCGTGCGGGCAATTTGTGCGACTTCAATGGAGTGTGTCAGGCGCGTGCGATACAAATCACCTTCATGATTGACAAAAACTTGGGTTTTATATTCAAGGCGTCGAAATGCTTTGGAGTGAATGACGCGATCACGATCACGCTGAAATTCTGAGCGGTAAGCTGGGGCTGCTTCCGGAAAACGCCGTCCACGTGTCGTTTCAGGTTGTGCGGCATAGGAAGCAGTCATCTTGATTTACCCTTTTACTTCGCGACGTAGTACACGCTTGAGTGCATCTGCATCAAAGTCTGCGGTGACAATCGCTTCGCCTAAAGATTTCATCAGAATTAAGCGCAAACTACCATCCAAGACTTTTTTATCCACTGACATATATCGCATAAAATCATCACCCGTCATCGTAGTAGGTGGATCAACGGGTAAATGCGCTCGCTCTAATAATTGGCGGATATAAACTACATCAGCTTGAGCCAACCAACCCATTTGTGCTGACAGTTCAGCAGCCATGACCATGCCGGTAGCCACTGCCTCGCCATGCAACCATTGCCCATAGCCCATCGCCGCTTCAATCGCATGCCCAAAAGTATGGCCTAAATTCAATAAAGCACGCTGACCAGACTCACGCTCATCAGAGGCCACAACTTCAGCTTTATGCTGACAAGACCGATAGATTGCATAGCTTAAAGCCTCTGGCTGACGTGCTAACAAAGCATCCATATTCTCATCCAGCCAAGCCAGAAACTCTAGATCACGAATCAAACCATACTTAATCACCTCAGCGATGCCCGCACTAAGTTCTCGATCCGCCAAAGTACTTAAAGTATTGGTATCAATGATAACGGCTTGTGGCTGATGAAATGCACCAATCATATTCTTACCTAGAGCATGATTGACTCCAGTTTTACCACCGACTGAAGAATCAACCATCGCCAACAGGGTAGTAGGTACTTGAATGAAATTTACACCCCGTTGGTAACTAGCCGCGGCAAAGCCCGTCATATCCCCTACTACACCACCACCTAAAGCAATGAGCGTCGTTTTGCGGTCAGCTTTGGCTTCCAATAAATGAGTATAAATCTGATTGAGAGTATCTAAGTTCTTATAAGCCTCACCGTCCGGCAAAATCACTGCAGACTGTTTATAAGCCTTTAGAGCTGTATTAATTGAATCCAAATACAAGGGTGCAATAGTTTCATTGGATACAGTCACGCAACTTTTGCCTTGTACATGCACTGTTAACAACTCAGGCAGCTGCAATAAGCCTTGACCAATATAGATAGGATAACTGCGATCACCAAGATCAAGATTGAGCGTTTGCATAAGATACATCCTGTAGCTGGTTCAATTTTTGTGCGATGAGATTAACGATATGCGCCACTTTCTGCTTACCAGTAGGCACAATCAAATCAGCCACTTCTAGATAATGAGCTTCACGTGCTTGTAAGAGATTACGTAAAGTTTGCAGCGGATTATCAGTTTGCATCAAAGGGCGATTTTTGTCGTGGTGAATCCGACTATACAAATGTTCGGCTGAAGCACGAAGATAGATAACTTTGCCTCCCGTTTTCAAAGCAGCGCGATTATTAGCCCGTAGAATGCTTCCACCACCGGTCGCTAAGACCACCCCACGCAATTGAGTAAGCTCAGCAATAATCTGCTCCTCGCGATCCCGAAAGCCTTGTTCGCCTTCCATTTCAAAAATCGTTGGAATCGGCACTCCAGTGCGCGCCTCAATCACCTTATCCGAGTCATAAAACTCAAGATTAAAACGCCGCGCTAATTGCCGACCAATAGTCGATTTGCCTGCCCCCATGAGGCCAACTAAGATGATGTTGTCTTGCATGGTGGAGTTATGCCAGCAGTGCGCAAGGGAATCAAGCCAAATCATCTGACTTGATTCCTAAAACCAGCAATTACTTAGATTTGCTGTCGATAATTTTCGGCGTAACGAAGATTAACAGCTCACGCTTGGTATCACTCCGATTCGTATTGCGGAATACTTGACCTACCATTGGTAAATCGCCTAAGACGGGCACTTTAGTTGATCCTTTAATACGATTCTCCTCATGAACACCACCTAAGACGACGGTTTGCCCATTTTCTACCAAAACTTTGGTTTGGATTTCGCGGGTATCAATACTTGGAATATTGTTATACACCGCACCTACCGTATCTTGATTGACCTTCAAATCCATTGAAATATGCTCATCCGGCGTAATTTGTGGAGTTACTTCCAAACTCAACACGGCTTTCTTAAAGGAAGTACTTGTATTACCCGCCGAACTCGCTTCTTGATAGGGAATTTCCACACCTTGTTCAATAACCGCTTTGGTTTGATTCGAAGTAACAACCCGAGGGGTCGCAATAATCTCACCCTTACTTTCAGCTTGTAAGGCGGACAACTCTAAATCTAACAAAAAGTCAGAAGTAAGAATTGAGAAACCAAACTTACCCGCTGCTGCGGAAGTTGGTAGATTCACACTCAAGCGGTCGGTCAGACCTGGTAATTTCACTTGGCCTGCTGTTCCTGTTGAGTTGCTAGCCAGAGAGTTATAATAAGTATCCGTTGAAGAACCTAAACCCGCACCCGCGATCCCACTAGAACCGCTATTTGACCAATGAGGAGTTACACCAAAACGTGCACCCAATTGCTTACCAAAAGAGTCATTAGCAATAACAATCCGTGACTCAATAGCTACTTGTTGGACAGGAACATCCAACACCTTTATCAAATCGCGAATTTCAGCTACTTGTGTGGCTGTATCTTGAATTAAGAGCGTATTAGTCCGATCATCGAAGGACACATTCCCGCGGGGTGATAACAATGAATGGCTAGTATCACCTTCTGCCACCGTTTTACTTTTAATGAGAGTAGCTAAATCAGCAGCCTTAGCAAAATTAACTGGTACATACTCAGTAACTAATGGTTCCAACTCAATCTTGCGTTTGGCTACTTCGATTTCCTGAGCATCTTTTGCATCTAACTCCACATTCGGGGCTACCCAAATGACATTACCATTCTCACGCATCCCCAGATTCTTTGACTCTAGCACAATGTCTAAAGCCTGATCCCAAGGGACATCCTTGAGGCGTACTGTGATATTACCTTCTACAGTGTCACTCACCACGATATTTTTATTAGTAAAATCTGCTAACAACTGCAGTACTGCACGCACTTCAATATCTTGGAAATTCAGTGAGAGCTTTTCACCAGTAAAGGTTTTCTTCTTTTTCTCACCTAGCTGTTCTTTCTTGGGTGCTTTAATTTTATCGATATAAACTGTATAGATATTTTTATCGCGCTCTGTTCGATAAGTAAAATCCTCACTAGCCATCACACTAACGCGCCCGTTCATCTCACGTTGAGAAATCTGAATCGTGGATACAGGGGTCGCAAAATCGACAACATCAAGACGTTTTTGCCAGTTCATAGGCACATCGACATCTTCTAAAGTTAGGTTGAGCGTGTTTGCGGTTTTATCATCGGTAATCTTGGTTTCATTGTCTGGCAAAGTAATAATGACTCGTCCACCACCATCAGGCTCACGACGAAAATCAACAGAGCGTAAACCATAAATCGATTGTGCCTCCGCTAGTGCACTCACTATAGGGGGTTTAGCTACCTTTTTAGTTTGTGCAGGGACTGGCACTCCAGGTCTATAAACTAAAGGCTGGGTCACCTTAGGCGGTGGAGGAACCTCCTCGAGCCTGACAGGAGGCGGTGCCACTTGCGCAATAGTTTGAGCTGCTGGATTAATTTTTTTCGGATCAACCGTTGGGGCAGGGGCAGCTTTCTCTTGGCCTGGCTTAGTGTACCAATGGTAAGAATCCTCGGGATTAATATCCGCTACAGGTAGCTCAGGTTGTGTAGTTTTGGCTTGACCACTTTGGGTCGATTTACCAGTTGGTGAGAACAGAAGCACCATATCATTGCCACTGCTTTCAACCGTATAATCGACTAATGAGTCTAAGTTAAATACTAGGCGAGCTTGCCCTTTTGAGCCAGCAGCTTGAACAGCATTCACTACTCCACGCTTAGTATGGTTATGCCGTGCAGTAGGAGCAACTTCTACCCCTGGAAAATCAAAGACAATCCGTGGCGGATTCTCCATCACAAAACCTTTAGGAATAGCGACTGGAGAAGAAAAATTTAGCAGAACCTCAACTTTACCTGCTGCTGCTTCATTGACGCTAATATTTTCCAACTGATTATTAGCAGCTGCAGCAACTGCTGCCCACGATAGGCACGATAACAATACAACATTACGTGCAGTGGTTTGCTTTATTATTTTCATTATAGCTAACCTTACTCAATAAAATTATCAGGGCTGATTTAACGTAGAAATAGCCAACTCATTATCACGCTCTTTATAGCCACCAAAACCATTATCTACAATTTCAGATAATGACAGCCCTACATCTTTAATACTTGTAATTTTCCCATGATTTTTACCAATATAATTACCAGTTTTTACCCGATGCACTGCCCCATCAGGGATTCTAATCAGCGCCCAGAGCTCTTTATCTTTAAATACTGTACCAACCATACGCAAACTATCTAATTGGAAGGTTTCTAAAAATTCTGGAACCCGATTTTTATCAATCAATACTGACTCAGGAATCTCTGCTACTGTCTTAGCCTCTAAGACTGCACTATCAAAAGGATCCGTATCATGGCCTGGATAAATAAAGCGCACATAAGGTTTAATCGCTGGAATCGGCTCAATAGGCGCAGGCTGACGTGCTTTAACTTCATTCATATAAGCATGAAGATCAGACATGTTATCGCCACAGCCCGTTAATATTAAAGCACTCAGTAATACTGGCAAGCTTAACAGGGTTGATTTTCTTAAATTATTTTTATACATAATCATTCTCCGCAGGCTCACTTAATTCATTATTTTTTTGGAGCAGCTGCTGGAGCTGTTGCTGCTTTATCAGCTGGATTAGGTTTTATATCACTCTCTTCTAAGTAGCGATAAGTCTTAATCAGAGCCTCCATTCGTAAGCGCCGTGGGCCTTCTTGCTCTGCTGAACTACTGGGCTGAGGGGTAGTACCAGCATTTTTATTAACCTCTGGTAAAAGATTAATATTATGAATAGTTACAATCCGCGGTAAACCAGAAATATCACTTACAAAGGTCGCTAATTGCTGGTAAGTTCCCATTGCAATCAGTTTAATCGGTTTTTCTGCATAGAACTCTTTTAGGATTTCAGGCAAAGGCTCAAATAGTTCTATCTCTAGACCATTAGAAACACCTTTCTCAGAAATATCTAGAATCAAAGCAGGTATTTCAGTACTACTCGGTAATTGCTGCATTAAAGTACCAAAAGAATGTTGCATTTCCTCAAGTTGCTTTTCATAAGCAGCCAATTGGCTAGCACGTTTTTGTTTAGTTTCAAACGTAGTACGAAGCTCTATTTCTTTACGTTGCAAACCATCTAGCTCTTCAATACTGCTTGTAATCACTAATTTATAGCCTAAGAACATAATAAGTCCCATTAAGGCTACAACTACAATTACTTTGACCGGCCAAGGTACACTACCCGGATCCTCCGCGAGATTATTAACCTCCTGCAGATTCATTTTTCTTCTCCTCGTCCTGTTTTAATAGTTGTTGGACATCAAGTTTAAAATCGCGGAGAGGTGTCGGCCGCCCATCTTGACGTGCTACAGAAATAATATTTAGGTTAGAGGAGTTCAGCCATTGGGAAGCATCTAAGCTATCCATATAGGTAGAAACTCGGGCATTCGACTCTGCTTTACCTTCTACATGAACCACTGTATCACTTTGTTTAAGTGCTTCTAAATACATACCCTGAGGTAAAGCATTGGCCATCTCATCGAATAAGTGCACAATCGCTGGGCGGGTACTTTGTAAAGTTTCAATGATTTGCATGCGATCTAATAAGGCTTGTTTGGTAGAATCAAGCTTTTTAATTTGCTCAATCTGCTTATCTAGATCAGCAATCTCGTCGGTTAATAATTTATTACGTGATGCTTGGTAGTCGACCGCATTGCGCATATAAGTATGGCCAGCAAACACGATCAAACTCGCTAAAGCGGCTGAAGCCCCTAATAGAGCAAAGAATTGCTTTTTCTTGAGTTCGCGCTCTTTATCACGCCAAGGTAGTAAGTTTAAGCCTGCCATTAGTCTAATCCTCTCAAGGACAAGCCTGCCGCAATCAGTAGGGCTTGCATATCGTTAGTAAAACGCACAGGGCTGACCTTAGAACCAAGGCCGACTTGCGTGAAGGGATTAACTACTTTTACAGGTGTACCAATAACTGATTGAATTTGCTCATCAATACCCGGAATTCGGGCGCAACCACCTGAAATAAGGATTTGACTGACACTTTCACGTTGGCTGGAAGCATAATAAAACTGTAAGAAACGATGTAGCTGGCGAACCATGTTGTCTTTGAAAGGATCTAAAACTTCTGAGATATAGTTTTCAGGTAAATTACCTTCCTTTTTCGCTAAACCAGCCTCCTGCCAAGTTAAGCCATAACGATGCATGATTTGCTCAGTCAGTTGGCGACCACCAAAAGATTGTTCGCGTGAAAAAGTTAAACGCCCTTGCTCGAACACCGTGATACTGGTCATCGTTGCACCGAAATCGACGACGGCTACTGAGTCATATTGCTCCAACTCATTCGTAAGCTTACGCAATACCTTTTCTAAAGCATGAGTTTCTGTATCCACAATATCAACAGTTAAACCTGCCATTTCTGCTGCAGCCACCCGCACTTCGACATTCTCAGAGCGCGTACCTGCTAACAGAATATCGATCATATCCGGATTAGTCATGGAAGGGCCTAAGACTTCAAAGTCATAGCTCACCTCTTCCATCGCATAAGGAATATGCTGATCAGCCTCCAAGGCAATCTGTGCTTCCATCTCAGCTGTAGGGATTGATGCTGAAAGCGTGATGATTTTATTGATCGCCATCGAGGTAGGAATGGCTAGGGCACAATGCTTTAGGCGAGTACGGCTTTCACGTAAAGCACGACGAATAGCTTCTCCAATTGGCTCAGGCTCGATGATGTCCTTTTCATTGGATACACCGTCTGGCAAAGGGGCGACTGCATAACTTTCGATTCGATATTCACGGCCCTTTTTGGACATTTCCACTAGCTTGATCGCAGAGGAACTGATATCGATACCAAGTAGGTTGGGTTTACGGCTATAAAATGAAAACACGGCGACTCACATTTATATTTATTTTTATTATTCAAGTTTCATAGCATGGTAGCGTTGTATCTAAAAATAGTCTACTCTGACTGTCTTGGTAGCGCGTCGGTTTCAGATGAACGGGGAAAGCGAATCACACCATAACAAAGCTGACTTCAACACTTTATAACTGGCAAAATCCTCGTCCCAGTCTTAAGAATTTTACCGTCTGACATCGCTTAAAATTACTAAAAAAATAGATTCAGGTTAATACGGGCACTATGCGTTTTTTCATTCACTTCATTACCTTTTTACTCAGTTCTCTACTGAGTCTTAGTACAGTAGGGCTTGCCATTTTAGCGGGTTTATATTTCATTTATTCACCGCAGTTACCGAACAGTGAAGATATCCGCAAAATCGATATTCAAGTTCCACTGCGCATCTACTCACGTGACGAGCGTTTAATTGCAGAATATGGCGAAAAACGTAGTCGTCCAGTGAATTTTAATGAAATCCCCGAACGCCTACGCCAAGCCTTCATCGCCATTGAAGATGCACGTTATTATGAGCATCAGGGGATAGATCCTAAGGGGGTCTTTCGTGCCTTATACGTGGCATTGGCAACTGGGCATAAATCTCAGGGTGCTAGTACCATCACCATGCAATTAGCTCGTAATGCTTTTCTTGATAATGACAAAACCTTTGCGCGTAAGTTTAAAGAAACTTTATTAGCCATCCGTTTAGAGCAAACCCTCACGAAAGAAGAAATTTTAGAGCTTTACTTAAATAAAATCTTTTTGGGTAATCGCGCCTATGGGATTGCTGCAGCGGCTGAAACTTATTATGGCAAAGAATTAAAAGACTTAAGCCTTGCAGAAATGGCTATGATTGCGGGCTTACCAAAAGCTCCTTCGCGCTATAATCCCATCGTCAATGAACCTCGAGCGATGACACGGCGTAATTATATTTTACAACGTATGGCTGAGCAGGGTTTTATTAGCCCAGATGAATTTAAACTAGCGGTTAAAGAACCTAATACTGCCTCAGTACATAAAACTGATATTGAAACTTACGCCCCCTATTTAGCTGAAATGGTACGCGCTGCTATTGTCGAAAAATATCAAGATAAAGCCTATACCCAAGGTTATGATGTTTATACCACCCTTGATTCACAAGCACAGACCTATGCCACTAATACTTTGCGTAAAACTTTAGAAGATTATGACCGCCGCCATGGTTATCGCGGTGCTGAAGATCATATCAATCTTGAAGATTACACCAGCCAAGATGAATTACTGGATAAACTTTCAACTTATCAAACGGTGGGTGACTTACAAGCGGGTTTAGTTTTAAAAAGCTCTAAAAACGAAGCATCCATCTTATTAATGGATGAAAATATCATCACTTTACAAATCGATGATGTAAAATGGGCCAGTAAATTTATTAGTGCTAATCGTCGTGGCTCTACCCCACGCCGTGTCTCTGACGTACTAGTAGCTGGCGACATTATTCGGGTACGCCCACAAGTTAAAACTAACCCCAAGCCTGAAAGCGAAGAGACAACAGACAACGATACCCCAACTGTAGCTAGCTCTGCTAATTGGCAATTAACTCAGATTCCAACTGTAGGGGGAGCTTTAGTACTCATGGATCCACACAATGGTGCCATTCGAGCTGTGATGGGGGGATATGATTTTTATCACAGTAAATTTAACCGTGCGACTCAAGCAATGCGCCAACCCGGCTCTAGCTTCAAACCCATCATTTATTCAGCTGCCCTATCACGAGGTTTTGCACCAACTAGCGTAGTGAATGATGCACCTATTACTATTCCTGGTAGCAATTGGCAACCTAAAAATTTTGGTGGCTCTTATATTGGTCCAACTACCTTAAGTGAAGCTTTGGCTAAATCGCGAAATTTAGTTTCCATTCGCTTATTAAGAGATACTGGTATTCCTTATACGATTAATTATGCGACTCGCTTTGGCTTCCCACAAAAAAATTTACCACCAAATTTAACTTTAGCTTTAGGCACAGGGATTACAACACCGGTACAAATGGCTACTGCTTATTCTGCTTTTGCCAATGGCGGCTTTAAAGTGGATGCGCATTTTATTAATCGAATTCAAGACAGCAATGGACAAGTCTTATTTGATGCTACTACCGAGACTCGCCAAGTTTGTGGCGATGATATTAAACTGTGCCCAATTAGAAAACCCAAAAAAGCAACTGAACCTTTAGCTGAAACACTAAATACTGCAGAAGAAAAAGATAAAAAGACTAAAGCTGATAAAAAAGAAACAGATGACACCACTAAAACTGCTACGGAAGAAGTTGAAGTTTCTGACTATGAAACTGAGCCTGGTAAAATTGCTCCCGCAGCTACGCGCATTATGGATTCACGCACCCAATATCAGATTGTCACTATGATGCAAGGTGTCACTCAATTTGGGACTGCCGCCGCTGTAAGCAAAGCCTTACATCGTAGTGATATTGCTGGTAAAACCGGAACAACTAGTGATGAGCGTGACTCTTGGTTTTGTGGTTTTACCCCTGATTATGTAGCGGTAGCTTGGGCCGGCTTTGATGATATGGCTGAATTAGGTGAAGGTGAAACTTCAGGTAAAGTCGCAGTACCCATGTGGATTAGCTTTATGCAGAAAATCTTAAAAAACGTGCCAGAAAAGAAATTTAAGAAGCTAGAAAAGCTGCAATTGGTTAAAATCGATGCTAAGACTGGCCTTCTAGCGGATGATGCTACTACTGAAACGGACATTATTGAGGAAAAGCTAGTCTCACAACCAGAAGTTGAAGCCCCAAAATCAGAACAAGCTAAAACTGAAAAATTTGAGTTTACTAGTGCCGCTAACGAACCTGACACCCATCCTACTACTCGCCAACCAGCAGAAGCAGTACGCCCAGCACCGGTCCGTAAGCGTGAAGCTGTTGAAATTCCTGAACAAATTTTCTAAATGTATATTGAAAAAAACCTGCGTCAGCTAGTTGCTGACGAAACTGCACGTCTACTGTATGAAGAAGGCTACCGTGATTATCGAGTCGCTAAACAAAAAGCAGCTCAACGCTTAGGTGCAGATAATCAGGCGAAAAACCAGCCGAGTAATGAAGAGATCGAACAAGCTTTACAAGACTATGTGCAATTACTGGATCAAGCAGAACATCAAGCCAATTTAAAGTTACATCGTGAGATTGCTTTGGAGGCAATGGAGTTTTTGCAGCCTTTTCAGCCGTACTTGACTGGCTCTGCCTTAGATGGAACTGCAGGCCCACTTTCGGCGGTGACTTTGCACTTATCTGCAAATCGTGCGGAGGATGTGCTTTTCCATTTAGAAGAGCAGAATATCCCGTTCCAGATTCAAGAACGTAAGGTTAAAGCAGGCAAAAAACAGGATTATTTTCCACTCTTACGCTTGTATGTGGATAATGTCGAAGTGGAATTAATGATCTTTCCTGATGACGGCCGTGCGAGCATGTCTGCTTTAAACTCGATGACCGGCAAAGGGCTTAAGCGCGCTGATACTAAACGTTTACAGGAAATTTTAGCTGCGATGCCTTAATTAAGCTGCAGCTTTACCTGCTTTGCCAAACTCGTGAACTGCATCGACTAAGACTTTGACATGATCAGGATTAATATGCTGATGAATGCCATGACCTAGATTAAAAACATGACCCGTGGCATTTGTAAAATCACGAATAATGCTAGCAACTTGCTCACGAATCGCCTCAGGTGAAGCGTAAAGCACGCAAGGATCCATATTCCCTTGTAGGGCGACTTTATCACCCACACGCTGCGCTGCCTCTGCAATATTAATCGTCCAGTCTAGACCTAAAGCATCACAACCGGTTGCTGCCATTGGCTCTAACCATTGCGCCCCACCTTTAGTGAAGATAATGACGGGAACACAACGACCTTCCGCTTCGCGCTGTAAGCTATCTACGATTTGCTGCATGTAAGCTAGGGAAAATTCACGATATGTACTAGGCGTTAAACTGCCGCCCCAAGTATCGAAAATCATTACAGCTTGTGCGCCCGCTGAAATTTGTGCATTCAAATAGCGAGTGACACTTTTAGCTAGTTTTTCTAAGAGTAAATGTAAGGTACGCGGATCGCCATACAGCATCCCCTTAACTTTGGCAAAGTCTTTACTTGATGAACCTTCCACCATATAAGTGGCTAGCGTCCAAGGGCTACCAGAAAAACCAATTAGGGGCACACGACCTTGTAAATCACGGCGAATGGTGCGCACCGCATCCATGACATAGCGCAATTCATCTTCAGGATCAGGAATCGGTAAGGCATTAATTGCTGCACGATCCTGTACAGGGCGCTCAAAACGCGGGCCTTCACCCTCAGAGAAATACAAGCCTAATCCCATCGCATCAGGGATAGTTAAAATATCCGAAAACAGAATGGCGGCATCTAAATCGAAGCGCTCTAAAGGTTGGAGAGTGACTTCGCAAGCAAGGTCTGGATTTTTGCATAAATCCATGAAACTTCCAGCACGCTTGCGCGTTGCCCGATACTCCGGCAAATAGCGCCCCGCTTGACGCATAATCCAAATCGGAGTGGTATCCACAGGCTGCTTCAGTAAGGCACGCAAAAAACGGTCATTCTTGAGTGGGCTGGCAGTACTCATAGGGACACTCCTAATCTAGTAGGCTTGAACAAACACAGAAATGCAGGTGAGAAAGCACCAGCGGCAGATTAGTAAATCAACCGCCTAAGCTAGCTTTGATGAGACTACTGACTTTGCCCATGTCAGCACGTCCTTGAGCTTTAGGTTTGACCCAAGCCATGACTTTACCCATATCTTTCACTGAAGCAGCACCCGTAGCAGCCACCGCTTCAGCCACTAAAGCAGCTAATTCGTCATCACTTAAAGCTTGCGGCAAGTATTCTTGAATCACATTGATTTCAAATTGCTCTTGCTCAGCTAACTCTAAACGCCCTGCTTCAGTATATTGGCGAATCGATTCACGCCGCTGCTTGACCATTTTATCGAGCACTGCTAGTACTGCAATATCGTCTTGCTCTTGGCGCGTATCAACTTCTTGTTGCTTAATTGCAGCCAAAACCAAACGAATAACGCCTAAACGTGCCTTATCTTGAGCACGCATGGCTTGTTTCATTGCTTCAGTGAGTTGCTCTTTTAAAGTCATTACAGATCGCCAGAGTAGGAGCAGTGATTAGTAGAGTCTTACGCGACGATTTAAGTCACGAGAAATACGCTTCAGATTACGCTTAACTGCAGCAGCACGCTCACGTTTACGGATAGCAGTGGGTTTTTCATAGAATTCACGCGCGCGAACTTCCGCAACAACACCTGCTTTTTCACAAGTACGTTTAAAACGGCGAACTGCAATTTCAAATGGCTCTGAATCTCTTACTCTTACACTTGGCATGGACAACTAATCTCAAAATTTAAGGTATACAAATGAATGCCATTACTGGGATGACATTTTCAGTAAATGCGCGATTATACCGGCCTAAGCGGTAAATGCAAAAACTACTGGTGTGTTTTCGATGATTTTTTAAGTTTTTTCGACAAACCGCCCATATAAAATCAAAGAATGTCCGGTAATTTCAAAGCCATGTTCGCGTGCAATCTCTTGCTGGCGCTGCTCAATCACCTCATCACAAAACTCAACCACCCGCCCGGTACGCACGCAAACCATATGATCATGATGCTCTTCTGAGGACAACTCAAATACCGCCTGTCCGCTTTCAAAATGATGACGGGTAACTAAACCGGCGGTTTCGAACTGGGTTAACACGCGATAGACAGTGGCTAGGCCAATATCATCACCATTCGCTAATAAACTTTTATAGATATCTTCAGCACTGAGATGGCGATCCGCTGAGTTTTCCAACAATTCGAGGATTTTCACTCGAGGCTGAGTGATTTTTAGACCGGCGCGCTTAATATCTTTTCCTTCCACTCTGCACTCTCCACGCTGAATGATCTATCATGACATTCGCTTTTCTCTAGTATAAGACCAACACTACCATGAAAAAACGTCTCATCACACTGACTCTTGTTGCACTCTTACTTTCAGGTTGTGGCCTGTATCGTATGAATATTCAACAAGGTAATTTAATTACACAAGAAGAACTTTCCCAATTACGTCCTGGCATGAGTCAAGCCCAAGTCCAAGACATTCTAGGCACTCCGTTACTGACAGACGATTTCCGCCAAAACCGCTGGGACTATGTATTTTATTTAAAAGAAGGTAATCAAGAAGCCAAACGGAGTGGGCTTACTGTATTTTTTAATCAAGCTGGGCAAGTTACTGATATTAAGCAGGATAAACCTGTCAGCTAATTCCTCTAGCCCCTTCCAACATTGAAGGGGCTTAGTATCTATTCTTCACCACTACCCTTTTTCATTTTTTTACCTTCAGCTGCACGTTGTTTGCGCACTTCTTTAGGGTCTGCAAGTAACGGCCGATAAATTTCAATCCGATCTTTGGCGCGCAAGACCGTATCCAAAGCGGCTAATTTGCCAAAAATACCGACATCAATTTCATCCATCACTAATTCTGGATAATGCTTGAGAATACCGCTAGCTACAATGCCTTCTCTAAGCGTAGCACCTACTGAAACAGTGGCTTTAAATAATAATTGCTCATGTGCAAGCGGATAAACCACTTCAATCGGAATTAACTCTACCTTAGCCATACACTTGCTTTGCCCGCCCTACGAAAGAATCCACTAAAGTATTCGCCACTTGGTTAAAGATCGGCCCAATCGCTAGACTCACCAATTTATTTGAGAACTCAAAATCCAAATCCAAAGAGACTTTACATGCCCCAGGCTTCAACTCATCAAAACGCCAGAAGCCGTGCAGGTGCTTAAAAGGTCCATCCACTAAGCTCATCTCAATCACTTTATTTTTCTGCATACGATTTAAAGTGGTAAAACTTTTATTGAGTGCTCCCTTAGCAATTTCAATAGAAGCTTTGACCTCATCCTCATTACGATCTAACTCAGCAGAACTACGACACCAAGGCAAAAATTGGGGATAATCACGAATCGCATCCACGAGCACAAACATCTGTTCGGCTGAATACGGGACTAGAGCGCTTCGGCTAATATGCGCCATGCAACCTTCCTTTCATTAGGGCTTAGAACCAAACACTCGCAAACGTTCATATTCGTGCTAGAACGCGCTATCATCTGGCAGATTCGCCACTATTGTAATTCAAATGACTAAGCAAAAGAAAAAATCTGCTCCCGGTGATAAAACTATTGCACTGAATAAAACCGCACGCTTCGAGTATTACATTGAAGATACTTACGAGGCAGGTTTAGTTCTGCAAGGCTGGGAAGTGAAAAGCATCCGCGACGGACGCGTGCAACTGAAAGAAGGCTTTATTCAATTTAATAAGGGCGAAGCCTATTTATTCAATGCCCTGATTACCCCCTTAATTTCTGCATCTACCCATGTGATACCTGAATCTAAGCGCACCCGTAAGTTGCTGCTACATGCGCATCAAATCAGTCGCTTACAATCAGATATTGATCGTAAAGGCTATACCGTAGTGCCAACCGCTATGTACTGGAAGAACAATCGCGTCAAGCTTGAAATTGGTCTGGGCAAAGGTAAGCAAATGCATGATAAGCGTTCTACTGAAAAGGAACGTGACTGGAATCGCGAAAAAGCCCGTGTGATGAAGAAGTAATAATGAGTGAGTTACTTGATCAGCTCTGTATTGTGATGATCCAAACCTCCCATCCGGGGAATATTGGCTCAGCAGCGCGGGCGATGAAAACCATGGGCATTCACGATTTGCGCCTCGTTAATCCCACACGCTTTAATTCCCCTGAGGTGAAAGCCCTTGCCTCTGGTGCTGATGATATTTTAGCGAATGCTCGTCTATGCAGCACCTTGCAAGAAGCACTCGCAGATTGCCACTATGTGATTGGTACCAGTGCGCGCTCAGAACGGAGTTTACGCTGGCCACAAATGGATGCGCGTGCCTGTGGAACATGGGTCGCTGAACATTTACCTCAACAGAAAATTGCTCTGGTATTTGGGCGTGAGCGTACCGGTTTGACCAATGAAGAATTAGAGCATTGCCAAGCCTTAGTACATATCCCGATGGCCTTCGATTTCTTTTCTTTAAATATTGCCGCAGCCATTCAAATTATTTGTTATGAATGCATGATGGCAGTACGCCAGAGCCAGACCGTACAAGCTCTCTCTTCTACCTCTGACTTAGATGAAGAACCTGCTACTGCAGCAGCGATGGAAAGCTTTTTTACGCATTTAGAAACAACTCTAATCGAAGTGGACTATCTTGACCCTGAAAATCCACGTTTGCTGATGCGCCGCTTGCGCCGTTTATTTGGCAGAATTAACCCGACCCAAAGTGAAGTAAACATTCTGCGCGGTATGCTTTCGGCCTTTCAGGGTAGAAAATTCACCCGTCGATCAAATTCGTGAATGAAATACTTGCATCAGGAAAAAAGATCGCATAGTATACGCGACTTCAACGCCGGTATAGCTCAGCTGGTAGAGCAACTGACTTGTAATCAGTAGGTCCTCAGTTCGATTCCGAGTGCCGGCACCAAATTTAAAGCCTTGTAAATGAATAGTTTACAAGGCTTTTTGCTTTTTAGAATTTTTTTAAATAAGTTAAGAAGCTTTATATAAGAATAGTTTCTTAATTTAAACAGATAGTTAAAGCCTAAACGCCAAATAATACTCTTTAATAAACTCGATACCTTTCAAATTGAATCGAGTTTATATTCATTTACAACAACAGGAAACTAATAGGGATTTAGGGTTATTTTGACTGGATTTGGCTTCAACTCCTTAGTCGCCCCAGAGCTGGCATCAACTGCCATGCCAATAATCCCACCGACTAAAACATTACCTGCCATTGCTGCTCCACCAGACCCTGCCATTTGTGAAGTTACGTTAATAGAGGCTGTTTCATAACCTGGCTTGGAAACAGTAACAGTGAGATCATTTTTACGTTTAACCTTAAAGCTAGTTGGGGTAGTTCCCTTCATACCATTAGATAATTGAACCTGTGCACCTGATGGTTCAGACTCAATAACTAACGCCTCAGTACTTCCTCGAGTAACTGTTGCACATCCGGTTAAACTTAAAAGAATTGCTGTTGTTGTCATTAATAACTTAAGACTCATTATATGCCCTTTATTTTTTTATTGAGGATAAAGAACAATTATAATTTATAACTAAAAAGCAATCATCGATTAAAAGTGTCAATATGGAAATTTACATATTAACACTCTATATCTTGTTTTTTTAAAATCATAAACGTTATCTGCACATTCAATTAGTTTCACTTAAGTAGCGTTGTTTATAACTGAATACACAAAAACTACTTTAAAAAAACCTATCTACTCAACAACTTAAGAAAACTCAATAAAGACTTTCCCATTCTCAATCTTAATTGGATAAGTTTTAATATCCTCATGCAAAGGTGCACATAGAGCCTTGCCTGTGCACACATCAAAGCGGCCTTGATGCAGTGGACATTCGATTTCTTTACCTTCTAAGAAACCATCACTGAGGCGTGCATGTCCATGTGTGCAAATATTATCAGTCGCAAAAACTTCACCTTCAACTTCATAGAAAGCGATTTCTTTGCCATTAATTTTGATAGCAGTTACATCACCTTCAGGTATGGCTGTTAAAGCTAAAGCTTCAATCCAGTTGTTATTCATTTATCGTCCTTAAATCGGGTAAATAATCGAGTTGGGAATCATCTCACTATCGTAAATACATAAACGGGAAAGAAATTTGAGACCCGCTGCAGTGCGTATAATTTCATCCCGATAATAGCCCGCATTAAATACGGTAGATTCCGCATCCAATTTAGTACGCACCACCACATAATTGGCTTCTGCACGGATTCGCTCGCCTTGTTCGTGCGGCTCAATACTCAGAATACTTGGAATACCCACAATATGGCGCTGATAGTAGGGATCGTAGTACAGAGTTTCTTTCACGCCATAAACACGATCACGAATCATTGCTTTGCTTTCGAGGGCTAATAAGCACAAAGGTAAATTCTGCTCAAAGTTTTCGCGGGGTTGCAGGCGATAAATCCCCTCTTCCACAAAAAACTCTGGCCATTTATCCCAGTCCGCTGAATCACAGACCCGCGCATAATCACTATAGAGATTCAACACCGCATAATAGGTTTGGAAATCAACCATGTTTTAAACCTCCATCACTTTGCGCCAATAGGCATACATACCGCGAATCAATGTTTCTGTGACCATATGCTCGGTATTGCCAATCTCATGCCCACCCATTTCTAATACAGTATGCTTAGTTGGCGACTGTTCAAACCCTTCTTGTGACCATTCAATCACTTCACCATCATCTGCCGAAACAAAACCTGCAGGGCCAAATAGATTCGCTTGAATCAACCGGCGTTGATGCATTTCTGGAGTATCATCGGCAAAACCGAAATGCGTCCAGACGAAATCAAATGAGCCATGCCCATTCGGTTGAATATGGCGAGTGGAGACACTATTCACCTGCTGCTGAATAATCACACTGGGGAAAATCGTCGTCATCACTGCAGTCGGCCCTTCCCACCAAGGCTCAGGGACAATATCCAATAAACGCGCATCATTTAGCTGCATGGTTTCTTTAAAACTATCTACGCCGCTAACTACCTCTTCATTCTTGCCACCTTTTCCACGAGTTGAAATCATCGCTGCATGGCGGAACTGCTCATCCATTTTTAGCTCAGATTTATTATCCGCTCGCCATAGGCCAAAGGTAGAAAACCAAGTATGCAGCAACCCCGGATGGTAAGGATCTTTAATATTCTCCTGCATCAGTTTCCAGTTGCCAGGAATACGTTGACGCCGATAGCCCAAGACCTTGAGCTGGCGACCATTAAACACGCGATCAAAATAATGCAGAATTGTTGAGCCGAGAAAATCCTCGAAAGACTCAATGCCGTGATCGAAAGAAGCAAATACGACACCACCGCGTGTGGCTACCTTAAGCTTAGTCAGGCCATGCTCTTCTAATTTAAAATCCTTAGGCATACCGCCATTGATTTTGCCCTCTTGCTTCACACCACGTCGAAATGGTACACCCTGCAAATCACCTTTTAAGCTGTAATTCCATTGATGATAAGGGCAGAAGAAATCTTTCTGATTACCTTGACGCTCCCGACAGAAACGCAAGCCACGATGCGCACAGACATTTTCCACCACATTGATATTGCCATCCATGTCGCGCACCATAATCACTGAGCGCTCACCGACCACAGAACGGCGGAAATCACCGGGATTAGGAATTTCTGCCTCCAAACCGATATAGCACCAGTGTTTACTATAAAATAAGCGCTCTAATTCACGTTGATGCAAATCGTCACGGGTATAAGCCCAGAAAGGCACTTGGCTAGTACCAGCTTCAGTCCATTGGGGATTTGGTGGGAATATTGACTCACTAGCGCTCATACAGAACTCTCCTCTTGAATCTCTGCATCATCGGCTAAAGCGCTTTATACGTCTATAAAGCAAAAATAATAGCTACTATCACCGCTATGAATATTAGAGAATTAAGTTTATGGCTTAAACTGAGCACGCTATGGACTTAAGCAAGATCGATCTCAATTTATTAGTCGTGTTCAATCAACTCTTGATTGATCGCAAAGTATCTTTAGTTGCTGAACATTTAGAACTCACCCAACCAGCCGTGAGTAATGCACTTAAACGTTTACGCTTACTTTTGGACGATGAGTTATTTTTGCGGACGTCACGTGGGATGGAACCGACTCCTTACGCGCAACAACTAGCAGAACCGGTCAGTTATGCTTTAAGTACCTTACATAGTGCTCTTAATCAGCGTTCTAGTTTTGATCCGATCACCAGCCAACGCACGTTCTCTTTAGCCATGACCGATATTGGCGAAATCTATTTCATGCCATTACTTATGGATGCTTTAGCGGAACAAGCGCCTAGGGTCTCGATTAGCACAGTACGCAATAACGCAATGAGTCTGCGTGAAAATATGGAAGCAGGTACTGTCGATTTAGCGATTGGCTTACTACCCAATTTACAAGCGGGCTTTTTCCAGCGACGCCTGTTTCAACAGCGCTATGTGTGTATTTATCGTCAAGGCCATCCACAAGCGCAAGCACCCTTATCCTTAGCTAGCTTTTCTGCTCTTGAGCATTTAGTGGTGATTTCAGCAAACACTGGGCATGGAGAAGTCGATAGTTTACTAGAGCGCACAGGAATTCAACGCAAGATTCGCCTGAAAGTTCCTCATTTCACCGCGGTGGGGCATATTTTGCAGCGGACTAATTTGATTGCAACCGTTCCAGAGCGCTTAGCTGTGCGTTTAGCAGAAGCCTTTAGCTTAGAAATATCACCGCATCCGGTGTCTTTACCGCCCATTGCGATTCACTTATTTTGGCATAGCAAATACCATCGTGATCCTGCAAATCGTTGGCTTAGGCAGCTGATTTTTGAGTTATTTTCAGAAAAGCCTTAGCCTGAATTTCTACATTATTTTTATTTCCAGCCTGTCAGAATTCGCAAATAGACCCTACTGCGAAGTGTACCCATGGACTCACCTCTTCTGAGCTGGCTAAGCTTGGATAATCTAATTAGCCGGCCGCGCTGGCAACGCTATTTATTAGCCTTACTCACAGTAGGGCTCACAATTGTTATTGCGACTCCCCTCTCCAAGCACTTGGATTTAACTAATATTGTCATGCTATTTTTATTAGCCGTCGTATTTGTTTCGGTAAAGTTAGGCAGACGACCAGCGATTGTGGCGGCTTTTTTTAGCGTACTAGCGTTTAACTTCTTCTTTGTACCTCCGCATTGGTCTCTTGAAATTACCCATGTTCAATACTTAATTACTCTAATTGTCATGTTGATTGTAGCCTTGACAATTACGCATTTTATGTCTGGTTTTAGAGAAGAAGCCGCCAATGCCGCCATTCGAGAAAAACAAGCTTTAGAGCTTTATCGCTTAGAAAAGCTTGCTCAAGAAAACCAAATCCAGATGGCCGCTGAGCGCTTACGCAGTTCGATTCTTTCAGCTTTATCCCATGATATTCGTACACCACTAACTTCTCTATCTGGCTTAGCGGAGTCTTTAAGTTTAACTAGTTCACATTTAGATAATGACACTCAATCCACGTTAACTGCTTTACGCGATCAAGCCAGTCATCTTAATAATATGGTGAATAACCTCTTAGAAATGGCACGCCTCCAAGCAGGTGGCTTGCAATTCCGCAAAGAATGGCAACCGATTGATGAAGTGATTGGTACGAGTATCAAACTGCTACAAACTGCTTTGAATCAACATCGAATTAGTGTCCAGATTCCCGATGATTTTCCCTTACTAGAGTTCGATGCTTTACTAATGGAGCGGGTGTTCTGCAATCTGCTAGAAAACGCGGCTAAATATTCGCCTCCTCACAGTGAACTAAGGATTTGTGCTCAATTGTTGGCTGATCAAGCCGAAATTTCTATTTGCAATGCCGGAGAGGGTTTCCCAGAAGGCAAGCTTGATCAAGTCTTTGAATTATTTGAGCGTGGCAAGCATGAGTCGACTATTCCAGGGGTGGGTTTAGGCTTAAGTATTTGCCGCGCCATTTTAGAAGCACATCAAGGTAGTATCAAAGCAATTAACTTACCTACCGGCGGCAGTTGTACCTGCTTCTACCTGCCTTTAGGCAATCCACCGAGTATTCTAACAGACGAACTCTCAGCAGGAGTCATGGAAATATGATGCCTGATCACCCTCACATTCTTGTTGTTGAAGATGAACCCAATATTCGGCGCTTTGTACGAACTGCTTTAGAGTCTGAAGCTTGCGAAGTGCTGGAAGCTAGTCATTGCCAACAAGCTTTGAAGCTGCTCAAACAGCAGCGCTTCGATTTACTTTTGCTCGATTTAGGTTTACCCGATGGGGATGGCCTGAATTTGATTAGTAAGCTGCGCACTTGGTCAAAACTGCCGATTTTAGTCTTATCAGCCCGTATTGCTGAGCAAGACAAAATCAAAGCTCTTGACTTAGGAGCTGACGATTATCTGAGTAAGCCGTTTTTGATCGGCGAATTATTAGCACGTGTCCGTGCCCTCTTAAGACGTAGCCAGCCTCAAGTCAGTCCAGAATCCCACAGCTATCGTTTTGGGCAAATTGAAGTCGATTTACAACAACGTCGTGTCACCCGGGCGGGTGAAATTATCCATCTCACCCCGATTGAGTTTCAGCTATTGAGCTTAATGTTGATGAATACCGATCGTGTCCTCACCCATCGCTATCTACTACGCGAGCTATGGGGTAGCACCTATGTGGAGAGCAATCATTATCTGCGTGTCTATGTGCGACATTTGCGCCAAAAACTAGAAGATGACCCCAGCCAACCTCAACACTTTCTAACCGAAACAGGCATCGGTTACCGCTTTCAAATTTAGTCATTCGTAAGGACTTCCCTACATTATGAGCAATCACTCTCAGCCCAAACAAAGTTTGGGCATTTTGACCCTGACTGCCTTAGGCATTGTCTATGGTGATATTGGCACTAGCCCACTGTATGCTTTTCGAGAAGCTTTTGCGCATGGCCTGCAGCCGACTGAAGAAAATGTTTTAGCGAGTTTATCAGCCCTTTTTTGGGCAATCATGCTGATTATTTCTCTCAAATATGTCTGGATCGTTTTACGCTTTGATAATAAAGGTGAAGGCGGGGTATTAGCCTTACAAGCCCTTGCTCAACGCCATAGTCGCCGCACTTGGCCCAAACTGACGAAACCTGTGGCAATGCTTGGGATTATCGCCGCTGCACTCTTTTACGGTGACTCGGTGCTGACACCTGCGATTTCAGTGCTATCCGCAGTGGAAGGAATTAGTGTCGCTACCCCGCAATTTGAACACTGGATACTCCCGCTTACCGTCGGGATTTTACTCAGTTTATTTCTAATTCAACGCTATGGTACCGCTAAAGTAGGTAGGCTCTTTGGCCCTATTACCTTAGTTTGGTTTAGTACCTTAGCTATCTTAGGCATCGCCAGCATTTTACAAACGCCCTCTGTCTTACAAGCGTTGAATCCAATCTATGCTTTGGAGTTTAGCTGGGCGCATCCTTTAGCTGCCTTTGCCCTACTCTCTGCTATTTTTCTAGCCTTAACGGGTGGCGAAGCGCTGTATGCAGATATGGGACATTTTGGCGCTAAACCCATTCGTATTGCTTGGTATAGCTTGGTTTGTCCAGCGTTGATCTTAAATTATTTGGGGCAAGGTGCTTTGATTTTGCGCGAGCCTAGCGCTATTTCCAATCCCTTTTATTTACTTGCGCCTGATAGCTTCTTAGTCATTCTAGTCATTTTGGCGACGATGGCTACGGTGATTGCATCACAAGCCACTATTTCAGGTGCGTATTCCCTGACTTTTCAGGCAATTCGTTTAGGTTATTTGCCAAGAATGCGCATTCAACACACCTCTGATACCGCACAAGGACAAATTTATATTGCAGCGATTAATTGGATCATGTTGGCGGCGGTTATTTGGTTAGTTTTGGATTTCGGCTCTTCCAGTGATTTAGCCGCTGCTTATGGGATCGCTGTCTCAGGAACGATGGTCATTACTAGTCTCTTAGTGCTGATTGTGGCGCTAACTCGCAGTAACCAACGTTTACGCAAGCTCATTATGGCAGCCGTACTTATTTGCCTAGGTTTTGAGATTGTGTTTTTCAGTGCCAACTTAACTAAGTTTACCCAAGGCGGCTGGATACCTTTAGTGATTGGGGTATTGATCTTTACTTTATTAAGCACTTGGAAAAAAGGCAGCGCTTTAGTCATTGAGCAACGCCGCAAAATTAATATGACGGTACGTAAATTTATTAATGAGATTTATCCAACGATTACCCGTATTCCAGGCACGGCTATTTACTTAAGCTCAAGTGCAGGCTTAGTACCAAGTCGCCTATTTTATAATCTGAAGCATTATAAGGTGCTACACGAACAGCTGATTTTTCTACATGTAGACAATGAAGAAATACCTTATGTATCTGAAGACGAGCGCTTAAAAGTTTTGGGCTTAGCACCCGGAATTTACTCGATTGCAGCTCGTTTTGGTTTTCGTGAAGAACCTGATTTAAGCAAAGCCCTTCAACAACTGCCTCGCTATCAATTAACACTGCCAGAGGATGTGACTTTTTTTGTGGCTCGTACTTCAGTCGTCAGTTGTGAGGGGATTTTATCACGCTGGCGCTGCACGGTATTTGCGTGGATGATGCGCCAGTCAGAAAGTGCCTCGACGTATTTTCGCTTACAGCCCAATCAAGTCGTAGAACTAGGCACACAAGTTAGCCTCTAACCGAAAGTGCTAGCGCCTTGCCTTGGCAATGACGCTAGCGTTCTACTCTACATCCACTAATGCTTAGGCAACTACCTTAGCAAAGCACACTTCATAAGCAGGCAAGCTCACCGTGCCATTCTTCAAGCTGCCGGAAAACCCATGCCCTGTTAAGAGTTCTAGAGATAAATCAGTAGGCAAACTAAAGCTTTGTGGGCTATTGCTTAAATTGAAAATACAGCAAATATTCCCACGCATTAAGACCAGAATCGGTTCAGGTGCATCAAGGAAGCGATTATCACCGCTGATTAGATCAGCTTGTTGATGTCGCCAATGCAAGAAGGTTTTAATCCGTTGTAAAACTGCCTCCGCTTGCTGCTGTTGGTCAGCAGCTAAAGCTTGATGCTGCTCAGGAATAGGGAGCCAAGGTTTGACACCTGCCGCACTAAAACCTGCATTCGCTGCATTGCCACTCCAAGGCATCGGGGTACGACAACCATCACGCCCTTTAAACTCAGGCCAGAAGCGAATGCCAAACGGATCTTGGATATCCTCATAAGCCAGCTCTGCTTCAGGCAAGCCCAACTCTTCGCCCTGATAGAAGCAAGAGCTACCGCGCAAGCTAGTCAATAAAGCCGTTAATAAAGGGGCTGTTTGCTGGCCTACCCCCCAACGAGTCACTGCACGGGCAATATCATGATTTGAGAAAGCCCAGCAAGACCAACCGCCACCCATCGCCTCCATCTTTTCCACAACTCGGCGGATATGGGCGGCATTGAATTCTTTAGTCATGAAATCAAAGCTATAAGCCATATGGATGCGCTTACCTTGCTCAGTGTATTCAGCGATGCGGGTATACATATCAGTGACTGCACCCAATTCGCCCACGGAAGTGACTGCTGGATACTCATTCAAAACTTGGCGGAATCGCTCTAAGAATTGCAGATTTTCTGGGCGAGTGATGTTGTACATTGGGTCTTGCATGGCATAAGGATTAGACTCATCAATCCCATTCACCCGCTTATTGCCAATCGGTGGATTATCGCGCAGCTGTTGGTCATGCACATACATATTCACCGTATCGAGGCGGAAACCATCCACGCCCAAATCTAACCAGAAACGCACCACATCCAAGAGGGCATCTTGTACTGCTGGATTATGGAAATTCAGGTCTGGTTGGCTAGTGAGGAAGTTGTGTAAGAAATACTGACGACGCCGAGTATCCCATTCCCAAGCCGAACCACCGAAAATCGAGAACCAATTGGTCGGCGGCGTCCCATCAATTTTCGGCTCAGCCCACACATACCAATCGGCTTTGTCATTAGTACGGCTACTACGGCTTTCAATAAACCAAGGATGGCGATCAGACGTGTGGGATAACACTAAATCAATTAGCACCCGCACGCCTAAACTATGTGCCTTACTTAAGAGCTGTTTGAAGTCGTCTAGTTTGCCAAATAAAGGATCGACATCGCGATAATTGGACACATCGTAGCCAAAATCCTTCATCGGTGAGGTGAAAAAGGGCGAAATCCAAATCGCATCCACCCCTAAATCAGCAATATAATCCAATTTCTCGATGATGCCGGGCAGATCACCGACTCCATCACCGTTAGTGTCCTTATAAGAGCGTGGGTAAATTTGATAAATGACTGCGCCTTTCCACCAGTCGTTATCACCACCTAATTGTAAATACTGCGTTTGCATGGTGAGCACCCCTCTCCGAGTTGTCTGTCATATGTGCAAGAAGTCGTATTTTATTAAAGCACAAATTCAAAGCGCTTTGAAATATTAAATGTTTACCTTAAGGTAAACCTACTATGCCAGCCCCTGCTTATTCGCTAGAATCAAGCTTTATCAGCCCTAGTAAAGATCCAATCTCTTATGAGTCTGAAAGAGCTATCACAGCGTCTTGGCTTATCACAAACAACGGTTAGTCGTGCTTTAAATGGTTACCCAGAAGTGAGTGAGCGTACTCGGCAACGTGTGATGCAACTGGCGCGTGAAATGAACTACCGGCCTAATCCCAGCGCTAAATCCTTAGCAACCGGACGCACTGAACATATTGGGATTGTCTTACCGATTGAAAAGAATTTATTTGTTGAGCCTTTATTTGGCGAGTATTTAGCTGGGGTGGCACAGTTTTTAGCGGAAGCGGATATGGACATCACGATCATCCCGACCCCTTTCAGCCAAGAACTCGAGGCGTATGAACAATTGGCAATGTCCGGACGCGTCGATGGTTTATTAATTAGTAGCCCAGCAGTCAATGATGCACGAGTAGCCAGCTTAGTAGGTTCTAATCTTCCTTTCGTAGTACATGGGCGTACCCACTGCGATCAAGCTTATTCTTATTGCGATATTGATAATCAAGGCTCTTTTGCTAGAGCCACGCGCTTATTGATCGAATTGGGTCATCAGCATATTGGTTTCATCAATGGCGATCATAGTTTAAATTACGCTAATGATCGTTATTTAGGCTACAAATCTACACTTGAGCAATATGGTATCACTTACGATCCGAGTTTATGTATACAAGGTGAGATCACTGAAGAATCTGGTTTTAATGCGGCGGCACAATTATTGATGCACCGTCCTCGACCAAGCGCCTTATTAATCAGTAATATGATTTTTGCCTTAGGGGCGATGCGAGCTTTACGCCAACATGGTTTAGAGCCAGGCTATAATGTTGCGATTATTGTCCATGATGATCATCTACCCTATTTACAAGCTGATAAATTTGATCCTCCACTCACCACGACTAGTTCTTCCATTCGCAAAGCAGGCTATGAAATAACCAAAATGCTGCATCACGAAATTGAACTAGGGGGTAATGCACCAGCTAAACAGCAGCAACTGCTGGAGGTTGATCTCATTATCCGTGGCTCAACACGGATTCGCAGAAACTAGCTAACAAAAATTTAACCTTTTAGTACAGTTTGTCACTAATAAATTCAAAGCGCTTTGGCTATACTAAAGTGACTATAAAAAGACTAGAAACCGCAAGTACCACAATAAGTGAGCTAACAAGGAGTATGTAATGAATGAATGGTGGCGTGGGGCTGTTACTTATCAGATTTATCCTCGTTCGTTTCAGGATTCCAACCACGATGGGATTGGTGATTTAGCTGGTATTACCGAGCGCTTACCCTATGTCGCGGATTTAGGGGTAGATGCCATTTGGTTATCGCCGATTTTTACCTCACCCATGCTGGATATGGGTTATGACGTATCCAATTACACAGATATTGATCCGACCTTTGGTACGCTGGCCGATTTTGATAACTTAATCGCGCGTGCCCATGAGTTGGGCTTAAAAGTTATTATTGACCAAGTCATATCTCATTCTAGTTCTGAACATCCCTTCTTTAAAGAAAGCCGTCAGAATCGCACTAATCCAAAAGCTGATTGGTATGTCTGGGCTGATCCACAACACGATGGTTCACCACCCAATAATTGGTTATCCGTTTTTGGTGGCAGTGCTTGGCAGTGGGATTCACGGCGTTATCAATATTATTTGCATAACTTTTTGGTTGAGCAGCCTGATTTCAATTTCCACAATCCTGAGGTACAAGATTGGTTACTCTCGACCATGCGTTTCTGGTTAGAGCGTGGGGTGGATGGCTTCCGTTTAGATACAGTGAATTTCTATTTCCATGATGCATTACTACGGAACGATCCTGCTGACTTTCGGCGTAAGGAAAAGCCGGCATGGAATCCCTATGCCATGCAATATCATATTTTCTCGAAGAATCAGCCGGAGAATTTAGCTTTTATCGAGCGTATCCGTGCTTTACTCGATGAATTTGATGCACGCACGACGGTCGGTGAAATGGGCGAAGATCATCATCCGATTCGCATGATGGGTGAATATACTTTAGGCAAACGTCTGCATATGTGCTACTCGTTTGCCATGCTTGAAGATCCTTTTAGTGCGACTCACTTCCGTGGCTTAATTGAGGAATTTTACACAGGTGCACCCAATGGTTGGCCATGCTGGGCATTTTCCAATCACGATGTCGTGCGCCATGCCACACGTTGGAAACAATACGGCGCAAGCAATGCAGCGTTAGCTAAACAAGCCGGGGCGTTATTGCTATCACTACAAGGCTCGATCTGCATATATGAAGGGGAAGAGCTTGGACAGACCGAAACCGATTTGGCATATAGCGAACTGACTGACCCACAAGGTTTACGTTTCTGGCCGGAAAATAAAGGTCGCGACGGTTGCCGCACACCAATGACTTGGGATGCAACTCAGCCTAATGCCGGTTTTAGTAGCGCACAACCGTGGTTGCCGGTGAAGCCAGAGCAAGCTGCCCACAGTGCTGCACAGCAAATGGACAATCCACATTCGGTATTAAATTTTTATAAACAGATGCTGCGTTTGCGTAAATCCAGTACAGCTTTACAACAGGGCGCTACGCAATTCATCAACACCCAAGAGCCAATTCTAGCCTTTAAACGAGGCGATCAGATCTTGTGTATTTTCAATTTATCACCCAGCGCACAAACCGTGAAAATTACTGGGAATGTGACTGCATTCTTAGTGGAAGCAGCACAGTTAGCGAATGGGGAATTGAATTTGGCAGGAAATGGTGTCGCGCTGTTTAACATGATAGGTGAAGTAGCTGTTAGCAACTAACAGCTACTCCAAACGGTAGGCTTAGCGCTTGATAGGCTTACCGTTGGCATCAAAGCGATGCAAATTATGCTCTTGTGGACGAATTCCGACCCGAGTGCCAATATCCATCGTCACTGTGCCATCTTCGCGCACAATCATTGGTTCTTCGCTGCCAATATCTACGAAAATATAGTTATCCGAACCTAGATTTTCATAGTGCACGACTTCACCTTGCCAGACTGGATTGGTGTTATCGATACTCAAATGCTCCGAACGAATACCCAAAGTCGTGCAATTGAACTGCTCAGCCAACTTGCCGGTGAGGAAGTTCATCTTTGGCGAGCCAATGAACCCCGCAACGAAGACTGAATTAGGACTTTCATATAATTCTGCGGGCGTTCCCACCTGCTCCACTAAACCATCACGCAATACGCAAATCCGATCCGCCAAAGTCATTGCCTCGACCTGATCATGGGTCACATAAATCATAGTGGCTTTATTCATATCATGGTGCAGCTTAGCGATCTCTAAGCGCGTTTGTACCCGCAAGGCTGCATCCAAGTTAGATAAAGGTTCATCAAACAAAAATACCCGCGGATCACGTACAATTGCGCGTCCAATTGCCACCCGCTGACGTTGACCGCCCGATAATTGCTTAGGTAAACGATCCAATAAATGCGCAATTTGCAGCATTCTGGCGGCTTTCTCGACACGTACACGAATATCATCTGGTGTAGTATTCGCAAGCTTCATCCCAAACGCCATATTGTCATAGACATTCATATGTGGATACAGCGCATAAGACTGGAACACCATCGCAATGCCACGTTTGGAAGGTGCTAGGTGATTAACACGTTCGCCATCAAATAGCATATCGCCTGAAGTAATATCTTCTAAGCCAGAAATCAAGCGCAATAAAGTCGATTTACCGCAACCAGAAGGACCCACAAACACCATAAATTCGCCACTGCGAATATCCAGATTGACACCTTTGATGACATCAATAGCGCCATACGACTTGCGTACATTTTTTAATTCAATACGAGCCATCTCAACACTCCTTTAGCCTTTAACGCCACCAGCTGTCAAACCAGCCACAATCTTACGTTGGAAAATCAACACCAGAATAATAATGGGCACTGTGACCAATACCGACGCAGCCATAATAATGCCCCAAGGGGTTTCATATTGAGTTGCACCTGAAAGCAAACTGATTGCCACCGGCACAGTGCGCGTCTCATTGGACGAGGTGAAAGTTAAAGCGAATAGAAACTCATTCCATGCACCAATGAAGGCCAATAAACCTGTCGTGACTAAAGCAGGCCACATCAACGGCAAGAACACTTTCGTAATAATTTGCCAAGGCGTTGCACCATCGACAATGGCTGCCTCTTCAATCTCAACAGGCAAATCACGCATAAAGGTAGTGAGTACCCAGACGGTGAACGGCAAGGTGAAAATGGTATAGGACAAGATCAAAGCCCAAGGTGTGTTATAGATGCCGATAAAGCGAATCATCTCAAACAAACCAGACAAAACCGCAATCTGTGGAAACATGGATACCGCTAAAATAGTCATCAGCAATAAGCCACGCCCACGGAAGCGTACCCGCGCCAATGCATAAGACGCAGTTACTGCCATCAGTAAAGCTAAAGCTACCGTCATAGTTGCAACAAAGATTGAGTTCAGAATATTGCGTAAGAACTCACCCTGTTGAAACACTGAATAGTAGTTACTTAAGCTAAAAGAGGTCGGCCAATAATCGACCTCGAATAAGGACGTACCTGTTTTGAAGCTGGTCAGAATCGCATAGTAAAACGGAAATACTGACACCACCACGATCACTAGAACTAACAAATAAAACGCTAGAGTCTGTAGGATTTTCATTTGTTATCTCCACTTAAATCGACCTTACCCAGCCAGATATAGAGAATCACAAACAATGCAATGAAAGTGAATAACAAGGTCGATTGCGCTGAACCATAGGCAAACTTATCAAACTCAATCATATTTTCCCGACTGATAATCGACATCGTTTTAGTCGTAGAGGAGTTTGGAGTTAAGACGTAGATCAAATCGAAAATACGCAAGGCATCCAGCATCCGGAAGATAATCGCTACCATCAAGGCAGGTTTTACCAAGGGTAAGGTAATCTTAAAGAACACTTTAACGGGATGAATGCCATCAATCTTCGATGCCTCATAAACATCTTTCGGCACCATTTGTAGCCCTGCTAAACACAACAAAGCCATAAAGGGCGTAGTCTTCCAAATATCGACAATCAAGACCGCAAACATCGCCGTATCCACACTGGCAGTCCACGCAATCTTTTGCGAAATAATGCCTAATTTCATTAAGATATTATTGATAATGCCGAACTGGTCATTGAGCATCCAGCTCCACATTTTGGCTGAAACGATAGTCGGAATAGCCCAAGGAATTAAGATGGCTGCACGCACTAAACCGCGGCCTCTAAATTCAGCATTGAGCACCAGCGCGACGATCATGCCTAAAGTGGCTTCTAAAGTGACTGAAACAAAAGCGAAACGCACGGTATTCCAAACAGCATTCCACCAAGCCGGATCGACTAAAGTTCCACGAAAAATAGTTTTGCCGGAGGGCAAAGTGCGCCAGCTTAAATAATTATCAAAACCGATCCATTGACCACCGTACAGGTTACTCAAAGAGGTATCAGTAAAACTAAAATAAATGGAGCGAAATAAGGGGTAAGCAGCAACAAGAACTAAGGCGGCAATCATGGGTATTAAAAACAGCATGGCCGCGCGAATGCGCTGTGCTTGTAATTCTGCTTTACCTGAAGATGAAACGACATGAGAGGGGTTCATGAGGTATCTCCTAGGGTGGTGCTTATTAAAAAGGGTAACAACCAAGGCCGTTACCCTTCCGACGTAACTCCTGAAGCTTAGTGGCTTTCAGGGTTTGGAGGAGACCTTACCAACCTTTGCCTTGTAATTCGGTTAAATCGGCTTCCAATACTTCGAGGTTTTCAGCGGCAGTTCCTTTACCAGACAAGGTCTCATGCACTGCAGACCAAAATTTAGAAGATACTTCGTTATATTTAACTTTGGTAGGCGCAGAGGGACGCGGAACCGCTTGTAAGAACACATCTTTCCAACGAGGAATAATGGGTTGCTTTTCTTTGATATCCGCATCGTCATATAAAGACATAATGGTTGGCAATTTAGAACCAATCAAAGCATTTTGCTTTTGGGTTTCTTTGGAGGCCAAGAATTTGACTAAAGCAATCGCTGCATCTTTATTCTTAGCATATTTGGAAACCGCTAAGTTCCAACCACCTAAAGTCGCCGCTGATTTGTCATTACCGCCGCCCATAGGCAGAGTGGTGACATCAAATTTACCTTTAACCTTACTATCAGCTGCTTCACCTAAACCATAAGCATAAGGCCAGTTACGCATGAAGACTGCATTACCAGTTTGCCAAACACCACGGGCTTCCTCTTCACCATAAGACAGCACGCCAGGAGGAGAAATATTATTCACCCATGATTTAGCCAAATCTAAAGCCGCAACAGCCTTCGGATTATTAATAGAAATTTTACCATCTGGCTCAACGATTTGGCCGCCACCGAACGACTTCACCCACTCTAAAGCATTACAGGTTAAACCTTCATAGGCATTACCTTGCCATACAAAGCCCCAAAGATCTTTGCTGCCCTCAGCACGCTCAGCATCTTGGACTTTTTTAGCCGTTTCGGTTAACTCTTCCCAAGTTTTGGGTACACTGAGCTTATGCTTTTCCAGCAAATCTTTGCGATAGTAAAGAGCTGGTGCGTCGGTAAATAAAGGCATCGCTACCAATTTACCGTTAACGGTTTGAGACTCAACAATGGAAGGGAAATGGTCTTTAATGACATCCTTGGCAGCTTCAGTCAAATCGACGAAGTTATCAGCTAACTGTGGTGCCCAAATAACATCGGTTTGATACACATCAACATCTGCATTGCCAGCAGATAACCACAAACGATATTGAGCGAATTGATCGGTGGTGGATGATGGCATCGGTACAACTTTGACTGTATTACCTGTTTCTTTTTCCCAAGGTTTGACAAGCTCTTTAAAGACCTCAATGTCTTTACCGACCGCACCAGAAACGAAATTAACTTCAACTGCATACGCAGAAATTGAAGTCATCGAAGCAGCCATTACCGATAATAAAATGGCTTTCTTAATAGGATTGCGCATTAAAGTCATGATCTATCTCCTCCAAGAGATCAACAACACATAAAAACTAGCTAACTGGGCGCTTTAGTATCCATCAAAATTATCCAAAGCGCTTTGAATTTTTACAAAAATACACCTGTCCCAACAGAAAAGCAATTGCTTGTTACAGGTTAATACAAAGAGACTAGGTTAGAAACTACCAAGTTACGATTAGGCATAGCAGTAGGTAGAGCTACTGCGCTTCCGCCAAGCTGCGTAGATACTGAAATAACTCGCGACTACTTTTCGGTGGTTTGCTGGCTGCTTGCTCTTTACGGGCATTGCGAACTAAGCCACGGATATGTTGCCTATCTAGGGATGGATAAGCTTCAAGCAACTCTTCTAAGACTGAATCATCTACCAGTAATTGATCCCGCCAACGCTCCAAGCGATGAAAAATTGCTAACTGTGCTTTACTACTGAATTCCCACTCAGCAAATTTAGCTTGAATTGGCTCAAGCTCCACCTGGCGCATCAACTTGCCGATGTATTGCTTCTGCCGACGCAAAGCACCGTGATTATTTAAGCGCTTAGCCTCTAAGACAGCATCCACTAAACGCTCTGGTATATCGAGCTGCTTGAGCTGCTCAGGACGTAACTCAATCAGTTTTTCACCAAGATCTTGGGCTGCTTCTGCTTCACGTTTATCGTGGCTACGACTGACGTAATCATCATCTTCATCAATGGGGTGGTAATAACCGGCCATGTGCATGCTACCTGTATGGAATGCTAGCTATGCTAAGCAATTTTCGGTAAAAAAACAAAAAGACTCTTAGCAAAGAGTATGCCGTCTGATGGGCTATTTCCCTCATTTATCCAGCCTTTCCTTAGGAAATTGGTTATTATTCCATTTGTCTGTCTTTTTACCCCAATTATCACTCATGACTGATATTTTTATTAGCTACAGCCATAAAGACGAGCCTTGGAAAGATGCCTTGGAGCGTCATTTGAAGGTATTGGAGTTGCACGGTGAATTTGCCATTTGGGATGATCGGCAGATTGAAATGGGTAGTAATTGGTTACCTGCGATTGAAACGGCACTAGAAAAAGCGCGTGTGGCTCTGTTATTGGTGAGTAGTGATTTTTTAACGTCTGAGTTTATTAAGCGCAAAGAGATTCCTCGGTTCTTACAGCGGCGCGAAGCGGAGGGCTTACAAATCATACCTGTCATGGTAAAGCCTTGTTTATGGCAGGCCGTACCGTGGTTAGAGGCTATACAGGGGGCAACCAAAGATAATCGGCCTTTGTCGCAATATGCCTTGGGCTCGCATGAGTCAGAAGTAGCGTTTGCGGAGATTGCATTCAAGGTTTATCAGCGCTTACAAGCATCCAAACAAGCCGAAGCTGCCAAGCAGCAAGCCGAGCAACAGCGTTTAGCTCAAGAGCAAGCCGAGCGCGAAGCGGCAGCTAAACAACAGGCTGAACAAACGCGCTTACAACAAGAAGCGGAGGAACGCCGTTTAGCGCAGCAACAAGCTGGGCGCGCAGCCGCTGAACAGGCACGTCAAGCTGAACTACAACGCCAGCGCGAAGCACAAGCCGAACGCGAACGCCTTGCCCGTCAACAAGCCGAAGCCGCTGAACGTGCACAAGCGGAGCAGCTTAAACGTGAACAAGCCGCTGCTGCTAAAGCTGAAACAGAGCGATTGGTGCGGGAAGCGCGTGAACTTAATAAAAATAATGGTGGTTCTGGGAGCAAGGCTAAATGGCTCTTGGGTGGAGTGGGAGTAAGTGCTTTGGTGTTGGTTTGGGTGATGCAAGGGAAAAAACCCGAGGTGGTCGTACCTACCCTGCCAGACTCAACAGTACCCAGCGGTGAACCTGCAAAACCCACTATTCCCTTGCCCGAAATGCTCCCGATCAAGGGTGGCACATTTACTATGGGTTGCAAAGATGGGCGTGATGATGTGGAAGGAGGTTGTCAGGATGATGAAAAGCCACCGCATTCAGTAACAGTGAGTGACTTTGCCTTGAGTCGTACTGAAATCACCCGTGGGCAGTTTCGTGCTTTTTTGGATGCAACTGGCTATAAAACTACGGCAGAAGAACAAGGTTCGTGTTGGGGAGATAAGACGGGCAAAGGTGACTGGGACTATGTGAAGGGTAATCATTGGCAAAAGGTGGGTTTTGAGCAAACCGACGATCATCCCGTGGTCTGCGTGAGTTGGGAGGATGCGCAAGCTTATGTGCAGTGGTTGAATCAAGTGGATACGGGAAAAAACTATCAGCTACCGAGTGAAGCCGAATGGGAATATGCCGCACGCGGAGGTAATCAAAAAAATGCTTATCCGTGGGGGCAAGATGGTAGTGGTCAATTAGCCTGCCAAAGAGCAAACTTGGCAGATCAGGTCTTGAAAAAACATTATCCTAATTGGTTGTGGACATTAGCAAATTGTGATGATGGTTATGTTTATACCGCACCCACAGGTCAATTTGATTCAAATGGGTATGGTTTAAAAGATATGCACGGGAATGTCTGGGAATGGACTCAGGACTGTTATCATGCTAGCTATGATAAAGCACCTAAAGATGCTAGCGCTTGGCAAGAAAACAATTGTGAAAAACGTGTGATGCGTGGCGGCTCGTGGTTCAACGATCCTCAGTTCGCGCGTTCGGCTATCCGTTTCAGGAACTTACCGGCTGGTCGTGACAACGATATTGGTTTTCGGATTTCCGGGACTTATTAGTCTTTTACCTTTGCACTTTGAACCTTTGCAATGACAGTGACTGAAGAGGGAATCGTGATGCGAGAAGTGGCTAAACTAAACCCCATCTGCTTTCGTGCTATACTGCAAACTATCGCAACTTCGCAACGATTCCATCATGGCATTAGCACAACGCGCTTCATTTACACCCAGCGAATACCTTCAGCAAGAACGGCACAGCTCTGAGCGCCATGAGTATATTCAAGGACAAATCTATTCAATGGCGGGGGCAAGTCGTGAACACAATCAATTGGTATTCAATTTAGCCGGTCTATTACATGCTCAATTACGCCAGCGACCCTGTTCAGCATTTGTGGCGGATATGCGCGTGCGTACTCGTATCAATGAAGCTTACTTCTATCCAGACCTGAGTGTGGTGTGTGGTGCAATGCAGTTTGAAGATGAGACTAGCGACACGCTCACCAATCCTATCTTGATTATTGAAGTTTTGTCACCCACTACCGAAGGTTATGACAGAGGAGCGAAATTTGCGCATTACCGTCGTTTGGAATCCTTGCGCGAATATATTCTTGTGGCACAAGATCGTGTCAGCATCGAACGTTATACCCGCAATGCACAAGGCCAATGGCTGTTATCCGAAGCGACCGAGTTGGAGCAAACTCTGCAACTAGAAGCCATTGGTTGTGAGTTAGGAGTGAAGGCAGTTTATGAAAAGGTATTGAGCTAGTTAGCTAACAAATCAAGTAAAAGGCTCCACATGGGAGCCTTTTGCTTGTAACGGGTTAAACCGACACTTAATGACCGCGTGCTTTACCAATCCGATGCAGCATTTCGATCTGTGCTTTAGCAGCCTCTAACTCAGCTTGAATCGCTTCGTAATCAAGGTCAGCAGGATCTTTGCCCTGAAGGGCATCATGTGCCACTTTCATAGCATCCTGCGCTGCTTTCTCATCCAAATCTTCCGCGCGCATACCTGTGTCAGCCAGTACAGTCACTAAAGTTGGTTGAACTTCTAATACACCACCTGAAACGAACAAAGATGTCGTACCTTCAGCAGTTGTGTACTTCAGTTCCCCTGCACGTAGGCGCGAAATCAATTGAGTGTGCTTAGGATAAATCCCTAAGTCACCCATCGCACCCGGAGCAACTACTTTCTCCACTAAACCAGAGAAAAGCTTTTGCTCAGCAGTTACCACTTCTAATTGAATTGTCGATGCCATCACGCCCTCCTATTAGAGCTTTTTGGCCTTCTCGACCGCTTCTTCAATCGCACCAACCATGTAGAAGGCATTTTCTGGTAAGTGATCATACTCACCGTTCAGGATACCTTTGAAGCTTGCTAAGGTTTCTTTCAGAGTAACGTATTTACCTGGAGAACCTGTAAACACTTCAGCCACGAAGAACGGTTGTGACAAGAAACGTTGAATACGACGCGCGCGGCCAACCACTTTCTTATCATCTTCAGACAATTCATCCATACCCAGAATGGCGATGATGTCTTTCAGTTCTTTATAACGTTGCAGGATACCTTGAACACCACGCGCAGTATCATAGTGCTCTTTACCAACGACTAAGGGGTCTAACATCCGTGAAGTAGAGTCCAAAGGATCTACCGCTGGATAAATACCCAATTCAGCGATGTTACGAGACAATACGAGTGTCGCATCCAAGTGAGCGAATGTAGTAGCTGGAGACGGGTCAGTTAAGTCGTCCGCAGGCACATAAACCGCTTGGAAGGAAGTGATCGAACCATTCTTAGTAGAAGTAATACGTTCTTGCAGAACGCCCATTTCTTCCGCCAGTGTTGGCTGATAACCTACCGCAGAAGGCATACGACCTAACAGCGCTGATACTTCAGTACCTGCTAAGGTGTAACGATAGATGTTATCAACGAACATCAGAACGTCACGGCCTTCGTCACGGAAATACTCCGCCATGGTCAAACCGGTTAAGGCTACACGTAGACGGTTGCCTGGTGGTTCATTCATCTGACCATAGACCAACGCTACTTTATCGATAACGCCGCCTTCAGTCATTTCGTGGTAGAAGTCGTTCCCTTCACGAGTACGCTCACCGACCCCTGCGAATACTGACAAACCAGAGTGTTGCTTAGCGATGTTGTTGATCAGTTCCATCAGAGTAACGGTTTTACCAACACCCGCACCACCGAACAGACCGATTTTACCACCTTTCGCGATTGGCATGATCAAGTCGATAACTTTGATACCGGTTTCAAGGATATCAATACCACCTGCTTGATCTGCATACGCTGGAGGCGCACGGTGGATTGGCCATTTTTGATCGTGCGTTACATCACCCATTTTATCAATCGGGCGACCTAAAACATCCATCACGCGACCTAAAGTACCGTGACCCACTGGTACAGAGATAGGAGCACCTGTATTTTCAACTTTCATACCACGCTTGATGCCATCAGAAGCACCCATCGCGATCGTGCGCACAATGCCATCACCCAACTGTTGTTGGACTTCCAGAGTCAAGCCCTGATCGGCAACTGTCAACGCATCGTAAACAGCTGGCACAGCGTTACGTGGAAACTCCACGTCGACGACCGCGCCGATAACTTCAACGATACTTCCAGTACTCATTGATAGTACCTCTTAAAAAATGATAATTCTGTAAACAGCATTAGACAGCCGCTGCACCACCGACAATCTCAGAAATCTCCTGCGTAATCGCAGCTTGACGTGCTTTGTTGTACACCAATTTCAAATCATTGATCATCTTACCTGCGTTGTCAGAGGCGCTCTTCATCGCCACCATCCGTGCGGCCATTTCACAGCCCACATTTTCAACTACAGCTTGATAAACCAAGGATTCAATATAGCGTTGCATCAAGGCGTCAATGACTCCTTTTGACTCAGGCTCATAGATATAGTCCCAATAGTGGTTTAAGCCTTCGTCTTTAATCGGAGCGATTGGGATGAGCTGAGTCACCTGTGGTCGCTGCGTCATACTATTGACGAATTCATTTTCCACCATAAACAGACGATCAATCTTGCCGTCGGCATAAGCATCGAGCATAACCTTAATCGTACCTACCATATCCGCGATTTTCGGAGCATCACCCATATGAGTTTTCTGGGCAGCAATACCATAACGACGGAACGTATTCGCTGCTTTATTACCAAACACAGCGATCTCAACCTCGACCCCTTGTGCTTTCCACTTGGCAATATCTTGCAGAGCAGTCTTGAACAGGTTGACATTTAAACCACCACACAAACCACGGTCTGTAGAGATGATGATATAGCCAACTCGTTTCACTGTTGTACGTTCAATTGTATACGGATGCTTATACTCCAAATGCCCATTCGCGACGTGCCCAACTACAGCACGCATCTTTTGAGCATACGGACGGCTAGCATTCATGCGGTCTTGTGCACGACGCATTTTGGATGCAGCAACCATTTCCATCGCTTTGGTGATCTTCCGAGTATTTTGAATACTCTTGATCTGTGTGCGTATCTCTTTAGCACCTGCCATGGGACTTACCTCCCATTACCAAGTGTTAGTAGACTTGAATGTTTCAAGAGCCTTACGCATCGCACCCGCGATTTCATCGTTGTAGTCACCTTTTTCATTGATCTTGTCCAGAAGCTCTTTCTGGGAAGAACGCAGGTAACTCAACAGTGCTGCTTCAAAATCAACAACTTTCTTTGCATCAACATCATCCAAGAAGCCTTCATTGGCTGCGAATAATGAAAACGCCATTTCAGCTACTGACAAGGGAGCAAACTGAGGTTGTTTCATCAGTTCAGTAACACGTTGACCACGTGCTAATTGCTTACGTGTACCTTCATCAAGATCAGAAGCGAACTGCGAGAACGCAGCCAATTCACGATATTGAGCGAGGTCAAGACGCACCCCACCACCGAGCTTTTTGATGATCTTAGTTTGTGCCGAACCACCCACCCGTGATACCGACAGACCCGCATTAATCGCAGGGCGGATACCAGAGTTGAAAAGGTCGGTTTCTAAGAAGATTTGACCGTCAGTGATCGAAATTACGTTAGTCGGAACAAACGCAGAAACGTCACCTGCTTGAGTCTCGATGATTGGTAATGCAGTCAAAGAACCTGTTTTACCAACCACCGCACCTTTGGTGTACTCTTCAACGTAAGCAGCGTTAACGCGAGAGGCACGTTCCAATAAGCGTGAGTGCAGATAGAACACGTCACCAGGATAAGCTTCACGGCCTGGTGGACGACGCAGTAACAGTGATACTTGACGATAAGCCCAAGCTTGCTTGGTTAAGTCATCGTATACGATCAGTGCATCTTCACCACGATCACGGAAGTATTCGCCCATTGAGCAACCAGAGTAAGGAGCAAGGTATTGCATAGACGCAGGGTCAGATGCAGCCGCCGCTACGACGGTGGTATATTCCATCGCACCGTGCTCTTCTAACTTACGAACTACGTTAGCGATAGTAGAAGCCTTTTGGCCAATCGCGACATAGATACATTTTACGTCTTTGCCTTTTTGGTTGATGATGGTATCAACCGCCACTGCTGTTTTACCGGTTTGACGGTCACCGATGATCAATTCGCGCTGACCACGGCCAACTGGAACCATCGCGTCTAAGGCTTTGATACCTGTTTGGAGTGGTTGGTCAACTGATTTACGGTCGATAACACCAGGAGCAATTTGCTCAACAGGTGAGAAACCATCATGTTCAACAGGACCTTTACCGTCAATTGGATTACCCAGAGAGTCAACAACACGACCTAATAGGCCACGTCCGACTGGAACTTCCAAAATACGACCAGTACATTTTACAGTATCGCCCTCGGTGATGCCTTTATAGTCACCTAAGACGACCGCACCGACAGAATCACGCTCTAAGTTCAGCGCAAGACCAAAGGAGCCATTAGAGAACTCGATCATCTCACCAGACATTACGTCGCCTAAACCATGCAGGCGCACAATACCGTCTGTTACAGAGACAACAGTACCCTCAGTACGTGCTTCAGCGCTCGCTTCGAAGCTGCTGATACGCTTCTTAATCAGCTCACTGATTTCAGTTGGGTTAAGTTGCATGTGCTATTCCTCAGTTATCGGCTTGGCTTAGCGCGCCAAAGCCGCCTTCATATCTTTCAGCCTGCTTTGGATAGAGCCGTCAATGACCAAATCACCAGCACGAATAATCGCACCGCCCATTAAAGATGGGTCAATTTTGGTCGTCAACTTAACTTCACGTCCTAAGCGTTTCTGGAGCGCCGCAGCAATAGCTTGCTGCTGGTCATCAGTCATTTCCATTGCAGAAATAATTTCCGCATCGACTGCACCTTCTGCTTCTGCTTTGAATTGTTCAAAGAGAGTAGCAATTTCAGGCAACAGAACGAAACGATCGTTATCTGCTAATACCTTGAGCAAATTCTGGCCTTGAGCATCAATCGCAGAACCTGCGACATCTGCAAAGGCCTGAGCCTTTTGCTCTTTGGTCATACGAGGATGACTCAGCAAGGAAGCTGAACCTTCTGCCGCGACTACCGCAGACATGGCGGCTAGTTGTGCCGACCACTGCGGCAACGCACCAGCTTCCTGCGCCATCTCAAATACCGCTTTGGCATAAGGACGGGCAGCGGTTGTCAATTCAGACATGGTTCACCACCTTAAATTTGCGCGGTCAGCTCATCCAATGCTTTAGCATGGGCTTTAGCATTGATTTCTTTACCTAGAATTTTCTCAGCACCAGCAACTGCCAGTGACGAAACCTGTTGACGTAAGCCTTCACGAGCACGAGATACTTCTTGCTCGATTTCAGCTTGAGCAGCTGCTTTTACACGATTTGCTTCTTCAACAGCGGCATTTTTAGACTCATCAACGATTTCGCCAGCACGCTTTTGCGCTTGGGAAATAATTTCGGCAGCCTCCACCTTCGCTTGCTTAAGCTCATCATCAATTTTCTGACGAGCAGCTTCTTGCTCTTGCTGACCTTTCTCAGCAGCGGCAAGACCTTCAGCAACTTTCTGGCGACGCTTATCTAGGACATCATTTAGAGGCCCCCACATATACTTATTGACTAACCAGATCATGATCGAGAACGCCAAGACCTGAGCAATCAATGTTAGAGTAATGTTCACGTTACCTATCTCCTGCTTTTAAATTAAAAACCATCGCTTTCACGAGGTTTCAACACACTATCACTTGCTTACGCAGCACCGATAGCAGAAGCAGCAGCACCAACGAATGGGTTTGCGAACAAGAACCACATAGCGAACGCTAAGATAATGAACGGGAATGATTCCATCAGACCAGCGAAAATGAACATATTAGTCATTAATTGTGGGCGTAGTTCAGGTTGACGTGCGATACCTTCCAATGTTTTCGCGCAAATCAAACCCCAACCAATCGCAGAGCCTAAACCTGCCGCAGCGAGGATCACGCCAACACCTACTGCGGTGTATGCATAGATCATTGCAATCAGTTCAGCATTCATTTTCCAGTCTCCTAAAAATTACCAAAAGTTAAATTAAAAATCGAAAAACCTACAAACCACCAAAAGCAGGACGATCAATGATCATCCGCTGTAGCATCCGCCATCCCTAAGTAAACGATGGTCAGCACCATAAAAATGAATGCTTGCAACGTAATTACTAATAAGTGGAATAACAACCAAGCTAAATCCAACAGAACTTGCATTGGGAACCAAATGAACAAGCCAAAACTGAAACCTGCGCCTAAGGTTAATAATGCGATTAACAGGAATACCAACTCACCCGCGAATAAGTTACCGAATAACCGTAGACCAAGGCTTAAGGGCTTAGCTAGCTCTTCAATAGTGGTCATTACGATATTGACCGGGATAAAGTATTTTCCAAATGGGTGGAATAAGAATAATTTTAAGTAGCCAATTGGCCCTTTGCTTTTGAAGTTATAGGCAAGGATCAAGACGAATACACATAACGCTAAACCTAACGTCGTATCCAGATTCGTGGTCGGTACTACTTTCAAATAGACATGATGAGGATCAGCCCCAAAGATACCTAAAATACCTGTCCATAAAGAAGGTAAAAGATCAACGGGTAGCAAGTCCATCGCATTCATCGCTAAGACCCACGTGAATACTGTTAAAGCCAAAGGCCCAATCAATTTATCCGGGTGTGGGAAAACGTTTTTAATTTGGTCGTTCACAAACTCCACTGTCATTTCAGCAACACTTTGGAGTTTACCTGGATTTTCCAAACTCAGATTTTCGCCAATTTTTTTAGCGATATAGATCAATAACCCGCCGAGCAGCACACTGAAGATAATGACATCTAGATGTAGCACATTAAAGTCTGCAATAGACTTTGGCTGGCTAGTACTCCAGTTTGTCAAATGGTGCTGAATATACGCGACGGGATCGGCTGCTTGCGCACTTTCGCTCACACTTTTACCCCACGACCAAAGTTAATAAACTTTTTTCCAACCTCATGACTGCTCCGCCTTACGGTTAGGACCCAGTGCAAAGGCATAGCCTAGTTGCGTCACAATAAAGGAACCTATTAGTGGAATCGGGGTCAATTTTAAGAGACCTAAGCCGATTACTAAAGCAACTAGAACGAAAACGAAGCGTCCGACCGCACTTAGGTATAGCAACATCATGCTACGTTTTGGGTCAAAGTTGGCGTCTCCTCCTACTTTACCCATGCGCCGAGACAATAAAAATGTATTAGCAAGAGCAATTGCGCCGCCATATAGTGCAGGCAGTACAGCACGTTCGCCCTGTAGGTAGAAAGCAATAGCAGCACACACTACTATCAGGACGAATTGTATGGTCAGTATGTTGCGCATCTGCATCTCTGGAGGGGGGAATCTATCCCCTTGATTTCCAAATCCCGGCGGGAGTATAAATACATACTAATATACGGTCAACTCTAGGTCGCAAAACCCGTGACACGCCCACCACTCCATGGGTGTAGCTTACCGAAGCTGCCTACAAAAATTATGTCGACATTATCCACTAATTTACAAAAGCTGCAATGGTTATCAGCAACTTAAAACTAAATTATCTGAACAAAATCTGAAGTGTGACTTTAACTAGATTTTTCTAAGAAATTCGCGCAGTTAGCGTTAAATTGACGATATTCTTTCTGAAGAAACAGCGAAGTTGCCCTAATATTTAGACTTACACCGTATTTTCACTTGCACTCTTTATAAGCTTCTTCTAGAGCACTGTCTGCCCTTCAATTGTTCAACTGTCGACAATTAAGAAAATCAATGCTTAAAGCTGCTTCCTAGAAAAGTTGCTAAGTCTCTTGAAAATAACTAGTTTTTCTATGAAAACAGTTAAGACTAAGAATTTAGTAGCTAAGATTTGGAATTTTTAAACTGAATAGCTGAAAAGCAACGAGCTGATGGCAAACTGACAGTGCTGTACAAACAGCACTGCCAAAGAGTGAGCTTAGCGACCGCGAACGAAGCGGCGAACTTCAGCTAAATGACGACGGCTAACTTCTAATTGGTCACGTACTTTATCTAGAGTTATTTGTGTACGACCCACATCAGACTTGGTTAAACCAGTGATACGACTTTTCGCAACTAAAGCATTGCGATGAATACGGATGAAACGATCAGCTAGATCGGTCTCTAAGGATTTAAGCGATTCTTCAATAATCACTTCCCCACCATTATGGCGTACAGTGACGTATTTTTGATCCGCTTGGAAATAAACAACATCTTCAATTGGAATTAACTCCAAATTGCCACGCATACGTGCACAGATATGCTTACGGGATGAACGTTGACCACCGGTGCGTTGCTCCAACATCTCTAAGCGTTGAGCACGGTTAAGCGAGCGGGCTTGTTCCAGACTTTGTAATAATTGTTCTTGTCTTATTGGTTTCATAAGATACCCTGTTGCTTTTGTTGAAAAGGCTTCTAAAGCATATTCACCATACGCTGTGGTAAATATGACGGCGGGGGGCATGTCCATTCCTGAAATATGTCTTGCGGCCTCTAGTCCATCCATGCCAGGCATGGTGATATCCATTAGCACAATATCCGGTTGGAAACGCTCCACCATTACAACAGCCTCAGCCCCGTTTTCGGCTTCAGCACAAACATCATAATCCGCGTAACGATCAATCAAGCCTTTGATTCTCTCGCGGGCATATTCTTCGTCATCTACAACCAAAATCTTAATCGACATTATTATTACTCCTTGGGGATGGAAAAGGAGACGCGGTACTGCTGGGGTGTTTTTTGTATTTGCAGATTAGCGCGATCTCCATACGCGAGATGAAGTCGGTTTTTCATATTTTCTTGGGCTATGTGGTTACCCTTTTGATGCGAGCTTGCGCCACTGGGCGAGAGTGGGTTGGTCACGGATACTGCTAAGTGACTACCCGCATCATATAAACTAATTCCTAGTGTTCCGCCCTCTTTACGTGGTTGTATCCCATGATAAATGGCGTTTTCGACCAAGGGTTGCAAGATTAAAGGCAGAATTTGCATGTCAAACGGTAGAGTATTGCGATCCATGTCCCAGACCACCGTCAAGCGACGTTTACCTAGGCGCAAACCTTCCATACGCAGATAACGCATCGTCACATCCAACTCTTCTTGCAAACTAATACGATTACGCCGATCCAAAGTGGTGCGCATGATGTCGGCCAAATCTAGAATCGCATCCTCTGCTTGCTGTGGGTCTTTATGCACTAAATGCGCTACCGTATTTAAACTATTAAATAAGAAATGAGGACGCATTCGGGATTGCAGAGCCTCATATTTCGCATGCGAATCGGCTTCTACCGAAGCTTCCCACTGGCCTTGTACATACAGATAACGCAGAACCACCAAACTTAGTACAACGCTAATCACAATATTTTTTAAGAAATACAGCGCCACCCCGCCGCCTAATTCATCTAAGCTATTATTTTTAATCAGAAATAAGCCGATGACTGACGCAAACAAAGTAAAAACCAAGACCACACCCGTAATAATAGCAGTGGCCATCTTGTTCGATGCGGGTGTGTAAAAGCGATTAATCAGGCATAAAACCAAGACTGAGGCCAAAGCAACCCAAAGGATGAATAAGGCATTCAAGCCCAATTTCACCAAAAACTCATTCACATCGTCTGCAGCCGCTAAAGCTAAAATAGTTGCCAAAAATAGAGCCGCCGCTACGATTCTTAGTAGAGGTTGAGGACCACAAATATTGGGTAAATAACCAAGCGTTTTGCTCATTGATAAAGACATTCTTTTCTTCTAGCTCTTGTCTTTTTTCAAACTCGCCAAGGGTGGGTTTGCCTGAAAATCCGACAGGATTTAGTTAATTGTTATTTTTATAATTTCCCAGATCGCAGCTTACGATCGAGCTTTCACATCATACTATAGTTCAGCGGCTTGCTGATTGCTGAAGGCTTTTCTCGATTCTTCCATAAGGAAAGAATAAACTTCAAGTTTTTCCGCTTAACTGACTAAAACTTAACGAAACCGCGCTCATGACAGCTCAAAATCACAGCAAACCCACTCATTTACCAGCCACCAAAAACCAAGCTTGGGGCGGACGCTTTACTGAATCTACTGATGCTTTCGTCGCTGAATTCACAGCTTCCATTCAATTTGATCAGCGTTTATACAAACACGATCTGGCTGGCTCACGTGCCCATGCACGCATGTTGAATAAAGTCGGCATTTTGTCTCGCACTGACTTAGAAGCCATCTTAACGGGTCTAGACCAAATCGAAGCTGAAATTGAAGCAGGTCAATTTGACTGGCAAATCGCGCTTGAAGATATTCATATGAATATCGAAGCGCGCCTCACTGATCGGATTGGCATTGCGGGTAAACGTCTACACACTGGACGCTCACGTAATGATCAAGTCGCTACTGACATTCGTTTATGGCTACGTGATCAAATTGATCATATTGCCCATGAGATTCGCCGCTTACAGACGGGGCTAGTTGCAGTCGCTGAGCGTGAAGCTGATACCATCCTCCCCGGCTTTACGCATCTACAAGTCGCCCAACCGATTACTTTCGGGCATCACATGCTGGCATGGTTTGAAATGCTCGAGCGTGACTATGCCCGCCTGCTCGATTGCCGTAAGCGCGTGAATATTATGCCCTTGGGTGCTGCTGCGCTAGCGGGGACGACTTATCCGATTGATCGCAATTATAGTGCTGAGCTATTAGGCTTTGAACGCCCTGCCCGTAACTCGTTAGATGCAGTCAGTGATCGTGATTTTGCGATTGAATTTACTTCAGTGGCTGCCCTCCTCCTGATGCACTTATCCCGCTTCTCAGAAGAGCTGATTTTATGGACTTCCGCGCAATTTGATTTTATCCGTTTGCCAGACCGGTTCTGTACTGGCTCTTCGATTATGCCGCAGAAGAAAAATCCAGACGTACCCGAATTAGTACGTGGTAAAAGTGGACGGGTGTTTGGGCATTTAATGGGCTTACTCACTTTAATGAAGAGCCAACCGCTCGCTTACAATAAAGATAATCAAGAAGATAAAGAGCCACTGTTTGATACAGTTGATACCGTACTCGGCTGCTTACGCGCTTTCGGTGACATGATGCCGCATGTACAAACCAAGCCTGAAAAAATGCGTCGTGCTGCGATGCAAGGATTCTCCACTGCGACCGATTTAGCCGACTATTTGGTGCGTAAAGGCTTACCTTTCCGTGATGCACATGAAGTAGTGGGTAGTGCGGTTGCTTTAGGGGTACAAACAGGTCGGGATTTAAGTGAAATGACCTTAGCCGAACTACAAAGTTTCTCTGCACAGATTGAAGAGGATGTATTTAAGGTATTGAGCTTGGAAGGATCGGTCGCAGCGCGGGATCATTTGGGTGGGACTGCACCGAATCAGGTTAAATTGCAGATTGCGGCGGCGAAAGCGCTGATTAGTCAGTAAACCAACAGGAAGGGCTAAGCACTAGCTTAAGGCTTAGCCCAAATACGTATTTACTCTTTCGGCTTTCGCAAAGTCATCGCCGGATTATGAGTAAAGAAGTTATAGGGCATCAGATGCACCGTTTTCCATTCTGTGGTCATCACTGGCCAATCTTCCATGCGTGGGGTGTGATGAAAGCCTGCAGTAAACCAAGTCACCACATCTTTATTCGCAATATTCCGATTCGCTTTCACCCATTCGGCTAAAGTATCCGAACCGTCACTAGCAAACGCATATTTCCCACCCGCATAACGCTGAGTCGGGTCATACAACGTATTCCAAATGCTGTATTCGACATAAGCATTGCGTTTCATAGGTGGGTCATTTTCAAAATCGAAGGGGCTATAAGCCACATTGCCGTGATGAATCATATAGCTCGGATTATGCCCCAGTGGCCCTTGCTTATTCATATTCATCACATGAAACATTTGTGGCTTGAGCGCACTGATTTTAAAACGCCCATCCATTTCATTAGTGACTGCTTTATGGGTCAAATTCCACAAAGAGCGGCGGGGAATATCGGCAGGTGGCTCTTCTTTGACTAAATCCATGACCATGAAGGTGTTATCTTGCCCATCAATATCAAAATCCATGCGGAAATTGAAGAAGTGGTCATGATTCGCCGCCACTAAATTCGGGGCAATCAACATACCGTGTGCCGTATCCGCTTTAGCCGTCGGATCATTCATATTAGTGGATGCTACCCCTTTCACTGCATCTAAACCGGAGGCTCCGACCATAATATAAATATCACCATTTTGCCTAAAGCGATAATCAATCAGATAGTCATAGTTACCCACCTCGGAAGCAGTACGCACCACTAACTCCGTATCTGGGCGGCCTTCGGCGGGCACGGGCTTATCAGGGCTTTGGGCAAACACTTCAAAATGCCGCCACGCAGGATCACCAATATTACGCTCGAATACACAAACGGCATTCGGGATTTCAAGTGGATTACCATTATCATCATGAATTAAAGCCGGCAAAAAGGTGGCATATTTCGGGCAATCAATTCCAGCCGTGAGTGGACTCAAAAATAGCCCAAAGCCATATTCGCCGCTGTCCATATAGGTTCGCCAATACCAGCCTTTACTTGGATCCATGTACGGTACGAAGACTTCAGATAGATGTGCCTGATACAACACGGAGCGCCAATTGCCATCATCATTCACATTAATATCTGACACCACCATGCCCGGCCGTTTATCAATCCGATAACGGAATTTCCAAATATCCCAACTGATCTCGCTGCCATTAATGCTGTAATTGGGTTTACCTGTTTGCGTCAATACGGCCGGATTGGTTTCAGGACGTAAAGGCGCACGCTTGGCGATTTCATCTTCTGTGTAACCCCAATCATCCTTAGGTGTTGGTATCACCGCCTCATCTTCAATCCGAATCACTTTGCTTTCGCGTAGATCGACTACGGCATATAAACCTTCAATAGGTTTAGCGTAAAAGTTAGAGCTAGTAGTCGGTTTGACATAGCACGGCACTTTCATTAAGCGTTTGCCTTTGTCCTCTTCGATCATAAAGTTCCCGGCAGTCAGCGGTAAGCAAAACGCCTCATCAGGTTTCACATTGCGCTTGGCGAGGGCTTTGGTAAAGTCCTCATTTTTCAGCACGACATCCATCGCCGAGATAAACTCAGTAAAGGTCACCATTGTTTCTTTATCAAGGGGTTTAGTGCTTTCGACCTTTTTATTCGTTAGGTCAACAATGGCCTCTTGCATTCCTTTATCAGTGGTGAATTGTGCCATAGCGCGGCGCGTGACTGGGGTTTTGTCTGCTTTCCACTTTAAAACTTCGGCTTTAGCTGGTTCCACCAATTCAATTAAGGGGTAGAGGCTTTTATCGGTTGCGCCACCATTTGCCTTTAACAGGGTAGTAATTTGCTTATACTCATCTGCAGTTAGCCCATCTTGCGGGCTAAGCACCGCCGTAGTCTCAGCAGGTTTAGCAGCCTCTGTTTTAGCCGCCTCGATAGCAGGCTCAGCCTTTTTAGTTTCCGTACTAGCTGACTCCGCCCAAATATTGCCACTGCCCAACGCCAAGGCAATGCTCAAGGATAAAGCATTGAATGCTTTCATAGTCTCTCCTCCTCGTGTGTGACTCTAGTTTAAGCTAAAGCCTTATTAATACTAATAATCTTCGGCTGCGTAACCGCTTTTAAGCCATCGACGCCAAACTCAACCCCAAAACCAGACTGCTTAATTCCCCCAAACGGAACCATTGGATGAATAGTGCCATGCTGATTAATCCACACTGTGCCTGCTTGCATACGATTGGCAACTTCACGGGCTTGATCAGGATTGCTTGACCACACCGACGCACCTAAACCGACATCCACTGCATTGGCCATTTGAATCGCTTCATCGAGATTGTTGTATTTCACAATCGGCAATACCGGGCCAAATTGCTCCTCTTGTACCAGACGTGCAGCATTATCAATATGAGTGACCAAAGTAATCGGGAAGAAATTGCCTGCACCTGGCAGTGCATTGCCACCACGTACAAAAGTCGCTCCTTGCTGTTTAGCGTCCTCCACTAAATCTACAACCTTGCTAAACTGCATTCGATTTTGCACTGGCCCGAGGACAATGCCCTCTTCCAAGCCATTACCCATCGGCATAACTGCGGCCAGTTTATTCAACTCATCCACCACCGCATCGTGTACCGCTTCATGCACATAGAGGCGCTTAATACAGGCGCAGGTTTGCCCCATATTAATGAATGAACCCCAGAATAAACCTTGCGCAATTTTGGCAGGATCAACATCCGGCAAGACAATCGCTGCATCATTACCTCCTAACTCTAAAGTGACGCGCGCATAGTTTTTCGCGGAGGCTTGAATGATTTTCGAGCCAGTGGACGACGAGCCTGTAAACATGATTTTGTCCACACCTTGAGCAGCAGTAAGCCACCCCCCTACTTCACCCCCACCCGATACTGAATTGAGAACACCTGCTGGTAAAACAGTATTCAGTAAACGCACCATCTCCAACGTACAGATTGAGGTATATTCAGAAGGCTTAATCACCACCGTATTACCTGTGCGTAAGGACGGCATAATTTGCCATGTGGCAATTAGCAGCGGCCAATTCCACGGTGCAATCGCTGCTACCACCCCAATGGGGGTGCGATGAATTTCATCGCGGCGGGTATCATCCTCAAAGGCAATTTCAACAGGCAATTCAAGACTTGCAGGTACTTGCGTCCAGCCAATACAGCCTTGAATTTCAAACACTGAGCCAGGACCTGCCAGAGGTTTACCCTGCTCTTGGGTAACCAGCCTAGAGAGATAATCAATATGGTCTTCTAGCACTTTCGCCATTTGCATTAAATAGCCTTTACGTGCTTCATCACTTAAAGCAGCCCAGGCTGGTTGTGCTGTTTTAGCGGCCGCGACGGCTGCTTGAACTTGTTCTTGAGTAGAACTTGGAACTAAACCTAAAACTTCGCCAGTAGCAGGATTATAAGATTCAAAGGTTGATGCAGATGTAACGGCTTGCCCATTACAAGTATTGGTGTAACTCGCGCTCATAAACTCCTCCTGATTATGATTCATGCCTAGCATTTCATAGCATAGGCGAAAAATCTTGGCAGGCTGCGCCAGAGTCTATGCAGTTAGCGCCAAAGTTTAGGGATTTGCTGCGCTAGTATATTGTTTAGGCGAGACACCATATTGCTTTTTAAACAAGCGATTGAGTGTTGATACATCACCAAAGCCATGCTCATAAGCCAATGCAGCAATTTGCAACTTACCACCTTGACGCTGAGTCGTTTCGAGGCGTTTAGCAAAACGTTGCAGACGAATTTGTTGAATCATTTCCGCACATTGCAAACCGGCCTCAGCAAATAAACGTTGAATAGTACGAGTGGATAAACCAGATAAGTCCGCCAAGCGCACCACATTAAAGCCATCCTCCAAAGCGTGTTCATGCAGCAAGGCCATCAACTGCTGCAAAGCTTTTTGATTCGCAGCTAGTTCATCAGCATGCGAGGCACGAGCAAATTGAGCACAGAGTAACTCCAATAAGCTGTTGGATAAATGTACTTGGGCAGGGCTATGCTCAGGCGTGTTGAGTAGCATTTTTACCTGCGCATTAATCAACTGCCCGTAATCACTACTCGCACTGATTAAAGTCGCGGGATCAAAACTCACTTTCGGATTGTGTTGATGTAATAGCTCACGCGGCAAATGCAAAGAGAGTTGACTGGTATTGAGACGCGGGTCATAACTGAAAATACTAGGTTGCAAGGAGTCGATCAGGGTCATATCACCCTGTTCACGCAGCACCGCACGCGCTTTACCCTGCTGCAATTCTGCGTGTCCGGTAAGGTGGATAATCAGGAAATAATAGGCATGTCCATCTTGAGCAATATCGCGATAATTGCGCACGATTTGCTGGGCATTATGCTGCACTAACGCAAAATCAGCGTGTCCTTTTTGCACTACCTCTACGTGCCCAAGAATACTGGGCGCTGCGGTAACGGTGCGAAAATGACCACATACCGCTTGCAGCTCAGACTGCCACTGCAACAGCTCTAATACTCTAGGCGGCTTGGCTAACTGCATGGGTTTATACCTAGACATGTTGATAGAAAGACTTTCTCACTAGCTTAGCTAAGAAGTTCGATCTTATCTGGTTTTATAACAATTTGTTGAATAGGCGTTAGTTATTTAGCCGGAAGCGCAGCTTTAACTTGTTCCCAATCATATGGTAAAGGTATCGTTGACCAACCCTCTTGCTGTTTGATGGCATTCTTTAAATTAGTGCTGCGTTGATCGGAAGCTGGATGTGTAGATAAAAAAGCAGGAATGCCTAAGTTTGCTTCGTCCTTAGCTAATTTCTCAAAGAAACTCACTAAACCTTGTGGGGCAATGCCTGCTTTATGTAGAGCCTCCAAACCTTTCAAATCCGCTTCAGCCTCTAACTCACGGCTAAACTTTAAACTATTCAATTGGGTCGCCGCTTGAGTAACCCATAGCGAAGACACATCACCTACTATCAAAGCAATCGAGGTCTGCCAACCTAAGCGGTAAATAATGTCCTCTAGTGTATGGCGTTGCTCAACATGTTGCACCTCATGTGCCAGTACACCTGCTACCTCCTCAGCCGAATCAGCTGCTTTGAGCAAACCTGTATTGGCTACCACATACCCACCCGGCACAGCAAAAGCATTCACTTCAGCAGTATCTGCAATATACCAATGATATTGATACGCCGAACCTTGGGTTAAACGCTCACCAATACGTTTGAGCACTTCATAGTCATAACCGGTTTGCCGTAGCTTCATGCCATCGGTAGCACTTGCAAACACCAGTTCACCCAGTGCCTGTTCCTGTTCAATCGATACATAATCAGCTATCCAAGCTGCGATTTGATGGGACTTCCAGAACAAAACAAGCAGCAACAAGAAAGGCAATCCTAGATAGAACAACAGCATACCTAAACCGATATTGGATCGGCGCTTGCGCTTAGTTTGCTCATGGTGAACTTGCTGATAAGACTGAACTACAGTAGCAGGAGCTTGAGCCATTAATAGCTCAGCATCCTTCGCACTAAAGCAGACTGAACACACCTCACCTTGTGGTGATTCCCAATCAAAATAGACCTGCTCACGATTAAAGCCACCATAACGTGGCTTTAAAGCTATTAAAGGCAACCGTAAGAGCTCACTACTATTTTTAATCCCAGCAATCACCAAATCCGTAGATTCACTATAGGCAGTAATTGGCTCGCCTTGAATGGGGCTAGTTGGTGAAAAAAACTGTCCGCGAATCACTGTATCGCTATTTAGCACTAATCATCCCCAAATAATCCCCCCATCACTGCCCCACCCAAACCACCTAAAACCGAAGTTTCACCCACCCCACCTGGAGCCGCCCGTACAATCCGATTTGCTAAGCGAGACAGTGGCAAAGATTGTAGCCAAACCTTGCCGGGGCCAGTGAGTGAAGCGAAGAATAAACCTTCACCACCAAAGAAAGCTGTTTTTAAGCCACCGACATATTCAATGTCATAATCGACCGTTGGCATCAAAGCGGCTAAACAACCGGTATCAACTCGGATTTTTTCACCCGGGCGCAAACTACGTTCAATTAAGGTGCCACCGGCATGTACAAAAGCTAAACCATCCCCTTGTAAGCGTTGCATTATAAAACCTTCGCCACCGAATAGACCCGTACCAATTTTCTTTTGGAAAGCAATGCTCAAAGACACACCTTTGGCCGCACAGAGAAAAGAATCACGCTGACAAATCAGCTCGCCACCTAATTGACTCAAATGCATCGGCACGATTTGCCCTTGATAAGGCGCAGCAAAAGCGACTTTGCGTTTACCCATGCGCCCCTGATGCATATAGACAGTGGTAAACAGTGACTCACCTGTGACCAAACGACCACCTGCCTTCATCAATTTACCAAAGAAACCTTTCGCTTGATTCGAAGCGGAGCCATCGCCAAACACAGTCTCCATGAGAATATCTTGCTCCATAAAGAGCATCGCACCTGCCTCGCCCACTGCGGCCTCACCTGGATCCAGTTCGATTTCTACATATTGAGAATCCTGCCCAAAGATTTGATAGTCAACAATATCCATACTACTCATGCAAAGTCTCCAGTAATTTTTTTAATTATTGAGAAAATACTTTTGTGTCACTGTCTGTTAAATTTAGTCAGTCTGCCTCATAGTAATGGTTCTTTATGGTCTTGTGAATGCTGCTAACTCTTAATGTTTGAACACATTTAAGGCAGCATATTGTAAAAGCATGATGGTTTTCGCATCCTGAATTTCACCGGTTTTTATCATTTCCAGTGCTTGCTTAAATGGTAACTCTAAAACCTCAATATCCTCCCCTTCGCTAGCTAGCCCACCGCCTGCATTTAATTTATCGTTGGCAGTGTATTCGGCGACATAGAAATACAGTTTTTCCGTGACTGAGCCAGGGCTCATATACGCTTCAAACACTTTCTGAATCGTTTGTACTTGATAACCGGTTTCTTCCTCAGCCTCCAAACGAATCCGCTCGTCGGGGCTAGCGCTATCCAATAAACCGGCAGCGGTTTCAATCAATAAACCACTCTCCAAGCCATTGGTAAAGGCAGGAAAGCGAAATTGCCGCGTCAGCACGACGGTTTGCTGCGCCAAGTTATACAGCAAAATCGTCGCTCCATTACCGCGATCATAAACTTCACGGCTTTGGGTCTGCCATTCACCATTATTGCGTAAATAATCGAAGGTCGCTTTACGCAGGATATACCAATTGTCTGACAGTACATCGATGCTGTGGATTTTTACACGATTGTTCATATTTGCTCCTCATTGCTAGCTTAAATAAGAATATTCAGACATTATTTTCATGTTAAACTAATAAATTCAAGAAAATTCGTGCAAAAATATGCTAACTAAACAACGCCACCAATACTTACTCGATTTGCTACAACAGCAAGGCCAAGTGATTGCTAAAACCATTGCGGAAGAATTGGCGCTTTCGGAAGACACGATCCGCCGTGATTTGCGCGAATTAGCAAAGCAAGGCTTGGTGCAACGTGTGCATGGTGGCGCTTTGCCCATTTCGCCTGCGCTGGGGGATTTCAATACACGTTTACAGATTGGCAGTGAGGAAAAGGCACAAATTGCTAAAGCGGCTGTCAGTTTGATTCAAGCAGGACAAACCATTTTTTTAGATGGCGGCACGACCACTCAGCAAGTGGTACGCCAGCTTCCAAAAGATTTGACTTTAACTGTGGTCACCCATAGTCCATCGATTGCTTTGGATTTAGTCGCTTATCCAAATATTGAAGTCATTTTGATCGGTGGCAAATTATTCAAACATTCTATTGTTACTGTGGGTGCAAGCGCTTTGGAGGCGATTCACCAATTGCGAGTTGATCTGTATTTCATGGGCGTCACTGGTGTACATGCAAGTTATGGCTTAACTACAGGTGATTTGGAAGAGGCTACGATGAAACGTGCGATTAGCCAGCAAGCCGCAGAAACTATTGTGCTCGCGTCGTCGGAAAAATTGGATAAGGTTTCACCTTATACCATTTGTGCGATGCATGCGGTGAGCAGTGTGATGGTTAATCGCGAGGTTTCGTGGGAGTTAGCGGCTAAGCTTGAGGCTTTAGGGGTTGCGGTGATAAGAGCCTAGGAGCTAAGCTCTTATCCCATAGCAAGGTTACATAAACCGACTAATCAACACTTTATCGGTATGTAAATTCGGCACGGGAATCTTTACAAAATGCCCACTACCGGGTGCGACTTCAATGGGTTCGCCATGTTTATTGCGCATCGCTTCCAGAGTGAACTCCTGATTCTGCCCATTCGGTACAATCAACTCTAAACGATCACCCACGCTAAAACGGTTTTTCACCTCGACATCCATCCAGCCATTTGCAGCATCGTAGCTGGTCATTTCTGCGACAAATTGCTGCTTATGGGTTTGGGAAGCACCATAGATATAGTTTTGGTATTCGTGGGTATGATGACGTTCGTAGAAACCATCGGTATAACCGCGATTGGCCAAGTTTTCCAAAATACCTAATAACTTATCGTCGAAAGGCTTACCAGCAGCGGCATCATCAATCGCTTGGCGATAGGCTTGCGCGGTGCGGGCGGCGTAATAATGTGATTTGGTGCGGCCTTCGATTTTCAGGCTATCTACACCGATTTCACATAAGCGCTGCACATGCTCAATCGCGCGTAAGTCTTTGGAATTCATAATATAAGTGCCATGCTCGTCTTCCATCACCGGCAATAACTCACCTGGACGGCTGGCCTCTTCCAAGAAATACACCCGATCCGCTAAGGGATGACGCTCTTGATTGCCACAATCAGCGGTGCTTGCGACTTTATTGAAGGCATCCATCGATAGCACAGCCTCACGTGGCACAATCGTGCCATCCGGTGTTTCGGCTGCTTCAGAAGTTTTGTATTCCCAACGGCAAGAATTAGTACAAGTGCCTTGATTCGGATCACGGTGATTGAAATAGCCAGACAATAAGCAGCGCCCGGAATAGGCAATGCACAAAGCACCGTGCACAAATACTTCGAGTTCCATGTCGGGGCATTCTTGACGGATTTCAGCGACTTCATCCAAGGATAATTCACGCGATAAAATAATCCGCTTCACACCCAATTTTTGCCAGAATTTCACACTCGCGTAATTCACAGTATTCATCTGCACCGAGAGGTGAATCACCGCCTCGGGGAAGGTTTCGCGCACCATCATAATCAAGCCGGGATCAGCCATAATCAGCGCATCGGGCTGCATTTGAATCACTGGCTCAATATCGCGTAGGAAAGTTTTGACCTTGGAGTTGTGCGGCATGGTATTAGCAGCGACGAAAAACTGTTTACCCAACACATGCGCCTCGCGAATGCCTGTGGCGAGTACATCGTTCTGAAAATCATTATTGCGCACACGTAGGCTGTAACGCGGTTGCCCCGCATACACCGCATCCGCCCCATAAGCAAAGGCATAGCGCATATTCTTTAATGTACCCGCAGGCGCGAGTAATTCCGGCTTTTTCATGTTAGTTCCTTAACCAGATTGCAGGTCTAGTTGTTGGGAGTGGGAGATAGGGGAGCTATTCTATAAGCTTTGTCGGAAAATCCCTAATAGTCACGCTAAGCACACCGCTATCTTTGATATAATCATTAACACCTACCAAGCTTTATAAGGAAATCCAGTATGTCTATGGTCAGCAGCAACCCTGAGATTTTAGGCGGCACCTTAGTCTTTAGTCAGACACGAGTTCCTGTTAGAAACTTGTTTGATTACTTATTAGCGGGCGATAGTGTGAAGGATTTTTTAGAAGACTTTCCAACAGTCTCGTTTGAGCAAGTACGCCATGTTTTACAAGGTGCTGAAGTTGCCTTTGAGAAAATGGCAGCTTAAGCATGAAAATAGTCATTGATGAGTGTTTGCCTAAACGCTTAATTAAACTTATTCAGAAAGCGGATGTTAAAACGGTACCTCAATTAGGTTTGGCAGGAACTAAAGACAAAGAACTATTAGCTAAACTAGAAGAATTGCAGATTGATATTTTTATTGCGATTGACGGTAATTTAGAATTTCAACAAAATTTTAAGAACCGAAGCTTTGGTACAATTACTATTCGGTCAGTGAGTAATCGTTTCCAAGATTTGCTGTATTTAGAAGACGCCCTGAATGAAGCAATTCAACAAACCACTGCTGGAGAAATTCGGCGGATCCCTTAAACGTTGCTGGTTAGAAAAGGATATTTTCCAATGGGTGCGTTACCACAAACCAATTATGTTTCCCCTGAGGAATATCTACGCCTAGAAAATGATCGTGCCGATGATGGTACGCGCTGCGAATATAACAATGGAAAGATTTATTCGATGGCGGGTGCAAGTCGGAATCATAACCTGCTTTCTGGTGCTTTATTTGCCCAACTTTACATACATTTGCGCAATACCCGTTGCCAAGTCTTCCAATCCGATATGAAAGTCGCTATCGAAACTTTGGGCGATACGCGCTTTTACTATCCAGATGTGCAAGTGAGCTGCGAAGAAGAAAGTGATGCTTACGCCAATAAAGCGCCTTGTTTAATTATCGAAGTTTTATCAGTCAGTACTGTTCAAAAAGATCGGTCTGAAAAGCTAAGTGGTTACCGACTGATTCCAGCCTTGCAAGAATATGTATTGTGCTCGCAAGACTCACCTTACCTAGAAATTTATAGGCGAAGAAATCAATGGAAATTGGAGTATTTTACCACAGGACAGGTTGTGCGTTTGGAGTCTGTGGGTTTGGATGTGAGCGTTGATGAGCTGTATCAGTTCCTAAAATGAGAAGAAAATCCTGATTTCTATAAAACAGACATACTAACAATAACCAATTTACTCTAAACTCTACTTCATAGCTTTTAGAGTAAACCCGATTATGATCCCGAGCATTATACGCCAAGCTTCAGCTTTCATTCTGGCTCGCCCGCAACCAAGTTATCAGCGTTTCTTGCATCAAAAAATTGATTTCAATGAAGCTTTAATTGGCATCAAAGGGGCACGGGGCTGCGGTAAAACTACGCTGTTACTACAACACGCTAGGGCTGCTAAGCTTGAACCTGCACAAGTGTTGTATATTGCTTGCGATCATCCTGCGATAGTAGATCTAAGTTTGTATGAATTGGCGCAGACCTTTTACCAAGAAGGTGGGCAGTTGCTGTTATTCGATGAAATTCACAAAAGCAAAAACTTTGCAGCTCATCTTAAAGCTATTCGCGATACTTTTGACTTAAAAGTTATTTTTTCAGGCTCCTCTGCTTTGCGCCTAGAACATGAGTTAGGCGATTTATCGCGGCGGGCGGTGGTTTATGACCTGCCCGTATTATCTTTACGCGAGTTTATGGAGATGGAAACAGGGCAGGTATTTGATTCTGTCAGTTTGACAGAACTATTAGAACAGCATGTTAATCTAGCGCAGCAGATAATGCGTCAAGTTCGCCCGATTGAGCAATTTAAAAAATATTTAAACTACGGTGCTTATCCCTTTTATCGTGAGTCTTTGGATAATTACCCGCGCAAGTTATTAGAAGTCATTAATCAAACCATTGACTCTGATTTAGCAGGCATTTATTCAATTGAAACCAGTAAGCTCGATAAATTAAAAAAGCTGCTGTATATGATCTGTAGTACTGATCCAGTGGAATTGAATATTTCTAAATTGAGTGCAGCGGTTGGTACATCATGGGCGACTTTAGCGAAGTATTTAGAACGGATGCAAGCCGGTAATCTAATTCATATAGTGCGGGCTGGTTCTGGCATGCGCACGGTAAATAAGCCAGATAAACTATTATTGGATAATGCTAATCTGTTTCAAGTGCTCTGTGCCTCACCCAATAGCGGCTCTTTACGCGAAAGCTTTTTTGTTTCGCAACTCAACTATCAACACCAAGTGCATTACCATGATCAAGGCGATTTTAGCGTTGATGAGCAATGGATTTTTGAAATTGGCGGTGCGAATAAAAGCCTCAAGCAGCTCAAGGGGCAAGCACAAAGTTATGCGGCACTGGATGATGTGGTAGTGGGTGAGGGGCGGCGCATACCTTTGTGGATGTTTGGGATGTTGTATTGAGCTATAAAAACGAAAAATAAATCTCCTTTACATAAACTGGGTGTTAGATCAATATCTAGGAACACTGAGAGACTATTTTTTAATAAATACCTTCTTAAAAATCTTAAAAACCATTCACTTATCTGATGGGACCATACCAAATATCAGATCAAACTTCACAGCCAAAGTATTCATGCTAGCTTTTAAATCCCCAATTAAATAAAAATAACTAGATAACATGAACGATGAACTTGTTTTGGAAAAAAATGAAAATAGGTTAATCAACGACAAGCTAATTAGCAAAATAAAACAAGGGATAATACATAAGCGCAATATCAATTTTGATTTGATTAGAGGGCATGCAAAAGAAGAGAATGGCATAAAAGAACAACTAAATTGGGAGAAAGCAATTTTAAAATCTCAAGATCAATTAAATCAATATTTACATACTTATGGCCCTATGATAAAAAGTCAATGGAAAAATGCCTTATCTCCTGTAAGTTTGCCAGATACCGAAATCCAAATAATTGACTATGCTTGTGGGCAAGGACTAGGATGCAGCTTATTCCTTGATTAATTTTTAGAAAAAAATCGCTTAATAGTTAATAAAATAAAACTAATTGAGCCTTCAAGTATAGCATTAAGAAGGACTCTTGAGGTCGTGCAATGCTATGACGAAAATTACTTTATTGATTGCATAAATTTGAAAATTGATGATTTACAAGATGACCACTTAGTAACTTTTGATGACATGATAACTATTCATCTTTTTTCCAATATCCTAGATATAGATACATTTGACATTTATGATCTTTTTAGAAAAATACTAAGCAATAGTGGTAGACATTTATTCTTGGCGGTTAGCCATGATAGAAATTTTGACGGGGGAGCACCAAGACTAGAGGGACTGTATAACGCTTTTAATTGCAAAAGCAATGCTCATATCTTTAAAGAAATTAAGTCAGAAATCAGAAGATTCAACTGTAGTAATGGCATGCCCGCCATATGTTTTAATATTGAAGTGGAAGTCTAACGATGGAATTATTCGCTACTAATAACTTTCACATCCCGCCTTTTGAGATACCTAAGGACGAAGGTTACTCGGTAATATGGGACGATAAATTAAATGGTTTTTTTATAACAATTCCTCATGGCGAGCTATTTTATAGTAAAACTTTTTTAGTAAGAAAATAAGTGATAGAGCCGTAGAGTACTTTCTAGAAAACACTAATACAAACCCTTTATATAAAGTAGATTGGCGTAATATGCTTGACGAAGATTTTTCAAAAATCAACTTCAAAAACATAAAATGGAAACATGATGTCATTAAACTATATGGCAAAACTATTCCATTGCCAAGATACACCTCGTGGTATGGAGATAAAGGAAGAAACTATACTTATTCGGGTATAAAATCAGAGCCTAATGAGTGGAATAAGGGATTACTTTATTTTAAAGAAAAGGTAGAAGAAGTAGCCTGTACTGAATTCAATAGCGTTTTAATGAACTGGTATAGAGATGGAGAGGACTATCTCAATTGGCACGCCGATGACGAAGAAGAGCTGGGCAAAAACCCAACTATAGCATCCGTTAATTTCGGTGCTACCAGAGATTTTCTTATCAGAAAAAATGACAAGTCACAAAAAATTTTAATTCCTTTGAGTCACGGCACATTGCTAATCATGAAAGGAGAATTACAACATTTTTGGCAACACTCTGTACCTAAAAGAGCAAAAGTTAATGAATCTCGTTTTAACCTGACTTTTAGAACTATCTGCTAATGCATTAGACGTATTGAACCTTGTAGAACTTGCTGCTTTTAAACCTTTCTATAGAAGAACTGAACATGGTTCACGAAAATTATTTCAGCCTATTAAATACACCAGCCTTGAAAGCTTAGTCTTGCAATGCCTTACGCTCAGGACTATAGTTCTTTTATAGATTCTACAATTTTGTAGAGAGAGAATATGAACACCGCACCTACTCAAATTTCTGCTTATATTTCTGAAGAAACTAAAAGCCAAATGGAGTCCTATGTTCGGCGCAAGGGCGTCACTAAAGCATTTCTCATTGAGAATGCGCTGCAACATTTTTTGCAAGCACTGCGCGAACTGCCCGAAGATCTGGTGATTCCTGCTCGTTTGGTGCTATCTGAAACTAGCCTAAACTATTTAGCAGAGCGCTTAGATCACGATGAAGAACCCACTCTCGCATTAAAGTCTTTAATGGCAGCTCACTAATTGACTAAACTCACGATCACGATTCGGCGTTTGACAACGCAGGATGAGCGCAGTCAATTTAGCAGCGGTGATATTGAATTAGATCGCTTCTTCCAACGTTTCGCAGGACAAAATCAGTTTCGTCATTATATTGGAACTACCTATATCGCCGAATACCAAACACAAATTGCAGGCTATATCACCGTTAGTAGCGGAGAAATCACGGCTGAACATTTAGCCACGACTCTGCGTAAACGCTTGCCTGAATATCCTTTACCTATTCTGCGTATCGCCCGCTTAGCGGTTGACCAAGCCTTCCAAGGACAAGGGATTGGTAAACAACTACTCAAAGCCATGTTGGAATTAGCTTTACAACAACGAGAGCAGTCTGGATGTGTGGGGGTGGTGATAGATGCTAAGCCGCAAGCTATCAGTTTTTATACTCAATTAGGTTTCACAGCTTTAGAAGCCCTAAGCGGCGAATTAGGCAGTAGACCCGAACCACTGCCTATGTTTTTACCCATTCAAGTCATTGCTAAGAGTGTTGTGTGAATGGGTATTATCCCCCAAAATACCACGGCTCATTCCCCGCCTTCCACTTAATATTACACCCCAACGAAGCCACTTGATTCTCCGGTGCTGCCATTCCCGCTAATAAGCTATTCATCGCATCCCGCATATCTTTCCCTGTCACTGGCACATCGCTACGTGGGCGGGCATCATCAAATTGACCACGATAATAAAGCTGGTGATTCGCATCGAATAAGAAGAAGTCAGGTGTACAAGCGGCTTGATAGGCTTTCGCAACTTGCTGGGATTCGTCGAATAAATAGGGGAAGGTATAAGGTACATCGTTGACTTGTTGCACCATTTTCTCAGGGCTGTCATCGGGATAATTCGTCACATCATTCGCATTGATTCCAACTACTGCAATGCCTTTCGCTTGATACTCCTCAGCCATGCGCGCAAACACGGTTTGAATATGCAGTACATAAGGGCAATGGTTGCAGATGAAGGCCACTAGCAGCGGCTTGCCTTGAAAGTCTTTGAGTGCCACGGTTTTGCCGGTCGCGGGTTCGGGCAAAGTGAAATCAGGCGCAGATGTACCCAGTGCTAACATGTTGGACGGCGTGCGTGCCATAACAGCTCCTTAAAATTTTCGACTCAGCTTGAATATACGCTATCCAGCGCCAAATAGCGTATTAGCCCACAGCTAGGCAAACTATTACTAGGAAAATGACATGAGTTTACGCATTGATATTTGGTCGGACATTATTTGCCCGTATTGCTATATCGGCAAAAAGCGTTTGGAACACATTGCAGCACAGGAAGGTATTGAGCTGGATATTCATTGGCATAGCTATGAATTAATGCCCGAGGGTGCAGCACAATATAAAGAATCCTTACCAGAATTATTGGCCAAACGCTATGGCATGAGTGTCGAGCAGGCGATCCAAGCCGAGATTCGTACCGCTCAAGCAGCGGCGGAAGAAGGAATTGATTTCCAATGGCAGCAAGCCAAACCGGGCAATACGTTTAATATGCACCGTTTGTTGCAATACGCACAAACCCAAGGCTTAGCTACCGCGCTGGATGAACGTTTTATGCACGCTTATTTCACTGAAGGCCAAGCGATTGGCGATGTGCAGGTGATTGCGAAACTCGCGATTGAAGCTGGTTTGGCTGAAAAAACAGTTTGGGAAATTTTAGAGTCGGATCAATTCGCCAAACAAGTGCGTGATGATGAATATTTGGCGCAACAATTAAAAATTCGCGGCGTGCCGTTTATTGTATTTGAGGAAAAAGTCGCAATTCCGGGCGCTTTGCCGCGCGAAGCTTTCCGCGAAACCTTAAAGCAAATGGTCGCAGAAAAAGTAGCCAACCAGCCCTTAAGTGCAGCTAATGCGCAGGGTGAAATTTGCGCAGATGGTGTTTGCGCAGTACCTAATAACTCGTAACACTTGCTTAGACTTTAAACACTTCCATCAGAGCTTATCCGTTATAAGGCTTGTAAAATCATCCTTTACAAGCTTTTGCATAGGTATATAATAACGTCACGTTATTAATTGCTATGACTATAAATTCATGATAGTGAAACCTTCGATGGAAACCGTGGGGTTTCTGCTGACTGATGTGTCGCGCTTAATGCGTCAAGCTTTTCAGCGGCGTTTAGAAGGTACCAATCTCACCTTGGCACAAGCCCGCGTACTCTTGTATGTGGCGCGCAATGAAAGCTTTCGGCAGATCGAATTGGCGGAATTACTCGAAGTGCAGCCGATGAATTTGGTGCGCTTAATTGATCAATTAGTGCAAGCCGGTTTAGTCAAGCGTCACCCTGACCCTTTAGATCGGCGTGCTTATCAGATTAAACCCACCGAAGCCGCGCAGCCGGTATTAGAGCGGATTCAAGTGGCATTGGAGCAAGTGCGCAGTGAAATGCGTCAGAATTTATCGGATCAGGATTATGAGCAGTTGAAACAAACACTGATTCAAGTACGCGGCAATTTATTAACGACTCGTCAACAATAAAAGCTACGGGGCTTATTGCTTTCCATGAGTGAACCAGCACAACCAACTTCTGATGCTACTGCGCCAATTGCGCCTAAACCAGCAAGAAAAAATAAAACTAAGCGACTGATTTTGTTGGTCGTGATTCCTTTAATTGCGCTAACGATTGGTGGTTATTTTTATCTTAAAAGCGGGCGTTATGTTGAGACAGAAAATGCCTATATTAAAACCGATAAAATTCCGGTTAGTACGCCTTTATCCGGCGTGATTACCAAGGTATTGGTTAAAAATAATCAGCTTGTTAAGCAAGGGGATACGCTGTTTACGATTGATGATGCGTCCTATCAAGTGGATTTACACAAAGCCGAAGCACAGTTAGCTCAAGTGCGGAATGAGTTGGCAACCTTGCGTGCGGCTTATTCGATGCAACCTTCCGCTCAAACCGCGGCAGCCTTGGGCGGTAGTGTGAATACGCCGACCGAAGAACATCCCAGTTATTTACTCGCTCAAGCGGCTTTGGACGCGGCTAAATTGAATATTGCCCGCTCGGTCATTGTCGCGCCTGAAGCTGGCACGGTTTATCAGCCACCGCAACAAGGGCAATATATTACAGCAGGCAGCACGGCTTTAGTTTTGGTGGCAGATACGCGGATGTGGATCGAGGCCAATATTCCAGAAACTGACCTCACTTATGTACAAGTCGGGCAGCCGGTGGAAATCAAAGTGGATACTTATCCTAAGCAAACTTGGTCAGGCGAGGTGGAAAGTATTAGCCCTGCCACCGGTGCGGAGTTTTCTGTGATTCCAGCGCAAAACGCGACGGGTAATTGGGTCAAGATTGCCCAGCGTTTGCCAGTACGGATTAAAATTAATCCAGAGCAGGGTCAGCCACCGCTGCAAGCGGGTTTGAGTACCACGATTAGTATTGATACCAAGCACGAGCGCCAGATTAATGGCATCAGCTTGAGCGCCTTACAGACACAAGACGTTAGCGCTATTCAGAAAAATCCATGAGTAACGCAGCGGTCGAACATCGCGGTTTCATTACCTTATCGGTGATGTTGACCACCATTATGCAAGCTCTCGATACCACGATTGCCAATGTGGCCTTGCCACATATGCAAGGCTCGATGGGTGCGACTCAAGATCAGATTTCGTGGGTACTGACTTCGTATATTGTGGCAGCCGCAATATGGATGCCACTCACCGGTATTTTGACGGTACGCTTGGGACGTAAGCGTATTTTCAGCTGGTCGGTGGTGGGTTTTACCGTGACCTCCATGCTGTGTGGCGCGGCGCAAAATCTTGAGCAAATCGTATTATTTCGACTCATGCAAGGCATTTTCGGCGCGAGCCTTGTGCCCTTATCACAATCCGTTTTATTAGATACCTATCCCAAAGAGCAACATGGCTCCGCAATGGCGATGTGGGGTGTGGGTGTGATGATTGGACCTGTCTTAGGTCCTTCATTAGGTGGCTGGTTGACCGAGTATTATAGCTGGCGCTGGGTGTTTTATATTAACTTACCCTTCGGCTTATTAGCCTGGTTTGGCTTGATGGCCTATGTCAAAGAAACACCGATTGATTCAACGCGACGCTTTGATTTATTTGGCTTTTTAATGCTGAGTATCGCAATTGGTGCTTTGCAAATGATGCTAGATCGCGGTGAGTCACTGGATTGGTTTCATAGCCCCGAAGTCATACTGGAAGCCATTCTGGCAGGAGCTGGATTTTATTTATTTATCGCCCATATTTTCACTAGCGAAAAACCTTTTATTGACCCCTTAATTTTTGCAGATCGTAATTTTAGTATTGGGTTAATTTTTATTTTTATTATTGGCATTATTCTCTTAGCTACGATGGCTTTATTGCCACCGTTTATGCAAGGTTTAATGGGTTATCCCGTGCTGGATGTTGGTAATCTCTTAGCACCGCGTGGTATCGGTACAATGGCAGCTATGATCACCGTCGGAAAATTATCGGGCAAAGTTGATCCACGCAAGGAAATCTTTTTAGGCTTGGTGCTCACTGTATTCTCTTTATGGCAGATGACCCATTACACCGTTGATGCCACACCTTTTGAAATTGTCTCAGTAGGAATGATTCAAGGTCTTGGTTTAGGCTTTATTTTTGTGCCCTTATCAGCGATTAGTTTTGCCACTCTCAACCCAAAATATCGTAATGAAGCGACTTCCTTATTTAGTTTGCTGCGGAATATTGGTAGTAGTATTGGTATTTCAATTGTAATTACCTACTTAGCACAACGTACTCAAATCAATCATGCTATTTTTTCTGAATATATAACGCCCTTCAATCTCGCCTTGAATGAAGCTATCCAGCAGGGCGTATTTAATCTAAAGACCCCACAAGGTTTAACAGCCTTAAATAATCAAGTAAATGCACAAGCCTTGACCTTGGCGTATTTACAAGATTTCCGCCTAATGATGTGGGTCACGATGGCAGCCATTCCCTTAATATTTTTCTTGAAAGCGCCACCGAAAAAGAAAGCTTAACTAAGCTCAGTTAAGTAATTTACCCGGATTCAAGATTTGATTCGGGTCAAACAAAGCTTTTAGCGCACGCATATAAGCAATTTCTTCAGGGCTGCGGCTATAAGGTAAATAGTCGCGTTTTAATAAACCCACACCGTGCTCAGCGGAAATACTGCCATTTAAACTTTTAGTCAAAGCAAATACTTGCTCATTAACCGCAGTACAATGTTCGAAAAATTCTGCTTTTTCCATATGGGCAGGCTTGAGAATATTCAAATGCAAATTCCCATCGCCAATATGCCCATACCAAATCACTTCGAAGGCCGCATAACGCTCGGCAACAATCTGATCAACCGCTTGTAAAAACTCCGCCACTTGCGAGACGCGCACCGACAAATCATTTTTGTAAGGGGTATATACTGAAATCGTTTCCGAAATCATTTCGCGCAAACGCCATAAAGCTTTGGCTTGGGTTTGGTGCTGGCTCATTACCCCATCCAGAATAATGCCTTGTTCTAAACAATCCTGAAACGCTTGCAAAGCCGCCTGTTCACGCCCCGCACTGTCATTTTCAAATTCCAGCAAGGCGTAATATGGGGTGGGCGTGTCGAAGGGTTTAGGCAAACCTTTATCGTGTACCACATAATGCAAAGCCCGATCTGAGAAAAACTCAAACGCGCTTAAATCTAAGCTGGCTTGAAAGCGTGTCAGCACTTGCATCAACGCAGCAAACTCAGGTACGCCTAAAACCAAAACGGTAAGATTTTCTGGTGCACGAATTAACTGTAAAGTGGCTTGGGTAATAATGCCCAGCGTGCCTTCTGAGCCAATAAATAAATGGCGTAAATCATAGCCGGTTGCGTTTTTAACTAGGCCATGATTGAGTTTCAATAGCTCAGCTTTGCCGGTCACAAGCTCCAAACCTAGAACTTGTTGGCGGGTCAAACCATAGCGAATTACTTTTATGCCGCCTGCATTAGTCGCGATATTGCCGCCGATTTGACTAGAACCGGCTGAAGCAAAATCAACGGGATAAAACAAATTCTGCTCAGCCGCATATTGCTGAATCTGCGCCGTAATCACCCCTGCTTCACAAGTTATACTGCGATCTTGAGCATTAAATTCGATAATTTTATTCATGCGCTCAAGCGATACCACCAGTTCGCCCTGTGCTGCGACTGCACCGCCACTTAAACCCGTGCGTCCACCGGAAGGCACAATTTTAAAACCTGCTTGATTGGCTAATTGAACGATAGCTTGCACTTGCCCAGTCGAATGAGGCAGGGCTATGGCTGAAGGTGCTGGCTCATAAATTTTTGTCCAATCGCGCCCGTAGGTTTGAAGGCTTGCAGCATCAGTACGTAAGCCTTCATCGCCAAGCAGGTTGTGGAGTTGGTTGAGAATGTCTGGATTGAACATATCGAGCTACCATCTAATGAAAATGTAACATGAGTATAAATCGCTTAGCGGCTGCCGAATATTGGCAGGTTTCTTAGTTACAGGCAGAATAAGCGCCATTACTTCAAGCCCTAGGCTACTAATGCAAGACTTATTCATCTCTAATTGGCAAGCTATTCCTCCTGCAACAGCTAGTTGGCAACTACCTTGGTTACTGGCACCTGGCTCTCTTACCCAGCGCTTGCAGCAAGTTTGTCAACAGGTATTTAAAGTAGAAGTGCTCAAACATGAATTCATCCCTGCACCTGAATTTATCTGTGAAGATTTAGTGATCCAACCCAAACAGCAAGTATTACAACGTGAAGTTTTGCTGTGTGATGGTGAGGAGCCGTTAGTGTTTGCCTACTCTCTCTTGCCCGAAGCAGCCTTACATGGGCGCTATCAAGAATTAAGGGAACTAGGCAGCCGTCCACTCGGGCATTGGATTTTTTCTGAGCCGGTTTTAAAACGCCAAATCATGCTCTTCGCAGAATTGTCTAGCCGAGCAAGGCTATTTCAAAACTTAAATCTACCAACAGAAACCCGTTTATTAGGGCGGAAGACTTTATTTGTTGGTGCAGATAAGCCTTTATTAGTTAGTGAGTTTTTCTTGCCTGCTTTACAAGCACATTCGGGAGAACAGTGTGGAGCTTGAAGAATATCAATTACGCCAAGCGATTATTGATCAATGCTTGTGGATGAACGCTAAGGGTTTGAATCAGGGCAACTCAGGGAATATTTCGGCTCGTTATAAAAACCAGCTAATTATTACCCCCACTGCAATGGCTTATGAAGCGATGCGCCCAGAAATGCTGGCGACTATTTCTTTAGATGATCAGGCTGAGTGGCAAGGCTCGCATCAACCGTCTAGCGAATGGCGCTTTCATTATGATTTGATGCGCGCCCGCCCTGAGATTGGCGCGATTGTACATACGCATTCGACTTATGCCACGAGCTTAGCTATCACCCGCCGCTCGATTCCCGCTGTACATTATATGATTGCTTTATTTGGTGGTAATGACGTGCGCTGCGCAGACTATGCGACTTATGGCACGCAAGCCTTATCCAATCATGTGTTAGTTGCAATGCAAGATCGCAAAGCTTGCTTACTCGCGAATCATGGCATGCTAGTCGCTGGCGAAACCTTGGCTAAAGCGATGTGGCTAGCAAGTGAATTGGAGACGTTGGCAGAGCAGTATTATCACGCTTTGCAATTAGGTGGTGCTGTGATTTTAAGCGATGAGCAAATGGCCGAGGTACAGGCGAAATTAGCGAATTATGGACTCAACCAAGCACTCACTAACCCCGAATCTGCATCCACCAAATCCGCGACTACATTAAAATGATGTCGCCCTGCTTCCCGATGTGCACGAATAGCAATCCCAAAGCCTGTCCAAATATTCGCGAGCAAATCATTTTGGCGTAAGAACTCAGGACGTTCCAAAGCACCTACCCAACAGGTCACTGGAATATTCGCTAAGGGCGCGTGCAAAGCAGGGCTTTCTTGTACGGCGCTTTCAGGTGTTAATTGCCATTTTTTATTCATGGCTGTGCGCATTAAAGGGCGTAGATCATGCAAGCCGCTAATGGATAAAACGTTTTTGATGCGTGCCTGCACTGCTTCAGGAAGAGTTGAATCCTTACAAATCATACGTGTGACTAAATGTCCGCCTGCCGAATGACCTGCTAAGTGAATCGCACCATTCACTAGTTGAGCTGCTTGTGTAATCGCTTGGCTAATTTTCTGCGTCATTTCTGGAATAGAAGCCTGTGGTGCAAGCGGATAACTCGGCAAAGCCACCGCATAACCTTGGGCGACTGCACCGGCTGCTAAATGCGACCATGAAGACTTATCAAAAGCTAACCAATAGCCGCCATGCACAAAGATAGCTAAACCTTTAGGATTACCCTCTGGATAAAACACATCGAGGCGTTCACGCTCCCCTGCTCCATAAGCTATATCTAACTCAGCTCGTGCAGTTGAACGAAATTGGGCTGCTGAATCTGCCCAAAATTTAGGATAAGTCTCAGCATGCTCAATATAAGCACCATTACTATAGGCATCGTCCCAGTCATTAATCATGTTGCCACTCCCCTACTCTGAGCTATTTGCTTATAGTTAGGCGGATAGCTGCCTCAAGTCAAGGCTGTAGAATTTATTTCAAATATAAATATTTTAAACTTGAAATTATTTTCAATGAATGCCATGCTTATAGCTATCAACTTGGAGAAGAGGTTGGAGCAATGAAGATTCTAGTTCTTGGTGGTGGCCCGTCCGGTTTATATTTTGCCATTAGTATGAAGCTTCGGGATGCCTCCCACGATATTACGGTAATTGAACGTAATAAGTCGGATGACACCTTCGGTTGGGGCGTGGTTCTCTCTGATGAAACCCTTGATAATCTTCGTGCTAATGATCCCGTGAGTGAAGAGGTGATTCGCTCCCACTTCGCTTATTGGGATGATATTGCAGTCTATCATGGGGGTGTCAGAACTGTTTCTTCAGGACATGGTTTCTGTGGCATTGGGCGCAAACAATTCCTCTTAGATTTACAAGCTCGCGCTCTGCAGCTGGGCGTCAAAATCAACTTTTCCACTGAAGCCGAAAGCGCTGATCATTACATGCATGACTATGACCTAGTCGTGGCTTCCGATGGCTTAAATTCTAAAACCCGTACTAATTTAGCTGAGCATTTCCAACCCAATATTGATGTACGTTTGTGCAAATTCGTCTGGCTGGGTACACATCAAAAATTTGACGATGCCTTCACCTTCATTTTTGAAAATACTGAACATGGCTGGGTGTGGGCGCACGCTTATCAGTTTGATGCAGATACCGCCACTTTCATTGTCGAATGCCGCGAAGAAACTTGGAATAAGTTCGGCTTTGGCGACATGACCCAAGATGAAAGTATTGCCACCTGTGAACGTATCTTTAAAAACTATTTAGGTGGTCATAGCCTGATTAGCAATGCACGCCATTTGCGTGGTTCAGCTTGGTTGAATTTCCCTCGCGTCCTTTGTGAAAAATGGCATTATAAAAATATTGTGCTATTAGGTGATGCCTCAGCAACAGCACACTTTTCGATTGGTTCGGGCAGTAAATTGGGGATTGAATCCGCCATTGCTCTAGCCAATCTCTTACACAGCGAAACCAGCATGGAGCAAGCTTTCGAGCGCTACCAAGAAGAGCGCCGTCTGGAAGTATTACGCTTACAATCTGCCGCACGTAACTCAATGGAATGGTTTGAACAGGTCGAGCGCTATCTGGATCTTGATCCGGTGCAATTCAACTATTCTTTGCTGACGCGCTCGCAGCGGATTAGTCACGAAAACTTGCGCTTACGTGATCCTAACTGGGTAGAAAGCGCCGAGCGTTGGTTCCAAACACAGGCAGGCAATCCCGGCTCTAAGCGCGCACCGATGTTTGCGCCCTTCCAATTACGCGATATGCAGTTAAAAAATCGTGTCGTTGTTTCACCGATGGCGCAATACAAAGCCGTCGATGGCTGCCCCACTGATTGGCATTTTGTGCATTATGCAGAGCGGGCTAAAGGTGGTGCTGGCTTGGTTTATACCGAAATGACCTGCGTTAGCCCCAGTGGACGCATCACACTGGGTTGCCCCGGTTTATACGCCCCCGAACATGAGGCCGCATGGAAACGCTTAGTCGATTTCGTCCATCAAGAAACCGATGCAAAAATCTGCTCACAGATCGGCCATTCTGGACGCAAAGGTTCGACTAAGCTTGGTTGGGAAAAGATTGATGCGCCGTTAGACTCAGGTAATTGGCCGCTGATTTCCGCTTCAGCCATTCCATTAACGCCTGACAACCAAGTGCCCAAAGCGATGGATCGGGCAGATATGGATGCAGTGCGTGATCAATTTGTAGCCGCCGCACAAATGGCTGAGCATGCTGGCTTCGATATGATTGAGATGCACGCTGCCCACGGCTATCTGCTCTCTTCCTTTATTTCGCCAATGACGAACACGCGCACCGATGAATACGGTGGCAGCTTAGACAATCGCATGCGCTATCCGCTAGAAGTGTTTAAAGCGATGCGTGCAGTGTGGCCAGAAAACAAGCCGATGTCGGTGCGGATTTCTGCAAATGACTGGGTGGGTGAAGCCGGTATTACCCCAGAAGATGCCGTCGAGATTGCCCGACTGTTCCATGCGGCAGGTGCTGACATTATTGACGTCTCTGCCGGCCAAGTGACCAAAGAAGAGAAGCCGGTTTATGGGCGGATGTTCCAAACACCCTTCTCAGATCGGATTCGTAATGATACCGGCATTAAGACCATGACTGTGGGCAATATCTACGAGCCTGATCATGTGAACTCGATTTTGATGGCGGGTCGGGCGGATTTAGTATGCTTAGCGCGTCCGCATTTAGCTGATCCCTATTGGACGCTACATGCAGCGATTCAAATTAATGATACCGAAGAGCAGTGGCCTGCTCCTTATCGTGGTGGCCGCGATCAGTTATTACGGATTAAAGATCGGCCTAAGGATACGATTCACGCATGAGCACTCCAAGCTTAGCAGGCAAACGTGTACTGATTACGGGCGGAGGCTCCGGTGTAGGAGCCAATATGGCCTTAGCCTTTGCCCAAGCCGGCGCTGAAGTCATTATCACCGGGCGGCGTTTGCACGCTTTAGAGCAAGTCGCCGCTCAACATAATGCTATTCGTGCGATTGCAGCGGATGTGACCGATGAAGCTAGTGTGCAAAGCTTATTTGCACAGGCAGGTTTGGTCGATATTGTGATTGCGAATGCAGGGGCCGCTGAATCAGCGCCTTTAGCTAAGACCTCGTTAGCGACTTGGCAGAATATGCTGGCGGTGAATTTAACTGGGGTATTTTTGACCCTACGCGAAGGCTTGAAGCAAATGCAAGAGCGTCATTGGGGACGTTTGATTGTGGTTGCCTCCACCGCTGGTTTAAAGGGTTATGCTTATGTTGCACCCTATGCAGCCGCTAAACATGGCACTATTGGCTTAGTGCGCTCTTTGGCTTTGGAAGTAGCGACTAAAGGCATTACGGTAAATGCGCTCTGCCCTGGGTTTCTGGATACTGAAATGACCGAGCGCAGTATTGCGAATATTATGCAGAAAACTGGACGAAGCCGCGAACAAGCACTGGCTGCTTTAGCGTCAGGCAATCCACAACAGCGCTTAATTCAGCCTTCTGAAGTCTCTAGTGCCGCTTTGTGGTTGTGTGCAGCGGGTTCAGAAGGCATCAATGGGCAGGCACTGGCCATTGCCGGAGGAGAAGTATGAATAAGGACGACTCCAGCTCCAAACAGCGCTTACGCTTATGGTTAAAGCTCTTACGCACCACGCGCAGCACTGAGTCTGAACTTAGAGAGTTCTTACGGGTTGAGTACGACACGACTTTGCCACGCTTTGATGTAATGGCTGCTTTAGATCGGGCACCGAAAGGTCTCACCATGACCGAGCTATCCCGCTATCTGTTAGTCTCAAATGGCAATGTCACCACTGTTGTGGATCGATTAGTGCAAGATGGTATGGCCTTACGCGAGCAACAAGCCAATGATCGACGGAGCTTACGAGTGTTCTTAACTGAGCTAGGCCAGCAACAATTTGCAGCAATGGCTAAAGCGCACGAGGCCAAAGTCAATGAATTATTCGCAGACTTTAGCTCACACGATATTGAGCAATTGCTCAGTCTATTAAAAGCACATGCACACAAGGAGACTGCCCATGAAGAGCATGGCCTCGCTTGAACCTAAATATTTTCGTTGGCAGATGCAAGGTCGAGTCGCGGTTATTCGCTTAGATCGACCTGAGCGGAAAAACCCACTCACCTTCGACAGCTATGCTGAATTACGCGACACCTTCCGGGCGATGGCTTATGCGGAAGATGTGGATGCGGTCGTGTTTGCCTCAAATGGCGGTAACTTCTGCTCAGGTGGCGACGTACACGAAATCATTGGCCCCTTAGTGCAAATGGATATGAAAGGCTTATTAGCCTTTACCCGCATGACTGGCGATCTAGTCAAAGCCATGCTGCATTGCCATAAGCCTATCATTGCTGCGGTGGAAGGTATTTGTGTGGGTGCGGGTGCGATTATCGCGATGGCATCTGATCTACGTTTAGGCACACCAGAAACTAAGACTGGCTTTCTGTTTACCCGCGTGGGTTTAGCCGGCTGTGATATGGGAGCTTGTGCGATTCTGCCGAGAATTATTGGCCAAGGTCGTGCGGCTGACTTGCTCTATACCGGACGGATGATGAGCGCGGAAGAAGGCTATCAATGGGGCTTTTTTAACTCACTACATCCCGCCAGTGAAGTAGAAGCACAAGCTTTGCAATTAGCACAACGCATTGCGGCTGGCCCTACCTTTGCAAATGGCATTACCAAAACCCAACTAGCGCATGAGTGGAATATGTCGCCAGAACAAGCGATTGAAGCCGAGGCACAAGCGCAAGCGATTTGCATGCAAACTCAGGATTTTGAGCGCGCTTATCATGCCTTCGTGAATAAGGGAAAACCCGTTTTCGAGGGTAATTAAATGGCAGATAAAAGCTTCCTGCACTGGCCTTTTTTTGAACCCAAGCACCAAGAGCTAGCAGCGCGCTTAGAGACTTGGTGTCAACAAGCTTTGCCCGTAGATCACCACCATACAGATGCTGCCTGCCAAGCTTTAGTGCAAAGTCTGGGTGCTGCGGGCTTTTTAGAATATACCGGTGCTAAGACGGGCGAAACGCTGGATGTTCGCACCCTTTGTTTAATTCGTGAAACCCTAGCCCGTCACGATGGTTTAGCCGATTTTTCCTTTGCGATGCAAGGCTTAGGCATGGGCGCCATTAGTCTGTTTGGTACTGCAGAACAGCAACAATGGCTGGATAAAACTCGCAAAGGTCAAGCGATTGCCGGCTTTGCCCTCACTGAGCCGGCCTCAGGCTCAGATGTAGCCAGCATGACTACCGCTGCACACTGGGATGGCGAAAACTTCATTCTTAGCGGTGAGAAAACGTATATTTCCAATGGCGGCATTGCGGATGTCTATGTGGTCTTTGCCCGTAGCGAAAGCCCTGAACAGGCAGCCGGTGCGCGGGGTATTTCGGCTTTTATTTTGCCGGCTGACCGTGAAGGTTTCGAGGTGGTTGAACGGATTGAAACGATTGCACCTCACCCATTAGCACGCTTGCGCTTCAATCAAATTCGTTTACCAGCAACGAGTTTGATTGGCAAGCGTGGTGATGGTTTTAAGATTGCCATGTCAGTGCTCGATGTTTTCCGCTCCACCGTTGGTGCTGCTGCTTTAGGCTTTGCACGGCGTGCTTTAGATGAAACTTTAGCACGTAGCCAGCAGCGGCAATTATTTGGCGCACCGCTATTTGATTTGCAGATGGTACAAGGCCATATTGCCGACATGGCCTTGAATATTGATGCAGCCGCTTTATTGATTTATCGCGCTGCTTGGACTAAGGATCAAGGTGCCGCTCGGGTTACCCGTGAAGCTGCAATGGCCAAACTCTTTGCCACCGAAACAGCTCAACAAGTGATTGACATGGCAGTGCAATTACACGGTGGCGATGGTGTGCGCAAGGGCACGATTGTCGAAAGCCTTTATCGAGAAATTCGCGCCCTGCGTATCTATGAAGGCGCATCAGACGTACAAAAAACAGTCATAGCTCGCCAAACATTGCTTAATTTTGAGCAAGGAGAATCGTGATGCTCGGACCGACAGGCCATATAGATACCTTCACCCGCGACAATTTGCCGCCCGAAGATCAACAACCCAGTTTTTTACTCGATCAGTTTCAATATCCCGATTATGTGAATGTGGGCGTAGAACTCACAGATAAAATGGTCGAGCAAGGCTTTGGCGATAAAATCGCTCTGATCGGCAATGGCCGCCAACGCAGTTATCAAGAACTCGCTACATGGACGAATAAATTAGCCAATGTGTTAGTCGATGACTTGGGCGTTAAACCCGGCAATCGCATTCTGATTCGCTCAGCGAATAACCCTGCCCTAGTTGCTTGTTGGTTAGCAGCGACTAAAGCTGGCGCAGTGGTGGTGAATACTATGCCCATGTTGCGTGCAGGTGAGCTGAAAAAGATCATTGATAAAGCCCAGATCACCCATGCTCTATGTGACACGCGCTTGATGGATGAGCTGATCGACTGTGCAAAAACCAGTGAGCACTTAAAATATGTCGTTGGCTTTGACGGCACCGCACATCATGATGCTGAATTGGATCGTGCTGCTTTAGCTAAGCCTGATACTTTTGAAGCGGTTAAGACTGGCCGTGATGATGTCGCCCTACTAGGTTTTACTTCAGGTACAACCGGTGATCCTAAAGCCACGATGCATTTCCATCGTGATTTACTGATTATTGCCGATGGCTATGCCAAAGAAGTCTTAGGCGTAACCTCTGATGATATTTTTGTTGGCTCACCACCTTTGGCTTTTACTTTTGGTTTAGGTGGCTTAGCGGTATTCCCTTTACGCTATGGGGCGACTGCCACTTTGCTCGAAACGGCATCGCCGCCTAATATGATCAATATTATTGAGACTTACAAAGCGACCATCTGCTTTACCTCACCCACAGCTTATCGAGCCATGATGCGTGCGATGGATCAAGGGGCTGATTTATCTTCTTTACGCTGTGCCGTCTCAGCCGGTGAAACCTTGCCAGCCCCCGTATTTGATGAATGGCAGCAGAAAACTGGCAAGCCTATGCTTGATGGAATTGGCTCAACCGAGATGCTGCATATTTTTATCAGCAATCGCTTTGAGTCTGCACAAGCAGGTTCAACTGGCTATCCGGTCACAGGTTATGAGGCTAAGATTGTTGATCACAATATGGATGAAATGCCACGTGGCGAACCCGGACATTTAGCAGTACGTGGCCCGACGGGTTGCCGCTATTTGGCGGATAAACGTCAAGCCAATTATGTGAAAGCCGGCTGGAATGTGACCGGCGATACCTTCATTCAGGATGAGCAAGGCTTCTTCCATTTCGCTGCCCGCAATGACGATATGATTGTCTCATCTGGCTACAATATTGCGGGGCCTGAAGTAGAAACTGCCTTGCTTGCCCATCCTTATGTAGTGGAGTGTGCTGTGGTGGGTGCGCCGGATGTGGATCGTGGTTTCATTGTACAAGCGCATGTCGTGCTGGAAGCCAATGTGGCAGCTGACTCAACCACCATCAAAACACTTCAAGACTATGTGAAGCAAAGCATTGCGCCCTATAAATATCCGCGTTCGATTGTCTTCACGGATGCCTTACCCAAAACCGCAACGGGCAAGATTCAACGCTTTAAATTGCGCCCACAAGCTGCTGCAAGCACCACTGATTTTGTAAAAACAAAAACATATTTCCATCTGCCCGCAGGTGTGATTTATCTGGACGGTAACTCCTTAGGCCCTTTACCAACCAGTGTGAAAGCCCATTTGGATAAAGTGGTCGAACAAGAATGGGGCGAACAACTAATTCGCGGTTGGAACACCGCTGGTTGGTTTGAGCAACCACGCCGCGTTGGTAATCGCATTGCTAAACTGTTAGGAGCAGCCGATAACACAGTTGTGATGGGCGATACTTTATCCATCAAGGTCTATCAAGCTTTAGCTGCGGCGCTAGCACTCAATCCAGAACGTAAAGTCGTTTTATCGGATAGCGGCAATTTCCCGACTGATTTATACATAGCAGAAGGTTTACTGAAATCGCTGGGTCAAGGTCATGTCCTCAAAACACCCGAACCTGAAGCCGTTGAAGGTTTGATTGATGAGAGTGTGGCCGTATTGATGCTCACACATGTCGATTATCGAACTGGGCGCATGCACGACATGAAACGCTTAACTGCTAAAGCGCATGCACAGGGCATTATTGTGATTTGGGATTTAGCCCATTCTGCCGGTGCCGTGCCAGTAGATTTAACCGAAGCTAAAGCCGACTTTGCCATCGGTTGCACTTACAAGTACTTAAATGGTGGCCCAGGCTCTCCTGCTTTCATTTATGTTGCGCCTAAACATGCCGAGATTGCCTTACCTGCTTTATCCGGCTGGATGGGACATGCTGCCCCATTTGAGTTCAATTTGAATTATCAGCCTGCAGAAGGAATTCAACGGATGCGGGTAGGCACACCGCCAGTGCTCGCCTTGTCTGCTTTAGAAGCAGCCTTGGATGTTTGGGACGAAGTGACCATGCCAGAAGTGCGGGGCAAATCGATCACTTTGAGCGAGCTGTTTATCAAGCTAGTGGAAGAAAAATGCCCAATGCTCACCCTTGCTAGCCCACGTAATCCCGAAGAGCGCGGCTCACAGGTTTCCTTCCGTTTTGAACAGGCTTATGCGGTGATGCAAGCTTTAATTGCACAGGGTGTGATAGGTGATTTCCGCGCACCTGACTCGATTCGCTTTGGCTTTACCCCACTTTATATTGATGAAACGGATGTAAAACAAGCCGTTGAGGTCTTAGCTAAAGTCATGCATGAGCGTTTGTGGGATAAACCTGAATATCAGCAAAAGGCTGCAGTAACATGAGTAATAGCCCATATGATCCAGCACAAGACGGTGCACAGATGTCTTTTGATGGGCGTATGTCGTATGGCGATTACTTACAAATCGATACGCTCCTCAATGCCCAACAGCCGCTGACCGATAAACATGATGAGATGCTGTTTATTATCCAGCATCAGACTTCAGAGTTATGGATGCGGCTGGCAGTTCATGAGCTAACCGCTGCACGCCAAGCTTTGCGGGATGGCCGTTTACCCAATGCTTTTAAGATGCTGGCACGGGTAGCGAGGATTTTTGAACAGTTGAATAACGCTTGGGATGTACTGCGTACCATGACCCCCAGCGAATACACTCAATTTCGTGAGCAGTTGGGGCAAAGTTCGGGTTTTCAATCACATCAATATCGCCAAATTGAATACATTCTAGGTAATCGCAATGAGGCGATGCTGCGCCCCCACGCACATCATCCTGATGTTTTACAGCTTTTAGAAAAGGAACTCGCACAACCCAGTTTATACGATGAAGCTTTACGCCTAGTGGCTGCAGCGGGTATCTCGATTCCACAGGACGTATTGGGGCGTAATTTACGTCTACCGCATCAAGCGAATGATACCGTCATGCAAGCATGGAAAGTGGTTTATCAAAACACCGAGCGCTATTGGGACTTATACCAAATGGCTGAAAAACTAGTGGATTTTGAAGATTACTTCCGACGCTGGCGCTTTAATCATGTCACGACTGTAGAGCGTATTATTGGCTTCAAGCGTGGCACCGGCGGTACAGGTGGAGTTTCGTATTTGCGGCGTATGCTTGAGGTCGAATTGTTTCCTGAACTTTGGCATGTCCGTACCATTTTATAAATTTCGCGCTGAGATAAAAACATGAGTCAAACGAACGAAACACCGCACGAATTTTTACACCCTAAACATTGGAAACCTGCGATTGGCTATGCCAATGGGGTCGCTGCTAAAGGCCGCATGGTATTTTTGGGTGGACATATTGGCTGGAATGGCCAACAAGAATTTGAAACGGATGATTTTGTTGAGCAAATCGAGCAAACCTTAAAAAATATTGTCGAGGTTTTGCAAGAAGCCAATGCCAAACCTGAGCATATTGTACGTATGACTTGGTATATCACTGACAAGCGCGAATATTTAGCCAATTTGCGTGAAATTGGCCGTGTCTATAAACGGATTTTAGGCGCGCATTTCCCCGCGATGGCAATGGTACAAGTAGTTGCTTTAATTGAAGATCGGGCAAAAGTGGAAATTGAGGCGACGGCAGTATTGCCAGAATAAAATCGCTGGAATGACCACCGCTCTTGTTGGAAGAGCGGTGGGTTTATCTACTTATAATCAAAAGAGCAAACTCACTCTTTTTTCAAGAATTACAAGCTAGCTTAAGCCTAATCAGCCAAAAACGGATAATCCGTATACCCCTCAGCACCTGGTGTATAGAAAGTTTTAGGATTGGGTGCGTTCCAAGCAGCCCCTACCCGAATGCGTTCTGGTAAATCGGGGTTGGCTAAGAAACCTGTACCAAATGCCACAGCATCGACTTTACCTGCTTGAATAGCTTGCTCGGCTTCTTCAGCGCTGTAACCCATATTCGCGATGATCGTACCTTGGTATTTTGCGTGGAATGGCGTTAATACATCCCCTGTTTGTGCCGCAAAGAAATCCGCACGCATGATATGCACATAAGCTAGATTAAAGGCGTTCAACTGCTCTGCCAAGAAATTAGCTAATATCACTGGATTGCTATCCATCATGCTGTTATAGCTATTTAACAGGGATAGACGTAAACCTACCCGCTCGCTACCAATTTCAGCAGAAACTGCGTTGAGTACTTCAAATAAGAAGCGCGCGCGATTTTCAACCGAGCCACCATAGTTATCTGTACGTTTATTCGAACCATCACGTAGGAATTGGTCGATCAAATAGCCATTTGCACCATGCACTTCCACACCATCGAAACCTGCATGGATAGCATTGCGTGCTGCGTGGACAAAGGCTTTGACTAAACTGGGGATTTCATCAACTTGCACCGCACGTGGAATCACATAATCAGCTTTACCTTGTGGTGTATGCGTATCACCTTCAATGGCAATTGCACTGGCTGAGATGGGTTGTTGACCATTACACATATTTGGATGGGCTGCCCGCCCTGCATGCCAAATTTGTAGGAAAATTTTACCCCCCTTGGCATGTACTGCTTGAGTCACTTGTTTCCAAGCTGCGACTTGCTCATCTGAATAAATGCCAGGCTCCGCAATGAACGCTGAAGTGTTCGGCAGAATCATGGTGCATTCGCTAATGATCAGACCAGCACTCGCACGTTGCGCATAATATTCAGCCATTAATGCATTGGGCATATGCTCGACTCCCGCTCGGGTGCGGGTTAATGGCGCCATAATCATACGATTAGGAATCGTCAGTGAGCCGAGTTGCAGTGGTTCAAAAAGCTTCATATTTATCCTTTCTTGGTTATTTTCTGTGCCCAAAGCATAGACTGAGCCTTGATGCCTGCCAAAAGGCTAGAATTTTCGTAGGGTTAGCAGAGAAGTTAAAATAGTCATAACTATAGGTTAATACTGTTGGTAAGCACTTAAACTATCTTTAAAGAAAAGAATGATAGGCAGAGAAGAACTTATGAATGCGCATCTCAAAAAGCTCCTTATCACCGCTAGCAGTACGCTACTACTTACTAGTTTAGCTCCTGTGACTCAGGCTAAAAAGGGTGACGATGATCGTCAGGGTGATCGGGTGGTTTTCCAAGGCATCGTGCAAAGTAAACCGCTCGGCGGCTTACATGGTACTTGGCGAATTGCGGGTAAAACCGTGCGCACTCATGCAGGTACTCAATTTGATCAACTGGATGGCCGTTTACAAGTAGGCGTCTGTGCCAAAGTAAAACTACGCAATGGCAAAGTTCACGAGATTGATAGTGAACCTGCTCACGATTGCTAACTAAACCCTGAACTGTTCACTCAACCACCAGTCGCATTCATGTGCCTGAATAAGACTGGTTTGGCTTGCAGATTAAACTCGTGTCCTTGTGGTTTAATCTGCATAGCCTTTTCCAAAGCCTCGTACAGCGGTTGATCATCTAAAGGATAAGCACGCAGCACCCGCCGTAAATCGACTGAATGCTCCTGCCCTAAGCAGAGCAATAAACGCCCTTCTGCAGTAACCCGCACCCGATTACAATCCCCACAGAAATTATGACTATGCGGCGAGATAAAGCCCACTCGACTTGTATGATCAGGAAAAGCATAATATTTCGAAGGTCCCCCCGTTTGCTCAGCAATCGGTTGCAAATCAAAGCGGGTGCGCAAATCCCGTAAAATTTCATCACTGGAATAATAAGCCTCAGCACGATCATGCTCGCCGATAACTCCCAGTGGCATCTCTTCAATGAAGGAAATATCACAGCCTTTAGCACGCGCAAACTCGACTAAATCAATTACTTCATCATGATTGCGATGTTTCAAAATGACTGCATTCAGCTTAATCCGTTTGAAGCCTTGGGTTAAAGCTGCGTCAATCCCTTTTAAAGTCTGCTCAATTTCACCCGTGCGGGTGAGTATTTTAAACCGATCTGGTTTTAGGGTATCAAGGCTGATATTAATGCGGGTAATGCCAGCTTGCTTTAAAGCAGCAGCATATTTAGGTAGCTGGCTACCATTAGTGGTGATAGTGAAATCGCGCAAACCTTCAAGCTGGCCTAAATCTTCACAGAGTTGGAGCACATTACGTCGGGTCAGTGGCTCGCCACCCGTGAGGCGAATTTTGCTAACACCATAATGTACAAAAGCGCGCCCAATCCGGCTCATTTCCTCTAAAGTCAGTAGCTGCTCACGTGGAACAAACACCATATCCTCGGCCATGCAATAGACACAACGAAAATCGCAGCGATCGGTCACTGATAAGCGCACATAATGAATACGCCGCCCAAAACGGTCGATCAGCTGTCGCTCGGACATGATTTCCTCCTACGGATTTAGTCTGGCTAGTTTACAAATTTATTTTACGCCCTTTTAAGCTTAGCGGGGAGTTTGCTGTATTAACGTATGTATTTAACTAACAGCTCAACAGCCTATCCGCTGGCAACTGACTCAATACCGTTCTAACCCGCTCCTCCACCGAACCTGACACCATCCGATAAGGAATCTGCCGCTCTTTGAGCTGCTGCAAAATAAAAGCTTGGAATTCACGTTGATTGGTTTCGCCCGAACGTTCCCAAGTATCTGCATACGGGAAATCAATATCACAGACCCATACTTGCGCATAACGCTGCCAACCTTGTTCAGCCAGCTGCGTTAACTCCGGCAAAGCAAAGCCGTGATAATAATGTGCAAAATGCCAAGTGGTGAAAGCATTAGTGTCACAGATTAAATAGCGCTTGGCTTTGAGCGCAGCTTGATCTTCTAGTTGCAGATGAGTTTGTGCGATCAGTAATAACTCCTCAGATTGCAAACGCCGATCTTGTTGATGTTGTTCCCAATAGGTGCGCCCGTATTCCTCCATCCATTCGGTCTGCAAAGCCTCAGCCAAAGCTTGAGCTAAAGTGGTTTTTCCTGCAGAAGGGGCACCGAGTAGGACGATTTTTTGCACTAGGCTCTGATACACAATAGGGTTTAAATACTGCTGCGCTAAATTCCAATCTTGGCGAATACGGGTGGCACTGATCGGCACAATCTGCCTTGGCATATCCACCCGCACATCAATAGCACCCAGCGCTTTACTGACATGCTCTCCGTAAGGTTCGCTACTAAAAAAATGCGTAACTTTACGCCCTGCCAAAATTTGCAAAATATAGTTTTCTTGTGCGCGCATAATTGCAGCCGTATAGCCTGTTTCTTTGGGGCCATCGGGTGCGGGTAACACTTCAATTTGTGGATACAGCGCCTGTAACCAGTGCACCCGCTCTGCCAAACGCACTAAAGGCAACTCATCACAGGCATAGATAATCACGATTAAATGATCGACCTGCGCCAAGGCCGTCTCAAGCATGAACTGATGGCCTTGATGCAAAGGGGCAAACTTACCCAGAGTTAAACCAACCTTATACATAGCTAAGCTCAGCCTTGATTTGGGCTTGATAACGCTTCCACCAACTGTATTGACCGATGCTAGCCATTACGAAGAAGCAGCTATATAGCAGGGTGGTCGGTGATAAGCCTTTTTGGAAATACACCCAAATTGCTACCGCATCGACCGCAATCCAAAACGCCCAGCTAAACAATTTGCGTTGAGTCAAAAGCCATTGCGCGACTAGACTGGTGCTTGCTACAAAGGAATCCGCATACGGCAGGCTCGCATCGGTATGCGTCAATAGCCAGCCCATCCCAAAAGCACCTAATAAAGCAGCCAAAGCCCAGAGGGCATACTGCCAAGAGATACCCAAGTCTACGACTAATTCCTCTTGTTGATCCTGATGCTGCAACCAAGCCCACCAACCATAGGCCTGCATAAAGATATAAATAATATTCAAGCCCATATCTGAATAGAGCTTGGCTTGCCCAAAGATATACACATACAGAATCACCTGAACTAAACCTACTGGCCAAGCCCAAATGCTGCGCTGGATATACAATGCCACACAGATAAAGCCCAAAATCGTCCCCGCCCACTCAATCGGCGAAGCACCAGCAAAACCCAATAGCCAATCGGTTAAACTCATACGGCTCCCCTTAACTGTGTGCGCACTTGCATCAAAGCAAATCCCAATAAATTCTGTCCACGCCAATGCTCTGGATGATTGGCATTAGGGTTATTCGCCTCCATACCAATCCCCCAAATGCGATCATAGGGACTGGCCTCTACGATCACTTGCTCACCCGTGTTCAATAGAAACTCACGCAAGGCTAAATTCTGACTAAACTTGCCCAAGTTGCCTCGCACGACATAGTCAAAACAATATTGTTGCCATCGTTCTTCATCAAAATTTTTTACCTGACGCCCAAGCTGTTTTGCTGCTTGTGGCGAGGCACTTGCGAGGATGGCTGCAAAGGTTTCCTCATCAGAAAATAGCCGTGCTTTTTGCGCCATCATGTAATGTTCGGCGCTTGGATAATGCAGCTCATCTAGCATAAAACTGGCAGGAAACCATTGGCTTAAACAGCTTTTATCAATAGTTTCTGCCTTTTGCGTATGCCCCCAAAAATGCAGATACTGCACGCTGTGACCTTGGCGGAGATACTCAAGCAGCTGCTGCCGATTAGTCAGTAAATTAACCATATAATTTGCCTTTTTATTAAACATAAACTAAATCATTAGGAAAACAAACAGACTGGCTCGAAAACTAGTCTGATTTTCCGGGCTTGAAATCGCTCTAAGCATCCTTAATTTTTATGCTAACTATTCACAAGGAGGCCGTTGTATGCACCCCCCACTGATTGTCGACGATAAATTAGTTGCTGAAGCGCGTATTGCTGCTACTGTCATGGGCAAAAACCTCAATCAATTGGTGAACAACTATTTAGAAACCATGATTCACGAACAAAAATCTGCCTCTAGCTTTGCTGAATTTGCTTTCCTCAGCGGTCAGAGCAAACAACACACTTGGTCTTTTAATCGAGACGAACTACATGAAAGAACGTAGTTTTCTCGATACCAGCATTTTGCTATACACCGATGACTCACAAGCCCCCACAAAACAAGCTAAAGCTTTAGCCTTGTTACAAGCGGGCTGGGCGAGCGGTAATGCGGTGATTTCTACTCAAGTCCTGCGTGAATACTTCTCGGCAGCGACGCAAAAATTAGGTTTACCCATTGACCTTGCTCAGCGCAAAATCGAGCTAATGGCGAGTCAAATGGAAGTCATGAGTATCGACTCCGATGACATTCTTAAAGCCATTGAAATCAATAAATCGCAGGGCTTTAGTTTCTGGGAAGCACTCATTATTCGCATGGCCCAGAAAAGTGATTGCACGATCCTCTATTCCGATGTCATCCAGCCTCAACGTACCTTGGCAGGTCTAGAAATCGTCAATCCCTTTCAGAGTTAATCTGTTGGGATAGCGGCGTAATGCTGCTATCCCTCATTGACAGACCAAACAACCTTGAGTTGGTGCTACCCCGACTGTTACCACTGTCCCTGAATTAAACGCTAAATAATCCGCTTCAATCCCATCAGAAAAGACCACACCATTTTCTGGCATTTGCGATTCAATGCGTAAAGGTGTGTGCTGAGTGATCCCACCAAACACTAATTTCACCCCTGTAGTTTTACTCGGGAAGGGTTCGCGCACGGTGAATTGTAAACGGGGAGCATCCCAAGCAAATCCCTCCAACAACTCATGTTTGTGTTGATGGGTTACACCTAAAGCACCGGCTAAAATCGAGCGAAACCAGCCACTCGAACCAAAGCCCGTCGAGACAATAATCCCTGAAGACGATTGCAGTTCACGCTGCCTTTCCCATTCCAAGGCATAACGCGCTGAAGTATGCGTTTTTGGGCCAAGGAACACATCATTCACGGCTAATAAGCGCTGACCATCATTGGTTTTCGCCTCGGCAAAGGTAATAGTTTTAGTAACCGCTGTTTTTGTCATTGTTTTTATTAAGGCTTGATTTAAATCACCGATTTCAAAAGGCAGTAATTTACCATCCCAGCGCTTAGGATCAGGATTAATCGCAATCACTGGTTGACCTTGCAAATACTTCAAGGTATTCGCTACTAAACCATCTTGGCCAATCACGATAATAATATCCGACGAACCAAACTGATAACTTGGCAATAAAGAGCGTTCCAAACTTTGAAAGCGCCCTAAAGGTTTTAAAATCTGCTCAGCTTCACGCAAGCGCTGCTGGTATAAATCATGTTCAGTTAAATAATCCTGAGCATCAATCTGATTATGCTCTAAATAAAATTTAGCTTGCGGCCAAGTATTAAAACGCTCCACTAATTCTTGTAAACGGGTTTTACGCGTGATTAGGATAAAACGAAAGCGTTGCTGGCTAATGCTACTCAAACCCATGGTTATTTAGCTCGCTTCATTAATTGGCCGAACAAATCAGGACTAATATTTAACTCGCCAATCTTATTCGCATTCTGTGCCAAACCTTCAAACGCCAACGCCATTAATTGCTCGGGTTGCATTTGCGCTAAGGCCATCGCTTTTAAATGCTCAACCGGCAATTGCTTGAAAGCATTCATTTTGGTCGACACCGCATAAGCCTCCGCATCGGCCTCTTTTTGGCGATTTTCCATTTGTGTATTCACCAAGTCTTTGCGCTGAGTTTCTTCCGCAATCCGTGCTTGCAAACGTTCGCGCTCGGTTTCGGCTTGAGCACGCAATAAAGCCCGCTCATTTTCAATGCGCGACTCTTCAATTTCCTGCTCTTTTTGCTGTACTAATAGCGCAGTATTTAATTCGGCCTCGCGAATCGTGCGTTCTTGTTCCACCGCCGATTTACGCCGCGCATAAATTGCATCATCGGCTTCTTTCAGAATCATTTCGCGCGCTTCTGCTTCCAAAGCGCGGGTTGTTTCCGGCGTAGGCAAAATCGCACTAATCGATACCTCTAATAATTCAATCCCCATCGCTTGCAAAGTTGCGTCACTGCGCGCTTGATCGTGGACATAGTGCGTTAAAGCTTGGCTTATGGTTAAAGCACTGCGCAAATCAGTGGCTTGAATCTGGCTTTGAATCGACGCTTGTACCACACGCAAGACGCGATCTGATAACTTCAAAGGGTCTTCTGAAACATAATTCGTGCCATTTTTTACCAAAGTGAAGTTCAACATCCCTGCCATTTTCAAAGCATCAACAATCTGATAACTGATCTGCCCTTGCACGGTTAAAGCCTGAAAGTCCTTGGTTTGTAAGTTAAAAATAAAGGGAGCTTCTTGCACATTCACTGGCACCGCCGCAATCGAACTATTGACCGCATTATAGAAAAAGCTTAAACCGCGACCATGTTGCTGCCTTGCCTTTATTAGTTTTGATCGCGTATGTGGATGCGTCCGCTTTGTAATATTGAATGCCAAACATGAGCTTTTCTCCTTTTATGTCTTATAGTCACTTTATGCTTTACATAGTGTCTTATTGACTCTAATGTGTCAATGAGTAAGTGTCTTAAAGACAATAAAAAGCTTGAACTGGCCGACCAAGCGTATTAAGGTGAGGTTCTTGTTCCAGAATTTGCTGAAAACATGACCGAATACACTGATGAAGTTAGTTTTTTAGCTCACTACAACCGCCGCGAGTTTGATGCCCCCTTGCTCACCGTCGACCCTGTGCTTTTCACCTATCACGAAGCACAACTGAAAGTGCTATTAGTTGAACGTTCGGCTTATCCCGAACGCGGCTTATGGGGCTTGCCGGGTGGCTTTGTCGATATGGCAAGCGACCAAAATTTAGAAGCAACCGCACAACGCAAACTGCGAGAAAAAACCAGCGTTACCCCGCCCTATTTGGAGCAACTGTATAGCTTCGGCTCGAATACCCGCGACAAACGCGGTTGGTCTGTGACCGTGGCCTATACCGCCTTGATGGCTTATCAAGAATGTGCTGCACATATTGAAACGGTCAGCGATGCGAAATGGCAGCCGCTGGATCACTTAAATAACTTGCCGCTAGCTTTTGATCACCGCCAGATTATTGAATTCGCTCGCGAACGCTTACGCCAAAAAGCCCTGTATTCCATTGTTCCGGCTTACGCTTTGCCAGAGAAATTTACCTTGCCGGAATTACAGCATTTGCATGAAGTTTTATTGGGAAAAGCCCTACAAAAGAAATCCTTTCGACGGCGAATTGAGGACGCGGAATTGCTGATAGATACGGGAGAAAAGCGTTCGGATGGGAATGGGCGGCCTGCGGTGTTGTATCGGATGAAAGAAGGGTCGGGAGGGTATACATTTGTTAGGAATTTGGCGGAGTGACCATGAATAGTTTATTAGAAAGTTTCAAAGGTTGAATAATTGTATGTTGAATTTACATATCCTTGCCATTGAAACCGGCAATGAAGCTCATGCTATTCGAGCAGCTGCTGAACATTGGGAGTACAAAGTTTCTATCACTTGGGTGGGTCACCCTGATCAAGTTGTTGAATTCCTTCACTCATCGCCACCAAACAAGATAATTATTTTATCGGCGCATGGCGATGAAAATGGGATTTACTTGCCAAATCTTGCCGAAGATATAACGACAACTTACCCTTATCGTAATCAACTTAAACCAGAGGATTTTCACAACTTCCTTCGCTTGAACGATAATGAGGTACTTAATCTATCTTGCAAAGGTGGCACACCCGCATTAGCTCAGGCGTTTCTCGATCATGGGGCAAACTGCTATATAGGTGCTACAGATTATCCTGATGGCAATGCTGCTTTAATGTATAGCCTTGAATATCTATATAATCGAGCCTCAGGCTTAACTCCACAATATGCTCATCAACTTTCTATAAAACACGATGATGATCGAAATCAATTTTACTTTTATAACAAAGAAATTGATTCAGGCAATTAAAGCGAATAAGAAATAGTCTTAAAGTTTGTATAGCAAAAATGGTGGGCTAAAAGTTCATCCCATCATAAATTTCTTTAGTATTTAAAATCATCGTAGGACAAAGCAAACTCAACTCCGCCCCCAAGTCATTAAACTGCTGTAATTCCCAAGCGCCATCACTCGCTCGCGTCAGCATATCTACCTGCACTTTGTCCTGAGCCACAATCAAATAAACTTGCACTGAAGGAATCGCCTGATACGCCAAAGATTTTTCTAAATAATCTTTGCGTAAAGTTGAATCAGAAGTGACTTCGACAATTAAACAAGGTTTTTCTAATACATACTCATCTGTTTCGTTAGGATCGCAACCGACTACGACATCGGGATAGTAATAACTGTGATATTTATCTGAATGTACTTTCATATCACTGATATACGCCGTACAAGCTGAGCCTGTTGCCATCACAGCACGATAAATATTGCCTGCAATTCGATTATGGCGCTTACTCGCGCCTGCCATCGCATAGATACGCCCATTCATATATTCGTGACGCTCGTTAGCCAAGAGTTCGCCCGCCAAATAGTCAGCTTCACTGATCAATCGATTGGAGGCTGTTAGTGCAGTATTCATCGAATAACTCGGGGTAAAAGCTTATTGGCTTTATAGTAGCACAGAGAACTAGTTGCAACTGCCCTAGTAACCGGCACAACTTAGGGTGAGGCTCTCAAACCTCACCCAAGCAGCAAAATATTATTTAAGGCTATTCAACCACCACTTTAGTTGAAGCGCTGCGCCCAAAAGTTTCTGGCGCATACATTTCCTCCGCCTTAGTCGGAGGTACGATGAAGCTGCCCGGCGTCGTGGCTTTGGCAACATAGCGATAGGTATAAACACCCTCTGGCAAAACCGAAGTGAACGCTTCCACGCGCTCATCCCGTAAGTTTTGCTGTTCATACCAAGTGCTTAGCCAACTAAAGTGCATCGGTGCAAGCTCAGGCTCTTCAGGGGCTTGCTGCGAACTCACTGCTAAGGCCGGATTCACTGCCTCCAAACCGGCAGGTAGTGGATCAACTAAAGCCACATGATAGCGTTCAGCATTTGCTTGCATGGTCAAAGTAACTTCCACGCGACTACCGGCCTTAATCTGCCATGAGCCATCCGCATTTTGCTTCACATCGTCTGGCTTATCTAAGCCACGATAGCTGCGTGAAACGGTAAAGCCATGTTCAGCAGGCTTCAGCTCTAAGTCTTGCGGTGCATAATTCAGACCCAAGCGATAGTACAAGCGCCCTTGGCCTTGTTTGTCAAGTACTAAATCGCGACGCGCCTCACCTTTCAGCAGCCAATCCATAGGAATAGCCGTTTGCTGGCTATCCGTTGAACGACCCTTGAAACTATGTTCACCTGCAAAATCCTTACCTAGCCAAGCTTTTGCCACAAAATCAGGGGTTTGCTCTTCATAGGTTTGAAAGTATTTATCCAAAGCTAATAACACAAACACATTATCTTGGGTTGAACCCCAATGACCTTGAGTACGTTTAGACTGCAAAGCCTTAACTAATTTAGGAATCAAATCAGACTGCGGCTGATCCTTAATTAAGGCCTCAAGCACAATACCATTGGCTGCACGCTCAGCATGCATGACCCAATAGCCACCCGCATTCAAGTCACTCTTAATCGCAGCACCTGCCGCCGTTTCAGTAGTACGATTCATTAATTCACGCATGAGCGCTTGGCGTTGTTGATTAGCTGTAGTGTCGCCTGCTAATACCGTTAATAACCAACCTAAGGCTTCACTCGGTAATTTAGCTGCACCCCCCGCTTTGTTAAGTAACGCAATAGCTCCAACCCGATCATGATCACCAGCCAATTCACGCACATATAAGCTATACGCAGTGATATATTCGCGTACCTCTTTGGAATATTCATTAGGAAAATGCTGATCTAACTCACGGAGATAGTTCAAGCCCGCTGCTAAAGCCTGCTCATTCACTGCATAGCCTTTAGCCTTCGCACGTAGCAGTGCATGCACCACATGGGCGGTAACATAAGGCCAATCTTGCCCACGATCCCACAAGCTAAAACCACCTTCGGACGTTTGTCGTTGTACCAACAAAGCTAAATCACGTTGCATACTTTGTTGAATCGCTTCCGGGCTAGGTAAATCTTTAGTTTGGAAAGCTTGTAAGACATCCTTTAAAGCACTAGTGCTTAAGACACGGGATGCAACTTGCTCACTACAACTGAAAGGATAATTTTGCAGATAAATATAAGCATCAGTTAACGACTGTAAAGCAGTCGAACTAGTAGTAATTTCCAATTGACCAAATTCTGAAATCACGTCCTTAGGTGCTTCAATCGGTTGGCTAAGCGCGCCTTGATCTAAGACACCGTAAGTAGCAAAAGCTTCTGTAGTCGCAGGGGTCCAAACCGGCAAACTGCCATTGGCTGCATCACTCAAATCATTCGCTGCGGCGGCAATTTGATAATGCGCTTGCCCTGCTTTTAAAGTTCTAGCGGGGAAACGTACTTCTACGCGCTGATTAGCAGGCAGGTCAAGCTGATACCCTTGGGCTGCAGTCAACTCTAAATTGCTGGTATCCAAGGCAATTTGCACGGGTAGCGCTTGATCAGTTTGGTTTTGCAACACTACAGGGAACTCAAAGCTGTCCCCATAATTCAAGAAGCGCGGCGCACTTGGACGTATCATCAACGGTTTACGTGCCGTTAAATGCGCTTCCCCTTTGCCATAATAAATCGCATCTTGCACTGCTATAGCCATAATGCGATAGCGGGTTAAATTATCAGGCAATTTAATCGTGGTACTGACTTTGCCATTAGCATCCGTTTGCAAGCTCGGGACAAACGCAGCGAGTGGATTAAAATTCGTGCGTAAATTAATGGCCGCATTCGCGCTGGATGCAGGGCTTGCTGCCGCATCAGCTGCGGCATACATGACCATTTTGGCCTCAACCGGTTGTCGGCCTCGATACGCACCCTTAGCCTTTACTAGCGGAACTACAGGAGCTGCTGCCAATCTAGCCCCACCATTGGCTTGTTCAGCTTGCATCATAGCATCCATCTTATCTGTGTTCAGTTCGCTTAAACTGGGTAATAAAACTGAAGAACGTAAAGACTGTGGTTGTGGATAAGCCTCAGCCAGCGGATAAAAAATATCCAAAGGATCAACCAATTTATAATTACCCGCAGCTAAAATTGCCTCATCCACTACGATTAAAGCAAGCTCGGCATTCGCAACCGGCTGGCCTTGTTGGTTTTGAATACTCAGATTAATCGCTGTTTCTTCCGCAGGGGCTAAAGTTTCTTTTTCTGGGCTAACTTCTACCTTAAGAACTCGTTCCGCTTTAGAAATTTTTAAACTGAGATTACCTGTAGCAAAAGCCGGGCGTTCTGGGAGTGGCTTAGTTTTATCGCTATCAAAACGAGGCGCTTTACCCGTTAACTCAACCTGCAATTGCACATTGGGTAGCCACTCAGACTTCAAGGGTAATTCTAAAATATGGCTATTCCCCTTGATGCTAAAACGTTGTTCAGCTAATAAACCATTATGATTGACGAGTAATAAACCTTCAGCATCCTTGAAAGGTGCTTGGATTAACAGCTTTGCGGTTTCGTTCGGTGCATAAGCTTCTTTGTCTGCAATTATCTGTACCTGTTGAGCTTCTACCGTGGTTGCAGTTGGAGTTTCGACTTCCGTTTCACCACTAACCCAGCGCGTAATACGGCTCATATTCCGCCGCCCTGCTTGATCCATAGTGGTTGCAGTAATTAGATATTGCCCCGCAGCCGCCATTTTAAACTCACATTCAGCTAGGCCTTTGGCATCGGTTTTTATCACGCAACGCTGTGGATTTTTTAAAGCTGAACCATTCGGGTCTTTAGCAAAATCAGCGATGCCAGCCTCCAGCACTACCGGCAGATTGGCAAGCTCTTTACCTTCAATATCGGTCGTTAAGAGTTGAATCTTCAATGGCTGATTTTGCTCAACAAAATAGCTCTCGGTTTTCAAGCCGACATAAGCCGTACTAGGATGGATCAGCCATGTACTAGAAGACACCCATTCCTGCCGATTCACATCACTAACCCGTGCTTCTGCGGTCATCGACACGGGCAAAGCGTATTTAGACAACTCAGGCTGAATCAGTAATTGCTGGCGACCTTCACTATTGGTTTTACTTTGGAAATTAGCGGAAACATTCGAATTGGGTGGCATCCACCAACGCATCCAATACGGCTGCACCAAACCAAACGCCCACTCATCCCGATTCGGTGGAGTATACGTTTGTAAACTAGCATTTAAACTCCAATTCACAGGTGCTGCTGCCAAGCCACCACCTGCGTAGTAGTTGGCATTCGCGGCTAAATGAATGGCGGCATTACCAATATAAGGCTCCGCATTAGTTAGCTCCGTTTTGACTTCAAATTCTGGAGTCCGGAATTCTTGAATCTCGAAATTATGGTTATAAACTATCGATTCCGCCTGATTAGGCACGCTCAAATTAAGCGTAGCAGTCCCTAAACTCGGAGTATCCGGTAGGTTAAAATCTAAATTAAAGCCCCCTAAACCGGTAAATACCGTTTCACCACTAGCTATTTTATTACCGGCACTATCTAGAACTTCATAGTTTAATTTTGCAAAGTCTTTAGGCAGAGTCAAAGGGCTAGCTGGGCTAGAATCACGCATCCGTAACCAGCCTTTGAGATGCACTTGTTCATTCGGACGATATAAATGCCGATCATCCAGCACATACCAAAGCCATTGATTCGTTAGCGCGGTAGGTTGCCATACATTAGTTGCCCAAGCGTATTCACTCTCGGGTAGGAGCGCGACATCATCACCGGCTTTTGCTTCTAACCAGCGAGTCGGGCTATTACCATCTGGAATAACTGAATTCACCGCAGGTATATTGCTGGCGGGAGTTAAATACTTGAGTTTCGCTAACCCTTGAGCATCGGTTTCTTGTTGATTCGCCTCGCTACTCTCTGAGCTATGCAAGCTTAAAGCAACTTTATCTAAGGCTTTACCGCTAAGCAGTTCACCCGCCCAAGCAAGTAATTGATCGGGATAAGCATAAGCATCTAAACCGATCTGTGTACCTTGCACCCAAACTAGTTGGGGTTGTGGTTCACCATCAATCGGCCGCGGCTTAATACTCGGTTTACCCGGCTCTACCAACACAACTAGATGACCTAATTTACCAGCCTTCAGCCACTGTCCTAATTCAAGCGGGGTAACGACAAAGTGATCGGTTTGATCTTTGATAGTTAATTGCTGCGTACTGACCGTCTGGCCGGGCAGCTTAAAAGGCGGCGTAATTTGCCGACTATTCATTGCTTGCAATAAATTAGTATAAGCAGGCCAATCACTAGGCTCTACCTTTTGAATGGTCACCTTAACGGTTTGATAGTTGGTCGTGTAGAGTGGCAATTGTGCTGGCAGACTTGGATCTAGCGTCACTAGATTTTTGCTCACCAAACTTAAGGTGGCAGGGCTTTTGGAAATTTTGATGTTAAAGCTTTGCTTCTTACCTAAGGTTTGACCGTGAGTATCTCTTAACTCAGCTGGTAGGCTAATCGTGTAGGTGCTATCGGCTTGCCAAGGCCCTTGAATCCATAAACTATTACCATTCGCTTGCACGGACTTACCAGGTTGCGGGCTAACCTCGATGAGTTTGCTTAAATCCTGTTCTGGTGCTAGTTCATTATTAAACTGTACGGTAATCAGATCATAGCGAGTGCAGCGACCTTCATAGCCACAGGTTTTTTCTACTACCTGTAAAGGCGCATAAGTGCTGAAACTATAGAGCGTTTGAGCAGGTGCTAAGCGTGGCCCTTCCGCAGAAGGCGCTTGGGCTGCTAGTTTCACGGTCACTTTAGTTTTTGGTGAGAGAGGCTGCGCTAACTTTAAGACTAGATACTGTTCAGGTGTAGCATTTTTCACTAGATCGTCTAGCTCAGTTGCCGCTTTAATTTCATCAACGGCGGCTAAGCGTAGCTTGACTGGTGTGCCATTGGCCTCTGCTCGAATAAAGGGCAATAAAGCTTTTGGATCAATGCGTTGGTTGAAGCTTAAAAATAAATTTGGCGTAAGCCCCACGGTATCACCGCTTGGATAGCTTTGCTCAAGCTGCAAAGTTGGCGTCTTGAAGCTCCACTCCAATGGTTTAGTTAAACGAGTCCCGTCCGTAGCCTGAGTTTCAGCAGGAACGGTCAATTTAAACTCAGTCGCCATCGGTAAACGCACGCCACCTTTAGCCTCAAACAGCAAAGTTTGTGTACCCGCCCAACGCCAAGTTCCCTCAATGGTCGGCGTCATTTTCACAGGCACTGACTCAGCAACTGTCTGATTCTGCGTGGATACTGCAACCATTGGGCGATCAAAAGACAGGCTGATTTGCTGAACTGTTTTTACTGCCCCCTGTGGCGCATAGCGTGTCACAGTTAAAGGGCCAGCCTTCGTGGGAGTTGGAGGAGCTGTTTCTGCATTTGCTGCAGGAGGGAAACTTTGCTGAAGCGTCTCTCCTACCTTAGGGGGTGGCTCACTACTAGGACGTAAGGCAAAGGGCCTTTCATCCGCAGTCGTTGGTAAAGGCGGTAGACGACCCAAGAGTTTTCTAGTTTCTGCATCCGTGAGTGGCTTTGCCTCGACTACAGGTATGGTGTCCTCCGTACTGCTAGCACTACTGGGTTCTTCAGTAATACGGGCGGGAAACTCCGTTAAGCTCGGACTACCTTGAATAGGCTCTAATTCCGCTGCGGGTAAATTAGTGATGCTCATGAGGATACAAGTCGCTATAAAGTTTATTTTCTTCAGCAAGGACATGAATCAATCTGCCTTTAATATTATTTATTGAGATACATTGGCACTAAACGATCTTAGCACCACAAACAGCTCGCACTTGCTAACTTAGAATATAACTGGGTTTAATAAGTTCAGATAGTTATTCATTCGAAACTTTTTTGGAAAAACTATTGATAAGAAATTATATGCTCGAAAAGAAAAACGCCCTGAATCTTGCAGGGCGCTTTATGTGGCCTATTTGCAGCGACTATTCGTGACGCAAAGCTTGAATCGGGTCTAAACGTGCGGCGCGCTTAGCCGGCATATAGCCGAACAAGACGCCAATCCCCGCTGAGAAGAAGAAAGAGCCTAAGTTAATCGGTGCATTGAAGGTATACGGCACTTGCATTAAACCAGATAGAAAGTACGAAGCTAGCGTCGCTAAGATAATCCCAATCAAGCCGCCTAAGGCTGATAGCATCACGGCTTCGGTCAAAAACTGCATTAGCACTTCACGCTCCAAAGCACCAATCGCTAAGCGAATCCCAATTTCACGGGTGCGTTCAGTGACCGACACCAGCATGATATTCATAATCCCAATGCCACCGACTAATAAACTCACTGAAGCGACCGCACCTAAGAGTGTGGTCATAATTTTAGTGGTGCTAGACAAAGTATCGGCAAGCTGACGGGTATCCATTACATTGAAGTTATCATCCATGCCCTCATTAATCCGCCGACGTTCGCGTAAGAGCTGCACAATTTGCTCTTGAGCACTGGTGATGTCACTTTCGTTCTGCACTGAAACTTGAATCGTGGAAATATCCTGATTCCCCGTTAAGCGTCTTTGCACCGTGCGTAAAGGCATGACTAAGGTATCGTCTTGATCGCGCCCCATCGCGGCTTGACCTTTAGCGGCTAACACGCCAATGACTTCACAAGAGAAGTTTTTTACCCGCAGCATTTCACCTAAAGAATCTTGTGTGCCATACAATTGCTTATACAGCGTCGCGCCCAAAATACAGACTGAGGCTCCCACCTGCTCTTCTTGCTCGGTGAAACTCCGCCCAGAGGCTAATTTCCAATTACCAACCGTGAAGAAGTCATTGGTTGAGCCTGTCACACTGGTTGACCAGTTATTAGCCATTGAAACCACCGTCGCGGTGCGACTCACTTGCGGAGCAACTCCACTTAAGCCAGAGACATTGTGCCGAATTGCTTCAACATCCTCTAATTTAAAAGCTGGCGCACCGCCACCACCGCCCGGTGGCCCCATCATGCGTTGACCTGTACGAATCTGTAACAAATTACTGCCTAAACTGGAGACTTGATCTTTCACTGATTGGGTAGCGCCATTACCCAGCGTCACCATAGTGATAACCGCTGAAACCCCAATCACAATCCCTAAAATCGTCAAAAACGAGCGTAATAAATTACGGCGAATCTCACGCATGGCGAGTAGCAAACTATTCCAAAACATAGCCAATCCCCGCTTGCCGCTTATCTGCAGCGACATTGCCATCCACGAACGTCACCACACGTTTAGCATAATCCGCCATTTCCGGCTCATGCGTGACCATTAAAACAGTAATGCCTTGATCACGATTGAGGGAAACCAGTAATTCCATGATTTCATGGCTGCGTTTAGTATCTAAGTTACCAGTTGGCTCATCCGCTAGCAGCAAAACAGGATTGGTTACAATCGCGCGGGCAATCGCTACCCGTTGTTGTTGCCCACCGGACAATTCCGCTGGCGTGTGATCAGCCCAAGTGGTTAAACCCACTTTATCTAAAGCAGCACGCGCTGCCAGATGTCGATTTTTAGTAGACTCACCCCGATATAGCAGGGGTAATTCCACATTTTCCTGCGCTGAAGTACGCGCTAATAAATTGAAGCCCTGAAACACGAAACCAAAATAGTGGCGACGTAACAGCGCCCGTTGATTACGATCCAGTTGCTCGACTTGCACATCCCGAAAATGGTATTCACCGCTACTCGGCACATCTAAACAGCCCAGAATATTCATTGCGGTGGACTTACCCGAGCCACTTGGCCCCATCACCGCAACAAAGTCGCCCGCATCAATACTCAGATCAATGCCTTTTAAAGCTTGGAATTGTGCTTGCCCCTGACCATAGGTTTTCGTAATGCCACGTAGCTCAATTAGCCTTTCAGCAACACTAGTCATGGTTTATTCCCTGTGCTGGTACCAGTGATGACTAAAGCCCCTTCAGTCAGCTCATCGCCCGAAACTTCAGTCGATTTGCTATCGCTTAAACCAATTTTCACTTTTACCGCGGTGGGCTGACCGTCTTTGAGTATCCAAATCTCGCCCATACCACCTCGACGCCCCTGACCACGTCCTGAACCTTGACCCTGTCCTTGGCTACGTTGCCGAGTTTGTTGCATCGGTGGGCGTGGCATTAATTGCGCGACTAAGCCACCGGATTGCTGACCCGTACCTGCTGATTTAGCACTATCTTCCGGGCTAGCCGGTTTATAACGTAAAGCTGCTGTTGGCACTAACAACACATCTTTACGCGATTGCGTACTAATCGTTGCATTCGCAGTCATACCCGGACGCAAAGTTAAATCAGCATTTTCTACATTTAACTTAGTGAGATAAGACACCACGTTATCCGTCAAGGTTGAGCCTAAACTGACTAAAGTTATCGTGCCTTTATATTTCCGCCCCGGCCAAGCGTCCACAGTGAACTCTGCTTCCTGACCTTCTTTGACCTGCCCTACATTAGCTTCATCCACGCTGACCTGCAGCTCCATCTGCTTTAAGTCTTCTGCCAGTACAAATAGCGTAGGTGCAGACAAAGAAGCAGCAACCGTTTGTCCCGGCTCCACAGAGCGCGTTAAGACCACACCATCAATCGGTGAAGTAATTGTTGCTTTGGCTAAATCACTTTGGGCAGAACGTAAATTCGCTTGTGCTTCTTTCACACCTGCTTGTGCAGCTTCAAGTGCGGCTTGGGCACTTAACTTTTCAGCTTTAGTCGCAGCGGCACTGGCTTTCAAACCTGATACATTCGCACTGGAAGCCCCTGAGCCAGCTTTCGCAGATTCGACATTCGCTTGTGAAGCAGAAATACTTGCCCGAGCTGCTGCCGCATTTGCCCGTGAAGAATCTGCGCTAGATTTAGCTGCTTGTTCAGCCGCTTGAGTACGCTGTAAGGCAGCTTGGGCGGTATCTAATTCAGCTTTAGACGGTAATTTGCCACCACTGCTTTTGTATAAAGCTTGTAAACGCCCGAGATTCGCCCGCGCTTCAGCTGTACTAGCTTTAGCTTGCGCCAGCTGGGCTTCTGCACTTTGAATTTGTGCATTCGCTTGTTGGAGCTGCGCATTATTCTGCTGGACTTGTGCCCCCACCTGCTGAATCTGCGCACTAGATTGACGCTCACCCGCTTGTGCCTGCTGAATACTCGCTTCTGCTTTCAGAATATTCGCATCCGCTTGCGTCACTTGAGCTTTCGCCTGAGCAACTTTAGATTCAGCGGTGATTAGTGCCGCTTCTGCCTTGGTAATATTATCTTCCAACTGATCAGTATTGAGCTTAGCGAGTACTTGGCCTTTGGTGACAGTCGCATTCGCATCAACCAATACTTCAGACACTGTACCCGATTGCTCAGTACCAATATCCACCTGATTCATAGGCTGTAAATTGCCAGTCGCGGTCACAGTGATATTCAAATCACCACGCTTGACTGCTTCAGTTTGATAAGCCGGTGCTTCAGTTTTTACGCCGCCATTGGCTTGATATTGTTGAGAATACCAATAGCCACCGCCTCCTAAGGCTGCAAGAATCGCGAGCGTCACTAACGTCTTGCCAAAACCGCCCTTTTTACCCGCAGGCTTGCCCAAGACTGCTTTAACTGAATCATTGGTGGATGTTGTATTTGTCATGATTATTAACTACCAAGAGCCTCCCACGGCTTTATATAAGCTAATCAGCGCCAAACTATAATCAGCCTGTGCCGACAATAAGCTTTCCTGCGCGCTCAACACCGAGCGCTGTGCATCTAAAACATTTTGGAAATCTGCCGTCCCTGCGTTGTAGCTCAAACGTGCTAAATTCTCTGCACTGCGCGCTAATTGCAGGTTTTGCGCTAAAATCGGTTGTTGCTTTTGCAAGGCCGCAAGGGTGGCAAAGTTATTCGCCACATCTTGTAAAGCACTGAGTACGGTCTTTTGATACGCAGCAACGGCTTGCTCATAGGCCGCATCTCGCACGACCACTTGTTGCTTTAAGCGCCCACCATCAAATAGTGGCGCACTGATCGAGGCCAATAGCGAACGCGCTAAGCTATTAATATCCAATAAATCGCCTAGATTTTTGCCGCTCAGACTTAAAGAACCACCTAAATTAAAGCTCGGGTTGAGATTCGCTTTTGCCTCACCTACGCGCGCCCCTGCTGCTGCGACTCGATATTCAGCGGCTCGAATATCCGGACGTTGACGTAACGCATTGGCTGGAATTTCTGCACTTAAACGCCCAGTAGCATTTGGAATTGGTTTCGCCACTTTTAAACGTTGGTCTAAAGCCTCTGGGGTTTTGCCAGTGAGAACAGCCAAGGCATATTTAGAACGGGAAACTGCCCCTTCAAGCGCTGGAATCTGTGCTTGAGTCTGGCCTAAACTCAGTTTGGATTGCTCGACTTCTAAGCCACTGGTTAAACCAGCTTGCTGGCGTAAATTGGTCAGATTGACTGTTTCTTTGCGCGATTTGCTATTTTGCTGAGCAACGCCTAAACGGGCTTGTGCTAAACGCAAATTCACATAAGCACTGGCGACTTCGGCAGCTAAAGAGGCTTTCACATCTTCATAACTGGCTTCGGCGGCTTTCACGTCGCTTTGTGCGGCTGAATTCGCTAGACGATTCGCACCAAAGAAATCTAATTCCCAACTCGCATCCATCCCTGCCGAGAGGCTAGTTCCTGAACCGTTAGCGGTGCGTGCTGAACCACTAGAAGAAAGACTAGGGAATAAACTTGCCCCCGCAATGACACCTTGTGCGCGAGCCGCTTTCACACTCGCTTGGGCGGAAGCTAAATCAGGGTTCGCTTGCCAAGCTTCTTGAATCAAAGCCGTCATTAATGGGTCATTAAATTTTTGCCACCACGCCGCTTGAATTGGGGCACGATGGGTTGTTGCCGTAGTTAATTGCTTATTAGCGGTTTGTACGGCTGCATCAGGTGTCTTGTTGGTTTCAGTCATCGGCGCACAAGCCGCTAAAGCCAAACATACTGACACTATTAGCACCACTGGACGAAGTCGCAAACTCATAAACTTAACCGCCATTAAACTAGTTTTTAATGAGGCTTAGTCTGCCTGAGATTGCTGTAAAGGTGGGTTAGAGGAATGTAAAAGTATGTAAAGATGTATCTGCCTAAAATTATTTTAAATGGCTAAAGCGGGTCGTTAGCAGCCATGCTTATGTTCATTATTTTTGGCAAAAACGCCCCCAGCCCAATAATTTACTAGGCTGAAGGTTAAGAAACTTTGGGCAGGGCTTAAGCTTGGTGTTTACTCTTAGCTACATGCGTGGCAATCGCATCCATCAAAGCAGGTGACAAACAATCATAAGACTCTAAGCCTAGTTCGTGAATACGTCCACGAATGCTTCCCATCTCCGCTGGGTTAGTACCTGCTTCAATCAAGGACGACACAAAGGCTGCGAAATTCACCGGATCCCAACCCTTTTGATCGGATAACTCAGTATGAATAAAATCTAAGCCATAAAACGGATGGCTGGTATCTTCAATGCGTCCATACATGTGTGTGCCACAGTCTTGACAGGCATAGCGCTGAATCGTTTGACTCGGGTCAACAATACTCAGTTTGGACTCATTCGCAGTGACTTTAAGCTTATCTTTGCTAACTACCGCAACTTGTGAAAATAAAACCCCGTCAGGTTTCCAGCATTGAGTACAACCACAAATATGATTGTGAGCTGATTGTGCGGAAACCTGCACTTCAACTTTGTTAGTGGGACACAAACATTTCAAAGTACCACCACTAAAACCAGCGGCTGCTTTGGTGACTCCATTATCCACTTGTGGATGTAGTTTCACATGACTATAACGAATCGTGGGAGTGCTAGGTGGTGGGTTGTAAGTACTAGCTGGCGCAGGTGGCGCTTCTGGAGCTTGCCCAGCTAAAGCGGCTAATAAATTGCTGAAATAACTCATGATTCACTCTCCTCCCGGATTGAATAAAACCCTTACTCAAGCAATAGAACCTCAAAGGTGAGCACCTTTGATTAGAATAGAGTATAGACCTAATTTAGAATGAACATTCATTTCATTAGAAAAATAAGCGATGGTTTGCGTATAGTTTTAAAACAACCTCAACAGCTCAGGCTAGCCACTAGAAATTTTGCTTAAGGACAAAACAACTTTTCAAGTAAAATTAGCAACATGCCCATTACCCATTAACACTTAGGTCGCTGTCGCGTTTTAAGTAATCCACGCGGCTATCCAGACCGCCCCAATTTAAACTTTAACCCTAAGTTTATGTTGGAGGTTTAGTCTTAGCAGAAACTCTCAATAGCCCCCACCACAAACCAAGCAAAAATAAAGCAGGCAAGATCGCCGGAACACCGACCCAAATCTGACGAGGGTTAAGGGAATTAATCCACCAAAAACCAATACGATTCCAGCTGGATTGGATTTGTGGTTGTTTATGGGGACTGCGAAAGAAGGTACCTGCTGGGTCAAATACATCGTAGCTTCGTTTTGGGTCATAGGTCTGAAAGCTTTCACCCCATCCTATTAACAAAGCACCATTACCCGGCCACCACATACGATAATAGCGATAATTCACCTGTTCACCAAACACCTGCTCATTATCAATCCCGAGCGTGGAATAGCGTGTGTAACTTGATAAAGCCATCACAAATGAAGTAAGAGCTAAGAGACCTGTAACTGCAGTGAAGAAAGATTTTAAATAATGGGTTTTCATGGCAGGGAGTTAATCTATACTCTCTGCCCTGCTCGTCAAGTCTAAATTTATTTAAACCAGCACCGACTGATCACCGCATCCAACGACCATTGAGCTGGCCCAAAGATAAAAATCACCCAGAGCATCGTACCCCAAGTCACATGCTGCCAAAAGCCACCTGCCCCCTCAATTGACCATAAATAGGGATAAGAAATAACAGCCACTAGATTTAAGATAAATAAACCTAAGGCAGCGGGGCGCGTTAACAAACCCAGTACTAGCAAAACCGGCAACGCAAGCTCAGCACCAGTTGCCAAATAAGCAGCTAGTTCTGGTGATAATAGAGGAACGTGATACTCCGTTTCAAACAAGGACAGTGTACTAAACCAGCTTTCAATTTTGACTCGACCCGACTCAAAAAACATCCAAGCGACATACAAACGCAAGGCTAACAGGGTGAAAGGCTTTAGGAGCAAATCTAGCGGCCAACAATCGGCCATTAAAAATCCCGCTAGAGTAATCGGTTTCATAACTTGTCTCGCTTTATTAGTGTTGTGTTGCTTACTGCACTAATACGCGTAAAACTTTGGTTTGGATGCAAAAGATTGTTTGGTTGGCTGCGAGGCTATATCAAAAAAAGCTCTGAAATAGAGCCTTTTTTGTAGAGATTTAAGGAGAAATTATTTCAAGAAAATTTGCTGATAAGACTTGTAGTAAGCGCCCATTAACACCGGTAAAACGACTAGTAAACCAACTAACAAGGCCAATGCACCTATCGCGAACAAAATTATGGCCATTATACTGCAGAGTAGTAAAGGCAGGATATTATAAAAACAGGCTTTTTGGCTCATACCCATTGCCTTAAAAACTGGCACATTATTTAAGGCTACTAAAGGCGTAGCAAACCACAATAGCATCACTACCCAAGCAAAGTAGATAGCACCGATAATTACCATTCCCCAGAAATAAGTATTCGAATAAAGCTGTTCAATTTGGGTAGGATCAATAGACGCTAGGTTAGCAATGAGAAAATACATGCCAATTCCTATAGCAAATCCACCCACTGCACCGAGAGCGAGACTCAAAGCACTTATGCCTACTAGAGGTGCAAAATTAGTTTTAAAACCTTCAAACAGCATGGTGAATTCAACAGACCGTCCATTCTCAGCAGCCCGTCCTGCTATAAAGAAACCAGCCAAAAAAACACTCGACAATAGACTAGATGCTAATGAACCTATGATAGGAATAAAACCTAGGACAATGTTAATACCTAGCGCAGCTAGAATCATTAAGACCCAGATACCAAAATCCTCCTTAACCAAACGCCAGCCTTGCACTAGCCAAGTAATACTAGAACCCGCTCCAACTGCACGTGGTTCTGCCATTAACTGCCCCGAAGACTTTGGCTGCTCAGGCATTCTCACATTGGAACTGGGGGGGGAGTAGGGATTGACAGCTTCACTCATTTTTAAAATCCTTATTATATTGTTATACAGAGGTTTTATTTTTTATAAACGCCTCTATAGCTTACAAAAAATCGGACTTAGGCTGAAAGGAAGTCTAGATAGAAGGAGTAGCTAACCCAGTGCCGCCTATTTGTTACTTAAAATGCATAGCAGATAGTCAAAATCTTATTGCAAAAACAACGCTTGGTAACTCTTATACAGACTCACATATAACAGCGGCACAACGATTAATAAACCCAAAAATAAAGGCACAGCCCCTAAAAAAATTAAAATAGCCGCGAAGATGGCGAATACGAATAAACTGAAAAAATTACGTAGGGAAGCTGTCCAGCTTAATTTTAAAGCTTCGGCAATCGGCAAATGGTGGAGGGTGACTAAAGGGATAGCTAACCAAATTAAAAAAGTTAGAATGAAGAAGGCGAGAAAGAGCAAGAAACCCGCAATGAATAAAAATACGATCAATAAACCGGCATACTGATCTTCAGGGTTGGGGCTAGCACCAGTCACCACTGCAACTACCACTGCACTCGACATAAACACGATGACCAAGGCAAGAAAAATTACAAAGTTCAGTAGCCCTAAAATAGCTAATGGGGAAAGTTTAGTTTGAAAGCCTGCAAACAAACTTTCGAAAGCTAGAGGCTGCCCTTTTTCAGCGGCTTGTATACCAAGTAACAATCCACCTGTAAAAACGGGCATTAGAATACCCAGGATCAAACTCCCCACTAAAGGAATAAAAACTGCTATCAACTCAAAGGCCAATAAAGTTAAGGTAATTAAAACCCAAATACCTAAATCCTTTTTCACCAAAGGCCAACTCTGCAGCAACCAACCCATACCTGCCCCCACCGATACAGAACGTGGTGTTGCTAATAACTCCCCCACTACGAGAGGTTTAGCTAATTTCACATTGGCTTGCGGTGGTGCATAGGGGTTGGTGTTTTCATTCATGGTGATAACCTCTGTTCTGTAAGGTGATTAGCCCTCCAACTTCAACGAGCTGGTATTCCTAATAAACTTAGACAAGATACAACCATTAAGTATCCAAAATTTAATTTTTTATTTAGGGATCACTGTTGAGTGATAAGGTTTTCGTTGCTTAGCTTCCGTTAAACTAAAGCTCAAGCACTTATTTAGTTTAGATTACAAAGCATGAGTATCAAGCAAACACAAGTCACTGGCGTCATTCTCGCAGGCGGACAAGGTAGGCGTATGGGTGGCGTAGATAAGGGGCTAATCGAATGGCAAGGTCGGCCATTCATTGAACATCTGCTTGCTGCATTGCAAGCACAAGTGGACGCTATCATCATCAATGCCAATCGCAATCAGGCGATTTATCAAAGCTATGGTTTTCCAGTTATTAGTGACCAAGCCCCTGATTATCAAGGCCCTTTAGCCGGTCTAGCAGCCGCTATGCATACTGTAAAAACGCTATATATTCTCACGATTCCCTGCGATAGTTTTTATCTTGCACCTGATTTTGCGGCGCGTATGTTGCAGGTTTTGAACACCACACAAGCAGAATTAGTCATTGCACATGATGGTGAGCAACTACAGCCTACTTATGCTTTAGTTCCTATCACTTTGCTATCAAACTTGGAGGCTTTTTTGGCACGGGGTGAGCGTAAATTACGCGCTTGGTATGCAGAACAGCGCATGGCTACCGTCAACTGTAGTGATATTGCTATCATGTTTAAGAATATAAATACGCCTGTCCACTATCAAGCACTACAAGAAGGCCGCCTATGAGTTCAAAATCTATTCCGATTCTTGGTATTTGCGCATGGAGCGGCACAGGCAAAACCACTTTGATTACGACGCTCATTCCGTTGTTACGCGCTCAAGGTTTACGCGTGGCAGTCATCAAACATGCGCATCATACAGTTGAACTTGACCAACCTGGCAAAGATACCTTTCGTTTTCAAACCGCTGGTGCTGAGCAAGTCATTTTAGCCTCTCAGAAAACGCGGGCAGTGCTCTTTGAACAGAGTGAAGCCACTGAAGTTTCCTTAAAATCTGCTTTAGCGCTGGTCAATCAAAACGCTATTGATCTGATTCTAGTGGAAGGCTTCAAACACGAAACTCTACCGAAAATTGAACTTCACCGCCCTGCCCTTGGTAACCCGTTACTCTTTCCAAATGATCCACAAATTATTGCGATTGCGAGTGATACTCCGCTTGAACTAGAAAATGAGCGCATCACCCAACTCGATTTGCAGCAGCCCGCGATGATTGCACAGTTTATTTTGGAAAGGATGGTCAGGCATCACTCTTTACCTGTTACTGAGCTACGTACTGCCCCAAGCTGTGCCGATGCGCGTGAGCCATCAAGCCTTTCCTTGGTGGAAGCACAAGCCCGCATTATGGCAGCGATGACACCCATCAAAACCGTGATCAAGCAATCTCTGCGTTTAGCCTTAGGCCAAATACTGGCTGAAAACGTGATTTCCCCTATCAATGTACCAGCTCATACGAACTCTGCTATGGATGGTTATGCGCTGGCGAGTTCTGCTTTGCCAACCAATGCCATCAAGAGCTTGCCCATTGCAGGGACGGCCTTCGCGGGTCATCCCTTTGAAGCTGAATGCCCTGCGGGTTCTTGCATCCGCATTATGACGGGGGCACCCATGCCCTTGGGTACGGATACGGTAGTCATGCAAGAACATACTGAACTGGTGAACGAGTACATGGTACGAATCGGTACTGGACACCAGCAAGGCCAAAATGTGCGGTATGAAGGTGAGGATATTGCTCAAGGCCAAGCTATTCTGGAAGCAGGTCGACGTTTAATTCCAGCAGATTTAGGCTTGCTCGCCTCCTTAGGGATCGCTGAAGTTAAAGTCTATCGAACCCCTCGTGTGGCCTTTTTCTCAACTGGCGATGAGTTGCGTTCCATTGGCGAATCTTTAGATAAAGGCTGCGTGTATGACAGTAATCGCTACACCTTGTTTGGGATGCTCAAAAACTTAGGCCTAGATGTAGTGGATTTAGGCGTGGTCAAGGATGAACCGGAAGCTTTACAAGCTGCCTTCAAAATGGCGGCTGAGAGTGCTGATGTAGTGATTACTTCAGGGGGCGTTTCGGTGGGAGAAGCGGACTATACCAAACATATTCTCGATCAATTAGGCGAAATTAGTTTTTGGAAAATAGCGATTAAACCCGGTCGACCCCTCGCCTTTGGTCGCTTAGGTGAAACGCTGTTTTTTGGTTTGCCTGGCAATCCAGTCGCGGTGATGGTGACCTTCCAGCAAATTGTGCAACCAGCTTTACTGTATTTAGCCGGAGAAACCGAGTATCAACCTTTGGTTGTACAAGCACGCTCCGCACAAAAGCTTAAAAAGAAACCAGGGCGCACTGAGTTCTTACGAGCTATTTACGAGCAAGATCCAGCTGGTGGACTGACGGTACGCACAACTGGGGCACAAGGCTCGGGCATTTTGATGTCGATGAGTCGAGCTAATTGCTACATTATTTTGGATGAAGCAAATGCGGGCGTGGAGCAAGGGGACTGGGTAAAAGTGCAGCCTTTTAGATCTTAAAAGACTGCACTTTAAGCACTTAAGCGAGTTTAGCTTGTAAGAAACTAAGAATCTCAGCGCTTGGCACTTGCTCAGCCTCACCGCCTTTACGCGCTTTGTACTCTAAGCTGCCTGCTTGCAAACCACGATCAGAAATCACCACGCGATGCGGAATCCCCATTAACTCATGATCAGCAAACATCGCACCAGGGCGCATATCACGATCATCGAGCAGTACTTCAATCCCTGCTGCCTGCAATTGAGTATGTAAAGCTTCGGCAGCTTGCGCGACTGCTTCGGATTTACGCATATTCAAGGGCACAATTGACACTTGGAAAGGTGCCATCGCTTTTGGCCAGAGAATCCCTGCTTCGTCGTAGTTTTGCTCAATCGCAGCAGCCACTACGCGCGTGACCCCAATGCCATAGCAACCCATAATCATGGTTTGTGCTTTGCCATTTTCATCCAGCACAGTGGCATTCATGGTCTCAGAATATTTCTTGCCGAGTTGGAACACATGCCCCACTTCAATCCCGCGCACAATCGACAAAGTACCTTTACCATCAGGACTTGGGTCGCCTGCTTTTACATTCCGCAAATCGGCAACACGTGGCAGTGGTAAATCACGCCCCCAATTCACCCCAAAAAAGTGATAATCCTCGATATTCGCACCTGCGCCAAAATCACTCATTGCAGCTACGGTACGATCCGCAATCACTGGAATCGGGCAATTCACTGGGCCTAAAGAACCGGGGCCTGCACCCATGATGGAGCGGACTTCCTCTTCCGTTGCCATACGCAAAGGTGCGGCAACTTCGGGCTGTTGCTCGGCTTTAATTTCATTCAATTCGTGATCGCCACGAACCAATAAAGCGACAAACTTGGCACCGCTTTCTGCAGAGGCTTCGACGATTAAAGTTTTAATGGTCTTCTCAACGGGTAACTTGAAATTATCCACCAGCGCCTGAATCGTTTTGGTATTCGGGGTATGTACTTGATGCATCTCTTGACTCGGTGCAGGACGCACACCAGCAGGGGCTAAAGCCTCAGCCTTTTCAATATTGGCGGCGTAATCACTACCATCTGAAAACACAATATCATCTTCACCAGAAGATGCTAGTACATGGAACTCATGCGAGCCGCTGCCACCGATTGAACCATTATCCGCAGCGACTGGGCGGAAACTTAAACCTAAACGTTCAAAAATACGGCAATAGGCCGCATACATTTTGTCATAAGTTTCTTGTAAAGATTCTTGGGTCAAGTGGAAGGAATAGGCATCCTTCATAATAAATTCACGCGAACGCATCACCCCAAAACGTGGGCGGATTTCGTCACGGAATTTAGTTTGAATTTGGTAATAATTGACCGGTAGTTGCTTATAACTATTCAACTCTTTACGCATTAAATCAGTAATGATTTCTTCATGGGTTGGCCCCACACAGAACTCACGATCATGCCGATCTTTAACCCGCAATAATTCAGGGCCATATTGCTCCCAACGACCCGATTCTTGCCAAAGCTCGGCCGGTTGGATGGCTGGCATCAAGACTTCAATAGCTCCGGCATTATCCATCTCCTCACGCACAATCGCTTCGACCTTACGCAAGACCCGTAAGCCATACGGCATCCAAGTATAAAGCCCAGAAGCCGTGCGCCGAATCAGGCCAGCACGCAGCATCAGTTGATGGCTAATGACTTCAGCATCAGCAGGCGTCTCACGTAGAGTGGACAAAGGAAATTGAGATACACGCATCGACTTAAAATCCGTTATTAAATGCAGCAAAAAACAAAACCGCAGAAGGCGGTTGGAGTGGAAACATAATAGCGCGGAATCGGTGAGCTGTCAGCGCGTAGACCTTGGATTCCAGCCAAAAACCCAAAACGCTGATCTTAGCGACCCCTACCGCCTATCCAGATTTTTCATACACCCGCTCTACAGATAAATTTAAAGCTAATTTAATTAGCTAAGCTTAAAAACCAAGGGATTTAAAAAAATAGGCACTATAACCATGCAACTAGCTGGAATTTCTACGAAGAAGGATATATATCCCACTAAGGGACTGCCCCCCCCCAACAATCACTGGTTGACAATTTCACTAGCTTTTTACAAAAACCAGTGGAAAGTATTATAAAGCCCTTACTCGATGCTACGATAAAATCGGTTGAAGCTTCAGATGCGACTGCCGAGCTATAGGCAAAAATTGATAATGCTGCTGGTAGTATAAACATCACCAACACCCACCTATCCGGTGTAGCCGATGGTATTAGCATTAGTAGCCATAAACCTTTAGAGCAGACTCCGAATCAAAAAATTAATATCGATAATAATACGATTGAAAATATCCAGCGTGATGGGATTATCTTGAAAAATATTGGTCAGTACACGATTAGTAGCAACCATATTCATAGTATTCACCCAAACTATGAACCCATCCCTTATGAGAAACTAACAAAGACCAGCAATGCACCTGATGCAGCAGTTACCTTGCCTGATGGTACCTTAGCCCAACATGCAGATGGTATCCAAGTCACGAATGCGAAAGGTGGCAGCATTCGTGATAATGATCTAAGAATAGGTAATGGTACTTGGTATCAGGCGATTAATGTACATCATGAAGCGGATAGTCCTTATCGAAACGTATCCCCTAAAGCGCCTAAAGACAAGCAACCGATACCCGTGTCGATTGTTAATAACACCATTGAGAATGGTCATGATTTTGCGATTAATGCGCAGCATTATTCAATGATTGACGCAGAAAAAACAAAAAACACGTTAACAACAGTTGATACTGACAACAGAAAATTTTCAAAACAAATGGATATAAAAATCAAGAAGCTCGAAAAATGATTAAACTTATTGTTTTATTGACATTGCTATTAATAAGCAATTCGATATCTGCTTCATCTCAATGTTCATCTATTCAGGTATTAACCACTCGATACCCTTATGAATACAATACTCCCACTCAAAAGGTTGTTGAGTTACAAACCTATACGAGACATTTAGAAACAGAAAAACATTATCCATTCCCTCTTAGCCGTGAGCAAAGCCGACAATATCTAATAGAATTATTAGATACAACACCCATTGAAAAAATTGATCCGGCTATTCTAGTCTATGCAATCGGCATGTGTGATTTCGAAAATATTAATCTCTATCTTAATCATGGGCTTTCTCTAAAATGCTACACTCAGGAAGGACACGCCAATATGCTTGGTTTTCTTACCCATTGCCGCGTTCAAAGCGAGGCTAAACGCAATCAAGTCTTAGAACGACTTTTACAAGCAGGCGCTAATCCCAATGAAGGCAAGAAAGACCTCGAACGCGATGCAGCGGGTAGCTACCCTATTGCGGAAGCTAATGAAGCTTGTGATGCCAGTATGTTAGATATACTCCTCAAATATGGAGCGAACCCCAACCTTAAAACTAAAGGGGAAGAATATTTCCCCATCCTCAACATCTGTAGTGGTCGCAACTACTCTGGTTTAGGACTCCCCCCCGACTTGGAGTATCCCCCTACACCAACAATGCCTTTAGATCATATTTTGCAAAGCCTCCTTGATCATGGCGCTGATCCTAACACGATTTATATCACCGATGATCAACGTAATTATGCGACTCAAGATCGAGGTAAAATTCTGAAAATTGCCTGCTCTGGTAAAGACGAAAAAGCCAAGAGTGTTTATGATCTCTATGCGAAAGAATTTGAAGAAGCTAAAACGGCGGGTGATCCAGTACAAATGGCTAACTTTCAGCGCTTATTTGATGTCTTAGTGAAGCATGAGGCTAGACCCTTGGTTGACCTTTGCCAAAGTTTAAAGGGCAAGTATTAAACATCTTGCTCCAAAGTTTGTACCATCTCCGGCGGTAGCAGAGTTTTAGCAGCGGCTACCTTAGAGTTCACCTTATTTTTTCTATCGCGAACATACCCAGCAGTTCCATTCTTCTAATCAATGTTTGCTCTTGAAATTCCCAAGCTTGCCCATATTACTTGACTAAATCAGTAGGAGTTACAGCGGGTAGCTCCACATAATACTTACAGTGAGAACCAGTAATGTCATCCCGTCCTATTCATTTGATGTGGGTCGAGGCTTGTGAACTGCTCTCCGAAGCTGAACGTTTACAGCGGCAATTCTTTCGACCCATTAATGCCGTGCGTCAGCCGAGTTGGGAGCCACCAATTGATTTATTTGAAACACCGGAAGCCTTGTATCTAACTATTGCTTTGCCAGGTGTTGATGCGCAGCGCATTGAGGTCTATCTCAATGGCGGCAGCTTAGTAGTAAGTGGCTTTCGCCCCTTACCCTCTTTAGCTCGAGCCGCGCAAATTCATCGTTTGGAATTGCCTTATGGGCGTTTTGAACGGCGTATTATCTTGCCTGCAGGACGCTATGAACTCGTCACTCATCAGCTTCAGCATGGTTGTCTGCAAATCAATTTACGTAAACTAGGAGCCTAAGCCATGACTGAAGAAATAAAAGCCGTACAGGCCGGCCTTAAGCTGCCTGAAGATGTATTAGTGATTTTACCAACCCGCAATGTCGTACTGTTTCCTGGCATCATCGCCCCGATTACTTTGGGACGCGAAACCACGATTAGTGCCGTGCAAGAAGCCATGCGCAGCAATCGGCGCGTTGGTTTAATGCTCCAACGCAATCCCAATGATGATGAACCCAGCGCAGACGAGTTGTATACGGTAGGAACACTGGTCAATGTCTTGCGCTATGTCACTACTCAAGAAGGTACTCACCATTTAGTCGTACAAGGCGAAGAACGTTTTAAAGTACAGCACTATCTCCACGATGAGCCGTATTTGACGGCAAAGGTAAGTTTAATGCCCGATCCTAAATCCGATGATCTCGAACTCGAAGCGCGGCGGCGTTATTTGCAAGGTTTAGCAATTGATGTGGCTAAACTATTACCGCAATTGCCGAGCGATGTGATTCAAACCCTACAAAATATTAGTGATGCGGGTGCTTTGGCAGATTTAATTGCCAATTTTATGGATATGACTCCAGCGGAAAAACAGCAACTTTTAGAGGTGACTGATCTAAACGAGCGTTTAGAGAGGGTTTCAGAATTACTGCGTAAACAACATGAAGTGCTGAAAATTACCCGTGAAATCGACAGTAAAGCCAAAGCATCGATGGATGAACGTCAGCGCGAATATATGTTGCGTGAGCAAATGAAAGCGATTCGTAAGCAATTGGGCGAAGACGACAACCATAGTGCTGAACTTGAGGAATTACGCAGTGCTTTAGAGGAGGCGAAGCTCCCCAAAGAAGTGGATGAACATGCACGCAAGGAATTACGTCGCTTAGAGCAAATGCAAGATTCCTCCGGCGAATACTCAATGGTACGCACCTATTTAGATTGGATTGCGCAATTACCGTGGAGCAAAGTCGATGAAGAAAATATTGATATTGCTAAAGCACGGCAGGTTCTGGATGACGAGCATTTTGGCCTAGAAAAAGTCAAACAGCGCATTTTGGAATACTTAGCAGTACGCAAACTGAATCCGCAAGGACGTAGCCCGATTCTATGTTTTGTAGGGCCTCCTGGCGTGGGTAAAACCTCGATGGGGCAAAGTATTGCCCATGCAATGGGCTTGAAATTTGTGCGTGGTAGCCTCGGTGGGGTGCATGATGAGGCGGAAATTCGTGGACATCGGCGTACTTACTTAGGGGCTTTGCCGGGCAATATTATTCAAGGCTTACGCAAAGCAGGTACGCGCAATCCCGTCTTTATGTTGGATGAGATAGATAAATTAGGCGGTGGTGGTTATCACGGTGATCCTTCAGCAGCTTTGTTAGAAGTACTCGACCCCGAGCAAAACAATACCTTCCGTGATAATTATCTGGCGCAACCCTTTGATTTAAGCCAAGTGGTCTTTATCGCCACGGCCAATGTATTGGACTCGATTCCAGGGCCTTTGCGGGATCGGATGGAAATTATTGAATTACCTGGCTATACCGAAGAGGAAAAAGTCCAAATTGCCAAGCGCTATCTGGTCAAACGTCAACTGGAGGCCAATGGCTTAAAACCAGAACAAGTGACTGTCACTGACGCAGCCTTACACAGTGTGATAGGTGACTACACACGCGAAGCTGGAGTGCGTAGCTTAGATCGAAAAATTAGTGCTTTGCTGCGCCGTGTTGCGATGCAAATCGCTGAAGGTGCTGCAAGCCCGATTCAAATTGATGAGCCAGAAGTGCTCAGCATTTTGGGTGCGAAGCGTTTTGAAAGCGAAGTGGCAATGCGTACCAGTATTCCGGGGGTAGCAACTGGCTTGGCATGGACGCCCGTGGGTGGTGATATTCTCTTTATTGAGACGACCAAAATGCCTGGTCACGGTAAGTTGATCATTACCGGACAATTAGGTGAGGTAATGAAGGAAAGTGCACAAGCCGCCTTGAGTTTAGTGAAATCGCGTGCACAAAGTTTAGGGATTGATTCTAAGCTATTCGATGAGCACGACATTCACTTACACGTACCTGCTGGTGCTATCCCCAAAGATGGCCCTAGTGCTGGGGTGGCAATGTTCACGTCCTTAGTTTCACTGTTAACTGGCCGATGTGTGCGCAGCGATGTCGCCATGACGGGTGAAATCAGCCTACGAGGTTTGGTATTACCGATTGGTGGAGTGAAGGAGAAATGCTTAGCCGCCTTACGCGCAGGCATTCATACCGTATTGCTGCCTGCGCGTAACCGTAAAGATATTGAAGATGTGCCAGAAAATGCCCGCAAACAACTGCAATTTATCTTTATGGAAAAGGTGGAGGATGCAATGGCCACAGCCTTAGATTGTGCAGCGAATGAGCTTTCTATTGCTGCCTAATCACTCAATTTCATTTGCATGAGCTTTGCTCTCACTGAAATTCCCTAGCCTGCGGGCTAGGGTCTTTTTCAAGCAAACTGGATATGATGAACTTGTTGTCTGCCTTGTTGACGATCCGCTAGAAATAGTTCTAAATTTCTTTGTACCGACTGGAAAGCTAACTCACTCCAAGGGATTTCTGCTTCCTGAAATAAGCGCACTTCTAAACTCTCAACCCCAGCACCATAAGCCTCATTAGCTAATTCTGCACAATAAATCACATGCACATGATTCGCATGCGGCACATCCACCACACTAAACAAACGTTGATTGGTTAGCTCCACTTGTGCTTCCTCTTGAGCTTCACGAGCGGCGGCTTGGGCTGAAGTTTCCGCATTTTCCATAAAGCCTGCTGGATATGTCCATAAACCATAACGCGGCTCAATGGCACGGCGGCACAATAAAATCTGCTCACCCTGTGTAACAATCACGCCAGTAATAATTTTGGGATTTTGATAATGAATCGTGCCACAAGCCGTGCAGACATGACGCAGACGATCTTCACCTTCAGGAATTTTTAAACTAACGCTAGCTCCACAAGCGCTACAGAATTTCATATTCAACCCTCAACACCAATGTAGTCTGCATTTTAGCGCGTTTTCAGCTTTGCTAACTTTATCCTTAGAAAATCCATTAGTTAAAGACACATTTGTCTCGAACTATTAAATCTGCCACAGACTCTAAGCAATAACTTTAGCTTTATCCACGGTATGCGTTGCCATGAAACTTCTGCCAATCAGTCTCAGCTTCACTATCGTTGCTTTATTACTGACAGCTTGTGAGCGCTTGCCGATGGAAGAAGAGTTCGCCCTGCATTACTTCACTAGTACTGAAGGCAGCTATACCGATATTAAGCTAGAACAAGGACAACTGACTTATACCTATTTTGAAGACACTGAGAACCGCTGTGCTCAATGGTTTAAAAGCACGCCCTGCTGGACTCAAGCCGATTTAAAAACCGTAACTGCACCTTTAGATGCAGAAACGGAAAAGGCCTTGCGTAATCTAGTGAATGAACAAAAACTGCTAGAAGCCAAAGCTGTACCTGCTGCGCTAAAAACTGCACAAGGCCAAGCTAGCCCAGAGCGAGCTTATAGTGAAAAACTAGATATTCGTTTAGGTCAGAATGAGCAGCAATTAGTCTATCTCAGTCGCCCAGATGCACCGCCGAAACCTGAATCGTTTCAGCAAATTGAACAAGTTTTACAAGCTGCGGTGCAGAAGCTAAAAATCCCGACTACTTAAACAGCAGCCAGGATTTTAACTAGGATTGACTTAATCTCAACTATTAGGGTTTAGCAATAACGCTGGTGACTAGAGTTAAAGTAGTTGAACTATTTCCCCCTAAAGACGGAATGCTCCAAACCCCATTCACAAAAGTACCTACTGCCGGAGTTGCTGTTACTAAACTTAATTGAGAAGGTAAAAGGTCAGTTACCTGAATCGCATTAGCAGTAGTTCCTGAGTTATTACTTAGGGTTATGGTGAAGATGACCGTTTCACCTAGCTTAGCCATCGGCTTATCAATGGTTTTGCTTAACTCTAAATCCACCAAAGATAGTGCCTTAAAGCCAAAATCCACAGAGTGATCATTTGTACTTTCAGTGGTAGTAATTTGGCTAATCGCATGAGCACCTAATAAGCTAGCATCAGAATCACGCTCTACATTGCTGTTTTGTTTAGTAGTTGTCAGCAACATTGATTGTAGAGGGGCTTGTTGAGAACCCCCTTCTGCATTCCGAATCACGACTTGATAGTTGGTATTAGGCTGAACTGAGCTTAAGCCAAATTTATGGCTGGTGCTACTGGCGCGACCGCCTTGGATATCGGCTACATTAAAACCACCATCTGCTCCTGTGGTATCATTGGGCGCATTATTTCCGCTAGTAGGATAACCGCGCATGTCATTGGAGAAGATGTAATACCCTTGTGCATCGGTAATGGCTGTGGCTAAGGGTGTAACAGTATCAATATCCACTTTTTCAGCAAAGAGTTCAACTTTAACACCGGCTAACGGTTCTTCACCTTCATCTTGTAGACCATTGCCATTCGTGTCTTTCCAGACACGGTTGCCGATTTCCACAGGTGGCGTATCGCATAGAACCTCTAGATCACCTAAAGAGGCATTTTTACCATTAATAGGCATGTTGTCAGGATAGCTGCTGTCAAAGGGGCCAATACCACCAAACAAACCATAAGAGCGCTTACGTTGTCCTGCTGTTGCAACATCACCTAAGCCCACATCTAACCAAGCTACTCCCCCTTGATAGAGACTAAAAGGATCAGCTACGGTATGTGCAGCTTCTAAGAAACCAGGTACTTGGGCAGCCCCCCCAAAACTTGTATTTGGATAAGAAGTATTCTGATCAGCTGGCCATTCTTGATAAAAATAGCGCCCTCCGCCTAGACCTAGTCCATCACCTGCGCCCTTAGTCGTAACGCCACCACAGGAGCCATTGTTTTCCAGTGTCCATGTATGAGTAGCAGCATCTTGCACACAAGCACGAAACACCTGTCCATAACCAGCACTGAGTGTCTTATCTGTGTGATAGGCCGGGTCATATGGAAATACGGCGCGAGTCGCAATCGTCATATTACCTTTGCTATCAAACACAATATCGGAGATGGCAAGGCTCTGGTAACCATAGCCTAGATTGATTGAGATAGGATCAATAGTAGGTAAAGTCGGGCTTAGTGAGGTATAGCCAACAATAGGCGCGGAGTCAAATTGCTTCGTGTTTAAGTCAAAGCGAAAAATATTATGGGCATTATCCCCACCAATACTGCAACTGCTACCGACATATAAATTATTTTGGTATTCCCCTAAGCCAAATACTAAATATCTTCCCCATGCGCAGCCTGCAGGCGTAGGAATATCATAACTACTAATTAAACTAGCATCCGCAGCAGTTAGGGGTGTATCACGTAAGGGTAGGATATAGAGTTTCCGATTTGCCATATTGGTAACATATAACCACTTGCCATCATTTGAGACATCTAAGTCACCAAAAGCGGTCTTACCCACTGCACTTGAAATTTGCGGTTGTTGACCATCGCGCTCTGTATTACCAGATGAAACATAAGAACCTTTAGGCTTGGTGCTATCACTACCATCAGCAATTTGGACATAACCGGGGTCAGTGCTGCTAAAGACACCGGTTAAATAAGGATCAGCCCCTGCTGTGGGTATAGCCGGTGGTATAGTCGGAAAAATAGCATTTAAATCGGCATAAATACTGGTGCTTGGATTATTAGGGTCAGTGACATCAATCCGGTAGATTGCCCCTGTTCCACCAGGGCCAAAGCCAGTAAATGCTTTCATGTAGGCTGCTGCAAATAAACTTTTGGAAGCTGCATGCCAACCCAAACCAAAAATGCTCCCTACGTCCTTCGCTAAGGCTAAATCGTTAATTGCAGGATCTGCATTGGCTAACACGGGTGCATTAAAGCCAGCGGGCTGGGTTTTCGGCTCACCGGCTGTACCACTATTGTAAGGGAAGGCGAAAATATTAGTGACGCTATTATTTCCTGCATAAGGAGCATTGGGTGTCTGCTGCCCATAGGCATAGCGACTGGTAGCTAAGTCTGGATTATTCTGGCAATAGCTTAAGCTCTTTTTAACCGTAAATTGCACATTGCTGGCGTTGGGACTAACGAATTGAGTCAGTACATTCGCATCGCCTGTACTTTGCGAACCTACCGTATAATCAGTAGCTAGACCACTTAGATTCAGTAAGCAGTTCTGTGCTCCATCTATGGCATTGGGGGTGGCAATAGTAAATTGTCCTTGGGCATCACTAACTGCACTAAAGTTGCTAGAGCCACTGCTGGTAACACAGGTTGCTTGCACGCTCACTCCACTGACACCTTGGTCGACTGCGGTGCTAATCGACATATTATCAGCGAAGTTTCGGATTGTGCCGCTCTTATCTAAATTACCATTTAAGTTGTAGTCAGTAAAAACTTGGCCAGAAATATCTGCTTGAACTGCAACTCCACCTAGTAGTAAATACCCCAGTATCAGCTGTAAACCTATTTTTCTTTTCATTATCTTCCAACAGCAGCTAGTAATAGTTTATGTTTTTAAAAGCCCAAACAAATCAGAGAGTATTCAATCTATACCTTTACACTTGTAAATATACCTACCTATGGGTGGTATTAGCTGGCAATCCACTATCTATTTTTATTTGGGTGTGCTGCCAAGCCCAAGAAAATAACAGGTGTATTTAGAATGTAATCTGAATGAAACTTTAAGACTCCTGTTTAGATCTATTTATAAACGGCTGGTCGTTTAGCTTATAGCAAACTCAGGTAGGCTATAATGGGCAGGCAAACCAAAATGCGCAGGATATTCCACATAGACAAAATACAAACCGGAGGCGGCGGCTGTCATCCCAGCCAAAGTGCGGTCACGCTGAACCAATAGTTCAGCCATCCACTCGATCTTTTGTTCACCACTCCCCACTTCAAGCAAAGAACCCACAATATTCCGTACCATATGATGCAGAAAAGCATTGGCGACAATGTCGATATAAATGAAATCGTCTTGGCGACTGACTTGCAGGCTACGAATTTCGCGGCGCGCATGAGTGGCCTGACAGCCCGATGCACGGAAACTAGAAAAATCATGTTCACCGACTAAAGCCTGAGCAGCTAAGTGCATCGCGTCGGCATCTAAAGCATGGTGATACCAAGCCACCTTATTTTTTAAAATCGCAGGTTTAGCCCAACGGTTTTGGATCACATAGCGATAGCGTCGTGAAATTGCTGAAAAGCGGGCATGAAAATCATCTGCAACTGGCTGCACCCAACGCAAAGCAATACCATCCGGTAGTTTGACATTCGAACCAAATAACCAGCCACGCATAGGCCGCTCAGCACTCGTTTCAAAATGAATGACCTGCCCATTGGCATGCACACCGCTATCGGTACGCCCTGCACAGATGACATCAATCTTTTCATTAGCCACTTCTGAAAGGGCCTTCTCAACCGAAGTTTGGACGGTACTCGCATGGCTTAAACGTTGCCAGCCGCAAAATGCGGTTCCATCATATTCTACACAAGCAGCTAATTTCATTAGGACGTCAATAAGCAAAAGGCCGAACAAGTCGGCCTTTATAGCGATTCTGCACTGAAGTCTCAACCAGTTTGATGCAACAAGGTTTCAGCCTCACGACGCTGATTGTCATTCCCTTCAACCATGACCTCTTCTAGGGTAGAGCGCGCACCTTCAATATCACCCATATCTAAATAAGCACGTGCAAGATCTAACTTCGTGCTGATATGTGCTTCATGCAGGTCTAACTCTTCTTCTGGCATATCGAGGAAAGACAAAGCCTCATCAATATCACCTAACCAATCATCATCTGGATTAGCAGGCACTGCGTCTGGAGCTGTGTAGAAAGTATCCTGAGGTAGGATTTTCTTAATCCCCGTATCTTTATCCAAATGCAGGTTCAAACTGGTTACATTATCAGCAGCTTTGGTGGTAGTAGCAGCTGCAGCCGCCAAACCAGTTGCTGCTAAAGCTGCTTTGCCAGTCGCAGAAGTTGGCTCATCATCCATCGTCAGTTGATCTAAATCGAAATCAAGCAGATTGCCATCATCCAACTCATCTGCCGCTGAAGTGACTTTGGGCGCATCGACCGTTTTGGTCAGCTCGTCAAAGTCCATATCCAGCATATTATCGAGATCATCCATCGCTGGCTCTGGTGCTTTAGCTGCAACAGTTAATGGCTGATCTAAATCAAGCGGCTCATCAAAGCTTAAACCATCTAAATCCAAATCATCCTGGGTATTCAGATCATGGCTTGAAGCAGGCTTTTGTTCAGTCGCTGAGCTACCAACTAAATCATCTAGGTTGAAATCTAGATCATCATCCGCTAATAACGCAGTTTCCGCTTCTTGGAAATTTTGACGCCCTGCTTTAGCAAAGCCAGTATCATTGCTACTAGTTGCTAAATTTGACTTAGTATTCAACTCATTATCGAAATCATCTAAATTGAAATCAAAGTCATCCTGTTTAGAATCACTGCTAAGCTCATCATCCTCTAGAGCATTTAGCGCTGCCGCTAAATCATCTTTTAAGCTTACCTTATCCTCCACAGGTGCATTAAAGCTCAAATCAGCTGCCTGTTCATCAGCTTGGACATCACGCGCTGCTAAACCTGCAACCCCAGCAACTGCGGCACCGATGGCTGCACCACCAGCGGCTATTTTACCTAAGCCACTTGAAGCACCATTGCTATAGAGTGAGTTGTCAGGGCTAATTTTTGCACCCCAAGTCATCACATCTTTCCACAACTTACCTTGACGATCTGCATTGCGGCTATTCGCAAAAATCTGTGCTTGCTCATCAAAAGCTTCACGATTATTGGCAGCAAAGTAGTTTTCTAGAAGCTTGTGGCGGTATTCCAAACGCTCTGGATGTTTCTCTAAAGCTTTTTTCAACTCACTTTCAGCTTGTTGATGCAGACCGTAAGCGATATAGACATTAGCCTCCATTAAAACTTCGTCTTCATCTTCAGACTGATCATTTTTAGCCACAGCAGTGCTCAGCGGCTCAGCTTTACTACCCTGATGAGTATTACCTAAATTAACCCCAAATGGATCATCATCTAGCTCATCAAAACTTGGACGTTTTTGTTCAGCCTTATCTAGCTCTTTACCTAGGTCAGAGAAATCAACACCACCTGTATTATTCTTCGCATGTACCGGTGGAATATCATCATCTAAGCCAAATTGAGCTTCATTAAACTCAGGTTCGCGTGCTGGCTTAGATTTACGTTTACCCAAGAATCTTGCCAACAAGGCTAACAACAATAAGGACAGTAAAGCACCCGCACCAATCTTCCACGCTAAGGGCGAAGTCAACATGCTCATTAAATCATTGCCACCTTGTGCATCGACAAAAGGTGATTGAGCAGGCTTAACAGGCTCAGCAGGTTTTGGTTTTACTTCTGTAGGCGGTGGAGCAGGTGTTGGCTGTACAGGCTGCGGTGCAGTCGCTTGTGGATCTGGCTGCGCTGGATTTACCGGATTAGCTGGATTCAGTGCTGTACCTGATTGTGCCGGATTAGGCTGAGTAGGATCAGGCAAATTACCATTCGGTAAATTACTACCGTTTTGCGCATTAGGATTTAAGTTACCATTCAGCGCTGCTGCTGCCGCCGCTGCACGTTCGGCTGGCGTCATAGCCGCATTAGTTTGGCCATTTTGCATGCCAGCTTGTTGCTGCTCAGGATTAGTCCGCACGACTTCATTATTATTGGTGGCATTACCTAAATAATTCTGAATATCGCTACCATTTGCTTGGGCAGTTGGTGAATCTGGATTCGGTTGAGGCTGCGGAACTTGCCCATTAATCAGCGGCGTAGTCGACGTAGTTGACTCTGGTTGTGTCGCAATCGGTTCAGCTGGCTTAGGCTCTGCAGGTTTAGGTTCAGCAGTATTTGGCTCAAGATTAGCTTCAGTCGTCGGTGTTTGACCTGCAACTGGTTTGCCACCCTTCATGGATTTTTGTAGCTCAGCCAATTGCTCATCACGTAAGGTAATCAAACGATTTTTCTTACGCAACATCGCTTCTAATTCGTCAACTCGTGACTTGAGATCGGTGTTTTCGCGTTGTTGGCTAGATAAAGACTCACGGGCTAAAGACAGTTCTTTTTCTAAATCTGCCAAGCGCTCTTTACCTGCTCCAGCGACCACTGGCTCATTGCCATTAGCTTTCTGCTTATTGCCTAAAACCTCTAAACGTGCATTATCATTTGTTGGACGATTCGCTGGACGCTCTCTGGCAGGCGCTTCAGAACCACCTGATTTTGCTAGTTCATTAGTTTGGATTTTCTTCCAATCCACATAATGCTGGCGAACTTGGCGGCGCGCTTCAGCACGACTAACCGACTTAGCACTACGGGCTGCTGGTGCTTTTAAACTGACACCCGATTTCAAACCATTGATATTGCCGTCGATGAAGGCTTGTGGATTAGCACGATACAAAGCCATCATCATTTGATCGATATTTGTACCAGGCTGACTTAATTGGCTAGCAACTTTGAAGAGCGTATCACCCGCACGTACACGATAAGTACGACTGCCAGCTTGAGCAGGTGCGGCTGCACGCTGTTGACTAGCTTGACGATTCGGTGCAGCACGACGTGGCTGTTGTTGCACCCGCACTTGACGCGCTGTTTGTGGAACTGCAGCTTGCACAGGTTCTTGGGCATCAGCCACTAACTCAGGTTCTGGCTGTACTGGTGCAACAGGAGCTGGACGATTCACGGTACCATTAGCCCGCGGCTCAGCCCGGACTGCAGCTTCATTACCTGCAACCGTATTGCCTGGTTGCATCAGAACCGGTGGATCTAACATGACCGTATATTCTTTTAGCAACTGCCCTTGTGGCCAATTAACCTCCAATAGGAAATTAACAAATGGCTCAGTGATAGGTTTATCTGAGCTAACAAGAATAACAGGCTTGCCATTCTGCACACTGGTAGAAAAGCGTAGGCTATCTAAAAAAGCTGGGCGCTCAATACCAACACGGTTGAACACGCTAGCGGGTGCTAAGCGAACCTGTAACTGCTTTGCATCCTGCGCACCAGCAGCGAGTAGTTCGATCTTAGCGCGCAGTGGTTGATTCAGGTTGGAGTTTGACTCGATATCGCCAAGACTCAGCGCGTTCGACGCCGCAGGATATGCACCCGCGATCATCACGGCTATACTTAGAGCCTGTTTTTTCACTGCGATTCCCCTTTACTAGTGCAACGGTTGCATCTCTGTTCATCCCCTGAGTTTGCGTCAGCCCTTAGATTTAGAATTCTGGATGAATAGTGATTTATTGGTATTGTTAGCATTCAACTATATATCAGTGCTTTACAGCAAGCAATCTTTCCCAAAGCCAGCAAGCACCCTCACCAAGTTGGTAAGAGCTTTCTGTTTCGCCTTATTGTTACAGGATCGAATTAATTTGTGCTGAATTAACCGATAAGCTTCACTTTAAACCAGCATGCACGAGTAATTCCGCAATCTGCACACTATTCAGTGCAGCCCCTTTACGGACATTATCGCTCACTAACCACAAATGCAGACCATTCGACTGCGTTAAATCAGCACGAAGACGACCTACATACACGGAATCATTATTAGCAGCTTCCACTACAGGAGTAGGATAATCACCCTCTTCCGCAAACACCTCTAAGCCTTTAGCATTTTCTAATACAGACTTTAATTGGGTGAGCGGCAATGGAGCTTCCGTTTCAATATACACTTCAAGCGCTGTTCCGAAAAACACCGGGGCACGAATCACTGTCGGACTTAGGGGTAAATCAGGCTTAACTAATACTTGACGTGTTTCCTTCAGCAAGCGTGTTTCTTGTGCAGTATGGCCTTGTTCTATTACATCACCCACTTGTGGCAAAAGATTGAAGGCCATCTGTTTTGCAAAAATCTTTGATTCAACCGGTCGACCACTTAATAAACTCGCAGTTTGCCCTGCTAATTCATCAACGGCTCTACGGCCTGATTCAGATACTGCCTCGCAAGCAAACACCTGAATATGTGTAAGCTTAACGACATCTAAGATAGGCTTTAAAGCCAGTGACAGCTGAATGGTGGAACTACCCGGACTAGCGATGATATTTTTGTTTTTATAACCTGCTATTGCTTCTGGATTGATTTCAGGAATCACTAATGGAACCTTGGCATCCTCCCGATAGTGGGTGGAATTATCAATCACAACACAACCTGCTTGAGTAGCTACCGGTATGTACTCAGCCGCTATCGCAGCAGGTACTGCAAAAAATGCCAATTGCACTTTGGAAAAATCAAACTCGGCTAACTCTTCAACATCCAGAGTTTTGCGCCCAAATTCAATTTCTTTACCGAATGAATTTTCACTGGCTAAAGCATAGACTTGGCCTACTGGGAAATTGCGCTCAGCCAGCAGAGTTAGTAGGGTTTCACCCACCAGCCCTGTCGCGCCCACCACAGCAATATCATAGGTTTTAGTCATTTCATTATCCTCAAAAAAAACGCCCCCAGCTCGCCGGTTGCAAAAACGAGACTGAGGGCTTTACTACAGATATTTATTATAGCGAAAAATTACAATTTAGGTGCGTAAAGCTGCAACAACTGCATCGCCCATTGCCGCAGTGCCAACTTTTTCACAACCCTCTGTATAAATATCGCCCGTGCGGAAGCCTTGTGCTAAGACCTTCTTCACTGCTGCTTCAACGCGTGCTGCTAATTCTGGCTGATTCAAGCTATAACGCAGCAACATGGCCACCGATAAAATCGTTGCTAAGGGATTGGCAATACCTTTGCCTGCGATGTCAGGGGCTGAACCATGAATCGGCTCATACATACCTACGCCGGATTTATTCAACGAGGCCGATGGCAACATGCCAATCGAGCCGGTCAACATCGCAGCTGCATCGGAAAGAATATCGCCGAAGATATTACCCGTCACCATGACATCGAATTGCTTCGGTGCGCGTACCAATTGCATGGCTGCATTATCGACATACATATGGCTTAATTCGACTTCGGGGTAATCTTTACCGATACGAATCATCACTTCGCGCCATAATTCAGTCGCTTCCAGCACATTGGCTTTATCCACTGAGCAAAGTTTCTTGCCACGTTTCATTGCGGTATCGAAAGCCGTGCGCCCAATGCGCTCGATTTCAGACTCGGTATAAACCATCGTATTAAAACCACGGCGCTCACCATTGGGTAACGTCTCGATGCCGCGTGGTTGCCCGAAGTAAATATCACCGGTCAATTCGCGCACAATCATAATGTCTAGATTGGCAACTAACTCGGGCTTGAGGGAGGAAGCGCTAGCTAATTCTTCATACAGAATCGCAGGGCGCAAATTCGCATATAGCCCCAAATCAGAACGAATCGCTAATAAACCGCGCTCTGGACGCAAGGGACGATCAATCGTGTCATATTGCGGGCCACCGACAGCACCGAGCAGAATCGCATCCGCTACTTTAGCGAGCTTTTGTGTACTTTCTGGATAAGGTTTACCTTCTGCATCGTAGCCTGCTCCGCCAATATTCGCGTACTCAGACTCCATCTTTAAGCTGCCTTCTTGCGCAAATACCTTCAGCACTTTCATGGCTTCAGCAACGATTTCTGGCCCAATACCGTCACCAGGCAGAACAAGAATTTTCTTTGTCATAGTAAACCTCTAATTAAACAACCAAGGCGCAGTTTGTTTGCGCTTGGACTCATAAGCTTGAATATCACTGGCATGCTGTAAAGTCAGACCAATATCATCCAAACCATTCAATAAACAGAACTTGCGGAAGGCATCAATCTCAAAAGCGAGTTTTTCACCGCTGGGTGTAATGACATGTTGTGCGGCTAAATCAATCGTTAATTGATAACCTTGATTGGCTTCCACTTCTTTGAATAAACGATCGACAATCGAGGCATCCAAGTAAATTGGCAGCAGACCACTTTTGAAACTATTGTTAAAGAAAATATCTGCAAAGCTCGGCGCAATAACGGCACGAATCCCATAATCATCTAAAGCCCAGACTGCATGCTCGCGCGACGAGCCGCAGCCAAAATTTTCCCGCGCTATGAGGATTGAAGCGCCCGCATAGCGCGGGAAATTGAGCACGAAGTCTTGATTCACGGCACGTTTACTGTGATCCATTCCGGGTTCACCCGGCTCTGTATAACGCCAATCATCAAATAAGGTCGGGCCAAAGCCTGTGCGTTTAATCGACTTTAAATACTGCTTCGGAATAATCGCATCGGTATCGACATTCGCCCGATCCAAGGGCACAACCAACCCAGTATGGACAGTAAACTTTTCCATGAATCACTCCATTACATTTTTTTCTTGGTGTCTTTCGCTTCTTTCTCGATAGCTTTACCGGCTTTAGCTACGTCTTTGCCAGCACCGGCAATGGTGTTGCAAGCTGATAAAGTCATCAAGAACGGGATTAAGCAGGCGATAGCGAGTAGTTTTTTCATGAGTTGTCTCCTTTTATAACTGACGAACATCGACAAAATGTCCAGTGACAGCCGCAGCCGCAGCCATTGCTGGACTGACTAAATGCGTCCGACCGCCCTGCCCTTGGCGACCTTCAAAGTTACGATTAGACGTAGAAGCGCAACGCTCGCCCGGCTCCAAACGGTCTGCATTCATTGCAAGGCACATGGAGCAACCCGGCTCACGCCATTCAAAGCCTGCTGCCAAGAAAATTTTATCTAAACCTTCCTGCTCAGCTTGGCGTTTGACTAAACCCGACCCCGGAACGACCATTGCCAACTTGATATTAGAAGCTAGTTTACGTCCTTTGGCTACCTCTGCTGCTGCACGTAAGTCTTCTATACGTGAATTAGTACAGGAACCGATGAAAACTTTATCAACTTGTACTTGATCAATTGGCGTATTTGCTTCCAAGCCCATGTATTTGAGCGCGGCACGAATACTATTTGCTTTTACTGGATCGGCTTCCTTGGCAGGGTCAGGCACGATACCATCCACCGCTAACACCATCTCTGGTGAAGTACCCCAAGTGACTTGCGGCTTAATACTAGCTGCATCTAAATTTACTTCATAGTCAAACACAGCATCCGCATCAGAATGCAAATCGCGCCATGCACTGACTGCTGCTTCCCATTGCTCCGCTTTAGGTGCATAGGGGCGGCCTTTGACATACTCAAGCGTCGTGTCATCTACGGCAATCATGCCCGCACGCGCGCCACCTTCGATGGCCATATTGCAGACCGTCATGCGCCCTTCAATGCTCAGATCGCGAATCGCTTCACCCGCAAATTCAATCGCATAACCGGTACCGCCCGCAGTACCGATTTCGCCAATAATCGCCAGCACGATGTCTTTTGCAGTGACACCTTTACCCACTTTGCCATTGACATTGACGCGCATGTTTTTCATTTTTTTCTGAATTAAGCATTGGGTCGCCATGACGTGCTCAACTTCAGAAGTACCAATGCCATGTGCTAAAGCACCCAGCGCACCGTGCGTCGAAGTATGCGAATCACCACAAACCACCGTCATACCGGGTAAAATCGCGCCCTGCTCTGGCCCCATCACATGCACAATGCCTTGGCGCGGATCACCGATATTAAATTCGGTTACGCCAAAATCACGGCAATTTTCATGCAAGGTTTCGACTTGCAGACGCGACACGGGGTCAGTGATGCCCTGATCTAAATCTTTGGTAGGAATATTATGATCGGGTACAGCAACCATCGAAGCTGTACGCCACGGTTGACGCTTGGCCATTTTCAAGCCTTCAAAGGCTTGCGGGGAGGTGACTTCATGCACCAAGTGGCGGTCGATATACAGTAAACAAGTACCGTCGGCTTCTTGCCGCACCACATGCGCATCCCAGACTTTATCGTAGAGGGTTTTTCCAGCCACAGGGATCTCCTTGGAATGTTGATGCAGTGCAGAATATCATCAGCCCTTTGATAAATAAAATTCATATTTTTCATCTAATGTATTCTTGATTAGAATACAAAAATGGACTTACACGCACTGATTGCCTTCGCCGAAGTGGCACGTTACCAATCCTTTTCACTAGCCGCTGATGCCTTATTCATTAGCCAACCGGCGATTAGCAAACGCATTAGCGCGCTTGAGGCAGAACTCGGTACTACCCTGTTTAATCGTATCAATCGTAAAGTCACTTTAACCGAAGCAGGTCGCGCCCTCTTGCCCCGTGTGCAAGCCTTGCGCACTGAGCTGGAAGATATTCGTCGCCTCGCCTCCAACCTTTCCGGCAATGTACAGGGCGCTTTGACCATGGGCACGAGCCATCATATTGGTTTGCACCGCTTGCCACCTGCTTTAAGTGAATTCAACCAGCGCTATCCTGCGGTACAACTCGACTTACGCTTTGTCGCCTCCGAACAAGCCTGCCAAGCGGTCGAACGCGGTGAACTAGAATTAGCGATTGCCACCTTACCGAATGAGCTGCCGGAACAACTCCAAGCCGAAGTGATTTGGACGGATCAACTCCATATCGTCACTAGCCCACAGCAAACGTTAAGCCAAAAGGGTAAAGTCTCGTTGACAGAACTCGTGCAGCACCGCTGTGTTTTACCCAGCAAAGATACCTACACCTATCAAATTATTAGCCAAGCTTTAGCTAGTTTGGAAAATCAACTGAATGTGTATGTCAGCACCAATTATTTGGAAACTTTAAAAATGCTAGTGAGCGCAGGCTTTGGCTGGTCGCTGCTGCCGCATACTTTATTAGATGAAAAATTGGTGATCGTGGACACGCCTTTGAAATTACAGCGTGAGTTAGGGGTGATTACGCATCGTAAGCGCACGCTGTCTAATGCGGCGCGGGGGATGTTGGGGATATTGGAGGGTGCTTAACGATAAATTTTCTTTTATAAATTCAGCAAACTGTTTTCAACCCCTCCCAGCCTCCCCTGACAAGGGGAGGCTGGGAGGGGTTGTTTCTTTAACCAAACACCACATCGTCATACAGCTCAAGCATGGGCACAGTTAAACCAATACTCGCAAACTCAACCAAACTAGCCGCCCCCGCAAAACTAAATAACTCCCAACGCTGATGTTGATTCAAACGGAAGATTTCCACTAAATACTCGCTGGGGTCAACCAGCACATATTCACGAAGACTGCTAAGCAAGCGGTAGACATCAAACTTGCCACCTTTATCATAATCCTTAGTACTAGGTGAGAGCACTTCAACAATTAGAATGGGTGCTTCTTTCATGGTATCGCGGCTTTGATCTGCAGGGTCACAAGTCACCATGACATCAGGATAAAAATAAGCTTTGTCTTTCGCATTCACTTTGACACGCATATCGGAAGCATATAGGCCACAACCTTTGCCGCGCAAATGGGTTTTGAAAGCGTAATGCACATTCCCAGTCACTTTGACATGTGCATCGCTTGCGCCTGCCATATTAGTGATGGGATTCCAATGCAGTGGGTAGACCCAGCCGTTGAGGTATTCGTGCTTATCGGTGGAAAGCGCTTCAGCAGTGAGATAATCCCCTTCACTGATTATTGGTGTGTGGGCAAGATTGGAGTGCATAAATAAGCCTACATCAAGTCAGAGTTCTTTGTTCAGTATACCGCAGATTCAGCTTGTAGGGGGATTCCCCCCCCTGCACTCCCAGCGCCAAGGCTGCGTAAGCCGCTTGCTAGCGCTAATCCGTAACGCGCCTGCTGCGGCTTACGCGGCCTTGGCGCTGGGTCAATACAGATGCTGCATTAATAACAGAAATCATCCACAGGACAAAGAGAACCAAGCAGCTTGACAAGTGTGCAAATCTATAGCTTAGATAAGACTTTTACTCACAAGGAAAAATGTATGAAAAAACTAGCTGTTAGTTTTATTTTTGTGACCAGTTGTTTATTAGCTGCTTGTAACACAGATTCAAGCTCGGCCGCTCCACAGCCCAGCACTCCAGCTCCACCACAAATGGTAGGTGGCTACTCTGCTGTGGATGTCAATGATGCAGAAGTGCAAACTGCCGCTCAGTTCGCCGCGCAAGCTTTAGGTAGTATTTTGACTAAAGTAACCAAGGCTGAACAGCAAGTGGTGGCAGGGATGAATTACAAAATGAGCCTAGAGCTACAAGATGGCACTAAACCACAAGTCGTGGTGTATAAAGATTTGCAGGGCAATATGAGTTTGACGCAGAAATAATTGTTTTTGGCTTACCCCTCGGAGTTTGGAGGGGTAGCCTTTTATCGTATTAAGCCTTCAACCAAGGCACATACATCACCGAATCGCCTTTTACCAAGACCTTACCCTCTTGATCCGTCACAGTGGTATCAAAACTCACGATACCCTTGCCTTCACGAATACTGGTCACTTCCACCGTCGCCGTCACTTCTTGCCCCAAATAAACGGGCGCTTTGAAGCTGAGATTTTGTGCCATATAAATCGAACCTGGCCCTGGCAATTCTTCGCCCAACACGCCGGTAAATAGGCTACCAACCAACATACCGTGTGCAATCTGCGCTTTGAATTGTGTACCTGCTGCAAACTCTGCATCCAAATGCACTGGATTATGGTCACCGACTAAATCCGCAAATTGATGCACATCAGCATCGGTGAAAATGCGTTTGCGCGAAGCTTTATCACCCACTTGAAAAGTTCTATGCATCTTGCTCTCCTAAAATGCGTCTTCTGCTAAGCCCATAATGGTTTCACTGCCCGCTAACATCGCTGTTAAGTGAACTTGGGTACGTGGCAATAAATGCTCTGCGTAGAACTGAGCGGTAATCAGTTTGTTCTTTAGGAACTGAATATCACCTTCACCGGCTGCGAGTTGAGCTTGGGCAACCGCTGCTTCTTTCGCCATTAACCAGCCACCGCTTAAATAGCCAAATAGCATCAAGAAATTCACGCTAGCACTACCCGCTAAATTCGCATCCGCAGGCGCTGATTTTAACAGCCACTCACGCGCCATCACACCGCGCTCAATGGCAGACTCTAAGCCATCAATAATACTCGCTGGCAAATGGTTAGCAGCACGTAATTCTTCGGCCGTCGCTTGCATTTCTGCTAGATATAAACCTAGAGCAGCGCCCTGGTCACTGAGGGTTTTACGCCCAATAAAGTCGAGGGCTTGAATGCCTGTTGTACCTTCATAGATGGTCAGAATGCGTGCATCCCGATAATGTTGCGCTGCGCCAGTTTCCTCAATGAAGCCCATCCCACCATGAATCTGCACATTCAGGTAGGTCATTTCTTGGGATAAATCCGTCAACCAGCCTTTTACAATCGGGGTGAGTAATTCCACTCGAGCTGCATGTTTAGCTTTTGTATCGGCATCGGAGGCATGTTTAGCACGATCCACTTCAGCCGCTGCGACTAAAGCTAAGGCGCGCATCGCCTCGCAGCTAGCACGCATCAGCATCAACATCCGGCGTACATCCGGATGCTCAATGATTGGAATCCGTGAACCATCCCGACGGGTGCCTTGCAAACGTTCGCGCGCAAATACCCGTGCTTGTTGATAAGCCCGCTCAGAAATCGACAAACCTTGTAAGCCTACTGCTTGGCGCGCATGGTTCATCATGGTGAACATATAGGATAAGCCTTTGTTTGGTTCACCGACGATATAACCAATTGCGTCTTTAAACTCCATGACGCAAGTTGGGCTAGCATGGATACCCAGCTTATGTTCTACCGATAAACAGTGCGCTGCATTGCGTTCGTTGCTCTCTAATAAGAACTTGGGTACTACAAATAGCGAAATCCCTTTCACCCCAGCCGGTGCATCGGGTAAACGTGCTAACACCAAATGGACGATATTCTCGGTCATTTGATGATCACCCCAAGTAATGAAAATCTTCTGACCCGTGATCAGATAATGATCACCATTCGGTACTGCACGGGTTTTTACCGCTGCTAAATCAGAGCCTGCATCTGGCTCGGTCAGGTTCATCGTTCCCGTCCATTCACCGCTCGCCATTTTAGGTAAATAGGCAGACTGCAATTCGTGGCTCGCATGATGTCCAATACTTTCCATCGCGCCCATACTCAGCATGGGGCAGAGTGCAAACGAGATATTCGCCGACTGCCAAATCTCATTCACCGCCGTATTCAGCACATTGGGCAGACCTTGCCCACCAAATTCTTCTTCTGCACCCAAAGAAAGCCAACCCGCTTCTGCGAACTGCTGATAAGCCTCTTTAAACCCCGGCGCTTCTTGCACACCATTTTCGCCCAGACTTATACCCGCCTGATCACCACTCCAGTTTAAGGGAGCCAGCACTTCACTGCCCATTTTGCCCGCTTCTTCAAGCACAGCGACGGCCAGATCCATATTAGCTTCGTCTAGCCCCGCATCCGCACATAGTTCATCAAACTTCACTACATGCCGCAGGACAAAATCAGCATCCTGATAGGGATGGGTATAACTCATTTCAAACTCCTTAGGATTTCACATCGTACTTGGCTTAGAATCAGCAGTTTTTTGCAATAAATACTCGCCATACTGCTCTCTAAGCTTATTTTTCATTAACTTACCGGTTCCATTCAGTGGCAAAGCTTCCACAAAAATCACATCATCCGGGATTTGCCACTTCGCTATTTTTCCATCGAAAAAGGCTAATACTTCCGCCGCAGACACTTCACGACCTTCACGGCGTACTGCAATTAATAAGGGACGCTCATCCCATTTTTCATGTTTAGCCGCAATCGCCGCCGCACCTATTAAATCAGGATGTGCTATCGCAATATTCTCTAGCTCTACGGTACTGATCCATTCACCACCCGATTTGATTATATCTTTCGAGCGGTCACGAATACTCATATAGCCATCCGCATCAATGGTGGCAACATCACCCGTTGAGAACCAACCATCCTCTAAAGCGTTATGCTCGGCATGGAAATAAGTGTCCACCACCCAATGCCCACGACACTGCAAATTGCCTTGGGATTTACCATCATGTTCAAGCACTTCACCTTCATCATTGGTCAAGCGTAACTCCATCCCAAACACCGGGCGGCCTTGACTCAAACGCAGTTGCTGTTGCGCTTCAACGGGCAGGCTTTCATGCTTATGTAAGAGTGCATTCACTGTACCGACTGGACTCAACTCCGTCATGCCCCAAGCATGAATAGTCTCAACGCCATACTCGCGGAATTTAGCCATCATCGAAGGTGGGCAAGCAGCGCCTCCCACAACAGTGCGCTTCAAACTCGGTACTTGTGAACCCGACTTTTCAATTGCCCCTAACAGGCCTTGCCAAATGGTGGGTACACCTAAAGCAACCGTAACCTGCTCTTCATCAATCAGTTTCAGTAAGCTCGCACCATCTAAACCTGGCCCCGGCATAACCAAACTTGCGCCCGTCAAGGCAGCTGCATAGGGAATCCCCCAAGCATTCACATGAAACATTGGCACAACCGGCATCACACAGTCGCGCGCAGAAATATTCAAACTATCTGGCAAACTCACCCCTAGCGAATGTAAGACCGTGGAGCGATGCGAATACAAAACACCCTTCGGATCGCCTGTTGTCCCTGAGGTATAACATAAGCTAGAGGCAGCATTTTCATCTAAATCCGGCCACTGGTAATGACTATCACCTGCGCCGATCAACTCTTCATAAAACAACACATTAGGTAACTGGGTTTTGACTTCTTCATCCGCTGCATCCAGCAATACATAGGCTTTGATACTCGGTAATTGCCCACGCAAACCCACAATCAACGGCAGGAAGGTTTTATCAAAAAATAGCACCTGATCTTGAGCATGATTAATAATATATTGAAGTTGTGCAGGAAACAGACGTGGATTGATGGTATGACAAACCCGCCCACTGCTGGAAACTCCAAAATAAATTTCTAAGTGGCGATGATTATTCCAAGCCAAAGTGGCGCAACATTCGCCGGCTTGGATACCCATTTGTGCTAATTGGCTGGCTAACTGACGGGCACGTTTTCCAACGCTTGCCCACTGTGTTCTGGTTTTTCCGCCACTGGTATTGACGGAAATAATTTCGGTTGCCCCGTGGTAACGCTCCGCATGTTCCAATAAGGAACTGATGAGCAAGGGTCTTTGCATCATTTGGCCTAACATAAATTATCTCCTCCAAGCTAACTGGGCTTTTGGGCGCAAATGCACTGCGCTTGTTATCTAAGCTTTTTCACTCCTCCGTTATCTACCTATCCACGTCTTGCTGTTTTTATCCCATCACTAGGCCAAGGCGATTAGGACTTGCTAGCTCAAAGTGGCAGTCTTAACTACCACTCTGATTTAGCTAAACCCGACTACATATTCGGATAATTCGGGCCACCGCCACCTTCAGGAGTTACCCAAGTAATATTTTGCGAAGGGTCTTTAATATCACAGGTTTTGCAGTGTACGCAGTTTTGCGCATTGATCTGGAAGCGTGCCTCTGCACCCTCACCCAAGACTTCATACACACCGGCTGGGCAATAACGCTGTGCAGGTTCATCGTATAAAGGCAGGTTTTTGCTAATCGGAAGCGAAGGATCGGTTAAACGTAAATGGCAAGGCTGATCTTCATCATGATTGGTATTCGATAAAAATACTGAACTCAATTTATCGAAGCTCAATTTGCCATCGGGTTTGGGATATTCAATCCGCGAGAACTCACTGGCTGGACGCATTTGTGCGTAATCAGGGTGATCATCACGCAAGGTCACTGGCAGCTTACCACCAAAAATATTCTGGTCGATGAAGTTAAAAGCACCACCGATCAAGGAACCAAATTTATGCAAAGCAGGCCCGAAATTACGACTAGCTTTTAACTCTTCATACACCCAAGAGTTTTGGAAACGTTCGTCATAGCCAGCCAAATCTTTGCCGCCGGTATCCCCAGTTTGCAAGGCTGCAAAAATCTCTTCAGCCGCTAACATGCCGCTTTTCATGGCGGTATGCGTGCCTTTAATTTTTGCGAAGTTCAGCGTACCAGCATTGCAACCGACTAATAAACCGCCGGGGAAATGCATTTTGGGTAAAGCATTAAAGCCGCCTTTGGCAATCGCCCGGGCGCCATAAGCCACACGCTTACCACCTTCTAAATACTGTGCAATCAGTGGATTATGCTTCATGCGCTGGAATTCATCGAAGGGGCTGACATAAGGATTGCTATAGTTCAGATCGACAATGAGGCCAACCACAGCTTGGTTATTTTCACTGTGATACAGGAAGAAACCGCCACTCGTGCCACCACCTAACGGCCAACCCGAACCATGAATAACTAAACCTTCTTCGTGTTTGCTCGGATCAATATCCCACAGCTCTTTAATCCCAATCCCGTAATGCTGCGCATCAGCATCGGCATCCAACTGGAATTTGCTATACAGCTGCTTGCCTAAATGACCACGGCAACCTTCAGCGAAGATGGTGTATTTCGCCCGTAGCTCCATGCCGGGCGTATAGCTGTCTTTGGCTTCGCCATCAACACCCACACCCATATCGCCAGTAATAATCCCCGCTACACTACCATCCTCATTGAAGAGCAATTGGCTAGCAGTAAATCCAGGAAATACTTCAACGCCCAAGCTCTCAGCCTGTTCCGCTAACCAGCGGCAAACATTGCCAAGGCTTACGACATAATTACCTTCGTTATGCATAGTGGCAGGAATGAAAGCATTCGGGATTTTGACCGAAGCGGTTTCACTCCGCAGCAAATACAGCTCGTCGCGTTTGACCGGCACATTTAACGGGGCGCCCAGCTCCTTCCAATTCGGAAAGAGCTCTTCAATCGCACGGCTCTCAATGACTGCGCCCGACAGAATATGTGCGCCAACTTCAGAACCTTTTTCCACTAAGCAAACCGTTAGCTCTTGGTGATGTTCCTTGGCTAACTGCATTAAGCGACAGGCCGAAGCTAAACCCGAAGGCCCCGCTCCGACGATCACTACATCGAACTCCATCGAGTCGCGTTCAATCTCGGTAGTATCCATCTATGCCTACCTAAACTTAGAGTTTGCCAGTCATTTCTGGCACAGCCGCAAATAAATCAGCGACTAAACCATAATCGGCGACTTGGAAAATCGGTGCTTCTGGGTCTTTGTTGATCGCTACAATCACTTTTGAATCCTTCATGCCCGCTAAGTGCTGAATCGCACCCGAGATACCGATAGCGACATACACCTCAGGTGCAACTACCTTACCGGTTTGGCCAACCTGCATATCATTGGGTACAAAGCCTGCGTCCACCGCAGCACGGCTTGCACCTACGGCTGCACCCAATTTATCGGCTAAGGCATAGATAATCTTGAAATTATCTGCAGACCCCACACCACGACCACCGGAAACCACAATCTTCGCAGAGGTCAATTCTGGACGATCCGACTTGGCAACTTCTTCGCCGATGAATTTGGTTTTGTCTGCTGTAAAGACTTCATTCACCGCTTCAATCGCAGCACTGCCACCGGTTGAGGCTGCATCAAAAGCTGTAATCCGCACTGACATGACTTTAATCTTGTCACTGCTTTGCACCGTAGCAATTGCATTTCCCGCATAGATTGGACGCTTGAAGGTATCTGGGCTAACCACTGCCATAATGTCAGTGAGTTGATTCACATCCAACAGTGCTGCCACTCGTGGCATTAAGTTCTTACCTGCAGGTGTCGCAGGAGCTAATAAATGGCTATAGGCAGGTGCTAAAGCAGCCACCAATTGCGCTGTATTTTCGGCTAATTGATGCTCATAAGCGGCATTGTCGGCCACTCGTACCTTGGACACACCCGCCACTGCCGCCGCCGCTTGCGCGACTGCTTGGCAATTGCTACCTACGACTAATACCTCAATGTCACCACCAATTTTACTCGCCGCAGTAATGGTATTAAGAGTAGACGCTTTTAAATTCTGGTTGTCGTGTTCGGCAATAACTAAATTACTCATGCTCTCTCTCCTCTCCCTTAAATGACTTTAGCTTTGTTTTTCAGTGCATCGATTAAGGCATCGACACTGTCCACTTTAATCCCTGCACTACGCTCAGCTGGCGCATCGACACGAACTAAAGTGATAGTATTGGCGACATTCACGCCCATTTCCGCTGGGCTAGTCACCGCTAAAGGCTTTTTCTTAGCTTTCATAATATCAGGCAGTTTGACATAACGGGGTTCATTCAAACGTAAATCAGCTGTTACCACGGCAGGCAGCGTTAATTGCAGCGTTTGTAAACCCCCATCGATTTCACGAGTCACTGTAGCACTACCACCATCAACCACTACTTTAGAGGCAAAAGTCGCTTGTGGATAACCACAAAGTGCAGCCAGCATTTGACCTGTTTGGTTGTTGTCCGAATCAATCGCTTGCTTACCTAAAATGACTAGACCGGGCTGCTCATCTTGCACCACTTTAGCCAGTAACTTAGCAATGCCTAAAGAATTTAAATCTGTATCACCGGCATCAATGAAAATCCCACGATCCGCACCCATCGCTAGTGCAGTCCGGATTTGATCTTGTGCGGCTTTAGCACCGATAGAGACGATGACCACTTCGGTAGCTTTGCCAGCTTCACGTAAACGCAATGCTTCTTCCACAGCGATTTCGCAAAACGGGTTTAGCGACATTTTTACATTCGTCAGATCAACATTACTGTTGTCCGCTTTCACGCGTACTTTGACGCTGTAATCAATGACGCGCTTGACTGCTACCAATATCTTCATCTTAGCTAACCTTTAAATTTAATTGACCTTCAATCCGAACTGACCAAGCCATTTAACTGGTTGCGACCTCTCTCTTGCCACAATCAGATCAAAACCAACCCTTTTTAGAGAGCTGGTCTTTGGGATGCGACTTATTTAGCTTCATCAGCCCATTTTCGGAGGATAAACTTTTGTACCTTGCCCGTCGAGGTGCGTGGTAAATCTACGAAGATAACTTTCTTCGGAATTTTGAAGCGTGCCATATTTTCCCGACAATAATCGATGACTTCTTGCTCAGTCATGACGGCATCACTCACCAAACGAATGAAAGCGCAAGGCACTTCGCCCCATTTTTCATCATGCTTAGCGACGACGGCAACATCTTGGATTTTGGGATGCTTATATAAAACGTCTTCTACTTCAATAGAAGAAATATTTTCGCCTCCTGAAATAATAATATCCTTGGAGCGATCCTTAATCTCGATATAGCCATCCGCATGCCACACTGCTAAGTCACCCGAATGGAACCAGCCACCCGCAAACGACTCTTCCGTAGTCGGCGGATTTTTCAAATAGCCTTTCATAATGATATTGCCGCGCATGAAAACCTCACCTAAGGTTTCACCATCCTTAGGTACTGGCTCTAAGGTTTCGGCATCAGCCACCATCAAGCCTTCTTGCATCGGTGCACGCACACCTTGACGCGCTTTGAGGCGGGCTTTCTGCTCTACTGAGCGATCATCCCATTCATCATTCCACTCAGAAACGACGCAAGGGCCATAAGTTTCAGTCAGTCCATACACGTGAATGACATCGAAGCCCATTTCTTCCATGCTTTGAATTACCGCTGCGGGGGGTGGAGCACCAGCGGTCATGACTTTAACCGTGTGTTCAATCCCTGCTTTTTGTTCAGCTGGTAAGCCACTGATCATACTGAGAACAATCGGCGCACCGCAGAAATGATCGACCTTTTCTTGCTTAATCAGCTCAACGATTTTATCTGCCCTTACATGGCGCAAACAGACATTCACCCCAGTCACCGCAGCGACTGTCCACGGGAAGCACCAGCCATTGCAATGGAACATGGGCAGCGTCCACAAATACACTGAACGACTGGGCATCCCCCATGAAAGTGCATTGCTGACTGCATTCAGATAAGCACCCCGATGATGGTAAACCACCCCTTTAGGGTTACCGGTTGTACCCGAGGTATAATTGAGAGTAATCGCATTCCATTCATTTTCAGGGCCTTGCCAGATGAACTCTGGATCACCCTTAGCAATAAAATCTTCGTAAGTGATCGAACCTAACAGCTCGCCACCGACAAAAGAAGGATCATCAATGTCAATGACTAAGGGTGGGTTCGCGACTAATTTGAGCGCTTCTTTCACAATCGGCGACATCTCACGCTCAGTAATCAGAATCTTGGCTTCGCCATGCTCGAGAATGAAAGCGACTGCAGGTGCATCTAAGCGCGTATTGATGGAGTTCAGCACAGCACCGGCCATTGGCACGCCAAAATGCGCTTCGAAATGCTCAGGCAAATTCGGGCACATAATAGCGACGGTATCACCCACCCCAATGCCTTTTTGCTGCAAAGCACTGGCTAATTGTCGGCAACGGCTATAGGTTTCTGCCCAAGTACGGCGTACTGCACCATGCACCACAGCTGTTTTATTAGGATGTACAGAAGCTGCACGCTCTAAGAAGGTTAAAGGACTCAAAGGCTCATAATTCGCCGCTACTTGCTCTAAACCTTGCTCATAAATATTCCGATCAGACATCGCTAAGACTCCTCCTGTCCGATTAAAATTCCTGATTCATTTCTTTTAGCTACTAAACAATAGCACTTCTAAATAGTAAGACATAGGCGAAGAAAATTACCATTTACAATCGCCATTTACAATCGCTTTACTATTTTTTTAAGAACGGGAAGATGAGTTGCATCTAATTCAAACCGCCTTACGTATATAGCAGTGTTATCAGTACTAATAGCAAGAACCTTCACATCCATCTAAGCTCTAATTTTTAAATACGAATGAGGATATATACCATGCAAAACAAACAAATCATTACCGCTACTTTAATGGCAATTGGCTTAAGCGCTGCTTTGAGTGTGGCGACTGCAGAAGACAAAAAAGTCGAAACTGAAAAGTGCACGGGTATCGTAAAAGCCGGTATGAATGATTGTGCGGCAAATGGCCATAGTTGTGCAGGCAAAGCGGCTAAAGATAGTGTGGCAGGCGAATGGATCACTGTACCTAAAGGTACTTGCGAGAAAATCGCTGGCGGCACTGTAGTTAAAGAGTAAAGTTTCTCCAGGTTGCGAGATAAGTAATCGGTGCTTATCTCGCTTTTTTTCTGCATACTTCTTTTTTTTAATTTGCCCAATGTGCTATGACTCCAAACCCCATTCTTGGTTGTGGCATTGGTTTACGCTTTCAGCATATCGATCAAATCCTTGCTGACAAGCCGCCGATTCCTTGGCTAGAAATTCTTTCTGATAATTATCTAACTCCCGGTAGCGTCCAACAAGACTATGCCATTGAAATTGCGCAGCACTATCCTGTGACACTACATGGCGTGGGTATGTCACTGGGTGCTACTGAGCCATTTAATGATGAGTATTTTCAGCGCCTAAAAGCCTTAGCCGATCAGCTCCATCCTGCTTGGATTTCTGATCATTTATGCTGGACTTCTGCACATGGTTGGGTATCGCATGATTTATTACCCTTACCCTATACCGAAGAAACCATTAAGCATGTCGTCCAACGCATTCGTGAAGCCCAAGACCGTTTAGAGCGGCGCTTAGTGATTGAAAATGTCTCCAGTTATTTACAATACCAGGAGTCTGCACTCACTGAATGGGAGTTTATTACCGCGGTCGCTGAAGAAGCAGACTGCAAGCTTTTGCTCGATGTAAACAACATTTATGTCAGTGCCTTCAATCACGATTTCGATCCATGCCGTTATCTGGATTCGATTCCGATTGAGCGCGTTCAGCAATTTCACCTAGCCGGTTATGAAGATAAGGGTACGCATTTATTAGACACGCATGGACATCCGGTGAGCGATTCCGTGTGGGGTTTATATAAATTAGCCTTACAACGCTTTGGTGCACTGCCCACCTTAATTGAATGGGATAACAATATTCCAAGCTTAGAAGAGTTATTAGCGGAAGCTCATAAAGCCACGGAGGCACATATTCATGCCTTTGCTTGAACTTCAACACAGCTTAATTAGCGCTCTATTCCAACGCGACCAATTAGCTGAAGCTGCTAAACGGGTCAAAGCCCAAGGTAGCCTCAGCAGCGAACAGCGAGTAGGAATTTATCGTAATAGTGCGCATGGGATTCTGCTCGACTGCTTAGAATCGCTCTATCCAGTCTGCTTCGAATTAGTAGGCACTGAATTCTTTGGTCGTACCGCCCATAACTTTATTGATCAAGCCCCGCCCACTAGTCCCTTTTTAGCTGACTATGGTGCAGGCTTTGTCAACCATTTGGCAGAGCATCCAGCACTACAGGAGATGCTCTGGATTGTAGAAGTCGCTAAACTCGAATGGGCCAGACATGCCGCTTGGCATACCGTCAATCAAGTAGCAAGTGATTTTGCGCAGTTAGAAGGTTTGAGCGAAGCACAGCAAGCCGAATTACGTTTCCAATTACCTGCTTCAGCGCATTTAATTAGCTCTAATACGTCGATTCACTCTATCTGGTTAGCGCATCAAGAGGAGTATCCGGAAAAGCCTCAGTTTGAAAAGATTGACCTACAAGAAGCGCAACAAGTCCTGCTTTTCCGTGAGCAACGTCGCTTACATCAAACAACTTTAAGCACTGATGATTGGGCTTTTCTGCAAGCTATCCAGCAACAGCTCAGCATGGGTGAACTCGCTGAACAATTCGCTGATCAACTCCCTTGGCTATTTAGTGTAGCCATGCAAGAAGGCTGGATTTATAGCTTCACGACGACGCCACCGGCTTAAGCTGCTGGTGACTTAAAGCTAAAAGCAACAAACTACTAATGGACACCAGACTAGCTACTGCAAAAGCGGTAGCGGCTGAATACTGATACCAAAGCCAACCAAAACCTGCGCCCGCAACCAGTTGCATCAGGCCTGTCGTCAAATGAAATACACCAAAGGAAGTACCGCGTAACTGAGTTGGCGCAAGCTGTGCAATTTTGGCGGATAAAATCCCTTGGCTTAACCCCATATGTAAGCCCCACAAGCCAATGCCCAGCCAAAATAACCAAGTGGTTGTTGAGGTCAGTGCTAGCAAAACTTGCGCTAGCGTCAAACACAATAAGCCTGCTGCTAATAAACCAGTTTGCCCCAAGCGATTACTTAATAGCCCTGCCGGATAAGCACTCAAAGCATACACAGCACTATATAAAACCAAAACCAGTGGAATCCATACGATCCCTAGCTGATTTTCTTGCGCCCGTAACACCAATAAAGCATCAGCCATGCGCGCTAAAGTCATCACTGCGGTAAGTGCAATTACCCACCAATAAGTAGGTGGTAATAATTTTGCATCTGCCCAATGTAAGCGCGGCTTAGTCTTAGTAGCACTCCACTGCGCCGGTTCTTGAATCCCCCAGATAATTAACGCTACACAAATCGCTGCTGGAATCACCGCGACCCACATCACTAAGCGCAAGTCGTGTGCATAGAAATAAAGCATCAAAATCGCTAGTAGTGGCCCCGCAAAAGCCCCTACCGTATCGAGCGACTGGCGTAACCCATAAGCAGCGTTCATTAAAGGCGCAGGTGTGACATCCGCTACCAAGGCATCACGCGGTGCACCACGAATGCCCTTGCCCACCCGATCAATAAAGCGCGCTGCAATCACTGCAAACACTGAATCCGCCAGCGGGAAGATCGGTTTAGTTACAGCACCTAAGCTGTAACCTGCAAGGATCAAAGCTTTACGTTTTTGAAACTGATCCGAAATTACCCCTGAAAATACTTTCATTATTGAAGCGGTGGCTTCAGCAATACCTTCGATAATGCCTACTGTCAGCACCGTTAAGCCCAAGGTAGTAGTGAGATAAATCGGTAAGATCGCATGGATAAACTCTGAAGACATATCCATGAATAGGCTAACTAAGCCTAGAATCCAGACAGTACGCGGCAAAGTAGTTTGGACAGTGGTAGACATGGCTAGTGAACCGCACTTAAAGATTATCAATGCGGCTCACTATAACGAGGCTTAAGTTAGAACTTCATTAAACTTAATTTACTAGATGCAGTTAGAGACAAACTTTTGCCTAAGCCTTTATGCTTAATTTGAACTAGTGAGTTGGCTTGGGCTTAATCAACTTCCGATAAATCACCCGTTTAATGGTTTCGGTTTGCGGATCAATTAGGCAAGTAAACTTTAGCTCCCCTAAAGTCTTAGTCTCATTGACTAATTGACCGTGACCTAAAACTTTATGATTAGCCTGCTCTTTAAATTGCGAAAACTGTAAATGTGCCTCTTTGCCATAACGCTGTTTGAGCTGCTCATCTACTTTAATAGCGCACTGGCGTTCAGCAGGTGTCATCGGTCGTACAATCGCTTGGGCTGATTGCGTCAATAAAGTGATGACCACAAACAGGCTTAAACTTAATACTTTAGACATATTTGCTCCTAAGATTAGCAGTCTAGCTAAAACGACTTGGCTGCTAAGGGTTGATAGAAGCATAGATAGTTTTAAATGAAATCAGTTCCCGCTTAGTGGTATGAAACTAATTTAAAATCAACGTACAAAGCGCTCTTCAGCATGCGCATTATCATCAGCTGCTTGGGAGCGTGTTTCTGGGACTACGCAAACATGATCACCCTGAAAAGCATCACGCCAAACATAGCCCGATTTACAAGTATCCCGCCCATAAGGGCCACCTGTGGGGCTACGGCGATTATTCGCTTGTTGATTATCCGCTTTGGTTTGAGCACGTACTGCTGGCGTGACGCACACATAATCGGTGGTATGAGCTTCACGCCACACATAACCCTGCTTACAGGTCACTTCGCCATAAGGTAAAGGTGCTGAGTAACTGCTTGGAGAAGAGATTAATAGGAAACCAAAAGCTGCCCAAGGAGCTAAATATTGAAACTTCATGATACTGCCTTGCGTCAGTGAAAGAAGGTCTTTCAGATGCCAATTTAGTACCAAACAAGCGATTAAGCAAGATCTTGTATAATTTGTGTAGGTTCTAACTAAGTTCACAACTGAAAAAGTGGCTGGAGACAATTCCCCAGCTACTTCTAACCCTCTAAACCAACCGCGGCTGCGTCAATACTTCAGGCCGTAAAATATCATCCAATTTTTCTTTCGATAACAGACCTTTTTGCAGCACTAAATCATACACACTGCCACCCGTGACCAAAGCTTCTTGGGCAATTTCCGTCGCATTGGTATAACCAATATACGGATTCAGTGCGGTGACAATACCAATCGAATTTTCCACTGTGCGGCGCAAATGCTCGCGGTTCGCTGTAATGCCATCCACGCATTTATGCGCTAGCGTTAAACAGGCATTGTGTAGATGATTCACGCTTTTGTAGAGGCTATGCGCAATGATTGGCTCGAAGGCATTGAGCTGTAATTGCCCTGCTTCCGCCGCGAAAGTGACCGTTACATCATTACCAATCACCTCAAAGGCGACTTGATTCATCACCTCCGGAATTACCGGATTCACTTTACCTGGCATAATCGAAGAGCCGGCTTGCATCGGGGGTAGATTGATTTCCCCAAGACCAGCCCGTGGGCCACTGGAGAGTAGACGTAAGTCATTACAGACTTTAGACAGCTTCACAGCAATGCGCTTCAACACGCCTGACAATTGCACAAAGCTGCCGCAATCTTGTGTGGCCTCAATCAGATTCGGTGCAGTAGCTAATGGAATCCCAGTTAATTCACGCAAATGCTTACAGACTAAAGCCGCATAAGCCGGTGACGTATTAATGCCTGTACCTATCGCCGTCGCGCCCAAGTTGATTTCAGTAATTAAATTTAACGCCTCACTCAAGCGCTGTTCATCTTCTCCAATCATCACTGCATAAGTGCTAAATTCTTGCCCTAAAGTCATCGGTACAGCATCTTGCAACTGAGTGCGCCCCATTTTCAGGACATCTTTAAATTCTTCGGCTTTATTCTCAAACGATTGACGCAAGACAGCCATCGCATCTAATAATTTCAGCACCCCAAAATAGCCCGCAACTTTCAAAGCACTCGGATAAACGTCATTGGTGGACTGGCTCATATTCACATGCTGATTCGGATGCAATACATGGTAAGCGCCCTTAGGCTGTCCTAAAACTTCCAGCGCTAAATTGGCAATTACTTCATTTGCATTCATATTGGTGGACGTCCCTGCTCCACCTTGAATCACATCCACCACGAATTGATCATGGCAACGGCCTGCATAGATTTGCTCACAAGCTTTAGCAATAGCCGTGGTTTTGGTCTCATCTAATAAGCCAAGGTCATGATTAGTCAAAGCCGCCGCATGCTTGATATGGGCGAGTGCCAAAATTAGGTCAGGGTAGATCGAAATCGGTACGCCAGTGATTGGAAAATTTTCGACGGCACGTAAAGTATGCACGCCATAATAGGCATCCGCGGGCACGGCTTTATCGCCGAGTAGATCGTGTTCAATACGAGTGGTGCTCATGTTGTTTGCTCATGCTTTTAGTTTATACGAGCTGTGCATTATGGCTGAATGACTCAGAAATTTAAGTGTATATCTGCACTTTTAACAACTTAGTAATGCAAAGTTCACAAACCTGCGGCTAGTGCTTTTAAAGTTCGGGAATGAAATTCACGTCGATACAATACCAACACAATCCAAGTAGTTGCCAGCATAAACACCAAGGGATGAATAAACCAAGTCAACAAAGCCACACTAAAATAATAAGCCCGCAACCCCATATTAAAATGATAAACCGCTAAACTAATCACTTGCCCCAAAGATTGCTCTAAGCGCTCATCATGCGGCTGATTGGCATTCGGTACGCTGCCAATTAAGATCGAAGCAAAGGTCCACTGTCGAATACACCAAGTGAAAGTGAAAAACGCATAAGCAAACGCCAGCGTCAAACAAATCAAACCGACTTCCCAAGTTTGCGGATCAAAGCGTACAAAGGGCAATTGAGTAAATAAGGACAACGATTTTTCGGTCGAGCCAATGGCTGTGACTAAACCAGCAATAATCAGCAAACTACTGGAAGCCATGAAAGTGGCATTGCGCTCAATATTGGCAATAATCGAGGTATCAACGATGCGATTATCTCGCTGCCCCACTTGAGCTATCCAGCGGCGGATATACATTTGCAAGGCATCCTGCAAACGCTGGCCATGAGTAGATTTCAAACCTGAATAGCGCCCATAGCCAATCCAACTGCCCAAAAACCACAGCAAAGAAACCCATTCCAGGTTTGTCAAATGCATAGCTTAACCTTTCCAATCACAATGACTTCAATTAACTAGCAGGTTAGTTTGACATTCTCGCAGCTAAAAGCCAGTGTTGTAGGGTTAGCTTGGACAAGAAATACTGACCTTCATACTTCAAAATCAGCCGTCGCTCCGCAACACTAGACAACTGACTCCGAATCCTCTAGCCTTAAAGTATTGGGGTTGCTTCTAACCCTTCTGCCCACAAGAAAAGAGGTCGTCTCAAGAAGCGTGTTAACTGGTTTTAACTCAATCAACAGGTGTTTGTACTCAGAGTGGGCGGGTAGTACCTTGTAACCTGAAGATTGAATTTATGACCTTACTCATCTCTCACTCGCTATTTAAGAAGCAAGCCAAATTACTTGTTAAACATTGGTCACGCCCCCCGCTAAAGCATACCCAAGCACTAGACTACTTAGCTCAGTTATATGGGTTTAAACATCATCATCACTACCATAACACCAGCCTTATTCAAGCTAGTGTTGAGTTAACTGCACCACAAATTCAAGCGTGGCTACCTTATTGGGTACAACGTTTGGCACAAATTAGCCACCTGAATCAATTGCAAACGAAAGTGTTAGTCTTGCAGATTTGGGGGCATATTTTGCGCTATTACCCCGCAAGCCATGCGCCCCTGTATACCTGCCAATTTACCTTTTTTGGAGCTTGTTTAGATTTTGTCGCTGAGCCGCAAATTCATTATCCTTTCGATGATAAACCTTCAATTAAAAATGTCATTGAAGCACTTGGCGTACCCCATGTAGAAGTTGCCACCATTCTGGCAAATGATCAGTTAGTTAACTTGGATTACACCCTTAATCATCAAGATCAGTTACAAGTTTTTGGCTATCCACAGGCTGCACCTTTCTACCCGTTATATGCAGGGACTAAGCCGCGTTTTGTGTTAGACGTGCATTTAGGCGGTTTGGCACGGTATTTGCGCTTATGCAATTTTGATTGCTGGTATAGCACCACCGATCAAGGCGATGAGCGCTTAGCACAGATTTCTGCTGAAGAAAACCGGGTCTTTTTGACCCGTGATTTGGGTGCTCTCAAGCGGAGTGTAGTCCGTTATGGACATTGGATACGCCATACTGAGGTTTTAGCTCAATGGCAAGAAATTATTAATACCTATCAATTGCAGCAGAGTATTGAACTAGGAAAACGCTGTGTAAAATGCAATGCAGCCATTGAGCCCGTGCAGAAAGCTTTAATTGCAGCACAAGTCCCCGCCAAAGTTTTAGCCCTACATGAGCAATTTACGCAATGTACCCAATGTCGCCAAGTTTATTGGCAAGGCTCTCATTATGAACGCGTCCAAGCAGCTTTAGATAGCATGTTGGAGGCCGTATGATCAACACGATGACTTCTAAACAAGCACGCATAGCACAGGATCGTTTACTTCTAGAGACGACTGAACGTTGTTTAAAAGAGCCTTTTTTTGACGAGTGCGGTAATTTGCATGCCTCACCTTTTCTAGCGTTTAGTTAGCTGTAGGCCTAGTAGAACTCTAGCACTCAGTCCCATTATGCTTGCGACTTTTAAGATAAATAAGAGCTAACTATGCAACAAAATCCACCGATTCCATTTCAAGTTATTAACTAGTCGACGATACAGGCTACCCAGCATCTTGGCACTGAAGGGGTTGCGCTGATGATCTTAGCTCATATCGCTCCCTAACGAATACGGGCGTGAGATTACTGATTATGGATGGTGATTTTCTTCGAGCTAGCCAATTCTCCCTATTTCTATCCAACCCCAACTAAGGATCAACGGAGAAAGAAAAAGCCTTGCTGATTCGGGCAAAGACGATCACTGATAAAATTGATTCTGAGGTTAGGAAGAGTATTCCTCCAGCTTAAGGCGCTTGTAGGCGAGATTACCACCAACGGGATAACTGGTTTTGGTAATGTTGATGTTTGAAGGATTAATTAAAGCAGCGTTGCAAGGTACTGAGCTATCAGCTGGCGGCACTAACTGGTCACTGCCAAGGTACATGCAGCGACAAAAATATCGATTAACGAAATGTCGCGGCGGATGTAAATGGAAAGCGACTCAGATCGGCAAGTGCAATGATCTAGGATAGGACTAGCTTGAGGTTGTGAAGTAGTGGTATGGCGGATGCTTAAGGGAGGCAGTCATGCTCTGTAGACTCAAACTAGGGTAACCGGCCGAGCTTAAGTATACTCCTAAGCTTTATAAGATTGATGTTAATGGTTATTTAAGCATCTAATAAATTTATTAAAAATAGACCTTTAATCTGCTTTTTGTTGGAGAATGCACTAGACAAGTGACATTTTTCCAATTTTTTGCTATAATTTCCAGAAATCGGAACTTAAATCCAAAAGGTGCGTTATGTTAATTACGGGATTTTCTTTTCAGAACTTATATAGTTTTGAGGATTTTACAGTTGATCTAACCTATCCAAGACCGTTAAAGTTCACCACTATTGAACATGAGTATTTGAGTTTTGCACCAAGATTCAAAGTTAAAAGAGTCTGCATAATTTCTGGTGGCAATGCTACAGGGAAAACCTCACTGGGTAAGTTATTGTGTGCCGCAACAAATTTTATTGCTGGGCGAAACAATGGTATGTCTTATATTAAAGTTCGGGATCCAAAAGTGGATGCTACTTTGAGGCTCGAATTTCTTATTCCAAGAAATAGAACTTTCCACGAAGCTATTCTCGGCTTTCGATTATCAGAAAATCAAATAGACAAAGAGCTAGGCACAGAACTTATTAGAATAGAGCACCGTGTTATCAATATCAGAGAGAGTGATACCCCAATTATTGCTAGAAATAGATTAGCTAAAGCTGATTGTAACTTTGAGTCTTTAGAGAAGTCGCCAGAAATTAATTTAACTAAATATTTAAACAATAAAATATGGCCTGAAGGTGGTGATATTTCTATTAATCAATTACTATGGAAGTATATTTTTTATGAGACATCTGAGCCAACTGATAAAAGATTAGCTGACTTGGAGTTCGTTGATTTAGATATAGCAAGTAAGATTTTAAAAGCATTCGATCCAACTATTCTTGGAATCAAAGAGTTAGTAGCACGTGAGGAGCAAAATAAGAGTAATGAAGCTCCTAAAACACAAGCCTATAAAATTGAGTTTAGCAATGGAAATCACATCACATTGGACTCAGGAAAGTTTACAAATCCTGATGGTTATAAGCGACTATCAAAAGGTACATTTGAAGCCCTAAGCATTATTGACTTTATTGAGACTATTATTCATTTTAAAAAGCATGATGCATCAGCTACTCTATTTTTAGATGAGCGCATGGCTCATGTCCATACACAATTAGAAACTGCAATGCTCAATGTTATGATTCAGAAATTAGGTAAAACGTCACAATTATTTTACACAACCCATAATGCAGACTTATTGGAAATGGAAATACCTATTCATAGTCATTTATTTTTAAAGCGTAATGATAATTTCTTAGTAGAAGCGGTTCAGCCGGAAACTGTCTTTAAAAAGAACGACCGCAAAGTAAGTCAATATGTTAAAAATGATATATTTGGAACTTGCCCTGATACTAGCTTGATTGACGAGATTGTGTATGCGGAATAACAAAGTAGTTCTACTTGGAGAAGGAGCAACTGAAAAAAAGGTTCTTAAGGCCTTGAATATTATCGGGGAGTTCAAACCCTTTAATATATGGCAAAAAGATATTATCAAGCTTTTACCATCATTAGGGCGAAAGGCAGATTTGTGGTTTTACGTAGATACTGATAAATCAGATAATTTAACTGAATTTCAAAGATTTAGTGATAACATTGACACGTTGAAAAACTCAAAGGTCACTTTTAAAATCTACTTACAGGTAAAACATCTTGAAGATGAGTTAGAAAGGGCATGTGTAAAATGTATTTATCTAGGTTTTTCCGTTAAAAAGGGCAGCAGTGAGCTAAAGAAGAAAATCATGGAGTGTAGTAATTTAGAGCCGAAACTATCAGAATTACAAATAGATAAAGCTAAGTTGTGGCAACAGGTGCATGGTAAATGCGATGCGATTGTTGAGGCTTATCGTTGGCCGAAAATAAAAAAACAATAAATTAACCTTAACTTTTACTAGTAACCTAAAGTACCTACCCTATTGGCAGATTTTTTCCTGTTTAGCTGTGGACACACAAACGGATTGCCCTATTTTTCAGCCTCCACACAACTAAAACCCATAGCTTAACAAACTGAAATAACTCTTACAGTATTACAAGTGTTAAGCATTGAGCAACAAGCTCAATGCAATCACCCACATAGTCACCCCTACTAGCAGATCCAACACCCGCCAGCTATGTGGATTCGCAAACCAAGGCGCTAAGCGTCTTCCACCCCAGGCCAATAAACTAAACCAAGTTAAGGAAGCTAAAGCCGCCCCGAGTGCAAACCATGCAGGCTGTGGTTTGGGGAGTTGCCCGCCAATGCTACCAAGTAAAATTACTGTATCTAAATACACATGTGGGTTCAGCAAGCTCAAAGCTAAAGTGGTGAGGACTGCAGCTTTTATGGTCGGTGCGGTACTACTATTCGCATGCAATTGACTCGGATGCCAAGCACGCCGGAACGCCAAAAAACCATACACGCATAGAAATAATGCCCCTCCCCAAGTGGCTATTTCTAATAAAGCAGGAAACTGTTGAATCAAAGCCCCCAAACCCCATACACCAGCCACAATCAAGGCTGCATCAATCAAAATACATAAAGCAGCAACAACAACTACATGCTGATTGCGCAAGGAACTACTCAATACGAAAGCATTCTGTGCGCCAATCGCTACAATCAAGCCCGCCCCCATGCCAAAACCTTTTAATACTGCCGTTATCATTGCTCTATCCGTTGCTGAATTAACTGTAGCTACTATGCAAGGCGATCCAAATTAAGTAAATTTAAACCTTTTAAACATTCGTTAATTTTACTTAAGCATGATACTTGACCCGAAAGGCTTAGCGGCATTTCTCACTATTTTGCAGCAGGGCAGTTTTGATAAAGCGGCTAGCCAATTGTGCATTACACCCTCTGCGATTTCCCAGCGCTTGAAATTATTGGAAGAGCATTTGGGGCAACGTTTAATCATTCGTACCCCACCCTTACGCCCCACACAAGCCGGCACGGCTTTATTAAAATACGGCCAGCAACTCAGCCAGTTGGATTATTTATTGCAGCAAGAATTAGCACCTAAGCAGACGCAGGCTTGGTTTCCACTAGCGATTGCGGTGAATGCGGATACCCTCGCGACATGGTTATTGGATTGCCTAGCGCCGTGGTGTTTGCAGCAGCAAGTGATTCTGCAAGTACGTGTCGATGATCAAGAACAGACCCATCATTTATTACAACAGGGTGAAGTGCTGGCCTGCATTAGTGCACGCGCTACAGTGAATCAAGGTTGCCGCTGCCTGCCTTTGGGCAAGGTGCGTTATCACTGCTTGGTAAGCCCTAGTTTTCAGGCGCGCTACTTTGCTCATGGTGTCACGCCGGAAAGCTTCAGCGCTGCGCCAATGGTACGCTTCAACCACAAAGACGATTTACAACATACTTATTTGCGTACTTATTTTAATCTAGATGGCGATACTTTCGCCCAACACATCATGCCTTCTGCAGAAAGTTTTGTGCGCTGGATTGAATTAGGGATGGGCTTTGGGTTAGCGCCGGAAACGCAAATTAAGCCATCTTTAGCGACAGGTCAATTGCTCAAACTCACGCCGGATTATCCACTGGATATTCCACTCTACTGGCACCAATGGGGTTTGGAAACTGAACTCACGCGCAGCCTCACTCAAGCGATTCAAGCCGGTGCTTTGGCGGCGCATCACCTTGAGCAGTCGCTAGTTTAGCCATTGCTCTCAGCGATTTGGAGAAAGTTAATCAGGGAAATATTCGGTATGACTTTCGCCATCACGTCCCCAATACACCACCCGCAGTCCTGTTAAAAACACAAAATAACGCTTGGCAAAGTTGGATAATGAATCATGGTGGTCATACTGTCATTCGCGCTGCTGTAAAAGGTTTTCTGTAGCTTGAGATAAAACCTAGCAGCATACCCAGTTGTTGCACAGAAATTAACTAGGCTGACCTTAAGGTACTTATTTGCCATCTGCAGCTGAAGCTTTACAATGTGCCGCGTACTTTTACGCGAATGAATAACATAAGATGTCAAAAAAACCTGAAATCCCCATCTTTAATCACCCGATTATCGAAACTCACTGCCACTTGGATTACCTTGAAGGTGCTGCTTTGGAGGGTGCTTTAAATGCAGCCAAAGCCGTGAATGTCGAACGCATCATTACCATTGGTGTTTCACCCGATAATCTCGAAGCAGTGATGCAACTGGCACAAAATCACGAACAAGTCTGGGGTACGCAAGGCATTCATCCACACGATGCAAAAGATTATTCACCCGCCGTCGATGCGCAAATTCGAGCCAATGCCCAACACCCAAAAATGCTCGCGATTGGCGAAATTGGCTTAGATTATTACTACGATCATTCTGATCGTGCCGTGCAGCGCCAGGTGTTTGAAAGCCAATTACAAATCGCCATCGATTTGAATAGGCCAGTAGTGATTCATACCCGTGAAGCTGATGAAGATACTCAAGCAATTCTCAAAAACTTTGTCGGCTTAATGAAACAGCGTGGCGTAATTCATAGCTTCACTTCCGGCCAAGCTTTGGCGGAATACTGTTTAGGTGAAGGTTTCTGCTTAGGCTTCAATGGGATTAGCACCTTCAAACCGGCTGAGAATGTGCGCGAGATTATTGGTTTAACCCCAGTCGAGCAGATTTTATTTGAAACCGATGCACCCTACTTAACCCCTATTCCCTATCGTGGGCAGAAGAATGAACCGAAGTATTTGCCGTTTATTGCGGCACAAGTAGCGAAGGTAAAGGGTCTGGAGGTGGAGGCTTTATTACCGCAGGTTTATCAGAATAGTGTGCGGGTGTTTTGGGGCTAGAAACTTAAGCTTCAAAACAAAGCTCTGAACGCAATTTCATTCAATCCTTTGCCAAATTTGCTCAGTAAACTAGTCAGCACTTACCTTACACCTCAAAGCTTAGGCAAAACTGTTTTTGGAGTTTACATGCAGCAGCCTTCTGTATGGTTGAAGCGCTCAGTCTCAATTCCGCAGATTGAGCTAAGGCGCAATGGGCGCACTTCGACTTGTTATGATTTGCACACTCACACGGAATACTCATTGGGGCTAATTGACGAAGGTCAAGCCATTTATCAGTCAGGGCAAGTATCACATGTGATTCAAGTTGGCGATCTAGTAGCAATCAATGCAGACGAAGTACATGCTTGTAATCCCAGTTCTATGCACTGGTCGTATCGGATGCTATTTATTGAAGCCGCTTATTTAAACGAGCTATGCGCAGAAACCACCCAGTCCTTACGTTTTGCTCAAGCCTATTGGCGAGAACCTGAACTAACACTTGCCTTTAATGCATTATTCAATGGCCTAGTTGACGATGAACCTACGTTAGTCATTGAGTCGCAATTAATAACTTACTGTGCCGCTTTATGGAAACAGCCGACACAAACTGCTCAAGTCATTGAATTAGCTGGCTTGCGACGGGTCAAAGACTTGTTACAGGAACAAGCCCAAGCAGCATTCAGGTTGCAAGAATTAAGCGAACTAGCGGGTTTGACGGCTTATCAATTAGTCCGTCATTTTAAGAAAGCCTATGGCCTCCCCCCGCATGCGTTTCAATTGGATCGGCGCATCCAACAAGCCAAATCCTTACTACGTCAAGGTGCAAGCTTAAGTGAAATCGCACTAGAGCTAGGTTTTGCTGACCAAGCTCATTTCCAACGCCATTTCAAACGACGCTTAGCACTCACCCCTAAAGCTTATCAACAACATTTTCTCAAGGCTGAAAACCTATGAACTATCAATTAGCACAACTCAATATTGCTCAACTCTTAACCCCTTTGGAGTCACCACAGCTAAAAGATTTTGTGGATAATTTGGATCGTATTAATGCTTTAGCTGAACAATCAAGCGGCTTTGTGTGGCGGTTACAAACTCCAGCAGGTGATGCCACCGCGTTGCGTCCCTTTGGTGAGGATGTGATCGTTAATTTATCGGTCTGGCAGAATGTAGAGGCACTCCATCAATTTGTGTATCGAAGCGCACATGCACCTATTATGAGTCGTCGCCGTGAATGGTTTGCACGTATGACAGAAGCCTATATGGTGTTGTGGTGGATTCCAGAAGGGCATCAACCGAGTGTTGATGAGGCGAAACAGCGTTTAGAACTACTACATAAACACGGGGCAACTGTGGAAGCATTTACTTTTAAAACCCTATTTTCCGCTGACGGTCTACCCGTATAAAAACCTGCCTGTAAGTTAATTACAGGCAAGTTTTTATTTAAACTTCTAAACCCTTGATATAAATAATTAGACTGGATAAATATTTTAAATAAAGCACTTAAAAATACGCATGATTTTTAATTTTTTAAATGTTCTACATTATTTTTTCGATGTCTGAACTCTTCATAAAGAATAGTACCTACCGTTGCGCAAATGACCACACCAAACTTCAGCAAGTCCGGTACATGAATTTCAAAGCCTAGTTTGAATAGAGCAGGAAACTCCTCAAGAAGAATAACTCCACCGACAAAAGCTACAATCGCATAGGCACATGACTCAAGTAAATGATAGCGTTTAAGTAAAACCAAAACTAACTCGGTGGTAAAAATCATGGCAATACCGCCAACTATGGTACCAATTAACACCACCATCAGTTTGGGTGACATGGCAACGGTTGCAACCACATTGTCAACACTAAACGCCATATCGGCAAGCGTAATGGCAATGATGGCAGAGATCAAAGACTCTTTGGCGTGATGGATAGTTTCGTCACTGTCCACAAAAAAATGCTTGTAAGCAATGTAAACCAGATATACACCGCCAATCACTTTCACAATCGGGTATTTAACAATAAAGCCGACTACAAATAAGGCTAGTAATCGAAATACAATCCCTGCTGACAAACCAAAAATAATTGCCTTATTTTCTTGATGTTCAGGTAGTTTATTTGCAATCGCAGCGACAACTAAACTATTATCTAGTGACAGCAGGGATGATAAGATAATTACTGATAGGATAGTGGGTAAATCGGACATATTCACATGCCCTAGGTAATTCATTATATTTTCAAACATATTTAATCCTTACAGCACCTAAATTTGCTTTTTAAAAATTAAAACTAAGATAGTGCTATTCAAAAAAGTGGTAAAAGAGACCTGACCCGATATTGTGAATTAAGCATATAGACGCAACGCCCTGATCTATCTTACTAATCCATAACAATAATCTACCATTTAACTTGCTGTCTAAGACAGTGAAAAATGCTCAAGCCCTAATGCTTTTGTAAAAGCACTAGTCAGTGCGGGTATTATCCCAAGCCAACATCTTAACTGACTAAATCCTGTAACTTATAAACCTTGCAAGCCCAACCACATCTCCAACAACGCCATATGCCACAACTTGCTCCCCTGAATCCGTGTCAAATGCTCTTCCGGTTTGCTCAATACCTTTTCTATATAAGCGGGGTTGTATAAGCCACGTTCTTTGGCTTTTTGTGAGTGCAAGATGTCACGCATCATGTCGAGAAACTCACCACGCACGAACTTCAAAGCTGGCACAGGGAAATAACCTTTAGGGCGGTCAATCACGCTATCGGGTACCCGTCCGCGTGCAATTTTCTTTAACACATATTTGCCGCCATCGCGTAGTTTTAATTCGGGAGGCATTTGTGCTGCCAGTTCGACCAGCTCTTGGTCTAAAAATGGCACGCGCGCTTCCAAGCCCCAGGCCATCGTCATATTGTCCACGCGTTTGACCGGATCATCAACGATGAAAGTGGTTACATCAGCACGTAATACTGCGTCTAAATGTTCGTCGGCATAGGGTGTTTCTAAGAGTTCGCGCACTAATTCGCCGGTATAGTCGGGTGTGTGGAGTGTCGGCTGCAGCATTTGCGCCATTTCAGCGTGATCACGGTCGAAATAGTATGGGGAGAAGCGTGCTAAACGGTCAGGATTTTGGTCAGCGTGGGTTTGCGGATACCAGAAATAACCACCAAACACCTCATCCGCACCTTGCCCTGATTGCACCACTTTGACATGTTGGGAAACTTGTTCGGAGAGCAAATAAAAGCCAATTGCATCTTGCCCAAACATGGGTTCGGCCATATTCGCTACCGCTTCAGGCAAGCGTTTTAAAGTTTGCTCATTCGGAATATGGAATTTGTGGTGATTGGGTTTAAAGCGCTCCACCACCGCATCGGAATATTCATATTCGCTGCCTTTTTCCTCAGGCTGGTCGTCAAAACCAATCGTAAAGGTGCGAATGTCTTTGATGCCGATTTCATCCAATAGCGCGACCAATAAACTGGAGTCCAAACCACCCGACAGCAACACGCCAACGGGCACATCAGCAATATTATTCCGCCGCCGCACGGCCACGCGTAAGGCTTCGTGAATTGCCTCAATCCATTCTTGCTCAGTGCGCGGCTCAGCCGGACGTTTAGCTACTAAATTCCAATAGCGTTTTAAGGTTTGGCGACCATCGGCGTGAATAGTGAGCGAATGCGCAGGCGGCATTTTGCGGATGCCATTTAACACAGTACGCGGCGCAGGCACAACGGCGTGCAACGTAAACAAATTATGGAGCGCCAGTGGGTCAAGGCTAGTATCAATATGCGGGGTGGCGAGCAGCGCTTGAGTATTAGAGGCAAAGCGGAAAGATTTCGCGTCCTGTGTGTAGTACAAAGGCTTAATCCCCATGCGGTCGCGCGCCAGAAACAGGGTCTTTTGCTTCATGTCCCAAATGGCGAAGGCAAACATACCGTTTAAATGCTTAGGCGCATCCTCGCCCCATTCAGCATAGGCTTTGAGGATGGTTTCGGTATCACCGTCCGAATAAAAATGATAACCCTTGGCTTTGAGTTCCGCGCGTAATTCGGGGTAGTTATAAATCGTGCCATTAAACACCAGCGCAAGACCTAGCTCAGCATCGACCATCGGCTGGCTAGATTTATAGGACAAATCAATAATTGCCAAACGCCGATGTCCAAATGCCAAGGGACCATCCGAATAGCTGCCGCCGTGATCGGGGCCACGCTTTTCGAGCTTCGCCATCATGGCATTAATATTGCGCAGGTCAGGAATGTGACCATCCAACCGTAATTCGCCGCTGATTCCGCACATGGAGTTTCCTTATTGATTTTTACTGGAAATAGTCTGCCATATTCTAGGCGCGAAGGCGAAAACACTAAGGTTTAGGAGGATAGGCAACGGTAAGAGCTAGTTAGACTCAGGAGTCTTACCACTGCACATAACCTATGTAGAGTGAGTCATTATAAGTCTAGGATTTTAGAAGTCTTTGAACTGACTCAAACGCTCTAGATTAGTCATGGTAAAACAAGTATTTAAGGTATTATCTGCTTGATTAGTGGCTGGTTTTAAGTTGAAAACAAAATTGCAATACGAGCTTCGAAAAACCAACCAGTCTTTTTGTGACTTTTTAAAATCCTCGGAAATATCTGGGGTTACTCCTTTAAAACGCTTGAATAACTGTTCATACAAGGCATTCATTTCTGCATAGGTCTTTTTCGAGCAAGCAATTGCTTCAGCAGAATTTAAAACTTTAATCTGACTGCAATCAACATCCTTGGCCACTGTAGAATAACTAATGCTAAGTAATAGTACGGTTATTGCTAAAGATACTCTCATGTTGTCCCAACTCCTAAGTATGGATAGAGCAGGAAGCTGCTGAGAATTTTGCCTCCATGCTTGGGCATTATGAGAAATTCATGATTTTCGGGCAATTGACACTCAGTTATAGTAAGACAACTAAAGTTACAGGCTGAGAATCTACTTGAGCTTAGTAATTGTGACATTGCTAGCCCTAATAAAATGGAATGGGGCTAGCTAAGTGAATTGATAAAATCTTAACTGATTTGGCTATGTTTTAAGAAAAAGCCTAAAATTTCCTCAGAAGCTTTCGGCCCCGTAGGATCAACATAGCTACCACGTACTTCACCGCCAGACCATGCGTGCCCTGCGCCATGTACTAGCCAGTAGTCAATTTGTGTTTGACCGTTTTCATCCTTCATTTGGGTGCGCGTATAGGCACGGCTACCTGCAGGATTCACTGTCACTTGTTCAGTATTGAAGTAAGTATCATTACTGGCTTCTAAGCGTTGTTTAGCTTGGGCAAATACTTGTTCGGCATTCTTCAGATTGACGATAGGATCTTGGTCACCATGAAAGACAATTGTGGGCACAAAAGATGGGTATTGCCCAGTGGCTTGGATGCTCCGACTACCTTGACGCATCGCAGCCAGCGCTGCAATCACATTAGTCGCACTGCCTGCTGCCAAGCCCGAATGTACACCCACCGCAGCATATAAGTCAGGATAAGTCGCGCCCATAATTACCGCCATCGCACCACCAGCGGATAAACCAGCCACATAAACTCGCTTAGAGTCCACATGGTGATTTTGCATAATGGCGCGCGTCAAACCCGCAATCAAGGCTGGTTCGCCCCGATCAGCTTGCTGATTCTTCACTTTGTACCAATTCCAGCAGCCTTTTGAATTGGCTGATTTGGCTTGAGTGGGATAAGCCACCAACACACCATACTGCTCGGCAAACTGATTCATCGCTGTACCTAAAGCAAAATCTTCCGCATTTTGTGTACAGCCATGCAGCATCACTACCAAGGGCAAAGGCTGATCAGTATAGCTACTTGGAATATAAAGCTTATAATCGCGTGAACCGTGTTCATTGCTAAAGTTGCGCGTTAAAAACTGCGCTTCTTGCCCAAAACTGGGCTTAGCTACTTGTTCAAAGGACTCCGCAATCTGAGCTGTTTCAGCCGGTTTTAATGGCTCACTGGCTGGCTGATTAGATTTACGGACGAATTGAGCTTCAATAACATTATCATTCGTTTCATTCGCTGCACGACCTCCTTGGCGTAAATCACGCCGTAATGATTGGTGAATTAATTGGGTAGCTTGCTGTAATTGACCTGAGCGTACTAGCCCTAATGCTTCTTGCATAGAATTCAAAAAACGAGCTTTCATGACGAATCTCCTGAATAATCTTAAACGCCTTAGTGAATACGTCCAGCTAATGCGGCTTTTACCTCTGAGCTGGCTTGCAAAGCACCAAGTACGGTAATGGCTTCTATCGTCTCTAGCGCGAGTTCAGGTGTCACATCGCTAGCAATCGTGGCTAGTCCGACTACCTGAATATTTAATTTTTCTCCGGCGGCTTTAACCGCTTCTAAATCTTGCTTGCTGTAATGCCGCAAACCTAGTTCTAAGGTCTTACGCACCACGGTTTGTTGCACCACTTGGGCATGGTTAGTGAGTTGGTTACGAATGGCAGTCCGTATGAAATCGCTGCGATTCGAGTAAAAACCTTCCTGCACCAACAAATCAATCTGCCCAAGATCGACATATCCCAAATTAATGGTAATTTTTTCCGTATCGCTGCCAGTTTTAGGGCGTAGTGGTGTGACATTACTCATTTGTTATCTCTATTAAAATTTACCATCCCAATGGAATCCAATTACCATCCATATGGATGTTTATAGTAAGTTTAGAATAATTTGTCAAGCTTTCAATGAGCATTCTAAGCAGTGGAATTTGGGAAATTCCCTTGACTAAGCCATACTAAAGAGATGTTAATCAGGCAAATAATTCAATAAAAATGAAAATAGATCAGCGTCACTATGATAAGAAACCGAGTACTTTAGGTGAAAACCTATTCATTTACGGCCTGACAGCCGTGTTCTTAGGCTTGATGCTGCTAGAAATTTTCACTAACTACGAGCCACGTAAGCTTGCAGCCTTATTCTTCATTTTGTGGTGGCTACCTTTAGTCCTAGTCCATGAATTCGGACATGCTGTAGTAGCGAATGCTTTAGGATGGCAGATACAACGCACGGTGATTGGTTTTGGGCGGGTGATTTATCAAGGGCAACTCTTTGGTGCTCCCTTAGAATTACGCTTGATTCCAATTGAAGGCTTTGTGCAGTTTAATCCAGTCTATAGTCGTGGGATGCGTTACAAACATGCACTCACCTACTTTGCTGGCCCCGGTATTGAGCTGCTATTGGCGTTTAGCATTATTCTGCTGATGGGCTGGGATAATTTCTTTGTGATTGAAGATAATTATAAAAAATTACTCTGCCAAGCACTGGCTTACGCGGCTTTAACAGGTGCGATTATCAACTTAATCCCGATGGGAGTCGTCACAAGGGATGGTGAAACACCCAATGATGGTTTAGGCATTGTAGTGAGTTTATTTAGTAGCCAAAAAACCTACAAAAAAACGATAGCGACTGAGCGCGATTCAGATGATCCTAACTCGCGCCCGTTTTAGATTACTTTACTTTGGTATTCACTGGAAAACCAACAGATACATCATCAGAAGGACAATTAGCCAGTTTTGATAGATTCAAATACGAACCTTCTGCATTACGCACAAAGGTATAGGCTAAATCCAACTCCTTACCATTGACTTTCACTGACCAGTCAGCATCCTGTTGGCTGGCTTGTATATCCGTAATGGTTTGCTCGGGCTTTGAGTAAAAGTCTTTATCACCACAAGGTTCGCAAAACTCAACAATGGTACCCGTTGGTTTTAAAAAATCTAAAGCTTTACCTGCTTGCTCCGCTGAAATCAAGGCGCATTGATCTGCCCAAGCTGCACTCGTCAAGCTACCACTGAATAAGGCAACTAAGATTAATTTTTTAGATTGAATTGCTTTAATTTTCATCATTTTCTCTCGCAAATTAATTATTATTTAGAGTACTAGAAATGCGAAGAGTTTAACTGAAGGCTACAAAAAAGCGCATTTAATTCTTGACCGTTTATCGTATAGTTTTTAAAAATTTGCTTAAAATTTAGCATAATTATCAGGCATGCAATTGCTTTACCAAGCGCTTGGATCCCGACAGGCTTGAGAGATCCAACCATAATGAAAACAAAGAATTATAACTATAAAAGTATCTACAAACCTTTAAAAGTGGTCGATGAGAGTACCGATATAAAAAAAATCTGGCAGCTAAGACAAAGCGAATATGGAAAATATTATCCCGCGATGAATGATGCAGCAAATGATGCTTATGATGATTATTCCTGCATTTTATATACTGAAGATGAGACGGGCGGTATTACCAGTACCGGACGTTTAGTTATAGATGGTGTATTAGGCTTGCCAGCTGATGAAATTGTAAAGCACGAAATTAATCTATTACGAAAAAAACGTGGAACCGTAGCTGAACCCAGTCGTTTCGCTATTTCTGATGCAGCACGAGGGATTTTACCTACCTATTTACGTACTTACTATCAGCTAGCGCGTGAGAATGCCATTAATTCGCTGATATTCATCACTCGCGATAAAAACATTGGTTTTTATCGACGTGCTTTAGGGGCAAATTTAATTTGTAAAGATGTCGGTTACAACTATGGCACTGATTACAAATTCTCACTTTTAGAGTGGGAAATTAAAGCAAACGATCCAATCTATTCCCAAGACTAATAGGCATAACTAAATAATAAGGGCTGTTAATGAAAGCATTAGATATTAATGAGAAACAAAAATACCGCTATCCAGAGTCTGATTGGAATAGCTATGCACGTTTGTTTGCTGCTGTCACCACCTCGGTACAACTAGCAGTCTATCGTGAAGCCTGTTTGCATTTACATGGTAAAGTAGTAGACTGCGGTTGTGGTAGTGCAAAAATAGCTCCATTTTTGGCGGATAATGAACAAGTTAGCAACTACACTGGAATTGATTATTCAGCAGAGATGGTCACTGCTGCCGAGTGGGTTGTTAGTACTTTAGAAAGGGAAAGCTTCAGCATTCAGCATAGTAAGATTGAAGATGCGGTGGGTTGTTATGATTCAGCGGTTTCAATCCAAAGCTATTATGCTTGGCCAGAACCCTTGGTAACGTTGCGACATATCGCTGACCTTCTGGTCGAAGGTGGACAGTTTGTGTTGGCGACGCCGAATCCTAGTTTAAGTTTAACCAAATTGGCAAAAGATGCACGCAAGGAATTAGTCGCTCATCCTGATTTCCAAGCTTTTCAGGACTATAACTTGCAATTAGCCGCCAACCCACAAGCTAATTTTGTCAGCATGGATGCTTTAATCAAACAAGTTCAGCTAGTGGGCTTTGAAGTGCTGGAATGTCATCAAAAACACTTCCAAGGCGGCTTAAATTTTTTAGTACTAAGAAAAAGATAAAGTTAAATCCTCACAAGATAAGATAACTTGTGATATGTAGAGGTGTAACGCTCATGCCGTTGAAGCATGTTTTGATTAGTCATTTTATCGATGACTTGTATCAGGTTACAACAGTACCTGAGCGTTTTCACGTCTATGAAAACTATATCAATGGTTTAGGTTTTGATGGGGCGACTTACACCTTCTTTCCCAATGTTCTCTGGGAGTTCAATAACTCTTTCTCACCTATTTTTCTACATACTCAAGAATATCCCATCGCCTTTTTAAAACATTACGCAGAGGCTAGTTTTCATGAGTGTGACTTTACGATTCGGGTAGGTAACACTTTACGTTTAGATAAAGTGAGTCCTCTGCCTAAGGCACTCGATTGGCGCGAACATGAAAAAGCAGGGTTGGTCAGTAAAGACGAAAATCGTGTAATTCTTGTAGCGCGCGAGCAATATGGCATCCGTAATGCATTGACTATACCTACGCAGCGTCCTGAAGCAGGTATTGGGGGTATGAGTGTTATTAGCAGTGAAAAAGATACTTACTTTCAACATCTTAAACAAGAAAACATAGACACACTGCTTCGTTGCACCCAAGTGTTTCATGATATTAGTTTTAGTAGCTCACGCAGCTTTTCTATTTTTGCCCAGCCCTTTTTACAAACCCTAAAACCTAAAGAAATCCAAATTCTACGACACCTAGCATTAGGCTACCCTCTCAAACAAATTGGCCAAGGCATCTCTTATCGCTACGCAGCGAATATGTTAGATGAGTTACGTGCACGCATGGGCGGTATTACCAAAGACAAACTCATGTATCTAATCGGCCAGCTACATTTGCTCGACCTTATTTGACCGCTTAGCAGGCTACTTGAATGCTGGCTTAAAATGTGGAAATTTCCATATTGAACCAATTCTTACAAACGGTAACACTCTGAACTGTCGGGAGATGTGTTGAATGAGGGGTACGTTATGTCGGGAATCGACTTAGCTGGATATATACAAGAGCGCATGGATGCCCTAGGCTTGTCAGTTACAGCAGCAGCAGAACGCTCAGGTGTTTCACGCCAAACCTGGCACAAACTCATGCGTGCAGATATTCAGGAAGCCAAGTTATCTACATTAATGAGGGTTGCTCGCACTTTAGAGACACCTGCGCCTGATTTGTTAAGTATTTATTTTTACTCAGGCCGCAAAAGAGCAAATCAAGGCTATGCCATTAGCCAGTTTATGTGAAGCACTCAAATGGTAAAGCGTAAAATCACCTTCAAACCCGGTTGATTATCCGCAAGTTCCACTTGAGCACCATGTAAGTCCGCAACGGCCTTGACTAAACTCAAGCCAAGGCCATTGCCGGGTGTGCTACGGGCATTATCTAAACGCACAAAACGTTTAAACACTCGATCACGTTCTTCAGCAGGAATCCCCGGGCCAGTATCACTGACAGTAATGACTATCTGGTCAGCTTGTTGCTCAGCGTTCAGTTGAATCGCCCCCTCTTTCGGCGTGTATTTCACTGCATTATCTAAAAGGTTAGTAATGACTTGAGCAATCAAGTGTTTATTAGCCTGTAATACTAAACCAGGCTGTGCCTTGTAACTAAACTTAATACCTTCCTCTTCAGCCACAGCTTCATACAACTCACCTAAATCGCTAATCAACTGATCTAATTGAATTGCTGTCCAATCATCTCGATGCACACCTGACTCTGCTTGAGCAATACTCAATAAAGCATTAAAGGTTTTGATCAAGTCGTCGACATCCTGCAAAGCATCTTGTCTAAGCTGCTGAAAATGCTCAGTATCCAATTGCTGAAAACGACTGGTATCCAAACGATTTCGTAAGCGATTGAGTGGATTACGCAAATCATGCGCTAGATTATCAGTGACCTCACGGGTCGCTTTCATCAAGTTTTCAATGCGTTGCAACATGCTATTGAGGACTAGGCTGAGGCGATCAAATTCATCATTTCGGCGAGTCACTACCATGCGTTGACTAAGATCACCGTTAATAATTTCCCCGGCTGTTTGCCGAATACTATCAATCCGCCGTAATACACCGTAGCCCATCAACCAGCCACCTAAAACGGCCAGTAAGAACATTAAAGCGACGGCCAGCCACATACTATTGTAGAGCTTAAGCAATAGGTTGTTTTGCTCGCTCATATCCGCAGCAACGAGTAGCTGTGCACCACCCTGTAAGCGAGTAATAATGACGCGTGCATACGCATCACGCTTCACGACGATGTCTGCATCAATGATGTCTAATACATCGCTAAACATTACAGTACCAAAAATACGCCGAGCATCTGCACTCATATATTCTGCTTCCAATTTTTTAGTGAAAGGCAGTTTGGTATTCGTTGTTAATGCATACACATAAAAATGAGGTTCTGCACGCTCATCGTGCTCTTCATTCCGAGTCTGAATAGCATTACGCAAAGCTTGCAAAGAACCACTGGTTTTAGCGATATTGATTAATAGATCACTTTGGAGTTCTAAGCGTACATCCGTCTGTTCGCGAATTTGACCGGCAGCGACCCAATAAATTGAGGCCATTGCTGCTCCAGCTACTAAGCTAAACAGCAAGGCATAAACTAACGAAAGGCGAAAAACAGTGGTATTAAGCAGCCGTCGGATCATAGAGCATATAACCTGCTCCACGAATGGTGTGCAGTAAAGGTGGGTCGAAGTCGCGATCAATCTTGCCACGTAAGCGGCTAATATGTACGTCAATTACATTGGTTTGTGGATCAAAATGATAATCCCAAACCTTTTCTAACAGCATAGTACGTGTGACTACTTGCCCGGTATGGCGCATTAAATACTCTAACAGCGTAAACTCACGCGGCTGCAGATTAATAACAGTGCCCGCCCGCTTAACTTGTCGCTTCATCAGATCCATTTCTAAATCAAGTAAGCGTAGCGTAGTTTGCTCTTGTAAAGGTTGAGTACGTCGACCTAAAGCTTGCAAGCGTGCAAGTAGCTCACTGAAGGCATAAGGCTTTACTAAATAATCGTCACCACCAGCCCGCAAGCCCTCTACTCGATTATCTACTTCGCCTAAAGCACTTAAAATCAGAGCCGGTGTAGTAATACCACGTGTGCGTAGCGCTTGAATCACTGACAAGCCATCACGCTTAGGTAGCATACGATCGACAATTAACACATCATATTGACCCGTTGTGGCAAGATGCAGTCCATCTTCACCATCTGCAGCATGGTCAACAATATAACCGCTTTCAGCCAAGCCTTTCTGGATAAAGCTGGCCGTATGGATATCATCTTCAATGAGTAATATGTTCATAATGAGAAAGCATAACGAGCTGCAAACAGGCTTGCCATGAACATTTGTTAATGTGCTAGTTCACAGCTATAACTTTGAAACCAACACTCACATCCTTATATTGCCGTGCATGACTACTACTGAAGCCGCTGTACCTGATCAGACTACTCAAGTTTTGCCTGCTATTTTAGCTGGGCCGATTTTGCGCCATGTCAGTAAACACCAACTAGTGCTGTGGCTGGTGACCTCACAAAGCTATGCTATTCAGGCTAACTGTTATCAGGGTGACACACTATTAGCGGCTGCAAGCTTCAGCTCTGAGCATACAGGCTCTGTCATGTTGGGCAGACAGGCTTTCTTACACTTATTAATTATTAATATCCCTGCAGGCTTACCTGAGGATACTTGGCTTAGCTATGACCTTGGTTTGCAATTGGGTGATCAAATTCAGTGGCTAGTCACTACCGCTCCACACATTTTATACACAGACGAAAAACGCCCACGCTTTGCCTTTAAACCTAACATTACCCAGGTACTACATGGCTCTTGCCGCAAGCCACATTATGTTGGTGGTGATGCCCTCTTAGTCGTTGATCAACAACTAGCTGAGGCTCGGGCTTTATCTGAACCTAGCGAGCAGCCTTCGCTATTAATGATGACGGGTGATCAGGTTTATAATGATGATGTCTCAGGGCCAATGTTACATGCGATTCACACTGTTATCACTCAATTAGGCTTGTACGAAGAATCGCTAGATCAAACAGAGCTACAGCATAGCCGTGAACTCCACGGCAAACGCCAGCATTATTATCGGCGGCCTGAACTGTTACCCTCAAATCCGGGTGGGCAAGGCTTACGCAAAATTTTTCGCGGTGCACGCAAACCGATTTTCACTTCAGCCAATGCGGATAATCATCTAGCCACCCTTGCAGAAGTGTTAGGAATGTACCTGCTCGTGTGGTCACCTGCTTTGTGGCCGCTAGTGAATTTAGATGATTCAACTGGTTTAGACGGGGAAGCTTTAGAGCGTTATCAAGCACAACTGCCCGCTATTAAGCAATTTGCGAAAGGTTTGCCTCGAGTGCAACGTGTACTAGCCAGTATTCCTACCTATATGATTTTTGATGATCATGATATTACCGATGACTGGAATTTATCGCGGGACTGGGAAGAAAATGCCTATGGTCACCCTCTATCGCGGCGAATTATTGGGAATTGTTTAATTGCTTATTTACTCTGCCAAGCCTGGGGCAATGCGCCAGAACGTTTTCCCGAACCTTTAATTAAAGCAGTGCAAGCCTTATTCCGCACCGGCAAAGGTGCTTTACATGATCTACTGATTGACCAGCTTTTAAAAAGGGAAGGCTGGCATTATAGCTTAGCCACTCAACCCAAAATTGTCGTACTGGATACTCGTACCCAACGCTGGCGTTCTGAAACAAGTGCCGCTGATCCTTCGGGGTTAATGGATTGGGAAATGCTCACTGAATTACAGCAAGAACTGATTCATGAAAAAGCTGTCATTTTAGTCTCCCCTGCCCCCATTTTTGGGGTGAAACTGATCGAAGTGGTGCAACGCGTATTTACTTGGTTCGGCGGCTCACTGATGGTCGATGCAGAAAACTGGATGGCACATCCAGGGTCTGCGAATGTCATTTTGAATATTTTCCGCCATCGACGCACACCCCATAACTTTACGATTCTATCCGGTGATGTGCATTATTCCTTTGTCTACGATGTGCGCTTACGTCATCACGAACAAACACCGCATATTTGGCAAATCACTGCCTCTGGAATCAAAAATGCCTTCCCAGAAAAGCTCTTAAAACACTTTGACTGGTTAAATCGTTGGTTGTTTGCGAGCTATTCGCCACTTAACTGGCTAACACGTCGGCGGCATATGCGTATTCAGCAGCGCCGCCCCAGTGAGCATAGTGGTCGCTATCCACATCAACGTTTGTACAATGGCAGTGGGATTGGGCGGGTATTTTTTGATGAAAATGGGGCACCAGAGCGCATTCAAATTCTTTCGACTCGTGACGAATGCATTCAATTTAATCGCGGCTATGAAAGTGACTGGATGGATTGAAAATAAACCTTTTAAGGTTACCGTTTTTTAACTTTTTGGCAAATCCACGGTAAGGTTGACGCAGGCAAGATAGCCACATATTGAACGCATTTGAGGATTTACTAAATGTCAAACTTACTGCCTGTTGGACTGTTTAACAAGAAAAAACTTTCGGTACTAGCGGCCAGTGCTTTGGTTTGTACCTTAGCTTTTCCACTTATTACACCGCTGGCGCAAGCGGACGCTTTACCACAGTTAACTCAGCTGATTAAAGACAACCGTGATGCTGTTGTGCATATCTCTGTTGAAATTGATAATCAAGCCGCCAGCAATGCCGCAACTGAGAGCTTCTCTTTACCGGATGGGCAAGAATTACCGAAAGAATTAGAGAAGTTTTTCCGGAATATGCCACGTGGCACGCCACAACCCCATGATACCCAAGCCATGGGTTCTGGTTTCATTATTTCTCAAGATGGTTATGTTGTTACCAACAATCATGTTGTAGAAAATGCCAGCAAAATCAAAGTTACTTTGAATGACAAACGTGAGCTGACTGCTAAAGTCATTGGCAAGGACAAATATAGCGATATCGCTTTATTGAAAGTAGAGGCAACGGGCTTACCAACAGTGCGTTTAGGTGACTCTGATGGGCTTGAAGTCGGTCAATGGGTAGTGGCTATTGGTGCACCATTTGGCTTAGATCATTCTGCAACCCAAGGGATTGTGAGCGCTTTATCCCGCAGTTTGCCAGATGGTACTTATGTACCCTTTATCCAGACTGACGTAGCGGTGAATCCTGGTAACTCGGGTGGTCCACTGTTTGATTTAAACGGTAATGTGGTCGGTGTTAACTCACAGATTTATAGCCGTAGTGGCGGCTATATGGGCATCTCGTTTGCGATTCCTGTCAACTTAGTTAAGAACATCACTGAGCAGCTCAAAACAGCTGGGGTGGTAAATCGTGGTTGGCTAGGTGTACAAATCCAGAACCTAGATCAAGAGTTAGCGAATTCTTTCTCGATGGCAAAGCCCCAAGGTGCGTTGGTGGCTAGTGTGCAACCCGCTAGCCCAGCCGACAAAGCGGGGGTACAAGCAGGCGATATTATTGTTGGCTTCAATAATACCGAGGTGAATTCCGCTGACCACTTACCTTTATTAGTCGGTACCACAGGCATCGGCAGTACAGTACCTTTGAAAGTACTGCGTGCAGGAGCTGAGAAAACCTTAAATGTAACGATTGAGAAACTTGCAGATAAAAATGCGGGTGAAACTCAAGAACTTGCTCAGAACAGTACAGCGGGTACGGGCGCATTGGGCTTGGCGGTTGCAGGATTAACCGATCAAGAACGCAAGGAAGCGAATATTGGCACGGATGGCGTGGTCGTCCGCGAAGTCCGTGCTGATAGCCCTGCCAGTCGTGCTGGCCTTGAGGCCGGCGATGTGATTATTTCGGTAAATAATGCTGGAATTAAATCACCTGAAGAGTTGAAGTCGATTGTTGATAAAGCACCAACGGATAAACCGTTAGCGATGCTGATTCAGCGTGACGACCAAAAACGCTTTATCGCGGTTGGACGCTCTTAAGCTAGATAGATTTTCATTGCTTTTTCGTTGTTTTTCATAGACCTTACTCCCTCGCTTGCCCTGTCTTTGGACAGGGCGTCTTTTTGGTGGAAAGGGAAAATAATTTTAATAAGGTCTGGGTAAATCACCTAATTCCACAAACACACTCTTGACTTGGGTATAGTGCTTAATCGTTTCTAAGCCATTCTCGCGTCCAATCCCTGACTGTTTATAACCACCGACTGGCATTTCCGCAGGTGATGGACCATAAGTATTAATCCAACAAATGCCGGCTTGTAGCTGTGCAATCACTCGATGCGCTCTTGATAAATCGGTGGTGAAAATCCCTGCGGCTAAACCATAGTTGGTCTTGTTAGCACGCTGAATGACTTCATCCTCCTCTTTGAATTTCAGTACCGACATAACCGGGCCAAAAATTTCATCCTGTGTATGCTGCATTTCATCGCTGCAATCCGCAAAAATCGTCGGCTGTACGAAATAGCCTTTATCTAAACCTTGGCTGATTTCACGCTCGCCACCGCAAACCAAACGCGCGCCTGCTTGTTTAGCCAAATCGATATAGTGCAAAACCTTTTGCAGATGGGTAGCTGAAACTAAAGCCCCAACTTGTGTATTCATGTTGGTCGGGTCACCAATGACCATTTGCTTGGTGATGGCTGCAGTTTTTTCTAAGAACTCCTCATAAATACTTTCATGCACAAATACACGCGTACCATGCGTACACACCTCGCCCTGAGTATAAAAATTGGCTAAGAGTGCACCATGTACGGCATTGTCTAATTTCGCATCAGGAAAAATAATTAAGGGTGATTTGCCACCCAGCTCTAAGGTGACATCTTTGATAGTAGTAGCTGCATTGGTGAGAATTTTACTACCGGTCACCGTCGAGCCAGTGAAGGAAACCTTAGCAATTTTTGGATGTTGGGTTAAGGCTGTCCCGACCCGATAATCCCCCTGTACCACATTGAAAACACCCTTCGGTAAACCTGCTTCCGTATAGATTTCAGCGAGTTTCAAAGTTGATAGGGGTGTCACTTCTGAAGGCTTATACACCATCGCATTGCCACAAGCCAAAGCCACCGCCGATTTCCAACAGGCAATTTGCATCGGATAATTCCACGCACCAATCCCTGCACAAACACCTAAAGGCTCGCGGCGGGTATAAAAGAACTTACCGTTACCTAAATCCTGATAGCTGCCTTGAATACTCGCCGCTAAGCCTGCGTAGTACTCAATCACATCTGCACCAGTAACAATATCAACCGCAATCGCTTCTTGCAGCGGCTTACCCGTATCTTGGACTTCCAAGAGTGCCAATTCGGCATTGCGCTCACGCAGCAAAGCAACTGCTTTATTTAAAATCCGCCCCCGCTCCATCCCACTGAAACGTGACCATTCTGCAAAACCTGTTTCAGCGGCTTGTACCGCTTTATTCACATCCTCCACTGAAGCCTGCTGCACACTCGCTAGCACTTCACCCGTTGCGGGATTAATTGAATCAAAGGTTTCGCCCGAGGTAGCATTTTGGTACTGACCGCCGATATACAGTGCTTGTGGGCTTGAATAATGCATAGATTTTCCTGCTCTGTGGTTAGGTTTGCTTTTCGTACTGGCAAGTATAAACTGCTGCCAGAGGAGAATGTTAGGTTTATAAAAGCCTGCATTAGCAGAACAATTATCGTCTACTTAGGAGGAATATATGAGTTTGAAAAAACTGACTGCGCTTGCTTTGATCCTTGCTTCATCTTTAGGAGTTAGTGCCCAAGCTGCTGAACCTGAATCTTGCAGCAAAGTGCGCTTCGCCGACGTAGGCTGGACAGACATCACCGCTACTACTGCTCTCGCCTCAACCCTACTTACTGCCTTGGGTTATGAACCTTCCTCACAAGTCCTCTCTGTTCCGGTTAGCTATGCCAGCTTAAAAAATAAAGATATTGATGTTTTCCTTGGTAACTGGATGCCGACCATGAAAGCCGATATCCAACCTTACTTAGATGATAAAACCGTCGAATCCTTAGGTGCGAATTTGGAGGGTGCTAAATACACGCTCGCGGTACCTAAATATCTGTATGAGAAGGGTTTAAAAACTTTCGCTGATATTGCCAAGTTTAAAGAAGACTTGAATGGTGAAATCTATGGGATTGAGCCGGGTAATGATGGTAATCGTCTCATTCAAAGCATGATTGATGGCGACAAATTTGGCCTGAAATCCTTCAAGATGGTCGAGTCCTCTGAGCAAGGCATGTTGGCACAAGTTGAACGGGCGATTAAGCGCAAAGAAGGCGTGTTGTTCTTAGGTTGGGAACCCCACCCAATGAATAATAAATTTGAATTAGCCTATTTGGAGGGCGGTGATGAAGTCTTCGGTCCGAATTTAGGTGGCGCTACGATTTATACCAATGTGCGTGCGGGTTATCTAACTGAATGCCCGAATGTGGGAAAACTCATTAGTAATCTGAAGTTTACTCTACCGCTCGAAAATCAAATCATGGGTTCAATCTTAGATGATAAAAAAGAAGCCAATGATGCCGCTAAAGACTGGTTGAAAAAGAATCCTGATGCTATCAAGCCTTGGCTAGAAGGTGTCACCACCAAAGATGGTAAAGATGCGACCGAGGCCGTTAAAAAAGCGCTCGAACTCTAAGTAAGGTAGGTGTCTATGGATTGGCTCACAGAACATAAACTCCCCATTGGTAAATGGTTAGGCCAAGGGGTTGATCTTCTGAATCAACATGCTTCTGGCTTTTTCGATAGTATGTCGATGGTGTTGGAAACCATCCTCAATGGCACTACCACAGCACTCCTGTGGATACCAGCATGGCTGTTAATTGCAGGTATTGCCAGTTTAGCTTGGTGGTTGCATCGTAGTTGGGGCTTAGTAGTTTTTGTTGTGTTGTCTTTACTGCTGATTGTCAATTTGGGCTATTGGCAGGAAACCATAGAAACCTTAGTGCTCGTTTTATATGCAACTTTACTCTGTATGCTGATTGGTGTGCCGCTCGGGATTGCAGCGGCGCATCATCCGCTGCTTTACACGATTTTGCGTCCCATTTTGGACTTGATGCAGACCATTCCAACCTTCGTTTATTTGATTCCAACCTTGATTCTGTTTGGCTTAGGGGTAGTGCCAGGGCTGATTTCCACGATTATTTTTGCACTGGCCGCGCCTGTGCGGCTGACTTGGCTGGGAATTTCAAGTGTGCCGAATACCTTGATTGAAGCAGGAAAATCCTTTGGCTGCTCAAAGAGTCAATTGCTGTGGCGGATTGAATTGCCACATGCGATGCCTACCATTATGGCGGGTTTGACCCAGTGCATTATGCTGTCGCTATCAATGGTGGTCATTGCCGCTTTAGTGGGCGCAGATGGTTTAGGTAAACCAGTGGTGCGCGCCCTCAATACGGTGAATATTGAGAAAGGCTTTGAGGCAGGTTTAGCCATAGTAATTCTAGCGATTTTACTGGATCGCATCTTCAAGCAACCTGTTAAACAACCAGCAGGAGCGCACTAAATGGCTGCGGTTGAATTCAAACATGTCGATGTAATTTTCGGCAAAGATCAAAAGCGGGCGGCTGCGCTACTCGATCAAGGCAAAACTCGTCAGGAAATTCTGGCGGAAACCGGTTCAGTCTTAGGTGTGGCAGATGCTAGCCTCACCGTCGAAGAAGGCACGATTTGTGTGCTGATGGGATTATCAGGTTCGGGTAAATCTTCGTTGTTACGTTGTGTGAATGGCTTAAACCCAGTGACTCGCGGTGAGCTATTAATTGCGCACCAAGGTAGCAACGTGGATATGGGGAAAATTTCGAGCAGTAAATTGCGCGAATTACGCCGTGATCGGATTGCGATGGTTTTCCAGCAGTTTGGCCTATTACCTTGGTGCACGGTGCGGGAAAATGTTGGCTTTGGCTTATCGGTTAAAGGTGTACCTAAGGACGAAGTCAATCGCATCGCTAATGAGAAATTAGCCTTGGTAAACCTTTCGGACTGGGCGGACAAGCAAGTGAATGAGTTGTCAGGCGGGATGCAGCAACGGGTGGGTTTGGCGCGTGCTTTTGCCACCGATGCGGATATTCTCTTAATGGACGAACCCTTTTCCGCCCTTGATCCCTTGATTCGTGATCGCTTGCAAGATGAACTCTTAGAGCTACAAAAAAAGCTCAAACGCACGATTATTTTCGTCAGCCACGATCTGAATGAAGCTCTCAAACTCGGCAATCAAATCGTCATTATGGAAAGTGGACGGATTATTCAGGCGGGGACAGCGCGGGATATTATTTTCAAACCTGCCAATGAATACGTGCGACGCTTTGTGGCGAATATCAATCCCTTGCATGTACTTTATGCGGGTGTGTTGATGCGTCCCCTCAGTCAATTTAGTCGTACTCAAGATCAAATCACGTTGGATGATGATTGGATTTTGCAATTTGATGCCACCAATAATCCTGTTAGTTTGCGCTTAAAGGGTCAAGATCATGTTATGCACAGCGTTGATTTTGATACATGGATGCAAGATGTAGTCGAGGTAGCGCAACAAAGCAATCAGCCTTTATTGGTTACTCAAGAGGATAAAGTGGTAGGGGTTATCCATCACAAAGACATTCTGCAAAGCCTCTTACGCCAAACTGATTTAAGCACTGAACAGCCTATGTAATCAGGAGGAAAGTATGTCCAGCCTAACACGACGCGAAGCTTTAAAGACCCTATTAACGGCTTTAGCCATTCCCATCGCCTCGCAAGCAGAATGGGCATTTGCAGAGAGCAGTTTGCCGCAAATCGCTGGACAGCTTTATTTCCTTAAACCCACCGACGCTGACTATGCACAGCGCCGACAAATCTTTAATAAGCGTATTGGCCTAATGCCGCGCCTGATTGCGGTGTGCTTATCCGATAAGGGGGTACAAACGGCCATACAGTATGCCGCTGCGAATAATTTACCTGTTTCAGTAAAAAGCGGTGGACACTGCTTTGAAGGTTATAGCCTGAATAATAATGGCTTACTGATTGATCTATCTTTATTGAAAAGCTTTAAGTATGCCACCACCGACAAATCCTTTACTACGCGCCCCGGTGCCAAACTCGGCGATGTCTATGCTTATCTGGCACAGTTTAAGCGTTTAATTCCGGCAGGGTCTTGCGCAGGTGTTGGAGTAGCAGGTTTAACCTTAGGTGGCGGTTATGGCTTCTTTGCACGGCAATTGGGTTTAACTTGTGACAGTTTAACGCGGGTAAAACTAGTCGATGGGCAAGGTAAGCTATTAGATTCTAAAGACAATGCCGAGCTGCTCTGGGCCTGTAAAGGTGGCAATAATGGCAGCTTAGGTATTGTCACTGAATTACAATTTAAGACTCACCCGACCCCTGCTAACTTTACTCATTACCGCTTTAAATATCGTAGCTTAACCGCTAACAAAGTGAGTGCTTTAGCGGAGCGTTGGTTTAGTTTGATGCCTAATTTACCCACGACTTGTTATTCCTCATGGGTACTGGGGCCAACACAGCTCACGATTCTGATCACTGATATGGCGGAGCGATCTTCACCACCCTTACAAACTATTTTGCGACAATTAGGCAAAGATGCTTCCACCGTACAAGGCGCGCAGAAAGACGAATTCTTACGCGGTATTCAGCGCTTTCGTGGCGGCACTGAGCCTATGTATTTTAAGAATGTCTCAGCAGGTTACTACAATAGCTATACTGATATTAAAGCTGTGTTGCCTAGTCTTTTTATGCAAATGCAAGCTTCCCCGCTGAAACAGAATCTGCTGCAGATCAATACCTTAGGTGGTGCGATTCGTGATGGTTTTAGGGCGGATAGTGCTGCTTATCCGCATCGAAATTACGCCTATTTAGGTGAGTTTCAAGTTTACTATCAGCGTTCTAGTGATACAGCTAAAGCTGAATTTTTTGTCAACCAGGTGCAGCAACAACTCACCCAAGCAGGCATCAAAGCACATTATGCCAACTACCCTGATATTGGCTTAAAGAATTGGCCACAAGCTTATTATGCAGACTCTTATCCACGCTTACAGGCTTTAAAGCGTAAGCTTGATCCTAATAACCTCATTCAGCATCCACAAAGCATTCGTAGCTAAATCGGAGTTTTTTTTATGAATTCAGTCAACCGCGCTACCGCGATTGGTTTTATTTCTATTGTTTTATGGGGCATGTTGGCACTTTTAACCAGTCTCACCAATGGCAAAATCCCCCCCTTTCAGATGCTTGCGATGACTTTTGCGATTGCTTTTTTGTTGATGTTGGGTAATTGGTTACGCCAGGGTAAAACGGGTTTGGAATATACTCGCCAACCAGTGCTGGCTTGGTTGTTAGGTGTAGGTGGTTTATTTGGCTATCACTTCTTGTATTTTCTAGCGATGGCACATGCACCTGTGGTCGAGGTGAGTTTAATTTCTTATTTATGGCCGCTGTTGATAGTTTTATTCTCAGCGTTGCTCCCTGGCGAGCAATTATCCAAATTTCATTTAATCGGCGCTGTGTTAGCCCTAGTGGGCTGTTGGGTATTGATTGGTGGCGGTAGCTCTGGGTTTAGCTCTAACTATTTAACCGGTTATTTAGCCGCACTGGCTTGTGCCTTTTTATGGTCGAGCTATTCGGTAGCCAGCCGTTTAGTAAAACAAGTGCCTACCGATGCAGTCGGGTGGTTTTGTGGTGTTACCGCAGTTTTAGGCTTAAGCTGCCATTTGCTGTGGGAAACCACCGTGTGGCCGGCTGATTGGGTGGAATGGTTGGGTGTCATTGGATTAGGTTTAGGCCCCGTCGGTATCGCCTTTTTCACTTGGGACTATGGCGTGAAGCATGGCAATTTGCAGTTGCTAGGTGTGCTCTCGTATGCAGCGCCTTTGATCTCGGTCGTGATGCTGATTTTAGCTGGCAAAGCCGAACCGACTTTAAGTGTTCTGTTTGCTTGTCTTGCTATTGTGGGTGGTGCTTTTATCGCTGGTCAGAGTAAAAAATCTCGCTAAAGGCTACTCATCGCAATCACAAGAATCGTCCTCATCCAGCTCCACATCAGCAACTTCAGTGTTGTCATACTCGATATAAGTGGGATACTCGTTGACAGGGTTTTCCTCTATATAAGTGATTTGGGCATCTGGATAGTAGTTAGTGTTGACTGGTTGCTGAGCATTAAACAAGGCAGATTGGGCTTGTACATTGGCGTACCACATGGCTGAACCACCCGCAAACATGTTGGTACTATCCGCCTTGACTATGGGAAGAGTTCCCAACAGAAATATGCTTAAACATAAAGGCCTAAATAACATCAATTTGCTCCCTAAAATCTTGCTTTCATTAATTAAATATAGCACCCGAACCCTTAGCTATTTAAGGAAATTTTTATGAATTTTGATGAAGTGATTGATCGCCGGCATACGAACTGTATGAAATGGGACTCAATGCAGCAATTCTATGGCGTTTCGCCAGACACTGGCCTTGCGATGTGGGTTGCCGATATGGACTTTCGTCCGCCGCCTGCGGTCACTGCCGCGTTAAAAGCGGAACTTGAGCATGGTGTGCATGGTTATTTCGGCGATGAATCCGCTTACAAAACTGCCATTAGTGATTGGATGCAAAAACGCCACCAATGGGCAGTTGATCCCGAATGGATTAAAACAGTACACGGCTTAGTCGCAGGTACTGCTTTATGTATTCAAGCCTTCACCCAAATAGGCGATGGCATTATTTTATTTACACCGGTTTATCATGCCTTTGCGCGCACGATTAAAGCTAATCAACGTCAAGTGCTAGAATCCCCTTTAAAGATTGATGCGAGCGGCTTATATCGCATGGATTTAACCAGCTTAGCTCAACAGCTCACTGGCAAAGAAAAAATGGTAATTCTCTGTTCACCGCATAATCCGGGTGGGCGAGTGTGGTCAGTGGAAGAATTAGCGGAGTTGGCTGAATTCTGTTTAAAACATGACCTGCTGTTAGTTTCTGATGAAATTCACCACGACCTAGTCTTTAAAGGTTACAAACATACCGTTATGCCATTGGCAGCCCCACAGATTCGAGAGCGTTTAATCATGCTCACTGCAACCACCAAAACCTTCAATATTGCGGGTGGTTTAACCGGTAATGCGATTATTGAAAACCCAGAGCTGCGTAACCAGTTTAGTCAGGCCATGTTAGCCGCTGGTAGTTCGCCGAACCGATTTGGTGTCTTGGTTTCAACCGCCGCTTATGCTCAGGGCGAAACTTGGCTTGAAGGTTTATTGGACTATCTAGACGGAAATCGCCGTTTATTTGATGCTGGGATTGAGCAGATTAGAGGCTTAAGGTCGATGCATTTAGAGGCGACTTATTTAGCTTGGGTCAACTTTGCTGAAACGGGTTTAAGCCCGCAGCAAGTGATTGATAAAGTGCAAAAAGAAGCAGGGATTGCTACCAGTTATGGTTCTACTTTTGGCAGCGGTGGCGAAACTTATTTACGCTTTAATCTCGCCACGCCACGCAGTCGAATTGAACAAGCTTTAGAACGCCTAAAAGCAGTATTTAACTAATTTAGGCCGCACGCTTTTGCACTAACCAGAAGCGTGCGATTAACCCAAAGACTAAACCCCAAAAAGCACTACCTAAGCCCAACAAACTAATCCCAGAAGCAGTTACTAGAAATACGATCAACGCCGCTTCGCGCTCGCTACTGTCAGCCATTGCAGCCTGCAGGCTATTCGCAATCGTGCCAATTAAAGCAAAGCCCGCAATGGCTAAAATCAAAGCTTGGGGAAAAGATAAAAATAAGCTGGTAATACTCGCACCAAATAAGCCGGCTAGCAGATAAAACAAGCCTGCACTAAAACTGGCCAAATAACGCTTCGATTTATCTTTATCGACGTCTTCACCCATACAAATGGCTGCAGTAATCGCCGCTAAGTTATAGGCATAACCACCAAAGGGAGCAAGCATCATCGTGGTTAAACCCGTGAAACCAATCGTTTTGGATAAGGGTGCTTCATAGCCATTGGCTTTTAAAACTGCCACCCCGGGAATATTCTGCGAAGCCATTGTCACAATAAAGAGCGGCAAACCCACGCCAATTAAAGCCTCTAAACGAATTTCTGGTATCACAAAAACCGGCTGTGCCCATTGTAAAGACAACTTACTTAAATCCATCAAGCCGCTAAACCAAGCAATGAGCATCCCCATTAGTAAGGTGAGGGGAATGGCATAACGCGGCAATAGACGTTTCATTAATAAGAAAGTCGCAAACATACCACCCACTAACAATGGCTCTTGTTGCAAAGAGACGAAAGCACTTAAACCAAACTTTAGCAGCACCCCCGCCAATATGGCAGCAGCCAGTGGCAAAGGAATCAAATGCATGAAGCGTTCAAACCAACCCGCGTAACCAATGATGGCAATCAATAAACCACAAAGGATAAAAGCAGCCGTAGCTTCGGGTAGCGAGACACCCGCAAGGCTGGTCACCAGTAAAGCTGCACCTGGTGTCGACCAAGCCGTTAGCAGCGGAATTCGATAATACAACGAGAGCGAAATACTTGAGACCGCCATGCCAATGCCTAAAGCCCACATCCATGAGGCAATTTGTGCCTCAGTCGCCCCCACCGTATGGGCGGCTTGGAAAATGATGGCGGCTGAACTGGTATAACCGACTAAAACAGCGACAAACCCAGCAATTAAATGGGCTAAGGAAAAGCCTTTAAACATAAACAGAGCTCTGAACTGTGGGAATTTTGCATTGTAGTGATGTATAGAAGTGAAAGGCAAAGTTCTAGTTGACTAGAGCATTCATCATCTGACCTAAAGCACGGATTTGTTTTCCTTGCTTATCCGCATAATGCTCTCCGCTATAGCCCCACCAATCCCAACAGGCTTGAAAATTACGCTGCGCGTCTGCAGTGAAGCTAGCACCTAACCAAACTTTGGTTTGTGGATAAAGCACGATCAGATTATTACTTTCTGCCCAAGCATTATAACCAGCTTGGGTATAGAACATATCACCAATTAAATCTTCGGTTTGTGAGCAGCCATGCAAAGCAATATGTAATTTACAACGTGCACCATTTTTACAGGCAGTGGGAATATAAATATGTGCATTGCGATGCATGCTAATGCTCGGATCTTTGGGGTCAAAGAACGCTTGTTGATCAAAGGTATGGAGGTTAGTGGATTTAGCCTCAGTTTTGGTGTGGAGTGAGCCATAAATCTGCTGAAGTAAAGCACCCGCGGCATCTAAATCACAATCATTGATAAACGGTGGCAAAGCTAATTTGCAGGCACCGCCATAACTATCAGTAATCATCCCGTGGCTAGCATTGGGATTTTTAATATAGGCAATGTTTTCAGCAGGCATAAAAGACTGATAGTAAGCATTTAGACTATCCATCACCTGTGTTGGTACTAGTGGGTCTTTTGCACCGGAAAACATCCAAACTTTTTGCCTGGCTAAATAAGTAGGATCATCAATTAAACCAGCCTGAGCCAAACGTTTAGTTTCACGGACGGAAAAATCTACATCAGGGTTTGCACTTCGCTTCCAAAGTGCAGGCGTCGTATGAGTACAGACACTTAGCATGGTATACATACCAGTGAAATCCAGCCAACGTGCTAAGTATTTACCGGCAGCACAGCGATAAGGACCACCCGCAATCACCCCCGCCCCCATAATATTTTGGGAATAAATGATTTGTAATTGCACCGCCATAAACGCTCCAGAAGACACACCTGACACTGAGGTTTGTTCGGGGTCAATATTGAGCGGCTTGCTTAGTTCAACTAAAGATTCTGCCTTACTTGAGACTGAAATAAACATCAAACCAGTTAGTAAACTTAACTTAGCAACTAATTTTAACTTAGAAAAAAATGTATTTAACAATTAAAACTCACTAATAACCTTAATTTCAAAATAAATTTATTTAATAAAAAACTTTAATAACAAACCATATCAGTATAGCTTTTTAATCAAAGCTATTTTTAAATCACTCTTTTTAAAAAAACTGCAGATAGTAAAAGCAAAACTGCCTTTTATCAAAAACCTATTTGCCTATTACCAATCTATAAAACTAAGCTAAAGCGAGTAACAAGGAGTGAAACATGATTAACAGCACAAATAATTTTCCATCAACAGCCAATAATTTGCAGACTGATAGCTTAGGTACTAAGCAGCAAATATCAAGTTCGGTTTTTAACCCTACTGCAAACTTATCTCAACTTCCTATCATGCAATTGCTATTTAGCTTGATTATAAGCATTTTACAGCAACTTCTTAGCCAACTCATGCAGCAAGCAAATACAGATAAACCCGAACAGCCAGATAATGAAACACCTGGCGCAACTGACTCGGGAAATCCTAGTCCTTTAAACAATATCAGCGATAATCAGAATGCAAAAATCTTAATACTTCACAAAGATATTATTACACCAGAAATTATTGATTATGCTGAGAAAAATGATTTGACACGCCCCTATGTTATTAGCGATGAAGATGGCTCTGGTAGTATTTCAGCTGGAGATTTCCTATTAGTAGGCAGCCAAGCTGAAGGCAACTTTCAAAAACGAGTTTTATCTGCAGATGATATATCACTAATCAACTCACCTGGTGCTATCGACTCTGGCAATCCGAGTCCGCTAAATAATATAAATAATCAACAAGATGTCAACATTCGCTTTCTTTTTAAGGACTTAATCACCCCAGAGATTATTGAGCGCACTAAAGACTTTACAAGACCTTATGTGATCAGTGACGATGATAATTCTGGCTCTATTTCGGTGGGAGATCGTTTATTAGTGGGTGATAATATCCATGGTGATCTACAAGAGCATAAATTGACTGTTGATGATCTAGGCAAGATTAATGGTGGATCTTTAGGCACCAGCAATAATTAATAAACTCTTTTAGGCATATATTCAGGCTAAATACGTCATCGATGAGTATTTAGCTTTTTGGCTTACTATCCAAATCCACTAAAGCTTAGGCAACTTATCGACTAACCCAATAAATTATTGAGCTTATTTGGCAGCCACCTTTGGCTGTGATAGTGATAAACATGTTTTTATTTATTATAGAAGTGGCTCTATGCAGTGGTTAGTTAAAGCTCTAAAAACCAACAAAGGCTTCATTTTCTTCCTCTTCCTCATGTTCGCTTTTCGTAGCTCAATTGCTGATTGGAATACCGTACCAACAGGTTCGATGAATCCAACCATTGTGGAAGGTGATCGAATTTTAGTAAATAAAGCGGCCTATGATCTGCGCCTACCTTTTACCCATCTTACTTTATTGAAATACGCTGACCCAGCGCGGGGCGATATTATTGTGTTTGATTCAGCAGTATCGGAAAAGCGTTTGGTTAAACGCGTGATTGGTTTGCCGGGTGACAGCATTGCTATGCGCAATAATGTGTTGTGGCTTAATGGCAAAAAGCTCGGCTATGAAAATCTAGCACACTCGCCGCTTAGTAATGATCGGGAAGAGAATTTATTAGGTCTTAAACACGCGATTCGTACTAAACCTCAAGGCTCTGATCTGTCTAGCTTTAGCCCTGTACAAATTCCAGCAGGCTTCTATTTAGCTTTAGGGGATAATCGGGATAATAGTGCAGATTCACGTGTGATTGGCTTAGTGCCACGGGCTGAAATTATTGGCCGAGCGCGTAATGTAGTGATGTCTCTCGATTATGAACATTATTATCTGCCGCGCTCTGAGCGCTTTTTTAAAAGCTTATAAACAAAGAGCTGTGGCTTAGCACCGTTTTTCCCATTGCTATAAAGATGGGAAAAACTGGAGCTGATACTTAATAAAAATAAATTAAATCAACCACTTAAGAACCTTACACTTCAAAACAATTTAGTTTTCTAAACGCTCTACTAATTGCTTTAAGCTATTCAACTCAGCATTAAACTCTTCTTGTAAGCGCTCGATTTCACCCAAAATCTGTGATTTCAATTCACTGCGATCTTGTTTAGATTGCACGATAGAATCTAGCTCAAGAATCGCTTTAGAGAGTACGGGCGAAACCTCATAAACCAACTCAGCCTGACTGAGTGCACCATTACTCACCTGAGTACGTTGCGAGCGACCAAAAGTATAACTGCGCACTACTGGCAAAAATGAACCCTTCGGACGCTCATAGCGAATCCGCAAAATATCCATGTCAGGACGTGGCTGAGTTAAGGTATAACCAATGATCTGCAGTGGATTCTGTACGCCCATCGAACTTAAAGTCGAATATTGACTCATTGCGCTGCTCCTTTATCGTTAATATCAGTCGCTTAGTTAGTGTAACGTAAAAACCTCAAGCGCTGATGAATTCGTCATATTCAATCAGGGAATAGTGCCGAATATCACCGAATAATCTGTGCATAGTCTTGGATTTAAAAATGCTACCATAGTTTGCATTGCGCATTGCTGTAGGAAGCCTCTATGAAATTCGCTACGTTCAATCTGTTTCAATATGTTGCCCCCCATTTTTACTGGTATCAGCGTGAACCACGGAACACTTATACTGAGGCAGAATGGGCACAAAAACAGGCTTGGATTAGCCAAAGTCTAGCAACAATGGCCGCGGATGTGGTTGGCTTTCAAGAGGTGTTTAGCTTCGCTGAATTACAGGCTTTGTGTGCAAGCGCAGGTTATCCTTATTTTGCGACGGTGGATGTTCCAGGTACGCTCCCCGATGATGATCATGTGTTTATGCGCTCAATTGTGGCTTTAGCTTCACGTTTCCCACTGAAAAATCTTCGTAGCGTACCTATGCAAGCGGAAGTGCAAACCGAGCTCTTCCTCCCCAATGGTTTTCAATTTAGTCGCCTGCCAGTGTGCGCCGAAGTCGAATCCCCCGAACTTGGCGAAGTGACTGTGTATGTAATGCATCTCAAATCTAAGCGTGCCGCTAGTCTCGATATTAGCTATATGGAGGATATTTCTTGGGAAGAACGGGGTCGTGATACTTTATTGCGGTTATCCAGAGCCAATGTAGCCTCTCTCTTACAACGTGGTGCGGAAGCCACGTTGATTTATCACAGTGTGAGTGCCGATTTAAAAAGCAATCGCCAGCGCCAAATTGTGGTAATGGGTGACTTGAATGATGATCAACGTTCAACGCCCTTCGAAGCCATCACTATGCAAGATAAAATCTATGCGATTGGTGGAGTTGAGCAAGAACAGTGGCCTGAAGATTTAATTCCTAAACTACATGATTTTCGTTTAAGTGATAGTTTCCGTGTAGCTCCTACTATGCGCCAATCAGCGCGCCCGTTTACGCATATTCATCACGGTGCGGGCAGTTGCTTAGATCATATTCTCGTTTCCAATTCGTTGAACCCACAGAACGGCCGTGCAGTCGCCGAAGTACTGGATTATCAAGTCCTCAACAAGCATTTAGATGATGATGGTATTCCAAATCGTGTGCAGTCGGATCATGGGCAAGTATGCATTACCCTCATTCCAACCCATGACCAAGCCAATGAGCCACAAGTGGGTAGTCCGGTTATTTATCGCGACCCGACCCACTTAGCAACCCGTCAAGATTTTATTGATTTAGCGGGTGGTATCTATCAATCCAGCAAGCATTTCCGTCAATGGAGCAGTGCGGACAAATGGGATCATTTCTGGTCTTTCTTTTTTGATAGTGCTTACGGTTGGGTTCCCTCGATTTATGGCTCAGTGCCAGTGGATGAGCTGTATCAGAAACAACGTCATAGTATTGAACATGTGATTCCACTCGATTTTCTTGACCGCTATTTAGCCTATAAACACCAGCCCCGCCATGTACGCAATGGTGCCACCGTCAATCCATTCAATTTTGCGCCTTCAGAAAGGGGCTTAAATGCTAAGCGCTCCAACTTCGCCTTTGATTTTGATGGCGACAAAATTGTGCGCCCATTTAATCTTGATCTTCAGCCCGAAGCCTTTGAACGCACCGGCTTTGACAAAGATAATGAATGGGTAATTCCTTCGCGCAATCGCGGCGATGTGGCGCGCGCGCTACTGTATATGTTGCTGGTATATGGGATTGATGAACTGTATGAGCGACATATCGATACTCTTGTCCATTGGGCAAAAATCGATATGCCGAGTGCTTGGGAGTTAGCCTACAACAACTGGGTACATGGTCGTTTAGGTATTCGTAACCCACTCATTGATACGCCCGAAAAAGTCCTGCCACTCTTAAATAACAAAGAACTAATGCATGCGATGGTGCTGCGCGAAGGCAAACCTCAAGACCAAATTTGATCCAAGTATTTCGCGGCTAGAATCGTATCGCGTAAAGCATAGCGGGGAGTTTGCATGGACAGATGACAGCCTTCCCGCCGCAATACAGGTTTAATCATACTAGCTTGCTGGCGGAAACTAATCAGGTATTTGCCAGTATTTTCGTAAGGCTCGATTTTCTCAATATCCGCAATATGCGTAATCGCACTCACAGGGGCTACTTGATAAGCGGCTAAATGCTTAATCTTATGCAGATGTTTCTGTTGAATACGCACTGCAAACCATTGTTGATCTGCTAAGAAAGTTTTCTCCATGCCCTCTTCTTTCACGGGCACAACTAAGGTATCGAAAGTCTCTACCTCAATTTGCTTAGTCGCCAATAAGCGTTTTTGCCATTCAGTGAGCTTGTCTTCAGGTTTAGGCGGCGTAAATGCATTAATCCCGAGCATCGGTAAGATCAAGAGCATATCTGCTAAGAAAGCTTGAGCCGTCGCCCGTGCCACCGGCGACATGGTAGGCGACATCGGCGTATTTTTATTTAGGAGCACTGCACGATTATATTGCTGTGCCAAATTAACCAAAGCATGTTCTAAAAACTGAACTTCGGTTTTGCCAATTTTGTGGTTCTGATCGAAGAAATAAATCCCCCAGTCCCAGCCTTCTTTATTCGCCACATGCTTACGTAAACGCTCACCCAAAGGGTCGGCTTCACCAATATAAATGGTTTCCTCGGCGGCATTGCCCACCAAAACATAAACACCCGCCTGATTAAAACCAGGTTCGTATTTAAGGTTAGCAAACAGCTCTTTAGGGAAGACCACCCCATAGCCTGACCAATTGGATTTATCCACATGGCGAATCCCTTGCGGGTCGCCAGTGGTTGCAAATACGGTAATGGAAAAAGGGGCTTGCATGCCTTAGGACTTAGCTCCGATCAACTCGATTTGATAGCCATCCGGGTCTTCTAGGAAAGCAATAATCGTCGTGCCTGCATTCATTGGGCCTGCTTCGCGAATAATCTTGCCACCGGCCGCACGCATCTTTTCACAAGCGGCGTACACATCCGGCACTTCAATCGCGATATGCCCAAAAGCCGTACCCAATTCGTATTCAGCTACACCCCAATTGTAGGTTAGCTCTAGGACAGTACTATTCGATTTCTCGCCATACCCCAAAAAGACCAAAGTAAACTCACCCGCGGGATAATCTTGGCGGCTCAGCTCACGCATGCCTAACACTTGGGTATAAAACTGTACTGCACGATCTAAGTCACCCACGCGCAGCATTGTGTGTAAAATTCGCATTCTGGCTCTCGCATTAAGTTTAAAAAACTATGGTAGCGCAAATCGACTAGGGTGGAAAAAATGCTTTCTCAGCTTGTGGGCAAGCCCTACCATAAGCATCTTTGGCTCACAACAAGGATAAAACGTGAATTGGCTAATGCGCTGGCTCATCAATTTAGGCTTACTGGCAGCGCTTTGTTTATTCGCTACTGGCGTGTTCGCCCCTTTAATGGAGTTAGAAAAATTTTGGGTCTTTAAAAACCAATTTTCGCTCTACTCCGGCCTGCAAGACTTATGGCAGCAAGGCGAACATTTTCTGTTTATCTTTTTATTTTTGTTTAGCATCCTTACCCCCCTGGTCAAAATCTTTGGCCTCGCCTTAGTAGTAAATAGTAGCGCAGGCTATCAGCAGCGCCATAAATTATTTCTGCAGATATTAGCCGTTTGGGGCAAATGGTCGATGTTGGATGTGTTCGTTGTAGCGCTGTTATTTGTAGCCGTTAAATTGGGTGCACTTGCGAATATTACCGTGCATTATGGTTTGTATCTGTTTGCAGGCTCCGTGATTTTAGTGCATGTCTTAAGTCTATATTTGTATTTAGATAGTAAACGTACTTGAGCTAAATCCAAATTAGGCTCTAAGCTAGCAACTTTAAAAATCACTACTTGCGAGCACTCATCATGAAAGTCTTCCCTATCCTAATCCTAGCCACTTTATTCTCTACCAGTACCAGTTACGCGGCTGGTTTCGATTGCAGCAAAGCCAAAAGTCCTACAGAAAAAACCATTTGCAACACCACTAGCCTCTCAGACTTAGATGAAATTCTCGTACTAAGCTTTAATAAAGCCGTCGCGGGCAGTGCTGATGCGAAAGCCTTAAAAACCGCACAGCAAACTTGGTTAAAAACGCGCGAAGCCTGTGCGAGTAATGGCGCATGCATTACTAAAGCCTACACCTCACGGCTTAGTGAATTGATTAATCTAGTCGCCAAGAATCAGCAATCAGTAGCTACAACTAGCTCTAATCCACCAGCCAAATCAGCAACATCTACTCAACAAACTGCAAATACCCCGTCTGTACCTACCCCAAGCCCTAAACCAGCAGGTAAAACCCTGACTGGTACAATTATTGGTTATGAATGTGGCGATAATTGCTATCTGACGGTAAAAGATGAGCAAGGCACTGAACATGTGGCTTTATGCACGGCTCCTCAATGCAATAGTTGGAATGAAGTGGCTGCTATGCCTAAGAGCTTCTTGAAGAAAAAAGTGCAGGTCAGTGTTGGGCGTGCCAAGCAATATGATGGAGCTGGTAATGAAATGGGTGAAATGGACGCGTTTGATAGCATCACATTTTTACCTTAAAAGCATGTTAGACTAGCCCAGCCATTATAAAAAAACAGGAGATAAAACATGGGCTTCTCTTATCTCAAGCTAATTCAGGTTAGCTTGTTTTCCCTCTTAGCTTTGAGCTTTAGCACGCAAGCGGCGGGTAATATTCAGGGCAAACGCTTTCAAGATTGGGGGGGTAATTGCCAAGTGACTGAGCAAGTTCAACATTGTTATTTAGAGCAAGTGCTGCACGATGGTGAGCAAAAAGTCATGGTTAGTGTAATTGGCTATCTGCCTAACCAAAAAGTGCCTAGCATGGCTTTTGAATTGCCACCGAATATTCATTTACCAGCGGGCTTCACTTTAAGTCTGGATGAGCGTCCCGTCACTCGTTTCAAAGGTAAATGTAGTGTTCAGCGGTGTACTGCCAGTTTTCAGCTAAGCCCGCAAATCCTGCAGCAATTTCAAACAGGTCAAGCAGCCACACTTTCGTATTTATCGACACCTAATCAACGCCCAGTAACTTTACCTTTATCGCTGATGGGGATTACTGCTGGTTTGAATGCCTTAAAATAAAATCCTCATCCAAACAGGGCAGAGTTTCTGCCCTGCTTTTAAGCAACTACTAACTAATTCTGCAAATGTACATTCGAGGCTAAGAAAGCATTCTCTTGTACATCTTTAATAGTAGTATTGCGCTGAATCACCTCTGACAGGGTGAGATTATTTAAATCTTTAAGCTGCTGCCCTGAGAATTGATTCTCGTACCAGAAACGGTCGCCATCCCGTAACGCTTCAAACTGATTGCTTAGGATCGCAGTAAAAGTCTCACCTGCTAAAGAATCACCCGTGGGACTTTCAGATAAACCTGCTATCCACAAATCTACCTCATCCGGGCTAGCATAAACTTGAGCTAATTTCTGCCCAAAATCACCTTGCCAGATAGGATCATCAAAGCTTTCAATGCGTGACAAACCTAACGACTCACGCACATCGTTATAACCTGCAATCCCATGATCGCGCCCACGCTGCATATTAATCGCAGCCAGATCCAAACCACCCGCTCCCGGCTGGCCGAATAAGAAATTACGCACGTCATCAATCACCATAGGATCAAAAGCTTGCGCCGTTTGCGACATACCACCACGTAAAAAAGGCTCAATACCAGCCTCAGCAACTAAGCCCGGCTTACTAAACGCATCACGTAAGGCAACATTACCTTGGGCAATTTCCTGACCATTATCATCTAAACGTAATAAGGTTGGAGACAACATGGTATGACCAAAACGGAAAGCCGCGGTCGCAAACTCATTCGTGATACCAGCATTTTGCGTAGAGTCATAGCCTTGGTACGTGGAAAGCCCATCCTCCCCTAATAACCCTGGTAGATATTCGTTATAAGTGATGGCTTGAATCTCTGCGACTACTGTACGGCGCGCTTCTTGATAAATCTTTTCATCTGACCAAGTTGGATGTTGAGCCAATAAATCTTCGGCAATCCGGTTGTGCTCACGCATCCAAATCGTATGCATAGAAGTCAACGCAGGGTTTTCATTCAAGCGATCATCCCCCGCAACGAAAGCACCTTTGGCATTTTTCGGTAATAGATTGCCATCACTATGACGGAGCTTACCACCTTCAAATGAACGTAAAGAATCTGCCGTTGCTTGATCTGAACCATAGACCATAGAGCCATCAATATAGGCGGTTAAATTATTGGCTTGCTGAGTAACGCCCTTCGCGTCTAATACAGAATTACTGCGCGTTAAGGGAATCGTCGCGGTACCCGTACTTTGTGGGTCAAAGAGGGGATCACCTGTGGGCACAGCAATATCAATACTCTGCTTACTATTGACCTGCTCAAAGGATAAATCATGATCGAGGAATTGCCCCCATATCCAAAAAATATCACTTAAGCCTTTACGATTAGCAGTGGTGTCTGTTTGGGCTGATACTGCATTACTGACTTCACGAGTGCTAGGCAGATTGACCTCAGTAGACCCCCCCGGTTCACGGGTACTATCTTTGGGGGTTAAGCGTTGTAAAGTGCTGCCTTGTTTACCCCAATCTGGATTCTGCACATTATTCCCGCTGCCATCCACGCTACGATATTCAGGTTTCTGTACCTGATTAATTTGCTCAACTAACTGCTTTAGGATTTCAATTAAAAAGTTGAGCAGAATATTAAAAATCGGATTACTACTACCCCCACGAAAACCACTCGCAAAGCTAGTGGTACCGGCCATACCTTGCACTGCAAAGCTATTGGTGAAGTTAGTGTTGAAACTCAAAGAACTATTGAAGTTAGTATTATTTAGATGAGTTGGTCTATTATTAACTTGGTTACGCATAGTTATCTGTCCTTGATTTAGACTGAAATATATCGGTGATCAGTCGGTTATACTCATCATGAGAAATAAGCAATTAGGACAACAATACGCAGTTTCTTTGCCGTTTCAGTTCTTAAGACAACTGGTTTGAACTCAGGCTACACAGAGGTAATAAAGGGTCATTTGTAATGAAAAAGGCTGCATAAAGCAGCCTTTCTGAAAAACTAATGAAAAGACTTAAACGCGACTAGTACGTAAACCTGGCTCGTCCGTTGCATCCACTTCAAATGGATCGTGGCGCGCCGCTTCAGCATTTTCAACCTTACGCGCGAAGTTACGATAGATATACCAATCCAAACTAAACCACCGCCCTGCGCCCATGAAAAACAGTGTCAACAGCAGGATAAAATAGGTGATGTAAAGCTCAAAGGGATTAGAACCAATCGTAGTATAGCCATGCTCAAAGAAGAATTGCTTAGCCGCAGACCCAATACCAGTTAAACCACCGACTGCTTGCAAACCCAACACTACAACTACTGCAAACAAACCTAAAACGATCCAGCGCACAGCAAAGCCTAGAATTAATAAGATAGCACCGGCTACTTCTAAACCACCAATGACTGCTGAACCGGTTGCCCCAAAAATACTTAGAATTGTGTCATTCATAGCGCCAGCACCGGCAATAAACGCTTCTTGATTCCACCAAGTTAAGGGGTTGTACCACAAGAAATCAGCTGCCGTGAATAAGCCTAAACGTTTAATACCATCGACCCAGAAAATCGGAGCTAAGAGTAAACGAATGGCTAAAGGCGCTAGAAAATCAAACACCCGCAGCCAATGAAGGCTAAAGAAACCCAGAAGAAATTTCATAATAACTCCTAAAAAAAGAAAAGCATTTGCCCATGCATATCATTAACTCTCATTGGAGTATATATGCAGCGATGCAGATTTTCTGATTAAGATTCCGCTGAACCGGCCGATCAATGCACTGCTTGACGGGGCACAGCAACGAGCTTCGGTAGGACTTCAGCTTTAGGGGGATAAACAGCTCGAATCCGTCGAACTAAGCTTTCCGCATCTAATTCGCAAGCAGCTAATTGCTGCTCACGCAAAGCGTGTTCAACATAAACATCGGGCAAACCCAGATTGAGCACACGCATTGACAGTCCAGCGGCTGCTAAGCACTCATTCACACCACTACCTGCCCCACCTTGCACCGCATTATCTTCTAGGGTGACTAGTAGAGCATGCGTCTTAGCCATAGTATGAATCAGCTGACTATCTAAAGGTTTGACGAAACGCATATTAACTAGACTTGCATCTAAACTCTCAGCAGCTTGTTGGGCTTCATGGAGAAGAGAACCAAATAATAAAATCGCGATTCCCGATTTACCTTCGCGCAGGATTTCGCCTTTACCGATTTCCAAGGCGTGCATTTCTGCTTGGGGAACTATGCCAATGCCTTTACCACGCGGATAACGAACGGCACAAGGTGCTTGTTGTTGGAAAGCCGTAAATAACATCTGCCGACATTCATTTTCATGCGCAGGTGCCATCACAATCATATTCGGAATACAACGTAGGTAAGATAAATCGTAATTTCCTGAATGTGTGGGGCCATCCGCACCCACTAAACCTGCACGATCAATCGCAAACACGACTGGCAGATTCTGAATCGCTACATCATGGATCAACTGATCATACGCGCGCTGTAAAAAGGTCGAGTAAATTGCTACGACTGGCTTTAAGCCTTCACAGGCTAAGCCTGCAGCCAAAGTCACCGCATGTTGCTCTGCAATACCTACATCAAAATAACGCTCTGGATACTGCTCGGCGAATTTGACTAGCCCCGAACCTTCGCGCATTGCCGGTGTAATCCCGACTAAACGCTTATCTAGTGCTGCCATATCGCACAGCCAATTACTAAATACTTCAGTATAAGTCGGTGTAGCCGCCTTCTTCCCAGAGACTAGGCCTGTTTTTAAATTGAAAGGCGTCACTCCATGATAGGTACAAGGATCATCTTCAGCGAGCTCATAGCCCTTACCTTTTTGGGTAATCACATGCAATAAGCGTGGGCCTTTTATCTGCCGCAAATTGTGCATCACATTGACCATTTCACTGACATCATGGCCGTCAATGGGTCCATAGTATTGAAAACCCATTTCCTCAAATAAAGTACTGGGCAAGACCATGCCTTTCATATGCTCTTCAGTGAGCTTAGCGAGCTTCGAGAGAGATTTGCTGCTGGATAAGACCTTTTTGCCATTCTCTCGCATGCTGGAGTACATGGGGCCTGACAGTAGTCGTGTGAGATATTTACGCAGCGCGCCAACATTAGGTGAAATCGACATTTCATTGTCATTTAAGACAACTAGCAAATCAGCGTCTAAATCTCCGGCATGATTTAAAGCTTCATAAGCCATACCTGCGGTCATAGCTCCATCACCAATCACTGCAATGGCTTGCCAATCCTCACCTTTTTGTTTGGCGGCTAAAGCCATACCTAAAGCAGCCGCAATCGAGGTGCTAGAATGCCCTACTCCAAAGGTATCGTAAGAACTTTCACTTCGTTTAGGAAAACCCGCTAAGCCATGCTCTTGGCGAATGCTATGCATAAGATCACGCCGCCCGGTGAGAATCTTATGTGCATAAGCTTGATGACCGACATCCCAAACTAAGCGGTCTGCAGGTGTATTAAATACATAATGTAAGGCAACTGTGAGTTCCACCGTGCCTAGATTAGAAGAGAAATGTCCGCCACCAGTAGAGACGCTGGTCAATAAGAAATTACGGATTTCTTTACACAGATCGGGCAAAGCATCAGGGTCTAAACGGCGTAAGTCAGCCGGAGACTGGATAGATTCAAGCATGCGCGACCTCACTCAATACTAATAATTCTACTGGCAGTAGGACTAGGCTCAAGGCTTACCGAACACGCTTTACGGTAAACTCAGCTATTTCCAATAATAAGGGCGCATTTAACCCTTCTAAAGCAGCTACTGCTTCTAAATATAATTCATCTAATTTGCGCTTTGCAGCACTCATCCCAATGATCGAAGGATAAGTGGGCTTACCCGCTGCTGCATCAGCACCACGTGTTTTACCTAAAGTTTGAGTATCACTTTCTATATCCAGAATATCATCTTGAACTTGAAAGGCTAAACCCAAACACTTCGCATAATGATCGAGTTGATTTAACTGTTTTTCAGGTAAATCATCCGCAGTATAGGCAGCTAACAGGACACTACTACGAATTAAAGCACCTGTTTTATGGATATGCATTTGCTCTAATTCAAGCTCAGTGAGCTGCTTACCTACGGCGGCTAAATCAATCGCCTGCCCACCTATCATGCCACGCGAGCCTGCTGCGAAACTCAACTGTTGTAGCATACGTAGACGCTGCTCAGTACTTAGATGTTCATGCGCTTGTGCAATCAACTGGAAAGCCAAAGCTTGTAAGGCGTCACCTGCCAAAATTGCAGTTGCTTCATCATATGCACAATGACAAGTGGGCTTCCCACGTCGTAAGACATCATCATCCATCGCGGGTAGATCATCATGAATCAGCGAATACACATGAATCAGCTCGATAGCCGCAGCAGGAATATCTAAGGCCTCTGGCGCTACACCTAAAGCTTCGCCCGTTGCATATACTAACAAAGGCCGCATACGCTTACCGCCATTCAGCACTGAATAGCGCATCGCTTCGTGTAGACGCATGGGTAGAATTTCAGCTGAAGGCAATACACCTTGCAACACAAATTCAATCCGTGCTTGGTAATTCTGTAAAGCGGGACTCACAGCCCTCACTTAGTTTTATCCTCTTTAAAATCAGTTTGACTACCATCCGCAGCTAAAAGCTTTACTCGTTGCTCGGCTGCGGTTAACGCTTCTTGGCATTGCCGAGTTAATTGCACACCGCGCTCAAATTCTTGGAGGGATTCTTCTAAGGATAATTCGCCACTTTCCATTTTTTGGACCAGTGATTCTAATTCTTGGAGGGATTTCTCAAAATCTGGCTTAGTCGTTTCTTTTTTTGCCATAAATCACACTGCATTGCCTTATTCAGTTTTTTGTTCGGGGCGAATCGCATTATAGGCTGCTAGTTGTTCAGCACTGGCCTCACGTTGGTAGCGATCCTTAAATTCGGCATAAGGCATGCCATAGACCAGTTCACGCACTTGCTCATAAGCTAGCTCAAATCCACGTTCCGTCGCTGCCCCTGCATACCATTTTGACATACAGTTGCGGCAGAAACCTGCTAGGTTCATTAAATCAATATTTTGCACATCCGTGCGCTTTTGAAAATGTTCAACTAATTTACGCCATGCGGCTGCTTCCACTTCTAAGCGTGTTTGTTCGTCCATAAGTTTGTGCCTCTCTCTAAAACGCACATAGTTTTAAGCGGAAGGTAACATCATCCGGTAATTGTTTTCCGCGTTCCGATAACATATCAACCTCTACAAAACGTAGAGAGAACCTTTGTTTCCCTGAACTAATTTCAGGGTAAATATTTTTATTAGCGGGTAATTCTAATTGTAATAACTGATAGGCCTTGGTTAAACCCAAAGACATTTGAAAAAATCCGTCACGCGCTGTGTATTCTTCACCATCGCAGTAATTGCGCATTAGATTCAACATATAGGAAATGGCATCTGCTGTTGTGACAAAGGGCTGACCCCAATTAATTAAGTCGGCTACCCTTACTTCAGCTTCTTGCTCCTGCCATTGATTTAAGAGCGGAATATCCACTCCATTAATCCCACCAGGTAAAGAAGTCCGTTGCCTTAAACTGCTGAAGAAAATATGTGAGCGTAAGTGCTGGCCTAAAGCACCACGTAGATGGTATAGCTCATTCGCGTGCTGATTGAGGGTCGCTAAAGTCGCCTCTTGCTGATCTTGTACATTAAAATCGCGGCGCACTGATTGCGCCACACGATCCAATTCTTTAATCACATCGCTTTTCAGGTCAACACGCGCAACCAAATTATAGAGATCAAGCAAAATATCTAAAGCAGCTAGAGTGTCTGCTTGATTAGCCTGTGCCAAATGGTAACGAAAACGTTTAACCAAAAACTCTAGCCGCAGGAAAAGCCTGATCTTTTCATTTAGCGGTTGTTCGTAAATGGTCATAAGCACAACTCAATAAGATTAACGTTAAATACTAAAATAAACCTGCCTAAACGGCAAATTAACCACTGGAGGGACCGAGAAATTTCTTATGAAGTTGGTTGACTTGGAGTTCCAGCACTTCTTTACTTGAAGTATTATCTAATATATCACTTGCAGCTTGCAGCCTTAAATCACGTGAAGCCTGTACTTGCATAATCTGCTCAGTTTGGCTATCTGCAGTCTGATCACGCGTTCGTACACGTTCCAATTGCTGACTTGGTAGACAATCAACGACGACAATACGATCAAACAAACTTTGGTAGCCCTGCTCAACTAGTAAGGGTACATCGACAATCACATAAGCAGCACCCAATTCAAACGCGGACTGCATCGCTTGTCCAATTCGCGCATGAATAATAGGATGCAAAATACTTTCCAATTGCGTGCGTGCTGCAGGATCTTTAAAGATCTGTGCCCGCATCCAAGCCCTATCCAGCTCACCTTCTGCAGTGATGGCCTCAGCTCCAAAAACAGCTGCAACTTGTGCTAAAGCAAGTTCGCCTTTTTGCACGACCTCGCGGGCAATTCGATCCGCATCGATAATAGATACACCTAAAGACCTAAAAATAGCAACTGCACTACTTTTGCCACAACCTATACCGCCGGTTAGGCCGACTTTAAGCATACCAACCTCAATACAAAAAGGCCGGTTTGTTTCCAAACCGGCCTTGAGAACTATTCTTACACACGCGAGTTATTAGGCTGCAGCCGGTGCTTGCAGCGCGCGAATGTGGGCATTCAAGCGACTTTTAAAACGAGCAGCTTTATTCTTATGAATAATGCCTTTGTCTGCTGTTGAATCAATCACTGGTACTGCAGCTTGATAAGCTGCCAAAGCAGCCTCACGATCACCTGCAGCAATTGCATTCAGAACGCCCTTAACAGAAGTGCGCATGCGTGAACGCAGGTGTTTATTATGCATACGGCGCTTTTCATCCTGGCGAACGCGCTTTTTCGCTGACTTTATATTAGGCAAGGGTCTTCTCCGCAAAACCGATCTAAAACTAAGCCGCGTATTATGCAGATAATCCAAGCCCGCTTCAAGAATTAATCTAGCTGCTTACGAAAAAATAACTAAATAGTCAGCTACTAAAGACTATTCCTCTTCCTTACGCTGAAGATGGCTTAAAATTCCGTCTAATTCATCCAAATTATTGTACTCAATCACCATCTTACCGCGCCCACGTTTGTTATAACGAATCTCAACTCGTGCACCCAGTTGATCCGTCAGTTGGCGCTCTAGACGTTGCACATCAGCGGAAATGAGCACCTCCTTACGGGGTGGAGTCCCTTCCAAAAGATTTTTCACTAAACGCTCAGTCTCGCGCACTGACAACTGGCGCTGTACAACTTTCTGTGCAATTTTTACTTGTAACTCTTCTTGACTTAAGCTCAATAAAGCACGGGCATGCCCCATTTCCAGTAAGCGCTGCTCTAAAAGCTGCTTTACTTCTGGACTCAACTCTATTAAACGCAGCAAGTTAGTCACCGCTGCACGCGAGCGCCCGACTGCTTCAGCAGTCTGTTGATGGGTCAAGCCGAATTCATCAATTAAACGGCGTAAAGCTAAAGCCTCTTCTAATGAATTGAGGTCTTCGCGCTGAATATTCTCAATCAAGGACATCGCCGCCGCTGCTTGATCAGGAATTTCCCGAATCACTGCTGGAATAGTCGTTAATCCAGCCAACTGGGCAGCACGCCAACGCCGCTCACCTGCAATCAGTTCATAACCACCAAGGCTTAAACGTCTTACCACAACTGGCTGTACTAAGCCTTGTGCTTTAATCGAATCAGCTAGCTCTTGTAAGGCTTGTGCATCCATTTGGCTACGCGGCTGGTAAGTACCAGGTTGGATTTGCTCGACCGGTAACTTTTGTAAGACCACCTCATCTTCTGGTGGGCTAGACTTACGTGCTGAACTCAAAAGTACGTCTAAACCCCGCCCTAAACCTGGCTTTTTTACCATGATGCAGTCTCTTGCGGCAGCACCGAGCTATTACGCCGCAACATTTCAGCTGCTAGTGCTAAGTAAGCTAAAGCTCCACGCGAGTTTTTATCGTACTCCAATACTGGCAAACCGTGGCTAGGAGCTTCAGCCAAACGCACATTGCGTGGAATAGACGTGTTATAGACTTTATCTTTAAAGTGGCTTTGCAATTGATCTGACACATCACGCGCTAAATTGCTACGTGGATCAAACATGGTACGAACTAAACCCATCATTTGTAGTTCAGGGTTAGCGGTACTTTTAATCTCATCAATCGTATTGACTAAGGCACTCAAACCCTCCAAAGCAAAATACTCGCACTGCATGGGGATTAATACACTATCTGCAGCTACTAAAGCATTCACTGTCAGCATATTGAGTGAAGGTGGGCAGTCGATAAAAATGAAATCAAATTGCTCACGTAAGGGCTTAATCACATCCCGTAAGCGATATTCACGCCGATCCTGTTGCATCAATTCCACTTCAGCTACAGTCAGATCGGGCGTACCGGGGAGCATAGAGAGCTTTAATTCAGGAATGAATTTGAGGATTTCATGGACTTGGGCTTTGCCGAGCAACACATCATTAATGGACACAAGCTGATTATGCTTTTCTAAGCCCATGCCTGTGGTGGCATTGCCTTGTGGATCCATATCAATCAACAGGACTTTGCGCTGCATAGCAGCTAACGATGCGGCTAAGTTAACACTCGTCGTGGTTTTACCAACCCCACCTTTTTGGTTGGCAACTGCGATTACCTTGCTCATGCTTATCTCAATCAAGCACTGCCTAGGCAGTACGGGTAAGTTCTAATAAATGACGTTCAGCCTCTAAGCCGGGGACGCTTAAAGGATGACTACGAGCCAACATCCAGCCTGCGGGCAACTCTGCAAGTTCACTATCCGGATAGCGACCTTTCATCGCATACAGCGTGCCCTGAGCTGCTAAATGCATGCCGCTGACAGTAACAAAATCGGCTAAAGAGGCAAAGGCTCGACTGATAATAGCAGCAAACGGCTGGGTTGGTTGCCACTGCTCCACCCGCGCTTGGACTACTTTAAGATTAGTTAAACCCAACTCTAAAGCAGCCTGCTGAATAAAACGGGTTTTTTTACCATTGGTGTCTAACAAAGTAAATGTTTGAGTGGGACGCAAAATCGCTAAAGGAATCCCCGGCAACCCCGCACCACTTCCCACATCTAAACAATGCTCCGCCTGAATAAAAGGTACAACGGCTAGGCTATCCCATAGATGCAGTGGCAACATCTGCGCCGGATCACGCACCGCAGTGAGGTTATAAACCTTATTCCAACGCTGCAATAAGTCTAAATAAGTCCGGAGCTGCTGCTCCTGTTGCGCGCTCAAGTCCAAACCTAACTCAGCAGGTACACCCAGCCAAAGTACGCTCATTAGGCGCTCTCACGCATAGAGGCTAAAGATTGCTTTTTTAAATGCACTAATAAGAGTGAAATAGCAGCCGGTGTGACTCCGGGAATGCGCGAAGCTTGACCAATACTAGCTGGACGTTGCGCTAGCAGCTTTTGGCGCACTTCATTTGATAAGCCACTGACTTTGTTGTAATCAAAATCGGGGGGCAAGCGTGTTTCTTCGTGCCGACGTTGCTTATCAATTTCATCCTGCTGGCGCTCAATATAACCTGCGTATTTACACTGAATTTCTACTTGTTCAGCCACAGCAGGATCAGTCACCTCAGAACCTACCGCCTCTAAACTAGTCAGATTCGCATAAGTCACGTTAGGGCGGCGTAGCAAATCATACAGTTTATAGTCACGTGCTAAGGCATCACCAAAGACACGTTCGGTATCCTGAGCACTCAAACTGCTTGGGTGTAACACCGTGGTGCGTAAGCGTTGTTGCTCTCGTTCAATCGCTTCGCGCTTAGTGCAGAAGGCAGCCCAACGCTCATCATCGACTAAGCCAAGTTCCCGCCCTTGTTCAGTCAGGCGTAAATCCGCATTATCTTCCCGCAGCAGCAAGCGATGCTCAGCACGACTGGTAAACATCCGATAAGGCTCTTTAGTCCCAAGTGTAATCAGGTCATCGACTAATACACCCAAATAAGCCTGATCACGTAGTGGATACCAAGCCTCCCGTTCTTGCACATACAAACCAGCATTCAAACCCGCTAATAAGCCTTGTGCAGCGGCCTCTTCATAACCAGTCGTACCATTAATTTGCCCTGCAAAGAATAAACCTTGAATCGCTTTAGTTTCTAAGCTGGGTTTTAAATCACGCGGGTCAAAGAAATCGTATTCAATCGCATAGCCCGGGCGCACGATATGAGCATTCTCCATACCCTCCATTGAACGCACTAAGGCATATTGCACATCAAACGGCAGACTCGTAGAAATCCCATTCGGGTAAATTTCGTGCGTATCTAAACCTTCTGGCTCAAGGAAAATTTGGTGGCGATCTTTGTCCGCAAAGCGCACCACTTTATCCTCAATGGAAGGGCAATAGCGCGGACCAATACCCTCGATCACGCCGGTATACATCGGTGAGCGATCTAAACCGCCACGAATAATTTCGTGAGTACGTGTATTCGTGTAGGTGATATGACAGGGAATCTGCGCAGGATGTTCTTCCGCTTTCCCTAAGAAAGAAAAGACTGGAGTGGGTGTATCCCCCGGCTGGGCTTGCAGCTTAGAAAAATCAATCGTGCGCGCATCAATCCGTGGTGGTGTACCCGTTTTTAAGCGATCCACTCGGAAGGGCAATTCTCGTAGCCTTTGAGCTAAAGCGATGGAGGGCGGATCACCTGCCCGCCCGCCGGAATGATTTTCTAAACCAATATGAATCTTGCCACCTAAAAACGTGCCGGTCGTCAACACAACGGCTCGGGCACTGAAGCTCACCCCCATTTGGGTAACTACGCCCACAACCTGCTCACCTTCCACAATTAAATCATCAGCGGCTTGTTGGAAGATTTGCAGATTAGGTTGATTTTCGACAATCGTGCGAATCGCTGCTTTGTAGCGCACGCGATCCGCTTGAGCGCGAGTAGCACGGACTGCAGGGCCTTTGCTAGAATTTAGAATACGAAATTGAATACCACCTCGATCCGCAGCATGCGCCATCGCACCGCCCAGTGCGTCGACTTCCTTAACTAAATGCCCTTTCCCAATCCCACCAATGGCAGGATTACAGCTCATTTGACCAATCGTTTCGATATTGTGAGTAAGTAATAGCGTGCGTTGCCCCATGCGTGCTGTTGCTAAGGCCGCTTCGGTACCCGCATGACCACCACCGATTACAATGACATCAAAGGTTTGGGGATAACGCATCACTCACTCCCTACTCAGCGCTTAGGCCTGACAAGTTTGGCAAACTGCTGCTTCCACTGGAGCAGAGCGTTCTGGTTGGATACCTAAACGCGCAAACAGTTGCATATCATGGTTTTCATCAGGATTATCGGTTGTCAACAAGCGATCACCATAGAACATCGAGTTTGCCCCTGCAAAGAAGCACCAAGCTTGGGTTTCATCACTCATTTCGGTGCGGCCTGCGGATAAACGTACATAGGATTTCGGCATCAGAATGCGTGCCACAGCAATCGTCCGAATAAAGTCTAAGGAATCTAATTTATCATTCGCAGCTAACGGTGTGCCTTCAATCCGGACTAAATCATTAATCGGTACCGACTCAGGATGTTGCTTCATGTTTGCTAATTGTTGCAAGAGGCGCGCACGATCACGCTCCGACTCACCCATGCCCAAAATACCACCGCTACATACATTAATACCGGCATTGCGCACATACTCTAAAGTATCTAAACGATCTTGATAAGTGCGAGTGGTGATGACTTGCCCGTAAAATTCGGGTGAAGTATCTAGGTTATGATTGTAGTAATCTAAACCCGCATGCTTTAAACGCTGTGCTTGACGATCCGTAAGCATGCCTAAGGTCACGCAAGTTTCCATTCCTAAATCTTTCACTGAGCTGACCATTTCGATCACTCGCTCTAAATTCTTATCCGTCGGATTACGCCAAGCAGCCCCCATGCAAAAACGAGTTGCCCCATTGGCTTGAGCCGTTTTAGCTGCGGCAATCACCTCATTCAAGGGCATCAAACGCTCGGTTTGTAAATCAGTATCGTAGCGCGCACTTTGTGAGCAATAACTACAATCTTCAGGGCAAGCACCCGTTTTAATACTCAAAAGTGTGCTAATTTGCACTTGATTAACCGTGAAATTTTGCCGATGAATCTGATGGGCTTTGAACATCAAATCATTGAAAGGCAAGGCAAATAAAGCTTGGATCTCTTCGAGCTTCCAGTTATGGCGTAATTCAGTCACACTCAACCCTCACTTCTCAATTTTAATATCATGCCAAGTCTCACGATTAATTTTTAATATCTGCTTGACAGCAAATGGAACCAATGCCAGTGCTGAGAAAATCCAAACTGCCCACCACCAATTTACAAAGAAATCCCCAGGAGCAAAAGTGAGTATGACTACATAGGCTCCTGCTAGAGCATAATAGTTATACGCACCTAACTGGGTGTAGTAACCAACCCGCGGATTGGGGTGGTGGCGTAACATCGCATAAACCAAGATTGAACCACCAAACCATAAGGCAAAAAATGGCACAGGCAGCAAACCTGCCAGCATATTACCATAATAGAAGAGTCGGGCTGTCTTGCGTGAACTCTCAGCACTTATACTTTGTGTTTCAGTACTCATAGGGGAGCATCCTTGATTAGAAAGTGCCTAAGTCTAGTAGGCTTTACTTGACTGTCAATGATACAACACAAACACTATGCAAGAAAAAAGCCGGTTATTACACCGGCTTTTATTTTTATCGACTGAGCTTAAGACTTATTCAACAGCTTGAGCTTCGCCAGCACCGTCTACTAAAGAAACATAAGCCATTGGCGCATTATCACCCGCACGGAAACCGCACTTAATGATACGTAAATAGCCACCTGGGCGTTGCTTGTAGCGTGGGCCTAATTCAGTGAATAACTTGGCAACGACTGTTTCATCACGTAAACGTGCGAAAGCAATCCGGCGGTTATGCACAGAGTCTTCTTTAGAGCGAGTAATTAAAGGCTCAGCCACGCGACGTAATTCTTTCGCTTTTGGCAGAGTAGTTTTAATCGCTTCGTAACGCAGTAATGAGTTGGTCAGGCTCTGTAACAATGCTTTGCGATGGCTGCTGTTACGGCTTAATTGACGACCAGTTTTACGATGACGCATCTTAAAATCCTTCAGGCGCTAGGTTAACCTTACAGTTAACCTACTTTACTATCTTTGTGATCGAGACCAGCAGGCGGCCAATTATCCAGCTTAGTTCCCAGAGTCAAACCGTGTGAAGCCAACACATCTTTAATTTCAGTTAAAGATTTTTTACCTAAGTTCGGCGTCTTTAACAGTTCAGTTTCTGTACGTTGTACTAGATCACCGATATAGAATAAATTTTCGGCTTTCAAGCAGTTAGCAGAACGAACGGTTAACTCAAGGTCATCCACTGGACGCAGTAAGACCGGATCAACTTCAGGTTGATTGTCGATGTGACGGATTGGCTCTTCGATATGTAGATCAAAGAAGACGGCTAATTGCTGCTGCAGAATTTGTGCAGCCATACTCAATGCATTTTCTGCATCGATCGAGCCATCAGTTTCAATCTCAACAATGAGCTTATCCATATCAGTACGTTGCTCAACCCGCGCGCTGTCTACATTGTAGGCAACACGTAAGATCGGGCTATAGCTGGCATCTAACACCAAGGTACCTAAAGGTAACTCTGGAGAGTCTGGGCCACGGCGGACTGAAGCAGGTTGATAACCACGACCACTAGTGATCGTTAAGTTCATTTCCAACTCGACATCGTCCTTAGTAATATGTGCAATCACGTAATTAGGATTAATGATTTCAACATCATGATCTAATTCGATATCTGCAGCTGTTACTGGACCTTTACCCTTTTTCTTCAGGGTTAAAGTTGCCTCATCACGTGAATTCAGGCGTACTGCTAACTTTTTCAGATTGAGCAGGATTTCAACTACGTCTTCCTGCACACCTTCAATTGTTGTGTACTCATGAACAACACCGGCAATTTGTACTTCCGTAATTGCACTGCCCGGAATGGAGGACAGCAGAATACGCCGCAGGGCATTGCCCAGCGTGTGCCCAAAACCGCGCTCCAGTGGCTCTAGAGTGATACGGGATGTGTTTAGCCCCAACTCCTGAACCTGGACATTACGTGGTTTCAGTAAATCAATCGTTTTTGAGGTCATGCTAGTCCCTGTAATCGTTGACGAGTCGGTTGAAAATTACTTAGAGTACAATTCAACAATCAATGACTCATTAATTTCAGCTGGTAGATCAGAACGATCAGGAGCAGACTTGTAAGTCCCTTGTAACTCTTTCACGTTGACATCTACCCATGACGGGAAGCCTAACTGCTCAGCTACTTTAATCGAATCTTGTACACGAACTTGCTTTTTCGCTTTTTCACGCACAGAGATTAAATCGCCTGATTTTACTTGGTAAGAAGCAATATTGACGATCTTGCCATTAACTAGAATTGCTTTATGGCTAACAAGTTGACGAGATTCAGAGCGAGTTGCACCAAAACCCATACGATACACTACGTTATCCAAACGCCCTTCTAATAAGCGCAACAGATTTTCACCGGTAGAGCCTTTTTGTTGAGCAGCTTTTTTGAAGTAATTACTGAATTGACGCTCAAGAACACCGTAAATACGACGCACTTTTTGCTTTTCACGTAACTGAACACCATAGTCTGATAAACGACCACGGCCTTCACCGTGCTGACCTGGTTTTTTATCTAGTTTACATTTTTTCTCAAGAGACACACCGCGGCTCTTAAGATAGAGATCTGTACCTTCGCGTCTGCTTAGCTTACAGGTAGGTCCAATATATCTTGCCATTGTTAACTGCTCCCGTTACACACGACGCTTCTTAGGCGGACGGCAACCATTATGAGGAATGGGTGTAACATCCGTAATGTTGGTAATTTTGTAGCCTACATTATTTAAGGCACGTACTGCAGATTCACGGCCAGGGCCAGGGCCCTTAACTTCCACATCTAAGTTTTTCAGGCCATATTCTTTAGCTGCAGTACCGGCACGCTCTGCTGCAACTTGTGCTGCGAATGGAGTGCTTTTACGTGAGCCGCGGAAACCTGAACCACCTGCAGTCGCCCATGCTAAGGCATTACCTTGACGGTCAGTAATGGTAACAATAGTATTGTTAAAAGACGCGAAGATGTGTGCAACACCATCAGTAACGGTCTTTTTGATTTTCTTAGCGCGCGCATTGGCAACGCTCTTTTTGGTTGGCTGTTTTGCCATAACTTAACTATCCTGTAACCTGATCACTTACGGATTGGACGGCGCGGCCCTTTACGGGTGCGAGCATTAGTTTTGCTACGTTGTCCACGTACGGGAAGACCACGTCTATGACGGACGCCACGATAGCAGCCCATATCCATTAAGCGTTTAATGCTCATGGAAACTTCACGACGCAGATCACCTTCGACCAGGAACTTAGCGACTTCAGCGCGAACTCTTTCTAATTGTTCTTCGTTCAAGTCACGAATTTTAGTTTGCGGTTCAATACCCGCCGCTTTACAAATGTCTTGAGCGCGCGGACGCCCAATTCCGTAAATAGCTGTCAGGCCAATGACAGTATGCTTATTTACAGGAAGATTAATACCCGCAATACGAGCCATTAAAGATATTCTCCAGATTCTCGGAAAAGCCGGCGATTATGCCGAAACTTTTACTATTTATCAACAAATAACCCCTGCCAAGGCAGAGGTCATTTAAGGTCCTTACCCTAACAAGAGTAAGAACAATCTGTTTTTAACCCTGACGTTGTTTATGACGCGGATCAGACGAGCAGATTACACGTACTACACCACTGCGACGAATAATACGGCAGTTACGGCATAATTTTTTTACAGAAGCTCTAACCTTCATGACAACCTCTTCACTAAATCAACTAACGCACTGTGCCAGGACGAGTCTGCGTTTTGAAATTGGCTTTCTTCATCAGACCTTCGTACTGATGCGACATCATGTGTGCTTGTAATTGGGACAAGAAATCCATAACTACAACGACGATGATTAATAATGATGTACCACCAAAGTAGAACGGCACATTCCAACCTAAGATTAAAAACTCGGGCAATAAACAAACTAAAGTAATGTAGATCGCGCCAACACCTGTTAAACGAGTCATTACACCATCTATATATTTAGCAGTTTGCTCACCTGGACGAATTCCAGGAATGAAAGCACCCGCTTTCTTTAAATTGTCTGCAGTTTCCCGTGAGTTGAAGACTAAGGCTGTATAGAAAAAAGAGAAAAATACAATAGCCATAGCATAGAACAACACATAAAGTGGCTGTCCAGGCTGTAGCATATTAACGAAATTTTGAATGATTCCTGTACCATCAGCACCACTAAACCAGTGACCTAAAGTAGCTGGGAACAAAATAATACTAGAAGCAAAGATAGGTGGAATAACACCAGCCATATTTAGCTTTAATGGCAAATGGCTAGATTGCCCCGCATACATTTTCCGCCCTTGTTGGCGATTAGCATAGTTAACCGTAATACGCCGCTGCCCACGCTCAACGAAAATAACGAAGGCAGTTACAATAATAACTAAGACCATCAACAAGATAACGAAGAATGGAGACAACTCACCGGTATTCACTAGCTCTAGAGTACCCGCAACAGCTGCTGGCAGGCCAGCTACAATCCCTGAGAAGATAATCAGTGAAATACCATTGCCAATACCACGTTCAGTAATTTGCTCACCTAACCACATCAGAAACAGAGTTCCAGTGACTAAGGTAACAACTGTAGTCAGAATAAAACCGTAGCCTGGATTAATAGCGATAGTTTGACCACCACCAATGTCTTGCCCACCTAAGGCGATAGCAACACCTAAGCTTTGGAACAGAGCTAAAGCTACCGTGCCATAACGCGTGTACTGTGTTATTTTACGTCTACCAGTCTCCCCTTCTTTCTTGAGCTGCTCAAGTGAAGGAATAACTGTAGTCATTAACTGAATAATGATTGATGCAGAAATATAAGGCATTACCCCTAAAGCAAACACACTTAAACGTTGTAAGGCACCACCAGAAAACATATTGAAGACGCCAAGAATGGTGCCACTGTTTTGCTCAAAAAATTGAGACATGGCCAGTGGATTTACCCCTGGAACAGGAATAAAAGTACCAATTCGATAAACGATTAAAGCCAGCAGCACGAAGACGAGCCGCTGACGCACTTCAGCTATGTTGCCAAATCCTGCGAAGGATCCGGTTGAAGCAGGTGACTTTGCCATTTTTAGTAATTATTCCTCGATTTTGCCGCCTACGGCCTCAATCGCTGATTTAGCACCTTTAGTAGCGCCTACACCTTGCAAGGTGAAAGCTTTTTCGACTTTACCAGATAAAATAACTTTAGCTTGCAAAGTACGTGCAGGGATTACATTAGCTGCTTTTAGAGAAGCCAAGCTAATCACATCGCCGTCAACTTTTGCTAATTCGTCTAAACGAACTTCAGCAGTACGTGCACCAATCCGGGAAATAAAGCCCATTTTTGGCAAACGACGTTGCAAAGGCATTTGACCGCCTTCGAAACCGACTTTATGGAAACCGCCAGCACGTGATTTTTGACCTTTATGACCACGACCTGCAGTTTTACCTAAGCCTGAACCAATACCACGGCCTACACGCGTACGCGCAGGACGGCTACCAGCTGCTGGTTGTAAGGTATTCAGTTTCATCTTAAGCTTCCTCAACCTTAAGCAGGTAAGAAATCTTATTGATCATGCCACGATTTTCTGGCGTATCAATAACTTCTACCGTGCGATTCATACGACGAATGCCTAAGCCGCTTGCGCATTGCTGATGGCTTTTCAAACGACCACTAATGCTACGCACTAGGGTCAATTTAATTTTTTTAACTTCTGACATGGCTTATCCTTTGATCTCTTCAACGGTTTTGCCACGCTTAGCTGCAATCATCTCTGGAGCATGCATAGAAGCTAAACCGCCAATCGTAGCGCGGATTACGTTGCCTGCATTCCGTGTACCAATACACTTAGACAGAACGTTTTTAACCCCAGCAACCTCAAGTACTGCACGCATCGCGCCACCGGCGATAACACCAGTACCTTCAGAAGCAGGTTGCATAAACACAGTCGCAGCACCAGAAGAGTACTTAATTGGGTACTGTAAAGTGCCATCTACCAAAGCCACATTAACCATGCTCTTACGAGCTTGTTCCATCGCTTTTTGAATCGCAGCTGGCACTTCACGTGCTTTGCCATAACCAAAACCAACGCGGCCATTACCATCACCTACTACGGTTAAAGCAGTAAAACTGAAGATACGACCACCCTTAACTACTTTAGAAACGCGGTTAACATGAACCAACTTTTCTTGCAGGCCGTCTGTTGACGCTGTTGTATTTTCTACCTTTGCCATAAGACTTAACCCTTAGAATTTCAAGCCAGCTTCACGAGCAGCATCTGCTAAAGCTTTGATACGGCCATGATATTTAAAACCGGAACGGTCAAAGGCTACCGCCTCAACCCCTTGGGCTTTAGCACGCTCAGCTACTAACTTACCAACAGCTGCAGCAGCATCCACATTACCGGTATAATCTAATGAACCACGTAAATCTTTTTCTACTGTAGAAGCACTAGCAATCACTTTATCCCCTTCAGGTGCAATGATTTGTGCATAGATATGACGTGGTGTGCGATGTACGCACAAACGTGTAGCACGTAACTCACGCATCTTGCTGCGTGCGGTTTTGCTACGACGAATACGACTTAATTTCTTTTCCATGCTAGGCTACCTTACTTCTTCTTGGCTTCTTTACGGATGATTTTTTCATCAACGTATTTCACACCCTTGCCTTTGTAAGGCTCTGGTGGACGATAAGCACGCACTTCAGCAGCCACTTGACCCACTTTTTGTTTGTCAACGCCACGGATAATAATGTCAGTCTGGCTCGGAGTTTCTACTGTAATCCCTGCTGGTACTTCGTAGACCACTGGATGAGAGAAACCTAAAGACAGATTTAGCTTACTACCTTGAGCTTGTGCACGATAACCAACACCCACCAGTTGCAGTTTCTTTTCAAAACCTTCACTGACACCTTTAACCATGCTAGTGGTTAAAGCAGAAGTTGTACCAGCTAAAGCCCAGGCACCTTCAGCACGTGGGCGGAAACTCAATACATTGTTTTCTTGGGTAACTTCTACATCTGCATGGACATCTAGTTCTAACGAACCTTTAGAGCCCTTGACATTCAGACGCTGCCCGTCAATTTTGACCTCAACACCTTTCGGTACTGTTAGGCCTCTTTTCGCTATACGTGACATGAGAATCTGCCTACCTTACTCAACCACACAGATGACTTCGCCACCTTGACCCATTGCACGCGCTGCACGATCACTCATGACACCTGCGGAGGTCGAAACGATAGCCACACCATAACCACCCATAACTTTAGGCAGTTCATCTTTGCCGCGGAATACACGCAGACCAGGACGACTAGTGCGAGCAATACGGCTAATAACAGGTTTACCTTGGAAGTACTTTAATTTTACTGTAGTGACAGGTTTACCACCATTTTCATCTACATCAAAACCTAGGATATAACCTTCGTTCAATAATACTTCTAAAATCGCTTTCTTTTGCTTAGAAGCTGGGAAAGAGACAGTTGCCTTGCTAGCTGCTTGACCGTTACGGATGCGAGTCAGCATATCGGCAATAGGATCACTCATACTCATGATATTTCTCTCCTCTTACCAGCTAGCCTTAGTTAAACCAGGTACATCGCCACGCATTGCTGCTTCACGTAATTTGTTACGGCATAAGCCAAACTTACGATAAACACCATGTGGACGACCTGTGACATTACAACGACGTTGCTTACGCACTGTACTACTGTCACGTGGTAACTTTTGCAGAGCAGTACTAGCTGCCAATACTTCTTCAAGAGAACTGGCTGGGCTTGCAATTACTTTTTTCAATTGAGCACGTTTGTCAACAAACTTAGCTGCTGTCTCAGCACGCTTAACTTCACGTGCAATCATGGATTTCTTTGCCATGTAACTCGTATCCTCTTACTGTCTGAAAGGGAATTTGAAGGCTTCAAGTAAAGCCTTTCCCTCTTCATCAGTTTTAGCAGTAGTGGTAATGGTAATATTCATACCGCGTAGAGCGTCGATCTTATCGTAATCAATTTCAGGGAAAATGATTTGCTCTTTAACGCCCATGTTGTAGTTACCACGGCCATCAAAACCTCTTGGGTTCAGACCACGGAAGTCACGGATACGAGGAATAGATACGTTGATTAAACGATCTAAAAACTCATACATGCGTTCACGACGCAAGGTTACTTTACAACCAATTGGCCAGTTGTCACGAATTTTAAAGCCTGCAATTGACTTACGGCTTAAGGTAACAACTGGTTTTTGACCAGCGATTTTTGTCATATCATTGACAGCGTGTTCAATGACTTTTTTATCCCCAACCGCCTCACCTAAACCCATATTCAGGGTAATTTTGGTGATGCGAGGAATCTCCATTACATTTTGTGTACCGAGTTTTTCTGTCAGTTCTTTAATGACAGCTTCACGGTAATATTGCTGTAACCTTGCCATGAAATATTTTACCTATTAAGCGTCTACGCGCTCACCGTTGGATTTGAAGACACGGATTTTCTTGCCATCTTCCAGGAGCTTGAATCCAATCCGATCACCCTTGCCAGTGGCCGGGTTGACTAACATAACATTAGAGGCTTGAATGGGCATTTCTTTTTCAACCACACCACCTTGCACACCTAATGTTGGGTTTGGTTTTTGGTGTTTCTTTACAACATTAACACCTTTAACCAAAACTTTACCGGTCGCCAGAACTTGCATCACTGAGCCACGGCGCCCTTTGTCTTTGCCTGTAATGACAACGACTTGGTCGTTTTTACGAATCTTTTGCATCACTTCACCTACGCTATGTCAGCTCAGCCGTCTTAAAGCACTTCTGGTGCCAGCGAGATAATCTTCATAAAACGGTCACCACGCAATTCACGCGTAACCGGGCCAAAGATACGAGTTCCAATAGGTTCTAATTTGTTATTCAGTAATACAGCTGCATTACCATCAAAACGAATTACAGAACCATCGTTACGACGTACACCCTTAGCAGTACGAACGATAACGGCATTATACACATCACCTTTCTTTACTTTACCGCGTGGGATAGCGTCTTTAATACTTACTTTGATTACATCGCCAATATTGGCATAACGACGATGTGAACCACCTAAAACCTTGATACACATTACGCGACGTGCACCACTGTTATCTGCAATTTGCAGCATTGATTGCATCTGGATCATGTCTACTCTCCGTCTTAGGCTTCGCCAGCTGCGCGCTCGACGACCTTAACCAAAGTCCAGTGCTTGGTCTTTGACAGAGGGCGGCACTCTTTGAAACTTACAGTGTCGCCAACCTTGCACTCATTATTCTCATCATGAACATGATATTTTTTAGAACGTTTAATAAACTTTCCATAGATAGGATGCTTTACTTGACGCTCCATCAATACCACGATGGATTTATCCATTTTGTCGCTGATGACGCGCCCCATCAAACTGCGTTCGACTTTAACTTCTTCGCTCATCATCATTTACCTGCAACTTTCTTTTCTGACAGAATCGTTTTAATACGTGCAATTTCGAGACGCACACGTTTCATTTCTGAAGGACGTGACAACTGGCCAGCTGCCTGTTGCATACGCAATTTAAATTGCTCTTTCAGGTTTTCAGTCAGTTCAGACTTGAGCTCATCAACGGACTTTTGACGTAATTCTACTGCTTTCATCACATCACCTGACGGGAAACGAATGCTGTTTTAAACGGTAATTTGGCTGATGCTAAGCGGAAAGCTTCACGCGCCATTTCTTCACTCACACCTTGCATCTCATACAGGACTAGGCCAGGTTGTACTAGGGCTACCCAGTATTCAACATTACCTTTACCTTTACCCATACGGACTTCTAAAGGCTTTTTACTAATTGGTTTGTCAGGGAACACGCGAATCCACAACTTACCACCACGACGCACGTGACGATTAATGGCACGACGTGCTGATTCAATTTGACGAGCAGTCATACGACCACGCTCTAATGCTTTCAATCCGTATTCGCCGAAGCTAACAGCATTACCTGCTTGAGCTAAGCCGCGATTACGGCCTTTGTGCATTTTACGGAATTTGGTTCTTTTGGGCTGTAACATCTCAAACCTCTATCACTTCTTCTTTCTAGCCTGCTGGTTATTTGCATTCCCAGAGTTAGATTGTTTCTGTTCAAGGTCAAAGACCTCACCCTTGAAAATCCAAACTTTCACACCGATGATGCCATAAGTCGTTAAGGCTTCAGCAGTTGCATAGTCGATGTCGGCACGTAGTGTATGTAATGGAACACGACCTTCACGATACCATTCAGTACGTGCGATCTCTGCACCATTCAAACGGCCTGCAACGCTAACTTTAATGCCCAGTGCACCTAAACGCATGGCATTACTTACTGCCCGCTTCATGGCACGACGGAACATAATCCGACGCTCGAGCTGGCTAGTAATGCTTTCTGCAACCAATTGAGCATCTAATTCAGGCTTACGAATTTCTTCAATGTTCAATTTTACATTGTTGACATGTAAACCCATGATACCAGCAACATCAGCACGTAATTTCTCAATATCCTCACCTTTCTTGCCGATAACCATACCAGGGCGAGCTGTGTGGATAGTGATAAAAGCAGACTTAGCAGGACGCTCAATTTGAATGCGACTGACTGAAGCTTCTTTCAGTTTTTTCTTTAAGAATGCACGAACTTCTAAATCTTTATGTAGAAATTCTGCATAGTCTTTACCTTCTGCATACCATTTTGAACGCCAATCAGATGCGATGCCAAGACGGATGCCAGTTGGATGTACTTTTTGACCCATATTTAACCTCTGACCTCAATCGCCAACAGCGACAGTGATGTGACTGGTACGTTTCAAAATGCGATTTCCACGACCTTTGGCACGAGGCATCATCCGTTTCATGATCGGCCCCTGATCGACAAAAATCGTTTTTACAGAAAGCTCATCCACATCCGCGCCATTGTTATGCTCAGCATTAGCAATCGCCGACTCGAGAACTTTCTTAATGATCTCAGCGCCTTTTTTCGGGCTGAATGCTAAGATTTCTAAAGCTTTGCCAACTGGCAGACCACGAATTTGATCAGCAACTAATCGACCTTTCTGAGGCGAAATACGCGCAAAGCGCAAGCGAGCTGCAACTTCCATATTTATACCCCTTACTTCTTCGATTTTTTGTCAGCAGCATGGCCACGATAAGAACGAGTGGCTGCAAACTCACCCAACTTGTGGCCAACCATATTTTCATTAACCAACACAGGTACGTGTTGTTTGCCGTTATGTACAGCAATCGTCAAACCAACCATATCTGGTAGGATCATTGAGCGGCGAGACCAAGTCTTAATCGGCTTGCGATCATTTTTGGCAACCGCAGCTTCAACCTTACTCATCAAATGATGGTCAACGAATGGACCTTTCTTTAGTGAACGTGGCACGACTTAATCCCCTTACTTTTTGTTCCGGCGACGTACGATCATCTTATCAGTACGCTTATTACTACGAGTCTTATAACCCTTGGTTGGAACACCCCAAGGCGTTACTGGATGACGACCACCAGAGGTACGACCTTCACCACCACCATGTGGATGGTCAACCGGGTTCATCGCAACACCGCGCACGGTTGGACGTACACCACGCCAACGTTTCGCACCTGCTTTACCCAATTTGGTCAAACCATGCTCAGAGTTACCGACTTCACCGATGGTGGCACGGCACTCAGATAATACTTTACGCATTTCACCAGAACGTAAACGCAAGGTTGCGTAGTTACCTTCTTTAGCCACTAACTGCACAGAAGCACCAGCGCTACGTGCTAACTGAGCACCTTTGCCTGGACGCATTTCTACACAGTGAACTACCGAACCAACTGGGATATTACGCAAGGGCAGAGAATTACCCACTGCAATCGGAGCGTGTTGACCAGAGATAACTGAATCACCCGCAGATAGGTTTTTCGGGGCAATAATATAACGACGCTCACCATCCGCGTAAAGCACTAATGCAATATTTGCACTACGATTAGGATCATACTCTAAATGCTCAACGTGACCTGGAATTTCATCTTTACGACGCTTGAAATCTACCAAGCGATAATGTTGACGATGGCCACCACCGATGTGGCGCACAGTCATCCGACCGCGATTATTCCGCCCACCGCTTTTGGTTTTCCGCTCCAGTAGGCTTTTGCAAGGTGCACCTTTGTGCAACTCCTTATTAACAACATGGACCTGGAAGCGACGCCCTGGAGATGTTGGTTTTGCCTTAACGACTGCCATGACTAATCCTTAACCTTATTCAGCGGAAGCATCGAGAGATTGACCTTCAGCCAAGCGTACATACGCTTTTTTCCAGTCACTACGTTGACCGGCACGGCGACCGAAGTTCTTCTGCTTACCTTTAACATTGACAGTCCGCACTTGGTCAACCGCGACCTCAAACAACAATTGAACTGCCTCTTTAATGTCTTCTTTAGTTGCATTTTTAGCAACTTTGAACACATATTGATTTGCTGACTCAGTTGCAGCGACGCTCTTTTCGGTCATGCGTGGAGCCAACAATACTTTGTACAAACGTTCTTGGCTCATGCCAACCACTCCTGAATCTTTTCTACCGCTGAGCGAGTCATCACAACTTTCTCATGGCCAACTAAGCTCACTGGGTTCAATTCAGTTACCGAAGTAACTTCGCAATAAGGAATATTGCGAGCTGCCAGCAATACATTAACATCGGCCACTTCAGATACTAACAACACGTCGTTAGTACCATAATCTTTTAGTTTTGCGATCATCAACTTAGTCTTAGATTCTTCTAAGCTAATTGAATCAACGATCACAAAGCGTTCTTGGCGTACTAACTCAGATAAAATGGCACGCATAGCTGCACGGTACATTTTTTTATTGAGTTTTTGTTCAAAGCTACGTGGGCGAGCAGCAAAAGTCACACCACCAGTACGCCATAAAGGACCACGGGTAGTACCTGCACGTGCACGACCTGTACCTTTTTGGCGGAAAGGCTTTAGACCACCACCGCTCACATCAGAACGATTCTTTTGAGCTTTAGTGCCAGAGCGACCTGCTGCCATATAAGCAACTACTGCTTGATGCACTAAACCTTCATTAAATTCGCGGTTAAACACCACTTCATTTACGGTAAGGGTGCCGCCGTTTGCTACTTGCAATTCCATACCTAGATCCTTATGCCTTTACTGAGTGCTTCACGGAGACACTACCACCAGTAGCACCAGGAACTGCACCCTTCACTAATAACAGGTTGCGCTCAGCGTCAACACGGATAACTTCTAAGCTCTGCACGCTAGTGTTTACACCACCTAAACGACCAGCCATTTTCTTACCGGGGAAAACACGACCTGGAGTTTGGTTTTGACCAGTAGAACCTGGTACACGGTGAGAACGAGAGTTACCGTGAGTGGCATCTTGACCACGGAAGTTGTGGCGTTTAATGGTACCGGCATAGCCTTTACCTTTACTAACACCAGCGACATCCACATACTGGCCTTGCTCAAACATGCTAACGGTTAACTCAGCGCCTGCTTGGTATTCAGCAGCTGCATCAACTCGAGACTCTTGCACTTGCGTTCCAACTGGAACACCAGACTTGGCAAAATGCCCAATCAGAGCTTTATTAACACGTGAAGCTTTTTTCTCACCTACAGATAACTGAATAGCTTCATAGCCATCGCTTTCTTTAGTTTTGACTTGAGACACACGGTTTGGCGCAATCTCTAAGACGGTGACAGGAACCGCATCCCCAGATTCACCGAAAATACGGGTCATACCGATTTTGCGACCCAATAGACTGATAGCCATTTGCTTACCTCTTCACTACTCTGACGAGCACTTCTGCTAATTCTTGTCTTTAGAAAAACTCGGCTCGACAAGATGTCGAGCCGAAGAAAGCCGCGCATTATATACGGAAAATTAACGCACGTTAAGTATTTATTTCAAATCAATTCAATTTAATCTGAACATCAACGCCTGCCGCTAAATCCAGCTTCATCAGTGCATCAACGGTTTTGTCGGTTGGATCAATAATATCCATCAAACGCTTGTGAGTACGGATCTCATATTGATCACGAGCATCCTTATTCACGTGTGGAGAAATCAGGATAGTGTGACGCTCAATACGAGTTGGTAATGGGATTGGTCCCTTTACACGTGCACCAGTACGCTTTGCAGTTTCAACAATTTCCATTGCTGAACGATCAATCAAACGATGATCAAATGCTTTCAGACGAATACGAATTCTTTGGTCAGACATATGTTTTACTCAACAATTTTAGCGACGACACCAGCGCCTACAGTACGACCGCCTTCACGGATCGCAAAACGTAAACCATCTTCCATCGCAATCGGATTAATCAGTGTGATTACCATCTTCACGTTATCACCAGGCATGACCATCTCAACGCCTTCAGGTAATTCGCAAGCACCAGTCACATCCGTGGTACGGAAATAGAATTGTGGACGATAGCCATTGAAGAAGGGAGTATGACGTCCACCTTCTTCCTTAGACAAGACGTACACTTCAGCTTCGAATTTGTTGTGGGGCTTAATAGTGCCTGGTTTGCACAGAACTTGACCACGTTCAACGTCATCACGCTTAGTACCACGTAATAACAGACCAACGTTATCGCCCGCTTGACCTTGGTCTAGCAGTTTACGGAACATTTCAACGCCCGTAACAGTTGTAGAGGTGGTAGCACGAATACCCACGATTTCTACGGTTTCACCCACTTTGATCACGCCGCGCTCGATACGACCGGTCACAACCGTACCACGACCTGAGATGGAGAAGACGTCTTCAACCGGCATCAAGAAAGCACCGTCAATCGCACGCTCAGGTTCTGGGATATAAGTATCTAAGGCATTGATCAGTTCAGCGATAGACGGTTCGCCAATCGGTGAGGTGTCACCTTCTAAGGCGGCACGCGCTGAACCTTTGATAATCGGGGTGTCATCGCCTGGGAATTCATAGCTGGATAACAGCTCACGCAGTTCCATCTCAACCAGTTCTAACAGCTCTTCATCGTCCACTAGGTCACATTTGTTCATGTAGACCACGATGTAAGGAACACCGACTTGGCGAGATAATAGGATGTGCTCACGTGTTTGTGGCATGGGGCCGTCTGCTGCGGAACACACCAGAATCGCGCCGTCCATTTGTGCAGCACCCGTGATCATGTTTTTAACATAGTCCGCATGGCCGGGGCAGTCGACGTGGGCATAGTGGCGGTTTTCTGATTCATATTCTACGTGTGCCGTAGAAATGGTAATACCCCGTGCTTTCTCTTCTGGAGCCGCGTCAATTTGGTCATACGCTTTCGCTTCGCCACCAAATTTACGGGATTGAACCACTGTCAAAGCCGCGGTCAAGGTCGTCTTGCCGTGGTCTACGTGTCCTATCGTTCCGACGTTCACGTGCGGCTTTGTGCGCTCAAATTTACTCTTTGCCATTTATTTCACCTTTTTTTCAACACTGCCTGAACAACATGGGCAGGCGCTTCTGCGTATTTCGCGAACTCCATTGAGTAACTGGCACGTCCCTGTGTTGCTGAACGCACATCAGTGGCATAACCAAACATTTCACTCAACGGCACTTCCGCACGTATAATCTTGCCAGATGGAGAATCATCCATCCCTTGAACGACACCACGACGGCGATTTAAATCGCCCATGACATCGCCCATATAATCTTCTGGAGTCACTACTTCGACTTTCATAATTGGCTCTAACAAGGCTGGATCAGCGTCGAGGACACCGCTACGCAAAGCCATAGAGCCTGCAATTTTGAAAGCCAACTCACTTGAATCAACATCGTGATAAGAGCCATCAAAAGCAGTCACTTTCATGTCTACTAAGGGGTAACCGACCATTACGCCATTACCCATCTGTTCACGAACACCTTTATCGACCGCAGGTACGAATTCTTTAGGAACTACACCACCCACAATAGCATTCTCGAACTTATAACCTTCACCTTCAGCCAAAGGCTCTAAGCGCAACCAAATATGTCCATATTGCCCACGGCCACCCGATTGACGCACGAACTTACCTTCGGCTTCTACCACTTTCCGAATAGTCTCACGGTAAGCAACCTGGGGAGCACCCACATTACACTCGACTTTGAATTCGCGTTTCATACGATCAACAATAATGTCGAGGTGTAATTCACCCATACCGGAAATAATTGTCTGTCCTGAATCTTGATCTGTATGCACACGGAAGGAAGGGTCTTCTTGTGCCAAACGGCTTAGGGCTAAGCCCATTTTTTCTTGATCCGCTTGAGATTTTGGCTCAACCGCGACCGAAATCACCGGTTCAGGAAAATCCATTTTTTCTAGAGTGATCACATGCGTCAGATCACTTAAAGTTTCACCGGTCGTGACATCTTTTAAGCCCACCGCAGCAGCAATATCACCCGCGTAAACTTCTTTAATTTCTTCACGCGAATTGGCATGCATTTGCATAATACGACCAATACGCTCGCGTTTACTTTTAGTAGGATTGAAAATGACGTCGCCCGTTTTTAATACACCTGAGTAAACACGGAAAAAGGTCAACGAACCTACAAAGGGGTCAGTCGCAATTTTGAAAGCTAAAGCAGCAAAAGGCTCAGTATCTGATGCATGACGCTCAGCTGGAGTTTCCTTAGCATCGTCAGTAATGCCTTTAATAGCAGGCACGTCGACTGGAGCTGGCAGATAGCGCACCACTGCATCTAAAACGGCTTGCACCCCTTTATTTTTAAAGGCAGAGCCGCATAAAACTGGCACAATCTCACCCGATAACGTACGTAGGCGTAAGCCACGATGAATATCTTCAAGCGATAATTCACCCGACTCTAAATACTGATCCATTAGCGCTTCATCAGCTTCAGCCGCCGCTTCAACCATGTGCTCACGCCATTCCTGGCAAGCAGCTTTCATCTCATCTGGAATAGCTTTAGCGGTATAGCTCATACCCATATCCGCTTCATTCCAGTAGATCGCCTCCATACGTGCTAAATCAACTACACCTGTGAAATTCTCTTCAGCCCCGATCGGCAACTGAACAGGCACTGCCGTAGAACCTAGGCGAGTTTTGATTTGCTCGACAACACGTAAGAAATTAGCACCAGCACGGTCCATCTTATTGACGAACGCAACACGGGGCACATGGTATTTATTCGCTTGACGCCAAACTGTCTCTGACTGGGGTTCGACACCACCAACCGCGCAAAACACTGCAACTGCACCATCTAGAACGCGCAGTGAGCGCTCTACTTCAATCGTAAAATCAACGTGGCCGGGTGTATCGATGATATTGATACGATGCTGATCAAACTGTTGATCCATACCCGACCAGAAGCAAGTAGTCGCCGCAGAAGTAATGGTAATTCCACGCTCTTGTTCTTGCTCCATCCAGTCCATGGTAGCTGCGCCATCATGAACTTCGCCAATCTTATGCGAGACGCCTGTGTAGAACAAAACACGTTCAGTCGTCGTCGTTTTACCCGCATCAATGTGAGCCATGATGCCGATATTACGATAGCGTTCTATGGGTGTTTTACGAGACACAGGCTAAGTTCCAAGTTAGTTCCAGCGGAAGTGAGCGAAAGCTTTATTGGCTTCAGCCATACGGTGAGTATCTTCACGCTTTTTCACTGCAGAGCCACGCTTTTCAGCAGCATCCATCAACTCGCCTGCTAATTTGCGCGCCATTGATTTTTCACCACGCTTGCGCGCAGCTTCAATTAACCAACGCATCGCTAATGCATTTTGACGAGAAGGACGCACCTCAACAGGCACTTGATAAGTAGCACCACCGACGCGGCGAGCTTTTACTTCCACAGCAGGACGTGCATTGTCTAAAGCATCACTTAGGACATTCATACCGTCACCGCCCTTTTTCTGAGCGATTTCGTCTAAAGCACCATAAATGATTTTTTCAGCTACTGCTTTCTTGCCGTCTTTCATCACAGCATTCATAAATTTGCTGAGCATTTCACTGCCGAATTTTGGATCTGGCAACACTTCGCGTTTGGGGACTTCTCTTCTTCTAGGCATTTCTAGGATCTCTATTCAATTACTTCTTAGGACGCTTAGTGCCGTATTTAGAGCGGCCTTGCTTGCGGTCTTTAACACCTTGGGTATCAAGACTGCCACGGACAGTGTGATAACGCACACCGGGTAAATCTTTAACACGTCCGCCGCGAATCAATACCACAGAGTGCTCTTGCAGATTGTGGCCTTCACCACCGATATAGCTAGTGACTTCAAAACCATTGGTTAAGCGTACACGCGCTACTTTACGTAATGCCGAATTCGGCTTTTTCGGGGTAGTGGTATACACGCGAGTGCAAACACCACGACGCTGCGGGCATGCTTCAAGAGCAGGCACGTTGCTTTTATCAACTATGCTTTTGCGCGGTTTGCGCACCAACTGGTTAATCGTTGCCATTAAAAAAATTTCTCCTAACCCACATGAGGATATGCTTTGCTTGCGATACCCCATAAAAACAACAGACCGAATATCCGGTCTGTCTAAGGTCGCAAGATTTTAGGGATGGCTCAAGCATCTGTCAAGGCAAGATTACCAAACCCTGTAATTAAACCTCCTACTCGGCCTTACTTCCGAATAGGAGTCAGTAGTTTTACAGCGAAACTGAGTTATTCAGCTTCATAAGACTCGTCCGCAGACGGACTAAAACTTTCATGACGCACTGCAAAGGCATCTTCCAAAGCGAACGGATCACGTTGGCGACGACGAGCTTCATGATAGGCTAAACCAGTACCGGCTGGAATCAAGCGACCAACAATGACGTTTTCTTTCAAGCCACGTAATTCATCACGTGCGCCACGAACAGCCGCATCTGTCAGAACGCGCGTAGTTTCTTGGAATGACGCTGCAGAGACGAAAGAGTCAGTAACCAAGGAAGCCTTAGTAATACCCATCAAGACGCGATCGAACTTGATAGGTAATTTGGCTTCTTCCAGTAACTTTTTATTCGCCTCTACGACACGCCAGTAGTCAGTCTGCTCACCACGTAAGAAGTCGCTATCACCTGGATCAATTACATCGACCTTGCGCATCATTTGCCGAATGATGACTTCAATGTGTTTATCATTGATTTTTACACCTTGCAGGCGATAAACGTCTTGGATCTCTTTCACGAGGTATTCAGCCAGAGAGGTTGCGCCTAATAAGCGTAAAATGTCATGCGGGTTCGGCTCACCATCAGCGATAATTTCCCCACGCTTGACTTTTTCACCCTCGAACACGTCAAGGTTACGCCATTTTGGAATCAACTCTTCGTATTGCTCACCATCCTCATCGGTGATGATAATCCGCTGTTTACCTTTGGTTTCTTTACCGAAGGAAATAGTCCCAGTCTTTTCCGCCAGAATCGCACCATCTTTTGGACGACGCGCTTCAAATAAGTCCGCAACCCGTGGCAAACCGCCTGTAATATCGCGAGTTTTCGAAGAGGCTTGTGGCAAACGCGCTACCACCTCACCGACCTTTACGTTAGCACCATTCGTGGTAGTAACAATCGTGCCTGCTGGTAATGGATACTGCACTGGAATCTTAGTACCTTCGAAGAAAATACTATCACCATGCTCATCCAATAGACGTACCGTAGGACGTAAGTCACGACCACTACTTGGACGGCTTTTTGGATCCATGATCTCAATCGAAGACAAACCAGTGATTTCGTCAACCTTGGTTTGTACCGTGATATTGTCCAAGAATTCGATAAAGTCGATACGCCCTGAAACCTCAGAGATAATCGGATGCGTATGTGGATCCCACTGCGCGACTGTTTGACCTGCAGTAACGGTATCGCCTTCGCGTACCTTCAAAGTAGCACCATAAGGCAGTTTATAACGCTCTTTGTCACGACCGTTATCGTCAACAATACCCAGTTCACCTGAACGCGATACCGCAACTAAGTTACCTTGTTCATTCCGTACTGTTTTAACGTTGATCAGATGGACTTTACCGGCTGACTTCACTGCAATACCACTTTCAGCAGCGGCTCTACTGGCAGCACCACCAATGTGGAAGGTACGCATGGTCAACTGTGTACCTGGCTCACCGATGGACTGTGCTGCAATAACCCCAACAGACTCACCTTTACCAACCAGAATACCGCGGGCAAGATCACGACCATAGCATTGACGGCAAACCCCATAACGCGATTCGCAAGTGATACCAGAGCGCACTATAATTTCGTCGATACCGAGCTGGTCAATTTTCTCGACCCACTCTTCATCGATTAACGTACCTGCTGGTAAGACAGCCTCATCGTTACGCACAACATCTTGAGCCACTACACGGCCTAAGACGCGCTCTGCCAAACCCTCAACCACATCGCCACCTTCAATGATGGGGCGCATTAACATACCTTTGGTAGTGCCACAGTCATCCATGATGACTGCCATGTCCTGAGCAACATCTACCAAGCGACGTGTTAAGTAACCAGAGTTTGCTGTTTTAAGAGCAGTATCCGCCAAACCTTTCCGCGCACCATGCGTTGAGATGAAGTATTGTAATACCGTCAAACCTTCGCGGAAGTTAGAAGTAATCGGTGTTTCAATGATCGAGCCGTCTGGCTTGGCCATCAGCCCACGCATCCCAGCTAACTGGCGAATCTGCGCTGCAGAACCCCGCGCACCAGAATCAGCCATCATAAAGATCGAGTTAAAGGAAGGTTGAGTCACTGTCTTCCCTTCTGCATCAACCACGGACTCGTTACCAATTTTCTCCATCATCGCTTTGGCGACTTTTTCATTGGTACTCGCCCAGATGTCAACAACCTTGTTATAGCGCTCACCTTGAGTAACCAGACCGCCTGCGAATTGCAATTCAATTTCCTTGACTGCATCATCGGCCTCCGCTAGCAGATGCACTTTCTTCTCAGGAATGATCATATCATCAGAGCAGAAAGAAACGCCTGAGCGGGTTGCATAACGATAACCGGTATACATCAATTGGTCAGCGAAAATAACTGCCTCTTTCATCCCCACATGGCGATAGGACTCATCCAATAGGCGTGAAATTGCCTTCTTCTTCAATACCGTATTGAAGATTTCGAACGGCAAGCCTTTCGGCATGATCGTAGTCAGAATTGAGCGACCGACTGTAGTATCAATTAAACGTGTACGCTTAGTGAACTCACCATTTTCTTCTTTAACGTAATCGGTAATCCGGACTTTCACTTTCGCATGTAAAGAGGCGTTACCGGTTTCATATGCACGTTGCGCTTCTTGTGGATCAGCAAAGACCATACCTTCGCCTTTCGCCCCAATCGCTTCGCGTGACATATAGTACAAGCCAAGAACGATATCCTGAGATGGCACAATAATTGGCGCACCATTCGCAGGTGACAACACGTTATTGGTCGACATCATCAAACTGCGCGCTTCGAGCTGGGCTTCCAATGACAAAGGTACGTGTACCGCCATTTGGTCACCGTCAAAGTCTGCATTGAATGCTGAACAGACTAAAGGGTGCAACTGAATCGCTTTACCTTCAATCAAGACGGGTTCAAAAGCTTGAATACCCAAGCGGTGGAGCGTAGGTGCACGGTTCAGTAAGACTGGGTGCTCACGAATGACTTCAGCGAGGATATCCCAAACCTCTGCCGTTTCACGCTCAACTAACTTCTTTGCGGCTTTAATCGTAGTGGCTAAACCACGGCGCTGTAATTTACCGAAAATGAACGGCTTGAATAATTCCAAAGCCATTTTCTTTGGCAGACCGCATTGATGCAGACGCAAAGTTGGGCCAACCACGATGACCGAACGCCCCGAATAATCAACCCGCTTACCTAACAAGTTCTGACGGAAACGGCCTTGCTTACCCTTAATCATGTCAGATAAGGATTTCAATGGACGTTTGTTAGAGCCGGTAATTGCGCGACCACGACGACCATTATCTAAGAGCGCATCCACAGACTCTTGTAACATCCGCTTTTCGTTACGCACGATAATATCAGGTGCGTTCAGCTCTAACAGACGCTTCAAACGGTTGTTACGATTGATCACGCGGCGGTACAGATCATTCAAATCTGAAGTTGCAAAACGACCGCCATCCAAAGGTACTAATGGGCGTAAATCCGGTGGTAATACAGGCAGCACATTCATAATCATCCACTCAGGACGATTACCAGAAGACACGAAGGACTCCATGACTTTTAAGCGTTTGCCTAAACGCTTCAGCTTAGTTTCAGAGCCAGTTTCATTGATCTCTTCACGCATCTTGGCGATTTCATGCTTAAGATCAATGCTTGACAACAAGCCTTGGATCGCTTCAGCACCCATTTTCGCCTCAAATTCGTCGCCAAACTCTTCAACCGCCTCTAAATAAGCCTCGTCTGTGAGCAAGGAGCCGCGCTCTAAAGTCGTCATGCCTGGTTCAGTGACCACGAAGATCTCAAAATAGAGAATGCGTTCAATGTCACGTAAAGTCATATCCAGCATCAAACCGATACGAGACGGTAAGGACTTTAAGAACCAAATATGTGCAACGGGGCTGGCTAAATCGATATGCCCCATGCGGTCACGACGGACTTTAGTTTGAGTAACTTCAACACCGCACTTTTCGCAAACCACACCCCGATGTTTCAAACGCTTGTACTTACCGCACAAGCATTCAAAATCTTTCACCGGGCCAAAGATTTTTGCGCAGAACAGACCATCCCGCTCTGGTTTAAACGTACGGTAGTTAATGGTTTCTGGCTTTTTAACTTCGCCATAAGACCATGAACGAATCACTTCAGGGGAAGCGAGGCCGATACGAATCGCATCGAACTCTTGAATTTCCTGCTGTTGCTTATAAAGGTTTAATAAATCTTTCATCGCTATTTTTCCGCCTGCTGTATTCGGTCAAATTACTCTCTTTCCAGCTCGATATTTAAACCGAGAGAACGGATTTCTTTCATCAAGACATTAAAGGACTCCGGCATGCTGGCTTCCATATAGTGGTCGCCATCCACGATGTTCTTATACATCTTATTCCGGCCATTCACGTCGTCTGATTTCACGGTAAGCATTTCTTGCAAGGTATAAGCGGCACCATAAGCTTCCAGTGCCCACACTTCCATCTCACCAAAGCGCTGACCACCGAACTGTGCTTTACCACCCAGAGGTTGCTGAGTCACCAAGCTGTAAGGACCAGTAGAGCGCGCATGCATTTTATCATCAACCAAGTGATTCAATTTCAGCATATGCATGTAACCCACAGTCACAGTACGTTCGAAGGCATCGCCGGTACGACCATCATATAAACGCGCTTGACCACTTTCTGGTAAATCAGCCAACTTCAACATCGCTTTGATTTCAGCTTCATCTGCACCATCAAAGACTTGTGTAGCCATCGGCACGCCTTTACGCAGATTACCTGCCATTTCTAGAACTTCGGTATCTGTCATTTCAGACAAATCACCTTGACGTGGATTACCACCCGTTTCGTAGATTTCGGTGAGGAACTTGCGCACTTCATCGACTTTGGCTTTCGCATCTATCATCCGGCCAATTTTATGCCCCAAGCCTTTCGCAGCCCAACCTAAATGGGTTTCCAAGACCTGACCTACGTTCATCCGCGAAGGAACACCCAACGGATTGAGAACGATATCGACAGTCTGGCCGTTTTCTAAATAAGGCATATCTTCGACGGGAACAATGCGTGACACCACACCCTTATTACCATGACGACCCGCCATCTTGTCACCCGGTTGCATACGGCGCTTCACAGCGACATACACTTTCACCATTTTCAAGACACCTGGTGCTAAATCATCACCTGCAGTCAACTTATCACGTTGTTTCTGTAAGCGAATTTCATACTCTTTCTTCTTCTCAGACATCTGAGTAGCTAGAGTCTCAAGCTGAATATTTAAGTTGTCATCTTGCATACGCAAAGAGAACCACTCATGACGTGGTACAGCAGCTAACTGCTCTTGCGTAACGAGAGTGCCTGCTTTCAAGCCCTTCAAACCGCCATCAGCGACTTGACCGACCACCATTTTAGAAACCCGCGCAAATACGTCGCCTTCATAGATCCGCAATTCATCCAATAAGTCTTTACGAACCTTTTTCAAGTCCTCTTCTTGGATAGCTAAAGCCCGTGCGTCCCGTTCTACTCCATCACGAGTAAAGACACGCACATCAATCACTGTACCTGTCATACCCGTAGGTACGCGCAGGGAGCTATCCTTAACATCAGACGCTTTTTCGCCGAAGATAGCGCGTAATAACTTTTCTTCTGGAGTTAATTGGCTTTCACCTTTAGGTGTCACCTTACCTACCAAAATATCGTTAGGCTTTACTTCAGCACCGACATGAATAATCCCGCATTCATCTAACTTGGCTAATAAGCTTTCGCTGACATTTGGAATATCCGCAGTAATTTCTTCAGGCCCTAATTTAGTGTCACGCGCTAGACAAGACATTTCTTCAATATGGATCGTCGTATAACGATCTTCATCGACCACGCGCTCAGATAACAAAATCGAGTCTTCGAAGTTGTAACCATTCCACGGCATGAAAGCGATGAACATATTCTGACCTAAAGCCAACTCGCCTAGATCGGTCGAAGAACCATCCGCTAAGACATCACCACGGGCAACTACGTCGCCTACTTTCACAATTGGACGCTGATTAATACAAGTGTTCTGGTTCGAACGGGTATATTTAATCAGGTTGTAAATATCAACCCCACCACGCTCATCCGCTTCATCATCATGGACGCGTACCACTACACGACCAGCGTCAACCGAATCAATTACCCCACCGCGGCGGGCTGCGACTGTTGAACCAGAGTCAACCGCAACCGCACGCTCCATACCCGTACCGACGATAGCTGTTTCAGCGCGTAAGCAAGGCACAGCCTGACGTTGCATGTTTGAACCCATCAGGGCGCGGTTCGCGTCGTCATGTTCCAAGAACGGAATCAAGGACGCCGCTACTGATACGATCTGCTTCGGTGAAACGTCCATGTACTGCATACGATCAGATGTCATGGTGGTGAATTCATTCCGATAACGGCAATTAATGAATTCTTCCAGGAAAGCACCCTTTTCATCTAAGTCCGCATTCGCCTGTGCGATTACATACTGAGACTCTTCAATCGCTGACAAATAATCGATTTCACGCGTTACTTTGCCATCAACGACACGACGATACGGCGTTTCTAAGAAGCCATACTCATTCGTACGTGCATAGACTGACAATGAATTGATCAAACCAATGTTTGGACCTTCAGGCGTTTCAATCGGGCAGACACGACCATAGTGCGTTGGATGAACGTCGCGCACCTCGAAACCTGCACGCTCACGGGTCAAACCGCCAGGGCCTAAGGCTGAAATACGGCGCTTGTGAGTCACTTCAGATAATGGATTGTTTTGATCCATGAACTGCGATAACTGGCTTGAGCCGAAGAATTCTTTAATCGCAGCAGACACTGGCTTTGAATTCACCAATTCTTGCGGCATTAAACCTTCGCTTTCTGCCATGGTTAAACGTTCTTTAACCGCACGCTCAACCCGCACTAAACCTACACGGAAGGCATTCTCAGCCATCTCGCCCACGCTACGAATACGACGATTGCCTAAATGATCAATATCGTCCACATCATCGCGACCGTCGCGAATATCAATCAGCTTTTTCAGAACTGCTAAAATATCTGCTTGATCCAATACGCCGCTGCCGGTCGATTCCTCACGACCTAAGCGACGATTGAATTTCATCCGGCCTACCGCAGATAAGTCATAACGCTCATCGGTAAAGAACAGATTATTGAATAGGCTCTCAGCCGATTCTTTCGTAGGTGGTTCACCAGGACGCATCATCCGATAGATTTCAATCTGCGCCTCTAATTTGGTACGAGTCGGATCAATATTCAAGGTATTAGAAATGAAAGGACCACGATCCAAGTCATTGGTATAGAGAATATCAAACTCAGCAACACCATTATCACGGAGCTTATTGACCAACTCTTCGGTTAGCTCAGAGTTAGCCTCTGCCACTAGCTCACCCGTTGCTGTATCAATAATATTATGTGCCAGCACTTTGCCGTACATATATTCTTCAGGTACCGCTAATTTGCTGATACCACTTTTTTCTAATTGACGAATGTGTTTGGCCGTAATACGACGACCTGTTTCAACAATCACATTCCCATCTAATAGAATATCAAAAGCAGCTAATTCACCACGCAAACGCTCAGGTACTAGATCAATTTCTACACCTTTATCCAGCAAATGAACTTTTACATTCTCGAAGAAGTAATCAAGAACTTGTTCATTTTCCATCCCTAAAGCGCGCAACAGAATAGTCGAAGCTAATTTGCGTCGACGGTCAATCCGCACATAAATACTGTCTTTAGGATCAAATTCGAAATCTAACCAGGAACCACGGTAAGGAATAACACGAGCACTGTGCAATAACTTGCCTGCCGTGTTCGATTTACCTTTATCGTGCTCAAAGAACACACCGGGTGAACGGTGTAATTGCGATACGATAACCCGCTCAGTACCATTAATAATAAAGGTACCTTTATCAGTCATCAGTGGCAATTCGCCTAAATAAACATCTTGTTCTTTAATCGACTTAACGACTTTAGCTTCAACTGGTGCTTCTTTATCATGAATCACCAAGCGCAATTTGACGCGCAAAGAAGCAGCATAAGTTAAGCCACGTAACTGACATTCATAAACGTCGAAAACAGGTTCAGCTAACCGATAATCCACATATTCAAGTGTGATATAGTTATTGTAACTTACAATCGGAAAGACTGAAGAAAAGGCAGCGTGCAGGCCTGTAGCAGAACGCTCTTGTACAGGCCGATCCAGTTGCAAAAACTGCCGATAGGACTCCAACTGAATAGTTAACAGGTCGGGTACTTCCAGAATCTGCTCACGTTTACCAAAGTCTTTGCGGATCCGTTTTTTCTCAGTGTAACTTAGTCCCATTGTGCTTCCTCAACTGGAATCAAAATCTTATCTGTCATTTAATGTCTGACAAGCGACAAAAGGCCGACAGTGCAAAACACTGCCAGCCTTGGGATTTTTTGAACTATTAGAAGTTGCTTAAAATCATCCTAACCTCAAGATTACTTGAGTTCGACCTCAGCACCTGCTTCTTCCAGCTCTTTCTTAATCTTGGCAGCATCTTCTTTAGAAGCGCCTTCTTTAACAGTAGAAGGAACACCTTCAACCATGTCTTTCGCTTCTTTTAAGCCTAGACCGGTAATACCACGGATAGCTTTAATAACGTTGATCTTGTTAGCGCCAAAGCTCTTCATGATAACGTTAAATTCAGTTTGCTCTTCTACTGGAGCAGCCGCTTCGCCACCACCAGCAGGGCCAGCAGCTACTGCAACTGCAGCAGTTACACCGAATTTTTCTTCGATAGCTGAAATCAAATCAACGATTTCAGTTACAGTCATGTTGGCAATTGCTTCCAACATATCGTCTTTTGTACAGGCCATGTAAATCTCCAAAACCTTTGTCAGTAATTACTCTACGCTAACGCCAGTGGCTTCAGCTTTTTGGTCACGCACTGCAGCAAGTGTGCGAGCAAACTTGTCGAGAGGCGCACGAATCGCAGCCGCCAAAGTAGCGATTGCTTGTGAGCGAGTCGGCAATTTCGCCAGACGCTCCAACTCAGCAGCTGGCAGCATTTTTCCGTCGATAGCGACGAATTGAACTGCTAACTTGTCGTTGGCTTTGTCTTTCAGGAAGTCTTTAACCAGACGCGCCGCAGAACCTGGATCTTCTTGAGAAAATGCCAGAATCAGTGGGCCTTTCAAACCGTCTTGGATACACTCAAAAGCAGTACCTTTAACAGCAATACGCGCCAGATTATTCTTCACTACACTTAGATAAACTCCACCTTTACGTGCGTTTTTGCGCAGTGTGGTGAGTTGTGACACGGTCAATCCACGGTACTCAGCAGCAACCGCAGAATGAGCACTTGCAGCAACTGCGGCCACTTCAGAGACAATCTCTTTTTTCTCTTCCAGTGTTAATGCCACGTTATCTACTCCTGGTTTGGTGGTTAATCCACCAGTTATCAATCTCAACTTAAAAGCTTAAGTTAAGAAGGAAACAGCGCCCCAAACCAGTTACTGACTCGGGAAACGCCATCTGCGCAGGTTCTCTACATAAAATGCAGAACTATTAAGTTATTGAAACGCCTGCGGTCTTTGACGACATACAGCCTTGTATATCTCAATGCTTTTCAGCTACTTACTTCCTTGTAAGTATGGTTTGAGTTCTCGAACTCAAAATCTTTATTGAGCGGTAACGCTCGCTTGATCTACTTTTAAGCCCGGCCCCATAGTCGTGGACAAAGCGATACCTTTCAGATAAATACCTTTAGAGGTAGATGGCTTCATTTTGACTAAGTCAGTGACTAAAGCTGCTAAGTTTTGTGCTAAGGCTTCAGTACCGAAACTAGTATTGCCGATACCACAATGGATGATACCTGCTTTATCAGTACGATAACGAACCTGACCTGACTTAGCATTTTTCACTGCTTCAGCGACGTTTGGAGTTACTGTCCCTACTTTAGGGTTAGGCATTAAGCCACGTGGACCTAAAATCTGGCCTAATTGACCAACAACACGCATTGCATCTGGACTAGCGATAACCACATCGAAATCCATTTTGCCTGCTTTAACTTCAGCCGCTAAATCATCGAAACCGACGATATCTGCACCAGCTGCTTTCGCTGCTTCTGCATTAGGGCCTTGAGTAAAGACTGCGACACGCACGGTCTTGCCATTGCCATTTGGTAATACAGTAGAACCACGTACCACTTGATCAGATTTACGCGGATCAACACCTAAATTGATAGCAACATCAACGCTTTCAGTGAACTTAGCAGGTGGCAAAGACTTTAATAAATCTAAGGCCTCAGTTACTGCGTAAACTTTAGTGCTGTCTACTTTTTCGTTAATTGCTTTTTGACGCTTAGTTAGCTTTGCCATTTATACGCCCTCTACTTCTAAGCCCATACTACGTGCAGTACCCGCAATGGTACGGACGGCAGCATCTAAATCAGCAGCTGTTAAGTCTGGCTCTTTAGTCTTAGCAATTTCTTCTAATTGTGCACGGCTGATCTTACCAACCTTATCGCTGTTTGGACGAGCGCTACCTGATTTCAAGCCCATCGCTTTTTTCAACAATACTGAAGCGGGTGGAGTTTTAGTAATAAAGGTAAAGCTTTTATCGCTATAGACAGTGATAACGACTGGAATTGGCATACCGACTTCCATGCCTTGAGTAGCAGCATTGAAGGCTTTACAGAATTCCATAATATTCACACCTTTTTGACCCAATGCAGGACCAACCGGTGGACTCGGATTAGCTTTACCAGCAGCAACTTGCAGCTTAATATAGCCGGTTACTTTTTTTGCCATTTTGATTTACCTATGAATGGGTACAAACGCCTCACGGCTCCCCGTTGTGCAATCAGGTTTTCTCGACCTGATAGAACTCCAGCTCAACAGGCGTTGAGCGACCAAAAATTTGTACTGCGACTAACAGGCGGCTTTTTTCGTAGTTAACTTCTTCAACTACGCCATTAAAATCCTTAAATGGACCATCATTGACACGAACAACTTCGCCTGCATCAAATAAAACTTTAGGTTTAGGTTTATCGACACCTTCTTCTACCCGACGCAGAATATTGTCGACTTCTTTTTGAGTAATCGGTGCGGGTTTATCCCCAGAACCACCAATAAAACCTAAAACACGCGCGGTATTTTTGACCATATGCCAAGTTTCATCATTCATTTCCATTTGGACTAATACATAGCCTGGAAAGAATTTACGCTCACTGCGACGCTTTTGGCCTTCACGCATTTCAACAACTTCTTCGGTAGGGACTAAAATCTCACCGAACTGCTCTTCCATGCCGAAACGCACTACACGCTCTTTCAAAGAACGTTGTACTTGCCCTTCAAATCCAGAAAAGGCCTGAACCACATACCAACGCTTAGCCATCAACCACCTCCTAGCAAGGTTTTCACACCCCAGCCTAGAAGCATATCTACCAGCCAGAGGAAGAGAGAAAGCAATAGGACAATTACCATCACCATCAAGGTTGTCTGCATGGTTTCAGCGCGAGTTGGCCATACCATCTTGCGGACTTCCATCCGGCTATCTTTCAAGAAGGTAATTAAGCCACGCCCTTTTTCAGTCGTTGCTGCAATACCGACTGCTACTGCAACAAACGCCAATAAACCTAAAACACGAACTAAAACTGAAACTGCCTCACCTTTCCAAGTTGCGAAATAGTAGAAGCCACCGATGCCCACTAACAGTAAAACAAAAGCTAAAATAAGTTTTACTGTATCGAGTGAGGACGTTTGTTGTTCAGCTTTTAAAGACATAATTTTTTGATACAACCTAAACAGCCTAAATGACTTTATACAAAGACTTGCACAAAGATAAGCTAGAATTTGTAGAAAGCCATCTTGCTAAAAGATGGCAGGCCAAGAGGGAATCGAACCCCCAACCTGCGGTTTTGGAGACCGCCGCTCTGCCAATTGAGCTATTGGCCTAACAAACGAGAGGACGGGAGTTTACATACTCCCGCCATATTCTGCAACTAATTAATTGAGTATTGTTAGCTTACTCAACAATTTTAGCGACGACACCAGCGCCTACAGTACGACCGCCTTCACGGATCGCAAAACGTAAACCATCTTCCATCGCAATCGGATTAATCAGTGTGATTACCATCTTCACGTTATCACCAGGCATGACCATCTCAACGCCTTCAGGTAATTCGCAAGCACCAGTCACATCCGTGGTACGGAAATAGAATTGTGGACGATAGCCATTGAAGAAGGGAGTATGACGTCCACCTTCTTCCTTAGACAAGACGTACACTTCAGCTTCGAATTTGTTGTGGGGCTTAATAGTGCCTGGTTTGCACAGAACTTGACCACGTTCAACGTCATCACGCTTAGTACCACGTAATAACAGACCAACGTTATCGCCCGCTTGACCTTGGTCTAGCAGTTTACGGAACATTTCAACGCCCGTAACAGTTGTAGAGGTGGTAGCACGAATACCCACGATTTCTACGGTTTCACCCACTTTGATCACGCCGCGCTCGATACGACCGGTCACAACCGTACCACGACCTGAGATGGAGAAGACGTCTTCAACCGGCATCAAGAAAGCACCGTCAATCGCACGCTCAGGTTCTGGGATATAAGTATCTAAGGCATTGATCAGTTCAGCGATAGACGGTTCGCCAATCGGTGAGGTGTCACCTTCTAAGGCGGCACGCGCTGAACCTTTGATAATCGGGGTGTCATCGCCTGGGAATTCATAGCTGGATAACAGCTCACGCAGTTCCATCTCAACCAGTTCTAACAGCTCTTCATCGTCCACTAGGTCACATTTGTTCATGTAGACCACGATGTAAGGAACACCGACTTGGCGAGATAATAGGATGTGCTCACGTGTTTGTGGCATGGGGCCGTCTGCTGCGGAACACACCAGAATCGCGCCGTCCATTTGTGCAGCACCCGTGATCATGTTTTTAACATAGTCCGCATGGCCGGGGCAGTCGACGTGGGCATAGTGGCGGTTTTCTGATTCATATTCTACGTGTGCCGTAGAAATGGTAATACCCCGTGCTTTCTCTTCTGGAGCCGCGTCAATTTGGTCATACGCTTTCGCTTCGCCACCAAATTTACGGGATTGAACCACTGTCAAAGCCGCGGTCAAGGTCGTCTTGCCGTGGTCTACGTGTCCTATCGTTCCGACGTTCACGTGCGGCTTTGTGCGCTCAAATTTACTCTTTGCCATCTCGAAAACCCCTAAGAAGGATCAATAACTTGGTGCTCTTGGGCAGAATCGAACTGCCGACCTCATCCTTACCAAGGATGCGCTCTACCATCTGAGCTACAAGAGCGTAAATTTTTAAACGACTCAGCCACACTAGTTGGAGCGGGTGATGGGAATCGAACCCACGCCATCAGCTTGGAAGGCTGAGGTTCTACCATTGAACTACACCCGCTTAATTTATTTCGCATTAGCACGAAACGTTAAACGTGCGCACCAAATCAAAAAATATGGTGGAGGGGGAAGGATTCGAACCTTCGAAGGCAGAGCCAACAAATTTACAGTCTGTCCCCTTTGACCGCTCGGGAACCCCTCCGACTGGAAAGGCGCATAGTGTGATTTAACCGCTTTCTTTTGTCAACTCAAGACTTGAGCTTTTTTTCAGAAATTTCACAGAAAACGTTTAAAATCTATTCGCCCTAACTTTCACTTACCAAATGGCCCTGTATCGGTTTCAAGCTTATAAATTAAACCAATACTCTGGTTAGCGCCACTCGTAGCTTCTACTTGTAAACGCTTATTTACCTGATAAGTCACTGCGACTTTTTGCAGCGAATCAAACAGGCCAACAATATACTTCACATACAATTTAGAACCAAGCTTTTTCCCTAGGGCTAGTTCACTTTGTTTATAATCACCACCATTGGAATTGATCCCAACATCATCCAAGCCTAAATTTCCACCGATACTTTGAGCCAAACTTTCCCCACCAGCTAAGCCCAAACTAGTAATAGCACGTGTCAAGACCGCAGTATCCCCTCCTGATACGCCCGCCAAGGCACGACCTGTTAATAAATAGCTTAAAGTGTCACTTTGCGTTTGCTGTGGTGAAGAGAACAAGGTTGATTCAGGTTGTTTAACTGTGCCACCTAAGCTAATTCCTACTGTAATGTCATTTTCTACTTGGCGCGTAGCTCGTACATCTAAACCTGGATTAGTCATTGGCCCATTAAAAATCAAGCGACCACGTTCAATTTTCAAATCTTGGCCATAGGCTTTATAAAAACCCTCCACAACTCCCAAGGCACCTTCAGCGATAATATCCTGCTTATTACGCAAAATGCGCATTTTGCCATTTAAGCGTGCCTCCAGCCCAAAGGCATTCATACGCACCCGATCCCCGACCTCAACCAAAATATTGGGCTGAATATCAATCGCGGATCCATCTTGAGGGGTTCTTAACTTTTTACGTAAAGTCGTTGGCTGATTACGGCCTACAAAAACAATATCATCCGAGCGCACACTGGCTCCCGTTGGTAAGGCTTGGATATTGATAGAAGCCTCGGGTACTCGTAAAGCGCCAGTAATAATTACCGACTTAGGCGTGGCTTGAATATTCAGATCAGGAGAAACTTGCCCTTGAACTTCATACGTATTCATGAGCAGCAAATTATTACCCTGCAAGCGTAAATCAGCACTCCAATTAGGAAGATTTACCAAACGCAGAACCCCATTCGCTTTCAGTACCCCCTGCCCTGCACGCAAAGAGCCTGTGATATTCATCTGATCAGCTTGGCTGGCTTGAATCGCTAAACTAATGTCTTCAATCTTCGCGCCCGTTTCTGGCAAATACAACGAAGCATTTTGTAGGCGTAAATTACCGGTCACTTGCGGCTTATTAAGCAAACCTTGAATACGCACCTCACCATTGACCTGCCCTTTTAGCTCATCCACTTGTGGTGAATAAGCTTGTAGCCAGCTAATATCGGGCATGGCTACTGTAGCCTTCACATCTAAACGTGGCTGACTACCCCCCGCTGCTAACTCAATGCGCCCATCAGCACGCAATTGCCCGCGCCCACGAATATCCATTTGGGCTTGAAGTGTAGCGGTACGGTCATTTAAAACTAAATTGGCTTTAGCTTGAGTATATTGCAAAGTTTCTGTGCGCTTATTATCGGTACGCAGCACAATCACATTATCTGGCAAGTTGATATTGACCCGCGCAAAGGGCTTGCCGCCACGCTGTTCAAATTGATAGTCAGCATTCACTAAACCTGGTAACTGTACAGTTGCTGGCAAGAAAGCTTTCGCAAGACTAATCGGCACTTGTTGCAAGACACCATTAGCCGTTAAGCCGCGTTGGGTGCTCCAATCTGTCTTACTACAGATCCGTGCGTTCTGTGGATTCACTAAACAAGCATTGGCAAGGGTAAAGGCTTGAGCTGAGGCGGTCACACCAACAGGATTCGTCAACTGCCAATTGCCAGCAGCAGTATCTCTTAGATTTAAAGACTCAATTGCACCTTTCCATTGCTGCCCCGTCCAAGCGCCAGACGCGCGCCCCTCTAATCTGCCAGCTTGATGCACCACTTTGAGATTTACACTATGGCGAGCTAATTGCCCCTGCAAAGTGAACTCAGCTTGTTTAACTTGATTAGTGCCTTGGCGCAAGCCTTCAAGTGTGCCGCGCAAATCATATTGCGCACCTGTTTGATTGGCTTGTACGGATAATTTGGCAATTTTTAAATCTTGATAACCCACTTGGCTGCCTTGCAAATTGCCTTGCACTTGCGGTTGAGCCAAGTTACCACGTAGAGAGCCTTCACCTTTTAAGCTACCCGCTAATCCCGGCCAAAGTTGCGCTAAGTTAGGGGCTTGAACCCGCCATTGAATATCAAAAGGCTCACTCGCTCGACCATTAGCCTCTAGCTCATTAGCCCCCGCTAAGACTTTAACCGACTGTAAAGTAATTTGCTTGCCTTGGATTTTAACTTTGCCATTGGCTTGCAAAGGGCGACCTTCGATTTGTCCTTTCAGGCTCGCGACCTCTAAATCAAACTGACTGCCATCTAAACGTCCTGATAAACGTCCATTCCCTTTGACATTACCATTCAATTTGGGACTGATTTGGCTGAGATTTTTTGCATCTAACTCCCAATCAACGCCTAAGGTAGTACCCGCGCTGCCATTTAAACGTAGGCGATTCTGCCCCACATCAACTAATACATTATTTGCACTGACAACTTTATCACGTAGCTTAAGCTCACCACTTGCACTCACTGGAAAGCCTTGGACATTGCCTTTAAGAGTATCAACTTTCACTGCTAATTTTGAAGCATCTAACAAGCCTTGTAAGCGCCCATCACCTTTTAACTCACCTTTCACCACAGGGCTTAGCTGACTTAAATCCTTAGCATCTAAAGACCAAGCTAAACCCGCTGCCTCATTGGCCACACCATCTAATTGAATACGATTTTTGCCTAAGGATAAGGCCAAGCCATTAGCTGAAAATTGCTTATTGCGAATGCGTAATTCGCCATTAGCTTGAATCGGGAAATTCTGCACATTACCAGAGAGGCTATCAATAGTGACCGTCAGCCGTGAACCATCTAATAAGCCAGTCGCTTTTCCTTTACCCTTTAAATCTCCCTTGATCGCAGGCGCTAACTGACTCAAATCTTTCGCATCTAAAGCCCAGCTTAGACCCTGTTTTTCATCTGCAACGCCATCTAAGCGGATTTGGTTTTTACCTACCGAGAGATTCAGACCTTGTGCGGCAATCAATTTATTTTCTAATTTAACTTGCCCATCAGCCCGAATGGGAAAATCTTGCACTACGCCATCTAAGCGCTCGACTTTAAGGGTAAAGCGCGAACCATCTAGTAAGCCACGGAAATTTCCCCGCCCATTTAAGTTCCCCCTTAGTGTTGGATATAACTGCGCTAACTTATTTGCATCCAGCGACCAATCTAAGCCCTTAGCTTCGTCAGCCACACCTTCTAGCTTGAGATGATTCTCACCGACATCGATTTGCACGCCTTGAGCACTAATGACTTTATCTTGAAGGCGCATGCTGCCAGCTGCTTTGATCGGATAATCTTTCACTGTCCCGGCTAAGCGATCAATGCGCAGCGCCAAACGCGAGCCATCCATTAAGCCTTGCACATTGCCTTTACCTGATAAATTACCGGGCAAACCGGGGATAAGTTGTTGCAACTTAGGTGCTTCTACTACCCAATCTAAGCCTTTTTGCTCGTCTGCAATCCCTTCTAAACTGATGCGATTATCCGCCACATCGATGCGAACTCCTTGGGCAGATAGAACTTTGTCCTGAATTTTGAGAGTGCCTAGGGCTTTGACCGGTTGATCTAAAACTGAACCTGTTAATTCATTAATTTGTAAACTTAACCGCGAGCCGTCCAATAAACCCTGCGCTTTACCATTACCTACTAAGTTGCCTTTAAGCTGCGGTGAAATGTGCGCAAGGTTCTTAGCATCCAACTTCCAAATTAAGCCTTGAGCCTCATCTGCCACCCCATCTAACTCAATTTGGTTATCACCTAAACTTAAGTTAACTGCTTGAGCGGTGAGAATTTTGTCCTTGACTAAAACCGTACCACTACCTTTGAGAGTCTGATTTAAAAGCTCGCCTTGTAAATGATCCATCCGCAAGGCTAAACGTGAACCATCTAATAGCCCTTGAGCATTACCATGACCTGCTAACTTTCCTTGTAAACTGGGTACAAGTTCACTTAAATCCTTGGCATCAATCTTCCAATTAATACCCTGAACTTCATCCGCAACTCCATCAAGCTCGACATGATTCGTACCCACATCCAGTTGCAAAGCTTTAGCAGTCACTAATTGATCACGTAACAGCACAGAACCTTGGGCTTTAACGGTACGTTCTAAGACTTCCCCATTTAGCTCATCAATCCGTAGAGCTAACCGTGAGCCATCCAATAAACCCTGTGCGTTCCCTTTACCTTTCAAGTTACCGCGCAAATCAGGATATAAATTACTCAGATTTTGCGCATCTAAAAGCCAATCAATCCCTTGGGTTTCATCGGCGACCCCATTCATAGATAAATGGTTTTCACCCACAGAAACTTTTAAATCACGCGCTGTAAGCAAGCCCTTGGCTAAACTAGCTCCACCTTTCGCTTCGACTGGATAATCTAAAACCTGCCCAGCCAACTGCTCAATATCGAGCATAAACTCTGAGCCATCGATCTTGCCTGAAAGCTTACCCTTGCCTGCTAACTTGCCTTCTAAGCTAGGATGAAGTTGCTCTAATAAAGGTGCATCCAACTCCCAATCAATTAATAAGCCATCGGCTGCCACGCCTTTGGCTAATAGGCGATTTTGCCCTACTGCTGCATGGATAGAATTAACCGTTAGGGCGTTTTTATCTAAACCCACTGACAAGTTGGCATCAATCGGGTAATCACGTAAGGTACCAAGCAACTTGCTAGCATCCAGACTTACCACCCATTCATGATCAACAAATCTCCCTTTGGAAGTGGCAGCAATATCTAAGGAACCAGGTAAATCAGCAACAAAAGCTTCAGGATTAATTTTCGAGCCATTGAGTTTTGCATCCCAAGTTAAGTCAGGAAGCCAAGATAGGCTACCTGTTAAATCGAAATCACCTGCCGTGCTCACTAACTGCCCTGTCTCGATGGTGACCCCATCAAAACTGCCTGTCCCTGCAAGCTTGGCATCAGTCTCAGGAAAATCTCTGTACGCCCATTTACCATCGGCTTGGAAACGATAACTAGGTAAATCACCAGTAGCGGTTACCTTGAGCAAGCCAACCCCACACTTTGAGCCTTCTGAAGCAATTACTCCTGTCAATTCCGTTGGATGGGGGTTGAGTAAACCCATTTTACCTTTGAGATCCATCTTGACACTGCCGCCTAAAGGATCCACATAGCTGCCCACCAATTTATTAACTTGCAACACACCCTCGCGGTTATAGGCTTGCAGATTAATATCTTTGAATTTCATCTGGAAGCTACCGCTATTGATCACTAACTCTTGGAGAGTGACATCGTCTAAAGCAATCTCGGCAGGTATGCGAATATCGGGAATGGTAATGGGATCGGTATTCTTACTGGTTGAGGGTGGAATTGTAATCACTAAGCGCTTGCCGCTTAATTTATCCACCTGTACCTGTGAAGGAACTGCAAACTTTTTAATCGAAACATCGAGCTGCGCTTCTTCTATTTCAAGTTTAACACTTGGATTTTCCCACTCGATACGCTCGACTTTCATCTTATCAAGTAAAGCGCCCTCCACCCCGTTTAAGCGTAGGCCGGGTAAAATCTGTTGAATACTACTAGCTAATAAGGAAGTACCGACTTGAGTAGTTGACAGTAGCGCGACTGCTAATAAGACCATGAGAATAATCACTAGCAGCGCCGCTAGTGGATGAATCACAAAATACTTGACGGAACGCCTCACAAATCCGGCCCTAGGCTAAAGTAAAAATGTAAATCTTTAGTATTATCTTTAGGTACTGCCAAATCTAAACGCACGGGTCCTAAAGGGGATTTGTAGCGCACCCCAACACCGGCTCCCACATGCAGGTCGTAGTTTTTCCAATCATCAAAAGCGCTACCCGCATCAGCGAAAACCGCTGCACTGATTTTTTCAGTCACTGGGTGTTCGTATTCGAGACTAGTCACCAGTAAGTTCTTGCCACCGGTTACTTCCCCATACTCATCAAACTCACCCAGCGCATTTGAATCAAACCCCCTAACAGAGTCTTGCCCCCCCGTTGTAAAGCCAAGTGACTTGGGCATCACGCTATCGGTGTCTACCCAAGTTGCACCCACTGCTCCACGTGCAATCGCCTTACCCCCACTGTCAAAGTTGTGTAAGTATTTGCCATCCACCCGAGCTTGTAGCAAAGTCTCGTCACTTAAGATGCTTTTATGCGAGCCTTTAATTTCACCGGATACGCGCCAACCTTTTTCTGGGTACAAAGGATCGGTAGCTTTGGTTTTATTTACCCGCGCCCCAATTAAAGTCAATTGCGTATTATCCGGAATCGAATCCCCATCAATCACTAAGCGGAACTTTTCCTCAAAGAAGGAAATAAATGCGGTCTGCTGCCAATCACTTTCTGTGCGTCGATTATAGTTAAACTCCAATTTGCGCTGATCTAGATAGGTGGCTAAAGGAATACCTGCAAAATCAATACTATCTTTAGATTTAATCCAAGATACATCGATACCGGCATATTCGTGCTCTGGCTGCCACAAGGGCACAATATATTTAAAACCAGTTTTTAAATAACCTGACTGAGTATAAAGTAAGGCTACATCTAATTTATGCCCTTTACGATTCACCCAGCGCGCACTCATCCCACCTTCAATCGTAAAGCCATCATCTGACGCGAAGGCTAATTTACCTGTATAGGCATAGCGCTTATTACGCAGCGCTTTAATTTCTACCGGAACACGATTTTTTTCAGTTTTTTGATAATTGCTACTAATTTGCACATCACTATAGTAGCCACTATTTTCTAATAGACGCTGCTGGCGAAGTAAATCCTCGGAATTATAATCCTTGCCAGCTTCCACGCGTAGATAACGCTTCAGGAATTTTTGATCGAGCACATCTTGCTCAATGTCCACTTGACCAAATTGATAACGTTTACCTGTATCAAAATGTAGATTTACCACAGCTTGGCGACTATCAATATTGACTTGAATTTCCCGCTCTACGAATTGGGCATCGAAATAACCTAACCGGCTAGCAGCGCGAGTAAGGCTGGATTTAAAATCTTCATATTTCTGAGTAACTAAGACTTCATTATTACTATAAGGCGGATTGCTAGCAATTTCCTTGAAATCATCTGATTGCGCACCTTGGCCAGTAATCCGGATATTAGACTTAGCTACTGTTACCGTTGGCCCAGGCTCCACCACGATATTAAACGCCCAACAGTTATTTTGGCGAGCCGAAGTCATGTCAAACTTGGCTGTAAAATAACCCATAGCCTCAGCACCCTTGGTTAATTTAGACTGAGCGGAATCAATATAGCGCTCAATTCGCTCAGCGGGTGATTCACATTTCAGATTCCGTAGAGAAGGTAAGTAGGCACGTAGATTGTCTTCTAAACTTGGCTCCGCACCTTGAATAGAAACTTTAACTGGTGATGCTTCAGGCTCTTTTTTCTCCTTCTCAGCAGCCGGACTCGCGGTGCTCATCAATAAGGTCGCCATCACTACGACACTCAGACGATTATCCGGCTTTAACTTCATAGACCTATCCTATTTACTGTTCAAAGACCCATTCCAACAACAGATTCTGCAAACTATGTCCAAAACCTGCTGAACGCTGGCCATTTTGCTGCATGACAATAATCATACGCTTACCACTACGTGTGAGCATATAACCCGCAATCGAACTCACATCCTTTAACGTGCCCGTTTTTAAACGGGTTCGACCTGCTAAATCACTATGGCGAAAGCGCCGCGCTAAAGTGCCATCTTCACCAAGCAAAGGTAAAGAGTTGAGCATTTCTGGCATATAGGGGTCGCGCCAGATCACTTGCAATAACTCACCAAATTGACGGGCACTGACACGTTCATTGCGTGACAAACCTGAACCGTTTTCAATCACTAAACCTTGGGTTGGTACACCTTGATCAGTTAGAACTTTTAGTACTGCTAAACGGCCTTTCTCCAGTGTAGCAGGGGCTTCAAACATTTTCGCGCCCACTGTTAACATCACTTGGCGAGTCATCACATTATTACTCCATTTATTAATTAGCCGAATCTGTTCGGCTAAAGGCATGGAGGTATGCACATAATATTGACGATCACCTGCTTTCAGTGAACCTGTTTGTAAACCACCGCCTAATTTTCCACCTAGCATTTGCCAAAAATCTCGAAAGGCATTAAAGGCATGCTGTTCGGGACTAGAAAGGACTAAAGTTTCTAAGCGCGACCCACAACTACCAATATAAGAACCAGAGACCTTAATACTGCCATCTAATTGGGTCTGCACTTGTGGATTATGCCGGCGCTTGGTGCAATCACCGCTTACAAACTCTAATTGATCAGTTAAAGGTAATGTAGGTTTAGGAAAAGCAATCACATTGACTTTATTTGCCACCATATCTGGCTCAAATAATAAGCGAGTCGCCTGAAAATTGAACATCAAAGCTGAAGGTGGAGCATTATAAACACGCTCACGCTCGCCATCAAAGGCCGCTGGGTCAATTGCGGGCAACTCGAAAAAGCTATTATCGATAATAATATCGCCAGTAATCTCCTCTAAACCTTTTAAACGCAGATCATGTACTAATTGCCAAAAAGACTCGTAAATTAGAAAAGGGTCACCATAACCTTTTAAAATTAAATCACCGTGCAAAACTCCAGCGCGTAGCTCACCACGCGTCCATACCTCTGTGTCCCAAGTCCAAGCAGGCCCTAAAGTTTTTAATGCCGCCCAAGTAGTCAACAGCTTCATGGTGGAAGCTGGGTTACGTGGTACTTCAACTTCATGCTGAATTAACGGGCCATCAGCACTCACATCCCGCACATATACGCTAAGTTCATCAGCAGAAATATTGTGTTCCTGCATAAAAGATAACAGTGAGGCAGGTAAGTCCTGTACCTGAGAATGCCGAGTAATAGTTTGCTCAGCGGGCTGTGGTGGTGAATGAGTTATTGGAGGGCTAGCAAGTTCCTCAGCAATTGTACTGGGTTCATCCTCTTCAGCTGCCCAAACAGGATTGACGAAAACCGTCGTTAGGATAAAACCTAAAATAATAGTGAGACCGCGCTGAGGCGAATCAAAGAGTTTATTTAACATGCCTATTTATAAGATATTTCAACAGCGTTAGTGCTTAACTGGTGACTCAACTAAGTCAACTAGCCCAATGACTTCAATTAATTTTGCCTTATAATGCCATTGTAAATCGAAATCGTACAATTTCATCGCGTAAATTCGTCCATCTACTGCCTGAGCACGATAAGAAGGACGCGGGTCTTGTTGCAAAATTTGCCGGATTAATAGCTCAATATCTGTCCCAAGTTGCAGGCTTTTTTCTGCACACTGCAACTGAGCTTCTGGCGTAAAACCTACCTCCCACTCACTAGTTGGTGCTTGTTCAGCAAAACCACCTTGCGCTCCCAAAATGCTATCAGCATAAGGCAAATAGGGCTTAAGGTCGAAGACCGGCGTACCATCTAATAAATCTATACCCCTTAAATGCAAGCACGTCTCCTGTCCTAGAAATTCAATTTTATCTAAACCTGCAACTGACAAACCTAGTGGGTTAGGCCGAAAGGTAGAACGGGTAGCAAATACACCTAAGCGCTTATTGCCACCTAGGCGCGGTGGTCTTACCGTATTTGACCAAGAAGCACTCGGATTAGCATGAAACTGAAAAATCAGCCAGACATGGCTAAATTGCTCCAAACCTTTAAAGGCTTCAGGCTGAGAAAAGGCGGGTAATAATTGGAGTTTTGCTTGTGCTGCTGTCACTAGCCCAGGTTGGCGGGGAATGCCAAATTTTTCCTTATAACAAGATCGTATGAAGCCAATAGGCTGCAAGGCTAACTCAGTCTCAAAGTTTAGTAGGGAGTTTTGTCCAGTTGTCACGTGAGGATTGCCATCAGCCTAACAAAATTTAATAATTTGCCTGCAACTTTTTCAGTGTCACCTGCTCTACATTATTACAATAATACCAAAGGTCCGGCATCGTGATTAAAAAAATACTAGGCTCAATCGCGGGCCAATTGTTTATTGTGTTGATGGCTTTAGCCATTATGTCTGCCTGTAGCATGGGAATTAAAGCCAACGACCCCGCTCCACAAGCTGCTTTAGATAAAACCTCATGGCAACTTACCGCTATTGAGGGTAAAGCTATTCCTGCTGAAGCTGCTGCACCTACTTTGCAATTTGAAAATGGCCGTTTAACTGGCTTTACCGGCTGCAATCGCCTATTTGCTAGTTATGTCTCAAGCTCAACCGGCAGTTTAGCTTTAAGTGCTTTGGGGACTACAAAAATGGCTTGTATGGGAACGGGTGGAGAATTAGAGCGCGCAGTGCTGAAAGCGTTGGCGGCAGTCAACTTATATGCTTTGCCACCGGGCCAATTAAACCTGTTAGATGCTAATCACAAAGTTTTACTGACTTATATCCCTGAAAAAGAATAAAACTTATGTTTGATCCCCTATTTGCCAAAGGGGATCAAACAAATGCTCAATTACTGAGCCATGAGCTTTTCATACTTTAGTTGTAATTGCTCTTTTGTCTCAGGATGAGTAGGATCTTTAGGAATGCAATCGACTGGACAGACCGCAACACATTGTGGCTCATCATAATGCCCCACACACTCGGTACAGCGATTGTGATCAATTACATAAATTTCGTCGCCCGGAGAAATCGCATTATTCGGGCATTCTGGTTCGCAGACATCACAGTTGATGCATTCATCAGTAATCATCAAGGCCATGAAGAAATTCCTTATCAGTATTCAAGTGGCACACATTCTAGCAAGCTCATCCCAGAAAGAACATTAACCCAAATCATGGTCAGACTTAGATTTGAATGTTATCTTGTCCAGTTTTCCATTCAGCAATTTTGTGCTGTAAAGCCTCATTCACTGGCGGCGAAACAAAACGTGATATATCCCCACCGAGCTTGCCCACTTCCTTAACTAAAGTAGAAGAGACAAAGGAAAAGCTCTCACCAGGCATTAAAAAAACCGATTCAACATCCGGAGCTAAAGCACGATTCATACTGGCTAATTGGAATTCAAACTCAAAATCAGAAACAGCACGCATGCCACGAATCAAGACCCGAGCATTACACTGACGAGCAAAATCGACTAATAAGCACTCAAACCCCACCACTTTGACGCTGCTATCTAAGCCTAGATTGAGTACTTCCTGCTGAATTAAGTGGACACGCTCTTCTAAACTGAAGAGCGGCTTTTTGCGAGGATTTGCAGCAACACCGACAACCACGTTCTTAAATAAACGACGTGCACGCTTGATTAAATCCAGATGCCCGTTCGTTAAAGGGTCAAAAGTTCCCGGATAGATTGCTGTTAGTTCCATTCAAAACCGCCACTTCATTAAATTAAACAATAGATTGGCATACTGCCAACTTGAATGTTGTATCATTTTTTTGTGCAGTGCACAATAAACAAATACATACAAAACTTATGCTTAGTGAGTGGCTAGCTCGTTGCCTGCAGTAAACTTAAAACGATAGGCTTTTCCGACTTGGACGCAGCTCTCCACCTGCATAATCAAAACGCTTAATTTCAGCGACCTGCGCATCAGGTTTGTATTGGCCTACTTTAAAAGAACTTCCGCCACGGAGCATCACAATATTTCGATCTAGCATACGTAATTGCAAAGTTGCACCACGTACGGTGTTGACTGTGTCATCTGAATAAATCGCATCACCTCGCTTTAGGATGCGCATCGATTCCCCAGGACGGGTTGCAGTCACTTTGCCACGCTTTGAGAGTACTGATCCTACTGTTAAAGTTTCTAACTGTTGTTGAGCCATAATCAAACTCCTTTTGGTTCATGGTTCTTCCTAAGCATAGACTACTTCGCCAGAGATGCTTAGTTACCCCAGCGGAAATACCCTAAATACAAGCTTAATGGTGGTTTATATCTGCAATACACCAGCACAAGTCACTAAAAACTGGCATAATCTATGCGAGCAGCAATTAATAAATCAGGTCTTTATTCTCTTATGTTAAAAGAAATACCTCTATTTGAAGGCTTGCCAGAACCCCAGTTAGTTGAATTACTTAGCCTCACCCATGAATTTACTTATCCACGTGGAAGTATCATTACCTCACAAGGCGAGATGAGTAATTCCTTACATATTATTTTAGAAGGTCGCCTGAAAGTTTTTGTGAATGGTTCAGAGGGTAAACAAGTCGTCCTCTCTTTCTTGGGAACAGGTGACTTTGTGGGTGAGTTAAGCTTACTTGATAATGAGCCACGTTCCGCATCGGTATTGGCAGTGGCTAAAACACGCACGCTGATGCTCACACAAGATTCATTTAATCGCTTTGTAGATAACCACCCAGAAACCTTACTGCCTATGCTGCGCGTGTTAGCTAAGCGCTTACGGGCTTTAGACGAAACTATTTGTTCTTTATCGACTTTGGATGTGTATGGACGAGTAGCGCGGGTTTTACTTCAGCAAGCCAAAGAGCACGACGAGGGGCAAATAACCCCACGTATGACCCATCAAGATATTGCTGAAATGGTCGGCTGCTCACGCGAAATGGTCAGCCGGATTCTGAAAGACTTACGTACTGGTGGCTATATTAGCATTGATGGCCAAAAGCGGATTGTCATTAACCGTAAGCTACCTTTACGCTGGTAAGGTAGCTTCACCCCGCCATAAGTCCTCAAGCGTTTCACGCTGCCTGACCACATGAACTTGTGCACCATCCACCATTAACTCACAAGCCCGCGGACGTGAGTTATAATTAGAGGACATGGCAAAGCCATACGCTCCTGCCGAGCGCACGACTAAAATATCACCTGCTTGAATATTTAAATCCCGATCTTTCCCTAAGAAATCACTGGTCTCACAAATGGGGCCTACGATATCGAAGGTTTCTGCTTCACCTGTCGTGCGTGGTTGCGCTGGAATAATTTCTTGCCAAGCCGAATATAAGGCAGGACGGATTAAATCATTCATTGCTGCATCCACAATGGCAAAATTCTTGTAGTCAGAATGCTTCAAATACTCAACTTTGGTCACCAAAATGCCTGAGTTCGCAGCAATGGTTCTACCCGGTTCTACAAGAATTTCATATTTTTTCAAGCGCTCATCAGTAAACAGCTGACGCATATAATCAGCCGGTGCAGGTGGCTGTTCATCGTTATAGCGGACGCCTAAACCACCGCCTAAATCTAAATGATGAATATGAATACCTTGTTGCTCTAAACGCTCAGCCAAGACCAATAAACGATCCAACGCATCCATAAAAGGCGAAAGTGTTAAGAGCTGCGACCCAATATGGCAGTCGATTCCTTGCACACTCAGATTCGGCAAATTAGCAGCACGCCGATACACCGCTTCAGCACTATCAATGTTAATGCCAAATTTGTTTTCTTTGAGGCCAGTGGAGATATAAGGATGCGTTTGGGCATCAACATCGGGATTAATCCGCAGCGAAATAGGCGCAATTTTACCCATCTCAGCGGCTATCACTTGAATACGTTCTAGCTCTGCTTCGGATTCGACGTTGAAGCAACGAATCCCCACTTCAAGCGCATAACGAATTTCTGAGTGCGTTTTGCCAACCCCAGAAAAGACGATTTTATTTGCAGCTCCGCCTGCTGTAAGTACGCGATCTAACTCACCACGCGAGACAATATCAAAGCCTGAACCTAAGCGCGCAAATAAATTTAAAATCGCTAAATTCGAGTTAGCTTTGACGGCATAACAAACTAAATGCTTTTGTTCACCAAAAGCATCATTAAAGGCATGCCAATGGCGCTCTAAAGTCGCACGTGAATAGACATAACAGGGAGTGCCATATTCTTGAGCTAAACTAGCGACTGCAACAGCTTCGGCGAATAATTCACCGTCACGATAATTGAAATAATCCATTACTGTTTTTTCTCAAGTTGTTGTTTTTGCGGAGCTTGATCAGTGACTACTGTTTTTTTTGCTGTAGCTTGATCCGGTAAGTACAGAGGACCTTTATTCCCGCAAGCATTTAAACCGATTAGTACACAGATAGCTAAACTTAAGCTCATTAACTGCTTCACGCTTTAAAATCCTGCAATTCAAAACGCATTGATAAATCGACTGCGCGCACATGCTTAGTAATACTACCAACCGAAATAAAATCGACTCCGGTTTCCGCAATGGTCTTTACTGTTTCTAAATTGACCCCACCCGAAGCCTCCAGAGGAATACGACCAGCAGTGATTTTTACCGCTTCACGCAGCAACTCCATAGGATAATCGTCTAGCATAATAATATCTGCCTTGGCTGCCGTGGCTTCGGCTAATTCTTTTAAACCTTCAGTTTCCACTTCAACTTTAATATTAGGGTGTAGACGACGAGCTTGAGCGACTGCTGCGGTAATCGAACCAGCTGCCATAATGTGATTTTCTTTCACTAAGACGCGATCGTACAAACCAATCCGGTGATTGACACCACCACCACAGCGTACTGCATATTTTTGCGCATTCCGTAAACCCGGCAAGGTTTTGCGAGTATCCAGAATGCGGCAGCTAGTATGTGCGATTAAATCAACATAACGGCGCGTAGCAGTCGCAGTACCGGATAGAGTTTGCAAGAAATTTAAAGCACTACGTTCAGCAGTCAGCATGCCACGCGCATTCCCCTTAATATGACAGAGAATGTCATTGGCCTTAACTGGATCACCGTCTTGGAAATGCCAAGTGATCTGAATACTAGGATTGACTTGGCGAAAGACCTCATCAAACCAAGCAATCCCGCAGATAATCGCATCTTCACGGGTAATCACCGTAGCACGCGAAATCGTCTCAGGAGCAATTAAATCAGCAGTGACATCGCCACTACCCACATCTTCAGCTAAGGCCAGGCTTACCGATTCAGCAATTTCAGCAGGATTTGGAGTATTCATAGATAGAGTATTTTGCGCGTTTGCAATCCAAATAAAAACGGGAAATAGCATACACTATTTCCCGTTGCAAAAGCCCAGACTCCTGATTCTGGATTTGGTTGCGCTCCTAAATCCGGGTAATCCCCATCATTTTTAGGATCGACTTTTCGTAGAACGGCTCAGAGCTGCCTTTTTTCATCTTCCGGATAAAGTACTTTTCAAACGCGATTTTCGCTAAGTGTACCCATTTACCCTTCTTGAACCACGCTACATTACGTGGAGGCAACTGCGGCAAAGCCACAAAAGCTGCACCGGTATCGCCGAAATCTGCTAAACAGATGGTATTCCAAGTGCCGGTGGTGTGAGGCTGATTGCCTGCCAGTTCGTCTGCTATATTATGTACCGCAGAAGTGACCATAGATTCAATCATATATCCGGTCTTCGGTGCACCTGTGGGGACAGGCGTAGCTTCGACCGGCGGAATGGCAATACATACCCCCGCAGAATAGATATTTTTGTAAGTCGGATTGCGATGCAATTCATCGACAAATACAAAACCACGCGGATTGCATAAATTCGGAACTGCCGCGACTGGATCAACACCCTTGAAGGCCGGCAACATCATCGCTAAATCAAACGCAATTTCATGTGTTTTCTTCAACGACTTATCTTCGTTGTATTCTTCAACCTGCATCTTGCCAGCTTCGACATTGATAGTTTTGGCATTCACTACCCATTCAATGTGATGATTACGCAGTTCATGCTCTAATAAGCCTTTAGAGTCCCCAACCCCACCTAAGCCTAAATGACCGATATAAGGTTCTGAACTTACATAAGTGATTTTGAATTTATGGCGAATTTTACGCTTACGCAAATCACAATCTACAATAAACGCAAATTCATAAGCAGGGCCAAAGCAACTTGCAAAAGGCATCGCGCCGATAACAATATGCCCACTACCTTTTTCTAATAGCTTTTGGTATTCACCCCAAAAAGCTTCAGCGTGATCGACCGTACAAATTGAATAGGTATGTCCACCGTGCGGGCCAGAGCCTGGTACTTCTTCAAAGAATAATTTGGGGCCAGTGGCAATTAGCAGATAATCGTACTTTATGCTTTGCCCATCTGCTAAATCGATTTGATTTGCAAGCACATCAATTTTTTCGCAACGACTGGCGATAAATTTAATGTTTTTACGCTCTAAATAAGGGGCAATCTCAAAAGTAATATCGGCTCGGTTACGCCAACCGACTGCCACCCAAGGGTTAGAAGGCACGAATTGAAAATAATCGCGCTCATTGATCACGGTAATTGCGTGCTCACTACCTAACGCATCTCTCAATTCATACGCAGCCGGCATACCTCCGGTTCCTGCCCCCAGTACAACTACATGAGCCATGTTTAAACTCCTAGACTTACAGTTATCACACCCCTCTCAAAAGTGAGATAACTGGACTCCAATCAGATGTATTGAACTTTCCCAAGCATTCCGATAAGACCATAAACCCCTAGGAGCGTCAACGTAATAAAAGGAATAAGTCCAAATCTATCAAGTAAATCCTTGTCAGCGTTTTATCTCTCCGTGCTATGCTTGAAGAAAATTCCTTAAAACAGTTGATAATGAACCAATTACAATATTACTTAGTAGGTGGCGCTGTCCGTGACCGCTTATTAGGTCGCCCGATCAAGGATCGAGATTGGGTAGTCACCGGTGCTACTCCAGCAGAGATGCAAGCACTAGGTTTTCGCGCGGTTGGCAAAGACTTTCCAGTATTTCTGCATCCTGAAACCCACGAAGAATATGCACTAGCACGCACTGAGCGCAAAACAGCTAAAGGCTATCATGGCTTTGAGTTTTATACTGACCCCAATACGACCTTAATTGAAGATTTGCAACGGCGTGATCTCACCATTAATGCTTTAGCTGAAACAGCAACGGGTGAGATTATTGATCCTTATGGAGGCCAAGCTGATCTTGAACAGCGCGTTTTACGCCATGTTTCTGCGGCTTTTGCGGAAGACCCCGTACGAATTTTACGAGTAGCACGGTTTCATGCACGCTATGCACACTATGGCTTTACCGTGGCTACAGAAACTTTAGAGCTAATGCGCTCAATGGTAGAAGCAGGTGAAGCCGATAGCTTAGTCGCAGAGCGCGTCTGGCAAGAACTTGAGCAGGCCTTAAAAGAGCCTAATCCAGAATGTTTTATTCAAACTTTGCGGGCTTGTGGCGCTTTAAAAGTCTTATTTCCAGAGCTTGAACGTTTGTTTGGGATTCCACAATCAGCTCAACATCATCCAGAAATTGATACAGGCACGCATACTTTAATGGTGTTACAACGTGCTACTCAGTTAACTAACTCCCCAGCAATTCGCTTTGCAGCATTAACGCACGACTTAGGCAAAGGTTTAACACCTACGGATATGTTACCTAGTCATCATGGGCATGAGGAGCGCAGCTATGATTTGGTACGTGAACTGTGTCAACGCTATCATGCCCCTAAAGATTTTCAGCAATTAGCCGAGCTAAATGCACGCTATCACACGCACATTCATAGAGCGTTTGAACAGCAAGCCAAGACTTGCTTAACTGTCTTAGAAGTGTGCGATGCTTTTCGTAAGCCTGAGCGTTTTGAAGCTTTATTGATTGCTTGTCAAGCAGATAGCCAAGGTCGACTAGGCTTTGAACAACGCCCTTATCCACAAGCCGATTTTTTCCGTGCTGTTTTACAAGCCTGCCAAGCCGTAAATGTACAAACGATTATTCAGCAAGGCTATCAAGGTGCGCAAATTCGTGAGCGTTTGCATCGAGAAAGAGTAACTGCAACAAAACAAGTGATTCACGCTTTCAAACTGCATAACTCTTGATAAGCTGCTTAATAAACCCCATATTTAAGTTTATTAGCCTGTGTCTGGTGAAGGAAAATCATCCAAATGAACAAGAAAGCAGATTTTGCTATCGGCCAAGTTATTCAACATCGCCTTTTCAATTATCGAGGTGTGATTTTCGACGTTGATGCTGAATTTCAAGGTTCTGAAGAGTGGTATGAAAAAAACGCCAATACAGGCACTCCACCTAAAAACGAGCCTTGGTATCATGTGTTGATTGATGAGGAAGGCCAAGTCGCTTATGTGGCACAACGTAATTTAGCCGCTGATTACTCTAATGAGCCGATTGAGCATCCATTGCTCACTAATTTCTTTGCTGGTTATGATCAAGGCCAGTACCAAACACGCCACCTACTCAACTAATCAGCATGGATTTCGCTTGGTTTAGTCAACTCCAACAACAGATTGATGTCTTGCTTAGCCAATCTCAATATCTTGCCGCCTTCGCTATCGGCTTGTTCGGTGGCGTGCATTGTTTAGGAATGTGTGGCGGCTTAATGAGTGCAGTCAGCTTTACTCGCCAAACTCATCACCAGGGTTTCCCTATTTTACTTGCTTATAACTTGGGTCGCATCAGTAGTTATGCGCTAGCGGGTGCTTTAGTAGGTGGCTTGGGCACGGCTACTTTATCCCTAACAGGCTTACATGCAACTCAACAAATTCTGTATTTTTTTGCTGCTCTCTTCATGCTTGCCTTAGGGCTTTATTTAGCTAATATTTGGCGTGGTATCGCTCAACTTGAAAGAGTTGGTACCGTTTTTTGGCGCAAATTAGAACCCCTCAGTCGCCGCTTCATCCCAATTCAAACGCCTTGGCAAGCTTTACCTTTCGGCATGATTTGGGGATGGCTACCTTGTGGTTTGGTGTACACCATTTTGATTTGGAGCTTATCTGCAGGTAGCGCTCTCAATGGCTTATTACTCATGTTAGCTTTCGGAATGGGCACTTTGCCAAATCTATTATTGATGGGTGTAGCCGCTAGTCGATTGAATCAATTCACCCGTAAACCTGTTATACGTTTAGTAGCAGGCTTGATCGTGAGCTTATTTGGTGTCGTCATGCTAATGCGCTTGTGGGCAGGTTTTTAGTTAAACTTTTCGGCAAACCATAGACGTAAGCGTAAGCCCCAACTGGTACTCGCACCCACCTCGCGAAAGCTAATTGAACCTTGACGATCCAGTACATAGCTTGTAGGAACTCCAACCACTCCATACTGGCGAGCCAGCTCGCCATCATTATCAACAATCGTGATCCAATTATTGATGCCCTTCCGCTCCATATAACGCTTAACCTCTTCAGCTTCACCTGAAGAATAAGCCACTGTTACCATCGGCCAACCCGCCTCAATCACCTTATTAATACTACCCTGCTCCACCTCACAAATTGGACACCATGAGGCCCAAAAATGCAGCAGCAGTGGTTTACCTCGATAGGCGGCTAACGAGATTTCTTGTCCCTTTAGATCAATTTCATTGAAAATTGGCGCTTCGCCCACGATTAAAGTACGTTGCTGCCAAGCTCGCACACCAAAAATCAGTGCAAGCACAATGGCTAGTTCAATTCCCCATTTCACCCAACGTCTTGGGCGCTGCTTTACTGGAGCGCTTTGTGTCCCAATCACTTAGTTATTCCTAGCTACTAATCAGTGGGTCAGACTTAAACTTAGGGTATTTAGTTGCACTAAGTTCTAAACCCGACTTAGTTTAGCGTGAATCGATAGAAAATAAGAACGGGCAATAACGAAAAGTCATTGCCCTGTTAGATTGAGGATTATGAAGTCGACGACCGCTTAATCAATATTGATATAGACAGTCGCGGTATCTTCCTTGCCAGACGCATCACGCACGGTGTAAGTAAAGCTATGATCATTACAATAACCATGCCGTGGTGTATAAAGAATCGACAAGCCATCGGTACTAATGGTCGCAGTACCGTACTGTGGTGTGCTGACGCCTACAATTTGCAGATTACTACCAATATCGTTATCTAACACGGTTAAAGTACGTGATTTAATATTAGCGGATGCAAAATCAGCGCTAGTAAAGTTATAGATCGTATCTTTAGCACCTGCACCATCATCTATTGCATCAAAAGTACTACTGCTACCTGAGTCAGCTAAGGTAATGGTGACAGTCGCTGGATCACTAACATTACCATCATTATCCACTAATACATAAGTGAAGGTATCTGTCTGCCCAGTACCTACAGCATTAGGTTTATACTTAAGAGTGGATGCAGGCAAGGTATTATCTGTGCCTAATGAACTAATAGTTCCGTAACTAGGTAAGCTTTGGATACGAATAGACACAAACGTAGAATATTCATCACCATTCAAAATATCTAAGCTAGCTTCACCATTACTATCCAAATCAGCAGCCGTAACTTTATAACTATCATCATCGGGTTTTAAGGGCAAATTAGTAGTAGATCCCACTGTCAGAGCCACTGCACCCGTTGCTGTACCACCATGACCATCAGAAATAATGTAGTTGAAGGTATCAACCCCATTATAGCCTGTAGGTGCTGTATAAGATAACTTGCCATCTACTAAACTAATAGTTCCGCCCTTAACGCTAGTTGCATCAAAACTGGTAATACTTAAAGTATCTCCATTTGCATCGGTATCATTCGCTAAGGAATCGATAACTACGGTACCGCCGACTGCGACCGTGACAAAATCAGTGGCTGCAATCGGATTTTGATTTTCTCCTGTACCATTGGTATTTACCGTAATAGCAACCGTTGCGGTTGCAGTACCATTGCGCCCATCCGACACGGTGTAGTTAAAGGTATCAGTCCCAGTGAAGCCTGCTTTTGGAATATAAGATAATTTGCCATCCACTAAACTAACACTACCGCCTTCCGTACTAGTGTCATCAAAGTTGCTGATCGTCAGGGTATCATTATTCGCATCAGTATCATTCGCTAAGACATCAATAATAACTTTAGAATCAGCAACCGTAGTAGCCGTATCGTCATTGGCAATTGGCACCACATTGGCACTACTATTGCCTGTATCACCTGCTGCACCTAAGGTGCGATAAGTATCAATAGTTTGCTTATATTGAATATTATTATGTAGTGCTTGACCCACCCAAGTCGGTGCGGACTGAATCAGCTCTTTGCGCCAAACTACTTGTGGTTCTGTTTGTGTACGTACCTCTTGACCTTGTTGGACAGTTTGATCTTGATATTTAGTCTCATAGGTTACGTATTCAATATCAACACGCCGGTTTTTGTGGGCAGTGTCGGGTTTATTGGGATACTTTGGTTGAGTTTCACCTAAACCACGCGCTAACAACTCTTGCTCAGCAAAACCATTTCTAATCATGAAATTACGGACTGCATTCGCACGATTCTCTGAAAGAATCTGATTGTGCTCCGTAGAACCTTTATCACAAGTATTGCCTGTAATACGAATATTGCCCTCATGACCTGAATCACGAATCCGCGCCATGACCGAGGACAAGCGTTGCTGTGCTTCGGGAGTCAAATTATATTTATCAACTTCGAAGAACGTATCGGACTCCAACTCCATCGTATGCTTAACGAGTTTACGTTCAACCTTAGGTGCTTTCTTAGTAACAATCGTTTTGCCCGGAATTTCTACACGAACCCGTTTGTACTTTTGATCTGCTTGATAGATGCCCTCGCCCCCAAAGTCATAACGGTAGCTCACATTGCCACGCACATCGGCTTTATGCTCATCATTTACATAGCCGCCTTGTTCTTTAACAACTTCCACATTCGCACCCACGCTATGGGGTGAATCAAAAAAGAACTTCTCCAAACCGCCAGAGACTGTTAATTGTGAAGCTGTCTTTTCACCTTGAGCCTTTTCCTTACCCCATTCATAGTCGAGACCACCTTGAACGCGCATCAACTGCTCATCGACAAAGGTTCCGACTCGCCCACCGACTCCATAGTCATACGCTTTTTCATAGATGACTTGGCCATCAGCAGTTTTACCAGACTCACGCCTATCTGATAAACCCTTACTGAGATGCCCTGACCAGAACATATCCTCAGTTTCTTGGCCATAACCAACGCTGACTTTTTTATCTTTCAGTTCATTCTGATCATAAGCACCAAAGACTTTATTCACAGTAATTGGCTGACCATTAGCATCGGTACTTACCCAATTATGATTGAGTTTAACGCCTGCTCCAGTAAGAACTTCTTCATCTTTTTCAGCAGCAGTTTTAGCTTTTTTCGCCCCCGGATTAATACCAACCCATGCTTGTCCACTGGTAGCACTATTGGGTGTATCTACAAAGGTATGGCTAATATCCGCACGACCTTTAAATTCCGTATCTAAGCCAACCCCAATGCGCGTTTGTCCGCCCACATAGCTAACTGTGCCACTATTCGTTTCTTGAGCATCCTCAAGAAAACCATCACTTTGTTGAGAGAGTGCATTCGCTTGCGCAGCCGCAGCGCCCTCCATGCTAGCACCACCAGTATAAGGACTCGCAGCAACGGGTGCTGGAGCTTCATTTAAGACCGGACATTGTGCACAAGGATCCTCTTCATTGAACATAAGACCTTGATCGGATGCAAGCACGGTTGCAGAGGAAAATAAGACCGGAAGTAAAAGCCATTGGAGGGAAGCCCCCGCCCCCTTGATATAATTCATAGCCACTCTCTCTTGTTATTATTATTTCTTGGCGTCTAGAACCTAGAACTGTTACAGGGTAAATATATGCTAGCTTGCTGTAAGCCCTCATATTCAGCCGACAAACGTCAATAAAAACCTAAAAAAGCACATACAGCTTGCCAAACAGTCCATCACTCTGCCTGACGGTATAGACTCGATACTCTATAATGCTAGCATTAAAGATGCTTGGGCTTGCCAAGCAAGATCTAACTGACCACTGAGAGGCGTTTCTACCGCATAAAGTCGGTAGTTAAGGAGTTCTAAAACGAACTCCTTGTCTAACAACCCCAAAGGAAACGAGTTTATGATTCGTACACTGCAATTCATCCCTCTGTTTGGAGTTTTGCTGCTGATTTATTGGTTTTGTGTCAAAATTAATTTTTTTCCTTGGCACTTGAACGATGTACTGTTCACTTTACGTCTACCCTCTAAAAACTTATGGAAACCTACTTGGGGAGATGTTTTAGTACTATCTGGGATACTTACCCTTTATATTGAACTGTTTAAATCGACTCGTACCTCAGAAGTCACTATATTTGACCATCTTTTATCCACTTTCGTGCTGATTGGCTATTTAGTAGGATGGTTGATCTATCCCTGGGGTGGGAATTCAGTATTTTTAATTTTAGCGGCAATGTCATTTTTAGATGTGATAGCAGGTTTCACCATTACGATTTCTGCCGCACGACGTGATCTATCTTTAGGCGGTAAGTGAGGTTTAAACTTAGCACTTCGCTTAAATACAATTAACTTGGAACTGAGGACTATAGCATGCAGAAATTACCGACGGGTTTGATCCTAACAACCCTGATATCGGCGAATGTGCTTGCGGAAACGCAAACAGCTGCCCCACCTAGCACCGAACCGACTGTTTATAATAGTTCCAATCCCAGTGTAATTAGCGCACCTGCTCCTAGTCTTTATAACAATGCCACAGGTTTACCCCAATCTGGCGAGCTATATCCACAGACCTTTGATGCGAATGCCATCGGTATGTATAGCGGTGATGTCTCCACAGTACCGAATGCAGGTTTTGTACCAGCAAATAATATGTACTGCATTCCAAGCTCACTGATGTTAGCTCCACCCATGTTAGTTGGTGCGATTCCTGGACAAGCTATGCAGCCAATGCCAGCTATGCCAACGCCTTATCCAATGGATCAAGCCGTAATGCCACAAGGCTTATTGGAACAGCCACCCCAAGCTGATCCAGAACTAGAACAAAAGCTAACCGAAGCCAAAGCGCAACAAGAAGAACTCAAACAAAAGCTCGTTGACCGTTCTGAAGCACTCGACAATATGCGCTTTCAGCTCATGGACAAAGAAGAAGATCGTGCACTCTTAGAAGACAAGCTGAATGCCAGCAAAGACATTGAAACTCAACTAACTCAGCAATTAGAAGCAGCCAACACCAAACAAGCCGAACTTACTGCTCAGATCGAAGCAGCCAATGCCAAACAAGCCGAACTCACCGCTCAAGCTGAAGCGGCAAATGCTAAGCAAGCGGAGTTATTGAGCCAAGTTGAAGCAGCTAATACCCAGCAAACCGATTTCACCAACCAATTACAAGCAGCGAATGCCAAGCAAGCTGAATTAGCTAGTCAAGTCGAAACTGCAAATGCCAAACAGCTTGAATTAACCGCGCAATTAGAGGCTGCAAATAGCAAACAAGCAGAATTGATTACACAGTTGGATGCTTCTACTGCTAAACAAGCAGAGCTTACTAGCCAAGTGGAAGCTGCAAATGCCAAACAGGCCGAGCTAAGCACTCAACTGCAAGCCAGCCAAACCCAAGTAGCTGAACTTGACACTTGTAAAGCCAATAGCCAAAACATGGAGCAGCAAGTCAGTGCGTTAAATCAACAGGTTGCAACGATTCCTGAAATTGCTAAGCAGCTCAGTTTATTAAATACCAACTACAGCTCTTTAGAAACAGAAAAACAACAATTAGCTGGGGCTTTAGAAGCAGCGAAAAAAGATTCTGACGGAGATGGTGTTTTAGACCAAACTGACCTTTGCCAAGACACCGCAGCGGGTATCAAAGTCGATTTTACAGGCTGTGAATTAGACTCAGATAAAGACGGTATTAAAGATAGCCTTGATCAATGCCCAGATAGTAAAAACGATAGCGTTGTTGATGCTACCGGCTGCGAACCCGATGCGGATAAAGATGGTATCAAAGACAGTGCGGATAAATGTGCAAACACACCTGCTGGTACTAAAGTTGATGAAACAGGTTGTGAACCTGATACTGATAAAGATGGTGTCGTGGATAGCGCAGATAAATGTCCGACCACTGAAGCTGGTAGAACCGTGGATGCGACTGGCTGCGAACTGGATACTGATAAAGATGGCATCGTCGATAGCGCTGACAAATGTGCAAACACCCCTGCTGGTACCAAAGTTGACGAAACCGGTTGTGAGGTCGATACCGACAAAGACGGTGTCGTGGATAGCGCAGATAAATGTCCGACCACTGAAGCTGGTAAAACCGTGGATGCGACTGGCTGTGAGATAGACACCGACAAGGACGGTGTCGTGGATAGCGCAGATAAATGCCCAACGACGGAAGCAGGCAAGACTGTCGATGCGACAGGCTGTGAAATCGACACCGACAAAGATGGTGTAGTCGATAGCACTGACCAATGTGCAAGCACCCCAACAGGTACAGTCGTGGATGCCACTGGCTGCGAACCCGATACAGATAAAGATGGTGTAGTTGATAGCGCTGACAAATGTCCGACAACCGAAACGGGTAAAACTGTCGATGCTACCGGTTGCGAAGTTGATACCGATAAAGACGGTGTGGTGGATAGTGCAGATAAATGCCCAACGACTGAAGCGGGCAAAACGGTTGATGCGACTGGTTGTGAGATCGATACCGACAAAGATGGTGTGGTCGATAGTCTAGACCAATGTGCTGATACTCCCGCAGGGACAGCAGTAGATGCGGCAACCGGCTGTGAACCTGATGCGGACAAAGATGGTGTCACGGATAGTGCCGACAAATGCGCTACAACGCCAGCAGGTACGAAAGTTGATGCCACGGGTTGTGAACTGGATACCGACAAAGATGGTGTCGTCGATAGTGCAGACAAATGCCCAACCACTGAGCCTGGCAAAACGGTGGATGCGACTGGCTGTGAACTGGATACCGACAAAGATGGCGTCGTCGATAGTGCGGATCAATGCGCGAACACACCAGCCGGGATCAAAGTTGAAGCTAACGGTTGTGAACCTGATGCGGATAAAGATGGTGTTGCGGATAGTGCGGATAAATGCCCTACCACTGAAGCGGGCAAAACCGTTGATGCGACCGGCTGTGAACTCGACACCGACAAAGACGGTGTAGTCGATAGCGCGGATAAATGCCCTACCACTGAAGCGGGCAAAACCGTGGATGCGACTGGCTGCGAACTCGACACGGACAAAGATGGCGTTGTCGATAGTGCCGATAAATGCCCAACCACTGAAGCGGGCAAAACCGTTGATGCGACCGGCTGCGAACTCGACACAGACAAAGATGGCGTCGTCGATAGTGCCGATAAATGCCCAACCACTGAAGCGGGCAAAACCGTTGATGCGACCGGCTGCGAACTCGACACAGACAAAGA